>NZ_JACBJI010000001.1:0-204352 GCF_013401995.1 Flavobacterium agri
CGCTCCTTCTGCAGCATCCCGAAAGGATAGTAATCAAAAAGATTCCAATCGATGATTATCAGTGGCTTGATAAGACTTTTGGAAACCCGAAAAAGTGTTGAAATACCAAAAATCGACTTAAAAAAACAAAGAACCTGGACGAATGCAGCGTCGTAGGAAATGTATGAAAATTTAACGGTTTCCCAAACGTTAATTATCTCTTAAAAAGTATCTTTGCAGCAGTCGGTTACGATGTCATGAAACGCTGTCGCCCGATTTCCCAACACCAACCACCAAACGACATTATGAAATACGCTATACTGGCGATACTTTGTTCGGTCCACGTCTTGAACGGTGATCCGTATTCCATCAAACGGGTATCCGACGCCAATTTCCGATACGAATTCCACACCACGGCCAAAACTACCGCCATTCGCGAGCACAAGACGTACTTTTGGTTTCGCGGCGGTGCGATCCACAGCGCAAAAGGTGGTGCCGCCGGAGAGCTTCTCGATCAGGAATACTCCAAATTCTACCACAGCAACCAATTGGCCGAGAAAGGTAATTTCAACAAAGGGCTGCAAACGGGACGTTGGAAGTCATGGTACGAGAACGGCAACCTGCAATCCACGCAATATTGGAACAACGGACTCAGGTCGGGCATGTACATGCTGTACGACCAAAACGGTAACCTATCCGAAAAAGGCAACTACAAAAGAGGTGAGAAACACGGTGCCTGGGTACGTTATGCAGTCAAGGACACACTCTGGTTCAAGAACGGTGAGCAATATACCAAAGCAAAACCGCTGACCAAGGCCCAAAAAGAGAAAGCGAAAGCCGACAAAGAACAGGAACGCCAGCAAAAACAGCAAGTTAAGGAACTACAAAAACAAAAGAAGGCCGCCCTAAAAGAAACGGCGGCCGCCAAAAATTCCGATACCGCGAAAAAACCGGGCTTCTTCAAAAGGTTGTTTTCCAAGAAAGAAACCAAAAAATGATCCGCGCGAACAGCCTGATATATGCGATTTATATCTGCCTGATCGTCGGGATCCTGTGCGGGGCGCTGTTGCTTGTCGGCAGCCTTCACGAACGTCTCAACGTTTTTTACGGGCTGCAGTCCGAACTGTACCTCGACAACCTTTCCACGACGAACTTCGCGCTGGGCAACAACTTGGAGCCTGTCGACGTTCCCGAACAAGAAGACGGGATACGATCGGAATATACCACTCGCATGCACGGGCTTATCGAGGTTCTCGAGGTGCGGTCGATCCGCGATCGGGACACGGTGGCCTCGGCTTATCTGACGGGTCGCCGTGACGATTCGCCATTGGCTTTGTACACCGCCGATTTCTCGGACATGCTCAACCTGACCGGAAACGTGAAAGTGTCAGGAGACATGAAGCTGCCGCTCGGGCGTACCAAACAGGCCAATATCAACCATCAGAAGAACGAGATTGACCTCTCGGGCAAGGTCATGCCGTCCGATCGCTTCCTTCCCGAGCTGGCGGACAAGTGTGCCGCATTCTACGAGGAATCCCGCACATGGACGTCACAACCGCTTTCCAATGTACCCAAAACGGGCGATTTGTTGTATTACCATTCTTTCGAGTCGCCGCGCCTAACCGTATTGCTGCCGAGCCCTTTGCTGCAAAAAGCGATATTCAGGGGCAATTACGCACTCGTGGCCCGGGATTCTATCGTGGTGGATGCCTCGACGGTTCTCGAAGACGTGCTGCTCATCGCTCCGAAGATCGTCATTGGCGATAATTTCCGCGGGACGGTGCAGGCATTCGCGACGCGTTCGATCAGGGTTGGGAAAGAGGTGCGTCTGGATTATCCATCGGTACTTTGCGTACGCAATACGGGAAAGGAAAAGATGCAGATTGAAACCGGAGATGGTTTTTCGGTCAAAGGCCTTGTCGTGGTTACGGGCAACGATTTTCTCAACGTAGATAAAGCCCGAATACTGTTTGCCGACGATGCCAGGATTACAGGCACGGTATACTGTTCGGGGACTTTAATCGCCAAAGGCAAAATCAACGGAACCGTCTATGCTTCGCGTTTGGCTTACGCATTTGGGGGAACCGACTGGCTCAACTGCCTTGGCGATATCGAGATCGATGCCCGAAAACCGAAACAATTTTTAGACATACCGGTATTTTCCGGCCAAAATCACGCGTATGGCATCATCAAGAAAGTATTGTAAGGCAAATTCCCTTTTGGAGTCGGTGATCGCCCTTACGGTGATATCGGTATGCGTCTACATTTCGATGGTCGTTTATGCGCGTGCCTTGTCACATCGCAACAGCGTTTCCTTTTCGGCTGCATCCAATCGGCTGGCCGAAACGTTTTATTTGTGCGAACTCCACAACGAGGTCGTACGCAAGGACATCAGCATAGAGGAAACCTGGCTCAATACCGCACTCAAAGAACAGACCGTGATTTTGTCCGACAGTCTCGGCCATGACAAACAGCAACAGACCTTTTATATTTATGACAACCCGTAACGCCGTTCGTGCCTTTTCCGTAGTCGAAGCCATGGTGGGCCTCGTAGTCATGGCTGTGGTCATCGGCCTGGTGTTTGTCGTGTTTTCGATATTGTCGCGCCAGCTGAGCGACCTGCGTTACCAAAACGAGAAAGTTTCGGACGTGAACCGGCTTTCCTGGGTCATGCAACGCGACATGTTCGGCAGCCGGGAGTTGTCTTACACCGAAGAGCGTTTGGAATTCAGTGATTACAAAGGTCAATCCGCCTATTTCGAGTTCGGTGATAGCGCTATCGTACGGCATTCCGAGACGTTCGCCGATACTTTCCACATCCGTCCGATTTCGGTTTTGTTGGACACCATCGGAAACGTATCGGGCAAAAAGACGATGAGCAGGCTGCAACTTGTTTTCGACCTCGACGCACGCGTCGACTCGTTGCGCTTCTATAAAAATATTTATCCCGCCGAAAGGCTCAATGCGAATCAAGATGTCAATCGACCTTAATACCTACAAGACGGCGGCTGCGCAAAAAAGCGTCAGATCTAAACCTGATCAAAAGGCACAGTTGTCCTTATCTAAAGGGTTTTCCGACAAGAAGAAGGAAGTCTTCTACAGGGAACTCGGCATATTGCTACGTTCGGGTGTCGATTTCAAAAAGGCCCTCGAAATCGTATCCCAACAGTTCGACAAGAAAGGCGAGCAGGAGCTCATACTCGGGATCAAGAGCCAGATCGTGCGAGGCAAACGCATTTACGAATCGATGAGGGAAACCGGGCAATTTTCCCCTTACGAATTCTACAGCGTACAGATAGGCGAGGAAACGCGAAAACTCGAAGAAGTATTGACCGAACTCCAAAAGTATTTCGGGCGCAAAATCGCGATGCGTCGCCAAATCGTGTCGGTCCTCACATATCCGTGCATCGTTATGTTGGTGACGCTTTTGGTGCTTTGGTTCATGCTTTCCAAAGTCGTGCCGATGTTCAGCTCGGTTTTCAGACAGTTCGGAGGAGAACTGCCCGCGAGCACCAAATTCATCCTGATGCTCTCGCGGCATTCGGGCGCCATGTTCCTTGGCGTATTGCTATTGGCGGCGGGTTTTGTAACCCTGCATTACCTGTACGGCAAGACCGATACGTACAGGCGCGTCACATCGGGTATCGCGATACGTATCCCGTATTTCGGGCAGTTGATCCGAAAGATATACATTGCGCGTTTCTGCCAGTCGATGAGCCTGTTGCTGTCCTCACGCACGACACTGATTACTTCGTTATCGTTGACTTCTAAGATGATACGCTTCTATCCGATAGAGGCGGCAATGCCCAAAATTCGCGAAACGATCACCAAAGGCAGTTCTTTTAGCGACAGTCTTCGCGACCATAAGATTTTCGACGGCAAACTCGTCTCCATGGTCGAAGTAGCCGAGCACGTAAATCAGTTGGACACCATGTTCGCCAGGCTTACCGAACAGTACAATGAGGACATCGGTTACCAGAGCAAGATGATAGGGGTGGTCCTCGAACCGATGATCATCATCATCATCGGCATAATCGTAGGCGTGATAATGGTTTCCATGTATGCGCCCATGTTCGAACTCAGCAAAATTATACATACTTAAAACTTTGTTAAGAATGAAAAAAGCGTATTTTTGGAACCTTCAACCACAAACATTATGAAGTCCCTGAAATCCAGTTTGAAAAGACGGGTCCGTCATGGCTATGTCAAGGCGTATTCACTTAACGAGATACTTATCGTGTTGTGCATCATCGGGATATTGTTGTTGCTCGTGTTGCCCAATCAGACTTCGGTAGTCAGCCAAGCCAAATCGATAGAGGCACAAGCCATGCTCAACCAGGTTTACGGACTTCAGAAAAGTCATTTTTACCGTTTTTCCAAATATGCGGGCAACCTCGAGGAAATCGGTTTCGAGCAGGAACCCACGGTAGATGAGGGCGGCCAGGCCGTATACCGTATCGAGATCGTCGAGTCCTCGGCCAACGCTTTCATGGCGAGGGCTACTGCCGTTTCCGATCTTGACGGCGATGGCGAATTCAACACCTGGGAAATAGATTCGAAGAAAATTTTAAGGGAAGTCGTAAAAGATTGAAAGCACTTTTTGTTTTTGGTCTGGTGGCCTGCCTGGCCCTTATTTTCATCCAGGACCTCAAGTACAGGAAAATACACGTTGCGGCTCCTCTGTCGGTTTTCATTATGGCCGAGGGAATCAAAGGGTTTTCCTTGCATTGGCAAAGGATAGTGGCGGTCAACCTGCTTTTCCTGCTCGTCGTGATGGCTGCCATGGTCGCCTACATGAGCATCAGGAAGAAAGCGATACTCAACCCGTTCGAGCATTATTTCGGGCTGGGCGACCTTTTGTTCTATGCCGCGATAACACCTCTGTTCCTGCTTACCGATTACATCGCGTATTTCATCGGCTCGATGCTGTTCGCGCTTTTGCTCAGTACCGTTTTCCGAAAACGCATCGCACAGGACAACATCCCGTTGGCTGGGTTTTCGGCCGTGTTCCTCATAGCCGTTTTGGGTTGCGACCTGCTGTTGCCGTTCCCGAAAATAATTTTGCCTAACTGAAACATGGACGAAATCATCATAACCGAAGACAACCGCCACGCCATTTCAAACTACATGGCGAATTCCTACAAGATACTGCCTCAGGAAGTGTATCCTGAAGCGTTGGTGCTGTATTGTGCCGAAAAAACGGACTACACGGATATCACCGACGAGCTCGAGTTGCTATTGGGCAAGAAAGTGACGTTCACTCCGTATCCTTCCCATCTTGTGGAAAAGGCATTGTCGCGGTATTACCGCCAGGAGCGCCAAGAATTATCGAGGACACTTAATCTCGAGAAAGGCGATTTCCTCGAGGAATTGCTTGCGGAGGCAAAATCGTTGAAAAGCAGCGATATCCATTGCGAAGTGTATGAAAATTCAGCGCGTGTCAGGTTGCGTGTGGACGGCCAGTTGCTCGACCGTTACAAACTCGACAGGGACAGTTACCAGGAATTGGTCAACAAGATCAAGATCATGGCCAAGCTCAACATCACAGAGAAGAGGTTGCCGCAAGACGGCAGGATCACGACACCCGCATTCGATATCCGCGTTTCCATATTGCCTACTTTGTTCGGCGAAAAGATTGTGATGCGCCTTCTGGGACAGGACGCCTCGAAGATCGACCTCGATACTTTGGGGTTCGAACCCGAAGCGCTCAAAGAATACCTAGAGGCCATCCGCAAGCCCAACGGCATCATCCTGATCAGCGGTCCTACCGGATCGGGCAAGACCACGACCCTGTATGCCACATTGCGTCTGCTCAACGATTCAAGGAGAAACATCCTTACTGTGGAAGACCCGATTGAATACATCCTCAAAGGCATCAACCAGGTGCAGCTCAAAGAAGATATCGGGCTTACATTTTCGGCGGCGTTGCGTTCGTTCCTGCGCCAGGATCCCGATATCATCATGCTGGGCGAAATACGCGATGCCGAGACCGCGCTGATGGCCATTCGTGCCTCGCTCACCGGACACTTGGTCTTGTCTACCATACATACGAATTCGGCCTTGGGAACGGTTTCACGTCTCGTCGATATGGGTGTGCCCGCGTATCTTATAGCCGAAACGCTCAACCTTTCGGTGGCGCAAAGGCTCATCAGGAAACTTTGTCCCGACTGTAAAGAAGAAATACCGTACCAACCCGAAGATTTCCCTGGCGGATTCCGCATCCCGTATGAACCGGATCGGCTTTTCAGGGCAAAAGGGTGCAACAATTGCTTCCATACCGGATACAAAGGCAGGCGCGCGTTGTATGAAATCGTGCGCATCACGCCACAGGTATCGGATGCGATCAAGACTGGCGCGCTCGATACTTTTCTAGAAAACAAAGAAGAATACAAATCGCTATCCGAAAAGGCTTTCGACGTGCTCGGCGCGGGCGAGACCTCTCTCGAAGAAATCTACTCCATATTACTCAACGCCTGATTATGATAAAAAAACTCCTGCTCGTTGTTTTGTTTGCTTGCTCGTGCTCATTGTCCGCCCAACAGGACGTGCTCGAGCTCAACAGGCGTTTCGATGATTTCGCCAAGCAGAAGAAGGAACTCAACAACGTGATCAAGCTCGACATTTCGGGTCTTTCGCTATATGATCTTATCCTTTCCATAGCCGAGAACAACCGTTTGAACGTAAGTGTGGACTCGGACCTGAACATTCCCGTGGTCAACAACTTTTACGACGTCACGGTAAAGGACGCCTTCGTGTTCCTGGCCGCCAAATACGATCTGGAAGTCGAGTTCATGAGCAACATCATCATCTTCCGCAAGCGCAAGGAAGTCAAGTTGCCCGAGAAGAAACTACCCAAAATCATCGACGTGAAATACAACAAGGAGAACGATTTCCTGTCGGTGCATCTTGAGAACGATACATTGGAAACCGCGGTACAGGCCATCGTAGACGCCTCGGGCAAAAACATCATCATGTCGCCAGAGGTCAGGAGCCAGCGCGTATCGGCCTACATATTGAACCGTCCGTTCGATCAGGTCGTGGAAATGATCGGAAAGTCCAACGGGCTGCAATCGTACAAAGACGAAACCGGCGTGTTTTACTTTGAGAAGCAGACACAAAAAAACACAGAGACAACATTCAGCGACCGCAATGGCCAAAAGCCGAAATCGAAAAGCGGCGGCGGCACGGCACTGGGTACGTTCGAGGTCACGGTTCTCGAAAACGGACTGCTCAGCGTCAGAGCCAACGCGGCCGATGCGGCCGAACTGCTTACCGATGCGGCCGAAAAGCTACATGTGAATTATTTCATCTACAACAAACCCGAAAATGAGAAAACCTCGCTGATGGCGACGGGCATTACGTTCGACGATCTTCTGGAGCATATCCTCAAGGGTAAGAAATACTCGTACAAGAAAGAAGGCAACTTTTATCTGATTGGCGAACATGCCACAGAAGGTTTGCGCGCTACAGAAATGGTGCAGCTCGAGAACCGTTCGATAGAACTGGTGTTGGCTTCGCTTCCGAAAGTGTTTTCCGAAAAACTCGAGCTCAAGGAATTCAAGGAACTCAACGGATTGATCGTATCGGGGCCGAGAAGTGTGATCGACGAGCTCAAGATATACCTCAAGCAAGTCGACAAGGTCGTACCTCTTGTGCAGATCGAGGTCATCATCGTACAGTACAAAAAAGCATATGGCATACAGACCGGTATAAAATCGGGTATAGACAAGTCGAATGAGAAAGTGACCAGCGGCTTGCTTTTCCCGACCACAGACGTGACGCTCAACAGTTCGTCGGTCAACAGTCTCATCGATGCCTTCAACGGATTGGGATTCATAAAACTCGGCAAGGTGACCGACGCCTTTTACCTGAACCTTCAGTTCCTCGAGAACAATTCGCTGCTCAAGATAGAGTCCACGCCTAAAATAGCGACGCTCAGCGGACACGAGGCTACGCTTTCGATAGGAGAGACCAATTATTATTTTGAACAGAACAATCAATTGATAAACAGCGGGTTGGGGAATAACGTGCTGCAATCCGGTTCATGGAAGCAGACCGACGCGAACCTCAAGGTCTCGATCATGCCTTTCGTGTCGACCGATGAGAACGTGACCTTGAATATTCAGGTAGAAAAGAGTTCCTTTTTGGGAAGGGCTGCCGAGACCGCTCCTCCGGGCAAGGCGACCCAGAATTTCCAGTCGCTGGTCAGGGTCAAAAACGGCGAGATGGTACTCTTGGGCGGATTGGATGAATTGTCCAAGGAAAATACAGGATCGGGTACGCCTTTGATTTCGCGCATACCGATCATCAAATGGTTCTTCAGCAGCAGGAACAAGACCAAGTCGAATTCCAAACTGCACCTGTTCATAAAGCCGACGATCGTATATTGATGAAACCCATATTCTCCAAAATATTCGGCTTGGACAAGATCAGGGTCATAGGCGTTTCCGGAACGGGAGACCGTCTCGATTACCGCGTGCTCGTTGTCCACAAGAAGAACAATGAGTTGTTGGTGGTTTCGAGTCACGGCTATACCGATTTTTCCGAAATCACGGCAAATTGCGAGCGCGACCTTCCCGTTGTACTGGTAATCAATGTCAAAGGCGTGCTGTATCGGAAGATCGACCTTAACGACCAGGACGATCTTACCTGGCAACGCAGCATCGATTTCGAAAGCCTTTCCTATACGGGTTACCAAACCGAGGACGCGTTGCTGTTCATGGGTTTTTGCCGCAAGAACGTAGCCGAAGACATCACGGCCACGTTCACCAAGTCAGGTTATGCGATACTTGATTTGTTTACGGGAGTTTTCCATACGGCTTTATTGGCGCGCGCGGTCAACCGTGATGAAATTGCCATAGACGATATGCGCCTGCACTTCGACAACGGCAGGCTTATCGGCTTCGGCAAACAGGAAGCGTCCGCAGAAACCAGTTATGCCATAGGGACTACCCAAATAAAAGGCGCTTTCCTTCCGTTGTATGCCGCTGCAGTTGTACATTTTGCGCCCGCTTCCGAAATAGTAAAGGACAACAACGGCAATTTTTCTACCGAAGAACTGCGCTACAAGAAGGCTTTCCGGTATCTCGGTATCTCGATGCTGGTTTTTTTCCTGGTGTCATTGGCCGCAAGTTATGCGCTTACCCAATATTACCTTGGGCAGAACGCCCAACTCGACATGTACAACCTCTATTCCGACAAGGCGTACCGCGAAATGCTCGAAATGGAGAAGGAGAACGGAGAAAAACGCACCATCGTTAACCAATCAGGTATACTGTCGGACAAGTTCCTGAGTTTCTACGCCTACGAAATCCTTCAAGGAGTGCCTCCGGGTGTGCAGCTTAACGAACTCAAGGTGAATCCGTTGCGTTATGCTCTAGACGACAAGAAACCCGTGGAATTCGAACAAAAAGTGATCTATCTCAAAGGCTACCTGTCCAACGACGCCGGGTTCAACCAATGGGTGCAGACGCTCAAGAAACTCGATTGGGTAGCCGAGCTGCGGCTTCAAAGCCTGTCAAGGGACAAAGGCCAGCACAGGATTTTCGAAATTAAAATAGCCGTGAAGTGATGTTCGAAAAATACACTTACAAACAGAAACTGTTGGCCCTGATGGCCATTTTCGTACTGATGGCGGCAACAGCCTACAAAAGGTCGTACCGCAACCTGTTCGAGCTCTATTTTCAAAATGCCGAACTCAAGGCAAAAGCAGTTGACATCAAGAAAAAATCGGCTGAATTCGCGAGAATCAGGAAAGACAAGCAAACTTTCGATGCCTTGTTGGGAAGCGAAAAAGGAAGTAAAGAGCTGGTTCAGCAGAATATCATGGCCTTCACTTCGAGGCGCGGCGGGGTTTCGATTCAGGAATTGGCTCCCATCCATTCGTTTTCGACCGAAGACTACCAAGCCAACACCAACCAGCTCGACGTGACCGGCTCGCTCGACGGTATGTTGCGGCTCGCCTATGGTTTCGAGACCGATTTTCGCGATTCGAGGCTGTTCGCCCTGCATTTTTACAAGACCAAATTCAATATGAGGGAAACCTTGCACCTTAAACTATTTTTCCAGAATTATGAAAGCAATAAATAAGATTGTACTGATCCTGCTCGGCTTGCTGTGCTTTTCCTGCGAGGACATCATCGAAGAAGATATTTCGGACGACACGGTCACCGCAGTTTTCCCTTCGCCGGGAACGGTCGTGCAAAGCAACGTGGTCACGTTCCAATGGCAGTCGCTCGAAGGGGCCGACGAATACCGCGTGCAGGTCTACTCCTCGAACCAGGTAATTGTGGCCGACACGCTTTTTTCAGGCACTCAGGCTACATTGCCCATGAATCCCGGGCATTACCAGTGGCGCGTACGAGGTGAGAATTCGGCATATGAATCTTCGTATTCGTTCCCGAACGCGTTCGATGTCGTCGAATCCGATGACCTGAGTCAACAGCAGGTTATCCTTACGGCACCTGCGCCCGACCACCTGACCAATGCGCCCGATTTCATCCTTTCGTGGGAAGAACTTTCTGCTGCCGATTATTACCGCCTTGAAATACTCGATGTTACCAATTCGAGCAGCCTGGTCTATTCCCAGGACAACATTACCCAAACATCGTTGACGTTGAACACTACCATGATCGACCAGGAAGGAGAATACAAATGGCGGGTGAAAGCCGTAAACGCCGACGGTAGTACGGTATTCAGCAGCAGAAATTTCTCGCTCGACATGACCGTACCCAACGCCCCCCAAAACAGTCTTCCCGCAGACGAAGCCAATTTCGAGCCAGCCCAAACCGTGAGTTTCAGTTGGACGCAACCACAGGATTCAGGTGTGATCCAGTCTGCGATTTCCTATATCATAGAAATATCGACAAACCAAGGCTTCACAAACATTATCCAGTCCTCGAGCGTATCTGCAACGAACTTCCAGCAGGCTTTTGCCAATACGGGCGACTATTACTGGCGCGTCAAGGCAAAAGATGCCGCCGGAAACATCAGCGTTCCCGGACCCGTATATAAATTTACCGTAGAGTGAAAGACAAGAAACTCTTCAGCCGCTTGCTCGCCCTAGCTGTAGCCGGTATCTGGATAGCCGTGGGCTACAAATACGTGAGCCGTTTTTTCTTTGAGGGCGAAACCGTATCTCCCCAAAATTATGCGGCATCCGCAAAAGAAGTGAGCCTACCGCATAAAGACACTTTCAAGATGGAAACGTTGAGGCGAAACCCGTTCACGGGAAACATGGAAACGCCCAGGATCAGCACCCGAAGCGCAACGGTTTCTTACAGAAAGACAAGTGCAGAGCGCAAGCCTATCGTACGCGCGCCAGAGATGAAATTTCCTGAGATCGAATACTTCGGTTTTGTGAAATCGAACAACGGAAGCTCCGAATTGGCCATGCTCAAAATAAATGGCAAGATGTCAAGGTTGTATTTGAATGGCAAATCTGATGGGATCACCGTGAGGAAAATCGCGAAAGATTCTGTCGTCGTGCAATGCGGGAAACAGAAAAAAGTGATCGGTCGCGCCGGTGTCGTCCAAAAAAAGCCGGCGATCGCAAAGAAATAAAAGCTCGGAGTTTATTCCTCGCTTAAGATATAAGCCGTACGGATCACGTCGAGATTGACGAAAGTACGCATGAAGTCAGGTCGGTCGGCGTACATATTATCGGCCTCGGGCATAGTGCGTTCGCCATAACCCGAATACAATTCCTCTACGACTTCCATGCCTTTAGAGACTTGGCCGAGCGCGGGATAACCCTTTACGCCATCCACGAATGTCGTATCGAGTCTGATATTGTGGTTGAGGTTGATGAACAGCTCGAGGTCTCGCGTTTCCTTGCCGTATCGCGCAAAACTGATTGTGCCTTTCTTGTTGCCCAAACGGACGGGTTCATCGGGGATTTTTACCGAACGCCATTGTTCCATGACCGCCACATCGGTATTTCCGAACTGGGCGACGTAATTCGGCACGACGCGGTAAAACACCGAATTGTCATAATAACCGTGCGAAATCAACTGGTACAAGCGATCTGCGGCCGCCGGAGAATTGCTTCGTCTTATCTCGATCTCGAAATTGCCCTTGGTGGTTTCGAAGCGGGCCGAGAAGGTTTCGGGCGCTTTTTCTGTCGTCCATTCCTTTTCGAATTTCGATCGGGAACAAGCGATAAACGTAAAGACCAAAAGAAGCAATGTAATTTTTCGCATCGGATTTTCGTAAAATGAAATTGCCGGAAAACCTCGTTCGAAGCATTCCGGCAATATAAAAATCAATCGATTATTTCGCGCTGACCGGAATCGTCAATTTGTCCCAGGTCAATGAAAAACCTTTTGCGTTTACTTTGTATGTGAGCTTTTCGGTTTTTTCCTTCTCGCTCACACCTTTCACTTTCACGCGCAATTGGTCGTCAGACTGCTTGTAATCGTAAGCTCCCCATTGTTTGGATGTCTTATTGAAAATGACCGTCGCGCTGTTGTCTTTTTCAGGTATGATGAAAAACGAATATTTGCCTGCAGGCAGTTTTTGTCCTTCGATCGTCAAATCCTGGTTCGTCTCGAAAGTCGTGGCTTCGTTCGCACCGGCTCTCCAAACCTCGCCGTAAGGAACGAGTTTGCCCCAAATTTCGCGATCGCGTACCGAAGGCGCACCGTAATTGATCGTTACCGTCGCATTTCCGATTTTTCCAGTTGCGGTTTCCGCCGGGCTTTTAGGTTTTTCCTGAGCTTGGATGTTGGTCGCCAAAAGTGCTACGAAAAGCAAGATGGCGGTTTTTAGTTGTTTCATGTCGTACGTTTTAGGTTTGCTCAAATTTAGCGAAAAAGCCAAAGTGCGTGTCGGCGTTGGCAAGTGTTTAACAACATGCAGATGTCGCGGATATTGTTTTTGGCTACCTTCGTGATTCAACAATCCGATTGCCATGAAAAGAATTTACTTGATTTGTGCGACAGCTCTTTTGTTCGGATGTTCGGGCAAAACGATCCAGACCGCGTCGGGCTTGCGTTACCGTATTCTCGAGAAAGGTTCGGGAGAAGCCGCGAAAGAAGGCGACGAGATACTTTTGTACGAAACCACGAGTTATAGGAACGGAACGGTATTGTATTCCAATTACGATTCCAATTCGCCCGTAAAAGTACTCATCGGCGGCAATCAGGCCACACAGGCCGTGGACGAAGGATTGCGCGGCATGAAGGTAGGCGAGGTGCGCGAAATCGTTGCGCCTCCGCATTTGGTCAAACGCAAGAATTATCCCGACAATGTTTCGCCCGATTCGACATTGGTGATAAAAATGAGGTTGGATGAAATCCTTCGCAACTAAAAACCGAAATCGTTTCAACGATATGAAATCGACGATAACATTGTGTTTGTTGCTTTTGTGCTCAAGTGTATTCGGCCAATCCCGAACTGTCGAAGCACTCGATTCATTTGTTCTCGACTTCACCAAAAAGCTCAAACGCGACAAAATATCGAACATCATCATCTACAAAAGCTATTCTTCCGAAAGCACAACCCAAGTCAATACGGCCGATTACGATTGCAGCGACGAGTTTTGGTCCAACCCGTCTTACGTGATGTGGCAAGATCGAAAAATG
Source organism: Flavobacterium agri (assembly GCF_013401995.1). Lineage (GTDB taxonomy): Bacteria > Bacteroidota > Bacteroidia > Flavobacteriales > Flavobacteriaceae > Flavobacterium > Flavobacterium agri. Next base: position 13,563 of record NZ_JACBJI010000001.1, read on the forward strand.
ACCTACCTCACACGGTTTGATATGTGCCATCGGTACACGCAAATAACGATAGACGACCACGGTTTTTGGCAGGATTTCCAGAAGCATGAGAAGCAGCTGAAAGCCGAAGAGCTCAAGGATTTCGAATTCATTTCCGAGGAAAAAGACACGTTGTCTTATGTTTCGGCTCACGGCACTTTCAAGGAATTCACGTATTTGGGAAGAAAACAACAAATCAAAAAAACGGTCGGGCTCATGGTACTTTCCGAAACGACGGCCCAAGGCGAGAAGAACATCAATTACGATTATAATTCGAATTCCAGAACGATGGTTGTTATCCGAAAGCTCGATGCGATAATAGCCGAAAACGAACGTTTGCTCAAAGTAGCCAAATCGATCACAACCCATCCAACCAAATGAAACGACTTGTATTTTCCGTAATCGTACTTCTCGTGGTTTCCTGCAAAAAGCAACAGACCGATATTCCCCGAAAACCGGCAGATTCCAAAACGGCCAAAATAGATTGGGAAAAGTTCGAACGCGATGTTTTTCAAAGTATCGACAGTGTAGAAAAAGCCTCCGAACAAACCAGAAGACAGCACTTACTGAAGCTTATGGAATATTCAGATAACGTCGACGGATCGGTTTCCGAAGCCTACGGCATGTTCGCTTTCGAGTATATGGAGAAGTATCCGAAACTATTTTTCGAGGTGCTCACGTCAACAGATACAGCCGTTGTGCGTAAATGGGCAAAGGCCAGTTCGGGAGAAGTTCTGATTCTGGCCGAAAACGACCATCAGAAAGACAGTATCCTCAAGCTTGTGCAAAACCATCATTTCGCCCAAAGAAAGACATTCAATGCTGTCGAAACCGAACTCGACAAATTATATCTCGAGAAACTGGACGCCGCGATCCATCGATAGACATATCAACGCTTCAACGAGAAGTGCGCGCTGAAATCCTTCTTTTTGCCGCTGCGATCGGTATAGTTGAGTTTGAACCAATAATCGGTAGAAGGCAATTCCCGACCGTTGAAAGTACCGTCCCAACCCGTGGTCGTCGACGGATCCATTTCTTTGAGCAATTTGCCGTAACGATCGAAAATATACACGCGAGCTCCGGGATTCGGAAGGCCCGAAATCGTCCAGGCATCGTGGAAACCGTCTCCGTTCGGTGTAAAATACCTTGGATAATAGAGGATGAAAAACGAAACGCTGCCGATCGCGCAACCGTCAATATCGCGAACCTCGACCATATGTTCTCCCGAATCGAGCCCGTCAAAATAACCGTCGTTCAACTGAAGCTGTTCGCCGTCGAGCAGATACGAGAAATTACCCGATCCGCCGGTCACTAAAATATGCACGTTTCCGTGTCCTTCGAAATCACGCGGTACTTGGGCGGTTATTGTAATTCCGCCATATTCCGTCACCGTGGCCTGGGCCGATGACATGCAACCCGAAACCACATTTTCCACCGTAACCGAATAGATGCCTTGAGTCATGGCCAAATGTGCCGGCGTTGTTGTGGTAAGCGGGTTTCCGTCCAAACTCCATTGGAACGCATAACCCGAAGCAGGCAATCCGGTGTCGAGCAAAACGCCCGAAGGATTGTCGGCACACAAAAGCGTATCGTGTAAAACAGGCGTCGGCAGTGGGTTTACGGTAACCGTCAATAGTACCGAGGTGGCACATTGTCCGGCGTTCGGCGTGAAAACATAACTGCCGCTTGCCGTATTTGAAATCACCGACGGATTCCAACTTCCCGAAACCCCGTTCGGGGAAACGTTGGCCAAAGTCGGAGCGGCGTCGTTCTGGCAAATGGTCAATGATGTGGCGAAATCCGGAACGATCGAATTCGTCACCGAAACGTTCAACGTCACCGTCAATGCGCATTGTCCCGCGTTCGGCGTGAAGACATAACTGCCGTTTGCCGTATTTGAAATCACAGATGGATTCCAGCTTCCCGAAACACCGTTCGGGGAAACGTTAACCAAAGTCGGAACAGCATCGTTCTGGCAAATCGCCAAACTCGTCACAAAATCCGGAACGATCGAATTCGTCACCGAAACGTTCAACGTCACCGCCGACGCACATTGTCCCGCGTTCGGCGTGAAAATATAACTGCCGCTTGTTGTGTTTGAAATCACCGACGGATTCCAGCTTCCCGAAATTCCGTTCGGGGAAACGTTAACCAAAGTTGGAGAGACGTCGTTCTGGCAAATCGCCAAGCTTGTCGAGAAATCCGGAACGATCGAATTGGTCACCGAAACGGTCAACGTCACCGCCGATGCGCATTGTCCGGCGTTCGGCGTGAAGACATAACTGCCGCTCGCCGTATTTGAAATCACTGTCGGATTCCAACTTCCCGAAACACCGTTCGGGGAAACGGAGTTCAAAGTCGGCACGGTGTCGTTCTGGCAAATCGCCAAACTCGTCGCGAAATTCGGAACGATGGAATTGGTCACCGAAACGTTCAACGTAACCGCCGATGCACATTGTCCGGCGTTCGGCGTGAAAATATAAGTGCCGCTTGCTATGTTTGAAATCACCGACGGATTCCAGCTTCCCGAAACACCGTTCGGGGAAACGTTGGCCAAAGTCGGAACGGCGTCATTCTCGCAAATCGTCAAACTCGTCGCGAAATTCGGAACGATCGGATTGGTCACCGAAACGCTCAACGTCACCGCCGACGCGCATTGTCCTGCGTTCGGCGTGAAAATATAACTGCCGCTTGCCGTATTTGAAATTGTCGATGGATTCCAGCTTCCCGTAATTCCGTTCGGAGAAACGGAGTTCAAAGTCGGAACGGCGTCGTTCTCGCAAATCGTCAAACTCGTCACGAAATCCGGAACGATCGAATTCGTCACCGAAACGTTCAACGTCACCGCCGACGCGCATTGTCCTGCGTTCGGCGTGAAAATATAACTGCCGCTTGCCGTATTTGAAATTGTCGATGGATTCCAGCTTCCCGACACGCCGTTCGGGGAAACGTTGGCCAAAGTCGGAACGGCGTCGTTCTGGCAGATCGTCAAGCTCGTCGCGAAATCCGGAACGATCGAATTCGTCACCGAAACGTTCAACGTCACCGCCGAGGCGCATTGTCCTGCGTTCGGCGTGAAAATATAACTGCCGCTTGCCGTATTTGAAATTGTCGATGGATTCCAGCTTCCCGTAATTCCGTTCGGAGAAACGGAGTTCAAAGTCGGAACGGCGTCGTTCTGGCAGATCGTCAAACTCGTCACGAAATCCGGAACGATCGGATTGGTCACCAAAACGTTCAACGTCACGGATGAGGCGCATTGTCCGGCGTTCGGCGTGAAGATATAACTGCCGTTTGCCGTATTCGAAATTGTCGATGGATTCCAGCTTCCCGTAATTCCGTTCGGAGAAACGGAGTTCAAAGTCGGAACAACATCGTTCTGGCAAATCGTCAAACTCGTCGCGAAATCCGGAACGATCGAATTCGTCACCGAAACGTTCAACGTCACCGCCGACGCGCATTGTCCCGCGTTCGGCGTGAAGATATAACTGCCGCTTGCCGTATTTGAAATCACTGTCGGATTCCAAGTACCCGTAATCCCATTTGGCGAAACGTTAGCCAATGTCGGGACTACATCTCCGCTGCAAATGACCAACGAAGTCTGAAAATCGGGAGTAAGCGCTGGAGTGACCGTCATCTGGGCCGCGTGGCTTACCACCGATGAGCCGGCCGACGTCATCTGGCAATAATACTGGCTCTCGTCAAAACCTGCGGGCACGGGCGAAATGGTCAGCGTAGTGGTTTGGCCGCCCGAAAAAGGAGAGGTGTTGGGCACGTTGACCCAATTACCCGCCGCGTCGAGTTTTTTCCATTGATAGGTGAATCCGCCGGGAAGCGCATTGACCGAAAAAGCCGCCTGGGCGTTTTCGCAAGTCGACACGCTCAAAGGGCTTGTAGGCGTCGGCGGTATGTTCTGCTGTACGTCGTGCTGGCCGATATCGGCACAATTTTCTGTGGTGAAAGTATCCCAATGGCTCGGGTTGAAAGTCGGCAGGGGCGCGACCACATTGGGTTTGCGGATGACCGAATAACCGACGTTTTGCGGCGCTTGTACGTCGTCGATCCAAACCCCGTTATTGTAAAGCCGGAATTCGTCGTTCGCGTTGAATCCGGTCGAATAATATTGGTTGCCCGTAATGTTGCACGGGATCGTGCCCGTTCCGATACCGATCAAAAAAATACTTCCCGCAGGCATGCTTCCCACAAGGTTGATCGTATAAAAAGTCGTGCCTCCGACGTCACCGTATCGCCTGATAGAATAACCATTGAGGTTAACCGTGGCGTTCGTGCCGTTGTAGAGTTCTATGACGCCTCCGTCGCCTGCCTGCGCGTCGTAGAGCTCCGAAATATAGATGTCCGACGAATAATTCTGCGTCGCGTTCGAAGCGATTTGCGTAAAGTTTTGTGCGGAAAAACCTTGGCATCCGTTGGTCGTCACGCTGATCGGACCTATGGTGTTTCCGGCAGGTACATACGCTTTTATCTCGGTATCCGAAACGACCGTAAACGAAGAAGCGATCCCGTTGAACGCGACCTGGCTCGTACCCGAACCCGATGTAAAGCCGCTTCCCGAAATCGTCACAAGCGTATTTTGAGGACCAGAAACGGGAAAAATCGAAGAAACGGTCGCGCCGCTGCAATTCGAGGTCACGCTGCCGTTGAGCGTGAAATCGTCGAGGCGGAATGTGCCATTGCCCGTATTCCCACTAAGCGACAACGTGATCTGTACCGTTCCCGTAACGCCCGAAATCGTCGTACTTACGGGAATCGTTCCCGTGGAAGCGCCAATCGTAGGCACGATTCCCGAACCTACAGAAGTCCCGTTGACCGACAGCGTCCAGTTTTGTGGGCCGGCAGCGCTGCGTTGCGTCCAAAAACCGAAAGAGTTGAGCTGCATCTGGAAATTGGCCGCAACCTGTAAAGTCAATGTTATGGTGGCCGCGGTTGCGGTCGTAAGTCGGATGGCTTGTCCCGCCGAGCCTGTCGCGCTCGTCCACGCGTTTGCGGTGTTGGTCCAGGACGAACCCGACAGGTGCGAGTCAATCATCGTCGGGGCAACGGTATACGGATGCGTCGAAATGGTCGTACTGCCGAAATCGTGCTGATAGATTTGAGCCGTGCCCGAAAAGCAGATGCACATCAGTAAAGGCATGAGGAATCGGCTTAAACGCGGAAGAAAATAGTGTTCAGGCAAAATAGGGATCGTTTGGTTATCGTAAATGCTGTTGTTTTTACCGCACAAAATTAGAAGGCCGCATGGTCATAATCGCTTGGCTTTCAATTATTAAATTGTTATAAAACAGTAAGTTAAAGTCGATTTTGAGATCTTGTCAACTCTTGCGGACCACATACACCCAACCCGTTTTCACGTTTCCGCCAACGGTCGTGATCGCGTAGTAATAGGTCGCGTCGGGCAGGTCGTTTCCGTTGTCCGACTGGCCGTGCCATTGGTCGGTGTAGTTTTTACGGTTGTAGACTTCTGTGCCGTACCGGTTGTAGATCTTGAGTTCGGAAACCCCGAATCCGGTGAGGTCGAAACTGTCGTTGAACGAATCGCCGTTAGGGGAAATGCCTTTCGGGATCGAACACAATATACCGTTTACCGTAACCGGTGCAGTGCCGTTGCAACCATCGTTCGTGCTCACCGACAATTGGAACGTCGCCGGAAAATCGATTGTCATGGTTTGCGTCAATCCGGAAACATTCAATTCGGCGGAATTCCCGACCACAGGCCCGTTTTGCAACGTCCATTCGAACGAATCGAATTGATTTTCCTGATTTGCGTGAAGCATGTAACTGCCGTTCTCGCAACCTTGCGAAATCGCGACATCCAAAGTCGTGATCGAAACCGAAAGCGATGCGGTTTGCGCGCATTGCCCGGTGTCCGGAGTAAATGTATACGTGGCGTTTTGTGTCGATGAAATTACGGATGGCGTCCAACTGCCGGTAATGCCGTTCGGTGAAACGGTTTGCAAAATCGGGGCCGGCGAACCGTTGCAAAGCGTGAATTGCGTCTCGAAATCCGGGATGATCGGTGTCGTTACGGTTACGGTAAGTGTGACCGATGTGGCGCATTGTCCCGCATTCGGCGTGAAGATATAACTGTCGCTTTGGCTGGCATTTATCACCGACGGATTCCACGATCCGCTAATGCCGTTCGGCGAAGTCGTAGCCAAAACAGGAATGGTCGAAGACGCGCAAATTGTAAGATTCGTCTCAAAATCGGGCACGATCTGCGAAACCACGTTTACGGTAAGCGTTGCATTTTGGGCGCATTGACCAGAATTCGGAGTAAAAATATACGTTGCGTTCGTATTGGTATTTATCGTCGACGGATTCCAGGTTCCCGAAATGCCGTTCGGTGAAGTCGTCGCCAAAACCGGAGGCGTGGTTCCGGAACATACGGTAAGTTGTGTCGCGAAATTCGGGATGATGCCGTTCGAGACCGTGACCGATAGCGTTACCGGAACGGCGCATTGCCCCACATTCGGCGTAAACACATAAGAACCGCTCGTATTCGTATTGATCACCGAAGGATTCCATGTTCCTGAAATGCCGTTCGGTGAAGTAGTCGCCAAAACCGGTGGCGTACTGCCTGCACATACGCTGAGTTGGGTTGCGAAATTCGGGACGATGCCTCCGTTAGAAACGGTTACCGACAACGTGACCGGATTCGCGCATTGTCCCGCATTAGGTGTAAAAACATAATTTCCGCTTTGCGTATTGTTGATCGTTGACGGATTCCAGCTTCCCGAAATCCCGTTGGGCGAAACGTTGGCCAAATTCGGTGCGGCCTGACCGTTGCAAAGCGAAAGGCTCGTCTGGAAATTCGGCGTGACCGAAGTAGAAACGGTAATGGTCACCGTGTCCGATATCGTCGCCCCGCAAGCATTCGTTGCGGTAAGCGTCAATGTGATCGTGCCGTTTGCCTGGAGCGGAAGCGTATAGTTCGAAGTAAGGCTTGCGGTATTCGAAAAGCTGCCTTGCGTCGCCGACCATTGCGTCGATTGTGCGCCTTGCGATTGTGCGTTGAGGTTTACCGTGCTTCCGGCGCAGGCCGTGATGTTGTTACCCGCATGTATCGTAAATGGCGGAACGGGTGCCGAACAGCCGTTGTTGATATACGTCGGTGTGCCGTTGTTCGCGAAAAGCACGGTCGCTCCGTCGGCGGGAACGGTCGCTCCGGATTGGTTGACCAATAATGCGCGGTCATACGTGACGGTATCGGTACAACTTCCGAACGAAATCGACAATGTACGTGTACCCGTTCCCGAATTGGCGAAATGCCCGCCCGTGACGGTCGTATTGTTCTGGTAAAGGATATAGAAATCTTCGGTTATCGCACCGAATTGGTTCAATGGTGTGTCGAGGTTGAAGCTCGTCACCAGAATCACGTTGGCGTTGGCAGGCAACAGTCCGTTTGTGGGCTCTAGCAGTTGGCCGCAGCCTCCGGCATCGAGTATGTCGGCGTTTAGAGCGGCCGTTTTGGAAGCGGTCACGGTATTCTGCAACAATCCCTGCCAATTGTTATTCGGCCAGTCGACGCTGAGGTTCGAGGTGTTGAGGTTGGCGTTCCCGACCTTGAAGCGCACCATTTCGTTGAGTCCTTCCTGTGTTCCGCAGGCATCTACAAGTATGCTTTCGATTTGGATGCATTGGGATTGCGAAGAGAACGATGCAAAAAGTCCGAAAATCAGCAAAAGTCGCGTATAGGTGTTTTTCCAGTTCATCAGAATTATTTAAACCGGGCAAAACTAAAGCTGGAATGTGTTGTGAACTTGGACTTTGGGTTATGGAATGGTTAAGGTTCGCATCAGGCCGTTGCACGAGCCTCGTTTCCGAACTTTTTGAGGATGCGGTAATGCGAACGCAATGCGGTCAGGAAGGTGCGGTTTTCAATATAGGGGATATTGAACTCGATTGCCGTCTCTTTGAGTATTTTCCCGATCGCCGGATAATGGATATGGCATATCGTCGGGAACAGATGGTGTTCGATCTGACGATTCAATCCGCCCAAAAGAAACGCGGCCGTACGACTTTGTGTAGAAAAATTCGCCGTGGTATGCATTTGGTGTTCGGCCCAGTTTTCCTCTATGCTTCCGGAATCGTTCGGGGTAGGGAAGCCGGTTCCTTCAACTACATGCGCCAATTGGAACACGAGTCCCATCGTAAGGCCTTGCGCCAAATGCATCACGAGAAACCCGACGAGGATTTGATACCAGGCCGCATCGAGCACCAACAAAGGCAGCAGCACGAACAGCGACAGGTAGACAGCTTTATAAAAAAATAGGTTGAAGTATTCTATTTTCGGATGCTTCGCTTCGAACGGCCCCATAGTCGGCTGGAAGAACTTCTTGAAATCCTTGCGGAAAAGCCACGAAAGTGACGCCAAGCTATACAATTGAAACGCGTAAAGGTGCTGGTATTTCTGGATATGGCGAATCGGTTCGCACGAAGTGATCCTGATCAGTCCCGGCGCAATGTCGATATCCTCGTCATGGCCCGGAATATTCGTATAGTTGTGGTGCACGAGATTGTGCGAAATGCTCCACACATAAGGATTGGCGCCCAATAGGTTGAACAACCAGCTCAATATCTTATTGACGGTCTTGCTTTCCGAAAAAGATCCGTGGATCGCGTCGTGGCAAACATTGAATCCGACGAAGGCGCTGACCATTCCAAGTAATGCAGACAAGCCCAACATCGTCCAAATCGTAAACGAATTCGAAATGATGGCCGCATAAAGTCCGAAGAACGCGAACAGATACAAGCTCGTCTTGAACCACATCGCACCATTGGCTTTCTTGGAAAGGTTGGCTTCGCGGAAGTACGAATTGACGCGCGAATTGGCCACAGAGAGGAATCGGGATTTAGAAGCCCCTTGGAATTTTACGGTAGATAGCATTTGGGAGGAAAAAATAACAGCCGAAGCCGCGGTAGTGAAAAATAGCATGTGGGAACTAACCCTTTGTGTTATAACTCTGTTTTTCGGTCAAAAGTGCGCGCGGACGCTTTTATTGTCTAAGATTTAACATAAAGATCGATTTTGGGAAGACGAGTCCGATTAAAGTCCGCATAAAAATACACGAAATTGAAAACTTTCAAATTAAATATTTAAAATATTAAAAAGTTTTAAATAAAAATGTACTTTTGCTTCAAATTTTTTAAAATGAAAGAAGGAACAATCAAGTTTTTCAATGAAGCAAAAGGCTTCGGATTTATCACTCCGGATAACGGAGGAGATGATGTGTTCGTACATGAAAGTGGCCTCAACGGCCGCGTTCGTGAAAATGACAAGGTTACCTATTCCGTAGAACAAGGGAAAAAAGGGCCTAACGCAGTGAACGTAACGGTTATTTAAGATATTTGTTACTTGAATAAAAGCCGACTTGAAAGAGTCGGCTTTTTTGTTTGTGTCTGCTTTTGGCAATAAAAAAGGCCGGTTCCCCGGCCTGGCTTAATTCTTTAATATTTTCCCTTCTTCGACAAATCTTCCGTCCTTGTCATAAACTTTGTAGGGATAGACATCTACAGGATATTTGCTAAGATCGATTTGCGTATCGAGAGCTTGTTTGCCAATGATCGTTTTGCCTTTCGAATCGAATACGGTAACGGTATAACCTTCGGTGTTTTCGCCTTGAAGCGTCACGATGCCTTTTGTCGGGTTAGGTACTGGAACGATCGTCGATTTGCTTTCTTTTATCGCGCCGGTGCGGTAACCGTCCATAGGATCGCAATCAGGATGCAGGAAGCAGGTGCGTGCCGAAGCCGAACCGAATCCCGGTATGTGGTAAGGGCCGGTTGCAGGTCCTGAATAATATTTGTTGGTGGTCGTACCGTTGGTGATGATCACGCCGAACGAGATGATCGGGTTGTCGGGGCATTTTTCCCACACCTGCGCATTGAGGCCGTATGCCGACCCGGGCGTATAATCGGCATATATCCAGAACCATTGATACGAAAGTCCCGATGCGCCAAGTCCTGTTCCGCTGATAAAGAACTCGTTGAGCGTGCCTAAATAAGGGTCTGTGGTCAAAGGTGAAGCTGGGTCGAATCCGAAGCAACTGAACTTCGGCATTGGCGTCGCACCGCCCACGACATTGCCGTTAAAGGTACATTCGTGGCAGCCGGTCTCGTCGAAATAAGTGAGTTCAATGCTGAAAGGGCCGACGCCGAGTGCCGATATCGTGACCGAACTTCCGGTATCGCTTCCCGAAATCTTGATGTTCCCAACCGTAGAGTTGGCCGTGGCGTTGGGATCGCCGTTGATGTCCCAGTCGTAACAGTCGCTGCACTGGGCGGCGACGGCAGAGGTAAAGGTAGCGTTCGTGCCTGCCGTGATCGTAGACGGTCCGTTGATACACTGCGCGTTCCCGAGGGAATAGCACAACAATCCAAATGCAAGTAATTTTTTCATAAGTATGATAGATTAAGGATTAATACGCTGCGAAAACAGGGTATTTGCATTTGGAAGTCATAAAAATAGGCAAAGGAGTTTACCGTTGGTCGATGGTGGGGTTTTTGGGAGGAAATTTTTTTTGGATGACGGTAGATCTGAACACATGCTTGTTACGAAATGTCAGTAAATGGTAAAAGATTCCATTATACGATGACAAAGAATTACCGGACGAGCGAAGAATAGTCAACTCATTGGGAAAATCTGTCTGGCGTTTTACATGTAAAACCATAATCACGTCTTTGGTACAAGTCCATAAATAAATTCCGTAAAAGCGTCGACCCTTGTATAGATTCCTCCTTCTCCGCAAGGATTACTTGCGCCGTCGGTAGCCCTCGACGTAAGCCCGGCCAATTTTCGAACGCCGTCGACGATTATGTAGGCAGGTCCGCCGCTGTCGCCGTTGCACGAATCGAATCCTTTACCTCCGGCAACGAATTCGAGATCCGATTCATATCCGTAGCGTACTTCATCCGCGTCGAGATTTTGGCTCGGAAACCTCCTGATGCTGGTAATATCGACGTTGACCTCTCTTTTTGTGCCGAATCCTACGGTGCTGTACACGTCTTCATTTCCAAAACCTACCAAAGTAGTCTTTTGGGCGGCATTGACTTCCGTATCGATTGCAATCGGTACGGGCGTTGTCCTGGCGTCAGCTCCTAAAACGATGACACATATATCATAGTATTTCTTGGTCTGTTGATAGCCGATATGCGGTATGGCTTTTTTGGCTTGGATGATTTCCGCTTCCGCAAGTGAATTTTGGCTATTCGTCCCAAGAGCACTACGTAAGAATTAGACGGATTGTAGCAATGTGCTGCGGTCAGGACAATTCTTGGATGAATGAGGACGCCGGAACAAAACCAGTCCAGCGAACCGTTGCTGTTTCTCCTGCCTACTAAAGCGCAATCCGGATAGCCGCCATGACCTACCTTTTTGCCTCCGACGATTCTCATTAAGACGTCGAGGCTGAAATCCTTCATTTCACGATCGGACAACCCTCTTTTATTTGCGTCGGTGACCAGGTTTTCGGATATGATTTCAACAAGATCGTTATATTTTTCATTTAACCTGCGGTAGGAGGTTTCCGCATCGAATTCCTTCGAGCAATTACATTTTTTGTGAGCAGACATTTTAAAAGGAATTAATAGTTATGAATTTTGATGATCGTTTCTATTGGCTATTTCTCAAAGATTTCGGCATTGAACACAATCCCGATATTGGGATGGAAACCCTTGAAACCCGAAACGGGCAATTCTTCTTCACTTCCTTTTACCGTGCGGAAATCGGCGAATATCTGGAAGTAATTATACTGGAACGTGACCTTGGCACCCCATGAGTTCACGCTCGTGGCAAGAGGCGAATCTTCGTCGCCTGTCAACAGGTATTTATAGTCCTCTTTTCCAGGGTTGGGAACATCCAGGAAAGCCAGGTAAGGCGAAATCGCGAAACTGACCTTGTCGTTACCTTCGACAAACAAGTATTGCAGGTTCAAACCGAACGAGTTGTTGAGCGTGTAGAAATTGCGCGTCGAATCTTCGTTGCGGCCTTTGATGGTTTTGTTCGCAAACTCGTAGAAAGGTCCCACCAGATAGTAATTTGGCTTGTTGCCGAAAACGAAATTGAGGGTTGTGCTTGCAGAGAAAGAGTTTTTACCCACATCGGGAAAAAGTATCGTGCTTACGGCAAGGCTATCGGTATTGGAAGCATTGACGTTGAAACCGAAATTGATGTCCACGAATGCAGGGATGCCTTTTATCGTACCCTTGAAAGGTCTGATATAACCCGATAATTTTCCCGAAGCATTGATTTCATTGAATGTTTCGGTGTTAGTATTCCCGATTCCGTAAAGGCCGAATGTCGGAAGGCCGGTGGCGTCGAATTGAGTCGCGCCGACAAACCTGGGTCCGCCGCCGGCGTTGACCGGACTAAAAGGCACGAATGACCGCGAGCTCATCTGAGCCGACAGCGATCCGCTCATTAAAGCGGAAATCAAAAAAAAGTAAAATTGTTTCATATGTTAAAAATTTTGGTTTGCGCTTTTTGGGTAAACGATAGGAGCAAAAGGAATGCAATAATAGATTGACCATCGGCCGAAAAAAGCCTCTGCCAAATGCAATACCGAAAGTGTTGGGAGAATATTTGTTTTGGAATAATAAACATACACTTTAATTGCGTAAAACAAAAATACCGCGTGAAATATCGCTGATGTATAGTGTTTTACATATTGGATAGCAGTGTTTCACATATGTTCCGTGTACGGAGAATATTCACACATCGACATGAATATACCCGCTACAGCTAATTTCAAAATGTTAATTAGGAATGTGTCCATCATGACTTTGGAAAAATTCCAATACTTTTACCGACATAGGATTCACCGCGAAACGTGAGGATTGATGAAAAAACACCAATACGCCATAGTCGACATCGAAACCACCGGGGGCAATGCTTCGGGCAGCCGCATTACCGAAATCGCGATCGTGATTCACGACGGTGTGCAGGTAATCGAAAAATGGGAAACATTGGTAAATCCGCAAAAAGAGATACCGTTGCCTATTTTTGCGCTCACCGGTATCAACAACGAAATGGTTAAGGACGCGCCCATTTTCGGCGACATCGCCCAAACGGTGTACGACTTGCTTTCCGACCGCATTTTCGTGGCTCATAACGTCAACTTCGATTATTCGTTCGTACGCCACCAATTGGAACAGGAAGGGTTCAGATGGACGGCGCGCAAACTGTGTACCGTTCGTGCCGCACGCAAAGTACGCCCCGGATTGGGTTCGTACAGCCTCGGAAACCTGTGCCGCGTTCTGGATATTTCGATAGAGAACCGACACCGCGCGGGTGGCGATGCCGATGCGACCGTCGTATTGTTTTCGCGACTGCTCGAGTGGGACACCGAAGGCGAGATCGCCAAGATGCTCAAAAAGACTTCGCAAGACCAGCGATTGCCTCCTAACTTGCCGCCTGAAGACTTTGAGCGCCTGCCCGAAAAACCGGGTGTGTATTATTTTTACGACCGTTCCAAAAAGGTGATTTACGTTGGCAAGGCCGTCAACATCAAAAAGCGCGTGACGTCGCATTTCACGGGCCATAAGATCACGTCACAACGGCAACTTTTTCTGCGCGACATCCACGGCATCTCGTTCGAGACCTGTGGAAACGAACTCATGGCGTTGCTGCTCGAATGTGTCGAAATCAAAAAACTGTGGCCTACGTATAATAGAGCTTTAAAACGTTTCGAGCCCAAGTTCGGGCTTTTCGGATACGAGGCACGCAACGGTTACCATTACCTCGCGATTGGAAAAGTGGGCAAATACCAAACCTGTCTCGAGACTTTCAATTCCCAACACGAGGCTGTCAGGGCACTACTTGATCTTTCCGATCGCTTCCGCATCGACCAAAGGTTCTGTAAATACGGAAGCGTGATCGAAGGTGTGCCGTTTCCGAAAACCGATAAGGAAAACCTTCCCGATGTGGAACAACACAACAAGAAAGTCACCGGCCTTATAGATTCCCTATCGACAGACAGGCAGAGCTTTGCCATTATAGACAAAGGCCGTAGCGAAGACGAACGCAGTTGTATCTGGGTAGAGGAAGGCCGTTTTTACGGAATGGGCTATATGGCTTCCGACATCACAATTACCGAACCTTCACAAGTAAAAGAACACGTCACGCCTTACAAAAGCAACCACTATATCATGCAGCTCGTCAATACATATGCAGGCAAATATTCAGGTAAGGTACTTTTAGACAGATAATCAATGTATCGGTTACCTAAATTTTAAGCCCGTCCTAACACAACCCAACCCTATGTTTTCCTACCTTTAAGTGATCCTAAGTTAATGGATTGGGTGTGCGAAAGCCGGGATTTCCCTAAGTTCCGGCTTTCTTACTTTGAAAGCCGAATTTCAGGCTTCTTTCGCGAGCCGTTCCTTTAGGATCGTAATGCCTTCGGTAGCGCTCGTTGAAATCACTTCAAGCCTGTGGCCGATTCCCGAAATACCTGCCGGTTTCGGGTCGATATAGAATACCGGGACGTCTGGCCGAGTATACGAAACGAGTCCGGCTGCCGGATACACTTGCAACGAAGTCCCGATCACCGCAAAAATATCGGCTTGGTCGGTCAAATGAACCGCTTCTTCCAAAGCCGGGACTTCCTCTCCGAACCATACGATATGAGGGCGTAGTTGAAAACCGTCGGGATCGGTATGGGTCGAATACAAATCATCTTCCCAATCGAGGATATGGTTCGGGTTGCCGATGCTGCGCACTTTCAAAAGCTCGCCATGCAGATGCAATACAGACGTACTTCCTCCTCTCTCGTGAAGGTTGTCGACATTTTGGGTGATGATATGCACCTCGAAATCCTTTTCCAATTCCGCTAATCCGGTATGGGCCGCATTAGGCCGTACTTCCTTGAGTTGGCGACGGCGTTGGTTGTAGAAATCCAAAACTAATTCGGGGTTTTTACGCCATCCTTCGGGCGAAGCGACTTCCATGACGTCGTGGCCTTCCCACAATCCGTCGGCATCGCGGAACGTCTTGATTCCTGATTCGGCCGAAATTCCGGCACCTGTGAGCACCACTAATTTTTTCTTCATGTTACTAAGATAGAGGTTAGCCACGAATTACGCGAATGCCGTTAATTCTGATGCAGTTGTTACTGTGTTTTTAGCCACAAATTACACGAATGACACAAATAATAATTCAATTGATCCGTGATATTCGTGACTTAAAATTGCAGTAAAATCAGATAAAGATTAGTGATATTCGTGCAATTCGTGGCGTTAAAATAAATATCGGTTAATTAGCGCCATTCGTGGCCCAAAAACTACCTCGAGCTTACATCCGATTGCGAAACGTTCGAGCTTTCATTCTCGATTTTCCACGCGCCATCCACAAGTTTCCATTGCGTCAGATACGTTCCCGAAATCTTTTTCCCGTCTACACTCGCGATCCAGATGCCTTTGTCGATCGCCACGGAATCGGTCACCGAAATGCTGTTCGATTTAAGGTCGACGAACCGGAAACCTTCGCTGTACAAAGTTTGGAAGTACTTTTGGATGTTCGCGCTTCCGCAGATTTCGGCACTTGGCCCGGGTACCGAACAGGCCGATTCGAGATAAGTTGCTTTTACGGCGTCCATCTTGCCCGAATTGAACGCTTGCAAGAAGTTGTCGTTGGCTTTCGCGAGCGCTTTTTCCACTTTGTTCTGTGCGAACCCCTGTGAGGTCGCAATAAAGAAAATCGCGATGGCCATCGCCACCGGCGTCGATAAGATCATAAGTTTTTTCATGGTATTCGTTTTTAAGTTAAACAAGTCCGCCAGTCTGTCGCGAAATGTAAGTCGGTCTGTTTGGCTGGTCGAAGGACTACCCGTGTAAGCCTCTTGTCCCAAAGCGCTGAAAATGGTTTTCACCGTAAAGCTTCGGGTTCTACTTCTGCCGATTCTATGCGCTGTATGGTCCGGACAGTAACGTTGCACATCTCGGCGAGTTCGGCTTGGGTCAGTCCTTTTTCAATCCGCAAAGACGCGACCTTTTTTGCTAATGCTGGCTGTTTCATAATACTCGGCAAAGTTTGGATGAACTTAAAAACAGGACAAAAATAATGATTGTCTTTCTGACGACATTCTCACGACAAGTTTATTCAGAAGGCTGTAGCAGTAACGAAGTTTGTTACTCCCCTTTACAAAATTGATTCTACCGGAGACACATTTTGCGCAGCGCGCAAGCAAAATGTCAATAAACACTTCCACTTAGTCGCGCCGTTAATCGCATAGGCGGGTGCCTGGCCGGCGAAGGTTCGGAAAAAAACGAAAAGCTGTTTGAGCGCAGCGAGTTCTTTTCGTTTCCGAACCTTGGGCGATGTCAGGTCGCGGTTGCGATTTGGCGCTACGCATTTTTGCTTCTTTTGTTGCGAAACAAATCGAAGACCAAGAGGAGACTTGACGCATCACAAGACCTTCCGGGCCTGAAGATTCAGCGCAGCTAAAAGAAGGCCCGCTGCAGGCGAAATATCACCGAATGCAAAGCATTTAAAAACTTTTATCTTTATACCATGATCGATCTCAAACTCTTAAATCATCTCGAATCCTTCTTAACAGATTCAAGAAAAGCCAAATTCCTCGACGTACTTTCGCGCCGCACGAATCACTTCACCGTCGCGATGGAAGACGTCTACCAACTGCACAACACCAGCGCCGTGATGCGTTCCTGCGAGGTTTTCGGAATACAACAGCTTCATGTGATAGAGGAAAAATACGGTAAGAGCATCGACAAGGAAATCGCGATGGGAGCCGAAAAATGGGTCGACATCAACCGTTTCGCCAACATGCAGGATTGTATAGACGACCTGAAAGCCAAAGGATACAAGATCATCGCGACTACGCCGCATAATGACGATTGTACGCTCGAAGCATTCGACATCACGCAAAAATCGGCCATTTTCTTCGGAACGGAGCGCAACGGATTATCGCCCGAAGTCATCGCCCAAGCCGACGGTTTCCTAAAAATCCCGATGGTCGGATTCACGGAAAGTCTTAACATATCGGTCTCGGCTGCTATCATCCTGCAAAATTTGACCTCACGCCTCAGGAATTCCGACATCGACTGGAAGTTATCCGAAGCCGAAATCCTCGAAAAACGCCTCGACTGGGCGCGCAAATCCATCAAGGATATAAAACGCATCGAGTCCAGATTTCTCGAGACCCGATTGGAATAGGAGGGAGTAGCAGTTAACAGCTTCCCTTTACAAAATTGGTTCTACCGGAGACACATTTTGCGCAGCGCGCAAGCAAAATGTCAATAAATACTTACGCTTTTCAGCGCCATGATCGCGCAGGCGGGCACCAGACTTTCTGAAAATCCGAAGAAATGAAATACTGTTTGAGCGCAGCGAGTTTATTTCATTTCCGGATTGAGGAAATGTCAGGTCGCCTTAGCGGTCGCGCTAAAGGCATTTTTGCTTCTTTTGTTGCCAAACAAAAGAAGGCCCGCTGCAAGCGACGTCATTTTACAACACACGCTCACAGCCAGTGTATATCAACGCCCAAAATACTCATAATAATCCTCCGCATACTTCTCAAACCTCACCAACAACTTGATATTCTCCTTCTCAACCGCGGTAAGATCCTTCTCGACATCGGTAGAAACCGGTACGTACCAGTCGAAACGCGTAAAGAAACGGTTTTGGTTCTCGTTTTTGAAAATATATCCGTGGCGTGCGTAAATCGTGTTGCGCAACAATTGCAGATCGGTTTTTTTGAGGTTTTTCAAATCGGATTCCTTGAATTTTTGGGTGGAAGCGTTAAGCACGTATGTAGCTTCGGTAGAAACCGGATACGACGGGCGTATGTATTTTTTCCTCGAGGCTTTTTCCTTTTTCGGGTTGTCCCAATCGATAAAATTCACCGAATCGGTCATCACCTCGGCACGGTACTCGGGCTTTTTACGTTCCAACGGGAATTCTACAGCTGGCAGGTTGTCTTTGGGCGAGGCTTCGATAAATCCTTTGAGATTGCCGTTTTCGAACACAAGTTTTTGCTCGAGTTGTTTGCGCAGCTTGTCATTCCAGAATCGGAAGGTAAGCTCGAGACTGTTCTGATTCTCGGTCACTTTGCCGTGCACGTATTGCGATTTCCCATCTATGCTGCGGTTGCCGATCACGGTTTTGTGTTTGCTGTCGATCCTTGTAATGATATAGGTGACCGTGCGCGATGCGGATGCGTTTTGCTCATCGGGCAGTTTACCCGTCCATGCACCGTACAATTGCGTATAAGGGCTGTCGTCGTTTACTGTCGTCGCGTGGTTCAACGCGAGCAGTTTTTCGTTCTTTTCCGTTTCCTTTAGCGAGCACGAGGCCGCCGAAACCAACAAGGCAAGCAAAACAAGTTTTTTCATTTCCTAAGTTTTTTGGTTAACAGATATTCGGCAAGCAAAAGATTGGGGATCCAGCCCAGCCAGGCTACTATTTTATAGACATCCATCGGATTAGGTTCGAAAAAGAAAACGATCAGCACTTTCCACAGCCGCAACGTGATCGCCGAAAATGCGAGCGCGAAGCTTCTCCACATCCACTTTTTATGGTCGATGATCTCGCGTTTACGGATGCTTTCGACGCCTTTCCAAGTAAACCAAAACCATAGCGCGCCCAAAAGCACGAACGAGATCTTGGCCATGAGCCCGCCATTGGCATGGAAGCCGATATAAATCCCCGACGGTGCCGAAAGCAACAATACGACATAAGCGTAAAGACGACCGTTGTAACGGTGTACTTGCGGGAATTTGTGCAGGATCCGCGAACTGAACTGCGTGAACCCGGCGAGCAAAACAAAAATGGAACTGTAGACGTGTATATAGAAAATCGGCAGATATTCCGGGAAAGAAGTCACCTCATACTGCTTGATGCGCAAAAAAGCGATGTCCGCGTCGAACGGGATGTATTGCACTGTTATGCGTATCATCAGGTAAAAGAAGACGGTAAACACCGACAACCAGAACCAAGGCGATAAAGCGGACAAAGTGAGTGATTTTCCGTTCATTTTAACGTAACGGAAGAAGTGTAGGAAATATTTTAACAGGAATAACGAAACCGGATTTAAAAATTAAGAAATCGCTAAAGGATTCCTTTTCCGTCATTCACGCTCTCAAAAATGGTCAATAATAGAACCAAAAGCGACGTTCCAAGAAAGAAAACGCCAAGATAAGTGAGTTGTAGTTTTGGCCAGCCATTGCTTTTTTGCCTATCCAAAAAACGCTTCGTCGCCGGAATGTTTTCGAGCAACAATAAAGTCAACAAACTCGTGACAGTGGTAAGTACCAGAAAGAAGAAAAGCAGCAGCAATACGGCAGATCCCGTAATCCCGGAAAGGAAAATGTTTGTCATGGCCAGCCTCGTTTGCGCAAACCTATAAAAAAAGCCGCGATGTTTATCCGCGGCCCGATATTCTATGGCAAGAAATCACTTGCTTTTCAAAATCTTGTATTCCTCGTAACATTCGCTGATCGCCTCCAAAACCTGCAAGTCGTTCGCGGTCTTGGCAAACGATTCCGAATAGTTGCAACGCGCCAAGATCTCGGGCAAATCCTTTTTGTCTATGCCCAGAAGCACGGCGATCGTCTCGCGGTCGTATTTCGATTCGAGAAGGCTGCGGATATTCGGGTCTTTCTTGAGGTCCTTGATCTTGCGCAGTTCTTTTGGTTTTTTTCCGAAGAAGTTATACAGAGCGTCGGCAGGGTTGAAAATCGCGCCCATGACCTTGCCGAAAGCGCCCGGAGCATACGACCCGCCTTCGTAAGCGCTGTTAAGTCCGGCGATGCTGTAACGGTGGTCTTCCTTGTTCGGGATCAGTTTAGTATCCACTTCAAGATAACCCGTTAGCTGGTACGGCTGGATGATGACTTCCTCGAGCGCGATGGCTTTTTCGGTAAGCTGGATCGTCGTGCTTTTGTTTTTGACCCAGTCGTTGGTCACACGCACCTTGATCGGCTGGAAACCGATTAGTGAGAAGTGAAGCGTGTCGTTTACTTCGGCCTCGATCTTGAAACGTCCGTACTCGTCGGTCATCGCGCCTTTTATCTTGTTGAGGTTGATGATGTTCACCCCGGCCAATGGCAAAGACGTGTTATCGTTCGAGACGATACCCGAAATTTGCGGTGCGGGCTGGTTCTGGGCGAAAAGGCTGAACGACAGCACAAAAAAAAGTAAGACTGTAAACGATCTCATGTTTGGTTTTAAAGTGCTAAAAGTAGTAAAACGGGCTAAGATTAAAAGGTGATGACCCGTAATTATTAATAAATTAACAACCCTCGGAAGCACCTAATTCAAAAAAGCAAATCCCAACCGTTAAAGATTGGGATTTGTTTTTTTGAATTTGGAATTTCTTTCAGGCTTGCCCGAATCAGTCTTTTTTCGAACGTCTCGGTTTCGGAGTGTCGAAACTATCCGAACGACGTGGTGAGCGCGGTGCGAAGCTGTCCGGTCTTTTCTTGTCCGAACCTTCGTTTTTAGCGAAAGGTTTCTTGTCTCCGAACGATTTTTTCTCGCCGAAAGGCTTCTTGTCGCCGAACTTCTTGTCGCCGAACTTCTTGTCACCGAACGATTTCTTGTCCCCGAACGATTTTTTCTCGCCGCGGAAACCGCCTCCGAATGATCCGCCGCCTCTCGAGAAACCTCCTCCGCGTCCGTTGTGGTCGCGTCTTGAGTTGTTCGAACTGCCTTCGTTCTTGGAAACCTCTACGTTGATGCGTCGGCCTTCAAGCGTGATGTTGTTGAGTTTTTCCATGACCATTTCGGTATGCTCGGCATCGGTGTTGAAGAAAGAGAAACCTTCCTTTACGTCGACTTTGTATACGTCGTCACGGCCAAGTTCAAGCACTTCTTTAAGGAAATCCTTGAGTTGCATCCAATCGAAGTCATCGCGTGACCCGATGTTGATGAAGTAACGTACGGCCGCTCCGCCATCGCGTGTGGAAACGGTATCACGACGCTCACGATCGCCTGTCTGTGCAGACAGATCGCGTGTTTTCTTATAATACGTGATGAATCGGTTGAATTCTACCGAAACCATTTTTTTGATCAATTCCTCTTTCGTAAGGTCTTTCATCACCTCGTAGATCGCAGGCAAATAGCTGTCGATCTCGTGATCCACTTCTACATCCTTGATTTTGTTGGCAAGGTGGAAAAGCTGGATTTCGCAGATCTCGATGCCCGAAGGAACCGGTTTCTCCTCGAATTTCTGGCGGATGATGCGTTCGATCATCGCAATTTTGCGCAACTCGCTTTTGGTGATGATCACGATCGAAGTCCCCAATTTTCCGGCACGACCTGTACGGCCCGAGCGGTGGTTGTAAGTTTCGATTTCGTCGGGCAATTGGTAGTTGATTACGTGCGTTACGTTATCGACGTCGATTCCACGCGCGGCCACATCTGTAGCGACCAACATCTGGATCGCACGTCCGCGGAACGATTTCATTACAGAGTCGCGTTGTGCCTGAGACAAATCACCGTGCAAAGCGGCGGCGTTGTATCCGTCCTCGATGAGTTTTTCGGCAACGTGCTGCGTATCGCGTTTCGTACGGCAAAAAATAACAGAGAAAATATCGGGGTTCGCATCGGCCAAACGCTTGAGCGCTTCGTAACGGTCGCGTGCGTTCACCATGTAGAATTCGTGGGAAACGGTCGCGGAACCCGAGTTTTTCGTCCCGACCGTGATTTCTGTAGGATCGCTCATGAACTCTTTTGCGATGCGCGCCACTTCGGCAGGCATCGTAGCCGAGAACAACCACGTTTTCTTTTCGTCGGGCGTAGTCGACAAAATAGCGACGATGTCTTCGTAAAAGCCCATGTTGAGCATTTCGTCGGCCTCGTCGAGCACGCAATAGTTGATTTGTGTGATGTTGACCAAACCGCGGTTGATCATGTCCTGCATACGGCCCGGAGTAGCCACGATGATCTGTGCGCCTTTGCGGACTTCGCGTGCTTGTTCGGTAATCGATGAGCCACCGTAAACAGCTACGGTGTGCAATCCTTTTACGTATTTCGAGTAATGCTTGATCTCGTTGGTGATCTGCAAACAAAGTTCGCGTGTAGGGGCGAGGATAAGCGCTTGTGTATTCTTGTTATTGACATCCAGTTTCTGGATAAGTGGAAAACCGAACGCGGCCGTTTTACCGGTTCCGGTCTGCGCAAGTGCGACGATGTCTATTTCGTCGGCCAACAATAGGGGAATCGCCTTTTCCTGTACTTCTGATGGAGTCTCAAATCCCATGTCCGCGACAGCCTGTAAAAGGGATTCGTTTAGTCCTAATTGTTCAAATTTGTTCATTATGAATTTTTAAAATTGGGTGCAAAGGTAGAGTTAATAAGTGGGTAAACCTATTCGCTTTGTCTTTTATTTGTGATTGAGAATCAAATAGTTACTTTTTAAGGAAAGAGACGAGCTTCGAAAATGCGATACCGCGATGGCTCATGGCGGCCTTTTCACGCATCGGAATTTGCGCAAAAGTCAGGTTTTTTCCTTCGGGTATGAAAATCGGATCGTATCCAAATCCTTGGTCGCCAAGTTTCTCCTCGATGATTTGTCCGCGCACGATTCCGTCGAACAGATATTGCTTGCCGTTGAGGTTCAACGCGATGACCGTTTTGAATTGCGCGCCTCGGTTTTCCTCGCCTTGAAGCGCATCGAGCAATTTGTCCATATTCGCATTCGCGTCTTTGGCTTCACCGGCATATCGGGCCGAATACACGCCGGGCGCACCGTCGAGCGCAACGACTTCGAGACCCGAATCGTCCGAAAAACAATCGTAACCGTAATTTTTGGTCACATAATCGGCTTTTAGGATGGCGTTGCCTTCAATAGTGTCTGCGGTTTCGGGAATGTCTTCGGTACAGCCGATGTCATCGAGACCGAGCAATTCGATTTCTGGAGGAAGCATCGCTTTGATTTCGGCTATTTTGTTTGGGTTGGCGGAGGCGAAAACTAATTTCATGGTTGTGGTTGGGGATGTTGTTAGGAACGCAGATGACGCAGATGACAAGGATTTGCGCAGATTTTTATAGTTGATTTAAAAATCTAAGATTAATACAAACGTTTGAAAATAATGCAACAAATCAGGAATAACTTGCTAAATGATGGATACGAATCAGCGTCAATCAGCGCAAATCAGCGTCATCAGCGTTCCAAAAAAGCGTTCCAAAAAAGGTCGGATTAAAGTTCGCCAGTTCTCAAAATATTCTCCGGATGCCCGCAATTCTTAAGCAATCGGAAATGCGAACGCACCGCATGCGTAAACGGATAACACGTATACGGCAAATCGTATTCCTTCGCATATTTCTTGATGATAGGCGTGATGTGCGGATAATAGGTGTGCGCCACCGCCGGGAACAAATGATGGGCGACATGATGCGTGAAACCGCCGTAAATGAAATTCGCAAGCGTGCTGTCGGCACTGAAATCCTTGGTGACGATCATTTGGTGTTCGGCCCAGGTCGTTTGGAATTTCCCGTCTTCGGGAGCGATCGGGAACGCCGCATCCTCATCCACGTGCGTGGAAACCAAAGCGATTACGCCCAAAGCGCTCGCCGAGAAGTGATATACGAACCACGCGCCCAGAATCACGTACCACGGTTGCGGAAGCAATAAGATCGGAAGTATCAGCAAATAACAAAGGTTGAAGATCTTGGCCGCGAACAATTTGTAGAACTCGACCGTCGGGATTTTCGTGAGTTGCTTCACGTAGTTGTCCTTATTTCCGAAAAAATCCTTGAAATCGCGCAGATACAGCCAGTTCAGCGTATACAACGGATAAATGAACCACATATAGATATGCTGGTACTTGTGGGCGTTGAGCAAAGTGCTGTTTGGGAAAATACGGATGATGTCGCTTTGCTTGATGTCGATATCCCAATCGGGAACGTTAGGCAGCGGATGGTGAAGTCCGATATGCCGCTTTTGCCAAAGCCAGTTGTTCGTCCCGAAAAGCTCGAGCACATACATGAACGCATGGTTGTATTTCGGCTTTTTGAAAAGCGCTCCGTGTGCCGCATCGTGAAATGCGTTGATGAACAACATGATGGTCGTAAAGCCAAGTAAAATGTAAAAAAAGAACAACAACGCGGTGTTGCTTCCGAATAGCAGAATGCACGCGTAAAACCCGAAATACATAGCCACGAAAAGAAAGGCTTTGGCTATGTTGAGCTTGTGGAAATAATCGTTCTTAAGTACGGTTTCCTCTACCTCGCGGTGCAGTTTCATGTAGAAATCATCCGGCTTCGGTCTTTGAAAAACCGGTCGTTTGACTTTGTCCATCTGTGTTCGTTTTTGTTTGGCGTAAAATTAACCTCCGCGCGTAATCGGTACAAAAAGGCTTTGTTAAAAAAAACTAAAATTATATCAAACGCCCTTTTTTACAGATGAAGCATGAAGGTGTCCCGGTTCAATCCCTTAAAGCGCAGGCTCCAGTCGGTATGCATCACGGTGCTGATCATTTTCTTGAGCATGTTGTAATCGTTGGGTTTCTTAATGTACAGGTTCGCACCGCTTTTGAACGTGGCGTCAATGTCCGAATCCAAAGAAGAAGTCGAATAGACCGCTATCGAAGTGTGGCTGAAGCGCGAATTGGAACGGATTTCTTCTATGCATTCGAAACCGCTCTTGCGCGGCATGTTCAGGTCCAGGATGACGACATCGGGTGTGGCTTCTTCAGAATTGAGATAGTCCATAAGTTCCTTGCCGTCGCAAAACGTGCGAAGCTCACCTTGCATGTCCAACTCGCTGAAAGCCTCGCGGAAAAAACTGCGGTCGTCATCGTCGTCGTCCGTAAGCACTATACGGGCAGATGACGGTTTGTTTGGTTTCATGGCCCTTTGTATTGTGTCTGCCCAACTTCTTCCCCGAAATTGGATTGGCAGGCGGTTCGATACTAAAGGTAAAACAAAATATTGTGTTTTGGTCAATTCGTATCAATTATTCTGACCGATGTTTACAAATCGTTACGGATTCCTCAAAAACGGAAGAATATACCCACAGAGAAGTCGTTTCCACCGATTCGAATCGAGTAAAAGTGCGGTCAAAGCGTAGTCAAAGTGCGGTCAAAGCGTAGTCAAAGCGTAGTCAAAGCGTAGTCAAAGCGTAGTCAAAGTGTAGTCAAGTGCGATAAACCGCATGCGTTTTCGGATAATTCGAAACATAAAAAAAACCGCCTCGAAAAGAAGCGGTTTATGATTATTCGCGATAACGGAATTATTCCACGATGAGTTTTCTCGAAATTCCGCTTTCGGTCTTGACGATGTAAACGCCGGTCTTAAAGCTGCGCGTATCGATCGTCGTCGTCTCTTTTGCCTTGTATACGGCCTTTCCGAGCAAATCGAAAACCGTTACCGTCTGCGGTTGGCTCAACTGTACGATGCCGTGACGCGTAGGATTCGGCGACATAGAGAACGTCTGGATTTGCGGTTGGTTTACGCTGAGTGCCGTTTGGGCGATTACCGTCACCACGTCGAAACGCACGGTGCCTAGCCCGTCGTAAGTCGATGCCGCAGTAGCCGACAAGTATGTATTGGTCGTCGGATCGAAGGCTCCCACGATGCGGAAAGCCGCGTTCGGATTGTTGTCCAAAGCCGTCACCGAAGAAAGGCTCACGGTCCTGTTGGTGTACCAAACGTCTCCGGTAGTACCCGAAGCTCCAGGAGTGAAAGTAAATGTCTGCGCATCTACCCAAGTAGGGATCGCCACATTAACGTTGGTCGTATATTGTACCACATAGGTATTTCCGGCCTTGTTACTCAAGCGTTGATCAAAACGCAAGGTAATGCCTTGGTAACCCGCCGTGCTTACGTTGAACTGCGTACCGGCCGTCTTGTTAGCGGTTCCCTGAGCCGGATAAGTAGACGTATTCCAGGCGTAATTGGGCGGAGAAGTAGTCTCGGTCTCAAATGTTCCTGCCGAAGTATTGCCATTAGCGAATGTAGCGGTCGTATTCCCGACAAGGAAAGCCGTAGCCGATGTCAACGATGTAGAAGACATAGGCGAAAAAGAATCACCGGGAACGGTCGTGTTCGACGGTCCGTTGAAATTCCATTGTGCGACAGTCACCTGGCCCATAGAAACGGCCGAAAAGAACAACGCGAGCAACGTAAAGAAAGAGTAATTTTTATTCATCGGTCATAAAGGTTTTAATTGGTTGCGAAACTATTGATTTTGTGTGAAATAAAGGTAAAGACATTTCGCTTATCGTTTCCGATTTAACCTAAACTTAATTTTGGCGATACGTTTCCGATTCTTTAAGCATCGGGTAGAATAACCTTACAAATCGGTCTTTTTTTTAAGCGTGAAATGTATCGCAGGCACAAGCAAAGCCTGTTGGCAAAGCGATAGCCATAAAAAATAAAGCTAAAATGCCACATCGGTTTCGGCATTAGGTTGAAATACTTATTTTTGCACGCGAACCGAAAAAGGTTCCAATCACTCCACAATTATGGTTAAAGATCTTTTCGAAAGAATCCAGAAAAATAAAGGCCCGTTGGGCAAATGGGCTTCCCAGGCCGAAGGCTATTACGTATTCCCGAAACTCGAAGGCGATTTGGGCCCGAGAATGCAGTTCCACGGCAAGGAAATCCTCAACTGGTCCATCAACGATTATCTCGGATTGGCCAACAACCCCGAAGTGCGCAAGGCCGACGCCGATGCCGCTCTCGAATACGGTTCGGCCTATCCGATGGGCGCTCGTATGATGAGCGGTCACACCGACCTTCACGAACAACTGCAGAATGAACTTGCCGCTTTCGTCCAAAAAGAAGCGGCTTACCTGCTCAATTTCGGCTATCAGGGAATGGTCTCCACGATCGACGCTTTGGTCACCAAGAACGACATCATCGTATACGACGTGGATTCCCACGCGTGTATCATCGACGGTGTGCGTCTTCATATGGGCAAGCGTTTCACGTACAAGCACAACGATGTCGAAAGCATCGAGAAGAACTTGCAGCGCGCAACCAAAATGGCTCAGGAAACCGGAGGCGGAATCCTTTTGATTACAGAAGGCGTTTTCGGGATGCGCGGCCAACAAGGCAAGATCAAGGAAATTGTCGAACTCAAGAAGAAATACAACTTCAGGTTGTTGGTAGACGACGCCCACGGTTTCGGTACGCTTGGTAAAACGGGCGCCGGGGCAGGCGAGGAGCAAGGCTGCCAGGACGGGATCGATGTGTATTTCTCTACTTTCGCCAAATCTATGGCTTCGATCGGAGCGTTTATCGCCGGAGACAAAGACGTAATCGATTACCTCAAATACAATTTGCGTTCGCAGATGTTCGCGAAAGCCCTTCCGATGATTTTCACCAAAGGCGCTTTGAAACGTCTTGAAATGTTGCGTTCGATGCCGGAACTCAAAGACAAACTGTGGGAAAACGTGAACGCGTTGCAGAACGGTTTGAAGGAACACGGCTTCGATATTGGCGACACGAATACTTGCGTCACTCCGGTTTACCTCGAAGGTTCGATTCCGGAGGCGATGATGCTCGTGAACGATTTGCGCGAGAACTACAACATTTTCCTTTCAATCGTCGTATATCCGGTTATCCCGAAAGGCATCATCCTTTTGCGCATGATCCCGACGGCTTCGCATACGTTGGCCGACATACAGGAAACGCTCAAGGCTTTCGATGCGATCCGCGAGAAACTACAATCGGGCAAATACCTCGAATTGGCGCAGAAGCACACGGTGGATGTGTCTGATGAACGATAATTTTAAATCGTAAATAAACTAAAACCGCCTCCTTTTGGGAAGCGGTTTTTTTATTCGTGTGATTTGAGTGCCTGCCATTTTCCGTCGTCGTTGATGCGATAACTGGCCTCGCGCGGAAACTTGAGCGTCGATTTCGGGATTGCAAGGTCGGTTTCGCCCCAAGATGATTTGGGCGTAGTCGGCAAAAACCAAAAGAATTCGGTCAGTGTCTTCACCTGAGACTGGAACACGTCGAGGTAAACGCCTCCCAAATGATTCAAATTCAGATAGAACACAAAGGCTTTGAGTTGTGGCGAATTCTCTAGCCAAAAAGACGTGTTCTCGAACAGTACTTTCGTGACGTAGTGATTTGCGAATTTTACACTTAACGAACTGAACCAACCGTCGGGATAAGTTTTGGCTTCTTCGAGCATGCCTTTTTTGACCGCTTTCGTCGCGCTTGAATACAAATTGCCAAGGTCGATCATCGCGGTGCAGGCTTCGGCTTTTTTCTGGAAATCGGCAATATCGAGATGGTTCATTACCAATGCGCCAATGAAAGCAACGGCCATCTCGGATTCCCTTTTGTCGAAATACGAAAGCGAGATGTGGTTCTTGTCGAAATGGTCGCTTTCGAGTTTGTTGATTTCCTTTTTGGTCAACGCGGCCTGTGCGAACGACTCCAATCCGGCATTATCGCCAATCCTGTTCTTGATGAGGTTCAGATAGCGCTTTTCGGCTTTGGCCTTGAAATTCGGATTGGAGTTAAGCGCTTCAATTGCCTTGTTCGCTTTGGCTTCGCTTCCGGATTCCATAAACGCGTAAATGTCTTCAAGTTTTGAGACGTCTAAAGTGAGGTCTTCGGCCGGAGGCGTGTACAACGTGGTCAATCCGGGAATTTCAGGTATCGATTTGAGGATCGTTTCGTCCTTTGAAACGTACACGTACAAGGTTTCGAGCTTTTTGTCCAAAGCCGAATACAAGCATTGCATCTCTCGGTCGGCACTCGCAAAGTCGAATTCACGCGGGCCACTTTCGTCTTCGATCTTGGTGACGATGTCGAGATTGAGTTCGTCTTCCTCTTCATCGAACGAAAACTTGACGAGAACTTCTTCTTTCTTGTCCTGGTTCGGGCCCGCTTTGGTTTCGCTTACGATGAGTCGGAGCAGCAATTCCGCATCGGCGGCCTGGTATCGGAATCCGTTTTCCTTCGAAATCGTGAAGTGTACGAGCGTCTCCCGCGGGAATTCACGCACGATCTCGCTCACCACATTGGTCAATTTGAAATCCTGTCCGGGCAGCGGATCCCATGAGTTCAGGGCTTCGGGGATTTCCATGCTCATGCGTCCATTTATGAAGGTGCGGAATGCTTTTCCCGATCCTTGCGTGCGCGAACTTTCGATGATTACGCCGGGTTCGAGTTGGTCTTTGATCGCGTCAAAAAACAGATCCAGTTTTTCTTGATGGTTCATGTCGTTGTTTGGTTATTGGTGGTTTTGTTACTGTAATTTCGATAGCCATTCCCTGAGATTCTGGAACAGGCTTGGGTTGCGGTTCAGGAAAACCTCGAACTCTTTCTTTTGCTTGCGTATTTTGAGATCGTCGAAATCGTGTCCGATGTCGGTCGTGACTTCCCAGCCCAAAATTTCACATTGCTCGAGCTTGTTGTCGATTTTCTGCAGTTCGGAGAGCAAAGCTTCGTAGGCTTCGATTTTTTCGGGAGCGAGTACGTCGAACAACCTTTCGTAAAACATCCATCGGTTGTATTCCGATTCGTCGGGAAGTTCGCGCGAAAGCTGGTAAATCCTGAAATGAAGCTCGAAGGTTTTCATATACAGGTTCTCGAAAGTTCCGAAGCGTTCGAGTATGGCCGGGCCTATTTCGCCATCGTTCGAATAGAATTTAAGGGTTTTAAGTCCTCTCATGTCGTTGGTTTGGTTTCGCAAAATAGAAAAAAGCCGTTTATCTGGAACGGCTTCTTTCAAGGTTAGGATTGAGTTTTCAAGGTTTTACACACTTGCAGTTGACTTCTTTTTCATCCGAATAGCCTTCAAGATATATTTCGTCCTGGTATTTCACACCGTCGAAATCCTGGAAGAAATCGTACTCGCGATACGCGCATTTGCCGTTTTTCGAAGTCGCTATGGCGGCCGATACGAAACGACGCAACGGGCGTCCGGTGACTTTATGCGTGAGGATGTTCCATTTTTGCGAAACGACGCGTACTTCCTTGACTTCGCCAGCTCCGGTCGACATTTTGTCGTTCTTGAAGGCCGTGATGATTTTCGGGATTATGGTCTTGTCTGTCATTTTCGCCGTCGGAAGGCAAACGTTCGGATCGTTCGCATCGATGACGTTCTTGGCCACGGTAAGCGTAAATTCGCCGGTCGCCACGACAGGACCTTCTTTGGTTTCGGGATAATCCATGTACGGCAGGATTTCCATCTTGAATTTGTGGTCGCCCATGCCGAGTTTGGCCTGTTGCTCCTTTACGAAGTCAGGGAACAGGTTCGTGCCGATGAAATACGTGTCGTCTGCCGATTTGAGCGCGCCTTTGAACGTGGTCCACTTTTCTTTTTCCTCGCTGTCGAATTGTTTTTCCTGGATGATGCTAAAGCCCGCTTCTGCACCATCGAGAAACCATCGGATTTTATACTTCGCATGTGTGCCGATAATGAGGCTGCTTTCTTTCGGATACATTTTCTGAACGTAATTGAACAGCGAATTGTCCATGTAAACGCGAAAATAAATCGGGCTTCCGAGCGTGGCTTTCGTAAGGAACGCGGCCTCGTTTTCCTGGGTTTTCTTGATGTCGGTATCGGTAGAGGCGAAAACGATCTTACCCATGTATTTTTGATGCATCGGACTGCTCACGCCTTCTGTAGGAACTTCCGATTTGGTTGCGGACTTCGCGGCTTTTTCTCCTCTTTTGAGCAGGCCGACCAATTGCGCCTGGCTGCTGATCGACAGGCTCAAGACGGCAAAAAATAAAATTTTCTTCATAGTTCGATATTTGGTTCGCAAGCAAATGTATTTTGATTGCAAAACGGGAAACCTACCGTTCACAACGTTTTTTGCACAAAGTGCCTCAAGGTTAAAAATCAAAAGCACAGATGTTTATTTTTGTCGCAAATGCCAAACATGTCTGTCGCCAAATCGCTTTTGTTTCTGTTGTTTTTGTTCTGCCAAACGGTTTTGGGTCAACAATTGCAATTCGAGAACATGGGAACGCGTATTTCGCTTCCGTCGCAGGAATCCTATAACATCATGCAGGATTCGAAAGGCTATATCTGGTTTTCTACCGAACAGGGATTTTGCCGTTATGACGGAAACGAGACCGTGATTTTCGACCGACGTAACGGCTTGCCCGAAGGCGCGGTTTACAGCGTGACCGAAGATCGCAAAGGTCGTTTGTGGCTGCTCACGGCCAAGAATCGCATCCTTATACTCGAGGACGGAAAGTTGCGCGAGGCATCGTTTTCGAAAAAATTCCAACAACAAACCAACAGGGAAATTGCGTATTCGCTTTCGCTTATAGGGAATTCGTTGTATATCGGTACCGAAGACGATACGTATCTCGCCGACATAGAAACCGGAACGTTCACGACGCTTCCGAGCCTTGAAAAAAATCCCGAATTGGCCGTAATGGAAAAAGCGGGACGACTGATCGCGTTATCGGTGAACCGCATTCCGGCCACGCTTTGGTCTGCGAGTTCGCCCTATAATATCGAACTGATCCGCAAAGATGGAACCCGGACCGAAATCCTGCTCCCAAAAGTGTCGCCTTCGTTCCAAAGATTGAATACCTATTCCAATTCGAACGGCAATTTCTTTACCGTGATGAACCAGATCGTCAAGGTTTCGGATACGCTTTCGATACATGCGATGCCCAAACGCGTGCTTTGCGTGCAATCCGATCGCGACGGCGGCTTGTGGATCGGCATGATCGAAGAAGGGCTTTATTATTTCAAGGATGGCGATCTGTCGAAGCCGCCCGTCAAAACGCTCAAAGGCTATTCGGTTTCGGGATTGGTACAAGATACCGAAGGCAATATCTGGTGTACGACGCTTGAAAAAGGCGTCTTCCGATGTCTTAACAAAAATGTGGTCAATTTTGCCAACGTACCCGGTCTTGAAAAGAACGTCAATCTGCTCAAAACCATAGACGGCATCACGTACTGTTCTTCGCAGGCGCGCGAAATGATCAGTTTGGGTCAACACAAAATCAAACGGCACTATATCAACACGTCGTCCAATGAGATGATCACCGATATCCTCAAAGTTCCGGGTGGTTTTTACATCGGCGGAAAAGGAACTGCGGTATTTGCAGATACGGCTTTTGCCAACACCAAAAGTTTTCGGAATGAGCAAAACCTTTTGTGGTCGGCTTCCCAATTCGAATGGGTAGGCGATAGGTTGTTCGGTTTGAGTTTCGGCTTTATAATCGAGGCTAAAGGGCTGATGATGGAAAAAACGATCGATCTGCACGCGCGATCTCGATGTTTCCAACATTACAAGGACGATCTTTTCCTTTTCGCTTCGGGAAACGAATTGCGGTTGGCCGATATCGTCACCAAAAAGATCTCACGAATTCCGAACATCAACGCCAATGTGACCAAAATCCTCAAAACGGCTTCCGAAACCATCTGGATTGCAACGAAAGGCGACGGTTTGTATCTTTTTTCGAATGGCAAAGCAATCGCGGTAAACGAACGATTCGGGATCAAGGCGCGCATGCTGTACGATATCCTTGAGCAAGGCGATAATCTTTGGATCGGTTCAAACCAAGGATTGCTCAAGATTTCGCTGAAGATGCGAAAAGCAGAACAATACGATACCGAAAACGGATTGCCGTCCAACGAAGTCTACAAATTGTCGCTCGACGGCAACCGTTTGTTCCTGTCGACTTTGGAAGGCGTGTGTGTCTTGCCGATAGATGCCAAGATCGTAAATGATGTCGCACCGAGAATTTACCTGAACCAGACACAAGTAAACGGATTTACGGTCAAGTCGCTTTCAGGCCGCGAACTCGATCACCGCAGCAATTCCTTTTCATTCGTGTTCGACGTGATTTCGTTCAAAGGAGAAACCAGATTGCGTTACAAACTCGAAGGACGTGACGACCAATTTTCGGTCGTAAAAGCAAACCGCATCTCGATCGACAATTTAGAACCCGGCGATTACAAACTCGTCGTTTTCGCGCTCAACAACGACGGATTTCAAAGCAAAGCGCCCGTCGAAATCAAATTCGCAATAGCCAAACCGTTCTGGCAGGAAATCTGGTTCGTGTTGCTGTGTATCGGTTTGTCGGGGCTTTTGGTGTATGCCGTCGTGCTTCGGATCATCGGCAACGTGAGAATCAAGGAAGCCGAAAAGACACGCGTGAACCAATTGATTGCCAACAGCCGTCTTTCGGCGATCCAGGCGCAGATGAATCCGCATTTCATATTCAACGCGATCAACAGCATCCAGAATTACATCCTCAAGAAAAAAGATGCCGAAGCTTATGATTACCTGGCCAAGTTCAGCAAGCTGATCCGATTGGTGCTACTGCATTCGCAAAAACAGCTGTTGACGCTTCACGAGGAGTTGGAAACGCTTGGGCTTTATGTAGAATTGGAGCAGCTTCGTTTCGATAACCGTTTCGATTTCGTGCTGTCAGTTCCCGATGAAATCGATACGTACCAGACGTTGATCCCGACGATGGTATTGCAGCCGTATGTCGAGAACGCCATCTGGCACGGACTCATGAACCTTGACGGGCAAAGGCGTGGCCGCATCGAGATCGGCATCGGGCAACAAGGCGATAAATTGCTCGTGACCATTACCGACAACGGCGCCGGACGCAAAAAAGCGATGGAATACGAAAAAACGGGCCGCCACGAATCGATCGCGCTCAAGCTTATGGACGAACGACTCGAAATCATCAACAAAATGTATAGTGAAAACAGTCTGAGCTGTGAAATCGAAGACCTTTTCGACCAAAACGGTCAGGCCGCCGGAACGCGAGTGAAACTTTGTTTGCCCATCTTAAACCACGACTGACATGAAACCCATAACCGTTTTTCTCGTAGACGACGAAACCGACAGCCGCGAAGTCATGGCCGCATTGCTTTCGCGCCATTTTCCCGATTTGCGGATCGTCGGTGAAGCTTCGAATGCCGAAGACGCGTATCACGGCATACAAAAATCAAAACCCGATCTGGTTTTCCTCGACATACAAATGCCGAAAGGCGACGGTTTTTCACTGTTAAGACGATTTACAGAGATTCCGTTCGAAGTGATTTTCGTGACGAGTTTCGACCAATTTGCGATCAACGCGATCCGATTCAGCGCGCTCGATTACCTGCTCAAACCCGTAGAGATTTTCGATCTGCAGCGCGCTGTGAAACGAGCGGTTGAAGTCATCGGAAAAAAACTCGACAACAGCGTGAGGATCGTGAACCTGTTGCACGGTCTCGACGAAAAAGCCGACGCTTCGATTGCAGTACATTCGGGCGACAAAGTAAGGCTGCTGCCGACGCGCGACGTGGTTTTCATTGAAGGCGACGGACGATACAGCCACGTCAGCATGTGCAATGGCGAACGTTTCACCACGGCGATTTATCTCAAGGATTTCGAGGATTATTTCGGGGAAGCGTCTTTTTTTGTGCGTATCAGCAAAGACCGATTGCTCAACGTGAACCATATCGTATCGTATACGAAGGGCGAACCTTGCATCATACAAACCGTTACGGGTGAGGCTTTCGAAACTTCAAGAAGACGTAAGCAGGATGTATTGGCCAGGATTTCGCGAAAATGATTGGGAATTCGTTAACGGCTCGTTCCATTCAGGATGTGTACTTTTAAAAAAACATCACACATGAAAACCCAAATTTTCGTTGCGCTTGCAGCATTGTCGTTGGCTTCTTGCAGCCAGAAATCCGAAAAGACCGAAACCGCTTCCGAAAAAGACACGGTTTCAATCGAAAAACCAGAAGAAGTACAGATCAAGGAATGCTACGCGTTCGTTCAGCAAAAAGACACGATTTCGCTTTCGATCGATCAGGACGGAGCCGATGTAAAAGGCAACCTGCGTTTCAAAAACTACGAAAAGGACAGCAGCAGCGGCGAAGTGGAAGGCGAATATTCGGGCGATACGTTGAAACTCGCCTACACGTTCCAATCGGAAGGGACGACTTCCAAACGCGAAATGCGCTTTTTGAGAAGCGGGAATTCCCTGATCATGGGAATCGGTGACATGCAGGACAAAGACGGCACGTTGTCGTTCACCAAACCGCTAGCGGTAAAATACGACAAAAGCCTTGTGCTCGTAAAAACCGAATGCGCCGATTGATTACTTGGTTTTGACCATTTCCACTTCGAAAACCGCATCGGCGAAATTCGAGCTCAACCGCGCAGTGGCTTTGTTCCCGTCAACGGCTATGAATTCTACCTTGACCTCGTTTTTCGGGTCGGACGCCATTGCGTTTTGGCCTTCAAGGACTTTCCTGTTTTTGACGACATAGGTGCATTCATCGATCCAAACCACATCGTATTGGGCTTTGTAGCCGTGTTTGGCATTGGTTTCGGTCTGTATGTTGCCCTTGCGCTCGATTACGCTGACACCCGTTTCGGCGTCACCGATTTCGAACGTCCCGTCGTGGAAGTTTTTACAATCAGGTTTTTTTTGGGCGCTTGCCATTCCCGTTATCAGTAGAACGATCAGAAGCGATAAGTTTTTCATATCAAAGGTTTTTGATGAACGTCGCGCGTCGTTTGGTCACGGGCGAATTGAAGAATTTCCAGAGATTGTGGATCGCGTGGTTTTCCTCGAGTTCGGGCGTCCTCACGCAATATTTGATGCCGTTGGCTTTGAACGATCGGAAATATTCGGCCATGATCACTGCGGTAAGGCCTTTATTCTGCCAGTCCGGGTCGACACCGATCAGGTAAAACAGCACTTCGTCCGTGTGTTTTTTCGCCCACAACAGACGCAGCCAACCGAATGGCCACAAACTTCCGTCCGAATCCTTAAGCGCTTTCGAAAGCGACGGCATGCAGATGCTGAACGCGATGAGTTTGCCGTTCTCGTCCTCGATGAATTTGAGGAAATCGGGATTGACCATATCGATGTACTTGTCCTTGAAGAACTTTTTCTGCCGGTCGGAAATGCCCACGAAAGACGTCAGCTTGGCATACGAATCGTTGAACAAATCGAACATAGGGTCGATAAACGGCATGACTTCGGCAATCGTCTTCGGATTGTACACCTTGAGGTTGTAGCGTTTGCGGATCAGCGGATCGGCTTTGAGATAAGGCGCGACCTGTTCTTCGTTCGGAAACACGAACCTACTTTCGACGAATTCCTTTTCCTTGACGAATCCGAGTTGTTTGAAATGTTCGATGTAGTATTCGTGGTTGTACCAGGTGATCATCGTGCTCATCTCGTCGAATCCCATTATCAGCGCACCTACTTTGTCGAGATTCGAGAAACCCATCGGGCCTTCTATGTTGTCGAGGTTGTGTTTCTTTCCGAGTTCCTCGACTTTTTCGAGAAGCGCTTTGGTGACTTCGATATCGTCTATCACGTCGAACCAACCGAAACGCACTTTTTTCTTGTTGAGGTCGTTGACTTCGCTCCAATTGACGATGGCCGCCACACGACCTACGGCTTTCCCGTTTTTGTACGCCATGTAGAAATACGCTTCGGCATATTCGAAAACCGGATTCACGTCTTTGTCGAAAGACATGAGTTCCTCGGCGATCAACGGCGGCACCCAATACGGGTTGTTTTTATATATCGAAAACGGAAATTTGACGAATTCGGTGAGTTCCTGCTTCGTCTTTTTTTCTTGTATGGTGATCATTACGGTTGTTCAGGCGTTTCGTTCTCGATCGCGTCCTTGCGCTTTTTGTCTTTCTTGTCTTTTTCCTTCTTCTTTTTCTTGTCTTCCTTGCTCATTTCTTTTTCTTCGCCCGGAAGTCTCAAAATCACGTCTTCGTAAAGACCGTCGAATCTCCAGGAAACGCCCAATCCGGCTTGAAGTACGGAAGGCGTGTCTTTTACGTTGACTCCGAAATTCACGTCGAGCTGCAGGTTGGTTTCCAAAAGATAGGCACCGCCCGCGCGGAAAATCAAATCGCCGTAATAATCAGACTGGAAGCCTTGGTTTTCCACGAAAGCCGACCAACGATCGTTGATGCCTCGCGTCAACGTGACGACATAGCCCAATGTTTCGTAGTTCGATCCGAATTTATCCATGTAAATGTTCGACACCAACACGTAAC
The DNA here is from genome assembly GCF_013401995.1 of Flavobacterium agri. Classification (GTDB taxonomy): domain Bacteria; phylum Bacteroidota; class Bacteroidia; order Flavobacteriales; family Flavobacteriaceae; genus Flavobacterium; species Flavobacterium agri. The sequence continues at coordinate 50,541 of NZ_JACBJI010000001.1, forward strand.
GACCCAATTGGTTTTGGGTGATGAGCATGCCTTTGAGCGATGCGGTACGTTGATCCGTCGGCGGGAATTTATCCGACAGGTGAAGGTTCACACCCGCATATACGCCCACGGCCGGAATCAGGTTTCTCCATTTGAATTTGTGGTTCGCTTTCCAGCTGTAGAGGTTGGGTTTGCGATCCACGTAATTCTTGTTCGGATCATAAACGAGGTATTTCGCACCCAGATAAGCGGTTTTGAACCCGCTGCGCGTCTCGTCTTCTATGCCGACATCGGGATAATTGTATTTGTCGTATTGGTATTGCAGTTCGCCAATGAATTCCAACTGCTCGAAAAACGCGCCGTAACGCACGACGAGATCCGATTGCAATCCTTTGGAATCCCAACCCAGAAGGCTGTGGTCTTCCTTGACGCCCGTAAAGCCCAATTCGCCTTGCAAAATCGTCTTTCCGACCGAAAAAGCGGCCATCGATTCGCCCGGACGGTTCGAGTTGATGACATCGGTAAACTGTGCGGAAACGAAGGTTGAACAACAAATTGCGGCGGCGGAAAACAAGGATTTCAATTTAGGCATACTACAGGTTTTACTGTTTTTCAAGATTTTCAAAAGTACTGTTTTATTATTTATTTAAGAACGAATTTCGGCCGTCCTATGTTGTATTTCGTACTTTTGAAAAAAAATCCTTGATTATGGAAATGGCGAGTTTCAGCAATTTCTTGAGAACGCTGGTTTACATCATAGCTTTTTATTACATCTTGCGCTTTTTGTCGCGCCTGCTTTTCCCTATCCTCGTAAAAAAGGCGGTCGAGCATGCCCAGGACGATATGCGCCAGCAATTCGGCTCTTACCAAAACCCGAACGACAACTACCGCCGCAATGACGGAGAGGTGACCGTCGACGCTTCAAACGCCCCAAAATCAAAAGAAACCAAAAAAGTGGGCGAGTATATCGATTACGAGGAAATCGATTGATTCAGGTTCGTGCCCGTCCTTAATTTTTGACTATTTTTGGGCTGAATTTTACCAATCATGAAGCAAATCTCCAAGTATTACCCGCACTTAATCGCAATTGTCGGATTCGTGCTCGTATCCCTGATTTATTTTTATCCGGTCCTGTCGGGCAAAAAACTCTACCAGTCGGACATCGCCCAATTCACGGGTATGGCCAAGGAACAGAACGATTTTCGCGCTGCGGGAAAAGGCGAACCGTATTGGACGAATTCGTCTTTCGGAGGCATGCCGACGTACCAAATGGGTGCGAATTACCAGCACGACTACATTGGTAAACTTGACGATCTGTTGCGTTTCCTTCCGCGACCGGCCGATTATCTTTTTCTTTATTTCCTCGGGTTTTACAGCCTATTGCTCGTATTGAAAACCGATCCGCTCAAAGCGTTTTTGGGCGCGCTGGCTTTCGGATTCTCGACGTATATGATCGTGATTCTCGGTGTCGGACACAATGCCAAAGCCCATGCGATCGCATATATGCCGATGGTTGTGGCCGGCGTTTTGCTCGTCTTCAGGCGAAAATACATTACCGGCGGATTACTCACGATGATAGCTGCGGCTCTCGAAATTAACGCGAACCACTTCCAGATGACGTATTATTTGCTGTTTTTGCTGCTTGCGATCGTCGTTTATTACCTCTATAAAGCCGTCAAACAAAAGGATTTCAAACCCTTATTGGTATCGTTTGGGATTTTTGCAGGTGCGGGAATCCTCGCGGTTGGCGTGAACGCGTCCAATTTGTTGGCTACGGCCGAATATACCGATTTCAGTATCCGAGGAAAAAGCGAGCTTACGTTCAAACCCGACGGTTCGGCCAACGACACCAAATCGGCTATGGAATACGATTACATCACCGAATACAGTTACGGGATCCTTGAGAGTTTCAACCTGATCGCGCCTCGTCTTTTCGGAGGTTCTAACGGTGAAAAACTCGACGATAACAGCGCCACTTACGAATTCCTGATTTCTCAAGGCGTTCCTCAGGACCAAGCCCAACACGGAATCGACAGCATGCCGTTGTATTGGGGCGACCAGCCGTTGGTAGCGGCTCCGGCCTATATTGGCGCGGTGGTTTTCTTTCTGGCGATCCTTGCGTTTTTTGTGGACGACCGCAAAATCAAATACGCGTTTTTGGCAGGTGCGATCCTTTCGCTTTTGCTTTCATGGGGCAAGAATTTCCCGGCACTCACGAATTTCTTTATCGATTACGTGCCTTTGTACGATAAGTTTCGCGCGGTTTCCTCGATCCAGGTCGTGCTCGAGCTTTGCGTTCCGGTTTTGGCCGTGATGGGATTGCAGTCGTTTTTCGCATCCGATAAGCAAGACCGACTCAAGAAATTGTATATGGCTTCGGGTGTTTTCATCGGAATCATGGCCTTGCTGCTCGTCATAAAAGGACAATTCACTTTCGGTGGCGGAAGCGATGATATGTTGCGCCAGTCCTACGGTCCGGAGTTCGTCGACGCGCTCAAGAAAGACCGTTCGAGTTTTTATTCTGCCGATTTGTTGCGTTCGACCGTTCTTGTGCTTGCGGCAGCCGCAGCCTTGTGGTTTTTCCTCAAGAACAAGATTTCGCAGACGACCGCTTTGGTGATCGTAGGCGTGGTCATGATCGGCGACCTTTTCTTTATCGACAAGAATTATGTCGAAGCTGACGATTTCGTCGATGCGCGTTATGTCGATATGCCTTTCGAACCGACCCAAGTCGACCAAGCGATCATGCAGGACACGACGCATTACCGCGTTTTCGAGATCAATGCGATCCATAACGCGCGTACTTCGTATTTCCATAAATCGCTTTCGGGTTACAGCGCTGTGCGTCCGAGAAGGATGGAACAATTGCTCGAATACCAGATCGCGAAGAACAACCTCGAAGTGTTGAACCTTTTGAATACGAAATACGTGATCCAAACCAACGAAAAAGGTGAGGAGTTCGCAATCCCGAATCCCGATGCGAACGGCAATGCGTGGTTCGTGAAACAGGTCAATGAAGTCACGTCGGCCGATGCCGAGATGAAAGCGCTAGACAAGCTCGATTCCAAAAACGTGGCCGTGGTCAACGCAAAGGAATTCGGCAAACAGCTTTCGGCCAAAACGTTTGCGAAAGACAGCACGGCGTCGATACAAGTCGTCAAGTACGAACCGAACCATCTCAAGTACAAAACCGATAATGCGAACGCCGGATTGGCCGTATTTTCCGAAATGTATTACCCTTACGGATGGAATGCCTACGTAGATGGCAAAAAAGCTGAAATCCTACGTGCCGACTATGTATTGCGCGCCTTGTCGTTACCGGCCGGAAAACACACCGTAGAATTCAAATTCGAACCGCAAGTCGTCAGGACGGGAGGTAATATCACGCTCGGAAGTTCGGTACTTATGTTGCTTTTGGCAGCCGCAGGAATCTATTTCGAACGCAAAAAGAAGCAGGCAGCACATTGAAAAAGGTACTCATCATAACGTATTATTGGCCGCCAGCCGGAGGACCGGGTGTGCAACGCTGGCTGAAATTCGTAAAGTACCTGCCGGAATTCGGGATCGAACCAATCGTTTACATTCCCGAAAATCCGACGTATCCCATCCTAGATCAGGCATTGTCTAAAGACGTGTCGCCCAACGTCGCGATCATCAAGAGAAAAATTTTCGAACCGTATGCATTAGCCGGATTGTTCGCGAAGAACAAGGTGAAGAAAATGAGCGCCGGAATCATTCCGAACAGCCACAAACAAAGCTTTACCGAAAAAGTGGCGCTTTGGATACGCGGCAATATTTTCATACCCGATGCACGCGTGTTCTGGGCAAAACCTTCGGCGAAATTTCTCGACAAATACATACGCGAGAACGACATCGATACGATCATTACGACGGGTCCGCCTCACAGTTTGCATCTGATCGGATACAGGCTCAAAAAGAAGCTCGATTTGCATTGGGTTGCCGATTTTCGCGATCCGTGGACGACCATCGGTTACCAAAAAGACCTTAAACTTTCGACGTATTCGGAATACCGTCACAAGAAATGGGAGCGTCGCATCCTCAACGCCGCCGACCAGATCGTCGTGACAAGCGGTACGACCAAGCACGATTTTTCGCAAATCACCAAAAAGCCGATCGAAATCATCACGAACGGTTTCGATCAGGAAAAAGTGGCGTCGGTACCGTTGGACCACAAATTTTCGCTGGCGCACATCGGTTCGTTGCTTTCCGAACGCAACCCCGCTTTCCTATGGCAGGTCTTGAGCGAACTCGTAAATGAAGTTCCCGGATTCTCGGATCATTTCGAACTCAAGCTCATCGGCACGTTGAGTCCAGAGGTTTTGGAGTCGATCCATTTGTACCAACTCGACAGTTTTGTGAACAATCCGGGTTATCTGCCGCACGACGAGGCGATCAAACAGCAGAGAAGCTCACAGGTTTTGTTGCTCATAGAGATCAATTCGCTGCATACGCGAAGCATCATTCCGGGCAAGCTTTTCGAGTATATGGTTTCGGGGCGACCGATTTTGGCTTTAGGCCCGAACGGCTCGGACATTGCCGAAATCATCGAGCATACGAGTACCGGCATTTTCATCGACTACGGCGGAAAAGACGTGCTCAAACGCACCATTCTCGCGTTTTATGAATCGTATCTCGAGGGCAACCTTACGGTAGAGCCCGTTGAACTCGAGCAATATTCGCGTCGCAACCTTACGCGGAAACTTTCGGAACTCCTTCACTAGATGGGCATCGTAATCAAACAGTCGATCAGCAACACGGTCATTACCTATGTGGGTTTTGCGATAGGTGCGGCTAATACGCTGTTCATGTATCCGCATATACTGGGCAAAGATTTTTACGGATTGACGGGTTATGTGCTTTCCGCAGCCAATGTGATCATGCCGCTTATGGCGTTTGGCGTTCACAATACGCTGGTGAAATTTTTTAGCGGTTACAGGAGCGAGCAAGAAAAGGACCGTTTCCTGACCTACCTGCTTTTACTGCCGTTGCTCGTTGCCGTGCCGTTGCTCATATTGAGTTTGGTCTTTTACGAACCCGTAGCAGCTTTGCTTTCCAAAAAGAACCCGATCATTTTCGACTATTGCTGGCAAATCCCGCTGATTGGGCTTTTCATGGCATATTTTGAAATTTTCTACGCTTGGGTAAAAGTGCATCTCAAGTCGGTTTTCGGAAGTTTCGCAAGAGAAATCTTATTGCGATTACTCATCACCGCGGGGCTTTTCACCGTGTTTTTCAAATGGATTTCGGCCGGTACTTTCGTGAACCTGACGGTATTGATTTACGGTGTCATTACAATCGTTATGGGAATCAGCGCATTTAAAGTGCGTCAGTTCAAGGCCGATTTGCGCTTTCCCGAAAACAGGAAAGCGGTTTTCAATTATTCGATTTATATCATCCTTTCGGGAAGCATCGCCAATATGTTGCTCGACCTCGACAAATTCATGATGGGATTTTACATCCATATCGACAACATCGCTTTTTATAACGTGGCGATTTTCATAGCTACCGTCATTTCGGTGCCAAGTCGCGCGATGCACCAGATCGCTTATCCGATTACGGCAAAACTTATGGCCGAGGATAAGTATATCGAACTCAATGAGCTGTACAAAAAGACTTCGATTTCACTGCAATTGGTGGGCGGTTTGGTTTTTGTCGGCATTCTTGTGAATATCAAACAGGTGTATCTTTTGTTGCCCGCCGAGTATGGGCAAGGGATGTTTACAGTTTTCGTGATCGGGCTCTCGAAGTATTTGGATTTGATTTTGGGCAATAACAACGCGATCATCTTCAATTCGAAATATTACCGTGCGGTGTTGTTGCTGGGCTTGCTCCTTGCGGCTTTGATGATAGGTTTGAATATGTTCCTGATTCCCAAAATGGGAATTGACGGTGCGGCTTTGGCGACTTTGGCTTCGATCGCGCTTTACAGCCTGTCGAAATTGTTGTTCGTGGTGTTCAAGATGAAGCTGTATCCGTTTTCGAAACAGACTTTGTATTCTTTCGCGATTCTGACGGCGACCTTTTGCATGTTCTATTATTGGGATTTTCCGTTCCATCCGATCCCGAACATCGCGTTGAAATCGATTTTGGTGACGGTGTTTTTCATAGGAATCAATTATTGGCTCAGGATTTCTCCCGACGTGAATTCCGTAATCGACAAAGGATTCGCGCTATTGAGACGCAAGTGATTTATGTAACCGATGCGGAAATTCGTTTGTTGTTTGATCGTGATGGCTGCAGTTGTCGGATGCGGTACGAAAGGCGATGCTTTTAAATCTGATATCAAGCACGCATTCCTCGAATGGAAAAAATCCGAAATTTCCGAAGGCCATTATTTTGCGATGGACAGTTGCAACGGTGATTATTTCGTGCGTATGGATTCGCTAGGTCTCGAATCGTCGGATGCGCCTGGAATTCCCGACGAGGAATCGGAAATCGAATACGATTTTGCCGATTTGAATTCGGATGGGAAACAGGACGCGTTGATCACTTTCGCGCCGCGACAATGCGATGGAGGAAATGCCGCCATGTGGTCGCAAATACAGCTGTTGGCTTTGTCGCACAACAATTCGTATAAAATTGACGCCGCTTTTTTCGACGAGATCGACAGCGGAAAAGGATTTTTCCATTTGGATAGTGCGGCCACGTCTGCGGTTTTCGGCACGTACTACGAATTTGGGGAGAACGACGGACATTGCTGTCCGGGAATCGAGAAACCGATCCGCATCGATATGGGTACGAAAAAACTCGAGTTTTACAAAAAGCGGTAATCGGAAACGATTGCACAAAAAGAAAATCCTCCGGAAAACTCCGAAGGACTTTCAAAAACAAACCAACCAATCTAAACTTCAACTAACTATTTTTTCACTTCAAGCTTCGGTTCGATCTTGTCTTTCGTACCGTCTTGCTTATAGTAGTAATAATCATCATTATCGTCGTTCCATGAACTTCCGCCTTGATAGCCGCCATAGTTGCCTTGGTGTTGGCCGCTCCAAGAGTTGTTCACGCGTCCTTGTGTTCCGATGATGCGTCCGTAGCGATCGTACAAGATCTTAAGCCCGCCGACTTGCATCAACGCATAACGGTTGTAGCTCATATAAACAGAACCGATCCGTTTTACGCGTCCGCGACTGTCATAGTTCAGGAATACGTTCCCGACTCTTCTTACACGACCTTGTGCGTCGTGCTCGATACGGACAGCGCCGTTATTTGTGCCAGGCGCTCCGTATGTGGTGTTCATCTCGTTGCCGCGACGTCCTTTGCGATAGTAATACGCATCGTCTGAATTGACGGTAGGAACCGTGTTGAAATCGATCTGCCCATCGGCAAAAACAAAGAACTCGATGCCTCTTTCGCTGAACACGATCGGTTCAGCATCGGCGACGGCTACCGGATAACGCACCTCGAAATCTATTTTTTCTGAGGCTTTAACGCTGCTTCCCATTAGGAAGACTGACGCTACAAAAAGTGTAATGGTTTTCATGATCTTCAATTTTTTGGGATGCCTACTCTTTCGATTTTGGGCTTTCTCGAACGGAGGGTTATTCCGTCGACCGGTACAATTCAAGTTGCGTGCCAAAAAAAAATCCGCATGCGTCGGGAAACGTTTATAGGCGTTTGTAAATGTTTGTAAACGCTTGTTTTTCATAGGTGTAAAATCTTAAAAAATATTTTTTGTGATTGCTGTTTTGGGCTTTTGATTATATTCGCGAAGCATTTAACAAATTTGACCATGCCTCGAATTTTACGTCCGCTTTTGGGATTTGCATTGTTGTCGTTCTCGACCGTGTGCAACGCCCAATCGTTCATCTCTTTCTACAATCAGGTTGCGGGACAGGTTTCCCAGACCAACATTACCCAGACGCTTACCGAATTCGAGAATTTCGGCATCAAATACAGAGGAACTTCGGCCCAGGCCAATGCGCTTAACTGGTTGAAAGCGAAATACCAAAGCTTCGGATATTCGGCTTCGCAAATCGTGGAAGATCCTTTTTCGTATAGCGGCTCAACGTGCAAGAATCTCGTGGTGACCAAAATCGGGACGACGTATCCGAATACTTTCGTGATCATCGACGGTCATTACGATACGGTCGGCGGACCGGGCACGAACGACAACGGCAGTGGAACGGCCATTTTACTTGAGATCGCACGTTTATTGAAAGACATCCCGACCGAATATTCGATCAAGTTCATCCACTTTGCAGGAGAAGAAGACGGATTGGTTGGCAGCCAGCACTATGTAGATGCCGTAGTGAACGGCACAACTCCTAAAATGGATATCCGCGTTTTGGTCAACATAGACGAAGTGGGAGGCGTTTCGGGAGAGACAAACAATACCATCACTTGCGAGAAAGATCAAAGTAACAGTCCTTCGTCGAACAACGCGGCTTCGGCTACCAAAACGACCGAACTGGCCAATTGCATGGAACTGTATTCGGTTCTTGAAACGACAATTTCGAACGCGTACGCTTCCGATTATATGCCGTTCGAGGACAATGGCGAAATCATCACCGGATTGTATGAAACCAACGAATCGCCTTATCCGCACGGGCCAAACGACACTTTCGTGAATATGGATCCCGTGTATGTCTTCAACGTATGCCAGGGCATGACGGGAGCGGCTTTGCATTTTGCAGTGGCTTGTACGAGCTGCAGTTTGGGCGTGCAGCAACAGTCGGTCGATGCGGGTGTTTCGGTTTTCCCGAATCCGGCGAACGACGTTTTGTATGTGAACAAAGGAGATTTGGGTAATTACTCGTATGAATTGGTCAACGTTTTGGGCCAGACCGTACGCAACGGGAAATTTTCAAACCCGAATGAAACCGAAAGCATCGCGACCGATCGCCTGCAAAGCGGACTTTATGTTTTGAAGTTGCATTCCGGTGCGACGGAAATCACCAAAAAAGTTGTGATAAAATAAAAGCAAGCCTTCGAAAGAGGGCTTTTTTTATGGCGTGACGTTGCGTACATTTAAACAAATAAATCTTGAGGCCATGAACAACAAATCCAAAAAGAGAAACCAGGGAATATTCGAGGTGTTCGCCTCAAAAGTCACAAAGGCGACGGGCAGTACGGGCGCTTTTTTATTGGCCTTTTTCACCGTCATCGCGTGGGCCGTCACGGGACCGATTTTTCAGTATTCCGAAACCTGGCAGCTCGTCATCAATACGGGTACGACGATCGTGACTTTTCTTATGGTTTTCCTGATCCAGAAGTCGCAGAACAAGGATTCTATGGCGATCCAACTAAAACTTAACGAACTCGTCGCTTCGCACAAATATGCAAGCAACCGATTGATAGACGTGGAAGATTTGTCCGAGGCCGAACTTGAAGCGCTTCACCAATATTATCTCAAGCTAAGCGAGCTGTGTAAAAAAGAGGATTCGCTTTTACATACGCATTCGGTCGATGAAGCCGAAGAAGTGCATAAGGCCAAAAGCCATAAACGCCCCGAAGCATGATCACCAATCAAGCACGAAAGAATTCTTTACGGATTTAGAGAAACACAAAGCCCCGAAATAATCCGGGGCTTTTTTATCGATCATTACCGAATCAAAGTTTCTCCTTGAGGTACTTTCCGGTAATCGATTCTTTATTCTTCACGATTTCTTCGGGCGTTCCGATCGCGAGCACATAACCGCCGTTTTCACCACCTTCAGGCCCGAGATCGATGATATGGTCGGCACATTTGATCAAATCGAGGTTGTGCTCGATAACGATGATCGAATGCCCTTGATCCAATAAAGCATCGAAAGAAGCCATGAGTTTGTTGATGTCATGGAAGTGAAGACCTGTGGTCGGTTCATCGAAAACAAAAAGCGCTTTTTCCTTAGTCGCCCCTTTTACGAGGAACGATGCGAGCTTGATGCGTTGCGCTTCACCGCCCGAAAGTGTAGATGATGATTGTCCGAGTTGCACATATCCCAATCCTACGTCTTGCAAAGGCTGTAATTTCTGTACGATTTTGGTTTGTTTGTGTTCCTTGAAAAAGGCGACGGCGTCATCGATCGTCATCGTCAAAATGTCGTCTATATTCTTGCCGTTGAACGTGACTTCGAGAATTTCCTTCTTGAATCGCTTGCCGTTACAGGTTTCACAATTGAGTTGGACGTCGGCCATGAACACCATTTCCACGTTGATCGTGCCTTCGCCTTTGCAGGTTTCGCATCGGCCGCCGTCTACGTTGAACGAAAAGTGTTTCGCTTGGTAATTGCGAAGTTTCGACAGTTTTTCTTTAGCGAAAAGATCGCGTATGTCGTCGTAAGCCTTGATGTACGTGACCGGATTTGAACGCGAGCTTCTTCCGATCGGGTTCTGGTCTACATATTCGATGTGTCGGATGCGATGGTAATGCCCGCGCATTTCACTGAATTGTCCGGCTTTTTCGCCCGCGCCTTCGAGTTGTTTCTGGACTGCCGGAAACAGAATTTTTTTGACGAGCGTACTTTTTCCGCTACCCGAAACACCCGTGATTACCGTCAGGACTTCGAGCGGGAACCGCACGTCTACGTTGCGCAGGTTGTTTTCGCGGGCGCCGAGTATTTCGATGTAATTGCTCCATTTGCGGCGTGTCCTAGGTACTTTGATTTCGAGGTCGCCATTGAGGTATTTTGCCGTAAGCGATTCCGATTTGAGGATTTCGTCATAAGTACCGTACGCTACGACTTCGCCACCGTGAGTTCCGGCTTCCGGGCCTATGTCGATGATGCGGTCGGAAGCTTTCATGATATCTTCGTCGTGTTCGACCACGATGACGGTATTTCCGAGTTGTTTGAGTGAAATCAGCACGTTGATGAGCCTTTCGGTGTCTTTCGGATGCAGACCGATACTCGGTTCGTCGAGAATGTACATCGATCCGACAAGCGAGCTACCCAAAGACGTCGCCAAATTGATGCGTTGGGATTCACCGCCCGAAAGCGAGGCCGATGTGCGGTTCAACGTCAGGTAATCGAGCCCGACTTCTACAAGGAAGCTCAATCGCGAGTTGATTTCGATCAGAAGACGTTTGGCGACTTGTTTGTCGTAATCCGAAAGTTGTAGATCGGCGAAAAACGGGACAAGACGCTTCATTGGCATATCGACCAAATCTGAAATCGTCATGCCTCCGATTTTGACGTAATTCGCCTCGGGACGCAATCTTTTGCCCTTGCACGACCAGCATTTGGTTTTTCCGCGATAGCGCGACAACATCACACGGTTCTGGATTTTATAGTTTTTTTCCTCGAGTTCGCGGAAGAAATCGTTAAGTCCGGTAAAATAAGAGTTGCCTTCCCAAACAAGCGATTTCTGGGCATCGGTAAGTTCGAAAAACGGTTTGTGGATCGGGAAATCGAAACGATAGGCGTTGTTGACCAATTGGTCGCGGTACCAACCCATGCTTTCGCCTCTCCACGGATAAATCGCATTCTCGTACACCGAAAGCGAGGTATTCGGGATCACGAGTTCCTCATCGATGCCGATCACGTTGCCATAGCCCTCGCAAACCGGGCAAGCGCCATACGGATTGTTGAAGCTGAACAAATGCACGTTGGGTTCGAGGAACGTCATGTCGTCGAGCTCGAAATTGCTGCTGAATTCACGGCGTTTGTCGCCATCGGCTTCCTGAAGGTACAATTCGCCCTTGCCTTCGTAAAATGCGGTCTGGACGGCATCCGAAAGGCGGTTGTAAAAATCTTCCTCGTCTTTTACGACGATCCGGTCTATGATGAGCAGGATGTCTTTATTATCTAGGGAATGCTGGTCGATTTCGTCCAATCGCACCATATCTTTCCCGACCAAGATCCTGATGAAGCCTTGCTGCAAAAGCACTTTGAGCTTGTCTTCGAGTTCGCGTCCTTTTTCAAGATGGATAGGGGCGAGCAACAACAAACGCGTGCCTTCTTCGTATTTCTTGACGGCGTCGACGACATCGCTTACCGTATCTTTTTTGACTTCTTCGCCCGATATGGGAGAATACGTTTTGCCGATACGCGCAAACAGCAATTTAAGGTAGTCGTAAATTTCTGTAGACGTACCGACCGTAGAACGTGCATTCGTCGTATTTACCTTTTGCTCGATCGCGATGGCCGGTGCGATTCCTTTGATGTATTCTACTTTGGGTTTGTCGAGACGGCCCAGGAACTGACGCGCATACGACGACAAACTCTCCACATAACGGCGTTGTCCTTCGGCGTATAAAGTATCGAATGCCAGACTCGATTTGCCCGAGCCCGAAAGTCCGGTGATCACGACGAGTTCGTTTCTTGGTATCGCAACGCTCAAATCCTTCAGGTTGTGGATTTGGGCGCCTTTTATGATGATGTTTTTTTTGGGTTCTAACGTGCTGAAATCGGGCTGCATAGTGGCTGTGAAATAGTCTGCAAAAGTACGCAATTCCGACGCCAATAGGAAATAGGCTTAACACCGATTTTGGAATGGGGTCACATTGTTAATTTTTCAATGTTTGAAGTTTGAAAGTGTCGATTATGTGCTAAATCCGCCCAAAATCAAGTTAAATGGAGGTATTATTGCGTAGCCGATGTTAATTTTTCAATTTTTATTTGCACATTAGAAAATAATTGTTTTACATTTGGTCATTCATTCACTTTAATTTAACAGGTACGCCTATCGCATAAAAATACTTTTAGAGATTCAGAAGAGTTCAACCAAAAACTAAAAGGTATTTTTATGGCTACTGTTAACATCCCCGACGCTTTATTGGTCAAGAATTACGTGGCAGGTGACGAAAACGCCTTGGCTACGCTTATCAGCAGGCACCAATCCAAGATTTACGGATTTATCTATTCGAAAGTTACCGACAGGGATATTTCGGACGATATTTTCCAGGACACTTTCATCAAAGTCATCAAGACGTTAAAATCCAATTCGTATAACGAAGAAGGGAAGTTTTTGCCATGGGTGATGCGTATCGCACACAACCTGATCGTCGATCACTTTCGCCGTACCAAGAAAATGCCGATGTTCCGCGAAACTGAGGAATTTTCGATATTCTCTATCATGAGCGACGATGCGCCGAATGTAGAAGGTCAAATGATCACGACTCAGGTAGAAGACGATCTGAAGAAACTCATCCTCGAACTTCCGAAAGACCAAAAGGAAGTGCTTGAAATGCGCATCTATCAGGATTTGTCGTTCAAGGAAATCTCTGAAATCACCGGCGTAAGTATCAACACCGCATTAGGACGCATGCGTTACGCGCTCATGAACCTGCGCAAGGTCATCGACAAGCATCAAATAATTTTGACGAACTGACAATATTTTGAAATCACGTGCGTTTTAAGGGTAACAAACGCATTTGATATGGCAAAAATTTACACTACGAAACCGTTAGCCGCTTCGAAAATGTTACCTAAAAAAGAGACCATCAATTTTTTATTGAATTACTCAAAAGCCTTGACTATCAAGAAAAAAGGCGCAATGATTTTTGAATGCATCGCTAACTGAAAAATAAAAATCCCATGGCCCGTAAGTCGTGGGATTTTTGTTTTATCAGAATCCTTTCTTTTTATAATAGTCGTCTATAAGCGATTTTTTGCCGACGGTTCGGGTTATGATGTCTTTTTCAAGATCCCAGCCGCGCGCCGGTGAATATTGTCTTCCGTAATAGATGATCTGTAAATGTAATTTGTTCCAAAGTTCTTTTCGGAACAATCGTTTGGCGTCTTTTTCGGTTTGCTCGACGCTTTTGCCGTTCGATAAGTTCCATCGGTGCATGAGCCTGTGTATGTGCGTATCGACCGGAAACGCCGGATAACCGAATGCCTGTGACATGACCACACTGGCCGTTTTGTGTCCGACCGCTGGCAGCTCTTCCAAATCTTCGAAATTATCGGGAACCTGGCCGTTGTGCTTTTCGAGCAGTATTTTCGAAAGCCCGTAAATGCCTTTGGATTTCATAGGGGAAAGCCCGCAAGGACGGATGATTTCCTGTATTTCTTCTACCGACAATTTTACCATTTCCTGTGGCGTGTCGGCCTTTGCGAACAATAATGGCGTGATTTGATTTACGCGGGCGTCGGTACATTGGGCCGAAAGCAGTACGGCAATCAGGAGCGTGTAGGCATCTTTGTGGTCGAGCGGGATCGGCACTTCGGGATATAATTCCTCTAGCGTTTTAATCACGAAATCGACGCGTTCTTTCTGGGTCATTTCTTACTTTTGGACAAATTTAAACCGAAAGGGCGAAGGCGCAACATGATACGCAGCATTTTGGCACATCTTTGGAAAATGGTACGCGATTCGCATCCGCCCCGACCACATCAACACGACATGACGACACTTAAAGTTGGCGACAAAGCCCCGAATTTTATAGCCGTTGACCAAGATGGCAACACGCATAAACTATCCGATTACAAAGGCAAAAAACTCATCGTTTTCTTTTATCCGGCGGCCAATACGCCTAGTTGTACGATAGAAGCCTGCAATTTACGCGACAATTATTCCGAACTGAAAAACAAGGGATACGAACTTTTGGGTGTCAGTGCCGATACGAAAAAGAAACAAGCGAATTTCATTGCCAAACACCACCTTCCGTTCCCGTTATTGGCAGATGAGGATCACGCCGTCATCAATGCTTTCGGAGTTTGGGGACCAAAAAAGTTTATGGGCCGCGAATTCGACGGCATCCATCGTACGACTTTCGTGATCGATGAAAAAGGGACGATCGAAAAAGTGATCGAAAAAGTCAAGACTAAGGATCACGCGGCTCAGATATTGGCTGCTTAAGTAAGATTCAGATATAAAAAAACGGGAATCAATTTGTTCCCGTTTTTTTATTCTTTAGCTATAAAATCATTTCGTCTCTTCCAAAATCTTGTTTGGGTCGTATCCGAACAAATGATGCTCCTTGATTAATTCGGCAATACCTTTCGGAAGCATTTCTTCCCATCCCGGTTGTCCGTTCATGATCATCTTGAGGACGGCTCTTGAGAACACTTCGAGGTTGTGCGGGTCGAAATCTTCGATATCCATCACTTTTCCGTTGAATTTGAAGAACTTGTAAAGCTCTTTCATGCGCGGATGCACCTTGAGGTTTTCTGAATTGATCAATTCCCCGTCTTCACCGATCATCGGATACAGGAACACTTTCAAATCTCGGTAGAACAATTTCCCGAACGCTTCGAGGATTCCGCCGCTCAAATGACGGTAGTATTTTTCGTCGAAGATGTCTACGAGGTTGTTCACGCCCATGGCCAATCCCATGCGCGCTTTGGTATAGTTCGAGAAATACTCGACCACTTTGTAATACTCCTGGAAGTTCGAGATCATTACCGTTTGTCCGAGCGAACAAAGCAACTCGGCTCGGTCCATGAAGTCGCGCTCGTCGATCTCACCATCCGAACGCAAATTCGAAAGCGTAATCTCGAAAATAACGAGCGTATTGTCTTTGTTGACCTTGTTTTCTTCGAGGAACATCTTAAGCGATTTCTCGTACATGTCCATATTCACGACCGTTACCGGACGGAAACTTCCGCGAAGCGCAAGGATATTTTTCTTGTAAAGTACCGCAGCCGGCAAGATGTTGTTGCCTTCAGGGTCAAACATCACCGCGTCGGTCATGCCGTTTTTGACGAGTTGCAGCGACATCAAACGGTTGTCGACATCGGCGAAACGCGGTCCGGAGAAGTTGATCGTATCGATTTCCAATTGGTCTTTGTCCAAATGGTCGTACAGGTAACGCAACAATTTCTTCGGGTCGTTATGCTTGTAGAATGCACCGTAAATCAGGTTCACACCAAGAATACCAAGTGTTTCCTGTTGCAAACGCGCATCGGTTTCCTTGAATCGGATGTGGATGATGATCTCGTTATAATCTTCGTCCGGCTCGATCTGGTATTTGATCCCGACCCAACCGTGGCCTTTGAACTGCTTCGCGAAATCGATCGTGGCGACCGTATTCGCATACGAAAAGAAAAGTTTACTTGGATGTTTTTCACGGCTCAAACGCTTCTCGATCAACATGACTTCGTGCGAAAGCATTTTTTTGAGACGGCTTTCGGTCACGTATCGGCCATCGAGTTCGGCACCGTAAATAGCGTCCGAAAAGTCCTTGTCGTAAGCAGACATGGCCTTTGCGATCGTTCCCGAAGAACCGCCGGAACGGAAAAAGTGACGAACGGTTTCCTGTCCGGCACCGATTTCGGCGAAAGTACCGTAAATATTCTCGTTGAGGTTGATGCGAAGCGCTTTGTCCTTGATCGAAGGAATCTGTTCTATCGCCTTGTCACCTTTCAAGGTGAAACCGTCATCTCTTAGCATAATCGTTGAAATTCGTTGCAAAGTTAATTAAAAACGCAACGAAATGAAATCCATTAATCTTATTTTTGTATAAAGTTAACCTGGTTGCGTTTGTTGTTTTGAAACGCGAAAAAGGTGTGCTGCGTATGTTTCGACGAATCAAAATCCATTCCAATACATGAAAATCCGCTTTTTAGGAACAGGCACTTCACAAGGCATTCCGGTTATCGGCAGCAACCATCCGGTTTCTAAAAGTACCGATCCGAGAGACAAGAGATTGCGCGTTTCCGTTTGGATGTATTGGCAAGGACATTCTTACGTAATTGACTGCGGCCCCGATTTCCGCCAACAAATGCTAACAAGCGGATGCGAACGTCTCGACGGCATCCTTTTCACGCACGAACACGCCGATCATACCGCAGGTCTCGACGATATACGACCGTTCAATTTCATGCAGGGCGATATGCCGATTTTTGCCCATGAACGCGTGTTGCGCAATCTTGAGAAGCGTTTCGATTATATTTTCGAGAAAGTGGACCGTTATCCGGGAGCGCCATCGGTAAAAGTCAACGAGATCCGCAATAACGAACCTTTCGCGATCGGCGACAAGAAGGCGATTCCGATAGAAGTATGGCATGCCAAGCTGCAGGTTTTCGGTTTCCGCGTAGACGATTTCGCTTACCTGACCGATGTAAAGATCATTTTTGAAGAGGAAGTCGAAAAGCTAAAAGGGCTCAAGGTGTTAGTTGTCAATGCGTTGCGTGAAGAGCCGCACGAGAGCCATTTCAATTTGCAGGAAGCCATCGATTTCATAAATTTGGTGCGCCCGGAAAGAGCCTATCTTACGCACATCAGCCATATGATGGGATTCCATGCCGAAGTGGAGCGCAAACTCCCGCCGAACGTCTTCCTGGCTTACGATAACCTCGAAATCACTATTTGAAATGAAAAAATCACTTTTCCTTTATCTGTTCGTTTTGGCCGCGATCATGAACGTGTTCACCTATGCCTATTTCAGCAAAAAATCGGAGTCTGACCAGCAAATGCTTACCTCGAAGCTCAAAAAAGCCAACGACAGTACTTTGGTGTTGTACAATAAATTGGTCGATGAGTCGTATTTTTCGCTCGCACACAATGAAAATGCGCAGGAATACCTTGGGAATTACGAGTACAACAAACTCATCGCCGACGTGTCGAACACCATCATGGACATGAACCAGAACGCAAAAGGAAATTCGTTGGTGCCTTATGAACAACTAAGCGATTCGAAATTCATCATCAACAAGGTAAAAGTGCTCAACCACCGTTGGATCATCGCCGATTTCAGCGACGGGAAGACATGGGGAGAAGTGCTTATCAAATACTTCATCGAAGGCGACAACAAGTTCACGTTCGAGCGCATCGATTCGCAATTGTACCAGCCGCAACAGTCATCTTCGGAAGAATAATTCGATTATTTTTCGAGAAGCCAATTCCTGAAATCGAAGAAATTTTGGGGTGCGACGCCGTGTCCGACGGGATATTCTTTGTAAATCGATTCGATTCCGATTCCATCGAGAAACGGTTTCGACTTTCGCGCCCAATCAACAGGAACGACCTGATCTACAGAACCGTGGGAAATATAGAAACGCAATTTTCCGAAGTCGTTTTTCTCGAAACCGTCTACCATAATTTCGGGGTTCAGATAACCGCTCATCGCCGCAACCTGTTTGACTTTTTGAGGATATGACAAAGAAACCGCGTAGCTCAGGATCGCGCCCTGGCTGAAACCCACAAGCGTGACTTCGTTTTTGTCGATCGGGTATTCCGAAACGAGTTGATCGATCAAAGCCGAAACGATTTCGCGAGAATTTCTGGCTTGGTTCAGGTCTGAAAAACGCTTTTCGTCGGCCGTAAAATCGATCGCATACCACGCATACGAAGATCCGTAACCCAAAGAATATGGGGCACGCGCCGAAATCACGTAATATTCGTCAGGCAATTCCGAAGCGAACGAAAACAAATCTTCCTCATTGCTGCCGTAACCGTGCAACAACAATAAAAGCGGATTCTTTTCGCGTTTGGTTTTGGGTTCGCGAACCAAATAATAAATCGAATTTTCCATCAGAATTTGCGTAGGAATTTTTGGAAGAATTTGCCGAAAATGGGAACGGGAATCATTTCACCTTTCAAAGCCGTGACAAGACCGTATGTCCAAAGAATGGCGACGAAAAAGTACATGGGCGCCGTGATCATCCAGTTGTCGAACGGACTCACGAGAAGCCCGAGCGAGATGAAAAGCAGCGACAGCCCCAGTGATTGCCTGATGTGGAAAGCCGCGAACGGATTTTTTTCTTCGGCATTCATCGACAATGCGATCAAGGCGCCAATCAGTAAAATATAACTCGTAATGGCGGCCGTTTTGCCTTTTTCTACGATTTCGTTCATGATACGATCAGTTGGCCGTTGTTGAAAATCCCGTACACTTTTCCTTTATGTTTTTCGCCGAGGAACGCCGAGTTTTTGGATTTCGACAGAATATTTTCCTTCGTGAAAACGGATGTGCCTTCGGTCGTAAAAAACGTCAGGTTTGCTTTCGAGCCTTCAGAAATTCCGGTCGATTCCAATCCGAAAACCGATTTCCCTGATGTGAGTTTATCAACGATGATTTCTATCGGAAGAACGTTCAAAAGTGCGCCGAATGCCGTTTCCAAACCGATCGTGCCGTCTTTCGCCAAGTCGAATTCCATTTTTTTGTGTTCGATGTCGATCGGATTGTGATCGGACGTGATCATGTCGACAATTCCGTCTTTGACCGCTTTCACAAGGGCTTTCCTGTCGGATTCCGTCCGCAATGGCGGAGAAACTTTTACGCGTGTATCGAATCCGTTGAGTTTATCGTCGGTCAAGGTCAGATGATGTACCGAAACCGAACACGTCACGTTCAAACCTTTCGCTTTGGCTTCTTTTATGAGTTGTATCGATTTTGGCGTAGAAACCGTCGGGATGTGCAGTTTTCCGCCTGCGTATTCCAACAAATACAGGTTTCTGGCGACCATCAGTTCCTCGGCCAGATTCGGGATTCCTTTGAGTCCGAGTTTGGTCGCGTTGATGCCTTCATTGGCGATTCCTTTGCCCTTAAGGCTCGAATCCTGCGCAAACGCGATCACGAGCGCGTCGATATCCTGGGCATATTGGAGCGCGAGTTTCAGCAAATTGGCGCTTTCCATATTTTTTCCGTAATCGCCGAACGCCACCGCACCGGAGTTTTTCATGTCGAGAAGTTCGGCCAGGTCATTGCCTTCCGATTTCATCGTCAACGCACCGATCGGATACAGATCGACCGCATTTCCGGAAGCTTTCGTCTTCACCAGATTGACAAGCGCCTGATTGTCGATGATCGGATTCGAGTTAGGTTGCAAAGCCACGGCCGTAAATCCGCTTTTCGCCGCGACCGAAAGTCCGTTGTTTATCGTTTCCCGATCTTCGTAACCCGGTTCGCCGAACGACACGCTAGAATCGAACCAACCTTCGGAAACACACAGGTTGTCGAGTTTCAATTCTTCGATTTTATCTGGATTCTTAAGGCTTTTCCCGATTTTGGAAATCGTGCCGTCTTCAATCAAAATATCGACGGTCTCGTTGTGAAACTTGCTTTTGGCATCGACGATTTTGGCTTGTCGGATAATCAGGTTCATTTTACGAATTTTTGGATCAGTAGTTCGGTTGTGAGGAAAATAAGCGCGAGGATCACGAACCATTTCCAAATGTCGGTATTGGTTCGGTCGGCCTGCAACGTATCGAAAACGGTTTCTACCGAATCGATGGTTTTATAATCAGAAAGCAAATCGGCGTTCGACCTGAGGTCGCTTTCGGTCCTGTCGTAATTGAACCCGATGTGGCGCAACAGGCGTTCCTTGCTGAAAACCCCGTAATTTCCAGCTTCCTGAGGCAAATCGTTGAACGTCATCTTGACTTTGTTGTTGAGGATTTGTTGCACGGGAATGAATTTTTCGTCACGTCCCTTGACTTCGACGATTTCGTCCTTTGCGAGGTTCGCGTCCATCACGAAAGGCAGCCCGTTTCCTATGGTCAATGAAATGATGCCCGTCTTTTGGGCGTTTTGTGCCATGTTGTAGAACGTCGGGACAATCAAAGGTGAGTTCTGAAAATTCGAATTCGAGACTGAAATCGGACCCGCGAAAACGTAAACCGAAGCGACCGAATTCCCGACCGAAGTCAAAAACGAGCTCTGGTCTTCATAACTCAAAATAGGAGCGGACGCACTTGAAATTGCGAACGATTTCGCCGTTTTAGGATATTGGAAATTCTCGATTTTCTTTTCGAAAACCCCGGCGTACAACGGATGCGAGAACGCGATTTTGGTTACGAGTTTTTCATCGGAAACCAGATTTCGGAACTGGAATCCGCCAAAATTCGAAGCGAAGGCGTTCAAGTTTGAAACCGAACTTTCTTCGGACGGAATCAACACGATATTGCCGCCTTTTTCGGAAAACGCTTTCAAAGTAGTGAGCAACGCCTGCGGGATTTCCTTGAGTTCGTTGAGGATGATCACATCCTGTTTGTCGATTTGGTTGTAATCGAGCGACTGCAAAGGAAAATTCGCGAAATTGAATTCTTGTTGCGTATAGATTCTGGAAAGGAAACCGCTTTTCGCCGCATCCCCGATTGAAATCACATTCGTTTTTTCGGGTTTCGAAAGGCTGAAATACAGTTCGTTGTCGTACGCCAATCCGTTGTCGGTAATCTGCACGAATCCGTTGAAATCGGCTTTCGGGATCGTGAAATTCATCGTTTTTTGTTTGGCGTCCATTTTGGAAACCGTTTTGGCGATGAGTTTTCCGTCGTTGTACAACGCGATCGGAACTTCTTTGTTTTCGTCTCCGAAAGCCGACAATTTCACCGAGATTTCGTAAAAATTATCCATCGTCTGGTTTAGGGAAACACTGTCGACCGCGACGTTGTTCTTCTGTTCCGATTCAGGAACGATGAAGTACGTATTCGATTCCTTGTCGATTCCTTTGAGCTGTTTTTGTTCGAGCCCGGCCGCATCGGTAATCACGATGATGTCCTTGCTGAATGCCGATTTACGCGCGTTTACCTTCGCGATCAAGTTGTCGAGTTGGAATGGGGTCGCACTGTATTTTAAATTCTGGAGTTCTTTTTGTATCGATTTGATGTCGGTATTCCAGAAACTTTCGGTATTGGTGACCAACGAAAAATTGCGGCCGTCCGGAGTGTGTTCGAGAAGGTCTTCGACCGCGCGTCTCAACAATTCGCCTTTTTGTCCTTTGGCCTGCATCGAAAACGAGTTGTCGAGGATGATGTACATCTCGTTGGCCGCGCTGTTGCTGTCTTTCGCCTTGAAAAACGGTTGGGCGAACGCGATGATCACACAGGCCAGAAGCAACAATCTCGTGGCCAGAAGCAGCCATTTCTTGATGCGCGAGCTCTTGCGCGTCTGGATCGAAAGCTCTTTGAGGAATTTTACGTTGGTGAAATATTCTTTCTTGAAACGGCGCAGTTGGAATAAATGGACGATGATCGGGATTACCAGGAGGAAAAGGAAGTAAAGGATTTCCGGGTGTCTGAACTGCATTCCGCTTTTTAGGTGTCAAAAATACGGATTTTTGGTTCGTAATCGACAAAGCGAATCGATAATTGGATTTTAAGTTTTTCGGCAGATTTTCTGTAATGAGCTTGTGATTTTTTCAGGTCTTGCCCCTTATCAAACAAACCCGAACTTTCCCTAACTTTGGATTTCAACCTCTATCCATGAAAAAAATCTTCCTTTTGACCGTGGCTTTGTCCGTAATGACCGCTCAAGCCCAAAAAAAATACAACCTTCTCGTCGGAACCTACACGAATTCGTGCGACAGTAAAGGCATTTACGTGTTCGATTTCAATCCCGAAACTGCCGACATCAAACAGAAATCTTCCACAGGCAAACTGGTCAGTCCCAGTTTTCTGAGTGTTTCGCCCGACAAGAAATTCATTTATGCCGTAAACGAAGACGGTAAGAAAAGTTCGGTTTCGGCTTTGAACTACAGCCAAAAATCGGGCGATATATTGTATGTGAACAGCGTCGATTCTCAAGGTGCTGATCCTTGCCATATCGTCAATGACGATAAGAACGTTTTGGTCGCGAATTATTCGGGCGGTACGATTTCGGTGTTCAAAAAGAAAAATAACGGCGCAATTACCGAAGCCGTCCAGGTCATCAAACACGAAGGCCATAGCGCGAACGCGAAACGACAGGAAAGCCCGCACGTACACATGGTGCATTTTTCACCCGACAAGAAGTTCGTGCTTTCAAATGATTTGGGAACAGACCGCATTTACGTGTATCGCTATTACCCCGATTCGGAAAAACAGGTGCTCGAATTCCAGGACACGATCCCTATCAAAACTTCGAGCGGACCGCGACACCTGACTTTCAGTCCGAACGGCAAGCAAGTTTATCTTTTGCAGGAACTCGACGGCACGATCAGCGTCTTCAACTACAACGACGGCAAACTCAAACGCATCCAGGAAACCACTATCGTCCAACCTGATTTTAAAGGCGATGTAAGCGGTGCGGCTATCAAAATTTCTTCAGATGGAAAGTTCCTGTATGCGACCAATAGAGGAGATGCCAATACCATTTCGGTTTTCGAGATTGGTGCAAACGGAAGGCTTACGCACAAATCTACGGTCGCTACCGGAGGAAAAGGCCCACGCGATTTCGCTTTGAGTCCCGACGGAAAATTTGTACTCATCGCACATCAATACACGAACAACATCACGGTTTTTGAACGCGATGCGACTACGGGATTGCTTACCAAGACGGGCAAAAAAATCGAAATGTGCTCGCCGGTTTGCCTGGTTTTCGATGAAGTGAACTAATGGATTTTTCCGATATCGGCTATCTCAAAAACGGAGGTCGGCAACAATCCGAAACATATGATGTGTTGGTCGAAAGCCGTGGCCTTGAGCGTTTGCGCGATTTCAATCCTATATTGGTAGGAACTTTTCCGATCGATATCGCGATTGATTCGAGCGATCTCGACATTGCCTGTCATTTCAAGGGAAAAGCGGCTTTCTTACGGAAATTGAACGAGGAATTTGCGACTTATGAAGGATTCCAAATAAAAGAATTGGAAATCGGGAATCTTGAAACCGTGTTGTGTACTTTTTCTTTTTCGGGTTATGAGTTCGAGATTTTCGGCCAAACGATTCCGGTTCACGAGCAAATGGGATATCGCCACATGGTTATCGAACACAGGATTCTCGAACGCAACGGAAACGACTTCAAAAACAAAATCGTAGAATTGAAGCGAAACGGCCTCAAAACCGAACCTGCTTTTGCGCAACTATTGGGATTGGAAGGAGATCCGTATCTCGAACTGTTGAAATTCGAAGCGGATTCGAATAAGCCTTAAGGATTTAAAAACTTACTTTTTCTTCTTTTTTGCGGCCTGCGAACGCAACAAACCACGGTTTACCGAGCCTGTCTTTTTCTTGGTCTTTCCGGGTCCGCCGAGGTTAATTTTCTTGTTCTTGTCCGATTTGTCGTGAAAAGCCGCGCCTCCTTCGAGTTTCGGTTTTTTGGTGAGGAACTTGATTTTCTCCTTGTCCTTTTCAGGTCCGATCAATTGGGTAGAAATTTCGACTTCTGTAGGCAATTCCAAAATGTCGATCTCTTTGTCCATGAGCATTTCGGCCTCGATCTTGATGTCTTCCTCGCGAGGTGCGACCATAGAGATCGCGATACCGCTCGCCTCGGCACGACCTGTACGTCCGATTCGGTGCATGTATTGTTCGGGCAATTCGGGCATCTCGAAATTGATCACGTGCGTAATGTCGCGAATGTCCAATCCGCGCGCCATGATGTCTGTAGTGATAAGGCCTCGCAGATGTCCGTCCTGGAAATCGGCCATCGTATGCAAACGATAGTTCTGGGATTTGTTCGAGTGGATGATTCCGAATTGTCCGGCGAAATCCTCGTCGATCTTATCGAAAAGCATGTCGGCGATTTTCTTGTTGTTCACAAAAACGAGCACGCGCTCCAAGCTTTCGTCGGTTTGCAGCAAATGCTTGAGCAGGTTGACTTTCGTGTTGAAATTCGGAACCGAATACGACAATTGTTCGATTTTTTCCAATGGCGTTCCCGACGGTGCAAGTGTGACTTCTTCGGGGAAATCGAAGTAATCGTTGAGTACGGCATCTACATCGTCGGTCATCGTGGCCGAGAAAAGGATGTTCTGGCGTTTGGGTTTCATCATCGCCAAAATCGAAGTCAATTGCGGACGGAAACCCAAATTGAGCATTTCGTCGAATTCGTCGATCACGAGTTTTTGCGTCTCATCGAAACGGATCACGTTGTCCAATGCCAAATCCATGACGCGGCCAGGCGTTCCGACAAGTACGTCTATTCCTTGGTAAACCGATGTTTTTTGGGTATTGATGTTCACGCCTCCGTAAATTCCCAAAACGCGTACCGACATGTATTTGGTAAGTTTTTCGACTTCTTCGACGACCTGCACGACCAATTCGCGTGTGGGAACCAACACCACGATTTTAGGCGTTTCGGTATGCGTGAATTTATACAATTTGAATAACGGCAACAGATACGCGAACGTTTTTCCGGTTCCGGTTTGTGCGATTCCCATCATATCGCGTCCCGACATGATGACCGGAAACGCTTTTTCCTGTATCGGAGTCGGTTGGTCGAAACCGAGCTCGTCTACGGCTTTTTGGAGTGATTTCGGAAGGCTGAACTGCTCGAAGGCCATGGTCAAAATTTTCGCCAAAGATAGGTCAAATTTTTTGGGCGTTCGGATGGCAGTGTTTTTAGAAACCTCAAAGGTTTTCAAAACCTTTGAGGTTTAACCCGATTAGACCAGCAGCCAAAGCATCGCACCACTCATTACGATCATTAGCGCATCCTCAATTATCGTGACCGTGCTCATCGGCAAATTGAACACCGCACCGAGGCACGCACATTGGATCTTGCGTTTGTTGAGCACGCTTTGCAAAACTCCGATGATACTGATTGTCATTACGATAAATGTCGCCAAATTCGTCACCACCGGATTGAAATCGACAAGGTTCGCCAACCCCAATCCCAACTCGATAAACGCATAAGCAAACGCCCAAACCGGGATTTTGCGCGCGATGACGTCGTACATCACATAACTTTCGGCAAATCCTTTCAAGTCGAGCATTTTGAAGAACGAGAACGTGAGGAAGAATCCGGACATAAAGTGACGCATGAAACGCATCCAATCGAAAGTTGAATCGTATTGTGCTAAAAACGAAATCCCGGTGATGTATGCGAAAATGACCAAAATAGGTTTGTAAGTCGCGACCCAACTTTTTGCCGTTTCGGCAGTTTCGTTGTGGTTTGAGGCAGAAATCGTGTACTTTCCGTCATTTCCGAGCGCTTCTTGCAACGTCGAAATCCCAACGTGCTTGTCCATTGAGAGCGTTGCGGTGTGCGTGTCTTTAGAAACCTCGGCCGAGGTAATCCCGGACACCGAAAGCAATCGGCTCTTGACTTTGAATTCACAGCCTTCGCACGTCATTCCGGTTATTTGATAGGTATGTGTCATGATTATTTCTTTTTGATAAAGTTCCGACACCTTTACCGATCACAGCTTGCACAATTCTCGAAATTTTCTGACCAATTATAGGCGATTGAGCGGCGTGCGCAAAGCCGGGTGTGAATTCCTGAACTCAGTAGGCGTGAGGCCCGTCACTTTCTTGAACTGACGTGTCAGGTGCGAAGCGCTACTGTAATTGAGATGTTCGGCAATCTCATTTAGATTGGACTGACCGTCTTGCAGCAATTCCTTTACGCGTTCGATCTTTTGCAGAATATAGAATTGCTCGATCGTGACGGAGGTATGTTGGGAAAACAGATTGCTCATCGAACTGTAATCCTGGTTCATTTTGGAAACGAGATAATCGGAGAGATTGATTTTTAAGTCGTTGTCTCTTTGATGGACCAATTCCAGGATAAGGTTCTTGATTTTTTCGACGGTCTGCGTTTTCCTGTCGTCGATCAATTCAAAACCGAACTCGCGAAGCGCGTCATCAAGGCTCTTTTTTCGAGCATCTGAAAGTTCTTCCGCGATTTCGACCTGTCCCAAATCGACGGAAATCACCGAAAGTCCTTGTGTCTTGAAGGTGCTTTCGACGACCATGATGCAACGGTCGCAAACCATGTTTTTGATGTGGAGCTGCATTTGGTGAAGATAAGATTTTAGACTTTTAGATTTTAGGATTTTAAGACATCGAGAGTCGAAAAATCGGTCCATCTCTTTTCAAAATTTCTCGAACGCACCAAGTCCGAACAACGCGAAATCGTATTTCACGGGATCTTTGGGGTCGAGTTCGCGCAGTTTGGCATCGAGTTCGGCCAACGCCTTCGAATCGTTCTGTTTGCGCGTCAGGATGCCGAGTTTGCGTGCGATATTGCCCGAATGCACATCGAGCGGACACGACAAAAGGCTAGGGGAAATCCCTTTCCAAATTCCCAAATCGACGCCTTTGTTGTCCTGTCTCGCAAGCCATCGCAACATCATGTGGATGCGTTTGGCCGCACTGCCTCGCAACGGATCCGAAATGTGTTTTTGGGTGCGGTATTGGTGTGGGATTTCGAAAAAGATTTTCTTGAATTCGGAAATGCCGGTTTGCAGGTCATTTGCGTTTTTGGTGAATACGGCTTCCATTCCGCCGTGATTGCGGTACATGTGACGCAAGGCGCGTACGAAGGTCTTGAGGTCTTCGGAATTGAACGTGCGGTGTACGAACCCTTCAAACTTCTCCAGATCGTTTTCGGAATGCGACATCACGAAATCGAAAGGCGAATCGCCCATCAAAACCATCATTTTTTTGGCGTTCCCGATTACCGATTTGCGGTTTCCCCAAGCGATCGTCGCCGCAAGGAATGCCGAAATCTCGACGTCTTCCTTTACAGAAAACGAATGCGGGATCTGGATCGGGTCACTTTCTATAAAATCGGGGTTGTTGTACAGGTCGGACTTTTCATCCAGAAAAGATTTTAATTCGTCGAACGTCATGGCGCAGCTTTTCTAAGCCGCAATTTATACCTAAATCCAAAATTCAGCAAATGCTCGTAATGCCATTCGGGCGATGGGGAAAATTTGTAGAACGTCGGCACGTAATTCACGTTGGCGTACAATCTTTTGTGCAATCGCAACGAAATCCCGAGGTTGGCCGCAAGCGAATGGTTCGTGAAAGTCGCTTCGAATTGTTCATTGATTTCCCGAAGTACTCTCACGTTCGTCATCGCATAACCCAATCCGTATCCGACTTCAAGTCGTTGCCAAGCGAAATTATCGGTCACGGTCGCGAAGAAAGCCGACGGATAATCGTGGTCGTAAGGTCCGAAATGTTCACCGATGGTATTGATGGGCGCGACATATCCGACACCGACCGAAACATACCTGTCGTCTTTATAAGCATAATCGAAATTGGCGCGCACCGAAGCCAGCGAAAAGTCATGGAAATCGCCGTAAGCGTTGCTGAAATCGATTTGGGTGTATTGGGAAATCGCGGGTGTAAAATACCATTCGCCTTTTTTCGGGCTGAATTTGTAATTGAAATTCTCCGTTGTCCTTTTTTCGCGCTTTTGTCCGAAAGCCCTGGGATTCGCGCCGTATACACAAACAGAATCGCCGTCGATCGCAATGTTCACGAATTTTCCGTACGTGAACCGTTGCGGGCTCAACAAATCGACCGCAAATCCGATCGGCATGTATACGCTTTGGGTCGCATTCAACGCAATCTTGCTGTCGGTATAAGGGAAAAGCGTGAAATTTTTGGATAGGCTGTCGTTCTTGACTGTAAACGCAAGGTTCTTCTTTTGGCGTCTCACGTTGACTTTCGCCGGAAGTTTGTACGTGCTGTCCTGGATCGTGACCGTCGTATTTTGCTTGTCGGAGCTGAAAAGGATGTCGTAATGGCTTTTGTTGAGAAGGGTCGCGCAAGAGGTGAATATCAAACAACAAAGAATCCAAATGCAATGTTTCATTGAAGGTATTTCAACGAGGATGCAACGTGTCGCGAATGGTTGCGTGCGAAAACTCCGATAAGAATCCGTCTTGTAACGAATCGGAGCGCAACTGTGGGCGCGCGTGGAAATTCTCGTCAAAGAACTCGATTTGATCTTTGTTTACGCATGGCAAAGGCCCGTCTCCGGTTTTCCAGAAAAAATCGTTGTTGACCGGCGAATAATAATCGAGGTTTCCGATTTTTAGCTTTTCGAAACCTGTATCCGATTTTGAATTCGGATGCGGGAAAACAAGCTCGCGTGCCGAAAAAGCCATCGTCTTATCTGCGTATTTGTTGTTCGTGACCGAATCGAGCCCAAGCGGCACAAAAACCGGAACGGCCGCGAGTACGGTCGAAAACACCAAAATGCCTTTTACGGCCGCTTGTTTATTCACGAGACAAGCCAAACAGAACAATCCGAAAAATAATATGAAGTTCATGAAAAACCGATACTGGGGCGAAAGCCAAAAAAGTAACGCGAACTGCGCGACCATCGTCAGGTAAACGATCCAAACGGATTTTATCGGTGCGAACTTCCGGATGAAAAAAGGAGTCACCACGAGAAGTACCGCATTGACGGTATTGAAAAAGCCGTGCAGTTTGGGCATTCGCATCCATCTGATGAAGATTTCCCAAACCGGCATCGCGTCGAATTCGGTTTTTGTCAATCCGTATAAATACGGACGGCTTTCTACGAAAAAGAAATCGACGATAGGTTGCGGAATCGCATAGTCCGGATGGAAACCGAATGCATAAGGCAGTGGGAACAACGGCATTCCACTGACAATAGCGTTTCGGGTTACAAACAACGCCAAGACGCCGAAACTTAAAAAGAAAATGCGTTTCGAAAACAGTATCTTGAAATCGAGAACCAGCCAAAACAAAGGCAAGATCACAAGCGCGATTGCCGTAATCTTGATGTAAAGCGCGAACAGAACCAAGATCACGAGCAAACTCAAAGTGCCACGTTCGGGGTTTTCGAAATGACAAATAAAAATATCGATTGCCAGAAACGTGAGTACAAAAATCGGGATGTCGGCTGATGGTGCGCCCGAAAACTGCAGGAAGAATACGTTTGCAATCGGCAGCAATCCCATAACCAATGCGATTTTTGACGGTGATTGGAAGTAATCCTGTAATCTGAAAACCGCATACAGATTGGTCAGTAGCAGACAATATCCGCTCAGATCATTGAAGCCTGAATGGATAAAGGAGAAACTGAATGCGCTTTGTGCGACATGCCAGCCACTCATTTGGCCCAAAAAGAGATGAAGGTTCGCAAGTCCTTCAACAAAGCCATATTCGTTGAGCCATTTGACGGTTTGGATGTAATAGGATTCGTTGTCCAGAATGTAAGGTGCTGCCGCCGATTTGGCCAAAATCAGTATGGAATTGACCAAAAGCAACCATTTGAGCGGTTTCGAAAGTTTGGTAAACCGAATGCGCAACAACCTGTAATTGGCGATCACGGCATTCTTGAACACGAAAAAAAGTGCGGTGTTGCCCAAAAACAACACCATGTGGAATTCCCAGTTTACACGATCGAAAATAGCCCAAACCGAGGTGAGCAGCGCAATGGAGAAAATTCCCAAAAGAGACGTTATCGCAAAATCGGGATTGCGCGTCTTGAAAAGCGAATTTACGCATGCCCCGAAATTGATGGTCGTAAAGACGATGTAAAGGAATGTCAGGGCGATCAGCAACATATCAGTGGATAATTAGCCCGTCGCTCATGGTGAGTTTGCGGTCGGCCATGTCGGCCAGTTCCTCGTTATGCGTGACGATCACGAACGTTTGTCCGAGCTCGTTTCGAAGCGTAAAGAACAGTTGATGCAGGTTTTCGGCCGATGCCGTATCGAGATTGCCCGAAGGTTCGTCTGCGAAAATGACCGCAGGTTTGTTGATCATCGCTCTTGCGACGGCCACGCGTTGTTGTTCGCCACCCGAAAGTTCGCTGGGTTTGTGTGCGATGCGATGTGAAAGCCCGAGGTAATCGAGCAGTTTTTTTGCTTCATGCTCGACTTCGGCTTTGTTACGCTTGGCGATGAATCCGGGGATGCATACGTTTTCGAGAGCCGTAAATTCGGGTAAAAGCTGATGGAACTGAAAAATGAAACCCAAATGTAAATTGCGGAATTTCGAAATCGCCGTATCGTTCATCGCGAGCAGGTTCTCTCCGTTGATCGTAAGCGAAGTTGCCGTTTCCTTAGCGGGTTTGTCGAGCGTACCCAAAATGTGCAGCAAAGTCGTCTTTCCGGCACCGGAAGCCCCGACTACAGAGACGATTTCGCCTTTATCGATCGTTAGGTCAACACCTTTCAGAACATGTAATTGATCGTAGTATTTATGAATATTCGTGGCTTGGATCATTGGGTCGACGCTTTTGGCAAAGAAAAGGATTTTTGGCGAAGTGCCGACGTGCTGGCGTTCGAACGTGCTAAAGTTTACTCCTGATTTTTTATTCAAGTACTTAGCACCTTCGCACTTGAGCACGTTCGCCCTATAAAGTTCCGTTAACACCAAATCCGAAACTTCTGTTTCATCGTAATTTTGCACATCAAACCAAACGATATGAAAAAGTTATGGATACTTCCGATTTTCGTCGCGATGTTTTCGTGCATGGCGAAGGAAAAACAACAAGAAAAGCAACAACAAAACACGGACTCAATCAAGATGAGTGAACAACAAGGTTACGAAACGGCCACTCTTGCCGGTGGCTGCTTTTGGTGTACAGAAGCCGTTTTTTTAGAAATGGACGGCGTGAAAAGCGTGACCTCGGGTTATATTGGCGGGAAAACCGTCAACCCGACTTACAAAGAAGTTTGTAGTGGAGATACGGGTCATGCCGAAGCGGTGCAGATCGTCTATGATCCGAAGAAGGTCGATTTCGGTCAATTGCTCGAAATCTTTTTCGCGACTCACGATCCGACTACGTTGAACCGTCAGGGGAACGATGTCGGCACGCAATACAGAAGCGAGATTTTTTATCACACGGAAGCCCAAAAGGAGTTGGCCGAAGCTTATATTACCGAACTTCAAAAACAAGGCACTTATGGTTTTGGCAAGAAAGTTGTTACCAAAGTGACCAAAGCGCCAACCTTTTATCCGGCCGAGGATTACCATCAGAACTATTATGCGCAGAACAAGGAGCAGCCGTATTGCTCGTTCGTGATTACGCCTAAAATCGAAAAGGTCAGGGAAAAGTACAAGGCGCAGCTAAAACATCAATAATATGCCTTTATTCGTGAATGAGATGGTGAAAGAGAAATTGGATTTGAATGCACAACAAGCCGTTGACGCAAACAAAAACCGTGATTTATGGTTGGGAATCTTGTTCGACCTGATCGGGATGTTGTCGTTCAGCATACCGTTCGTCGGGGAATTCGGCGACGTAATCTGGGCGCCGTTATCGGGATTTTTGATGGCTCGCATGTACAAAGGTACTTCGGGAAAAGTGGCGGGAGTTTTCTCTTTTGTTGAGGAATTGATCCCGTTTACCGACTTCGTCCCAAGTTTTACACTTATGTGGTGCTACACGTACCTGTTCAAAAAGAAATGATCCAAAATGAAAACGTCCGTCAATCGCGGGCGTTTTTTTTATCACGGAACAGGAATCCCAAACCCATGCCTCTAAGCATTTTCTTTTCGAATGCCCAGAAAAATTTGAATTGCCCGAAGATAGTTCCGATAGAGATCAGCAACACTTGATAAACCGGGAAAATCAACACGATATAAAGCGGATAATATACCCAGGCCGACACTTCTCCCTTAACGATGCCGAACCACGCCAAAATGGGCTTGGACAGATAAGCCGCTGTAGAACCGGTTATCGCAAAAACGATAAGGATTATGGCAAACTGGAATCCTGAGGTGATTCCCCAGCGTTGCTTGAGTTTGTTCATTTGGGCATTGATATGACCCAAAAATACGAATTATAATCGTGGAATCGGACCGCCCAAACGCTCTTTGTTGGTCAATTGGAAATAAGTGAGGTAGTTGAAAAGCATGTAATTCACCTCATAGCCATAATTTATTCCCTGACGATAATCGATCTGCATTTCGTATAAGTTGGCCCTGCGTCCTATAGGCGACCGGGCTCTTATATTCCATTCGGTAACCCAAGGTATATTATGGTTTTCCAGATAAGACTGGCTATAAAATCCTCGGTCGCGTGCGTTGGTAAGCATCCAACTGCTGAAACCGGGATCTATTATGATGATTTCGTACTCAAGAGAATCATTGGCGATCCGGATCGTATCACTTTTTGAGGCAGTTACTTTAGAATCGGTTTTTTGCGAAGATGCAACGCTTTTCTGTTGCGTAGAACACGCAATTATGCCCATGAAAAGCACAAGGAATGTAAGTAGTTGTTTCATTGTTTGTGATTTTCTATTTAAAGATACGTAAATGCGCGATGGGGTTGGATGAGGTTAACTTTTCTTTGCGCATTTCTTTTTTGATGCATGTATTTCATCGATGAAATAAAATCGCGATATGACCTTTTCCGACGTGTTTTTAGTCCAAAAAAGCTTAAAAATGTAAGGCGATACGTCATAAAAAGACTGTTTATTCGATGAAACACCAATCCACACCGACCAATCACACGAACTCTCTTAAATGTTGCAGTTCAACGTTTTTTGGGGTTAGTTACGGGTAAAATGCCATCAAAAAAATCAACAGTAAGTAATTTAGTTCCAGTTTTAGATGATGACATAAATCTTATTTAAGGAATGATGAAAAATTACGCACCCTTTTTTATAGCGATGGCAAGTGTACTCTCCTTCGGCTGTTTTGCTCAGGGCAGCGATCGTTTCCCCGTGAAAATGGGGATTTCACACTTGGTTTCGGACCTATCGGGCGGAGATGACCGCGTGATAGTGGCTTATCATGTAGAAGAACGCATCAACATGAACTTCGGAGGAAGAATCACGACGTATAATGTTCCGAGTATGAACTTTATCAGCACGATTGATTTAGGTCCGAACAACACACGAAAAATCACACCGATTTACGGCAAGGCAAAAGTGACAGCGCTCACACCTGTAGAACTTACCAAAATTGAAGTTACGCCTGTTGCCATCAGCGCTCCGAACGCGCCGGTCAGGATCAATGCGGTCGTACCGAAAGGCGTAGCTCCGAAGGCTAAACTCGAGTCGGTCAAAATCGATATTCTTGATACTTACGAAAGGACGCTCGAGAAAGGTTTCCAATCGATCGACATGCTCAAAAGAGTCGCCAACGCTCGTTTTTTCGACGGAAATCTAACCAAAGCGGCCAGATGGTATACCGAACTTTTCGCGAAAACCACCGATTTTGAACCTGTAGTTTATTTCCGATATGCGAAATCGCTCGAAGCAATTGGCGAAACCCAAAAAGCGAAAGAGATGATGAAGATTTACGAAGCAAAAAAATAAAGAAAACGAAGCTTGACGTTTTGAAACCGCTCATCAAGGGCGGTTTTTTATTTGCGTCGGTTTTGGAATCCGTGAGTTTATCGTTTTACGACGGCAAGCCGATGATAGATAGTCGTCTTTGTAAACAGGTACGTGTCGCAAAGAACATTCTTTTTTGTCGTTTTCATACCCTATCGGTTTTTTAGTTAAGCGATATATTTGAATAGCAAAAAATAAAGATCATGGCACTTATCAATCCCCACATTAATTTCAACGGAAATGCACAAGAAGCGTTTGCGTTTTATAAATCCGTATTCGGCGGAGAATTTTCAAAAGTAGTCCGTTTAAAGGATTTGGCAAGCGCTGAATTCGAAGTAAGCCCAAGCGATGAAAACAAAATCCTGCATATTTCTTTGCCTATCGGAAGCAACGTGCTTATCGGAAATGACGTTCCCGAATTTCTAGGAAAAGTAAACGAAAATGAAAACAGGAGCAAAATTTCGATAAGTGCCGAAAGCAAAGAAGAAGCGGATAAACTATTTTACGGTCTTTCAGCCGGAGGAACTATAGAAATGCCTATTGAAGATAGTCCATGGGGTTCGTATTTTGGCATGTTCAGGGACAAATTCGGCATTGAATGGATTGTAGAATTCGACTCCAATCACAGCGTAAAGATTTAAGCAAAAACTACCAGCATAAAAAAAAAGCCGCTTGATAGCGGCTTTTAAATTATTTTTCAATTGACTTCGGGTTTCAGCAAACCGATGATTTGTTCGGCGAGTTCGGTTCCGATTCGATCCTGGGCTTCGTTCGTGGCCGCCCCGATGTGAGGCGTCAACGACACTTTAGGATGCATCAGGACTTGAATGGCTGGAGTAGGCTCGTTCTCGAAAACATCAAGACCAGCAAACGCGATTTTTCCGCTTTCGAGCGCTTCGAGCAACGCCACTTCGTCAATTACACCTCCACGCGACGCATTCACGATAGCCGAACCGTCTTTCATCGCCTCGAATTCGGGCGCTCCGATCACATAGCCGTCCTGGGCAGGCACGTGAAGCGAAATGAAATCGGAATCCCTCAATATATCTTCCATAGGCTCGGTCACGATATCGACGTTGATGAACTGGCCGTTGTAGAAATCGACCTTGATTTCGGCACTTCCGACGAATTTGTCCGAAGCGATTACGCGCATTCCGAGACCCAATCCGATCTTGGCTACCGCGCGTCCGATACGTCCGAAACCGATGATGCCAAGCGTTTTTCCGCGAAGCTCGATCCCGTTCGCATAGGCTTTCTTCAAGCCTTCGAAATTCGAATCGCCTTCAAGCGGCATGTTGCGGTTCGAGTCGTACAAAAAGCGCACGCCGCTGAAAAGGTGGGCGAATACCAATTCCGCCACCGATTCCGATGACGAAGCCGGCGTATTGATCACATGCAGTCCTTTTGAACGAGCGTAATCGACATCGATGTTGTCCATCCCGACGCCGCCGCGTCCGATGATTTTAAGGCTTGGGCAATTATCGATGATTTCTTTGCGCACTTTGGTCGCCGATCGCACCAAAATCACGTCCACTTTATGTGCGTTTATGAAATTGGCCACCTGTTCCTGGGCCACTTTGGTCGTAATCACTTCAAATCCGGCGTTCTCGAGCGCTTTTGCGCCTGCTTTGGAGATACCGTCATTGGCTAGAATCTTCATTATCCTGATTTTTTATTTTTATTTTTTATGGCGGACATTTCCGGCTGACCCGCTGCAATCTTTTTGTGAAGCCTCGACTGCGCTCGGCCTCCCAAAAAGGATTTCCGCTCGCATCCGGGCCGCGGTGCGTTTAAGCCGTACGCTCCAGTTCTTTCATCACGTCTACTAAAACCTGCACACTTTCGATCGGCATGGCGTTGTAGATCGAAGCGCGGTATCCGCCAACCGAACGATGTCCGTTCAACCCAGAAATATCGGCGGCTTTCCACGATTGGTCAAATTTTTCGGTGAGCGATTCGTCTTCCAGAAGGAAGGTCACGTTCATCTTCGAACGATCCTCGACGACGGCCGTCCCTTTAAACAAACCGTTGCGGTCGATTTCGGTATACAGCAATTCGGCTTTCGCGTTGTTGCGCTTTTCTATTTCGGCAATTCCGCCAAGGTTCTTGAGCCATTGCAGCGTGAGTAAAGACGTGTAAGTGGCGAAAACCGGAGGCGTGTTGTACATGCTTTCCTTCTCGATGTGTTGTTGCAGGTTGAGCATGTTTGGGATCGTTCTTCCGGTCTTGCCCAAAATGTCTTCTTTTAAGACTACAAGCGTAACGCCCGCCGGTCCCATATTTTTTTGTGCTCCGGCGTAAATCAATCCGAACTTCGAGAAATCGAGCTCACGCGAAAAAATATCCGAACTCATGTCGCAAACCATCGGGATTCCAAGATCGGGAAATTCGGTCATTTGCGTGCCGAAAATCGTGTTGTTCGACGTGCAATGGAAATAATCCGCATCGGTCGGAACCGTATAATTTTTAGGAATATGCGTGTAATTTTCAGCTTTTGAAGAAGCGACGACCACAGTCTCACCAAACGTTTTGGCTTCCTTGATCGCGCCACTGGCCCAGGTTCCGGTATCGAGATAAGCCGCTTTTCCGGCTTTTGTCATCAGGTTGTAAGGTACCATGAGGAATTCAAGGCTCGCACCGCCGTGAAGGAACAACGCCTGGTAGCCTTTGCCCTGAAGTCCTAACAATTCAAGGGCGAGCGACCGCGCTTCTTCCATGACGGCCACGAAATCTTTGCTCCTGTGCGAGATCTCGATAAGCGATAAACCCGAATTGTTGAAATCGAGGATCGCCGCCGCCGCTTTCTCAAGCACTTCCTGCGGAAGGATGGACGGGCCTGCGCTGTAATTGTGTTTCTTCATCTTTAGGGAAAAAATTTCCGCAAATTTCGTAAACAGAACGCGAAACGGATAGCATTTTTATGAATAATTAACCCATCTTATCAACAGAAAACGTTATAGTAAGCCTTACTTTTTCAGGATTTTGTGGTAGCCGATGGTTCCGTCATCCGCTGTGATTTTTAGCAGGTACATACCGCGGTCGAAACCGGCGAGAGAAATTTCTTCCAAGTCGCTGTCGAAAGATCGAATTTGTTTGCCGTCAGCAGCGAAAATATCGACCTTGGCTATCGATGCGATTCCATTATTTTTAAAGTACAGTTTATCTTGAACCGGATTCGGATATATGACGAACGAAGTATTTTTAGGCGTTTCTGCAGTTGCAAGCGAAGCATCGATAAAATACGCCATGCCCGTATTGAGAACGCCTTGGTAAGGAGCGCCAATCACAAGCGAATTCCCATCGCGTGCAATTCCCGATCCGAAACCGTCGTCGCCCGAATTTCCTGTTCCGATGTAGTAGTCCTGATACACCCAATCACCATTGTTTTTTTTGTAGTGCAGTACCTGCCAGTTGCGTTCCGCAAGCAGTATATAATCGGCGTTGGCGCTTAGGTACATGTCGTTTTGGTATACGTAGACGCCAACATATCTTTGGTCGGTAAGATTTACCACCGGATAGGATACGCCCTGCGTCCAAGCGTTGCCGTTCAACGAAAAGGTCTTTACTTGTTGCCCGCTTGGCCAGTTGTCCGATTCTATCATGTAGATTACGCCGTCTTCGTACGAAAATCCGTCGTAGATGTTCTTTTCGAGGATTGCGGACGAACCCTCCAAAGCCAGCGTATTCGTATTCAACGCGAAACTGTGAAACCTGACTTGCGTAGTCGATAGATATTCGACGCAGACCAATCGGTCATCATCTACATCGAGCATACTCAAATTGACCGAGTTCTCTACCAACAGCTTGAGTTGGAAATTCCATGCAGTACCGTCGAAATAGTACACGTAAACCGCTCCGGTGTGCGGCGATTCACTTGCCGATGAGGATTGATCGCCCGATGCGCCAACAAATAGAAAGTTACCCATGAATTTCGGCATTCCGAACCTGTCGTTGGCCGCGGCATCGGGTGCGGTGATTTTCTCGAAGAAATTCCATTGCGCGCCATTTCTTTGGTAGAGGTAAAGCGAACCCGCGTCGGTAAAGCCTTGGTCTTGCTGAGGCGCTCCGATGGCGATGAAATTCCCGTTGATCGAAGACGGTCCGAATCCGTCGGCAGGCAAGAGGTCATCCGGATTGAAAGTCGCCATCTGGGTTACCGTGTTGTTGCCCGTTTTTTCGAAAAGATGGACCAGAAGTTCCGGTTGTTGCGCACCGTCAGGATAATACGGTCCGCCGACAAGCGCTTCGTTTCCGCTGACTGAAACGCTTCCGCCGATACCGAAGTGCATGCCCGGTTGCGACGGATAGAAAGGCGTGCCCGAAATCTGGGCAAATGCGCTTGAAAAGGAAGCTAAAAGAAAGAAATTGCGTAGAGTTGCCGTCATCGTTTTTCTTTCAAAGCTACAGAATTATAGCTTCGAAAGGAATGAAAGCGTGTCGATATTGTCGGCATAATCCCACAATTCGGGTTTTTGCGTTTGTCCAAAACGGATGCTATTCCCTACGATTCCAGCCGAAACGATACATTGGATTTGATCGGATTCGTTTTCGAGCCTGGTTTTTACGGTTTCCAAATCGTCATAGAATTCGTAGAAAATGCTCGAAATAGGCGAGGCGTAGTTCGTATCTTCCTTGATCGTGAGGAATCCGTTGTCGAGCAGTTTGAAATTGCTCATCAAAAAAACCGCCTTGTTGTAATCGTAATTGTTCGCGTATTTCTCGTATTGGATCACGTCTTTTTGGGCGAACATGGCTTCGAAGAATTTGGCGAAATCATAACCTTTGGGCACGAAAAGCTTCGATACGTTGCGGCATCCGAGTCCGAAATATCTAAAAATATCTTCTCCCAAAGCCTCGAGTTCATCCGTAGTTTCATTTCCGGTAAGTACGGCTACCGAATTCCTGTTCTTGCGGATGATGCTCGGCACGTCCTTGAAATAATATTCGAAATAACGCGCCGTATTGTTGCTTCCCGTCGCGATAACGGCGTCGAAACCTTCGAGTTTGCCTTCCGTGAATCCGATGAAATTCTTCAAACCCGGCGCGATCGACATCAGATATTTGGCAAGGAACGGAAGCAAATGCTGGTCGTTCGACGACAATTTGACAAGTGCTTTATGACCCGAAAGCACGACCGACACGAAATCGTGGAAACCGACAAGCGGAATATTGCCGGCCAAAACCAATCCGACGGTTTTGGGTTCGCGTTCAGGAATGTCGTAACGTGAAAGCCAGTCGGTGAGGTTTTTCGAGGTCAGCGAGTCGGCCCATGCGGCAATCGAAAAGCGCACTTGTTCGGGCGTATACCAACCGTTGTGCGACTGGCTCAATGCGATCAGGCTTTTGAAAGGTTCGAAAAATTCGTCGTTTTTGAGTACCGAATCATCTTTAACCGGTTCATAGGCAACGAACTGTCTCAAGAAGTCACCGAGTTTCACGAAAGCATCCTTTTTCTCTAAAGCTGTCATAATTGATTTGCGTAAACGGAGTTTTGGCTTAATTTTGCACAAAAGTAGTGAATTAGTGGCAGTAGCAGTTGCAGATGATATAATCGAGAAGTCCAGACTGGCAATTCATAATTCATAATTTATAATTCATCATTTTAGAAAATGGCTATCATCATAACAGACGAATGTATCAACTGCGGCGCTTGCGAACCCGAGTGCCCGAATACGGCAATTTACGAAGGAGCCGACGACTGGCGTTATAAAGACGGAACTTCGCTTCGTGGGAAAGTGATCCTTCCTAACGGCGAAGAAGTCGATGCAGAAGACGCCCAGACCCCGATTTCGGACGACATCTATTACATCGTTCCCGGCAAATGCACCGAGTGCAAAGGTTTCCACGAAGAACCACAATGTGCTGCGGTTTGTCCGGTAGATTGCTGCGTTCCCGATCCCGATCATGTGGAAAGCGATGAGACGCTGTTGAACAGACAGGCGTTTTTGCATAATGATTGAGCGCTAAGTGCTGAAGTGCTCAAGTATACTTCCATAAAAAATAGAACCGCTCTAATAGGCGGTTTTTTTATGCGGTCAAGTCTCTTTCGCACTTTCGTACAAAAAATCCTGAAACGCGAACGTCTCAGGATTTTTTGTGGTATATATGGAGTGTCAAGAAGATTAGTTCCTTGTATAGGTTTCGGTCGTGACCTTATCGGTTTTCGGATCGTATGTGCTCAAAACCATATTTCCGTTCGAGTCGAATGAGGCGTAAGATGTTTTCCCGTTGGTCGAATAGATATAATTGTTAGGACCGACGTTTCTCAATACGGCCGATCTTTTGCCGTTGTTGGTCAGCGTATATCCGACATTGTCGAGTTTCACCTGATATTTCGATCCACCCCAAGTGTAATAAGCAGAACGGTCTACATCGACCACACGCGTCGTGCCGTCGGGAGCGGTTACGGTTGTGGTTGCGGTTACTTGTGTAGGCGTCGGAGCCAGATCTTTGTTCAATGCTTTAGAATCCGGGTTTTGGAATTCGAGTTTCTGCACTTGTTGCTCGGTCTGGGTTTTGACCAGTTTCTTTTCTCCGTCAGAATCCTTTACGGTCGTTACGGTCGTCGTAGATTCCTTTTGCACTTGTTGCGCTTGGACCGCGAAGGCGAAAAAAGCGGCGGCTATGGTAAAGATTGTTGTTTTCATGACGTGTTTTGTTGTTTACGTTTACAAAGTTAGAATCATCGATTTCGGATGTCTTATACAATTATCCAAGCGTTTTATATAATTGTTATTTGCCCCGATTATATGCGTATATTTGCGCACTTTTTGAACTAAAAACACCATGAAAGCAGGTATCGTAGGATTGCCGAACGTAGGTAAATCAACACTTTTCAACTGTTTGTCGAACGCCAAGGCACAGAGCGCGAATTTCCCGTTCTGTACGATTGAGCCCAACATCGGAGTCGTGAACGTTCCCGATCCGCGCCTCGAGAAACTGGAAGAACTCGTCAATCCTGAACGAGTCGTTCCGGCAACGGTAGACATCGTCGATATCGCCGGATTGGTAAAAGGAGCGAGCAAAGGAGAAGGTCTCGGAAACCAGTTTTTGGGCAATATCCGCGAGTGTAATGCGATCATCCACGTATTGCGTTGCTTCGACAATGATAACATCGTACACGTTGACGGAAACGTAAACCCAATCCGCGATAAGGAAACCATCGACATCGAACTCCAGCTTAAAGATTTGGAAACCGTCGAAAAGCGCCTTGAAAAAGTGAACCGCGCCGCTAAAACGGGAAATAAGGAAGCCCAGGTCGAACAAGGTCTCCTGAATAAAATTCGCGAGGCGTTGCTTCAGGCGAAATCGGCGAGAACGGTCATTCCTGCGAATGAAGAGGAAACGGCCTTGATGGAAGATTTCCAGCTCATCACGACAAAACCTGTGCTTTACGTTTGTAATGTAGACGAAAGTTCAGCCGTGAGTGGAAACAAATACGTCGAGCAGGTCAAAGAAATGGTGAAGGACGAAAACGCCCAGGTCATTACGCTTGCCGTGGCTACCGAAGCCGATATTACCGAACTCGAAACGTACGAGGAGCGCAAAATGTTCCTCGAAGATGTAGGTTTGGCAGAACCGGGTGCGTCCGTTTTGATCCGCGCGGCTTATAAATTGCTTAACCAACAAACCTATTTCACGGCTGGAGTCAAGGAAGTGCGCGCATGGACCATCAATATAGGCGATACGGCCCCGAAGGCTGCGAGCGTCATCCACACCGATTTCGAGAAAGGTTTTATCCGTGCCGAAGTGATCGCGTATAACGATTATGTGCAGTTCGGTTCTGAAGCAAAAGTGAAGGAAGCCGGAAAATTACGCGTGGAAGGAAAAGAATACATCGTGAAGGACGGAGATGTGATGCATTTCCGCTTCAACGTCTAATAGCTTTAAGCTTTATCGATAATAAAAAGACCCGCTTTTTTGGCGGGTTTTATTTTGTCCAGTCCTGACCGTCGTCGTTGATGGAAATCGCGTCGATGATCTCGTTGGCTTTCGGGTCGGAATACGTGCCGTAACCATTCACAAAAACGCCTTTGACACCGTCCGATTTATTGTGGATCGCGTACAGAATCGCTTCGTCGTCAAGGTCGTTGAAGCCTGTGAATCTATAAATCTTGTCGATTACAAGGTCCGAAAGCTCGACTGCTTCATTATCTTCTTTGTACGTGATGCCTTCCTCGAGTAAGTTCAAATCTTCGGTATAGCCGCGTTTGCGTAGCACTTCGATGACTTCGGACAGGGGTTTTTCGGTATAGTAAATCATGTCGTGTCGGTTTGTCTAAAAATAAGCAAATTTGGCGAGGCCGGCAATCGGGAATTTATGATTTGATACAGAAAAACTGTACTTCAGATTGGATTTTAGGCACTAACTTCGGTTAGACCTAACAGGTTTCCTTCGGTCGGCTTTCGAAACCTGTTAGGTCTAAAACTCCCAAATCTTGCACATGGAAATCGGAATACCTACATTCGTCCTTCCAAAAAACATCTCATGAAAATCTTCGCCTTCTCGGGTTCCAATTCGTCGACTTCCATAAATATGCAGCTCGTGACTTACGCGGTATCTCTTTTCGAAGAACCGGGTACGAAAAGTTATTGCATGAAGGATTTCGAGATGCCGTTGTTCGGTGTCGATATCGAAAAGGAAATCGGACACCATCCGAAAGCCCAGGAATTCCTCGATATGATTGCTGCCGCAGACCTACTCGTCATATCACTTCCCGAAAACAACGGTTCGTATTCGTCGGCGTTCAAGAATACTTTCGATTGGGCGTCGCGTATCATGAAAGACGTTTTCCAGCACAAACCGACGTTGCTTATGGCGACTTCTCCAGGCCAAAGAGGCGGAAAAAGCGTGCTCGAACTCGCCACTTCGAACCTCGTGCGATACGGTATGGACATTCGCGAAGTGTTCTCGCTCCCGTTGTTCTACGAAAATTTCGACATCGAAAACCACAAAATCAAAAATGTGGCACTCGATTTGGAGTTGCGCGAGAAAGTCGCTAAAATCAAATCGGATGTCGGGAGCTAAAAAATTACGCCGCTATTTCTTCAAAACCTTATTGTTCATCGGAATTTTCCTCATCGCTTATTTTGCAGTGATGTTTTCGCTTTCGCGAATTACGGTCAATTCCGAAGATGAAGATCGGGCGAGTGACGTTGCGATTTACATCAAATCCAACGGCGTGCACACCGATATCGTCTTTCCGATAAAAACCACCTACAAAGATTGGACGCCTCTTGTGCATCCGACCCGAACCCTTTCGAAAGATTCGACGTTCCAATATGTAGGACTCGGATGGGGCGACCACGATTTTTACTTAAACACACCCGAATGGAGCGACCTCAAAGCGAGTACGGCTTTCAAGGCTGCATTCTGGATGGGCACAGGTTTGATGCATGCCACGTTCCATAAAGAAGTAAAGGAAAGCGAACTTTGCATCAAGGTCATGGTAAGCAAGCAGGAATATTTACGCATGGTGGCCTTCGCGGAATCGTCGTTTATCAAAAAGGACGGGCAAACCGTACAAATCCCGAACGCTTCCTACGGAGACCACGATCTGTTTTTCGAGGCGCATGGCAAATACAACCTGTTTTACACGTGTAATGCTTGGGCGAACAACTGCCTTAAATCGGGCGGACAAAAAGCGGCTTTGTGGTCGTTGACCGATACAGGGATTTTGTGCCATTACCGGTAAGAGATGGCTCTTGT
The DNA here is from genome assembly GCF_013401995.1 of Flavobacterium agri. Taxonomy (GTDB): domain Bacteria; phylum Bacteroidota; class Bacteroidia; order Flavobacteriales; family Flavobacteriaceae; genus Flavobacterium; species Flavobacterium agri. Next base: position 93,978 of record NZ_JACBJI010000001.1, read on the forward strand.
TGGAAGATGAGGGAATTATTCGGCTGTTGCCGGGTCGATCACAGTCGAGACTTTGGATATTTTATTTACGGGAAAGCCTCCTCGTTCCGCATGTTCACGTATCATTTCTTCATTTGGAGCCTGATAGACACAAAATATTTTGTCATCAGTAACATAACTATGGATCCAATTTATTTCAGGACTCATTTTGCGCAATACATCACAAGAGGTTTGCGATATACTTTTTAATTGTTCCTGGGTAAGGTTGCCCGCACCTGGAATCTCTCGTTCTATTACATACTTAGGCATAATGTTTTATATTCTAATTATCAATTATTTACATTAAATTTAAGCAAAATCGTTTCGCGATTCCCGAATTGGGGCGAATATTTATGATGGCAAAATGTGTGTCTGTAATTTTGCGTATCTCCATCAAATATGCAGACGTGAACGACGGCATGTTTTGTCAGGCATTCCGCTCAAATCCTAATCTTCTCAAAAAACGCCTTCTTATACGTATCGCTGATCGGAATCCTGTTGTTGTCGATCAAAATCCTGTTGCGTTGTATCGAATTGATGAAACTGATGTTCACCACGTACGAATTGTGCACGCGCATAAACGTCTTTTCGGGCAATTTTTCGAGAAGGTTCTTGAAATTCGAAAGCGTGAGCACGTATTTCCCGTTGGACAAGTGTATTTTCAGATAGTCGCGCAAACTTTCCACATACTTGATCTCGTCGGCGAAAACCTTGAGGCTTTCGTATTCCGATTTGATGAAAATAAACGGTTTTTCGGCTTCCGGAGTTATTTTTACTTCAGATGCGTTTTCTCCGGGAAGCTGTTTGCGCACCTTGTTCATCGCTTTCAAAAAGCGCTTGTACGCCACGGGTTTGATCAGGTAATCGATCGCGTCGAGTTCGAAACCTTCCAAAGCGAACTGCGGATAGGCCGTCGTAAACACGATCTGCGGCTTGTATCTCAAGGTCTCGACAAGTTCCATACCGCTTAGCAACGGCATTTCGATATCGAGGAAAACCAGGTCGATCGTATTCGAATTGATGAACGTCATCGCTTCGACGGGATTCGAGAACTGGCCCACGACCTCGATGTCCGACAACGAGTCGCAATAACTCCTGATGACTTCTATAGCCAGCGGCTCGTCGTCTATGATTACGGTTTTTAGGCTCATAAGGCGATTATTAGGTTGACGATGTAACGCCCGTCGAGCTCAAAGGCGCTGAAAAAATTGCGATCGGGGAAATACAGGTTGATGCGCGAAAGCGTGTTCTCGAGCCCGACACCAGAGCGTTTTCCGGCCGTGCGTTCAATATGGATCGTATTTTCTACGCGGAAGGCGATCTGTTTCGGACTGATGTCAAAACTGATATGGATGCCCGAATCGTCTACCGGAGCCGCACCGTGCTTGAACGCGTTCTCGACGAAAGAGATGAACAGCAAAGGCGGAATCAACAGGTTGTCAGCTTCGCCGTTCACGATGAAATCGACCTTGTTGTTGGCAGTAAGCCGAAGTTTCGACAATTCGATGTAATCGCTCAAATATTGCAGGTCATCCTCAAGCCGCACCACGTCCTTGTCGGTTTCGTACAATACATAACGCATCAGGTTCGACAGACTGATGATGGCTTCGGGTGCCTGTTGCGCCTTTTTGATCGTCAGCGAATAGATCGTATTGAGCGAGTTGAAAAAGAAATGCGGATTCAACTGCGCCTTGAGGAACATGAGTTCGGCTACGCGTTTTTCCGATTCGGTCGCCATCTGCTTCTTGCTCGTGCTACTCCATTCGATGTAAAGCCGCGACATGGTGCTCGCAAGCGCGTGAAGCGTAAAGGTCACGAGCGACGGGATGTAACGCATCGGGAAATCGGGTTGGAACGTCCGCACGAATCCCGCCGGAGCTTGCCTCGGCATCCGAAATTCGGTAAACAAAGCCGACAAATACGACATGCCGAACACCAAAGGGATGATTACGGCGAGATACAACGCGAGCTTGCGCGTAATCAACAATTTAGGAACAAGTATGAAATAATTGAAATAGAAAAGCCCGAGCGCGATGATAAGCCGGAACAACAACCACAAGTCGAAATCGCCGCGATGCGTGACCATATCCATGAACGGCACCGAAAGCAAAAGCACCCAAAGCATCAGGTGCAGCAGGAAATTGCGCGTGTTGCCCGAAAAGGCCGGGTAAATCTTTTTCAGCATTTGGTACCGATCTTAAGCGAATCGATCTCGGCAGATGTCACGGCGGGATTTTGCCGCTTCTCGATCTTGAACTTCACAAGGCGCGATACTTTTTGGGCATCGAGGCTGTCGCAAAAAGGTTTCGCTCCGGGCAATCCGGGAACGGTTTCCTGTTGTATCGCAGTTTTTCCGTGAAGGTAGATGCGGTAGGCGTATCCTTTGTCGGTAGCGTAAACTTCTGTCGAAATGTCGTCTGGTTTTCTTTGGCACGAAAGGTACGCAAGCGCGAAAAGCGCAACTGTCAAGATTCTCATAAAAAACAAAAAAGGGCCAAGTCCGAAAACCCGACCCCAAACAAAAAACAAATTATCAGTCTTCGTCCTCATACGGTTCGTTGGGTTGGAACTCGTACATGTCGTCGTAGTAATAGTTACCGTTCTTGCCGAGCATCACGAAACCGCGTGTGCTTGTATAGATTACGGAAGCGTCCTGTCGGGAAGCGCCCTCGAAATTGGTTTTCTTGGTCCATTTGTCGGTGCCGGGTTCGTATTCCCAAGTGCTGTTGTAGCCGTTGCCTCCGCAGATGTAACCATAATTCCCGATCGCGAAACCGGTAGCGTTGGCGCGTTCGATCTCGTACGAACTCTTGTCGTCCACATCTTTGAGACGCGTCCAAGTCTCGTCGTCGAGGTCGAACGACCAAAAATCGACCTGGTTGATGTTGTTCGAAGCGCCCGTGCCGAAATACACCTTGTCGTTTATCGTAAAACTCACGGCCTCGCGTCGTTTGTTGCCGCCGAAACCGAACATTTCCGTCCATGAATTCGTGGTAGGATCGAATTTCCAGAAGTCTTTCTTGTCGTTCGTGCCGTCGAAACCCGTTCCGACATAACCATTCGAAGATGAGTTGAAACCAACTGCGGCGCGTCTTGGCGTACCGCCAAAATCCGCGATCGGTTCCCAGGTGTCGCCGTTCGTATCGTATTTGTAGAAATCGCCGAGTTCGTACGTGCCGTCGTAACCCGTACCTACATAGCCGTTGCTGCCGATCGAAAATGCGACGGCCGAACTTCTGGCTGAACCCGGAAAATTCGAAACCTGTGTCCAATAACCGCCGTTGATGTCGTATTTCCAGAAATCGGCCAGGTAATCGTCTCCGTCGTAACCCGTTCCCATGAACGCGTAATCGCCAATGGTGAAACTCACGGCGCTCGATCTTGGCGAACCGTCGAAAACCGTAGAGACGAGCCAGTTTCCTTTTACCGATTCGTCATCGCTCGAGCAACCTGAAAAAAGCGAGGCGACCAGTGCCAGTGCCAAAACCATTTGTTTTTTGTCGTAAAGCATAAGTGTGTCTGATTTTTGAATGCGATCCAAACTTAGGCGATGTGCATTTGTCGCTAAACTATATTATGCGGATGGCGGTTTTTTGTCTGCAAATGCCCGTTTTTTTCTGCCGATCGGATTCCGTAGCCGTATATCGCGTTTTAAAAGCCAACCGTCGACGAAAAAAAAGCGGTTGCAGATATTGTTTTTTACGGACGGAATGCGCTTCTACTTTTGGACCATGACCCATTCACTCAAACTTTTCGCGCTTTTCATTTTGGGCGCTCTGGCCGTATCGTGCGGGGAAACCGACGTATGGCTCGATTCGGACAATCTTACGGGAAGCAATCTTCGGCTTATAGAGATTGACAGTTTCCAGATCGACATGTCTACGTATAAATTCGACAGTATCGTCAACGATTCGGGAAACCGCTTGCTCGTCGGCCGATATGAAGATCCCGTGTTCGGCAAAGTGCGCGCCGACGCTTTTATGGAAGTCGTTCCCGCGACGTATTACATTCCCGAAGGAGCCGTTTTCGACAGCATCGTGCTCAACCTTTCTTATGACGGTTATTTTTATAATGATACGCTGGCCACCCAACGCGTAAAGGTCCGTAGGCTGACGGAAACCATTACGTTGTCCAACGGTGTCGACGACTACTACAACACCGTTGATTTTGACGCATCCGACGACCTGCTCGGGGAGAAGACTTTCCGTCCCCGAATCAGCAAGGACTCACTGACCATTCGGTTGTCGGATGCTCTTGGCCAGGATTTGCTCGACGGCATCCGCAGCGACGAAATCGTGAGTTCCGAAACATTGCGCGATCGTTTCAAGGGCATCAAAATCAGTCCGGCGGACGACGACAACGCGGCAATCATGGGTTACAGCGCGACCAAAAGTTACATCCGGCTTTATTATTCGGACGATGACGACAGCAGCGACGACGAAAGCGATTATCTCGATTTCAAGCTCAACGGCGTCGATGAGGTAAAGAAGTACGCCAACCGCATCACGAGCGACAGAGCAGACACGGTGTTTTCGTCTCTCGTTTCCCAGGAAACCGAACTTGGCAGCCAGGCGACGAACGATCTAACGTATCTGCAAGGCGGAATCGGCATCACGACCAAAATCATGTTCCCGACGATCCGATCGATCAAGGAAATCAACGACAACAACGGAAAGATTTTCAAGGCGAACCTCAAACTGCGCATAAATCCGAATTATTATAACGATAAATTGTATTCGACCGATTCGCTTTACGTGGCCATGGTAGACCGCAACAACGACATCTTGGGTTTGCTTACCGATGCGGCCGGCAACGACGTCATGGCTTATATCGACAAAGTAAATCCCGAATATAACGAAGTGTATGTGGTCGCACCTGTAGAACAATTCCTCGAAAAGATACTTGACGATCCCGAATTCCTGCATTACGGATTGGTGCTTATGCCAAAAGGCTACAATTCCGCGGTAAGCCGACTCATCATAAACGGACAGGCGCACAACAATTACGAATCGAAACTTGAACTTACCTATGCGATTTACGATTAAGGCCGCCGCTGTCTTGCTTTTTTGTGTCCGACTGCACGCCCAGACCAACAACCAGACGGGTTCGCCTTATTCGCTTTTCGGATTGGGACGTCTCAACGAAGCCGCTCCGGGAAAGACCAACGCCATGGGTGAAACGGGAATCGCGTTGCCGATGACGACCGAAATCAACAACCTCAATCCCGCGGCCTATGCGACCATTCCCGAGAAATCGTTCATGTTCGACCTTGGCGGAAAAGGAGAAGCTACCACTTTCAGCAATTCGGACGGCGGACAGGACGCGACGACGTTCTCGTTCTCGAACATCGCGTTCGCTTTCGCGTTGTCTAACAAAGATGGGATAGGGGCGACATTGCTGCCGTATTCCGACGTCGGTTACAATATCACGGGAATCACAGGCGACATAGAAGGTTCGGACGGCACGTACACGAGCGATGTTTCGGGAACCGGCGGACTCAGCAATTTCACGCTCAATTACGGACGCAAACTCGGCTCGCGCTTCAATGTCGGTCTTGGCGTGAACTATCTTTTCGGAAAAATTCAGGAAGACGAGTTCGCTACGGTCGGAAACGATCTTTTGGTCGTCAACGAGAAGAATTATTACCGCGGATTCCGTTTCGTGGCGGGCGCACAAGGCAAATTCGGAAAGAAGTTCACATCGGCCATGACCGTAAAGCTTCCCGCATCGATCAAAGGCACGAAAGACATCACGGCGTACAAAGTCGTCGACCTGATCCAGACGAACCTCGAAAGTTCGGTCGACGTGCCCATGGAAAGCTTCAAACTTCCGTTGGAAGTCACCGTTGGCGGCTATTACAAATTCAACGACAGCTTCGGCATCACGGCCGATTACAAACGCTCTTTTTGGAATTCGGTGAATATGGAAGACCATATCGGGCGATTCGTCGACCAGGACTTCTTCGGGTTCGGCATGGAATACATGCGCAACAAAAGCCAATATTACTATTACGACAAGATACGGTTGCGCGCCGGGATGAATTTCGACAACGGCTATCTGGCCGTAAACGACAAAAGGATTACGAACTACAAAGCGGTTTTCGGCATCGGGTTGCCCATTCCGGGAAGAACCGCCTCGATGATCAACCTGACTTACGGATTCGGGCAAAGAGGCGCGATTTCGGAAACGCTCGTGAAAGAGAACTATCGCACGTTCAGCTTCAACATCGTGCTCCAGGACATCTGGTTCGTCAAAAAGAAATACGACTAAACACCTATACCATGAACGCATATTACAAAACCAACGTTGAGACGACCAATCAGGCGCAAGTGCTTGAAAGGCTGCTGCACAAAAGGATTTACCGAGCGGGACAGATCCGTTTCGACCTCAATCACAAACACAAACTGCTGCATGCGGTGAACATCAAAAAAACCGAAACGGGAATCATCCAGGATTGTATGATCGAATTGGGATTTGATTGCGAGCTGGTCGCGACATGATTTCCGACACAAAATCATAAAACCGGCAAGCTTTCGGCCGTTATGTGTTTTAGGCTGCACGTGACGGTCGTGGCGACGCCAACCCAAACGTCTCTCATGTGGAGGCTTTTTTTGATATTGGAATTTGGAATTTTCCCAATAAAAACTTTAAAACTCCGTTAACCATTTATGGCAAAAATGTTGCTTGACGGTGTGTATGAGAACTTCCTTTTTTCCTAAACTGATCCTTTCGCTTTTGTTGTTGGTCGGCACTTTCGCTTCGGCCCAGGATTTGGCCGCCGTCGACCGCGTCGCAAGTGCGTATCCGGCGACATTTTCTTCTCCCGAAAAATTGGCCGAAAAAGTGAATTCGGACTTTTCTTCGGATGTCGAAAAAGCGCGCGCGATTTACACCTGGATCGCCAAAAACGTACGTTACGATTTGACCGAATACCGTTCGAACCAAGGCGGAAAGGTCGCTTTTTCGTACCGCACGCCCGAAGAGAAAGAACGCAAATTGCGCGAATACAATCTCGATTTGGCCAACAAGACATTGCGCTCCAAAAAAGGCGTATGCCGTGGTTATACCGCTTTGTATGATCGCGTTGCGGCCTTGAGCGGATTGGAAACGATCACGATTCCGGGCACGTCGAAATCGCATCCGACACATATCGGGAAATTGCCGACTGCCGCGGATCACATCTGGAATGCAGTCAAAATCGACGGACAGTGGAAATTCATAGACGTGACATGGGGCTCGGGTTCGGTCGATTCGGAAACCGGAAAATTCGTGAACCGTTTCAATCCTGGGTATTTTTTTACCGATCCGAACGTGTTTTTCCTCAATCATTTTCCCGATGAGACAAAATGGCTGCTCACGAACAAAACAGCCGAGGAATTCGCCGGATTGCCGTTGTATTCGGGCGAGTACATCGGTTCCGACTACCGCATCACATTCCCGAAATCGGGGATTTTGCCGAGCAATTACATCATCCCGTTCAAGGTCGAAAACCTAAAGACCGATAAAGTCGCGTATGCGTTGAGCAGCGACAACAAAATCCGTTTCGCCGACGTGAAGCGCAACGGCAACATCACCGAATTCGAAGTCCCGCTTGAAAAGGACGCGTCGGGTTATTTGACGATTTTCATCAATCGGGAATCGGTGGCGACGTATCGGATTAAGAAGTCGTGAGGGTTGATATGGGATATGATTGGTGAAATGTGAAATGTGAAATGTGAAAATTGGTTAGTGAATAGTGATTAGTGGTTTTGATATCATCAATTTTACTATCGATCCAAATTGCGAATCATATCTTACATTTCACATTTCACCATTCACCATTCACCACTCACCACTCACCCTGTCAATATCATCTTGATAACTTCCCAACTTCCCTCTTTTCCCGCGCGCGTAATAGAATTATATTAGCTAAAAACCAGATTTATCAAGAATGTCCGAACTGACCAATTACGACGAAGGCAATATCCGTTCCCTCGACTGGAAAGAGCATATCCGCATGCGTCCCGGCATGTACATCGGGAAACTGGGCGACGGCTCTTCGCCAGACGACGGTATTTACATCCTGCTCAAGGAAGTAATCGACAACTGTATCGACGAGTTCGTGATGAACGCGGGCAAGACCATAGAGGTGAGCATCCGCGACAAGCAGGTTTCGGTGCGCGATTACGGACGCGGCATTCCGCTCGGCAAAGTCATAGACGTGGTTTCGAAAATGAATACGGGCGGTAAGTACGACTCGCTTGCGTTCAAGAAATCGGTTGGCCTGAACGGAGTCGGAACCAAGGCGGTGAATGCGCTTTCAACGTATTTTCGTGTGGAATCGGTACGTGACGACAAACAAAAAGCCGCCGAATTCTCTGCGGGCGAACTCACGCTCGAGGAAGATTTGATCGAGACTACGAAGCGACGCGGCACCAAAGTCGTTTTTATCCCGGACGATACGATCTTCAAGAACTTCAAATTCCGGAATGAATATGTGATCCGGATGCTCAAGAACTATTGCTATCTCAACACCGGCCTTGCGATTTATTACAACGGCGAGAAATATTCGTCCGAAAACGGATTGAAGGATTTGCTCGAGGAAGAAATCCAGATCGAGGACATGGTGTATCCCGTGATTCACCTTAAGGGAGACGATATCGAGATCGCGATGACGCATTCCAAAACGCAATATTCGGAAGAATACCATTCGTTCGTCAACGGCCAGAACACGACTCAAGGCGGGACGCACTTGAACGCTTTTCGCGAGGCGATGGTGAAAACCGTTCGCGAATTCTACAACAAAGGTTTCGAACCCAGCGATATCAGAAAGTCGATCGTAGGCGCGATTTCGGTTAAGGTCATGGAACCCGTTTTCGAATCGCAGACCAAAACCAAATTGGGTTCTACCGAAATGGGCCCGGATTTGCCGAGTGTACGAACGTTCATCAACGATTTCATCAAGACGAATCTCGACAATTTCCTGCACAAGAATCCCGAAACCGCCGATGCGTTGTTGCGCAAGATCCTACAGGCGGAACGCGAGAGGAAAGAGCTTTCAGGAATCCGTAAATTGGCAAGGGATCGCGCCAAAAAAGCGAGTCTCCACAACAAAAAACTGCGCGATTGCCGCGTGCATTTGCCCGATATCAAGAATCCGCGTTATCTCGAAAGTACGTTATTCATCACCGAAGGAGATTCGGCTTCGGGTTCGATCACCAAATCGCGCGACGTGAATACGCAAGCCGTTTTTTCGCTGCGTGGAAAGCCGTTGAACTCGTACGGCATGACCAAAAAAATCGTGTACGAGAACGAGGAATTCAACCTGTTGCAAGCGGCCTTGAATATTGAGGAAAGCATGGAAGACCTGCGCTACAACAACATCGTGATCGCGACCGACGCCGATGTCGACGGCATGCACATCCGATTGTTGTTGATTACGTTTTTCCTGCAATTTTTCCCCGAACTCATCAAAGAAGGGCATTTGTATATTTTGCAGACGCCGCTTTTCCGCGTGCGCAACAAAAAAGAAACGATTTATTGTTATACCGAAGAGGAACGCGTCGCGGCCATTGAAAAACTCAAACCGAAACCCGAAATCACGCGATTTAAGGGATTGGGAGAAATCTCGCCAGACGAGTTCGCGCATTTCATCGGGCCCGATATGCGAAAAGATCCCGTAATGCTCGACCGCGCGACGACCATTGAGACGTTGCTCGAATTTTATATGGGAAAAAACACGCCCGACCGACAGGAGTTCATCATCCGAAACCTCAAAGTTGAATTGGACGTAGTTGAAAAATAGTTTTTTACGGTCGAGGTAGTTTAGAGCGTTAAGTCGAAAAGTAAAATCTTAACTTTCTAAACTCTCTTAATTGTTTAATCATAAAAATCGGATCTCAAGATTTCAGAATCTTCAAGGTCATAAAAAATAAAATTGTTCGCGATAATGAGCGAAGACGAAGAAAACAACATCCCAGAAGACGATAATTTCGACGACATCGAACCGACTTCCGAAGATTCCCTGCAAGACGAACCTTCCGAAAGCCTGGCCCACGATGCCTCATCTGCCGAAAGCGCGCACTTTTTCGAAAGCCATGAAGCCAACCCCGAAGACACGATCGTCAAAGTCACCGGGATGTATAAGGACTGGTTTCTCGATTACGCGTCTTATGTGATCCTTGAACGCGCGGTACCGGCTATCGAAGACGGTTTCAAGCCCGTTCAGCGACGCATCATGCACTCGATGCGCGAACTCGACGACGGCCGTTACAACAAAGTAGCGAACATTGTCGGGCATACGATGCAATACCATCCGCACGGCGACGCTTCGATCGGTGATGCGATGGTGCAGATCGGGCAGAAGGACTTGCTTATCGATACGCAGGGAAACTGGGGGAACATCCTTACCGGAGACGGAGCGGCTGCCTCGCGTTACATAGAGGCGCGCCTCACGAAATTCGCGCTCGAAGTGCTGTATTCGCCAAAGATTACAGAATGGCAAGCTTCTTATGACGGACGCCGCAACGAACCGATCAACCTTCCGGTGAAATTCCCGTTGTTGCTTGCTCAAGGAGCCGAAGGGATCGCCGTCGGTTTGTCCACGAAAGTGTTGCCGCACAACTTCAACGAACTCATCGATGCGTCGATAAAAATCCTCAAGAACAAGCCGTTCACGATTTTCCCCGATTTTCCGACGCAGGGAATCGCCGACGTCTCGAATTACAACGACGGAATGCGCGGCGGCCGTGTCCGTGTGCGTGCCAGGATTTCGCAACTCGACAAGAATACGCTCGTCATTACGCAAATCCCGTTTTCGACGAATACTTCCACTCTTATCGATTCCATACTCAAGGCCAACGAGAAAGGCAAGATCAAAATCAAGAAAATCGAGGACAATACGGCTGCCGAAGTCGAAATCCTGATCCATCTTTTCCCAGGCGTTTCTCCCGATAAGACGATCGACGCGTTGTTCGCGTTCACGGCTTGCGAAACCTCGGTCGCGCCTTTGGGTTGCGTCATCGAAGACCATAAACCGAGATTCGTCGGGGTTTCTGAAATGTTGCGTGTTTCTACGCATCGCACGGTCGAACTGCTCAGGCAAGAACTCGAAATCCAACTCGACGAGCTCGAGGAACAATGGCATTTCCTTTCGTTGGAACGCATTTTCATCGAAAACCGCATTTACCGACTTATCGAGGAAGAAGAAACTTGGGAAGGCGTGATCAAGGCGATAGATGAAGGGTTGAAGCCGTTCACGAAACATTTGAAGCGCGCCGTTACCGAGGAAGATATCGTTCGTCTGACCGAAATCCGAATCAAAAGGATTTCGAAATTCGACATCGACAAAGCGCAGGAAAAACTAGAAGCTTTGGAAGGTGAGATCGAACAGGTGAAGTTCCATTTGGAGCACATCGTCGATTTCGCGACCGCTTACTTCAACAGACTTAAAGAGAAATACGGCAAAGGACGCGAACGCCAAACCGAATTGCGCTCGTTCGACAATATCGAAGCAACCAAAGTCGTGCTTCGAAACACCAAATTGTACGTCAACAAAGAGGAAGGTTTTATCGGGACCAGCCTCAAAAAGGACGAATATATCGGCGATTGTTCCGACATTGACGACGTGATCGTGTTCCTTCGCAACGGAAATATGATGATCACCAAAGTCGACGACAAGAAATTCATCGGCAAGGACATCATTTACGCGGCGGTTTTCGACAAGAACGACAAGCGCACGATTTACAACATGGTCTATCGCGACGGAAAGTCGGGTTCGAGTTTCATCAAGCGTTTCAACGTTTCGGGTGTGACGCGCGACAAGATGTACGACCTTACCCAGGAAAAACCGGGTTCTATGGTGTTGTATTTTACGGCCAATCCGAATGGAGAAGCCGAGGTGATCACGGTTTTGTTGCGACAGATCGGCACCATCAAAAAGCTCAAGTTCGACCTCGATTTTGCCGATATGGCCATCAAAGGGAGAAATTCACGTGGCAACACGGTTTCCAAGTATCCGATCAAAAAAATCGAACTAAAGGAAAAAGGGATTTCGACGCTTTTGCCGCGTAAAATTTGGTTCGACGATACGGTTCAGCGTTTGAACACCGATGCGAGAGGCGAACTTCTGGGTGAATTCCGTCCGACCGATAAATTGCTCGTGATCTCGTCTTCGGGCAAACTCAAGGTCATCGTTCCCGATTTGTCGACGCATTTCGACGAAGATATGATCATCCTTGAAAAATGGATCCCGAACAAACCGGTTTCGGCCATTTATTACGATGGGGAAAAAGAACGTTATTTCGTGAAGCGCTTCTTGGTCGAGAATGAAAACAAGGAAGATTCGTTCATAACCGAGCACGCGAATTCCCAATTGGAAATCGTGTCTACCGATTATCGTCCGGTTGCGGAAATCATTTTTGCTAAAGTAAAAGGTGTACAGAAAGACAACCAGACCATCGATATCGAGCAATTCATTACGGTGAAAGGCTTCAAGGCTTTGGGTAACCAGCTTACGGCGGAGAAGCTCAAGCAAGTGAATTTGCTCGAACCGTTGCCGTTCGATCCGCCGGTTGAGGAAATTCCTGAACCCGAGATTGTTTTGGGTGAAGCGCCGGATACGGAGATTGATGATGAAGGGCAGATTACTTTGTCTTTGGAATAGAAAGCCGCTTTATAGCGGCTTTTTTGTTCTGTGCATCGAAGTTTGCTTGAGGTTTTCGCTTGCCAGCGGGGCTTGCTTTTGTCTGGCAACAAAAGAAACAAAAATGCCTTTGGCGCGACCGCTCGGCGACCTGACATCGCCTTGCTTCGGAAAGGAAAAGAACTCGCTGCGCTCAAACAGCTTTTCCTTTTTTCCGAATCTTCAGCAAGTCAGGTACCCGCCTGCGCGCTCATGGCGCTGGAATTCGGAAGTGTTTATCGGCATTTTGCTTGCGCGCTGCGCAAAATGCGTTCCGCTTAGAGCGTTTTGGTCTTTACATATTGGGTTTTGTGTTCACGCGGGACGCTTTTTCGCAACTCCGCGCGGAGCTATAAAATCTGTGAATCCGTGGCAAAAAATCACAAACTATAATTCAAATTCACACCAAAACGGTATTTGGCATCCACACGTCCACCCGTCAAATCCTGACTTATCGGTAATAAAAACTGCGCTCCGGCCGAAAAGCGTTTGATTCCGGCTTCGATTCCGATTTTCCCGAACAAAACGCTTCCCGAGGTTTTTGCCACGACTTGGTCGTATTGGCGGTTGCTTTCCGAGACTTCGCCGGCGACTCCCAATTGAGGAGAAAACGAAAAATCGTCTTTTTCACGAAGCCAGAAAAGTGTGACCGAATAATTGAACTGGTTGCCGAATCGGTAATGCTGGTCGTTTTCGGTTTTGATGATGTAGTTGAGCATCGTCTGGAACCCGAATTGCCTGCGTCTTAAAATGTGTTCGGCCAACAACAGGTAATCAAAACTTCCCGTTCCGAGCTGGAAACCCGGATTGATACTGCCGTTGTTCGTCTCATCGTATTTTCCCGTCGGGGCTTTTACACCGGCTCCGAGTTGGATCGTATGCGCGAGAAAAGTCGAATCGGTCGTCGTTTGATACACGCGATAGAGTCCGATGACAGTCAAATCGCCGACTCCCGAAATGGTATGCGAAGCCGTTTCCGTTTCGCGCGAATTGTTGTGATACGGCAAAAGTACGCTCACCTGTGCATTCTTGAAAATCGGTATCCGGCCCCAAATCTGCACCGAATTGAACTGTTCTGTATACCAAGGCGAATTGGCGTACAAACCGTCGGTACTCGAATAGCGTTGATAGATGTACCGCACGCCGACGAAATTTGTATTGAGCAAGGACACGAATCCCATACTTCCGCCCGTGGCCGAACATCCGCACGCATCGCAATCGTCGAGCATATTTGCGAATCGTTGTTTGTAATTTATCGAAAGGCTGTCTTTTTCCGAAGCTAAAACGGCAATCGGAAGCCACAACAGCAATAAAAATTTTTTCATCAGAATTCTGAAAATTTAGGATTGGACAAAAATTCGTCGTCGGTCAACGTCTTTAGGAAAGCGATGATTTTTGATTTCTGTTCATCGGTCAAAGCAATTCCGGGCGAACCGTTTTGTTGCAAAATAGGGTCGAGCGTTTCGGATGTCTGCACACCCGAAGCATAATGTTCCAATACCGCTTCCAAAGTGTAAAACCGTCCGTCGTGCATATAAGGCGCGGTTTTTTCTACGTTGCGCAAGCTCGGCACTTTGAACTTGTATTTGTCTGAAGGCAAATGCGTCACGCGTTCGCGACCCGTATCGTACAATTGTTGGTTCACGGCCAATCCGTTGTTGCGGAAAGAATGGTCGGTCTGAAGATCGGTCGTATGGCAGGACGCGCATTTCTGTTGGAAAATCTGGTAGCCTTCGGTTTCATCGCCTGAAAAATTCGCTCCGGTTTCATTGCGTCTCCATTTGTCGAAGCGCGAATTCGAACTTTGCAGCATCACCATGAACTGGCCGAGTGCCTTGAGCAGGTGTTCCGTATCGATTTCTGCATCGGGAAACGCTCGCTTGAACAGTTTGCGATATTGCGCATCCGATTGCATCATCGTGACTATAGACGTCAGATTCCCGTGCATTTCGACTTCGCTCGTAATCGGAATTAACGGTTGAAGATCAAGATTATCGGTAGATCCGTCGTACATGAATACGTTTTGGAACGCCAAATTTTGGATAGCCGGCGTGTTGCGAAATCCGACCTCATTGTTCACGCCATGGCTCAAACTGTGACCGTGATGCGTGAACGCGTGTTGTTGGATGTGACAGAAACCGCACGAAATCGTACCGTCCGAAGACAATCTGCCGTCGTAAAAAATCTTCTTTCCTAATTCAAAGCCTGCTTGTGTGGGCATGTTGGCCTCGAAATTATAGGCGAAATCGGGAAAATTGGACGGTTTTGAAATCGCGAACGGAACGTCGGTATATGAAGCATCATCGGGCGAACAAGCCGTCAGCCCGATGAATGCCAAAACGAAAAGCCGCTTCATTATTCGTTGTGTACGTGGTTTACCGTGAACATTTGCGACAGGTTCGCCGTTATCAGCGCTAAATTTTCGCCACCCATGATCATCGCGCCCATGCCTCCTGAATTGTTGTCGGAAAGTACGATCTTGTTCTGTCCGTCGATGATTTTGGACGCGTCCGCGAAAATGTGGATTTGCGGCGTGATGTCCGTGCGTACCAAAGCCGAATTGGTCAACGGCAAAGTGATTGTCGTATAATTGTAATCGGTTCCGGTTTTTCCCGTATGCACCATAAAAGCGGTTTCGGATGCAACGGTAGGCGAAGTGAACGTGCCTTCGAAAGCCAGAAACTTATAACCCGCCGACCATGACCATAACATGTCTTCGGATTGGGCCAAAGCCAGGAAATTTCCTTGTCCGTCGGCTCCGAGTTCCCATTGTTGTTGGTCTACGCCGATTCCGAAAGAAACCGAAACATAATCGCCCGACGGGATGTTTTGCAATTGCAACGTGGTCGATGCCTCGTCGGTCTCATCGACAATGAAATAACTTTGGCTTTTCGGATACGTGAAAATGCTGCCGTCGGCTTTGGTCAGTTTGATGTTGCTGACGATGTATTTGAGTTGCCCGATTTTGAGTACTTCATTTTGGGAAGTCGTGTTCGGTTGCGTATTCAGGATAAGGTTGTTCGATTGGTAGACGTTGTCGAATTCTATGTTGAGACTGCCTGTTCCCGTTGTCGGAGCGTTGTCGTCGCTGTTGCACGAAATCAATAATAATGCGGTTGCCATTGCGGCAAAAAGTGTTTTTGTCGTTTTCATTTTATATGGATATAGCGATTCTTGCCCGGTGGGCATAATTAATCGGAACCGTTTTCAGGTTCTCAAAAAGAATGGCTATACCAAAATAGGAGGATGGAACACTTTGCCGTCAAATCCGATGCAATCGGAAGTGGCGTAAAAAAAGGAAGCCGAAGTTTCCTCGAGCGGGAACACTTCGGCCAATGTTATTTCAGATGCGGTATTGCAGAACAATTCGATAGGTGTGAACGCTTTTTTGTCGTTTTGGGAAGCGGGTTTTTCGGTTTCCGAAGCCTTCGCCAATTCCTTCATCAAGTGACATTTTCCGTTACAATGCATTTCGGGCTTTGCTTTGTTCTCGCACAGCACTTTGACGACATAATCGTAATTCATCACATACTCAAACACAGGGAAAACCGGTTTGAAAAGCAGCAGGAATGCGGTTATGACGACTAGAAATTTCAAGTTTATGCAGCTTCGTCGGGAGAATTCTTTTTGTTGTTCTTGCCCATCTTCATATTGAGGAATTCCACCAAAAGCGAGAACGCTATCGCAAAATACAAGTAACCTTTCGGGATGGCCGTGACCGTATTGCCAAAGAATGACGCATGGGCTACGTGTGCCGCTTCGGTGATCAGCATGAATCCGATGAGCACCAAAAACGTAAGCGCCAAAATCTGGATAGACGGGTGATTGTTCACGAAATTACCGACCGGAACGGCAAATTGCATCATGATCAGAACCGATATGACGACCGCCGTAATCATGATGTACAAAGCACCTTCTACACCGCTCGTCATACCGACTGCGGTCAAAATACTATCGAAAGAAAATACGATATCGATCAGGATGATCTGAAAAATCACGTTCGAGAACGATTTGGCCGCACTTTTCTTGACCTCTTTTTCTTCCTCTCCGTGATGTTCGACTTTTTCACGGATTTCTACCGTACTCTTATATAAAAGGAAAAGTCCACCAAGGAAGAGGATAAGCGCCTGACCCGAAACGTGCATTTCGAACCACGATACATCGATGTTGAACCAAGCTTCTTTCATCGCGATCAGGAAACTGATACCGAAAAGCATCGCGATACGCATGAACATCGCCAGGAACATCCCGACTTTGGTCGCTTTTTTGCGTTCTTCCTGCGGCAATTTACCGGTGGTTATCGAAATGAAGATGATGTTGTCGATACCGAGTACGATTTCAAGAAAAGTAAGTGTCAATAAGGCGATCCAAGCATTCGGATTCAGGAAAACTTCCATTTATTTGGGCTTTTATTTTATTTTGGTGACGGTACCTTTTTGAGTCGTGGTGCTGCCTACGATCCCGTATTCAAAGGTATAGGAATTTTTCGACGTGGTCAAGATTTTCATCGCGATCGCCTTGTGTTCGGCCATATTCTTCGGATGCAGTTTCTGCACCACATATTCGCAGTCGTTGACCCATCTTATCGAAGCCGTATCGGCCTTTCCTTCGTAATAATCGATTTCGAGGTTTTCGGTTCGCACGAAAGTCGTGGTCTTTTTTACGCCGTTCACTTTCGTCGTGAATTCGAAAGTACCGGTTTTGAAGTCTTTACAGTCGCGTTGGGCTTCGTAACAAGAGTTGAGTAGCAACAACGGCAATAGCAGCAGCAATTTTTTCATTTGTCGGTATTCATTTTTGGCGCACTTCCACACGGGTTGCGGCATCGGCCACAAAAATACGTCACGCTACCCAATTGATGAAACGAAATCTACTTTATTCGGTCGAGTTCGTCATCGGTGAAATGCCTGACGGATTTTTCCTTCGCAAACTTGTCCGAGTTATACGTTTTCGACGCATTTTTCGGGATCGACAAACTATCCCATTGTGATTTTTTGAGCATTTTGGCACAGAAAACGATCTGCCCGACGTGATACGGATAATGCGCGAGCTGCCTGTTTATCGCCTCCATGACCGTGTGTCCTTCGTTCCTGATGTAGATGATTTGCGAAAGTTGGTCGTCGGTCAACGCATCCAAGGCCGCGAAAAAACAGGTCCAGCCTTTTTCCCAAGCAAGCATGACTTGTTCTTTTGTGTTTAGGGTTTCTTCAAACTCGGAGTCGCGGTCGCGCCATGGTTTTTCACCGTCCGAGGTCAGGAAATCGGTCCATCTCGAGAGCATATTGCCGCTCAGGTGGTTTACGATCATCGCGATGCTGTTCGTGTCTTCGTTTGTTCTCGCGAACAGTTGATCAGCTTCGAGTTGGGCAATCGCTTTTTCGCCAAGCGTCTTGTAGTAAACGAATTGCTTGCGTACGCTCTCAAGGTATGGTAGAGTTGGTTTTTCCATAATTTTTATAGGTATTCGACCAGCTTAAAAATACGTCAAATATCCTTACATTTCCGTTCGCAAACGGATATAGTCGTTTGTAAACGGATGCATATGTTCAGCAAGCGCTTTTTCCAAACTCTTATAAGCAGTTTTGTGCTGCTATCCGTTTCCTATTCTGCAAATTGCCAAAGTGGGAAACCAAAACCAGCCGCGACAAAAGACGATACTTTCAGACTGTTCTATTTAGGTGGCCAATCGAATATGGAAGGATTCGGTTACGTCAAGGACTTGCCTGCCGAACTGACATCGCCAATGCCCAATGTATACATTTTCGACGGAAACCGCGGAGGCGACGGCGAACCCAATCTCGGGCTTGGCAAGTGGGAACAGTTGCAACCGGGCCACGGAACCGGTTTTTCTTCGGACGGAAAAGAAAACAAACCTTCCGATCGGTTCGGTGTCGAGTTGACTTTCGCAAAACGGATGAAGGAATTGTATCCGGGCGAAAAGATCGCATTGGTGAAATACGCACGCAACGGATCGGGAATCGATAGCCTCGCCACGGGGCCTTTCGGTTGTTGGGAACCCGAATACTCGGCCAAACCGAACCAATACGATTTTTTCCTCAAAACGGTCAAGGATGCAATGAGCGCCAAGGATGTAAACGGTGACGGAAAAACCGATGTACTCATTCCGTCCGGAATTCTCTGGATGCAAGGCGAGGCCGACGGTTCGTTTACGGAAGAGGTCGCTTTTGAGTATTACGACAACCTCAGACATCTCATGGATAAGATGCGTGAAGTGTTCAACGACAAGGATTTGCCTGTAGTAATCGGTAAAATTTCAGATTCCGGCAATAGCGAAAGCGGTATCGTATTCAAATTCGGCGATATCGTGAGGGCCATGCAGGAAAAATTCGTGCGTAATGATGCCAACGCCGCAATCGTGAGGAGTACGTCCAAATATGCCTATTCTGACCCTTGGCATTACGACAGCGCCGGATATATTGACCTGGGCAAGCGATTCGCCGAGGAAATGTCTAAACTAATGAATAAGAAATAGAATGAAAAAAGTCATCGTGATCGTATTGTTTTTGGCGCTCGGAGCAACCGGATGCGCCCAAAAGGATTTGCGAAACCTCATGTACGGCGCGCACAAACAACAAAATCTCGATTTGTTCCTGCCTGCCAAAATCGATTCCAAAACACCTGTGCTGATCATGTTGCACGGTGGCGCGTGGAGTTTGGGCGGTAAGGAATACACAGACAAGACCGCTCGTGATTTGCGCGATCGTGGTTTTGTAGTAGCCAATGTAGATTATCGCTACGTGAATGAAAATGTTCATGCTAAAGATTTACTCGACGATATAAACGAGGCCGTAAAATATATGCAGTCACATGCTTCAGAATACGGATTTGCTTCGAAAGGTTACCATTTTTCGGGAATCAGCGCCGGTGCACATCTCGCGATGTTGTACAGTTATACGCGAAATGCTGGCGTCAAATCTGTAGCCGTGCTTTGCGGACCGACGCAATTCGATACCGACGAAAATAAGAAGCATATCGAAAAACTGCTATTGACCCAAGTACTCGAGCAGCTCGCCGATTCGAAATACGAAAAGGACAAAAAACCGAATGCGAAGTTTACCGCGATCAGTCCGTATGCGCGAATCAGCAATATCCCGACTTTGTTGTTTCACGGCGATAAGGACGAACTTGTACTGTATTCCCAATCGGTGTTGATGTTACAGGAATTGAAGAAAGCCAATGTGGAAAGCAAACTGATAACCCTCGAAGGCAAAGGGCACGACTGCGGCATGAATCAGCCCGATTCAGAAAAAATGGTACTCGACAACATCGAAAATTGGGTGAGGATACATTCGTAAAACCGTCATCCGTATGCTATTTTCAGAACGCTTATCACTCGACAGGCCGCGCAATGAAGATTTTACGCGGTACTACGAAATCAATTCCGATCCGCAGACCAATCTTTTCAATCCGAAAGGACCGATGGATTTCGATACCGCACGAACACGTTTCGACGGATTCCTGCAGCATTGGGAAGAACGCGATTTCGGAAGTTGGGTCGTCAGGCTTAAAGATTCCGGGCACATAATCGGTTTCGGCGGATTGTCTTATCTGATGTACGGCGATCAATTGCGGCTCAATTTGGGATACAGGTTTGACCAAGCGGCATGGCATAAAGGTTATGCGACCGAACTAAGTCGATTCGCGATCGCACACGGATTTTCAGATTTGCGATTGTCCGAAATATACGCACTCGTCAGACCCTCGCATTCGGTGTCGATAAAAATCCTTGAAAAATGCGGACTGACTTCGTTCGGTACTTTAGATGACGCGCCCGGTCAGCATCACAGTTTAGTATATAGGATCGAAAATCCGAAAGCGGTTTAAGGTACGAAATTATTCGTCCTTCATGCTTCTGACAATCGTCGCCAATCCGCGAAAAGCGAAATAAACGGCACCGAAACACATGGTAATCCCGACGGCAAGAACCACATAATGCCAATTGTTCTGTTGGTTCTGGAACGCGTTGTAAATCACGGGCGGCCCGATAAAAAAAAGAGGCAAGGCGTAAACCAGGAATTTGATTCCTTTGTTGAGTAAGTCTTTATCTGTCGGCATTTTCGTTGTTTTTTTCAAGTGATAGATTGATGCCGATGCTTATCGCAAAAGCAAGCGCGGTATGTAAAAAGCCACCAAAAAAAGCGGCTATGTAGCGCGCGTAACCATAGCGGTCGTGGCCTGTATCTATAACGTCGGTCGTGAGCAATACACTTTCCATAGCAAAGAAAAACAACAGGTTCACGATCAGGAACGTATTCCGGAAGCGCCATTTCCGGATCATCCATACAGAAATGATCCACAGCACCGGGCAAAGGACAAGTATGATCGGCACCATCCTTTTTGAAATTTACAGTTCGAGCTTTTTGGGATCGTAATGGTCTACGGCCTTGCGCACGCTTCCGTATTTCACGAGCATTTCGGACGCTTCTTCGTAAGAAACCGGGATTTCTCCCATAATCATGCGTACGCCTCTGTCTACTAGTTTGTCATTGCTGAGCTGCATGTCGACCATTTTGTTGCCTTTGACGCGTCCGAGTTGGATCATCGTCGCCGTCGAAATCATGTTAAGCACCAATTTTTGCGCGGTTCCGGCTTTCATTCGCGAGCTTCCGGTTACGAATTCCGGGCCTACGACAACCTCGATCGGAAATTGGGATACCAAAGCCAAAGGGCTTCCCGCATTACACGTAATTCCGCCGGTCAGGATATTCTTCTCGTTGCATTTGGTCAAGCCTCCGATCACATAAGGGGTCGTACCCGATGCCGCGATACCGATTACCGTATCATTCTCTGAAATGCCAGCTTGCTCAAGGTCGATCCACGCTTGTTGCGTATCGTCTTCGGCGTTTTCGACCGCACGTCGTATGGCTTTGTCACCACCGGCGATGATGCCGTTGACCAAATCGAAAGGCACGCCGAAAGTAGGCGGGCACTCCGACGCGTCCACGATGCCGAGACGTCCCGAAGTTCCGGCTCCTATGTAAAACAAACGCCCGCCGTTTTTCATCCTGAGCACGATTTGGGAAACCAAAGCCTCGATTTGCGGAAGCGCTTTTTCCACGGCCAAAGGAACGGTTTTGTCTTCGTTGTTGATGTTGCGCAACAATTCCGAAACGGGCATGTGCTCTAGCGAGTCGTATTTAGAGGATTGTTCGGTGGTTTTGGTGAAGTCGGTGGACATGTAATTTGTTTAAGCCGCGAATTGCACGAATTCCGCGAATGGGATAGTGAATCCGAGGTGTTGGACATTCTTTTTATTACGCGAATGACAAAGATAGGCAATGTAGCCGATGGAACTTCAAAACGTTGCTTCTTCGTCGAAAACAATCGCTAAAGAAAAGTCGCCAGCAAAATCCCGAGTACGATTACCGTAATCTTGGCGATATTGAATTTGTGGTTCTCGCTCGCCTCAAAAATGATCGTAGACGAAATATGGAACAAAATCCCGATCACGACGGCCGTAATCTGCGGATAATAAGCCGCCAATCCAGGCAACGCCACCGAAGCGTACGTGCCGATCGGCGTCATCAGCGCGAAAGTGAACATGAACGCGAACACTTTTGTCTTGTCCAATCCGGCGTTGAGGAAAAAAAGCGTGAGGATGATCGCTATAGGCAAGTGATGGATCGCGATTCCCCAAGCCAGATCGTGATGATGTCCGACAGGGAAACCTTCGAGCAGCGCGTGCAGACACAAACTGATGAAAAGCGACCACGGAATCTGGTTCATATGTCCGTGTCCGTGGACATGTCCGTGTTCGGCTCCTTTCGAAAAGAATTCGAGTACGATCTGCAGCAAAATCCCGCCCATGATAAAAATCCCGACAGACAAACCGTGGTTGTGTCCGTCTCCTGTTTCATGCGAGTGCGAAGTCGCTTCGTACACTTCGGGCAACAAATGCAACACCGTCAGCGAAAGCAGGAACGAGCCGCTGAACGCGAGCAACAGTTTGAGGTTGGTCTTTTTCTGCGGACGCAAAACCAAAGCGACCGCATATCCGATCAATACCGAAAGCAAAGGCAGCAGATAATTCATCATTTGAAAACCATGATTAGTCGTTCGCTATCGTTTTTGTGGAATTTGCGCAGCTTGTAATCGCCGAAAACGTCGAGCAGGTAAATGCCCGCCTGATCCATCATGGACTCGAAATCGGACAGGGTAAGCGCCTTCACTTTTTCGTAGAAGCAAAAATCCTGGGCGTCGTCGTTGAATTTGATTTCCTTGACGATGTGGTTGTCCTCGACGTATCGTTTGATATGGAAATCGATGCCGTCGACGCTTTTCGTTTCGGACGGCACGAGATTTTGTATCACTTGGTCGACGTTCATGAAATCGATGACCGCGAACCCGTATTCCGAAAGGCTGTCGTGGATGGCCTTGAGCGTCGTGAAATTGTCGTCGTCGCTCTCGAAATAGCCGAAACTCGTGAACAGGTTGAAGATCGCGTCGAATTTTTCTTCCCAAGGCTCACGCATATCGTGCACTTGGAAATGCAACGTTTCATTCGCGTATTTCGACGCTTCGTTAATGCTGTTTTCAGACAGATCGGCGCCTGTGACGTCGTATCCGAGTTGATTCAGGTAAATCGAATGTCGTCCTTTTCCGCACGCCAGATCGAGGATTTTAGCGTTTTCAGGCAAATTGAGGTAAGACGTGATGTTGTCCATGAACAACTGGGCTTCGGCATAATCACGGTCTTTGTAAAGGATATGGTAATAAGGCGTGTCGAACCAAGAGGCGTACCAGTTTTCGGGTTTGCCGCCATTGGTCGTCGTGCTGTGGGAATTTGGCATGTACGTATGGGCTGAGTCTTGCAAATTTAGACTATTTTTGCAGCGTTTAAGCGATTTCCGGATGGAAAATAATTTTGCGATGGTCGCCAAGACCTTCTTCGGATTTGAGGAAATTTTGGCCAAGGAACTACAACAATTGGGCGCCCAAAGGGTAGAACCCGGCGTGCGTATGGTAAGTTTCTTCGGAGATAAAGGGTTCATGTACAAAGCCAACCTGGCCTTGCGCACGGCGTTGAAAATCCTCAAGCCGATTCACAAGTTCCGAGCGTTCAACGAAGCGAGCCTGTATAAAGGCATCCAAATGATCGACTGGTCGGAGTTTATCGATGCGAACCAGACGTTCGTGATCGATGCGACCGTGCATTCCGATCATTTCAAGCATTCCGAATTCGTCGCCCAAAAGTGCAAGGATGCGATCGTGGACCAATTCCGCAACAAGACGGGCCAGCGTCCGAGCGTAGACAAAAACCACCCCGATCTGAGGATCAACATCCATATCGGGCGTGAGGATTGCAATGTTTCGCTCGATACGTCGGGTGCGTCGCTTCACCACAGAGGATATCGCACCGCCACGAACATCGCACCCATAAACGAAGTGCTTGCCGCGGGTATGCTTTTGCTTTCGGGTTGGGACGGACGCAGCGATTTTCTCGATCCCATGTGCGGTTCGGGAACCATTTTGGCTGAGGCCGCGATGATTGCATGCAACGTTCCGGCGAACATCAACCGAAAGGAATTCGCTTTCGAGAAATGGAAGGATTGGGACAACGAGCTTTTCGACATGATCGTGAATTCACTGCTTAAGAAGACACGCGAGTTCCATTATGCGATCGTGGGTTACGACAAGGCGCCATCGGCCGTAATGAAAGCCAAGGACAATATCCGCAACGCCAACCTTGAGGATTACGTCAAGATTTACGAACGCAATTTCTTCGATACGCAAAAAGAGAACAACGGGCCGTTGCACATGGTGTTCAATCCGCCGTATGGGGAAAGGCTCGACATACAGCTCGAGCGTTTTTACCGTGAACTTGGGGATACGCTCAAGAATTCCTATCCGAATACGAACGCGTGGTTCATCACCGCGAATCTGGAAGCGTTGAAATACGTCGGGCTCAAGCCTTCGCGCAAAATCAAACTGTTCAATGGCAGCCTAGAGGCACGTCTTGTGAAATACGAGATGTACGAAGGCAGCCGCAAAGCCAAATTCCAGCAATGACGCCACAAACCAAAGCTTTGATCTACAATTTCGTGGGATTCGCGATCCTGTATATCCCGTTGTATTTCATCATCCAGCACTTTACCGATCTGTCGGGTTGGTGGCGACCGATCACGGCAGCCGTGGCCACGACGATACTTTCGCCCAAATTCCAGGCGGTACGCACCAAAGACGGCATGAAGATCTTTATGTCGTGGTTGTTCGTCAAGGGATTGAGGGAAGTGAAGTAGGTATGGGCAGTGGCAGTGACAGTAGCAGAAAGCAGTTGCAGAAACAGTTAGTTCCGGTGATCATAATTCTCTCTGAAATATCAAAATGATTGAGCCTTTAATCGGATTTACGATCTTTTCCGTGTTTGTGTTTTTGCTTCTCAAATTACCCAATAAGACGAGAGCGGCACAATATAAAACGTTGATCGACAAAATAAAACCGCAAACCAAACGCTACATTGAACAAACAAAAAGTTCAACTTCTACTTGGGGATTGAATAATCCTGAGTTTTTATTCAATCGCTGCGATATCTATTTAACGCAAACGGCCATCGTAATTTTAGGTTTCACAAAAGATAGTTTTTTCAAGCAATTGTCATTGCCCATCATTTTGACAAAGGATATTTCGGCGTATGCTGCTGAATATCCGTATTGCCATGTGACACAAGTCAACAAGATGGATTTCGGAAATAATGTAGTGACGATTGACTTCGGAGAAAAAGGAATTCTCCAGACAGAAGTGAAAATAAGATTGGCTCACTTGGATGAAACCGCGATAGGTATGATGAAGCTTATTGTTGAGAAGAAGAACTGGTAACGGTCCTTTCTACAAAAATCCGAGTTGTTTTTTGATTTTGGGCGGAAGTTTATCTTTCACCAATCCATACGATTGCGTGATGTAGGCTTCGAGTTCCTTTTTTGCGATCGCATTCGCATCTTCGAGCAAAACCCATTTGTAGCGCGCCACGTATGGAGCCGGTTTGAAGATTTCTCCCGAAGTGAGTTCTTCGAATTCGGCATCGGTGACTTTGAACGTTATGGAAGTGGGCGTCTGGTCGAGACCGGTTACGCAAAACATTTTTTCGCCTACAGAAAACACGAGGTCGTGGCCCCATTTGATGTCTTCGGTGACCTTCTCAAGACTGTTGCAAAAACTTCTGATCGCTTCTACGTCTGTCATTTCTTTTTGGGTTTGGCTTCTTTTTCGGCGGCTTTTACTTTCGACTTGTAGATTGGAATGAAATACGAAACGGTATAATTCATACCGACGCCGAACTTCCCTTCGTAGGTGCGATGGAATCCGGGAATGTAAAGGTTCGCGAAATTATCGGGCGTTTTCTCGGAAACCATGTAATTGAGACGCGCGCTGAATCCGACATATATATTAGTCAATACTTCGGCTTTCATGCCTAAAACGACTTCGGCCCAACTTGCCGACAAACCTTTGAATTCCTCTCCCGAGATAATCGTGATTTCCTGTCCGTAATCGTTGTGCGGATTGTAGATTTTGTACGAATTCAGTTTTTGGCTGAACGAACTCACGCCGTAACGCAACCCGATCGTGATCACGTTCTCCATGTCGAGCCAGTTGTCGTAGAAATTGTAATCGAAGCCCACTTTGAAATACGTGCCTTTCGTGGTGAAGTTCACGCGGTCGTCGTCGGTCGTCTTGTCTTCGTTGCCGATTTCGGCGGCGAGGAAATAATTGCGCGTAAGACGGTAATCGCCTACGAGTTCGAGCCCGCGGTAATCGTCGTCCCAAAAGCTTCTGCTCAATTTGAAAAGATCGACCCCGACGCGAAGCCCGTGCCTGGTATATTTAGGCGCGACGGTATCGGTCTTGACGGCTACCGAATCCTTTTGGGCAAAAGACGCGGCGCAACAAAAAAGGCTAAAAATAAATGCGTATATGCGTTTCATCCTCAAATTCTATGGTATGGGTGTCGATTACGATATTCCTGATCCACGTGCCCGGATTCCCATTGTTCAAAATTACGGCCGGAATTCCTATGTCCTGACTCAAATCGAAAACGGTCTTGTAACCGCAGGCCCGAGACACATAAACATCTCTGGTAGCGTAATTGAACATGAGGGAATCGGTAAACGTAAGCGTGTTCGGGTTTTCGTCGTCGTTTATGGTAAACGCATACGTCGTTGTCGTGTCGAATGTCTTCAGCGGGACGAATACTTTGTTCGTGGCCGTGTAGGTAAGTACCGAATCGGTTTCGGTAGACTTCAACGTCATGTTGGTCACGTTCTTGGCCAGCGTCGTATTGTTGTAATCGTAGAATTCGACCACGATACGAGGCGTAGTAGGCGTAGATCCGCCGCATACGTCGTCGCGTTCGCAATTCACCTGGAATACGGCAAAAAGTACGACAAGACAGCAGCAAAAGATTCTTTTCATAGCAAAATCAGATCAGCGTTTTTCCAAAAGTACGACATTTTCTACGTGGTGCGTTTGCGGGAACATGTCTACCGGACGAACGCGAACCACTTTGTAAGCCGCATCCATCAATGCCAAATCACGTGCCTGCGTGGCCGAGTTACAGCTCACGTAAACGACTTTTTGAGGCGCGATCTTCAAGATCTGCTCGACGACGTCCTTGTGCATACCGTCTCGAGGCGGATCGGTAATCAGCACGTCGGGATGCCCGTGTTGTGCAATGAACGCGTCGTTGAACACCACTTTCATATCGCCCACGAAAAACTCGCAGTTGTCGATGTTGTTGCGTTTGGCGTTTTCCTTGGCTTCGGCGATCGCTTCGGGTACGCTTTCCACGCCGATTACCTTGCGCGCTTTTTTCGAGACGAATTGGGCGATGGTTCCGGTTCCGGTATATAAATCGTATACGAGCTCGTTTCCGGTCAATCCGGCGAAATCGCGCGTAATCTTATACAATTCGTAGGCTTGCGACGGATTCGTCTGATAGAACGATTTGGCGTTGATCGAAAACGTCAAGCCTTCCATTTCCTCGAAAATATGGTCGCGTCCCTTGTAGACTTTGACGTCCTGATCGTAAAGCGTGTCGTTCTGTTTTTGGTTGACGACATATAACAAGGACGTGATCTGCGGAAATCTCGCCGAAACAAAGTCGAGCAACAGTTCGCGTTGCTGCTTGTTGTCGTCGAAAAACTGTACGAGAACCATCACTTCTCCTGTCGACGAGGTTCGTATCATCAACGTCCTGAGCAATCCGTCGTGGTTTCTTGGGTCGAAGAACGGCAAATCGTTTTCTATCGCGAATTTCCTTATTTCATTGCGGATGTCGTTCGACGGATCTTCCTGCAACCAGCATTTATGGATGTCAAGAATCTTGTCCCACATTTTCGGAATGTGGAAACCAAGAGCGTTGCGGTCGTCCAAATCTGTAGTCGAGGCGATTTCCTGTTGGGTTAGCCAACGCGAATTCGAGAACGAGAACTCCATTTTGTTGCGATAGAAGAATTGCTTTTCGGAACCTAAAATCGGCTCGAATTCGGGCAATTCCACTTTTCCGATGCGTTTCAGGTGATTGAAAACCTCATTTTCTTTGTAATGCAATTGTCGCGAATAATCCATATTCTGCCATTTGCAACCTCCGCAAGAACCGAAATGCTCGCACACAGGTTCTACGCGATGTTCGGAAAGCGCATGGAAATTGACGGCCTTGCCTTCGTAATAGGCTTTGCGTTTCTTGAAAGTCTGCACGTCTATGACGTCGCCGGGAACGACATTCGGTATGAGAATCACTTTTCCGTCGGGCGCTTTGGCCACCGAAACCCCTTTGGCTCCCGCGTCGAGCACTTCTATGTTTTCGAAGACGATCTTGTCTTTGGTTTTTCTTGCCATGGCGCAAAAGTAATCACAATTGAGGTTTGATGGCGGGCAATTGACAATTTATTATGGATATGTAAAGTTTCGCATCAAGTCTAAGATAAATTTGCCTTGTCTGTAGATTTAATCTAAATTAGAGCAGCCGTTTCGGCAAAAAGCCCTTTATCTGCCTATGCGATTGTACAAACAACTATCCTCAGTTGGTTTTCTTAGGAAAAGCTATGCGTTCAAGTTCTTATTTGTAGCGTTTTTTGGAATACACATCCCGTTGATCGGACTGATTTTTTTCGTACTGTTTTCGAACGTGCGCGAAGAACCTGAAATCATTTTGCTGTTCACGCTTGTGATGACGCTTTTGGCGACGGCCATTACGTTGATTTTGCTCAGAAGATTGACGTGGCCCGTGCGTACGGCCGCGCATCAACTCGAGGAATATCGCACGAAAGGCATCATGCCAAGTTTGCCGCGCAGTTACCACGACGAAGCCGGTATTCTTATGGCCAACGTGCAACGCACCATAGAGGAAAACCACGATATGGGCAGTGAAAAGCTCGACCTGATTTATCTGCTGTCGCACGATTTGCGCAATTT
This sequence comes from Flavobacterium agri, assembly GCF_013401995.1. GTDB lineage: Bacteria > Bacteroidota > Bacteroidia > Flavobacteriales > Flavobacteriaceae > Flavobacterium > Flavobacterium agri. The sequence goes on from NZ_JACBJI010000001.1 coordinate 123,085, forward strand.
CGCCGTGAATTCACAGGCATTGGCCAAATTGATAATTGAGGAAACCGAGAATCCTTCCGTCAATGAATATGCGGGGTTGATTGTCGATTCGACACAACAGCAATTCCACTTTCTTGAGAATTTCATCCGATTGATCAAAGATGAGGAAGAAATATCGAGAAAAGTTCCCGTACTGCGCATGTTCGCGATCAGTGAAATACTGGAAATCCTCAATAAAGAAAGAGGAAACGAACTTTCCAAGAAGGCTTTGGCTCTCGTGGTCGACCACAACGTTTCACACATCCAGCTCGCGGTCGAATTCGAATTGCTGATGCGCGTTTTGGTCAACCTGCTCGACAATGCGATCAAGTTTTCGCAAAGAGGTTCTTGTATCAGGCTCAATTTTCATGAAGACAAGGTCAAGACGCTGATCAGTATTTCCGACGAAGGTGTAGGATTCGACCCCGATAAAGCCGATGCGTTGTTCCGCAAATTCACGCCTATGGCTAGGAAAGGGACCGAGAGCGAACCGTCAACCGGAATCGGCCTGTATTTGTGTCGGAAAATAATCGAAAAATACGAAGGCAAACTTTTGGCCGAAAGCAAAGGACCTAATAAAGGCGCAACTTTCAGGATACTTTTCGCAACACCAGAAGTCTGACGCAATAAAAAATAAATAATAAACAATTAAGGAATATAAATACTACGAAACCTCATGAAAAGAAACGCAACCGCCGTATGGCAAGGATCGCTCAAAGACGGAGCGGGCAAATTGACGACACAGAGCAAAACGCTCGACAACACACAGTATTCGTTCAAAACGCGCTTTGAAGAAGGCGTCGGCACGAATCCCGAAGAATTGGTAGCGGCGGCGCACGCGGGCTGTTTCACGATGCAGCTTTCGGCTTTCCTCACACAGGAAGGACACAATATCGAATTTATCGAAACGCGTTGCGACATTGACTTACAGGACGGAACCATCGTAAGTTCCGAACTCAACCTGACTGCGAAGATTGAAGGTATTTCCGACGAGAAATTCCAGGAGCTCGTCACAAAAGCCGAAAAGAATTGTCCGATTTCGAAACTCTTCAATGCCAAAATCACCTCGACCGCGAAATTGGTATAAAAATGAAAAGCCCCGTAATACAACGGGGCTTTTTTATTGTTTGTGTTTTAATTATACGTGACTTCGAACGAACCGTCGGTAATGGTTTGGGTGCTTCCGTCCTCGGTAGAGACAAGCGTTCCCGAAAAAGTCCCTTTTATGTAATTGTTGTCGCTCTCGGTTACGTGCGTAATGAAGTGTTCGTCTTTTACGAAAGGTTCTTCTTCGTGGAAATGCGCGAAATACCAACTTGCGTCGTGTCCTGTCGCACCTTCCATGACTACGATGGAAATTGTGCGTGAAGGGTCGTTGTTGATCGAACCCGTAATTTCCACGTCGGTATATTCAAACCCATTCTCGTTATATGGGTGTTGTTCTACGACAAGCGTATTGAAAATATACGTCTGGCCGTCGATAGTGGCTTTGATGTTGCGGCCTCTTTGGTCGTTTTCGTCCGATGAACACGAGAGAAACGGTAATGCCGCTACGAACAGCAAAAGGGTAATTTTTTTCATAGGGATTCTTTGTTGTTGTTTCTCAAATATATCGCTTCACTATTATTTTACAATGGCCGAACGTTGTTTTAACATCGATTTCGGGTTTCGTTGAAAAGTAAAAAATTTCGACCCTTATTTTTTGTGGATTATTCATTATTTTTGACCAAAATTGGATGATTTCTCTCCACAAGCAGGAATTGCACAAAATAATTTAAATATTATCGAGAATGTCAGTTTTGCAGACCACAAAATCGGAAGCCCTCATGGGGTTGGAAAATGAATATGGAGCCCATAATTATCATCCGTTGCCCGTCGTATTGAACAAAGGCGAGGGTGTGTATGTATGGGATGTAGAAGGCAAGCGTTATTACGACTTTTTATCGGCCTATTCGGCAGTGAATCAAGGACATTGCCATCCGAAAATCATCGGTGCATTGATCAATCAAGCCCAAACCCTGACGCTTACCTCGAGAGCGTTTTACAACGACAAACTCGGTCCATACGAGCAATTCCTTACCGGATATTTCGGATTCGACAAAATGTTGCCGATGAATACCGGTGCCGAAGCCGTAGAAACCGCACTCAAAATCTGCCGTAAATGGGCGTATGAAGTCAAAGGAATAGAAGAAAAACAGGCTGAAATCATCGTGTGCGAAGGCAATTTCCATGGGCGTACGACGACTATCATCTCGTTTTCTAACGACGAAGGCGCGCGCAAGAACTTCGGGCCGTACACGCCAGGTTTCATCAAAATCCCGTACGACGATATCGAGGCTTTGGAAAAGGCGCTCGAATCTTCTAAAAATATCGCCGGTTTCCTTGTCGAACCGATCCAAGGAGAAGCTGGAGTTTACGTTCCTGCCGAAGGTTACCTTTCAAAAGCCAAGGCGCTTTGCGAAAAGCACAACGTCCTGTTCATCGCCGATGAAGTCCAAACCGGTGTAGCAAGAACGGGTAAACGCCTCGCGGTCGATCACGAAAACGTAAAGCCGGATGTGCTTATCCTTGGGAAAGCGCTTTCCGGAGGTGTCTATCCGGTTTCGGCCGTTTTGGCGAATAACGAGATCATGAACGTGATCAAACCAGGCCAGCATGGTTCTACTTTTGGTGGTAATCCGATCGCCGCCGCTGTCGCCGTTGCGGCACTTGAAGTGGTTACGGACGAGAATTTGAGCGAGAATGCCGAATATTTAGGGCGTTTGTTCCGTGAAAAAATAGGCGAGTACATCAAGACATCGAATATCGTGACCTTGGTCAGAGGTAAAGGATTGCTCAATGCGATCGTGATCAATGACAGCGAAGACAGTTCGACCGCTTGGGATATCTGTATGTCTTTGCGCGACAACGGTCTTTTGGCCAAGCCGACGCATGGCAACATCATCAGGTTCGCACCGCCTTTGGTCATGAACGAGGAACAGTTGCTCGACTGCGTTTCGATCATCACGAAAACCTTGAAAGCATTCGAAAAGTAAAAGAGTCCGCCAAATGGCGGATTTTTTTATGGTGTTTTGCGTTGACGAATTTACTTTTGCCGGGTTAACTTGCGTACTTTTGGATTTTTATTCTACTATGAAAAACTGGATGCTTCTGCTGATTTTGGCCGCCGTAGGTTTGGCCTTTTACGAACAATCGAAACCAAAACCGAGCCCGATAATAATGGCTGTGGCCGTTGCGATTTTTATGTTCGGAATCATGAAGTTCAGTTCGAAATTGCCATCAAAACACAAAGACGAAAATGACGACGACGTTTCAAAAAGGGGATAAGGTTTCGGTTCTCGACGATGCGTTCGAAGGCGTCGTCTTAAAGGTCGAAAACGGGGTCGTAACTATAGAAACTACCGATGGATTTCAGATGACTTATTTTGTCAATGAGTTAATTAAAGTAAATGATTCCAATAACTTACGATCTCAAATCGGAAGTTTTAATTCACAAAAGATAAAATCTGAAAAGGACGCGCCCAAAAAGCGTTACGATGTCGCCGACAAAAAAATAAAAGGCGAAATTCCGCCTCCAGAATTCGATCTGCACATAGAGAAACTCGTCAAGAATTTTCGCCACATGTCCAATTTCGACATTCTCAATATCCAAATGGAAACCGCCAAACGTCACCTCGATTTTGCGGTAAAGAACCGCATCCCGAAAATCGTTTTCATACACGGCGTCGGCGAAGGTATCCTCAAGTCGGAACTCGACTTTCTATTGGGCAGATATGACGGCATAGATTTTCGCGACGCCAATTTCCAAAAGTACGGTCAAGGCGCCACCGAAGTCTATTTCAAACAAAATTATTGATCAGTCTTCGCTGAGTTCGCCGTAAAGCAAGTCGTCGGCGATCTTGAACGAGAATGCATTGTCGCTTCTTCTCAGCGTCGCGTTCTTGATGCGGATACTGTGTACGAACCCGCCGCCGATCTGTGTCGTGGTCACCTCGATTATGCCACTGAGTCCGGAAACCCCGTCGTCTGCCGTCCAAACCTCGGTCGCTGATGGGATCAATGGCGGATAATCGGCGCAGAAATCGAAAGTAGATGCGCCCAAATCGGTGCCTTCCGCAAAACGCCTAAAGGTCACTTTGTTTGTGGTTTGACTGATAAGGCCGGTTTTAGGGGTATTCAGAATAGTGTTGTCCAGCAATGCCTGATCGATATCGATCGTGAACGAAGTGCGCGCGTCTTTTTTGTAGATAAGGTTCGGATCGCATTTGAGCGCTTCGGTACCGTAAGCGTTGAGTGCCGGCGCGATAAAGTCTTCGTCGTCGTAATATCCGAATTCGATCGTCGGGTCGATGATCTGGTTCGACGGTGTCTGCCAGGTCACGTTGCGGATCACGATGGCATGGCGCAGCGCAGTGATTTTTTCACCACCCGCGTAACCTTCTGTCGTATTCGCAGATTTCATCGCAACGGTCGTAATCTCTATTGTTCCCTGTATGGCGTTCCACTCTTCGATCACCGAAGGATTTGCGGGTTGTATGCTCGCACAGACGTTATTGTCGGTTGGTTCGCCGTCGAAAACGCGGTAAACCAGACGGATCGTGCTGTTATTGATGGCGAGTGTTGTAGGTGTTCCTCCTTCTGCTGTTGGTATGTTCGGTAACACGGCGTCGAGGTTCGGGATCTGCAGGATCAGCACATCGCGGTCGTTGAGTTTGTAAAGAATATCCCTATTGGACGTAGTACAACGGTCGGTTGCGATATCGGCAAAGTCGATCTCATCTGAAATAAGGTCGCCATCGTCGCATCCGTTGAGCAAAAAAGCGAAAAACAACACCGCAATAATTCTTTTCATAACGTCAATTTTGAGCAAAAATAAACGTTTTTGGTTTGCCGATGCGAGGCGTGATGACTATTAGAACAATTTTAACCGATATTAGGTATCTTTGCTATCCTTCGTAACCCGCACATCCCGATGAAAAAACTGATACTGACGCTGCTCATGGGAACCGCCGCATCTGCCCAATCGCTGCTTTCGCCTTCCAAACAGATACAGCTCGAGTTCAAGCTTGTCGACAATGGAAAACCGACCTATACGTTGACGTATAAAGGACGTCCCGTAATCGAGCAAAGCTTGTTGGGTTTGACACTCGAGCGGCCGCAAGCTCTCGAATCCGATTTTAAGACGATAAAAGCCGAGACAGCCACCGGAGACGAAACCTGGACACCGGTTCTGGGCGAGCAGTCGCGCATCCGCAACCATTACAACGAGCTTAAAGTGCAGCTTTTGCAGACGACAACCGAGCGCAAAATGAACATCGTTTTCCGTTTGTACGACGAAGGATTGGCGTTTCGATACGAATTCCCGAACCAATACCGCTGGAAATATTTCAAAGTAACGCGAGAAGTCACCGAATTCAACCTCACGGGCGACCACAAGGCATTCTGGATTCCGGGCGATTTCGACAGCCAGGAATACGTGTACAGCGAAACTCCGCTTTCGGCCATCAACGGCGACCAATCACAGATCAGCAACGGCATCGGTTTCAAAGGCCCGATGGAACAGACACGCGTACAATCGCCATTGATGATGAAAACCAAAGACGGTCTGTACATCAACATTTTCGAAGCGGCCGTGATTAATTATCCGGTGATGCATTTGAACCTGAATCCTAAAACCTTCTCGTTCCGTGCCGATTTGGCGCCAAATGCGATTGGCGATCTTGCCTATCTCGAAACGCCTTGCAAATTGCCGTGGCGAACCGTAATGGTTTCTGATGACGCCAAAGACATCGTCGGTTCGCGTATGATCCTCAATTTGAACGATCCGTCCAAAATTTCCGATGTCTCGTGGATCAAACCGATCAAATACGTCGGGATCTGGTGGGAAATGCACGTGGGGAAATCGACTTGGGATTATGCCGGATCGCAAAACGCACAAAACGCGCAGCCTGGCGTAATGATTCCGACAGGGAAACACGGAGCGACGACTGCAAACGCCAAAAAATACATCGATTTTGCAGCGAATAACGGATTCGACGGCGTGCTCATAGAGGGCTGGAACGTCGGTTGGGAAGACTGGTTCGGCAACTGGAAAGAGGAAGTGTTCGATTTCGTGACGCCTTATCCCGATTTCGACGTCAAGGAAGTCACCGATTACGCCAAATCGAAAAACGTGCAGATCATCATGCACCACGAAACGTCGGGTTCGGTTTCGAATTACGAAAGACGGCTCGACCGCGCCTACGATTTTATGGAAAAGTACGGATACAAAGCCGTGAAGACCGGATATGTCGGGCGTATCATACCAAGAGGCGAGTGGCACGACGGGCAAACGATGGTCAATCATTTCAACTGGGTCGTGCAGCGCGCCGCCGAGAGAAAGATCATGGTGAATTCGCACGAATCGTCACGTCCGACGGGCGTCCACAGGACTTGGCCGAACTATGTTTCTGCCGAAGCCGCACGCGGAAATGAATTCAACGCCTGGTCGACCGGAAATCCGCCGATGCACGAAACCATTTTGCCGTTCACGCGTTTGCTTGGCGGTCCGATGGACTATACGCCGGGAATTTTCGAAATCAAGATGTCGGCTTACGAACCGTCCAAAAAAGAACAGATCCATACGACATTGGCCAAGCAACTCGCGCTTTATGTGACGATGTATTCGCCTATCCAAATGGCCGCCGATTTACCTGAAAACTATGAAAAACATCAGGATGCTTTCCAATTCATAAAAGATGTCGCCGCCGATTGGGACGATACCAAAATCCTTGAGGCCGAGCCCGGCGATTATGTTACGATCGCTCGAAAGGCTAAAGGCAAAGACGCTTGGTTCGTAGGGGCGATCACCGATGAGAATGCGAGGAAATCAACCATTTTTCTCGATTTCCTTCCGACAGGCAAAAAATATAAAGCCACGATTTATGAAGACGGCAAAGACGCCGACTGGGAAAAGAACCCGAAATCGTATGCGATCAAAACGATCGAGGTCGATTCCAAATCAAAAATCAACCTGAATCTCGCGGCCGGAGGCGGAACGGCCATCAGCATTTTTCCCGCCAAATAAAACAAGACCATCCCAAATGAAAACCGTTTATTTAGACAATGCCGCCACCACGCAATTGCGATCTGAAGTGGTCGCGGAAATGACCAAAGTGCTTTCGGAAGACTACGGAAATCCTTCATCGACACATAGCGTCGGACGCCACGCCAAGAGCATCATCGAAACCTCGCGCAAGTCGATTGCCGCCAATCTCGGGTGTTTGGCCCAGGAAATCATCTTCACTTCGGGCGCGACCGAAGCCAACAACTGGATCATACGAAGCGCGGTCGTCGATTTCAAGGTCGAGCGCATCATCAGTACAAAAATCGAGCATCATGCGGTTCTGGAAGCCGTCGAACATATTGGCCATGAATTTTCGATTGACGTCCAATTCCTCAATATCGGCAACGATGGCGCTGTCGATTTGGCCCAGCTTAAAGAGTTGCTTTCGGACGGCGTACCGACTTTGGTTTCGCTCATGCACGTCAACAACGAAGTGGGAACGGTTCTCGATTTGGTTAAAGTAGGCAATATTTGTCGCCTGCATAACGCGTATTTCCATTCGGATACGGTCCAGTCGATCGGCAAGACCGAATTCAATTTCAAGGAACTTCCGGTTGATTTTGCCGTGGCAAGCGCGCATAAATTCCATGGGCCGAAAGGAGTCGGTTTTGCGTACATCCGAAAAGGGCTTGTCGTGAATCCGATGGTTTTCGGAGGCGAACAGGAGAAAGGAATCCGTCCAGGAACCGAAAGCGTGCATAATATCGCGGGTATGGCCAAGGCACTCGAGCTGTCTTACACCAATTTGGAAAGTGACAGAAGTTATATCGCTGGTTTGAAGAATTTTGCAATCGAATCATTGACGAAAACTTTTCCTAACATTAAGGTAAACGGAAGCCGCGAAAATGGATTCTACAACATCCTTAACGTATGCCTGCCGATGGACGAACAAAAAACGCTAATGATCCTTTTCCATCTCGATATGAAAGGCATCGCGGTATCCAGAGGAAGCGCTTGCCAGTCGGGTAGTGCGAAGCCTTCACACGTTTTGGCCGAGATGCTCACCGATGACGACATACGCAAACCGTCGTTGCGGATTTCGTTGAGCCATTACAATACTGAAGAAGACATCGATATTTTAGTGGACGCGTTGAAAGCGATCTGATGCGTTGGTTGGGTTTTCTTTTCCGAAAGCGCAATACCATTCATTTGGATAGCAAATTTTCCAGGGAAGACATCTCTGGTTTACTCGCCTCGCTTTCAGTCCAAAACACGATCATCGATTTTTGCGACCGAAAATTCCCGGACGGAAAACCATGGGCGAATTTCACTTACGCGCCTTTGAACGGAGAATGGAGGATGTGTTATTCGGCTCATGGCAGAAGCAAGGGTATTTATACGGTGCGCGAAAGCACGATCATCGGTCAGATTTTCGATTTGCTCAAAAAAGGACATATTTCGAATCTTGGAGTGAACAATAAAAGTCTGCCAGCCTTAGACCTTCAAGGTTTCGATAAAAACCTGAACATTGACGGCCAGCTTTTCGCTTCGCATAACAAAGTGAGTGAAAAGGCGTCGGATTACTTGATTTTCGGTCTATTTGACCATAGCGACTACTACAATACCCAAAGAATCTACAAAGTCACCCATCAGGGTTTGTTCGTCGATGCGCGTGAAAAGTCATATCGTGACGGGTATAAAGGCTATAGGTTCAAAGGCAGCCGCGTTCCGGATAATAAGGAGAATGTCGCGAGGACTTTGTGGAAGGCTTTTCCGAAAGATGTGCTTTCGAAACCTGCCCCAGGATTTTACGTCGCGGGCGGAAAAGATGCCGTGTCCGTTCTTTTTTCGTTTGGTAACGATCAATTTGCACGTACGTTTTCGCTGGATGTCTATTTTGGAAAATGGCCGAATGTGTCAAAAGAATTGCTTGATTTTGGCAAGCTGGTCGTGGAGGCGGTTCGGGAGATCGAGAAATAGTTCATTTCTCAAGGATGAGATAGCCCCAAGCTTCCAATTCAAAAACATCGTCGCCTTTCAACTCGATTTCCTTTCCCGAAAACACGTCTTTGTATTTCCCTTTCTGGTATTTCGAATCGAGTTTCACCGCTACTTTTTCTTTGCTGTAATTCACGACCGAAATCACGTGGTTGTCGTCTTTGGTGCGCGAAAACGAAATGACTTTATCGAGTTTGTCGTTGTAGATCCTAATCATGTGACCGCCGTCGTTTCCGTTCCAAAGCGCCTTGTTCTTGTGTTTGAGGTCGAAAAGCGTTTTGTATAGGGGCGCATACGGCAATTTCGACCAGTCTATTTCGTCTTTGTCGAAGAATTTGAGCGAACGGTCGAGCCCGGCTTCCTGTCCGCCGTAGCAAAGCGGCATGCCGTTGATGGTTGCGCACAAAACCATCGAAGCTTTGAGTGCAGGCCCGAAATTTTCGATCTGGTTGCCTTCCCAGGAATTCTTGTCGTGGTTGTCGGTAAACAGCATGCGATAGCCGCCTTTCGGAAACGTGCTTTCGTCGTGGGCGAGGTACTCCACAAGCTGGCCGATGCCTTTTCCGTCTTTGGTCACGGCCGTCATCGCATTCCAAAGCGACCAGGAATACGTCGCATCGAACGCATATTCATGCAAATCGCGCGATTCCCATTCGCCTAGCATGAAGACGGGTTTTACGGCATCCATTTCGGCTCTCGCGTTGTTCCAGAAATCGGTCGGGATAAAGCCTGCCGTGTCGCAACGGTAACCGTCTATGTCGAATTCTTTGACCCAATAGACGAGTGCTTCGGTCATGTATTGGCGCAATCCGGGTTGATCGTAGTCGAAATCTATCACGTCATCCCAATCGTACCACGGCGTAGGCTGGAAGTTGCCTTCGGGCGTTTTGGAATACCAATCGGGATGCTCTTTTGCAAGCGTATTGTCCCAAGCCGAATGGTTCGCGACCCAATCGATGATGATGTGCATGCCCATAGAATGCACTTTGTTTACTAGATGCCTGAAATCTTCTTTCGTGCCGAATTCGGGATTCACGCCGTAATAATCTTTTATCGAATATTCGCTTCCGAGCGTGCCTTTTCGCTTTTCGACCCCGATCGGATGGATCGGCATGAGCCAGACGATATCGACACCCATTTGCTTCAATCTAGGCAAATGCGATTCGAATGCCTTGAACGTGCCTTCTTTGGTGTATTGTCTTATGTTGACTTCGTAGATCGTCGCGGATTTGCTCCATTCCGGATGCTTGACTTTCACATATTCTTGCGGCTGGTACTTGTCTTCCGAAATTTTTTCATCCTTTTTTCGGGATGGCTCACAGCTTATCATCAACAATGACAAAGCCAATAACGACAAGTGAAACGACGATTTCATAAAGATGGTTTTATACTTAAATGTATTGATTTTGAACATATCGAATCAAAAAAATAATACCCAAAATGCAAATGCATAATATTCTTATGTATATTGCGTTCAAATAAAACAAATCTCAAATTCCAGCACGTAAGTTTTGGTTGGAAAATAATAATAGGAATAAACAATAATAAAATGATCTTCTCCTCCGAACTCATAAAAGGCACGCTCAAAACCATCGTGCTCAAACAACTCGAAGCGAACGGCCGCATGTACGGTTACGAAATCACCCAACGCGTCAAGGAATTGACTTTCGATAAGATCCAAATTACCGAGGGCGCGCTCTATCCGACACTTCACGCGCTCGAAGCGGACGGTTTGGTCGTTACGGAGACCGAATACATAGGCAAACGCATCCGCAAATACTATAGCCTAAGCCCGAAAGGCAAGACCAAAATCGAGGAAAAACTCAGTGAAATGGCCGAGTTTATGGAAACGATGAAGTTTCTTTTGGACCTGAAACCGATATGATCAATTATTGATTATTAGTATTATTTATTGACTGTGCGTCCAATAAAAAATAATAATAAATAATAAAAATAAGCATGTACAACCTCACCGACCAACAAATAGAATTCATCCGCAACGACATCAGTGCACGTGGCGTCGCGATGGTCAGCCTGCAGCACGACCTGTTGGATCACGTTTGTTGCGTCGTAGAGCACGGCCTCGAACCCGATGGTGATTTCGAGGCCTTCTATTCAAGCAGCATCCGCACTTTTTTTAAGGACGAGCTTCGCGAAATAGAACAGGAAACTATCACATTACTAACGTTTAAACACTATTATTTTATGAAAAAACTAATGTTGTTTACCGGTACGGTGTCGACTGTGGCGCTCACCGCCGGATTGATCTTCAAATTCATGCATTGGCCCGGAGCGGCGATACTCATCTTTTTGGGTGTCATTTTGCTAAGTCTCGTATTCCTTCCATTGCTGTTTACGCTCAAAGTACGCGAGAAACAGAACACGAAAGACAAGGTTATCATCGGAATAGGTACATTGGCCGGAATCTGCATCAGCTTTAGCGTACTTTTCAAGATCATGCATTGGCCCTTTGCCAATATGTTGGGAATTATCGCTTTGGGCATTACGGTTTTTATTTTCCTGCCGTTCTATTTTTTAAGCGGGATACGAAATCCGGAAACTAAAGTAAACACGATCGTATCGTCGGTCTTGATTTTGTATGCATGCTCACTTTTGCTCGTTTTGATCCGTTCTCCCAAAGCAAGCATGGAAGTTTTTGCGGCCGAAACGGAATCCGTCTACAGAAGCGAACGCATTTTCAAGGAGCAGGAAAAACTGACGTCGATCCTTGTCAAATCCGAATTGCCTTCCGATGGGAAGAACATTTTGCAGGCATGCGAAGAATTGAAGACCTATCTCGTGCAATGCGAAACCGGTATTCCCGAAATACGCGATAGCGAATCGACCCTGATCACCGACGGAAGTGCCGGAGAGTATCTGTCGCGCTCGCCCGAAATCGAAAAGAAACTCGTGGCTCTGAATTCGGAAATCGGGCGTTATAACCAGTCGCTTTCCGCTAAACAGCAAAAAGTCGAAGGCCTTTCCAAACTCGACGACAGACGCGTTTCTCAAGCCATCAACGACCTGATACAGGCGCAGATGGTCATTTTGCAGAATCAATCGACAATCGCGTTGAACAACTGAGGCTTCAATCATCATCATCAAAAAACGGCTGCGGATTTTGTCCGTGGCTTTTTTGTTTGTATTGCGTACATTTATTAGGTAAAACGAAAGACAAGCAACAATGAAATACAGAAAATTAGGCCAGACCGATCTCAATTTATCCGCAATCACGTTCGGCGCATGGGCGGCAGGCGGTTGGATGTGGGGCGGAAACGAATCGAACGACGCCATAAAAGCCATCGAAGCCGCTTTCGACGAAGGCGTAAATGCCATAGATACCGCACCGATTTACGGACAAGGCTTCAGCGAAGAAGTCGTAGGCGAGGCCGTCATGGGATTGCCGCGCGACCAAGTATATCTGCTTACCAAATTCGGGATGCGATGGGATTTGGCCAAAGGCGACTTCGCGATGAAGAGCAAGAACAACTTCGGCAAGGACATTGACATCTACAAATACGCCGGAGCCGAAAGCGTGGTCAAGGAATGCGAGGATAGCCTGCGCCGTTTGCGTACCGATTACATCGATTTGTACCAGATCCATTGGCCCGATTCGACGACGCCGATTGAAGAAACGTTCAAGGCCGTCGACAAATTGATCAAAGACGGAAAAGTTCGTTATGCGGGCGTCTGCAATTACAGCGTTTCCCAAATGGCAGAAGCCGAAAAATACGTGCGATTGGCTTCGAACCAAGTGCCGTTTTCGATGCTCAGGCGCGAAATCGAGAAGGAAACCGTGCCGTATTGCCTCGAGAACGAGAAAGGGATTTTGGCTTATAGCCCGATGGATCGCGGTTTGCTAACTGGTAAAATGAAACCCGGTCAGGAATTCAACGAAGGCGACCACCGTAAAAACTTGTGGCAATTCAAGGACGAGAACATCAAACGCACCAATGATTTTCTGCAAAAAATCAAACCTCTAGCCGACGAAAAAGGATTGACTTTAGGACAACTGGTTTTGTTGTGGACGATCGAACAACCCGGAATCACGATCGCTTTGGCCGGAGCCAGAAACGCCGAACAAGCCGTACAAAATGCAAGGGCGATGCGCGCAAGTTTAAGTACGGAAGAAGTCGAGAAGATTACGGGTGAATTGGAAACTCTGCAACTTGTAAGATAAGCTCAAGAGTTAGGGATAGTTGCCTAAAACAAAAAAATCCGCCTCGATAAATGGGCGGATTTTTCTATTTGGATTATTGCTTACAAGTGAATCACCTCACCGTACGCGTCGGCAGCAGCTTCCATAACCGCCTCGCTCATCGTCGGGTGCGGGTGGACCGATTTGATGATTTCGTGACCTGTGGTTTCGAGTTTACGCGCCACGACAGCCTCGGCGATCATATCGGTAACGCCGGCTCCGATCATGTGGCAACCTAGCCATTCGCCGTATTTCGCATCGAAAATCACTTTTACGAAACCGTCAGGCGTTCCTGCAGCTTTCGCTTTTCCGGATGCCGTGAACGGGAATTTCCCGATTTTGAGTTCGTATCCTTTTTCTTTCGCTTGTTTTTCGGTAAGTCCGACTGAAGCGATTTCGGGAGACGCATACGTACAGCCCGGAATGTTTCCGTAATCGATCTTGTCTACGTGAAGACCTGCGATTTTCTCGACGCAAGTGATTCCTTCGGCCGAAGCGACGTGTGCCAAAGCCTGCCCCGGAACGACGTCACCGATCGCGTAATAACCCGGAATGTTGGTCTGGTACCAATCGTTCACGAGGATTTTATCTCTGTCCGTCGCGATGCCGACTTCTTCAAGACCTATGTTTTCGATGTTGGTCTTGATTCCGACAGCCGAAAGCAAGATGTCCGCTTCAAGCGTCTCTTCGCCTTTTGCCGTTTTCACGAACGCTTTCACGCCGTTTCCGGAAGTGTCGATGCGCTCCACGGACGAATTCGTCATTACTTTGATGCCGTTTTTCTTCAAAGAACGCTCGAATTGTTTCGAGATGTCTTCATCTTCGACAGGAACGACGTTCGGCATGAATTCCACAATCGTCACTTCGGTTCCCATAGAGTTGTAGAAGTGTGCGAATTCAACCCCGATAGCTCCCGAACCTACGACGATCATCGATTTCGGTTGCTCGGGCAAATTCATCGCCTGACGATAACCGATCACTTTTTTACCGTCTTGCGGCAAATTCGGCAATTCGCGTGAACGAGCGCCCGTCGCGATGATGATATGGTCTGCGGAATATTCTGTAGTGGTTCCGTCTTCGGCCTTCACATCGATTTTCTTGCCTGGTTTCACTTTTCCGAAACCTTTGATGACGTCGATCTTATTTTTCTTCATAAGGAAATCGATGCCTTTGCTCATACCTTCGGCCACACCGCGTGAACGTTTGATGACCGCAGGGAAATCCTTGTCGAAAGCCGTCACGGTCAAACCGTAATCGGATGCGTGTTTCAGGTAGTCGAAAACCTGTGCCGATTTGAGCAATGCCTTCGTCGGGATACAACCCCAATTCAAGCAGATGCCGCCCAGGCTTTCCTTTTCAACGATAGCGGTCTTGAAACCGAGTTGAGACGCGCGGATGGCCGTAACATAACCGCCCGGTCCGCTTCCTAAAACTATAATGTCGTATTTCATGGTTGACTATTTTTTGCAGTGCGAAAGTACGGAAATTAGTGCTCAAGTGCAAGAGCGGATGTGGTCGTGTGAAAATGAAAGCTTACTCCGATTTTTCCTCCACGAGAAATTGCGAGAAATACAAATTGCGGTAATAGCCTTCGCTTTTTCCGAGCAGTTCCTGATGCGTGCCTTCCTCGACAATAAAACCTTTGTCCATCACAACGATTTTGTCGGCTTTGACGACGGTTGCCAATCTGTGTGCGATGACGATGGAAGTGCGTCCCGAGGTGATGGTTTCGGTGGCGCGCTGGATCAATTCTTCGGTATAGGTATCTACCGATGATGTCGCCTCGTCCAAAATCAAAATCCCCGGATTGCTCACGAACGCGCGCAAAAAGGCGATCAATTGGCGTTGTCCCGATGAAAGCATCACACCTCTTTCCTTGACGTTGTAATCGTATCCGCCGGGCAAACTCATGATGAAATCGTGCACGCCGATGCGCTTTGCAGCCGAAACGACCTGATCGCGCGAAATATCGGGATTGTTGAGCGTGATGTTGTTGAGAATCGTATCGGCAAACAGGAAAACGTCCTGAAGCACGATCGCGATCTGTTTTCGCAGCGATTCGAGTTTGTAATTGCGGATGTCTTCTCCGTCTATCGAAATGCTGCCTTCGTTGATTTCGTAAAAGCGGTTGAGCAGGTTGATGATCGTCGATTTTCCGGCGCCGGTCGATCCGACAATCGCAACGGTTTCGCCCGCGTTCACTTTGAGGTCGATGCCTTTTATGACTTCTTCATTGTCGATGTAACTGAAGCGCACCCCGGTAAAATCGATGTCGCCTTTAAAATCTGGAGCGTCGATAGAGCCGGTTTGCTGCACTTCTTCTTTGATGTCGAGGATTTCGAACACGCGGTTGGCCGAAATCATGCCCATTTGCATCTCGTTGAATTTATCGGCGATCTGTCGCAACGGGTTGAACAACATGCCGATGAACATCGTGTAGGTGAACAAGTCTCCGAAAGTCGTCGTCTTGTCGCCATCGAGTATCAGATTTCCGCCGTACCAAACCACCGCGCCCAAAGTGAGGGCCGAGATGATATCGGCAATAGGGAAGAAGATCGAGTTGTACAAAATCGTCTTGACCCAAGCCTTGCGGTGCTTGTCGTTGATGTCGCGGAATTTTTCGGCTTCTATGTCTTCGCGGTTGAACAGCTGTACGATTTTCATTCCCGTTACACGTTCCTGGACAAAAGTGTTCATTGCGGCGACTTGTGTACGTACTTCCTCGAACGCCAATTGCATCTTGCGTTGGAAAATACGCGTCACGTAGACCAAAACCGGCATCGCCAAAACCGCGATCCACGAAAGCTTCCAGTTGAGCGCGAACATGAACAGTAAAACGGCGACCATTTTCATCAGATCGGAAATGATCATGAAAAGACCTTGGCTGAAAATACGTGCGATTTGTTCGATATCCGATACGGAACGCGTCACGAGTTGGCCCACGGGCGCATTGTCGAAATAACGCATGCGGAAACTCATCATATGGCGGAACAGCTTGTTGCGGATGTCCTTGACAATATCCTGACCGAGCCAGTTGGCCCAATACACGAAATAGAATTGCGAGAAAACCTCGAGCAGCAACACCACACCCATGAGCATGATGTAGAACAACAGCCCTTGTCCGTCGTGTTTGGACACGTAATCGTCTACGGTGCGTTTGAGCAGGTACGGGCGCAATGCCGCGAATACCGAAAGGGAAACCGCGAAGGCGATCACGCCGTAGAATCTTGGTCGATACGGCTTCGTGTATTCTAATATGCGTGCGAAAAGTCGCGTGTCGAATGCTTTTGCTTTCATTTTTATGGCCGTTTTTCGGCTAAACCTCAAAGGTTTTATTACGCTGCGCTCCATACAATTCGGCTGCGCCTCGGGTTTAAAACCTTTGAGGTTTGATATAGTCATATTCTACTTTTGTGAGGTACAATCCGTGGGCAGGTACCGAAAAGCCTGCATTGCCGCGGTTTTTGCTCACGATTATCGCGTTGAAACCTTCGAGGTCTACTTTGTGCAACCCGACGTTTATCAGCGTTCCGACGATGGCTCTCACCATATTGCGCAAAAACCTGTCGGCGGCGACCGTAAATATAAGGCGATGGTCGTGCTGTTTCCAATCGGCCCGGAAAATTTGGCAATTGAACGTGCCTACGTCCGATCCGGTTTTCGAAAAGCACTCGAAATCGGTGTGTTCGAACAGGATTTTGGCGGCTTCGTTCATCTTGTCGACATCGAGCTGATGGTGTTGGTACCAACTCAAACCTTCGAGGAACACATCTTTTTTGGTGTGTATGTGATATTCGTACGTGCGTTTTTTCGCGTCGAATCTCGTATGGGCGTCGTCGTGCACCGGAATGATGTCGTGGATCGCGATGTCTTTGGGCAGGAACGAATTGAGCTTGTGACGCAATTGAGATGTCTCGAACCAACCTTCGTAATCGAAATGCGCGAACATCTGGCTTGCGTGTACGCCCGTATCGGTACGACCTGCGCCTACGACATCTATGGTCTCACCGAGTAATAACGATAGGCTCTTATTGATGGTTTCCTGCACAGAAACGGCATTCGGTTGGGATTGCCAGCCGTGGTAGTTCGTTCCGTTATAGGAGAATTCGAGGAAATAACGCATTTTCGGGACACGCTTCTCTTGAAGACACGCAACGTTTTACACACACTGCGCTTTAGACAAGCAGGATTTTGGTTTGTTGATGTGCAAAAATACGTATAATTCTCTATGGCTTGTGTTTTGCCGATACAAGGAAACGTTAATTCGCAGGAATGGACGTGAATGCGTACTTTTGGCCTTAGCCCCGATAGAAGCGGTTAGCCTTTTGACGGACGGATGCAGATTTTTCGCAGCGGTAAGGGCGACCAAAGGAAGCCTGCAACGCGGCTGAAAAATCCCAGCCGGACTAAAAAGCTAAAAGCGGATAGCGGGAACAGCTTCAAAAAATGAAAAAAATCCTTCTTTTATCGGATACGCACGGACATATAGACGATGTGATCCTCAAATACGTTTCCCAAGCCGACGAGGTTTGGCATGCGGGCGACATCGGAAATCTTGCGGTAACCGACGCAATCAAAGCGATCAAACCGTTGCGGGCGGTTTACGGCAATATAGACGGAGCGACGGCGCGATTAGAGTTTCCGTTGCACAACCGTTTCTTTTGCGAAAATGTCGATGTATGGATCACGCATATTGGCGGTTATCCCGATAAATACAATCCGGAATTGCGGGACGAATTGCGCAAAAATCCTCCTAAAATCTTCATTTGCGGACATTCGCATATCCTCAAGGTGATGTTCGACAAGAAACTCGGGCTTTTGCACCTGAATCCGGGAGCGGCGGGCAAAAGCGGTTTCCATCAGGTGCGGACGATGTTGCGTTTCACAATCGACGGCGAGAACATTCGCGATATGGAAATCGTCGAATTGGGCAAACGGGTTTAGTGTAGCGGAACGGAGACCTTGATTTCTGTACCTGTTCCGGGTTTGCTCGAAATCATGACTTTTCCTTTCATGGCCGAAATGCGTGCCTTGATTTGGGTGAGTCCGAAGCCGTCAGGTTTTGAGGTGTCGAAACCTTTGCCGTTGTCTTTGAGCGATAAGTGCAATTCGTTGTCGGCCGTCAATGTCAATCGCGCTTTCGATGCGCCGCTGTGCTTGATCACGTTGTTGAGCAATTCGCTTGTGATGAAGTAGATCCTGGTTTCGAAATCTTCGTCGTATCGCTTTACCGTGCCGTCGTCTTTGTATTTGAACTGCAATTCTGACGTCGAAAATTTCTCGCATAGGTCTTCGAGCGCATACGCCAATCCGAATTTGGCCAAAAGGGTAGGGACGAGCTCGTGCGACAGATCGCGTACCTTGTCGTGGGCTTCTTTGAGGATTTGCCGGGTTTTGGTGATTTCGTCGTTACTGCCTTGTTGGGATGAGAACGCAGTAAGTTGCAATCCGGCCGAGGAAAGCATCGCGCTGATGCTGTCGTGCAGTACCGATGCGATTTGTTTGCGTTCGGTTTCGCGCGCGTCAAGCGTGGCTGAGAGCAAGTTTTGTTGGGTTATGCTTTGCAATTCCTGTAGTTTGTTCTTTTGTTTCAATCGGCTGTTCTGATAAAAAAAGTAAAACAGGATGAGCGTAATGAAAATAACGGCTATAAAAATGAGCATGATTCTTTCGCGAAGTTCATTCTGATGTTCGAGCTCCGCTTTTTCGGCCCGTCTCTTTTCTTCCAGTTCCGCAATTTGATAACTCGCCGCAACATCGGCAAGACCTTTGGTCAATCGCGTGTCGTAATTCATGTCGGCCACCGTGAAAGCCTTGTCAGAGAAAAGATAAGCCTGTTTGTACTGCCCGAGTTGGTACAGAATATCGGCATAGGTATAGTAATATCCGCCGACATCCATCGATGTGGTGTCCTGCGGATTCAACGCGAAAAGCTTATCATATTCCAGTTTGGCCTTCTGGAAATTGTCGGTCCAATAATAATATGCTCCGCGATTGGTGTAAATCAAGGCGATTTGCTTTTTGTTGCCTGACTGGAAAGCGACCGTACTGGCACTGTCCAGATACTTTTTTGCAGTTTCGAATTGTTCCCTTTGCACGAGATAGGAAAAATAATTGTTGTAAGCCATGAACTTCGCATCAGGCGTATTGACCCGGCGACTGTAAAGCATGGTGCGTTCCAGGTAATATTTCGTACTGTCGGAATTACTGTAGGAATGCAGTAGGTATAAGGGCTGGTTCAACGAGAACAGAATGCTGTCGTTGTCGATTTTTTTTGCTCTGGCCAGAGCGGTATAAATATATTTAGACGATTTTATTGTGTCGTGCATCGTCGAATACACGCCACTAATGTTGCGATAAATGGCAATTTCTCCCACTTTTTCTCCATGCTTCTGAACTGTTTTGAGCCCGGCAAAAAGTACTTTTAAAGCTTTTTCATTGTCGCTTATGGCGCGGTAGATGTCTGAAATCTGTATGACCTTTTCGGTATACTTGATGTAGTTTTTTTGTTTGAGGCAACGCTGGGCGAGAAATTCGGCTTCTTTTTTTGCAAGTAAATAGTCGCCATTACCTATATGATAGGCGACACTGTCCTGTCCTTTTTGGGAACGGGCAGAAAAGGTGAGAAAAAGGGCGATTCCGAAGAACAGCCCTTTATGGAAAACTTTATTGCGCAATGGTCAAAGTTGGTTTTTTTGTCCTTTTGCTGGAGCCGTTCGGTTGGTCGAAGGTAACGCTCAGCGCATTATTGTATGACGCATATATTTCTGTGTACGGAACAAAAGTCGTTGACGGTTGAGTTTGGCCCGAATTGAGGTCAATGTCGATGCAGTAGAGTCCGTTCGACCCCGTTGAGCGACAATTGCAGTTATCCGGAATCGTAAAGTTCAACGTGTAGGTGTTGTTCCCAGAGGAACTCAAATCATAAGATCCTAAGTAAGCTGATGTAGTGGACATAAATGTTAGGTTTAAAGGTTAACTAAATTGTGTTTGATGGCATATTTCACTAGCCCGACAGAAGATTTCACTTCTAGTTTCTTCATCAGGTTCTTGCGGTGGCTCTCTACCGTGTGCTGACTGATGAAAAGTTCCTCGCTGATTTCCTTCCCGCTGTATTCAAGCGAGATTAGACGGATGATGTCGAGTTCGCGGTTGGTAAGGTTGGTGTTGAATGAAGGGGCTGTGGTATTTACTTTAGGATTGTTTTTGGCGAAAGTGTTGAAAATCTTATCGCTGATCGTCTTGCAAAAATATTCTTCTCCGCTGTTTACGACCTGGATCGCTTCTACGATATTTTCGCCGGCGCATTGCTTGGTCAGATAGCCCGAAGCACCCAGTTTCATGACTTCGCGAACGAGTTTGAGGTCATCGTAGCTTGAAAGTATGATGATCTTGAAAGGCAATTCGGTTACCGATAGGTCGCGAAGGACTTCAAGCCCGTCTTTTTGGGGCATGTTGATGTCCATCACCAAAATATCGGTTTTTTTGGAAACGGCATCTTCGACAAGGCCTAATCCGTTGAGGGAGAATCCGACAACGTTAAAACCAGCGGTAGTCTTGAGTACCGCGAGCATACCGTCGATGAGCAATTGATGGTCATCGGCTAGATAAATCTTGATCTCGGGGGTCATTTGTTTGGTATTGTCGTTCAAATTTAACACATTTTTCACATCGCTTGTATCCCTGAAAATAGGGATATTTCGGCTTTCCCTGTTTTTGGGGATAAATAGAAAAACCCGGAGGTCATCCGGGTTCTCTTTCGCACTAAAATAAACTAAGTTTCGTCGGATTATCGCAACCTGTCGACAGATTTTACGAGATCTTCGTCCTTCTTTATGGCCTTATTCGCAAGAACAAGGAAAACGATAGAAACGATAGGAAGAAACATCCCAATACCTTTCTCAGGCACGTTGGCGCCTCCAGATAAATTTAGCGAGTGGTACAGGAATAATCCTAACAAAATTAAATTTAATATCATGTTCAGCCTGTTGATCACAAACTGTTGTTGTCTTTTCTTGAACGTGAGGATAGCCAGCAACGCAAGTGTCGTACTCAATCCGAAAAAGATCGCATACAAAGACGACTGCATAAAGTAAACCGCCTTTGAATTCTCGGTCCAAAGCGGGAACATGAACGGCAACACGCCGCTCACCACAAAAGCCAAAATCAAATATACGGTTTGGATTCGCTGGAGCATCCGGACATTTTTAGTCCCGCAAAAATAATTTTTCTTTTTGATAATTGCTATTGGAAAAAACATTTTTATTCGTAATATTGCATCAGATAGCCGTAAGTACTTCAACAACGGCTCGTTAAATCACCACCCATTTTTTATTGCATTTCCATTTCCACTTAATCCCCATCTTTCATTCATGTTAGATATTTCTTCGTTAAAAGAGATGAAGCTTCCTGAGCTTCAGGATCTCGCCAAAGCGCGAAAAATTAAATTCGCCGGGGTAAAAAAAGATGCTCTTATTTACCAGATTATAGACCACGAAGCCGCGAATCCTTCCGAATCGCCTTCAAACGCTAAACAAGACAAGCAAAAACGCGCCAGGATCAAGCCGGAAAGGCCGCAAGAAGTTTCGGAACCTCAAGCGGAAGCGCAAACAGAAATGGCTTTCACCGAACCGGTCGCCAAGGAAAAATTCCAAAAGAACGATTTTCAGCAAGGCAAAAGAGGCCGCAAACCAGGCAATTTCGACAAATCCCGTGACAATGTCCAAACTCCTGCACCAACGGAGTATAAAGCTGAAGAACCAACAGAAACTGCCGTAGCGGCCGAACCGACACAGGAAAAGCCTCAGCACAAACACCAGCACCACCAAAAAAACCAGAATTACCAGAACGGTAATCAAAATGGCGGAAACAACCAAAATGGGAATAACCAGAACGGAAATTTCCAGCAACAAGGCCACAACCAAAAATACAAAGACAAGAAAACCCAGAATTTCCGCGATGCCGATTACGAATTCGACGGAATCATCGAAAGCGAAGGCGTGCTCGAAATGATGCCCGACGGATACGGTTTCCTTCGTTCTTCCGATTACAACTATCTCGCGTCTCCGGACGATATTTACCTGTCGACTTCGCAAATCCGCCTTTTCGGATTGAAAACGGGCGATACCGTAAAAGGAGTCGTGCGTCCGCCGAAAGAAGGCGAGAAGTTCTTCCCGCTCGTGCGTGTATTGAAAATCAACGGACACGATCCGCAAATCGTTCGAGACAGAATCTCTTTCGAGCATTTGACTCCGGTTTTTCCGACCGAAAAATTCAAACTCGCCGAAAAACAAAGTACGATTTCTACGCGAATCATCGATTTGTTTTCGCCAATCGGAAAAGGACAACGCGGTATGATCGTCGCTCAGCCGAAAACAGGTAAGACGATGTTACTCAAGGATGTAGCGAACGCGATTGCGGCGAACCATCCCGAGGCCTATCTTTTGGTCTTGCTTATCGATGAACGACCTGAAGAAGTTACCGACATGCAACGCAGCGTACGTGGAGAAGTCATTGCCTCTACGTTCGACCGCGAGCCTCAGGAACACGTCAAAATCGCGAACATCGTACTTGAAAAAGCCAAGCGTTTGGTAGAATGCGGACACGATGTGGTCATCCTTTTGGATTCGATCACACGTCTTGCACGTGCTTACAATACGGTTCAACCTGCGTCAGGAAAGGTACTCTCGGGAGGCGTGGACGCCAATGCGTTGCAAAAGCCGAAACGTTTCTTCGGAGCGGCGCGTAACGTGGAAAACGGCGGTTCTTTGAGTATCATCGCTACGGCACTTACCGAAACCGGTTCCAAAATGGACGAGGTCATCTTCGAGGAATTCAAGGGAACGGGCAACATGGAATTGCAGCTCGACCGCAAAATCGCGAACAAGCGCATTTTCCCGGCGATCGATTTGATGTCTTCGAGTACGCGTCGCGACGATCTGTTGCTCGACGACTCGACGTTGCAAAGAATGTGGATCATGCGCAAATACCTGAGCGACATGAATCCGGTAGAAGCCATGGACTTCATCAACGACAGATTCAAGAAAACAAGAAACAACGAAGAATTCCTGGTATCGATGAACAATTGATACATCGAGAATAGCAAATAAAAAATCCCGGTCGCAGTGGCCGGGATTTTTTTATGGGTTTCGGAAAATCGGATTTCCAAGTGAATTTTAATTCACGATCAACTTTTTCGTAGTCGATTTGTTGTCGAGAGAAGCGCGAACCAGATAGAATCCCGAAGGCAAATCGCTCACGGTGAACGTATCGTTCTCGAAAACCGGTTTTTCAATGTTTCGGATTACTTGTCCGTTGACGTTGTAGATTTCGATCGCATCCAACGCAATTTCAGACGTGATGTAAAAACGCCCGTCGTTGCTCGGGTTCGGATGAACGGAAATCTTGTCCATAGCGAATTCCTCATTGCCTAAAGCACAGGCTGCAGACCAAATCATACAAGCGTATTCCGGATGGTCGATAAAAGGGTTTCTGTTGTTTTGGTACGCATAAATCGCATTGTTTCTCGCAATCTCGCGCGCACTTACCGGATCTTGTTGGTGCCAAGTAAGCAAAATGTTGAGGAACCAATTGCTAAAAACCTGATCGCTCGTGCCGTTGAGCATCGCATGGCTGTAACCGCCTACGGTATTTTGGTAACGCACGGCGAAGTAAAGCAGGCAACGGGCCACATCGCCTTTGAATTCATTTATAGGTTCGAATACGATTCCCGAATAACCTGCCGTGGAATTGTTTCCTAATTTCGAGCCGTTTGTAGACGTCCAAGTAGGGTTGTTGACGACTCCAAATGCATAATTGCTTCGCATGCCGTTTACTTTTCCGTCGGTAGGAAGAATATGGTGCGGATCGGAAACCATCGGCGAATCTTCGTTGAATACACTTTGTGGCATCAAATGCTCGCGGTTGAAGCAATCGCCTTCGGAATTGTAATTTCCGCAACGATCGCCAGTATTGGTAGCGGAATACGTATATGAATCAGGTCCGTTTGGTTTTTCCGAATAAATGTCGAGAATCGTACCGTCATTTTCGTAAAAGTAATCGCGATCGGATGTCTGGTAACACGTATAAAGCATGTTATAGCTTTTTACCGTGTGGTTCTTGATGATGTTGTACAACTGCGTTTTGAGTGTGTAGCCCGTACCTGTCGCGGCATTGTAATATCCGGCCGGGATTTGTGCAAAGGCGCTAAGTCCTGTAAGAAGGATCGCAAAGCGTAAAAATGTTCTCATTAAATTTATTTTGGACGGCAAATGTAAGTGGAAATGTGATAGATGCAGAAATTTTAACTTTTGGATGTGGGTTTGATGTAGAGATGGGAAGGCAGTAGTAGCAGTAGCAGTGGCAGAAATGGAAGAGGGCATAAAAAGAAAAGCCCCTGTTTCCAGAGGCTTGAATGTTTTCTTTTAAAGCGTGATCAATTCACGATGATTTTCTTGACCATCGACTGGTTTTCGGTCGACAGCTTGACCAGGTAGAATCCTTGCGGCAAATTGTCTATGCTGTAATTGTGGTCGACGAATATCGGATTTTCGATTTTAAGTACGATTTGACCGTTTACCGAAACGACTTCGATTTCCTTAAGGTCGCGATCGCTGCTGATATTGATGTGATCGTGTGACGGATTCGGATATACCGAAACGGTCGAAGCCCATTCGAAATCGACAGTACTCAATCCCGGCCAGCGGTTCTGCGCTACAGGTCCGCCCCAAATTACGGTTGCCAGATACGGATTGTCGATAAACGGATTGCGGTTGCCTTGTCCATACGGATTGGCTGTCGTTCCCAAATACGTATTGCGGTTATCCTCGTATTGTGAAACCGGATCGTCTGCATTCCATTGCAGGAAAATCTGCGGAAGATTGGCGTCGGTCGTAGCAGTTGCGCCCAACCCCACAAAGGTCGGCAAGCATTGCGTGCCATAGTGCAAATACATATACATGACCATGCGTGCCACGTCGCCTTTCCATTCGTCACCCGGATACCAACCGCCACCGGCCGCACCGGAAGCAGTTCCCGATCCAGCCGCGAATTTTAGGTTTCCGCGTGAGCCGTTGCGCTGTACGTCGCAGGCGCGAAGGTGGTGTGCATCGGCACCTGGACCGGTTTGTCCCAAATCAGGGTCACCCAAAGCCTGTGCGAACGTGTGCTCGCGGTTCCATTGGCCGTTATTGCCGCCGTTGTTTTCCTTATTGCGGGAACGATCATTGGTCACGTTAGCATCTGTGCCATTTTCCCATCCGTAAAGCAAAAGCACGTTGCTCGAATTCGCCGGATCGAGATCGGTGTGTTTCAACGCGTCCCAAACCTCAGAATACGTAAGGTTGTTCGTATGTTTGTTTTGGGTCAGCGTCGCGAGCGCATTTTTCAACGCGGTTCCCGTAAGCGACCAGTTGAAGCCGTTGTAATAAGGAGAAGCGGGCGCTCCGTCTTGTGCGAACGAAACCGAGGCAATCGCGACCGCAATTAAAACGTAAAGTTTTTTCATAAGGGAATCTTATTGTTTTCTTTCTAATAATGCCATATAAAACCCGTCGAATCCCGATTCTGAGGCCAGGATTTTCTCGTCTTTCACAAAGGTAAAGTTTTTGCCCGCGTCCGTCGTTAAGAAACGCTTAATTTGATCTTGATTTTCAGATGGTAACACCGAACAGGTCGCGTATACCAACTTTCCTCCGGGTTTTACCATTCGCGAGTAGCTTTCGAGCACTTCAGATTGCACTTTGCGGATGTTGTCGATGAATTCCGGTTGTAGTTTCCACTTCGCGTCGGGATTCCTTTTGAGTACGCCAAGTCCGCTGCAAGGCGCATCAATCAACACGCGGTCTGCCTTTTCCTGTAGCTTTTTGATGACTTTCGTCGAATCGATGATGCGGTATTCGATATTGAATGCGCTGTTGCGTTTGGCGCGAAGTTTCAATTGCTTGAGTTTGCTTTCGTAAAGGTCCATCGCGATAAGCTGGCCTTTGTTTTCCATCAGAGACGCCAAATGCAGCGTTTTTCCTCCGGCTCCGGCACACGCATCAACGACGCGCATTCCGGGTTTGACGTCGAGTAGGGGCGCGACCAACTGAGAACTGGCGTCCTGAACCTCGAAAAGACCTTGTTTGAAAGCATCCGTAAGGAACACATTGGCGCGTTCTTTCAAAACCAAAGCATCGGCCTGGTCTTTAAGGTATTCGGTCTCTATGTTGAGATCCATGAGGATGGCGCGTAGTTTTTCCTTCGTCGTCTTGAGCGTATTGACGCGCAGGATCACTTTTGCGGGTTGGTTCTGGGCATGGATTTCTTTCGCCCATTTTTCTTCACCGAGTTCTTTCACGCCCAATTCGTCCATCCAATCGGGAATGGATTCCTTGAGCCTGCGGTTTTTGGAAAGTTCGTCGAAACGGCCTTTTATCTTGCGCTCCGGTGTGCCTTGCAATTGCGTCCAGTCTGGAATCGTATAGCCGCGAAGTACAGCCCAAACGGCAAAAACACGCCACAAGTTATCGCGGTCGAACGGTTCTTTCACTTCGGCGATTTCGGCGTAAAGCCTTTTCCATCGCACGATCTCGTATATGGTTTCGGCTACGAACTTGCGGTCGGCGCTTCCCCAACGCTTGTCTTTCTTGAGTGCGCGGGCTACGACCTTATCGGCGTACTCGCCTTCGTTGAAGATCGCGTTCAGGGAATCGATTGTCGTGTAAACCAGGTTTCGGTGTAGTCTCATTTTCGAAAATTGAGGGGCAAAGGTATCGCAAAAAAATCCCTAAATGTGCGTTTAGGGAATTTTTAGCTATTTGGGAATGTTATTCTTTGTTTTTGTAGACGCGGGTAAGTTCCATCTTTTCAGGCGGATGCAGCAAAAGCGGGAATTTCTCGACTTTTACCGAACTGCTGTCGAGTCCGAACGCTTTCTCTTCAGACAAACTGAACTTCTTCATTGCGAAATAGGTGTTCATGATGACTTTCTCGTCGAAGCCCAGATCGCTTTCGTTCGACAGGAATTTTTCTGAAAGCACGAATTTGAAATCGCCCACGATGTTGTTCCGGTTCAATGATTCGTAACGGCTCGTCACGTCCACTTCGCCTTTTTGTACCATGTCGCGCAACACTTCCTTGAACATCATCGAGATGCGCGTCGGTTCGCGGAATCCGAGGTTGAAATCGATGCGGAACAGATCGTCCTTGATGATTTCGGTAACTTTATATTCGCGTTTGTACGGTTCGTTGAGGATGTTTACGTGCACAAGCCAGTAAATGTCGGCGCGCTTCGGACGTTTCTGCAAAATCGAGATCATCACTTTTTCCTCGATTTCGTCGGTGCGGTTCGCATTGGTCATATAAACCAGGTGCGTGGCGTATTTCGGGATTGATAGGTCGACGCTGAGTTCGGCCAAAACTTTCTTGTATTCTTCGATCTTGACGAATTTCGTATAGTTCTTCGAGATTTTCTTGGCTTTGTTCCAGGTGGCCATCACGCCGATCAAAATACAGGTGATGAAAAGAGAGACATAACCTCCGTGTGGGAATTTGTCGAGGTTCGCGACCAGGAATCCGCCTTCGATTGCGAGATAAATCGTGATGATTGGAGAGAAAATGTACCACGGCAGGCGCTTCATGATCATGTAATAGTTCAAAAGGATTGTGGTCATGATCATACACAGTACGATTGCCAAACCATAAGCCGCCTCCATGTTTTTCGATTCCTTGAAGTGAAGCACGACGCCGATACATCCGAAAAGCAACAACCAGTTTATCGACGGGATGTAAAGCTGTCCTTTGAGTTCGGTCGGATACTTGATTTTCACTTTAGGCCAGAAACTCAAACGCATGGCCTCGTTGATGAGCGTGAACGAACCGCTGATCAACGCTTGCGACGCAATAACCGCAGCCATAGTCGCGATTACGATTCCAAACGGCTTGAACCAGTCGGCCATCACGAGATAGAACGGGTTTCCGAAATCGCCGCCCAAAGCCTGAAGTGTCTGTCCTTCGTGTTGGATCAGGTAAGCAGCCTGTCCGAAATAGTTCAGGACCAATGTAGCTTTTACGAAAATCCAGCTGATGCGGATGTTTTTACGGCCGCAGTGACCCATGTCGGAATACAACGCCTCGGCACCCGTCGTACATAGGAATACGAATCCGAGCACGTAAAACCCGTCGGGATGAATCATCAACAATTCATACGCATAATACGGGTTCAAGGCTTTGAAAACCTCGAAGTTGCCCACGATTTGTATAATACCCAAAACGCCGAGCATCCCGAACCAAATCAGCATCATAGGCGCGAAAAACTTGCCTACGAGCTTGGTTCCGAATTGTTGTATGATGAAAAGTATGACCAAAATCCCGATTACGATCGGAACGGTATTCAACCCCGGATAGAATGTACGGATTCCTTCGACCGCAGATGAAACCGAAATCGGAGGCGTGATGATCCCGTCGGCCAAAAGCGCAGATCCACCAATGATAGCCGGAACGATAAGCCATTTGACTTTAGTGCGTTTCACCAATGCGTAAAGCGCAAAAATCCCGCCTTCGCCGTGGTTATCGGCACTCAAGGTAATGATGACGTATTTTAAGGTGGTTTGTAAAGTGAGCGTCCAGAAGATGCAGGAAATTCCGCCCAGGACAATATCCCTGTTGATGGCGTGCTCACCTATGATGGCTTTCATTACGTAAAGTGGAGAAGTTCCGATGTCACCGTAAATGATGCCTAGGGTAATCAAAAGGCCCGCGAACGTTAGTTTGTTGTGAAGGCCGTGGTGTTGTGCACTCATGATTTCGTCAAAACATAAAGGGGCAAAGTTATGATTATTAAACAGATTACAACTAATAGTGCGGCGTTATTTTTAACAGTCTCAAAAAACGGAAGCACCACCGGTTTGGTGATGCTTCCGCCAAATATATTAGGGTTGTGAATTTAGTCGCGTCCTCGTCCGCCGCCGTGGCCTCTGTCGCCGCCGCCGTTTCCACGGGGTTGTTCCATTCTTGGGGCAGATTGACGTTCCACTCTTGGAGCGGATTGACGCTCTACTCGCGGAGCAGATTGTCTTTCCATTCGTGGAGCCGACTGTCGTTCCATTCTTGGTACTGCTTGTCGTTCTGCTCTTGGTGCCGATTCGCGTTGCGGTTGCGAGCGTTCCATTCTTGGTGTTTCGTTGCGTTCCGCGCGGTTCGGCTGATTGTCGCGGGTTACCGAACGCGGTGTCGATGTGCTTCTGGTTTCGCTTCTCTGGCCAGCGTTGTCACGTGTCCTTACTTCATTCGATTCGCGGTTGCGCACAGATGTATTGTCACGTGTGGCGTTTCTTACCGAACCTTCACGTCCGCCGTTCGGGTTGGAACGCGTCGGATAATCACGTGTCGCATTTCTTACAGTTCCCGATTCGTTGCTGCGTGTGCTTCTGCCTCCTTCATTTCGTGTGGCACGTGTTCCTTCGGTTCTTGTGCCGCGTGTAGCTTCGGTTCTCGTAGCGTTGTTGCCTCTTATGCCTTCGTTGCGTGTGCCTCGGTCAAGTCTGCGTGTCTTGTCGAGTTCGTGACGGTTGGCGACATTGGCGTGACGTTGGTTGAACGAACGTTCCGGATAACGTCTTGCGTAAGCGTCCGAACGACGTCCACTGTACATGGCTGCCGCGGTACGGCTACGTCTTACATTCACGTAATTGTAATGGTTGTGTACGTTGATGTGAACATGCACATGGTTTCTGTAACGGTAGATAGGCATCGGATGCCAAACATGCCAGTAGTGTGGGTAATATCCCCAATACCAAGTCGATACGTAAGGACGATAACCGACGGTCCACCAAAAGTCAAAGAATACAGGTCGGGCCACATAAACCGGCTCGTAAATGTAGTTCGGACCGTACATATACACATCACCGACCACTTGGACCTGAACGTCGTTTCCTCGTCTTTCGACTTCGATCGTCGCTACGTCCTGATAAACATCGCGGTCCAAAACGGCCTGAAGGATCACAAGTCTCGTGTTGTCCTGAGTCGATTCTATCACGCGGATGTAGTCGACCTCGTTGTCGTTGTTCAAATCGAGGTTCGAAATCTGGGCGTCCGGATCGTTAAGGCGTTGCTCGAAATCCTCAAGGTTGCGCGAGTCCCCAAAAATGGAAGCCACGGCTTTAAGATCGAGGTTGTCGCTCACGTCATAATTGGTTGCCGTAACCGTGGTCCGGTCTTGGGCGAATGCCCCTGCTGCGACGAACAGGGATAAAAACGAGTATATTATTTTGGTTTTCATGATCGGGTGAATTTTTTGGTTTCTGAATTCGGGAAGCGGAAATCCAAACACTGTGCCAAAAAAATGCTACCTGTTCCGCAACCCGATTTTTTGACTAACTTTAGGTACGAAAGTTACCCCATTCCAATATGAAATATCTTACAGCATTTTGGCTAATGTTCTTGTTTTTTGCAGGAAACACAAACCGTTCGACCGCAGTCCAATACACGAAGGTCCAAATCGACACTTTGTTCGCCGGAAACTTTTCGAGCCGCGCGATCCTTATCGACGGGAATAAAATCTGGTACGGAGCCGACCGTTCGCGTTACGGTTATTACGACCTCGAAACCAAAAAGAACGTATCGAAGTCGTTTTCTCCGGATACGCTCGAATTCCGCAGCATCGCATCCACATCCAAAAACATTTTTCTGCTCAACGCCGGAAGCCCTGCATTTTTGCTCAGGGTTGATAAAACTTCAGGAAATGCCGAAGTCGTGCACAACGATCCCAACAAAAAGATTTTTTACGACAGCATGCGCTTCTGGAACGAGTCGGAAGGCATTGCGATGGGCGATCCCGTCGAAAATTGCCTGAGTGTGCTCATTACAAGGGATGCCGGAAATTCATGGGAGAAAATCCCGTGTTCCAAATTGCCGAAAACCGAAGAAGGAGAAGCCGCTTTTGCCGCCTCGAACACGAACGTCATCGTAAAAGGGACGAATACCTGGATCGCAACCGGCGGAAAAAAAGCGCGTGTGCTGTTTTCGCCCGATAAAGGCAAAAGTTGGTCGATTTACGATACGCCGATCGTCAGCGGTAAATCGATGACCGGAATTTTCACCGCCGATTTCTACGATGCCAAAACCGGAATCGCAGCCGGTGGCGATTACGAACGCCAGAACCGCAACCAGGAAAACAAGGCCGTCACGCATGACGGTGGCAAAACCTGGGAATTGATCGCCGAGAACAAAGCGTTCGGATATGCTTCCTGCGTACAATATGTTCCGCATTCGAAAGGCTTGGGAATCGCAAGCGTCGGCGCTTCGGGTTTATATTATTCGGCCGATGGCGGAAAGGAGTGGAAGCAACTGCACAACGATTATTCGCTTTTCACGATACGCTTCAAAGACGACAGCACTGCTTTTGCTGCAGGAAAAGGCAAAATAGTCCGCATCCGTTTCAAAAAATAAGGAGCCTAAATAAGACTCCTTTTGTTTGCTTGGTTTTTAATCGCGTTTCTTTCTGTATTGCTGCAACAGTTTTTTATTGAAGTCTTCCTCGGCTTTTTTGAGTTTGATGATTTTTAACGGACCGATTACCGGTTTCAAATCTGATATCAGCTTTTTCTTCAACTGATAGAGTTCGGCTTCGGTGCTTTCCATTTGTGCGAGCAGCGCCGAAGCTTCTTTTTCGCTCATTTTTTCGATGGCTCCGTCGTCCATGCGTTTGCGGAAAGCGCCCATTTTTTCCTTGCGGAGTTCGAATTGTTTGTCGTCGAAGGCATTGTAGATCGGCCAAAATTTTTCGGCTTCATCCGACGTCAGCTGAAGCTGTTCGGTGATGAACGCCACTTTAAGTGTTTTGATCTGCTCTTTCTTCTCCTTCAAAAGTCCTCCGCCTTGTGCAAAAATGCCATACGAAATCAGGACGAGCAAAAGCGTTAAGATGTTTTTCGTTTTCATATCGTCTTATTCTGTTATGATGTGTTCGATGTTGTTTCCGTAAAGTTGGTATTCTATGGCTTCATCCGAAACCGGCAATTCGCTTTGTTCCTGTAATTTCTGGATATCTTCAGGCTCGAGAACCGTAAGCAAATCGAATTGGTTGAGTCCCGATTCGTACGCAAGATAATGCTCAAGCGCCGCGTCTTCTATATTTTCGGATGGTTTGGTGAGCAAATTGTACAACGGGATCATCAATGCGAGCACCAGAATAGCGGCGACCGCGTAAATGGTTTTGCGATGGCGTGTAAAAAGCGGAATCACTTTGGGTTCCGTTGCCATAAGTCGCGCCATGACTTGGTCTTCCAATCCGTCGAAATAACCGTCGGGCGTTTTGAAGCCGCTGTCGTGGCGAGGTCCGTTCTCTAAATCGAATGAGTTCATATGCATTTGACTTTTAATTTTACACAGGGTTTAATTTCCCTTTACGTATTCTTCTATTTTCTTGACCGCATGGTGATAGGACGCTTTGAGCGCGCCTACCGAGGTGCCGAGTACATCCGAGATGTCTTCGTATTTCATTTCCTGGTAATATTTCATCTTGAACACCAATTGCTGTTTTTCGGGCAATAAGGCGACCGCTTTCTGGAGTTTGAGTTCGATTTCGGATCCGTCGTAATGGATGTCGGCCTGCAGGTTCTCGACCATTTTCGATTGCAAAGCCTCGCTGCCGATACCGCTTTTACGCGCTTTCTGGTTCAAAAAAGTGATGGCTTCGTTGGTCGCGATGCGGTACATCCACGAAAACAATTTGCTTTCGCCCTTGAACCCCGAAAGGAACTGGAAAACCTTCACGAATGTGTTCTGCAACACGTCGTCGGCATCGTCGTGATCGATCACGATGCTTCGGATATGGCTGTACAACGGACGCTTATACTCATGCATAAGCTGCCGGAACGCCTCGTTTTGCGTCTTCGGGTCGAGCAATCGTTTTATGAACTCCTGTTCTTCCAATTTAGCGATTTGTGGGTTAGAATAGGATTTTGGGCGAAGGTTTAATCGCGGTCGGATGTAAAAAACAGCATCACTGGATCGAGAATTCGTCCGTGCTGTTTTCGGCAGGTTTTGGCTCGACGGGTTGTCGCGTGACGGCCGGTTTCGGTGGCTGCGCGATCGATCGTATCGGAAAATAGATGTGCGTTACCCATTTTGACGGGCTTTTCGTGTCTTCTATGTTTTTGTTGAGCACTTCGATCACACGAATGTTCGGATCGCGTTCGAGTTTGGCTTTCGAAATATAATCCGAAGCGCGTTGCCAAGCCTCGGGTCGGTGCGAATAATCGCCGTTGAGCGTGACTTTGATCGACTTCATCGCATCGAATTCCCCGAATGAAATGTCGCTTCCGGGAGCCGTCCTGATTTCGTCCTTTACCGGCATACATACCGAAAAGCGCGTCAATCCGTTTGCCGTATCGTACGAATGATAAAGGATAAAAGGTTTTCCGTAAGCCGAAATGTCGTTTTTGCGAAAGAAGAACTGCATTTTCGAAAGCATGATGCGCATGTTTTTCGGAGCGTTCGCGATCGTGCTTAAAATGGTCTTTTTCAGGAATTTCGAGCCGCTTTTGTACACCGTTCCGTTTTCTGAAATCGAATAGGTGTTGACTTCGTAAACCAGCGTCTTGTCGAGATTGGCAAGGCTTTGCTCGTTCATCGCGCCCAACATCCGCTCGAGCCCGCCTTTTGCCACCGATTGCACTTTGTACCAGAAGTTGACTTTTCCTTTGGTTTTCCAGGTGACTTTGGTGCCGCCGACCACATCTTCGAATTTCCATGAGATTTCCGATGGCGAACCGTTGAATTCCATCTTCTGGAACAAACTGTCGTTGTCTTTTGCGAAATAAGTGGCTATTTTTCCTTCTCCGTCGCCCGATTTCCATGAAGCCGAACCGCCTTTTCCCGAAGTGACCGCCGGAAAGGTGAATTTAGCCGAAGCGTCGTCTTTTGCCCAGGCGATGAAATTTTCCCAGTTCCTGAAATCGTTCACATAACCATAGACGACGGAACGCGGCGATTTCACGACGCGCGAAGAAACGATCTCGTAATTACCTTTCTGGGTCGCGACGAAAACGGTCACACCCACTAAAGCGAGTACGATGAGCAGGAAAATATATTTGAGTATCCGCATAGGAAAGGCAGGTCGTAGATTGTGGGTTAAAGTTATGAAACCGATTCCAAAACAAAAACCGATTTGGCTTTACGCCAACAATTAATGCTTGAGGTAATATTTGATCGCGAACAAAGCGGCGACGAACAGCAAGAATACGATCAATACACGGTAACTGCCTTTGTACATCTTATTGTGAAGCGCGGCGTCCCTTCTGTACATAACGATCGCGGCGATGATGAAGCACACTAAAAAAAGCCCTGCGAAAATGAGTTGACCTCTTGAAAACATTGTGTATAAATTTGTCGCAAATGTAGCCAAAGCAAAGCAGTAACGACCTATTTTGCACTTGAAATTAAACGTTACGACCATGCAGAAACAACTCAATTCAGTCAAGGAATTCCACACGGCTTTCGGGCTCGGATATGCCGAATCGCCACGCGGTGATTTGGGCGAAAGCAAGAACATGCTGCGCTTCAATCTGATGAAAGAAGAAAATGAGGAATATTTGGAAGCCGTCCAGAACGACGATGTTGTCGAAATCGCCGACGCTTTGGGCGACATGCTCTATATTTTGTGCGGAACGATCATCGAACACGGCCTTCAACATAAAATTGAGGAAGTTTTCGACGAAATCCAGCGCAGTAACATGAGCAAATTGGGTGAAGACGGAAAACCGATCTATCGCGAAGACGGGAAAGTGATGAAAGGCCCGAATTATTTCAAACCCGATTTTTCGAAAATCCTCGAAAATATAGCATATTGATTATTGACATTATTTATTGCTGATAGAACACAAAATGAAAATCCCGGTTTTGACCGGGATTTTTTTATAGGAAATAAAAAAATAGCAATAAAGAATAGATCAAACTTTCACCATCCATCCGAAATCATCAGTTTCCAAACCATATTGAAGGTTGGTCAATTTTTCCTTGAGTTGAGAAGCGAACGAGTTTTCGACTTTCGGAAGTTCGTAATACGTATCGTCATAACTGAATCCGACAATAGGATTGACTACCGCGGCCGTTCCGGCTCCGAAAACTTCTTTGAGCGAACCGTTTTTGGCAGCATCGACAAGTTCCGAAACCAAAACCGAACGCACGTCTACGTCGATTCCTTGTTTTTTCGCGATTTCGATCAAACTTTTTCGCGTGACGCCGTCTAGAATCCTTTCACTCGTCGGTGCCGTGTAAAGCGTATCGTTGATGCGGAAGAACACGTTCATCGTTCCGGCTTCTTCCAATTTCGTGTGCGTGGCGTCATCCGTCCAGATGATTTGCTGGAAACCTTTTTCGTTGGCGAGTTTTGTCGGATAGAACTGTGCCGAATAATTACCCGCCGCTTTTGCCGCTCCGATTCCACCGTTCGCCGCACGACTGTAATGGTCGGCGATGATGACTTTCACTTCTCCCTGATAATACGATTTTGCAGGCGAAAGGATGATCATGAAACGGTATTGTGTAGAAGGCGCGGCCACGACTCCGGAACCGATCGCGATCATGAACGGACGTATGTAAAGCGTATTTCCTTTTCCTTTTTTGACCCAATTGCGCTCCAAATCGATGAGTTGTTTCATCCCGTCGATGAAGATCGAAGACGGGATTTCGGGCATGGCCAAACGCTCCGCCGATTTGTTGAAACGGTCCCAATTCTGGTCGGGGCGGAACAACCAAACGCTTTCGTCTTCGTGTTTATAGGCTTTCATGCCTTCAAAAATCGCCTGTCCGTAATGGAAAACCTTAGCCGAAGGATCGAGTAGGAAAGGCTCGTACGGTTTTATGACGGGCTTTTCCCACGCGCCGTTGCGAAAATCGCAGGTCAGCATGTGGTCGGAAAAAATATTCCCGAAAACCAGGTTCTCGAAGTCTACGGTATCGATTTTAGAAGAAGAAGCCTTAACTATATCGATTTCGTTCGCGGTATTTATGCTCATTCCGTTTTGGTTTTGAACGGATTTTAAAATTCAATCCACTGAATTTCAGAGTGTTGAAAATAAAATCCAGATTTTTTTGTTGACACCATCGTCAGCGGGCTAAAATACTAAAAATCGAAATCATAAAAAATGGGCATCCAAATATTTATAAACGTTTATGAACATGGTTTGACCCGAAACGGCGGGCATTCGCATTAACCCGTTAAATTATAGCGGCTTGTTCGAAAAACTGTTTATTTTTGCCCAAACTGAAAAAACGCAAACGATATATATTATGAAAAAAGTAGTGTTGTTATCGGCTGTATTCCTTGCTTTTGCAGCTTGCAAGCAAGAAAGTAAACCGGCACCGGACCAGCCTGTGGAAACTCCCGCGGACACGATCAAAAAAGACACCGTCGCGCAAATCACGACAAAGGAAGGCAAATTGCTAGCCGTGAATTTCACTGCGAGAACCGCGGACGCACGTTTCCCGGAAATCCTGACGACCGAACAACAAGAGCCGAATTATAAGTCTTTCGGAAAGAAAATCACGTCCGATAAGGCTTTGTCCGATGCGGCCATGCTCAAGAAATATCAAGGCTTGAAAAAAGGCGATACGATCCAGATCAAATTCAAGTCGAAGGTTTCGAGCGTATGCAAGAAAAAAGGGTGCTGGATGAAAATGGATCTTCCGCAAAAGAAGAACGCATTCGTACGCTTTAAGGATTACGAGTTTTTCGTTCCGCTGAATGCCGATAATTCGACCGCAATCGTAAGCGGGAAGGCATACATCGACGAGGTTTCGGTTGCCGAATTGAAGCATTACGCCAAAGACGGCGGCAAATCGCAGGAAGAAATCGACAAAATCAAGGAACCGCAAATCACTTACGCTTTCATGGCCGACGGCGTTCTTTTGGCTGAATGATGCGTTACCTGATTGCCACATTTGCTTGTGCGTTATTGGTTTCATGCGGTTCCAAGGAATCAAGCGATAACCAAAGCGCTGTCGATTCCGTTGCCGTTGCCAAAGATTCCGCTTCGGGGAAGAAGTTCGAGATGTACGAGATGTCTGAGATGGCGATGCTCATGGAGCAGATGTACGTCGACAACAACCGCTTGAAGGAAAGGATCAAGAACGGCGATACCATTGGCGCGTTCCCGAACCATTTCATGAAAATCCACAGCGCGGTGATGACCGATCCGAAAGAGAACGACGATTTCTTCAAGGAAAAGGCGGCGGCGTTCATCAAGGCGCAGGAATTGATCTATAAGGACCCGAAAAACGCCCAAAAGCACTTCAACGACGGCGTAGATGCATGCGTGCAATGCCACGAAGTCAAATGCGCCGGACCGATTACAAGAATCAAGAAACTTTACATCAAATAGTGAAACGCGAGATCATCCGCACGGCCGACGGCTCAACGACGATCCATTTGCCCGATTGGGGCGAGTCGTACCATTCCAAACACGGTGCGATCCAGGAAGCGTATCACGTATTCATAAAAAACGGGCTTTCGCTTTTCGAGGGAAAGCCCGTTTCTATTCTGGAAATCGGGTTCGGCACCGGATTGAACGCCTTCATTACGTTTCTTGAATCGGAAAGTAAAAACTTCAAAATCGATTATGTCGGGGTGGAAGCCTATCCTATCGAAGCGTCCGAAGTCGTTTCGATGAATTATGTCGATGAACTCAAGGCGTCCGATCATTCGCCGACGTTTGCAACAATGCACGAATCGGATTGGGAAATACCGATCGCTATTTCGCAAAATTTCACATTGACCAAGCGCAAACAATTCTTCCATGAAATCGATGACGTCGATCAATTCGATCTTATTTACTTCGACGCATTCGGTTATCGCGTGCAGCCCGAACTTTGGAGCACCGAAATCTTCACCAAAATGTTCACGGCGCTCAATCAAAAAGGCGTTTTGGTCACTTATGCGGCGAGAAGTCCTATAAAACGTGCCATGACAGAAGCAGGATTTACCGTAGAGAAATTGGCCGGACCACCGGGAAAACGTGAAATGTTTCGAGCTGCGAAACATTAGAATCCTTTTTCAAATGTTTCGGGCAGTAAAACAGTAGAATGTCGTTCACTGTTAAATAAGAAAATTCCGAATTTTGGATTTTATGATTTTTTTAGCATTTGATATTCTTTAGATGGCTAAAATTCAGGCGTAAGACAAAATTGTTGAAAAATCCATTGTTAATTAACAAAGCTCTTTTGCAATTTGAAAGGAAATTTTTAGTTACATTTGAGAGAACCAACAATCAGTTTTACCCAATAATAACGTTCAAACACAGTATGAAGAGAACCATGTTTATTTACACAAAAGAGATTCTGGAAAGAGTCAGTTTTGATCCTTCACTGTTCCTTAAAGAACTGCAAAAAGCATTAAAAGTATTACTTCCCTATGAGGTCGAACAATTAAAAGAGTGGCTGGTAGGATTTACGGTCGAAAAGCCCGAATTGAAACCCTGCCTGTCCTACGTTAACAAATAAAACTAAAGGAGCTTAAACGGCTCCTTTTTTTATTGCTCTATATTATTTTTTTTGTAGGATTTTACTTTTTTATTTTATTAAAAAATGTATTTCATCGATGTTTTAAACACTTTGTCGGTTATTTTTTGACTTTTTCTTTGGCTATAACGATTTAGTTTTCTAGTTTTACTTCAAGTTCTTACTAAGATAAACCCTAAATCTTACGTTATGCCGCGAATGATCTACGATTACACCAAAAACGTTCTCGAGCGGGTAAGTTTTGACCCGAAGTTGTTCGTAAAGGAGCTGAGGAAAGCGCTCAAAGCGTTGCTGCCTTACGAACTCGAGATGCTAAAAAAATGGTTGGACTATTTCACGAACCAAAAACCGGAACTGAAACCGTGTCTCACCGTAATCCAATAAAAAAGGAAGCCCGCAAGGCTTCCTTTTTTATTTGGAATGCTTACTGCGCCAGTCTTCGATTTTTTTCTTGGCCTTACGGGAATTGTAAAGCACGAACAGAAAGCCGATTCCAAGAGCGATCAACATTGGACTAAATTATTTCTTCGGAAGCGGGCTTATGATTTCCACATTCTGGAAAACGATCGCGCCTTTTATCACGCCTGCAATCGTCGAACGCAACGCTTCGATAATATGGATCTTGAGTTCTGTTTTGGGAAATACCAGACTCACTTCTCGCGAAGGTTTCGGATCTTCGAAATGATGCAGCTTTTTCTTGTCGGATTCCTTGAGATCTAATGTATGAAGATACGGTAGGAGCGTGGTGCCCAGACCTTCGTCGGCCAATTTGATAAGGGTTTCGAAACTGCCGCTCGCAATCGTAAAATGCCCGTTCTCGTTAAGGTCGGATCGCTTGCAAAGATTGAGGATACCGTCGCGGAAACAGTGTCCGTCCTGAAGCAGCAGGATCTCGTCGATATTCAAATCGGATATTTCGAGTTCTTTCTTTTGTGCGACCGCATGGCCTTCGGGAATATACGCCACGAAAGGTTCGTAATAGAGCACGATTTCCTTGAGTTTTTCCTCTTGCAAAGGCGTGGCGGCTATCGCTGCGTCGAGATGGCCGTTCTTGAGACGCGTGATGATTTCCTCGGTGTTCAATTCTTCGATCACCAATTTTACTTTCGGATATTTCTTGATGAAATTATTGAGGAACATCGGCAGCAACGTCGGCATGATCGTCGGGATGATCCCAATGCGGAATTCGCCACCCACAAAGCCTTTCTGTTGATCGACGATATCCTTGATGCGTGTCGATTCGTTTACGATGTTCTTGGCCTGAGTCACGATTTTCTGGCCGATGTCGGTCAATTGGATCGGTTTTTTGCTGCGGTCGAAAATCAAAACGCCGAGTTCTTCCTCGACTTTCTGGATCTGCATCGAAAGCGTGGGTTGGGTCACGAAGCACTTTTCGGCGGCAAGCGTGAAGTTCTTGTGTTCGGCAACCGCGAGTACATATTGTAATTGAGTGATGGTCATCTATTGAAATTTGTGATAAAAATAAGGAAACCATCATTTTTTATTATCGAAAATTGCGGTAATTTTCAGGTACGAAACATAAAAATCTTAAAAGCATGAAAACCAATATGTTAGGGTTGCCGATTGCCGAATCCGAAAAGATCGTCAAGGAACTCAATACGTTACTGTCGAATTTCCAGGTCTATTACCAGAATTTACGCGGCATCCATTGGAACATCCGCGGTAAGCGTTTCTTCGATCTTCACGTGAAGTTTGAGGAATTGTACAACGACGCCCAACTTAAAATCGATATGATCGCCGAACGCGTGCTTACCATCGGCGGCACGCCTTTGCATCGTTTCGAAGATTACCTGAAGCACAACCAACTCGAAATCGGGCACAACATTTCTAAAGATGAAACGGCTGTTCAGTTGATCGTTTCTTCTTTGACGGATCTGCTCAAAATCGAGCGCGACATCCTCAAGAAAACCGCCGAAATCGGCGATGAAGGCACGAATTCGATGATGTCCGACTTCATATCCGAACAAGAAAAAACGATTTGGATGATGAATGCGTGGCTCGAAGAGTCGATATAAGTTATCAACGAAAACGTTTGAGGCCTGAAACCGCAAAATTCGCGGTTTCAGGCTTTTGCGTTTTAGCCGTTAAATTTATTTTAAATTAATCTTGATTACGTTTGCAAAACCATGTCTACCGTCTATTTTTGCGACATGAGAGCGATCGTAAGACTTGTTTTGCTGATGTTCGTGTTTTTCCTTTCCACGCCGACGATTGTCAGCGTGATCAAGAAATCGTGCGATACTTCCTGCATTTTCAACATGTCTGAAGAGGAGCTCGCGCATAAGGAAGTCAAGGCCGAACTCAAGTGCTATTTTCCTTATCATTTGCCTGTGGCGGTAGAGGAAACGATCCAACCTGTCGCGGCAAAACCCA
Source organism: Flavobacterium agri (assembly GCF_013401995.1). Lineage (GTDB taxonomy): Bacteria > Bacteroidota > Bacteroidia > Flavobacteriales > Flavobacteriaceae > Flavobacterium > Flavobacterium agri. The sequence goes on from NZ_JACBJI010000001.1 coordinate 164,238, forward strand.
TCGATATGGTCGATTCGTTTTCGGCCCGTATCCTGATCCCGCCTCCAGAACTGGTTTAATACATATAGCCCGGATGACGCAAAGTGCGTTCGTCCTCACATTGTATTAAATTTCAGGTCATGACAAAAAAGACAAATATTTTTGCATACCTCAAGTCCGATTTTGCATCGGGACTCGTGGTATTCCTCGTGGCGCTTCCCTTGTGTTTGGGAATTGCGCTTGCTTCGGGCGCTCCGCCGCTTTCTGGCATCATCGCCGGTGTAATTGGCGGTATCATCGTCGGTTTTTTGAGTAAATCGCATTTGAGCGTTTCGGGTCCGGCGGCCGGTCTTACGGCTATCGTATTGACGGCGATTACGGATTTCGGTGCTTTCGACGTGTTCCTGCTTTCGGTCATCATCGCGGGATTGATCCAACTCACGCTCGGATTCCTTAAAGCCGGGACGATTTCCAATTATTTTCCGAACAACGTCATAGAAGGCATGCTCGCCGGTATCGGCGTGATCATTATCCTCAAGCAAATTCCGCACGCCGTGGGTTACGACGCCGATTTCGAAGGCGACCAGGCGTTTGTTGAAACCGACGGATCGAATACGTTCTCATCGATTTTCGGGGCTTTGGATTATGTACAGCTCGGATCGATCGTAGTCACGTTGGTGTCGCTGGCGATACTGATTTCTTGGGACAAGATCGATTTCCTCAAAAAACTCAAACTCGTTCCGGGCGCATTGGTCGCGGTAATCACGGGTATTGCGCTCAATCAGATTTTTATCGCTACGGGAAGCAGCCTCGCGATTTCGGGCGATCATTTGGTTTCGCTGCCGGTTCCGAAATCGATTGGTGACTTGGCCAATTTTGTGACGCTTCCGGATTTTTCGGCTATCGGAAACTCTAAAGTCTGGATTACGGGCGCGACGATTGCCGTTGTAGCTTCAATCGAAACCTTGCTCTGTATCGAAGCCGCCGACCGTATGGACGTGCAAAAACGCTACACCGACACGAACAACGAACTCAAGGCCCAAGGTATCGGAAACCTTATCAGCGGTATGATCGGCGGTTTGCCTATGACTTCGGTCGTAGTGCGTACTTCGGCCAATAACAATGCCGGTGCGAAATCGAAAATGTCGACGATGATACACGGTGTTTTGCTGTTGATCTGCGTACTTTCGATCCCGATGGTACTCAACCTGATCCCGTTGGCTACGTTGGCGGCCGTGCTTTTGCTTGTCGGATACAAACTTGCGAAACCTGCCACGGTATTGCACTTTTGGCATCAAGGCAAATATCAGTTCATCCCGTTCATCGCGACATTGATAGGCGTGGTGTTCACCGATTTGCTCAAAGGAGTTGCCATCGGATTGGCGATCAGCGTCATTTTCATCTTACGCGGGAACCTCAAGCGCGCCTACAATTTCCGCAAGGAACAATACGCCGACGGAGACGTGATCCACATCGATCTTGCGCAGGAAGTCTCGTTCCTCAACAAGGCGGCGATCAAGGCTACGCTTAGTGAAATCCCAGAAAATTCGAAAGTGATCATCGATGCTTCGGATACGGTTTACATCGCACACGACATCCTCGATTTGATCCACGAATTCAAGACGACCCGTGCCGTAGACGAAAATATCCGCTTACGCCTCAAAGGTTTCAAAGAGGCCTATAACCTTGAAAATTCAGAGGAAATCCTCAACAAGGTGAGCGTGCATCATCGCGAGGAAGCCGTAAAAAGATTCGAGAACCAACAGCTGCGCAAAAGCGAATTTGCAGAAGCCGCCGACGTTCTCGACAGGAATGACTAACTTTAAACCAAATTACAAACAGAAAAATATCCTAAAAAATGGAACAAGATTTTTATAAAAAGATACTAGACAATAACAAAAAGTTCGTAGAAGAAACGTTAAAAACCGATCCTGATTTTTTCAATGATCTTGCAAAAGCGCAACATCCGCCGTTGCTTTGGATCGGATGTTCAGACAGCCGCGTTCCCGCAAACCAGATCACGGGCACTAAACCGGGCGAAGTTTTCGTTCATAGGAATATCGCGAACATGGTCATCCACAGCGACATGAACATGCTCAGCGTGCTCGATTATTCGGTCAACGTTCTGAAAGTCAAGCATGTGATCGTATGCGGACACTACGGATGCGGCGGCGTGAAAGCGGCTTTGGGCAACCAGTCGATCGGAATCATCGACAATTGGATCCGTCATATCAAGGATGTGTACCGTTTGCACCACACTTATTTGGATTCGATCGTCAATGAAGAGGAACGATTCAATAAATTTGTCGAAATTAACGTCAAGGAGCAGGTTTTCGATTTGGCGAAGACGTCGATCGTACAGGCTGCCTGGAGAAACGGCCAGGATTTGACACTTCACGGATGGGTTTTCGGACTCAACTCAGGATACGTGACCGATTTGGATGTGACGCTTACATCTGAAAAGGATCTCGATAGCGTTTACCAGTTGCAATTCAAAAAGTAACTAGGTAGTTAAAAGTGACCCTTGGGCCGGACAGAAGTGTTCGGCTCTTTTTTTAGAACTCCTTTTTACAGTTGAAGATTGGCTGCAAAATCATCTTTTTCGCCCATTTTTCTGGTTTTCCTCGTTACGTAGCGCTGCTATGCGCCTCGAAAAACCAGAAAACTGAACAAAAAATCTTGATTTTTCGCTTCAATCTTCAACTGTAAAAATGAGTTCATTTTGACTCTGCTTAGCCACGAATAGCACTAATGTCACTAATTCGTATTGGTTGATTCCTATTAAGTTCGAGATATGAAGAAGAAAGTTTTCAATCAGTTTTGGAAATTCGTGAATTCATGTAATTCGTGGCAAACTATTCCGTTTCGCTATTCTCGTTGAACGCCGACGGCAGCATTTGCGGAATAAATTTGATCAGGATCGGCAACAGAAGACTTCCGCCCGGAAGCAGGAAAATCGTAAGCGACGGAATCGTCTTGCAGATGTCGAGAATCTGTTTACGGATTTTTTTCTTTTCCTTTTCGTCGAGGTCACGTGTAGTCGAAAGCGCGAGCAGTTTCATAAGTTCGCCGCTTTGTGTGATTTCCTTCATCAGACGGCTGCGGTTGCGTTTGATGAGAATCACCACGCTTTCGGTCATGTGGTCGTAAAAATGACGCACCGGGTTCGAATAGTTGAAATACGCGATTTCTTTTTTGTGCTTGACGATGAAGTCGTTCACTTCGATCATGCTGTCTTCGACGAAAGGTGTAGGCAATTGCATGAGTTCGCCCAATTTATACAGGAAATAACGCTCTTCGTTTTCCATGACGCCATCGCTCCACATCGCCATTCCGGCTAAATCGAGCAGGTAGTATTTCTCGAGCGGATTGTCGAAAAAACTCACGTCGATGGCTTCGGGATTCACGACCGTAATCTGTGAGAATTTGCTGAAGCGCAACGAAGCTTCGAATAAACGGATCAACAGCGTATCGTATTGGGATTTTCGCACTTTAGTCTGCAACGCAAGCGATACGACACTGATGATGAGCTCTTCGGCCCGTTTGAGGTATTTATCGGGAATGCTGCCGGTTTCAAGGAATTTTTGGAACGCGATCACATCGATGAACAGCAGCGCATTGGTCACGATATGCGAGAAATTCTTGCTGATGATGTTGTCGTTCGTCTGCACGCGCTCATCGATGATTTCCTCAAGTTTGAGCGATGGTGGCTGACCTGGCAACACTTTCCTGAGCAGATTGAATCCTTTCGGATGCATTTCGTTATAGAAAGCGATCGTTTCGGCTATGAATTTTTCACGGTCATCGACTTCACGGATTTCCACATAAAGCCGATGCAAGATCACAAGCAACGCCAATTTGGACACTTCTTCGTCAAGCCAGCCATGGTTTTCGACCTTGTGCGAGGTGTAAAGTGAAATGATGTGGCCGTAAATAAAACCCGTATGGCGGATTTCGCGGTAAAAGGTTTCGGCAGTACCCGTCGGTTGGTCCTTCCCGGGCTCGAGCTCGAGAAAATACTTATCGATCCAGCCGTGTACCGATGGGTTGATCATGAGGCAAAGCTAGTAAAAGGCTTTAAGCTTTATAGGGTCGGCCACAAGCTTTTTTTAAAACGACAAAGAAACCGGATGAGGCTCAATTTTTGAGAACGGCCGGAAGCACGTATTCCTGCATGATCGTATCGACCTGCGGATGCGCATACGGTCGATTGAAAGCCGTCGCGGTGACGACTACCGTAAGCGGCAAATCTTTGAAGATGAATATCTTGTTACCGCCATTTCCCGCACAATAAAACACGTCGTACGTTTTATCGCCTACTTTGTAGGTCTTGTTCCAGAACAGGTATCCGTAAAATTCGTGATCGCGATCTGGGATCGGCAGTTGACTTGAAAGCGATGCGTCCACCCACTTTTTTGGGAGGATGCGCTTGCCTTTCCAAAGGCCGCCATTTTGGTACAATTGCCCGATTTTGGCCAAATCGAGGCTGTTCATGCGCAATCCGCCCGCCGTGTTCACCACCTTTTGAGGTGTGTATTCCCATTTGTAATCGGTTATTCCCATGGGTTTGAACAGTTTCTTGTCGGCATATTTCTCAAGCCCATCGGCGACGGACTTATCGAGTATATCACCCAAAAGCACTACGCCGGCGGTAAAATAATCCCAATGTTTCTGCTTTTGTTTTTTGGGATCGATGGGTAAATCGAGCGCGAATTTCATCCAGTTATCGGTAGGATACATGTTTTCTTCGTTGCCCGGCGATTCGCTGTTTTGGTCCGATCCGTCAAAAATCGAACTCATCGTGAGTAAGTCTTTGAGCGTAATCTTGGCCTTCTCATCCGAATAATTGGCGAATTTCCGCAACTCGTAAAAATCGCCGAGAACCTGATTTTCGTTTTTGATGAACCCGTCCGAAATGGCCATGCCCATAAACGCTGACGTAAACGATTTACCCACAGAACGCGTGTCGTGTAGCGTATTGCGGTCGGCTCCATTGAAATATTCTTCCAATAACAGCTTACCGTTTTTAACGACGACGACGATACTCGTGATCTGTCGGAAATTCTCGAGTGCGATCTGCCTGTTGAGTTCCTTTATTTTTTGGGTATCGCAATCGGATGCGGCAATTTCGAAATCGGCCGAAGGTTTTATTTTCTGGACGTCGATCAGGTTTTTTGGCAAAGGTGGCGTTTGTATGATCAGGTCGAGTTCGCCTTTTGCAATCAGGTCGCCAACAATTGGTGTCGAAGCGTTTTCGATATTCAGGTACGGACGCATTTCGATGCGGAAGCGATGCGTGCCGTCGGTAAGCGCCTGCCGGCCGCCGTTGTCCTTGAAGCGGTCAAAAAGATAGATCGACCAGAAATCGGCACCGCTCGTATCGGTCAACGGAACGCGAAACGTCGTCGTCGTGCTTTTTTTCAGTCCGCAGCCGTAATGGATGTTCTCACTGTAAATCAACCTGTCGTCCACAAAAAACCGGAATTGGTAATTGCCGCTCGTCCTGAGTTGTTCTTCCGAAAGCGAAGGCGCAAGATTGTGCTGGTAATTGATGATGGAATTTGCGAGGAAAACCCGAATGTTCAGGTTTGATTTTTTGGTGAGCGTATACTCCTTGAGGAAATCCTTTTGGGAAAGGCTGTCGATCGGGATGTTGCGCGCCATAAACACGATCCGGCCAACATTGTCTTGGTGGATTTTATTTCGGATGCCGTCCGTTTTGACCAGATCGGGCATTTGTGCTGCCGCATATTGGATTGCAAGCAAGAAAAAGGCGAAGGATTTGGGTAAAATTTTTAGCATACACACGCAAATATCGGTTTACGATTCAAAACAAGATTAAAAAAAACGGAAACACAAGGTTTCCGTTTACAACGCCCCGAATTTCAGGACGATTGAATTTTACAATTGTTACGCGTTATTTGATGATTCCTGCACAAGCGACGCGTCCGCCCGCATTTCCTGTAGGCTGCGTTACGAAATCGTCGGCTTTTTCATGTACGATCAATCCTTTTCCGATGATGTCTTTTGCAGGATCGCCGCATCCGATACACCATTCTGAAGTGGTCATCGTTATGGTTCCGTTTCCGTTCTCATCGGCCGGGAAGTTGCCTATATCGCCTTTATGGTATTCGGCCGCGCCCCATTTTCCGTGATTTTTCTTGAGCGGATTCCAGTGTCCGCCAGCTGATGAAGCGTCGTTTGCAGAACAATCGGCTTTTTCATGGATGTGGATTGCGTGTACGCCTGGTTTCAATCCGGTCATCGTAGCTGTGAACGTGACTTTTCCGTCTTTTTCCGTAAACGTGGCCTCTCCCGAAACACCACTGTCGCTTTTTTGGGCGAGCTGTATTTTTATCATTTTGGATGGGGAAACGGCGGAATCGCTTTTTCCTCCTGATTTACAAGCGGAAAGCGACGCGATTACCATGACGGAAAATAGTAGTTTTTTCATGATTCGTTGTTTTTAGGTCTATTCTCAAAGTTAGGGAATATAAAAAGGTGAATTTTCGGCTTAACAAGTGTTTAACGACTTGAGCCGGCAAGTTTGTCTAACTTTAGGTAAAACACCGCAAAATGAACTTGAAATCAGGATACCCTTTCTGGCTCGTAAAAGACGGATTGCCATTTAATTTCCCAAAACTTGAAAAGAATCTGGAAACCGATATCGTCATTCTGGGAGGAGGAATCTCGGGCGCATTGGTACGCTATCATTTGGTCAACGCCGGATTCGAGACCGTCACTTTGGATGCGCGCACGATCGGGCTCGGAAGCACTTGCGCGAGTACGGCCTTGCTTCAGTACGAAATCGATACGCCTTTGCACGAATTGCGCGAAATGGTCGGTAAGGAATATGCCGACCGCGCCTTCCATTTGTGCAACGAGGCGATCACGCAACTTGGCAAAATCTCGCGCGAGCTCAAATGTTCCGGTTTCGAATTCAAGGACAGCTTGTATTTCGCAGCATACAAAAAAGACGTGAAATTTCTCGAAAAGGAATTCAAAGCCAGGCATGAAGCCGGATTCAATGTGGAATTTCTCGATTCCGAAAGGATAAAAAAAGAATACGGATTCGATTCGCCCGCGGCTATCCTTTCACACCATGGCGCGCAACTGGATGCATATTTGTTCACGCACGGCCTGCTTCAGCACAAAAAGGACAAACCCGCCGAGATTTACGATCGAAGTCCTGTGGTCAGAATCAAACACCATAAAAACGGCGTCGAACTCGAGACCGAAAACGGCAGCAAGGTGAAGTGCCGAAAGTTGGTTTATGCGACGGGTTACGAAGTCGTGAATTTCATCGAAGAGCCGATCGTCGATTTGTTGTCTACGTATGCGATCGTTTCCGAGCAATACAACCATCCGAAATTTTGGAAGAACGGTGCCTTGCTTTGGAATACGGCCGATCCTTACCTATATTTCCGAACCACGCCCGACGGACGCATTCTGGTTGGCGGACGCGATGAAGAGTTCACCTCGAAACAAAAACGCGAGAAATTGCTCCCGAAAAAGGCCAAACAATTGACGTCCGATATACGAAAAATGTTTCCCGATCTGGAATTCAAGCAGGAATTCAGTTGGGTAGGTACGTTCGGATCGACTAAAGACGGGTTGCCCTATATAGGCGAATATCCAAAATTGCCGAACAGTTATTTCGCGCTTGGTTTCGGCGGAAACGGGATCACGTTCAGTCTCGTCGCAGCCAAGATCATCACCGATTTATTGCTTGGGAAACAGAATAAGGACGCTGATATTTTCAGGTTTGGAAGGTGAAAGTACTTTAAGTGATTCGTTTTTTGTCTATGGATTTTACCCATTCGTCTTTTTTACAAATGGGGCAGATGTGTTTGTCGGTAGCTTCGGTGTCATCGGTAAATCCGCAGAAACCGCATGAGTACGTGCCTTTTGACAGAATCGATTTGTGTTTTTCGGCATACAGTTCGGGCAAGATCGGAAGCCCGAATTTTACGTCCTTATCGGCATAGAAATACAAACTCACTTCGCCCGAAACTTCTATGATCGCCTTTTCGACCTGGCCGAGATGGGAAACGCCCTTGATGCGCATTTCGGCAAAGAACTCGTCGTAACCCAACGGCTCTTTGTTGAAATTGGAAATGGCGAACTTTCCATTGTCGACGAGACAAATCGGTTTTCCTTCGATAAGTTCCTCGATCTTGCGGCTTTTGAACACGAGATACGTCGTGATTTTGTATAAGACGATGATGCAGCCCAAAACAACGATCGCGTTGAACAATCCGACGTCTTTGTAGAACATCGGGTCGCCGGCCGCCGATCCGAAGCCGATGATGATCACGAGTTCGAACACCGAAAGCTGCTTCACGCCTCGTTTGCCGAGTACGCTCAAAGCCACGAGTATGATAATGTACATGATTACGGTGCGGAAAATGATTTCCCAGTGGAAACCCCAGTCTTCGCTTCCGCGGAAAATCGTCTCGATGTCGAATTGGGTGCTTTTGGATGTTTCGTCTTGCATCTGAATCGGGATAAATCTGATTCAAAATACGGAAATTATATGACAAAACATTTTGCAGCTTTCGCAGTTTTTACTATATATTTACATAAAAACCAACCTCGATGAAGCTGTACGTAAAGTATGATATCAACCTCGCCTGTAAGGTGATTTTGCAGGAAAAACTAGAAGAATTCGGAATTGAGTACGAACTCAAGGAATTGGGTGAAGTGGAAATCCGTGGAAACCTGCAACCCGACGTCCAAAAACAGCTCGAAGCGGCGCTTGAACGCTACGGCATCCGCATCGTGAGTAACCATAAGAACACGCTTATCGAGAAGACCAAGGATATCATCATCGAAATGATTTACGAAAAAGAGAAGCTTCCGAACACGAACATCTCGACGTATTTGGCCGACCGCCTCAACCACAGTTACGGTTACATTTCGAATTTGTTTTCGGAAGTCACGTATTCTTCGATAGAGAACTTCATCATCATACAAAAAATCGAACGTGCCAAACAGCTTATCATAGAAGGCGAACTCACGCTTACCGAGATTTCTTACCAACTCAATTACAGCAGCGTCGCCCACTTGTCGAACCAATTCAAGAAAACGACAGGGCTTACGCCGACGGCTTTCCAACGCATCATCAAAAAACGCGCAGGCGCACGTTAGGAATTATTAAAGTAATAACGTAAATTTATCGCTACCAAACATTCTTTCGGCACGCCATGAAGCCCGTAAAAGCCAAGATTTTACTTGCGGACGATGATGAGGACGACCGCTTGTTTTTCAAAGACGCACTCGAATCCCTGAAAATGGATACCGAGGTGGACATGGTGCACGATGGTGAAAAGCTTCTCGAGTACCTTGAAGACGATTCAAATGAATTGCCGCACATCCTTTTCCTCGATCTGAACATGCCGTGCAAGAACGGTTTCGAGTGTCTCGACGCCATCAGGCAAAGCACGAGACTCAAAGACATGACCGTCGCCATCTATTCCACTTCGGGAGACGATCGCGATATAGAAACCGCTTTCGTCAAAGGCGCGAACGTGTACATCCGCAAGCCCAGCGATTTCGATATGCTCAAGAAAACCTTATCGGAAGTACTCAACGTCGACTGGCAGTTCCGCACCGGAGGATTGAACAAGGATACGTTCCTGTTCAGCATCTAAAAAACCTGCTTATGAAATTACGGAAGTACTTTTCGCCGTCATTGCTGCTGACCGTAGCCTTCGTGCTTTCCGTTTTCCTGTTGTTCTTTATCGCGAGCATTTCGTTCAAGCAGATCAAGACGATGTCCGAAACCCAGCAATCGATCACGCATTCGCTCGATGTGCGCGTCGACCTGGAACGCCTTTTCTCTGAACTCAAGGACGCCGAATCGGCCAATCGCGCCTATCTTCTCACGGGCGATGAACGTTATTTGCAGCCGTATGACTACAGCCATGTGTCGATCAACAAATCGCTGATCGCCATAAGCCGCAAAATCGGACTCGACAAAAAGCGCAAGGACGAATTCGAAGAACTGTACAGGATGATCAACGAACGTTTCAAAGCGTTCCGCGACAGTCGTATCCAAGGCAAAAAATACAAACCCCATGATCCCGAATTCCTTGCCGAAATGTGGAGAGGAAAACTCATCATGGACAAAATTCGGATGCAGATTAATCGCATCGTCGAAAAAGAAGGTGTAATCCTGTCGGCACAACAAGCCGAGCACGAAGACGAGATCACGTTCACGCCGTTCACGTCTTCATTCCTCGTGATTTTTTCGATAGCGATTTTCGTGATTACGTTCTTCACGCTCAAAAGCAACCTCAAGCATTTGAGCAGCCTCAACCAAAAGCTCAAACTCACGAACCGTACTTTCGAGAATGCCGAACGCATCGGACAGACGGCGCACTGGCAATACGACACGAAGAAAAGGGAACTCGTGCTGTCGGACAATCGTTATAGGTTGTTGGCGGCCGATATCGGAGGATTTCCGTCCGATGTGGAAACGTTTCTCAAGTTCGTGCATCCGTCCGACCGCAAAAAAGTAGAAGAGTGTTTCGACAAATCGCGCAACCTGAGTGCGATGACGGTCAATTACCGCGTAATCCGCGCCGATAAGAAAACGCGGTATTTCAGCACGACAAGCCAGCTAATGCAGACGCGCAACGGAAGCGAGATCATCATCGGCATCGACCGCGACGTGACGAGCCAGCACCGCAGCACAATCAAGCTCGAACAGAAAAACGACGAGTTACGCAGTACGAATTCGGAACTTTCGTCTTTCAACCATATCGTGAGCCATGATTTGCAGGAACCGATGCGCAAAATCCAGATGTTCATTTCGCGCATAGACGAAAAGGATTTGGAAAACGTTTCGGAGACTTCGCGCTCGTACCTGTTCCGCATCCAGTCGTCGGCCAACCGCGCCCAAAAACTCATCGACGATCTTTTGGTGTATACGCGCCTCAATCGCAACGATAAAAGACCCGAACTGACAGACCTGAACGAATTGCTCAACAACGCCAAAGTCGATATGGCACAGGCGATAGAAGAAAAACAGGCGCTTATCGTATCGGACAAACTCCCAACGATAAAGGTCACGCCTTACCAAATCGAGCAATTGTTCGTGAACCTGATCAGCAATTCGATCAAATACGCGCGCGAGAACGTGAGACCCGAAATCGGCATCATCTATTCGCTTGTGGACGCTTCTGAAATTCCCGACAGTAAAAAACCTGCGGGTAAAAAGTTCCATAAGATCGCTTTTTCGGATAACGGCATCGGATTCGAACCCGAATACAAAAACCGCATTTTCGTGCTTTTCAACCGTCTTCACGACAAGGAACAATATTCGGGAACCGGAATAGGACTCGCCATCTGCAAGAAAATGGCCGAAAGCCACGGCGGGTATATTTTCGCCGACGGAAGGCCGGGACAGGGCGCGACCTTTACGCTTTATCTTCCCGCAACTCCGTGAAATGATCTTCAATAAAGGAATATTGCAAGAATAAGGAAATATCCTGTAACAGGAATTTTCTGTGTAATTGGGAATTTTGTTAGCAACAATAACAACTAACATCCCAAACCATGAAAAACGCGTATTTCTACAAATTGTGCTTCGTTTCGATGCTGCTTCTAGCAGGACTCACTCTAAGCGTACAATCCTGTAACAAAAAAGAACCTGCCGATACCGAAGAGGCCGCCGAAGAACAAAACGAAGCCAAATTCGACAACGACTCTACTGGTGTTGACAACGATGCCAAAGAAGACGACTCGGAATTCCTGATGGCCGTTGCCGAAGTCGATATGAAAGAAATCGAACTCGGAAAACTGGCACAAAAGAGTGCGAATGCCGACGTGAAGGCTTTGGGTACGATGATGGTGACCGAGCATTCCAAAACTTCGGAAGAAGTAAAAGGGTTGGCCGCGTCGAAGAACATCACACTTCCTGCCGCTCCGACCGAAGACGTACAAAAAGCGGTTGAAGATTTCAATAAAAAGAAAGCCGCCGACTTCAATAAAGACTACGCCGACAAAATGGTCGAAGGACATGAAAAAACCATCGAAAAATTCGAGGATTACGTCAAGAACGGAACCGATGCCGATATAAAAGCGTGGGCACAAAAAACAATCCCCGTGCTTCAGATGCATTTGCAACACTCTAAAGAAGTGCAATCGAAATTGAAATAACACAACCTCAATAACAAATAAAGTCTAACTAAAAACACAGAAATCATGGGAAATCTATTGTATACCATAGCTGTCATCCTGGTCATTCTTTGGGCCATCGGATATTTCGGAGGATTCGTGGCCGGTAACCTGATCCACATTTTGCTCGTCATCGCGATCATCGTCGTATTGCTTCGCGTGATCCAAGGCAGACGACCGCTGTGAACACAAAAACCGAATAACTGAATAATCAATTAAAGTCAAACGTCATGAATAAGAAAGTTTTGATAGGATTGTTTGCAGGAGTAGCCATCGGAGCTACGCTGGGCATCCTTTTCGCACCCGATAAAGGAAGCGAAACCCGTAAGAAAATAAAAGATAAAGGCAACGATTACAAAAACAAGGCTGCAGATAAATACGGTCAACTGGCCGATGCCGCACACGAAAAAATCGATGCCGTACGCTCCAAGTTCAACGAATTGACCGGACGTGCCGAAAAGGCCGCCAATGGTGCGATGGAAAAAGCCAACACTACCGTTTAATACGGATAAGCCTAAAATGAAAAAGGATTGTAGCGATACAATCCTTTTTTTATTGCTTATTCTTATTGTTTATTTTTTATTATTCGGCTTTGATCAACTCCGATTTGGCCGAGACGCCGTTCTCGTTGATCGCCTCGATCGTGAAATAGTACGTCTTTTTCAAGTCCATCACTTTGAGCCAGTACTCGTTGAAATCGTGCACCATGATGCAGTTGTAGAGTTTGTCCGGTTCGGTCCCGTAATAGATGTTGTACGCGAACGCATTGTCGACGGGCGTCCATTTGAGGTAAGCGCTGCGTTTGTCCTTTTCGGTCCTTAAAACGAAGAAGCGCCCGACTTTATCGGGTTTTGCGCCGTTTCCGTTACCGAAGACGCGCAGTCCGGAAATCGCGAATTTCCCCGTTGGCATATGGATGTTCTCGAGTTTGATGAAACGTGTCCGGATCGGTTTTTCCAATTCGATGTAATCGTGAGGCACGTCGGTCTTGTTGTCGCTTTTGTCTACGAGCAATTTCCAGTTCTTGCCGTCGTCCGACGAATAGATTTTATATTGGTGATAGATTCCGGTTTGTTTCCCGACGAACTCGGCATCCTGGTCGGCATAATTGAGCTGGATGGCGTTGACGGTACTTTTTTGGCCTAAATCGGTCGCAATCCATTCGCCTTTGTTTGCGGTTTTGGCACTCCAGTAGGTTTTGATGTTCTCGTCGTTGGCATTATTGGCGAAGAAGCTTCCTAAAGTTGAGGAAACCGTGACGGGCTTTTTGTAATTCAACAACATCCATCCCGGAAACGTTTTACCGTTTTTTCGGGCTTCGGGCAAAAACTGCGGATAATCGCCAAAAGCGGTGTTGCACCACATCACGTCGTCTTTGTCGAATCCGGTCGGCCAAATTCCTATGCGTCGTTCCCAAGTGTTTTTCACGCAGACTACAGTTGTCGATACGTGCCAGTATTGTCCGAATTTGTCTTCGAATGTCGCTCCGTGTCCGGCGCCTCGGTTGAATCCGCCTGGTTTGAAACTCAACGGATCCGATTGCGGCACTACGTTCGGTTCCAAATCGAACAAAGGCGTCTGACCGACTACTACACCGTCGGCATAACCGCTGAATTCCGTACCCGGCGCTCCGTATTGGAAATAATATTTGCCGTTGTGTTTGGTCATGTGCGCGCCTTCTATGAAAGGATCGAGAAAAGTGTTGTCCATATTCTCACCGAAACGCTGCCATCCGTAACGCCAATCCTCAAGGAAATACATCGGGCGACGGCTTCCGATAGGCTCGAACGTCTTGCGGTCCAATTCCACCCCGAAAACCGGATGGCGGTTGCTGCTGCCGTTGTACATGTAGAATTTTCCGTCCGTATCGGTAAAGAATCCGGGATCCCATCCGCCGATCGCAAGCGAATCCTTGATTACGAACCATTTGTCGTTTTTCGGATCGGTGCTTCCCCAAAGCGAGAAGGTCTTGGTATACGTACTTCCAAAAACCACCATCGTATCGCCTACGACGCCAACTCCGGGAGCGCACAATTCATCTTTTGTGTCGTTCCATGGGCGTAAAAAGCGCTTCGGATGGAATTTCCAATGCAGCATATCGTCGCTGTGCCAATATCCCCATTGGTTCGTGCTGAAAAGATACAGGTCGTTTTTGTAATTTACGATGACCGGATCGGCGGTCGCACGGTGTTTTCCCCATTCGGTAAAACTCTCGTGAGGTGTATATCCGTAATCGATATTAACGGGATTGCAAAACGTTTGTTGTTGGGAAATCGCCGCCATCGGAAGGCAAAACACGGCGGCCAGGATACTCTTTTTGATCATTTGTGTAGGTGTTGGTTTGAGGCTTTAAAACTACCAAAGTTCTTTTCATTAGGGAATTTCGGGACTACATCAACACTACATCAAACCTAAAAAAATATATAATTTAGTATGCGTGCATAGTATTTTTGATTATATTTGGACATTGTCGTACTGACGAAAGCAATCGATTGCGCCAAACATGAAAGACAAAACCATAGATTATATTTTACGCGCCACATGGCAGGCCGTTTCCCGTATGTATAACGAAGAAGCCGCGAAATACGGGGCCACGATGGCAACCGGATTCGCGCTTTTGAGTATGGATCGGGAAGAAGGAACGCCGTCTACCGCGCTTGGCCCTAAAATGGGAATGGAAGCCACAAGTCTTACGCGTACCTTGAAGTCGATGGAAGAAAAAGGGCTTATCGAAAGACGCCCGAATCCCGAAGACGGACGCGGCGTTTTGATTTACCTTACCGATTTCGGACGAGAGAAACGCGAACTCTCCAGAAACACCGTACTTAAATTCAACGAGGTCGTGCGCCAAAAGGTAGGCGATGAAAAATTGCGCCATTTTGCTGAGGTCGCCGAAGTGGTCAACGAACTCATCCAGGAAAAAAACATATTCAATACAACTGAACTAAACAATGAAAAGAAGTATTAAGAAAGTGGCCGTCGTGGGCTCGGGCATCATGGGCTCGGGAATCGCGTGCCATTTTGCCAACATCGGTGTCGACGTGCTGCTTTTGGACATCGTTCCCAAAGAACTGACCGAAGCCGAAACCAAAAAAGGCTTGACGTTAGACAGCAAGGCCGTCCGCAACCGCATCGTCAACGAACATTTGCAGAACGCACTCAAATCTAAGCCTTCGCCGATCTATCATCAAAAATTCGCAAGTCGCATCACGACCGGAAATACGACAGACGATCTTGCCAAAATAGCGGATGCAGACTGGATCATAGAAGTAGTCGTCGAACGTCTCGACATCAAAAAACTCGTTTTCGAACAAATCGAGAAATACCGCAAGCCGGGAACGTTGATCACGTCGAACACGTCGGGAATCCCGATCCATTTTATGAGCGAAGGCCGAAGCGAGGATTTCCAGAAGCATTTCTGCGGAACCCACTTCTTCAATCCGCCGCGCTATCTGAAACTTTTCGAGATCATTCCGGGGCCGAAAACCTCGCCCGAAGTATTGTCGTTCCTCAATGAATACGGAGAGAAATTCCTCGGAAAAACATCGGTAGTCGCTAAAGACACACCGGCGTTTATCGGAAACCGCATCGGAATTTACGGCATCCAAAGTCTTTTCCATCTCGTAAAAGAAATGGGATTGACCGTAGAAGAAGTCGACAAATTGACCGGACCGGTTATCGGACGCCCGAAATCGGCCACTTTCCGAACAGTCGATGTCGTCGGACTTGACACTTTGGTACACGTCGCCAACGGTTTGTATGAAGGCGTTCCGGATGACGAAGCCCACGAATTGTTCAAACTTCCTGATTTCGTTTCTAAAATGATGGAAAACAAATGGCTAGGAAGCAAGACCGGACAAGGTTTCTACAAAAAAGTAGACAAGGATATCCTGACTTTGGATTTGGACACTTTGGAATACCGTCCGAACAAAAAAGCGTCGTTCACGACTTTGGAACTCACGAAATCCATCGATAAACCGATCGACAGATTCAAGGTTCTGATCGGTGGAAAAGACAAAGCCGGTGAATTCTATCGCAAGAATTTCGCGGGAATGTTCGCTTACGTTTCCAACAGAATTCCTGAAATCACAGACGATTTATATAAGATAGACGATGCTATGAAAGCCGGTTTCGGATGGGAAAACGGCCCGTTCGAGATTTGGGATGCCGTCGGTGTCGAAAAAGGTATCGAGCTCATCAAAGCCGCGAATTTAAATTACGCTTCCTGGGTTGACGAAATGCTCGCTTCGGGCAACAAAACGTTCTATTCCGTCAACAATGGCGCGACTTACGCTTACGATATCCCGTCGAAATCACAGAAGAAAGTTCCGGGACAAGATGCGTTCATCATCCTCAATAATATCCGCGAGAATAAAAAAGTCTGGGGCAATTCGGGCGCTACGATCCAGGATTTAGGCGACGGAATCCTCAATTTGGAATTCCATTCGAAAATGAATACGATCGGAGGCGAAGTCATCCAAGGCATCACGAAAGCCATCGATTTGGCCGAAAAAGATTTTCAAGGGCTTGTGATCGGAAACCAAGGCGCAAATTTTTCGGTCGGCGCGAACATCGGAATGATTTTCATGATGGCCGTGGAGCAGGAATACGACGAACTCAATTTCGCGATCAAGCAGTTCCAGGACACGATGATGCGCGCGCGTTATTCATCGATTCCGGTTGTGGCGGCACCTCACGGCATGACGCTCGGCGGCGGATGCGAGTTGTGTCTGCATTCCGATAAGGTCGTCGCTGCGGCGGAAACCTATATCGGATTGGTCGAATTCGGAGTCGGTGTGATTCCGGGAGGAGGCGGATCCAAAGAAATGACGGTGCGCGCCCAGGACCAATTCCATAAAGACGATGTAGAACTCAACATACTGCAGCAATATTTCCTCGCCGTCGCGATGGCTAAAGTGTCAACATCGGCTTACGAAGCGTTCGATACCGGAATCCTCCAAAAAGGAAAAGATATGATCGTCGTGAACCGCGACCGTCAGATTGCAGAAGCCAAAAAGCACGCGTTGATTTTGGCCGAAGCAGGTTATACGCAACCGATCCGTCGCAAAGACATAAAAGTGCTCGGAAAACAGGCGCTCGGGATGTTCATGGTCGGTACGGATTCGATGCTCGCAGGGAATTTCATTTCGGAACACGACAAGAAAATCGCCAATAAACTCGCCTATGTGATGGCCGGAGGCGATTTGAGCGAACCGACTTTAGTATCCGAACAATACTTGCTGGATTTGGAAAGAGAAGCGTTTTTGTCGCTTTGTACCGAGAGAAAAACGTTGGAACGCATCCAATTCATGTTAACGAAAGGCAAACCGTTGAGAAATTAAGACGAAAAGATAGTAGACGGATAGATAATAGACTTTCCGTTTGACGACAGCTCCATTTTCACGACAACGTCTATCATCTATTTGTCTATCATCTATTATCTAAAAAATATGAAAACTGCATATATAGTAAAAGCATACAGAACTGCGGTCGGAAAAGCCCCTAAAGGCGTGTTCCGTTTCAAGCGCCCCGATGAACTTGCGGCTGAAACGATCCAATACATGATGAACGAGTTGCCTCAACTCGACAAAAAACGCATAGACGACGTCATGGTCGGCAACGCGATGCCCGAAGCCGAACAAGGCCTCAATTTTGCGCGTTTCATCTCGCTTTTGGGATTGGATATAGTAGACGTGCCGGGTGTTACCGTGAACCGTTATTGTGCATCAGGATTGGAAACGATCGGGATGGCGACGGCCAAAATCCAGTCGGGAATGGCCGATTGCATCATTGCGGGCGGTGCCGAAAGCATGAGTTTTATCCCGATGGGCGGATTCAAACCCGTTCCCGATTACGCGATTTCCAAACAAGGACACGAGGATTATTACTGGAATATGGGATTGACTGCCGAAGCGGTCGCCAAGCAATTCAACGTGTCCCGCGAAGATCAGGACGAATTCGGGTTCCAATCGCATCAAAAAGCGCTCAAAGCCCAAGCCGAAGGAAAATTTGACAAACAGATTGTACCGATAACGATCGAAGAAAATTACGTAGACGAAAACGGCAAAAAAGCCACGCGAACCTACACGGTCGCTAAAGACGAAGGCCCAAGAGCCGATACCTCGCGAGAAGCTTTGGCCAAACTGAGACCGGTGTTCGCCTCCGATGGGTCGGTTACTGCCGGAACATCGTCACAGATGAGCGACGGCGCGGCTTTCGTGATGGTCATGAGCGAAGAGATGGTCAAAGAACTCAACCTTGAACCGATTGCGCGTCTGGTCAGTTTCGCATCTGCGGGAGTCGAACCGCGCATCATGGGAATCGGTCCTGTAAAAGCCATTCCGAAAGCATTGAAGCAAGCCGATATGAAACTGGAAGATATTCAATTGTTTGAATTGAACGAGGCGTTTGCGTCACAATCTTTGGCCGTGATCCGCGAATTGGGAATCAATCCGGATATCGTAAACGTGAACGGAGGTGCGATAGCACTTGGCCATCCGCTGGGTTGTACGGGAGCGAAATTGTCGGTCCAGCTTTTCGACGAGATGAAGCGCCGCGGCGACAAATACGGTATCGTGACGATGTGCGTGGGTACAGGACAGGGCGCTGCCGGAATTTACGAAATCTTGTAAAGACGAAAGATAATAGACGGATAGACGATAGACCGTTTTTTAGAGTAACGACAACATTTTATTTATATACGCCATGGAAAATTTTAGAAGACACAATTTTAAAAAATTAAAAATCTGGATGATGGGAATGAACTTAGCTAAAGATGTTTTTGACATCGTTCGTACTTTTCCTGATTCCGAAAGATATGGATTGACAGCCCAAATGAACAGGTGTACGATTTCAATTCCTTCAAACATTGCCGAAGGTTCGAGTCGCACGGATAAAGCGTTTAGACATTTTCTCGACATCGCCTTGGGCTCCTCATTCGAATTACAGACACAAATTTTATTAGCGAACTTCAAAGGTCATCTGTCTGTAGAGCTGACTCGTGAGTTCGAGAATAAAATAGAACAATTACAAAGAGCAACAATGGAATTTCAAAAAGGACTTAGTTCATAGACCAGAAGGTCTATTATCTATCCGTCTATCATCTATTATCTAAAAAAATGGAACCAGCAATCGAAAAAGACGTAACCCGCGGCGGGCAGTTTCTGGTAAAAGAAACAAAATCCGAAGACATTTTCACTCCCGAAGATTTCTCTGAAGAACAACGCATGATGCGAGATTCAGTCAAAGAATTCTGCGACAAGAAACTGTGGGCTCAAAAAGAGAAATTCGAAAAGAAAGACTACGGCTATACCGAAGAAGCCATGCGCAAAGCCGGCGAGATGGGCTTTTTGAGCGTTTCCGTACCCGAAGAATACGGCGGCCTCGGCATGGGATTCGTAGACACGGTTTTGGTGTGCGACTACATTTCGGGAGCGACGGGTTCGTTTTCTACGGCTTTCGGCGCGCACACGGGAATCGGTACGATGCCGATTACGCTTTACGGAACTGAAGAACAGAAGAAAAAATATGTCCCCAAACTCGCTTCAGGCGAATGGTTCGGAGCGTATTGCCTTACTGAACCAGGCGCCGGATCGGATGCAAATTCCGGGAAAACCAAAGCGGTTTTGTCCGAAGACGGAAAATATTATTCGATCACAGGACAAAAAATGTGGATTTCGAACGCCGGATTCTGTTCACTTTTCATCGTCTTCGCCAGAATCGAAGATGATAAAAACATTACCGGATTTATAGTCGAAAACGATGCGTCGAACGGTATTGCGTTGGGCGAAGAAGAACATAAACTGGGAATTCGCGCTTCATCTACGAGACAAGTGTTTTTCAGCGAGACCAAAGTTCCGGTCGAGAATATGCTTTCGGAACGCGGAAACGGCTTTAAAATAGCAATGAACGCGCTCAACGTCGGACGTATCAAATTGGGTGCGGCCTGTCTCGATGCCCAAAGAAGAATCACGACAGAGGCGGCGAAATATGCGAACGAACGCGTCCAGTTCAACACGCCGATCGCGTCGTTCGGGGCCATCCGTTCGAAATTGGCCGAAATGGCGACGAATTGTTACGCAGGCGAAAGTGCGACATACCGCGCGGCCCACGACATCCAAAACCGGATCGCGGCAAGAGAAGCCGATGGAGCTGGCCACCAAGAAGCCGAATTGAAAGGTGTCGAAGAATACGCGATCGAATGTTCGATCATCAAAGTCGCGGTTTCCGAAGACGCGCAGAATTGCGCCGACGAAGGCATCCAGATTTTCGGCGGTATGGGATTTTCGGAAGATACCCCGATGGAATCGGCCTGGAGAGACGCGAGGATTTCGAGGATTTACGAAGGCACGAACGAGATCAACCGCATGCTTTCGGTAGGAATGCTCGTCAAAAAAGCGATGAAAGGACATGTCGATTTGCTTGGTCCGGCGATGAAAGTGCAGGAAGAACTTATGGGAATCCCAGATTTCAATACGCCCGATTACTCGGAATTGTTTTCGGAAGAAAAAGAAATGATCGCCAAACTCAAGAAAACCTTTTTGATGGTGGCCGGCGGAGCGGTCCAAAAATACGGCCCCGATCTCGATTCGCACCAGCAATTGCTTATGGCTGCGGCCGATATCCTGATCGAAATCTATCTTGCCGAATCGACGATACTAAGAACCGAAAAACTCGTGAAATCAATCGGTGAGCAGGCTGCCGAAGGTCAAATCGCGATGGCCAAACTGTATTTGTACAAAGCCGTCGACATCGTGACCGCAAAAGGCAAAGAAGGTATCGCATCGTTTGCCGAAGGAGACGAACAACGCGTGATGATGATGGGATTACGCCGTTTCACGAAATACATCAACATGCCCAACGTCGTGGCTTTGCGCGAAACGATCGCTGAGAAAGTGGTTTCGGCCAACGGATACGCGTTTTGAAGCGGAACATCGGCCTAAAGCCTACGGCAAATAATAATAGTTAAGTTAAGTTCGAAGGCGCTCCAGGAAATTGGGGCGTTTTCAGTTTTTTACAAAGCGCATGATCGCGATATCGCCCGAAATAAGGTTGAGCTTCCCGTCGGTGCCGATGGCATAGGCGTCGACTTTTTGGATAGCGTCCATAAACGTTTTTTCACTGTTTCCGGGACACGCCATTTTGGTCACGATCATGTTTTGGCTGAACGTGATCTTGTTGCCGACGACGGTTATCGGCCCCGAATAATTGTTGCACCCGTTTTTGCCCGAAGCGCGGTTTTGCTTCAAATCGATGAACAACGAAGGCGGATTGCCAGGATAAAGCCCGGATATATCGCCTCCCGATACATATTCGAGCATCCAGTTGCCGTCTAAGGCGCCTTCTTTGGTGAATTGTGGATCAGCTGGTTGTTTGCATTTGCACGAGGCCAAAAGTGCGAGAGCGAGTACGATCAGTAGCTTTTTCATGGTAGTTGGATTTGTGTTGTCTATTAAATTTACGCATTTATGTACTCGGATTCGACTGTTTTGGGTAGAAATTCACAAGCGTTGCTTATTTTTAGGCCACTAAAACTACAATTATGAAATTACTTGGAATCGGGTCGCGCATCAACCATCCGGAATACGGGAAAGGCGTCGTGACCAATGTTTCTTCTAAAGATTATTGGGTGACGTTTATCGAAGGCGGATTGGAAACCATCCCTTTGAACGATACGTTCGAAGTCATCGAAGCGTCCGACAACGAAGTCGATACCGTAAGTTTTTACGACGTCGAGAAATCGCTTAAGAACATTTTGCGCCGATGGAGCGACGCTACCGAAACCGTTCCGATTGCCGATAAATGGAAAGGCGGCAACCTCAAGCTCGAACCCGGACAAAGCGGCGTGCAGGGAAAGGATGTCCCAATCGACACTTTCTTCAACAAGATCGTCATGGTTCGCGACCGTTTGCGCGTCATGGAACAGAAAATCAACGCGAGCAACCTCGACAATACGGAAAAAGTTGATTTGCAACAATACATCACACGTATTTACGGGTCGTTGACGACGTTTAACGTGTTGTTCAAATTGCAGAGCGATTATTTTGTTGGGGAGAAGTCGAAGTAAGATAATAAATGTTGGACGGATAGATAATACAAGGTCTATCATCTTTTAGTCTATCATCTATCAGTCTATTATCTTTTTCGTCTATCTATAAAATAAAAAAGCGGCCATTGAGGAAGCGGCCGCTTTTACTTGCATGAGTATATTGTTTAGAGAGTAACAGTATACATCCTGCAAAAACCAAACAAACATTTATTGTAGTCCCTTGAATCTTTATGATGATCTACATGACAAAGATGCATCGATTCCGTAAGGGATTTGTTACACGATTTTTCCGATTTGTTACAGGATTTTATTTTTGAAGAATATTTACTGTTGGAAACCTCAAAGGTTTTGAAAACCTTTGAGGTTTTACGAAAACCGAAACCTCGGCGATTCATCAATAAAAAAGCGTGTCCATTAGAACACGCTTCGCTTTAAATATCGGTCAGATTATTTAGATTCGTAAATCCTTTGGTACAAATCCTTGTATTTTTCGAGGATATTTTTGCGTTTGAGTTTTAGGGTTGGTGTGAGTTCACCTCCGTCAATCGACCATATCTGTGGCGTAAGCTCAATTTTCTTGACCTTTTCCCAATTTCCGAACTTGTCGTTCATCTTTTCCACTTCTTCCCAAATGCGTTGCTTCACGGCTTCGTTGCATACGATGTCTTCGTTGCTTTCGCCTATCTCGAGCTTGTGGATGCGTGCCCAATCTTTCACGAATGCGAAATTCGGTTGGATGAACGCGGCCGGCATTTTCTCACCTTCGCCGATTACCATGACATGTTCGATGAAACGTGACTGCTTCATGGCATTTTCCAAAAGCTGTGGAGCGATGTATTTTCCACCCGAAGTCTTGAACATTTCCTTTTTACGGTCGGTGATCTTGAGGAAGCCTTCACTGTCGATCTCGCCAATGTCGCCCGTATGAAAATAACCGTCGGTAATGACTTCGGCGGTTTTTGCGTCGTCTTTGTAATAACCCATCATGATATTCGGGCCTTTGCACAAAATTTCGCCATCGGGTGCGATCTTGACCTCGACGTTATCGATGGGTTTTCCCACTGTTCCGATCTTGAAATTGCGGTTGCGCATGTCGTTCACCGCAATCACCGGAGACGTTTCGGTCAATCCGTAACCTTCCATGACCGGAATGTCGGCGGCGGCAAACATTTTGGAAAGGCGTGGCTGCAACGCGGCACTTCCCGAAACCATGAGGTCGAGTTCGCAGCCCAAAGCGTCCTTCCACTTGCTGAAAATGAGTTTACGCGCCCATTTGAGCTGGAATTCGTACCACCATCCGTTTTCGCCGTACGGTTTGTAACGCTCACCAAGCCCGACGGCCCAAAAGAACAGTTTGTATTTGATACCCGTGAGTTCGGCTCCTTTGGCGCTGATTTTCTCGTATACTTTTTCGAGCAGGCGAGGGACTACCGTCATCACGTTCGGTTTTACGTCGTGTATGTTCTCGCTGATCTTGTCGATCGATTCGGCAAAATAGATCGCGACGCCGTAATATTGGTACAGATAAACCACCATGCGTTCGAAAATGTGGCAAATCGGCAAGAAACTCATCGCGCGCGATTTTCCGGCTTCGAACGGAATGCGTCTTTCGCTTCCGAGTACGTTAGAAACGATGTTATTGTGCGAAAGCATCACGCCTTTTGGTTTTCCGGTCGTTCCCGATGTATAGATGATCGTCGCCAGATCTTCGCCTTTGATGCTCTCTTTTCTGGCTTCCACTTCAGATTGATTGCTTTCGTCTTTGCCCAATTCCAATACATGCGACCAGTTCGTACAGCCTGAAATCTGCTCCAGGCAATACACCTCCTTGAGATTTGGGAGATTTTTTCTAATCGCGTTGACTTTGGCGAGCACTTCCTCGTTCGAAACGAAACAATATTGCGCCTCGCAATGATTCAGGATGTATTCGTATTCTTCTTCGGTGATCGTCGGATAGACCGGAACGTTCTGTGCGCCCGTCTGCAAGATCCCGATGTCGAGAATATGCCATTCCGTGCGGTTGTTGTGCGAGATTACGGCAATCTTGTCGTCTTTTTGCACGCCCATCCGCAACAAACCGCGGGAAACGGTGTTGGCCTGGGCAAGATATTCGTCCGTAGAAGTCCTGACCCATTTGCCATCTTGTTTGGTAACGAGTGCATCGGGAATCCTATAGTGTTTCTGCTGGTGATATGGAAAATCGAAAAGTCTTTTGATATCGGACATTAGAGGGATTTTATTATGCTGCAAATTATTAAAAAAATGCCGTCGATTGTATTAAAATCGTTTTAACGGGATCAAATGTTTACCGAGAAATCTCTTTGGCCGAAAAAGTACAGAAGGGCGAACAGGAAAGCCGTGAATTCTACTATCACAAGTACGTAGAATATGATGATGCGCCATGTGAATTGCCCGATGGAATAAAATCCGCGGGAAGCGTTGAAATACGTCCAAATCGGGAAAAGGAACATGGCGAATCCGAAAGCTGCCTTCATCACACTCGAAAAACCTTCCGCAACCGCCATTTCGGTCAATGTCCGGAACAGAAAAAAGAACAGCGCGAGCAATAGGATCCCGATGTAATTGATTCCTGCCAAGATCAGCTGTTCGGCCCAATTCAACCTGAAACGGCGGAACAGCAATTGGGCGTTCAATGCCAAAACCGGGATGAATGCGAACAAAATCAGTTTTACATATTGCAGAAAGAAAGCCGAAACTTTATCCTGATCGACTTCCGTATGCGTTTCGCCGATCCATGAATCGTAAAAGTGATTGAGCAACAAATTCAGCGCAATCAGCAAAAGCGACAAATAAAACACGTTGTAATAGCGCACGCGCTTTCCCGAAATATAATCGAGAGCCGCCTTTCCGGGACGCACGATGGCTTCCTTGAGCGTGAAAAGCAAACCTTTGTCGAAATGCCGGACGCCATGCAACACATCGTGCATCAGGAAATGGCTTATCGTGATGCGGTGCGTATCGGCTTTCTGTCCGCAATTGGAACAGAATTTTCCTTTGAGTTCTTCGTTGCAGTTGAGGCAATCGGAGTGTTTCATAGTTGGGTTGGTTTCAGATCAGTCCTTGCAGCATGCTCATGCGTACGAGTTGAGCCGTGTTGTTCAGTCCCGATTTGTGTAAAATGTTGCGTCTGTGCGAATTTACCGTATGGATGCTGATGTGTCGTTTGCTTGCGATCGATTTGGTGTCGAGCCCTTCGGCCAAATCGCGGATGATCTCGATTTCGCGGCTGGAATATCCTTGTAGTTTCTCAAGTTCGGCATCGACGGTCAGGTTCAGGTACGACGGTTCGCCTTTGAGGCCGATGAACGAGAATTTATACGTGTTCGCCGGACTCAGATGATCGATACGCGTGTGAATGTTGAGCGCTTTGGCTATACGGCCGTTCGGACCTACTACCAACGTGGTCGATTGGTGGTTGAACAACGCATACGTACCATCTGCGACTCGCAATCGGAAATTGAAACTCGATTTGTACGACGTCAGTTTTTCCGTGGAAATATTGCGCAAGAAGAATTCGGTCGCGAAAATTTCGGTCTTCACCACAAAATCAATATCGTCGGGATGGATCGCATCCAGAATGTCCTCAAACCTTACCGAATCGGGCGATATGCCCAACAAATTCTCGATTTCGTGATGCACGTGCGACAAGAAACGGCTTTCAAAATCGAGGACGTAATAGTAGAAAGGCCCGAGGCTCGTGAGACTTTCGGCCAAAAAGCGCAATTTGTCTTCCTGATCCGATGTCGCTGCTCCATTTTCGGAATCGGCATACCAAACCGCTCTAAGTCGTTCCAGGTTCGATCTCGTCTCGTCTGCTTGCATCTGTTTTTGGCTTCAACACCTGCAATATAACGATTTTGGCGATTGGCGAACCCAAGTCTTTAGCGGTTTTCGATCCATTTACGCGCGTTCACGAAAGCTTCGACCCATGGCGTGACCTCGTCTTTGCGTCCTTGCGGATAATTGGCCCAGTTCCATTGGAAAACAGAACGTTCGATATGCGGCATGGTCACCAAATGGCGCCCCGTGACGTCACATAGCATCGCGACATCGTAATGCGAGCCGTTCGGATTGGCCGGATAGCCTTCGTATCCGTATTTGGCGACGATTTCGTACTGGTCTTCAGACAACGGAAGCTCGAATTTTCCTTCTCCGTGCGAAATCCAAACACCAAGTGTACTGCCTTCCAAAGTCGACAGCATTACCGAGTTGTTCTTTTGGATCTTGACCGAAGTGAACGAGCTTTCGTGTTTGGCCGAATCGTTATGCAACATGCGCGGTTTTACGTCGTGCCCCGGATTGATGAGCCCAAGTTCGACGAACAACTGGCATCCGTTGCAGATTCCGACAGACAAAGTGTCTTCGCGCTTGAAGAAGTTCTCAAGAGCCGTTTTCGCTTTTTCGTTGTACAAGAATGCGCCTGCCCAACCTTTTGCCGAACCGAGTACGTCCGAGTTCGAGAATCCGCCGACGGCACCGATGAATTGGATATCTTCCAACGTTTCGCGACCCGAAATCAAATCGGTCATGTGTACGTCTTTCACGTCGAAGCCTGCGAGATACATTGCGTTGGCCATCTCGCGTTCGGAGTTCGAACCTTTTTCGCGGATGATTGCGGCTTTCGGACGTGGCTTTGATGAGTCGATTATCGGCTTCTTTCCGTCGAATTGAGCCGGAAGCTCAAACTTCAACGGCTGGTTCTTATAATTGTCGAAACGTTCTTTCGCTTTCTTTTCGCCCGATTGTTTCCTGTCGAGCAAATACGAAGTCTTGTACCAAACGTCACGCAATTCCGAAACGTTCAATTCAAATGCATCGTTTCCGTTTTTGATCGAAACCCCGTTGCTTTCGGTGGCTTTTCCGATGTTGAAGAATGAAATCCCGTTCGATTTGAACGTTTCCTCAACCGAAGCGTCGGCCTGGAACACGATCCCGATGTTTTCCGAGAACAAAAGCTTCACCGAATCCGATTCGTTCAATGACGACAAATCGATGTTCGCGCCAAGGTTTACGTCGGCGAAGCACATTTCCAGAAGCGTCGTGATCAAACCGCCGCTTCCGATGTCGTGTCCGGCTTTGATTTTTCCTTGTGAAATCAATTGTTGCAGCACGTTGAACGTGTTTTTGAACGAAGCCGCGTCTTTGACATCGGGAGCTTCGTTTCCGATCACGTTCAAAATCTGCGCGAATGAAGAACCGCCCAATTTATGAGCGTCGTTCGACAGGTTGATATAGTAAATGTCGCCACCGTTTTTCTGCAAGACAGGTTCGACGACCTGGTTGATGTCGGTACAGTTTCCGGCGGCCGAAATGATCACCGTTCCCGGAGAAATCACGTCTCCGTCAGGATATTTCTGCTTCATCGAAAGCGAATCTTTTCCGGTCGGGATATTGATTCCGAGTTGGATTGCGAAATCTGAACACGCTTCGACGGCTTCGTACAGACGAGCATCTTCGCCTTCGTTTTTACACGGCCACATCCAGTTCGCAGACAAAGAAACACCAGACAAACCATTTTTGATCGGTGCCCAAACGATGTTCGACAACGATTCGGCGATCGCGGTGCGGCTTCCGGCTTTTGCGTCGATGATTGCGGCGACCGGCGAATGTCCGATCGAGGTAGCGATGCCTTCTTTTCCGTTGAAATCGAGTGCCATCACACCGACGTTGTTCAATGGCAATTGAAGCGGTCCGGCGCATTGTTGTTTGGCCACGCGCCCGCCGACGCAACGGTCGACTTTGTTCGTGAGCCAGTCTTTACAAGCGACGGCTTCAAGTTGCAGCACAGCTTCGAGATACGTTTTGAAATCGGCAACCGTATAATTTGCGTTTTTGTAATTGCGATCGATCGTCACGTCGTTCATGATTGTCTTTGGGGACGAACCGAACATGTCCTCAATCGCGAAATCCATTGGTTTTGCACCCGTTTTTTGAGATTCGAACGTAAAGCGGTGGTTGTTCAGGATATCTCCGACTTCATACATTGGCGAACGTTCGCGATCGGCGACTTTGTGAAGGAATTCCACGTCGTCTTTTCCGATTACCAAGCCCATTCGCTCCTGTGATTCGTTTCCGATGATTTCCTTTGCGGACAACGTCGGATCGCCGACCGGCAAAGCATCGAGGTTGATTTTTCCGCCGGTTTCCTCTACGAGTTCCGAAAGACAGTTCAAATGTCCGCCCGCGCCGTGATCGTGGATCGAGACGATAGGGTTGTGGTCGCTTTCCACGAGTCCGCGGATCGCGTTTGCCGCGCGTTTCTGCATTTCAGGGTTCGAGCGCTGGATCGCGTTGAGCTCGATTCCCGAACCGAAAGCGCCCGTATCGGCAGACGAAACCGCAGCTCCACCCATTCCGATCCTATAGTTTTCACCGCCAAGCACGACGACTTTATCGCCTTCTTTCGGTTTTTGCTTGATCGATTGGTCGGCTTTTCCGTACCCGATTCCGCCCGCGAGCATGATGACTTTGTCGAAACCGAGTTTACGGTCGTGTTCTTCGTGCTCGAAAGTCAAAAGCGAACCCGTGATCAACGGTTGTCCGAATTTGTTTCCGAAATCGGAAGCTCCGTTTGAGGCTTTGATCAAAATGTCCATAGGAGTCTGGTACAGCCATTTGCGCTCGGCCATTCCGTTTTCCCAATTTCTGTCTTGTTCCAAACGCGAATACGATGTCATGTAAACCGCGGTTCCGGCGAGTGGCAATGAACCTTGTCCGCCGGCCAAACGGTCGCGTATTTCGCCTCCCGAACCCGTGGCCGCTCCGTTGAAAGGCTCGACGGTTGTAGGGAAATTATGGGTTTCGGCTTTCAATGAGATTACCGATTCGAAATCTTTTTTGGCGTAAAAATCGGGTTTGTCGGCCGATTTCGGCGCGAACTGCGTCACTTTCGGTCCTTTGATGAACGCGACGTTGTCTTTGTAAGCCGAAACGATATCGCCCGGATTTTCGGCCGAGGTTTTTTTGATCAGCTTGAACAGAGACGTCGGTTTTTCTTCTCCGTCGATTACGAAAGTCCCGTTGAAGATCTTGTGTCGGCAGTGTTCCGAATTGACTTGAGAGAATCCGAAAACTTCGGAGTCGGTCAATTTTCTTCCGAGTTTCTGCGATAAATTATCCAAATATTCCACTTCCTCATCGCTCAAGGCCAAGCCTTCCCGTTTGTTGTAGACGGCGATGTCGGAAATCTCCAAAATCTGCTCAGGCGTGATGTTGATCGTGAAAATGTCCTGGTTGAGTTCGTTGTATTTCTGCGAAAGCATCGGGTCGAAACCGCTAAAACGTTCATCGACTTTCAAAAATTCCTCGATGCGGATGATGCCTTCGATCGCCATATTTTGGGTAATCTCGACGGCGTTCGTACTCCAGGGCGTGACCATCGCGGCACGTGGTCCAACAAAAAAATCCGCGAGGACGGATTTTTCTATTTTATGTGCGTTGCCGAAAAGCCAGTTGAGTTTAGAGATGTTTTCGCTCGTGATCTCGCCTTGAGTCTGGACTGCAAAGACGGTATCGCTTTCGTTTCCGAAGAAATGGATCATGGTAAGTGAGTTGTGTTTACGCGTGCAAATTTACGCAAAAAAATGAGGTGGAAAAAGGTCGAAATTGAAGTTTTTTTGAACCCGTGAAATGGTTTGGATTTTTAAACTTTCCGAAAAGAAAAAGGGACCAAAACAAAGTCTTGATTCCTTTCTTATGTTGTTGCGCAACAATCAATTTTCCTCGGGCATATCGGTACTTTGATAAGCGCCAGAATCGTTTGTCGTTCGGGTGTTCCCGTCCAAATCTTGTGTGATGATATAGGCCGGATTGGCAATCCCGATCGCGCCCGATTGCGGATCGATGGTAATGTGCAGATCGTTATCGTTGATGTCCCAGAATCTTGGGTTTTGGTTGAATACGTTGCCACTATACCTCGGATTCGTGTCGAATTGGTACAGATCACCGTTTGCCAAAGTCGTATTGTTGAATCGGATAAGACAGTTTTCGAAGCCGTATTCGAAAGCAAAATTTTCGTCGTTTGCACGGTTCAGCGTCATTTCTACCTGATTCGAACCGTAAATGATGCAGTTTTTGAAATTCGCCTGGTTAAGATTGAACGGCATCTGCACATTGTTGTCTGTATAATAATTGTCGATGGCAACCGCGCGTTGACTTGAGCTTTGGAAATTGTTGTTGAACGTACAATGCGTAAAATCGTAAGAACCGCCCAAAGTACAAGCGAGCGTCGCTTCCCCGGCCGAATTTATCACCGTGTTCGTCCCGACGATATTCGCGGTCTGCGCTAAAATCCCAAAATTCGAGTGGTCATAAATCTGACAGTTGTCGATGCTGACCGTCCCGGAGTTGTTCTGGATGTACAAACCGATCACGCCGTTCTTTATCGTCGCGTGGTCGAAATTGCCGGTGCTTCCCGGAGTAAGCCAAATCGCACCCCATTGGCCTGGTACGTCCGAGAAATCGGGTTCGAGGCGATCGCCTTCAAAAATGACTTCACCGTCTTGGGTTCCGGCTGTGGAGGGCGTTCCTTGTACGTCGATCGCTCCGCCGTTGCCTACCAAAATGCCAGAAGATGCATGAAAATGTACGCGCGCGCCAGCTTGTATCGTAAGCGTTTTGCCCGATGGAATGCCCGCGTATCCGTAAATCACATACGGCTTTTGGTTCGTGAACGTGTATTCGTTGCCGTGATTCGGATCACTTTCGTCGAGGTAAAACCCGTAGATTTCTTCATCCCCGATAGGAAGTGTCTCGGTTGTGCCGTTGTCGAACCGCTGCGGATACAGGAAAATAGCGTCCTGGATCAACGTCACGAGTTCTACGTTCTGGAAATTACCGGTTTCCCCGAACTGGATCTGGTCGGTGTATAAAAATGTAGTCGGATCGGCTTCGGCCACATCGGCAGTAGTCTCAATAAAAATGTACATACTGTCTTTGGCGAGCATCTCTACGTTGTGGAAAATGCGGTTGTTTTCGCCCGTCATGCCGTCGACCGTGATGCGGTATTTGGAATCGAGCCCTTTGCCCAACTGGATCGTCGGGATCGAAATGTCCTTGTCGCTTCGGTTATAGACTTTAAGCGTGTACGTGCTCGAGCCGATGTTGGTGAAAACCGTATCGAGATAGACCGTATCGCGAGAGAAGCGAAGTCCGCCTACATGACGTTCGAATTCGAAATCGCTTCGGCATGAAGAAAGACAGATCAAAAATCCTACGGAAAACAGAAGAATAAAATTGCGCATTTGGTAAGGTTTGTACTAGCGTAACGTGGTTTGTGGCGTAAAAGTATGTTATTTTATGATTTTGAGGGTTTGGGTTTCGCCCGAAATTTGGTCGGTAAAACGCACGAGATAATTTCCGGAAGCATAAGGGAATGATACGGAATTGTGGGTTTGCGACACTTCTGCGTTGCCGATTTTTTGTCCCAACGTGTTGAAAATCTCAACTTTTCCGTCGGTATTGGAAAGATACAGCACATTTTCGACCGGATTCGGATACGCGACGATTTTGGATTGTGACGGGGCGTCTACGCTTAACTCGGATTCCGGATTGAACTTGACGATCCAATAATCGCCCTGACCTCTGGATATTTCCGATTTGTCCGACGTAATATCCGCGGCCGACATCGTAGCCATGATCAGCGAGTTGTCCGGTTGTTTGTAGAGTGCGCGCACGATTCCCGCTCCCATGTCGATCGGCCTTTGCCATACCAGTGTTCCGTCGGTGGTTCTTTTGGTGAGCGTGTTGCCGGTTACGGGATGTTCCTGTATGTAATAGAAACCGCCGTCGGGAGCTGAGACGCAACACTTAGCGGAGACAAGGCCTATGGTTATCGGTCCGTTGAATTCCCAGATCAGCGCGCCCGAAGGACTGCGTTTGGCAATGTACTCGCCAGTGGTTTCCGGACCGTATTGTTTCATTCCGCAGACGACATAATTCCCGTCCGAAATCAGTTCCGACAAATCGAAATCAAATGGCTGGGCTTGTTGTCCGACGATTTGCCCGTCTGTCGAAAGTTCGACGATCCAGTTGTCAACAGTCCCGATTCGCGGAATGGTCCTGTCTCCGGTCATTGCCGAACGGGACGAGCCGCTAACCAAAAAATTGCCGTTTTGGGCCAATGAGATCCTGGTTGGGAAATCGTATCCGCCGCCGCCGATGGTTTTCTCCCATAAAAGCTGCCCTTGATTGTCGATCCTGAAAACCCAGTAGTCCGTAATGCCTCGAAGGCTTTGGCTTTTATCTCCCGAAATGCCGGAATTGGACGCGCCTGCAACGACCACGCCTCCGTCGGCCAACGGCAATAAATAACCCATTTCGTCCCTGTCGTCGCCGCCTACGGAGCGCTCCCAAAGAAGATTTCCGTCGGCATCCAATTTGACGATCCAGAAATCGTTCACGCCTCGGTTTGGCAAGGTTTTGTCGCCCGATGCACCTGACCAGGATTCGCCGGAAATAAAAAATCCGCCATCGGGCGCAGGTTCGATTTTACGTGCGGTTTCGGTGTAATCCGCACCGATTGCGGTTTGCCAGATCGGAGTTCCGTCAGCTTCGAGCAAAAATGCCCAGTAATCGTTGTAGCCTCGGCAGTATTCTGTCTTGTCGCCGGAAATTTCGGAATCCGAGGACCCGACAAGGATGATTTTTCCGTCAGGGAGCGTTTTGATCGCCATCACTTCGTCCGAATAGGCACCGCCTAAGGTTTTGTCCCAATCGATCGTAGGCTGGGCGTAGAGAAATCCGCTAAAAAGCAAGAGTAGCATTTTTTTCATAGGCTATATTTGGTAGATTGGCGTTCTGATTCGTCTGTCGTCACGAAGCTAAGATAATGGAATTGATGTAAACAAGGATACGACTGGTTACGAATCCTTTTTCGTAAATTTACCCAAAATACGACACCATGTTCGACAGGGAAAAAGTACTTGCGTTCTGCAACTCCTTTTCAAAAGAAAATACGCTCATGGCCACGCTCGAGATCGAATTCATCGACGCCGGCCCCGATTTCCTCAAAGCCCAAATGCCGGTTACCCCGAAAGTGCATCAACCCATGGGATTGTTGCACGGAGGAGCGACCGTAGCCTTAGCCGAATCGGTTGGCAGTGCGGCCTCGCTTATGTTTATCGATATAGAGGAACGCGAAGTGCGCGGTATAGAGATTTCGGCCAATCACGTCAAGGCCAAACGCAGCGGGATCGTTTACGGTACGGCGCGCATCATCCACAAAGGCGGTACGATACACCTTTGGGAAATCAGGGTTACAGACGAAAACGACAGCCTGATCTCGCTGTGCAAATTGACCAATATGGTATTGCCAAGAAAACGCTGATGGAAATTTTCGACAAAGCACGTCAATGGCTGGAAAACGGACGACCTTTCGTCGTGTTCCGAAAGCCCGATACGAAACAAGTGACGGGCATTTTCCAGAACAATTCGACTTCGTATGCTTCACCAAACTTGGATGGAAGCGGATTTGTTTTCACCTCCTTTGATTCTGAAAAGACCTGGATTTTACCCGATTCTGATTCCGAAACGTTTACTTCCGATTATAATCCGACCGCACAGGTCACATCTTCTCCGGAATTGGAAATAGATGAATTCGCCAAAAGAGATTTCGAAGCTTTGGTTAAAAAAGGCGTTTCTCACATAACTTCGGGTGCTTTCGAAAAAGTCGTGCTTTCGCGTACCGAAACGGTAGAACTCGAGGCGTTCGATGCGTTGGGTGCATTCGGGAAACTCGCGGCGACCTATCCGTCGGCATTCGTGTATTTGTGGTTCCATCCCGAAACGCAAATCTGGATGGCCGCGACTCCCGAAAAACTGCTCAAGGCCAACGGCAGGCATTTCGAGACGATGGCGCTCGCCGGAACGCAGAAATTCCAGGGAGAAGAAACGGTCGAGTGGGCGCGCAAGGAAAAAGAAGAACAGCGTTTCGTGACCGATTTCATCTGGAACAGTCTCGAGGATGTGGTTTCCGAAATCGAACTCAGCGCACCTTACACGTATCGCGCGGGTAACCTTTTGCACATACGCACCGACATCAAAGGCGAATTGAACGATGCAGCAGATTTGTCAAAAGTCATTTCTGTTTTGCATCCGACGCCGGCCGTTTGCGGGCTTCCGAAAGATGAAGCGCGAAAGTTCATAGCCGAAAACGAAGGATATGACCGTGAATTTTATGCGGGTTTCATCGGTGAACTGAATTCGAAAGACGGCACCGACCTTTATGTGAACCTGCGTTGCATGAAAGTGACGCGAAATCTGGCACAGTTGTTTGTCGGCAGCGGCATCACGAAAGACAGCAATCCCGAAAAGGAATTTTTCGAGACGGTGAACAAATCGTTGACGATACGCAAGGCGCTTTTTTGATAGATTTTTAGATTGCAGATTTTAGATTATCAGATTTTTGGACTTCAAGATTAGATAGATAATTGATTCTTAAGATGCTTAAATGAACAACCATATGAAACTAGACATATTAGCTTTCGGTTCACATCCGGATGACGTTGAACTCGGCTGCGGCGGTACGATCGCAAAAGAAATTTCGCTGGGAAAGACTGTCGGCATCGTCGATTTGACCAGAGGTGAACTCGGCACGCGCGGTTCGGCCCAAATTCGCGATGTCGAAGCGGCCAATGCAGCCAATATACTCGGTGTTTCGGTGCGCGAGAACCTCAATATGCGCGACGGTTTTTTCGTCAATGACGAGGAACATCAGCTCGCCGTAATCCGCATGGTTCGTAAATATAAACCCGAAATCGTGCTGTGCAATGCGATAGACGACCGCCACATCGATCACGGAAAAGGCAGCAAATTGGTTTCGGATGCGTGTTTTTTGTCGGGATTGCGCAAGATCGAGACCGAATACGACGGTGAAAAACAACAGGAATGGCGTCCGAAAATCGTCTACCATTATATACAATGGAAGAACATCACGCCCGATTTCGTGGTCGACATCACGGGTTTCAACGCCAAAAGGGTAGAGGCCATTCTTGCGTATACGTCTCAATTTTACGATCCGGACAGCAAAGATCCCGTCACGCCCATAGCGACAAAGAACTTTTTGGAAAGCCTCGATTACCGCGCCCAAGACCTCGGAAGGCTTATCGGAACCGAAATGGGAGAAGGTTTTACGGTAGAACGCTATGTGGGTGTCAGCAGTTTAAGTGATTTGATATAATTTTTTGAAATTTTTCTTTGCAAGCGTGGGCAATTCGGCTATATTTGCACTCGCAAAAACATGGTGATTGTAGCTCAGTTGGTTAGAGCGTCGGATTGTGGTTCCGAAGGTCGGGGGTTCGAGACCCCTCATTCACCCCAAAACAAGTAAAGCCTGTCGATATTTTCGGCAGGCTTTTTTGGTTGTATTAACCACAAATCTCTTAAGGTAATTTTTGTTTTGGACAATTTTACACTTAAACTTACGAGCCCATCAACATTCCCATATTCTTTGTAAAGCCCGTTTCCGCTTCGTATTTTCGTTGCATAACCTAAAAACAACCAAGATGAAAAAAGTATTGATTTTTGCGGCATTCGTGGCCACTTCGGTCGGATTTGCGCAAAGCACGACGACCACGACGACCACGACCAACGTCGATGGCAAGACCCATACGGCAAGCGAAACGACGACCTACGACAAAAAAGTGACGGTTTCGGCTTTCGGGTCGTTTCCCGAACTCAACCAAGTCGGTGTGAGCGTCGAATTCCTGGGCAACCAGAAAACCAAATCGATGGATGCGAAAAGCTTCAGCTTCTATTCGTCTAAAATCGTGAACGTGGCGTATGGTATGATGAAATACGACGTGAACGTTCCCGCAGTGGACGATATCGACGGGCAAGGTTTCGTAGTCGAATTGGGCCAACGCACGTATTTCCTCGGCAAGAACAGCGGGCCGTATTTGGGCAATTTCCTGTCTTACGGGCGTATTTCGTACGATGATGACTTTGGCGTTTTCGGAGACGACGGTACGTATTCTTATTTCTCGTTCTTCAGTCCCGAAGCCGGTTACAAAATCAAGGCCGGACCGGTCGCGATCGACCCTTTCGTGGGTATCATGTGGAAGCTTGAAATCAAAGGACAAGGCTACATCGACAACAAGAATGTCGAAGAATGGGTACCTCGTGTAGGACTTAAGATCGGATACGAATTCTAAAATCCGTACAACCCAAAACAAAAGCCTCGCTCGTTCGGGGCTTTTTTTATTTTTGCGCGGCAAACCAAACACATGAAACATATTTTACTGTTGGTCGCCTTGATTTTGGCACAATCCGCTTTTGCCCAACGCGAAGGTGCTCTTACCGCATATTTATCAGTAGACCAGCCATCCACGATCGGCGTGAGTGTCGAGTTCCCTGAAAACGGGAAGTTGAGACGACTTCCGTTCATCAAAGAAGAATGCGCACGGTCGTATCTTTTCAATCTGGGGCTCGGATTTATGGGATACGACAACGTACCTGTGGATGAGGTCGGGAAAGGTGTCGTGATTGAAGCGGGCATCCGACAGTATTTTACCGGGGAAACCCAAGGTTTGTATGTGAGCAATTACCTGTCTTTCGCCAATATCGAATTCGAGAATGACGAAGATGAATGGCTCGGCAAGTACACGTATTTTTCGTTCTTCAGTCCCGAAACGGGTTATAAGATATCGTTTGACGGTATTTGCGTTGAACCTTTTGCAGGCGTAATGTGGCGTTTGGAATCTCCGGCCGGAATTATCGACAACCACCGCATAGACGAATGGGCGCCGAGATTCGGGCTGCGCATTGGAATTACTTTTTAACAAGAAACAAAAGGCGCTTTTGCTATTTTTGTAAAAAACACCGCATGAAAAAACTGTCCTTCTTATTGCTTCTGATATCGACTTTCGGGGTCGCGCAATCGAACGACGGCCGCATTTCCAAATCGGTCGAAGCCAAAGTGATGATGATGCAGCAATTCGTGCATAAAGGCGACAAAGGGGAGGAAGCGTTCTGGCAGACGAAAGGCAAGGTAACTTACCAGATCGTCAATTATACCGCAGAACAAAATCCGCAGTTCAAGCAGCTTTTCATTTCGCAATACCAGGAATTGCTTCCGATCTACAACAAGATGATCTCGAGTTACGACGAAAAGGACACCAATTATTTCGTGCACGTTCTCATCCGTCAGGAAGAAGATTACCGCAAGCTGCTGACGCCCGAACAACTCGCCAAATACCGCGAAAAACTCGATTGGTTCGAGAAGAACGACGAGAAGAATCGCGATGCTTACAATTCGTTGTTTTTTTCGGATTGGTTGTTGAGCGAGTATAAAAAGAGGTTTTGACATTTCATGCTAACGAAACCCTAAAACCCGCCGTCTTCCCGTTGCGATTGCCTATCTTTAAGTAAAACAACGCAACCATGTCAGAATTCACTTTTCTCCATAGGATGTCGGTCGCCGGGATTCGCGACTACATCATCACGCACCGCATCGACCAAGGCGATACATTGGTTTTGAACCCTCACGATTTTGAACATCTGATACAGGACATGAAAAATTCGGCCGAAGGAATTCCCGATATTCCCGTAAAAATCCTCAACGTCATCGTGACCCAGGATTCTACCGATACGGTTCCCATCGGCAAAGTACAGATCGTGAAGAACGAGAAATTCTAACGATAATCAACCATCGCTTCTTGAGAGCGCCGAATCCCCAATCCGGTTCGGTTCCCTTGAGATAGCGATGGTTTTATTTTGCCCATTCGCTAATAGATTGCAAAAACGTCGTCTGTTGGTCGATAAATACGCTGTGCGAGCAATTTTCGAGATATTTCAAATTGTTCTTGCCAAGGATTCCCCTTAACTTTTCGATTTGTGAAGTTGCGTACAATCCGTCTTCTTTTCCATACAATCCGTAGATTTTTACTTTTTTGGCGACCAATTGCGAAAGCGTAGCCGTAAGATCCAAAGTCGTGTAATGGTCGTTTTGCCAGAAACCTTTGGGCGGTTCGACGGTCATTTTCGAAGCATAGGCCGATTCGGGCGAATTCTTGAGATCGGCGAACAGTTTTTTCGATTCCTCGGATGGATTCTTGGTCGAGTAAAACCCATTGTACATCGCATGTCCGAAACAATACGACGCATATTCCATACTCGATTTGTCCATTTTTTCGAGCATGCCGATATAATTGAGGTTGCCTTCGTCTTTCTTGTCCTCGTAAATTTTTCGGCAACGCGAAACGATTTGGTCGAAACTTTCCTGAAGGTTCACGGGTGCGCCCACAAGAATGAGCGCGTTGACTTTTTCGGGATGCTTTTTGGTGAATTCGGTGCCTACCATACCTCCGAAACTGTGTCCGATAAGCGTCGCCTTGTTCAAATGATAAGTCGAATACAATCCGTCAAGATCGACAAGGGTCTGTTCGAAATTGAATTTGGCGTTCGCATCGACAGATCTTCCTTCGCCTCGACGATCGTACACGATGACGAAAAATCCTTTTTCCGACAAAGGTTTGGCCGTAGTGACTTCGAAACTAGCACTGTTGTAACCCGGTCCGCCGTGAAGGAAAATGACGGCTTTGTCTTTGGCGTTGCCGAACGTTTTTACGTACAATTGCTGTGCGAACACGTTTTGGAGCAGCAACAGGAACAAGCCTGCAATGATGATTTTTTTACTGATTGATGATTTCATGGTCTGTTTTTTAGGTTTGGTTTTGGATACGTCGATTCGCGTAATGTTACATTTCCTTTTCGGGATCGAGTTGTTTTTGCAACGACAGCAACGCCTGCAATACGTCGTCCATGTGTCGGTGTTGGCGTTTCATCGTTTTGACGCGCACGTAAAACCAGTTGAAGGCGAACCAAATCGCAGTCAATCCGTAGACGGTGAATGCCATGAAGCCGCTCATTCGCGAGGCATATTCGATCATGTAAAGGAAAATCCCGACAGACAGCAATCCGAAGTACAAATTGGTGACCGTCGTATGGATGAACGCCTGTTTCTTTTTGAGTGCGACAAGCGATGTAATGCCGTGCTGCAAATCTTCGTCGGGATTTACGGCCTTGACCAGCCACAGCATTTTTGCGGAATAGATCACGTATAAAGCGATCGCCGATACGACGAGCAAAGCCCCGATTTTAGTAGTCGCATATTCAGGCTCGAAGTGTAAAATCACCCAAACGATGAATACCGATGTAGCCAAAAGCAACACGTTGCCCGCAATGAGTTTGTTCCTGAGTTTTCGTTTGAAAGCGTCCGCCTTGCCGATTATTTCGCGTGCGTCTGGCGTTTCGGGCGTTGGCTGTTGCTGCCAAAGCTGCTTGAAGTCAATCGTGCTCATATTTCTTAAATTTTTGTGAGAGTTGTTCTTTTATCCTGTGGATGCGCACGCGCACGTTCGATTCGGACAAGCCTGTGACGCTTGCTATTTCGGCCTGTTTCACGTCCTCGAGCTCGAGCGATATGATGATGCGGTCGATTTCCTTGAGTTCGCCGATGAAGCGGTACAGCAAATCGATTTGGGCATCGTTACGGGTTTCGGCATGATCGGCAAGGTTGTCCTGCACGTCGGTTTTCGCAAGGCGTTTGTCCTTTTCGAGCTGACGCAGGCAATGGTTTACGGCGATGCGGTAAATCCAGGTGCTTATTGCAGATTCCTGCCTGAAATTCGAAAGGTTGTTGTAGACCGAAACGAACGTGTCCTGAGCCACGTCTTTCGCCCAGTCGTCATCGCCCAGATAACCGCGGCACAGCCTGAAAATCTTGTTCCAATACGTTTGGTAGATGGTGTCGAAGACCATTTTTTTGGTGTTTTTTGGTTTGGATATGAGTGGGTTGGAAATGTTACAAAAATTATGAATTATGAATTATGAATTATGAATTATGAATTATGAATTATGAATTATGAATTATGAATTATGAATTATG
>NZ_JACBJI010000001.1:204371-346587 GCF_013401995.1 Flavobacterium agri
GGACACTTAGCGCGCGAAGGACTTCAAGTCTACAAAATAAAAAATCCGGAAGTATACCTCCCGGATTTCTCCAAATGTTTGTCCAATCTAAAATTACTCGCCGCTTTTGTCGACGACTAGTTTTTCTGTTCTGTTCGCGATTTCCCAAGCCGTCACGAAAGCAAGTTGGGCACGTCGCGTAAGGGCGTCGAACTCGATTTTCTCTACGTCGTCGCCTGGTTTGTGGTAATCGGCATGCACGCCGCTGAAAAAGAAAACCGACGGGATGCCGTGCTTGGCGAAGTTATAATGGTCGGAACGGTTGTAGAAACGGTTCGGGTCGTTGCGGTCGTTGAACTTGAAGTCGAGATCCATCTTGATGAATTTGTCGTTCTGCTCACGTACGATTTTATCGAGGTCGGACGAAAGCCTGTCGGCACCGATCACATAAATGTAATCGTTCGTTTTCGAATGCGGGTCGTCGCGGCGTCCGATCATGTCGATGTTCACGTCGGCAACCGTCTTGTCTAAAGCGAACAAAGGATTTTCGGAATAATAGCGAGAACCATGCAAGCCGTGTTCTTCACCTGTTACGTGCAAAATCAGAATCGAGCGTTTCGGTCCATTGCCGTCTTTTTTGGCTTTTTGGAATGCTTGTGCGATTTCCATCAGTGCGACCGTTCCGGTTCCGTCATCGTCTGCACCGTTGTAGATTTCGCCGTTTTTCATGCCGACATGGTCGTAATGCGCCGAAATCACGACGATTTCCTCGGGTTTTTCGGTTCCTTCGATAAACGCCCAGATATTTTCGGAATCCGGAAGATTCTCGTTGTATTTGGCGTTCAGGAAAGCCGCCGGAATGTGTTGGTAATAATCTTTAGCGCCTTTCGGGAACGGAATTTTATTGGCTTCGTACTGCGAAATCATGTAGCGTCCGGCCTTTTTTTGTCCTTCCGATCCGGTCTCGCGTCCTTGCATTTC
Organism: Flavobacterium agri; assembly: GCF_013401995.1. Lineage (GTDB taxonomy): Bacteria > Bacteroidota > Bacteroidia > Flavobacteriales > Flavobacteriaceae > Flavobacterium > Flavobacterium agri. The sequence continues at coordinate 205,332 of NZ_JACBJI010000001.1, forward strand.
ATCGGAAGCGATTATCGTAAGGTGCTTTTTGAGTTCGTCCGAAGTGATCGTGTTCATGTATTTGCTCACCGTTGCTTCCGAATTCAGGTCGCTTTTGGTGCTTTTACACGACAAGGCCAGTAAAGCCACTCCGAGTATCAGGTATTTTTTCATATTGGATAATTTTCTTGTAAGTAAGGAATCGGTCTAAAATGTTACACTCAATGTAAGTACAAAATCGTGTAGATGAGCAAGCCCATCGTAAAAAACGTGATCAGCCACATGTTGATGAAATACAGCATCAGGCTTTTCAGTCTCGAAACGGCTTTCGATTCTCCGTAAAATCGGCTGTGCGAACGGAAAAAATAAAAGAACCACCAACAGAACAGGAAAAACCACAGGAATGCCGTCAAAATGGTAATAGCGGAGAAATCGACCATCTCGGCCAACATGTTCCAGGTGAGCATCATCGACAGCGTAAGCAGCATGAACGAGAAGTAATGCAGCGTAAAAATGCCGTGGTCGAAATAATACCAGCGCCTCTTTCCGTGGAAAACCCATAGCCAGAATGCGAAAATCGGCATGTAGAGAAACAAGGCTTTCGGTACGTTATGTATGAAGGCTTCTACGAATTTCTTGTCGAAATCTTCATCGTCGGTCTTTCCGTTCACGCGTGCCATCGTCCTTTCGAGCCATTTTTTGATGCCCGTAGATCTTTGTGTCGGCAGCATTGTAGCCTGTATGGAATCGTATTCCCTCTCGTTCTCGTATTTTCCGATGCCTCTCGACCTGACGCCTTTTTCGAGCTCCTCGACTTGTTTTTGGGCAAGAGTGTCCTCGGCGAGTTCGGCCATTACGGAATCTTTAGCCAATGCGTATATTTCTTTGCCGTCCTTGTTGAGTTTTACGATTTTGCCATCAGACGGAGCGGTCTTGACGAGTTCCTTTTCTTCTTTTTTATCGTCTGAATCGTGTTCCTCTTCGCCTCCGGGCAAAACGCTGATCAGGAAAAAGGTCACGAAACTGATAAAGATGTACAAACGCACGGGTGCTAGATACGACATACGTTTTCCCGAAAGGTATTCCTGCGTCAGTCGACCGGGCTTGAACAACAAGTGTCGGATTGTTTTCCAGAACGAATTCTCGTAATGCGTGAGATCTTCAAAAAAATGGACGAACAAATGGTGGAAGGTCTTTCGCGAATCGGTGTTTTCCTGTCCGCAGTTCGGGCAATAACGCCTTTCGACCACGTGGCGACAATTCAGGCAAGTCTTGTCTTCGCGTATTGGGCTGTGTTGAGACATTTGATGTTTATTGGTTGATTCAAAAATAAATCAAATTCGGCAATTGAGACAATCAGAAAACCGATCAATCTAAAAATCGGCAATAAAAAAAACCGCAACGTGAATTGCGGTTTGGTTTCGATCTGTAAATATCATTTCGTAAGCGTCTCGTTTAGGAAGTCTTCGAGTGCTTTCCACGAGCGTTTATCGGCTTTTTCGTTATAAGCCGCGCCTTTGGAATTGTCGTTTCCGACAGACTTTTCGGTGAAAGCGTGAACGGCGTTCGCATAAAAATTCATCTGCCAGTCGGTTTTACCGTCGCGCAATTCTTTTTGGACGGCTTCGATGTCTTCTTTAGGAACGTAAGGATCGTCGGCTCCGTGACAAATCAATACTTTGGTCGTGATCGCGCCGTTTTCGCGAGACGCATCCTTGCCCAAACCGCCGTGGAACGAAACGACGCCTTTCACGTTCATTTTGGCGCGCGCCATTTCGAGTACGCCCGTTCCTCCGAAACAATAGCCGATGGCGACGATGTTATTCGCATTCGCACCCGATTTTACAAGTTGTTCCAATGCCAATTGGATGCGTCGTTGGTAATCTTGGTATTTCGTTTTGTAATTGCCTGCGATTTTTCCGGCTTCATCGTAATTTTTCGGATAGTTGCCTTCTCCGTAAATATCGGCTATGAACGCGTTGTAACCCATTTTTGACAATTGTTGGGCGACTTCTTTTTCGTGTTCCTGAATGCCCATCCACGCCGGAAGTATCAGTACGCCAGGTTTCCCCGCAGACGGTTTGGCCGAGGCGATGAACAATCCGTTGAGTTTTTGGCTGCCGTCGGAATAGGAGACCGCTTTGAGCTGTGCGTTCATCGACGTCGCCAAAATCATCGCGAATAGGGTCAAGGCTATTTTTCTCATGTTATTTTTTTGTAGCTACAGTGTCGGACGCGATGCGCTCACGCACTGTTTTTTTGGTTTCTTCCATCTTGGCGCGTTTTTCGGCACGTCGCTTCTTGATTTCCTCCTCGGCGCGTTGGCGGTTGGCCTGGCCTTCGGGAGTAGGTTCCGACTTGATCGCGGGCGTTTCCTGTTTCGGTTTTTCCGTCACGGGACGCTTCTTGGGTTTTTCCTGGGCCTGAAGCGTAGCATAAGCGCCTAGCAGCAAGGCCGTCAGTAAGAGTATCCTTTTCATACGGTGGATTTTAGGTTTTTAAAGATAATACTTTGAAAATACATAGTCAATTTCGATGCCATTTTAACTTTCTGAAGTGTTATTTTTGTTTTCTCAAACCGAAAACCATGCAGTCAACAGCAGCTACACCAGACGATTACATGAACACCTTACCTAACGACAGAAAAGAGGTCATGTCTAAATTACGCCAGGTGATCAACGACAATCTGCCCGAAGGCTTCGAGGAAAAGATGGCGTATGGCATGATGGGTTGGGTCGTTCCCAAATCGACGTATCCGGCGGGTTATCATTGCGACCCGAAATTGGCGTTGCCTTTCCTGAACATCGCTTCCCAGAAGAATTTCGTTGCTTTGTACCACATGGGAATGTATTCCGATCCGAAACTACTGGAATGGTTCACTTCGGAATTCCCTAAACACGCCAAATTCAAGCTCGACATGGGCAAAAGCTGCGTGCGTTTCAAAAAAATGGACGACATTCCGTATACACTTATCGCCGAACTCGTCTCGAAAATGACGCCACAAAACTGGATCGATCGTTACGAGACCGCGTTGCTCAGAAAGTAATCATTTCTGTCGGCCCGTGCGGCTGTGCTCGGCATCCCAATCTTGCGTGCTGTCAGATTGGTCGCGCACATCATCTTCATTGATTTCATTGACTTGATTAGCCGCATGTGATTCCGGCCGACGGACTTCCTCGTTCGTAGGCCTGTGGTCGTTGTGTTTTTCGGACATCGAAGCCGAAGCGTCGTCAATTTGCGGCAGCGGATCTGTCACTTCGTCAAACGGTTTTTGATAGAAGTTGTGGTCTTGTTTTCCGTCGAACTCGTGTTCGTGATCTATTTTTTTCATGATTTCCATTTTAGATTGTTAGACTTTAGATTTTCAGATTTGAATTTGGAATTCCATTTTAAGGTGCGTCTCGTGGCGGAATCGCTTCAATTTTGCGTTCCACTTCAAGTTCTTCCACATAAACGGCATAATCGGCTGGTTTGATGCGTGCGCCCGTGTATTCGCAATAGACGCGCGTGAATTCTGCACCGAAATACAAAATCGCGGCCGTATAATACACCCAAACGAGAATGATGATGATAGAACCCGCCGCACCGTAAGCGGTCCCGGTGCTCGTAGTGGTGATGTACAATCCGATCAGATAGCGTCCGATCATAAACAGGCAGGCCGTGAAGAACGCACCGATCTTGACGTGTTTCCAATCGATATAAGCATCGGGCAAAACCTTAAAAATGATGCCGAACAATACCGTGATCACGCCAAATGTGATGACGATGTTGATGATGTTGAACAACACGAGCGTGACTTCGGGGAAAAAACTCTTAAGCCAGTCGTTGAGTGCCATGAGTGCGCCGTTGACCATAAGCGAAACCACCATGAGAAAACCCAATCCGATGATCATCGATGAAGACAAAAGCCGATCTTTGAGTATTTTGACCCAACCGCGTTTGGGTTTCGCCTTGACTTTCCAGATCATGTTGATCGAGTCCTGGATTTCGCCGAAAACCGTAGTCGCCCCGATTATCAGCGTCACGATACCGATGATCAGCGCCGTCGTGGTCTTGCCCGACAATTCCATGTTCTTGATCACTTCCTGGATTTGTAACGCGGCTTCGGCTCCGATCAATCCGTTTATTTCATGGAAAACGTGTCCCTGGATCGCATCGCGCCCGAAGAAATATCCGAAAAGCGAAATCATCAGCAACAGCAAAGGCGCCATCGAAAAAACGGTGTAGTACGACAGCGAGGCGCTTAGTTTCAACGCGCGGTCGGCGAGAAAATCGTTGAACGTGCATTTGAGCATTTTCCAGATATCGGTAACGTCCTGTTTGGTTATGAAAGCCATATTTGTAGGGTTTAAATGAAAAACACCGAATGATGTCTCAATCCGGTGCTTTCCGTTCGTGGTGTTTTATCGGTCTTAAACCGTGATCGCGTTGGCTTTGTCGATGCGCTCGCGAAAGTTCTCGATGTCTTGTTGTACCATTTTTTCGAAAAGCGGATTCAGCAATTTTGCGGCAGCTTCACCGGCGATGCCCAAAGGCGCGTGATATGAGATGGTCACGTCTATTTCGGTCTGGCCGTTGCCGATGTCTTCGAAAGTCACTTTTCCGGCGTTGTCTATGGCCGAACCCGGAAGCGAATGCCAGCTCAGTACTTGTCCCGGTTCCTGCATGAGGATTTCGGCTTTCCATTTGAGGCTTCCGATACCGGCAGGTCCTTTTGCCGTCCATTCGGAACGCAAATGATCGATTTCGTCTACGCTCGACAAATGTTTCATGAATCGCGGAAGATTGCTCAAATCGCGCCATTCGTTATACGCTTGCTCGGGCGTTTTGTCTACGACGACTTTGGTGCGGATGTTCACGTTTTGTCCCGAGAGTTTCCCGCTTTTCTCTACGGCGTCGTAAATCGGGCAATAACCGCTGATGCCGCGTGCGAGCATGGTTCCTCCGGCTATACCTTGCGCGATGCTTTTTTTCTTGCTCGAAAGCGCTTTGTACAGCAGGTAAGAACCTGCGGCTACCATTGCAATTCGTTCAATTGTGCTGATATTGGGCGTGTATCCGAACATATTCTTTGCATCTCCTAAAAAAGATTTGGCCTCGTCGTGGTTACTCACGCTCGCATAACGGTTCGGGTCGGTTCCCGAATGGTCGATCTTTGAAAAGTTTCTCTTGGTTGTGGTTGCGGTTTTCATAGAAGTCGGTTTTATCGTCTTAACAAATTTACCTTTCGCAAAGGCGCCTTACCTTACAGTATAATGCGGTTTTGTTGTAAATTTTAGGCTACAATTTTCAATGAAATATCGGTTTTTCTTAAAAAATGCTAAAAAAATGGTAACATAAAGCATGCAAGTCAGGTCTAATGTTAACTTTGTCATTCCAAGACTAAATTTTCCCAAAACCTGAACGATATGCTGCGTCTCTATGCATCTGAAACGTTTAAGGAAATCTCTATTGACGCGCCTTTGCGCAAGAAGTACGCGATTTCCAATTACGGACGTTTATTGAGCTACACCAATTCTTTTGACGACGGAACCATCCTTAAAGGAAGTTCTACCGAAGGTTACCGCGTCCTTGCCTATAAGGTCAACACCGGGCAAAAAATCACGAACAAAATCATTTTTCTGTATAAACTCGTCGGAAAACATTTCGTCGAACAGCCTTCGGAAAATCACGTGCACTTGATCCATCTCGACAGGAAACGCGACAATGATTACTTCAAGAACCTGAAATGGGTCACTAAAGAGGAATTTCTCGATTACTACAAGAAAAGTCCTTTCGTGCAGGCCGCCAAGCGCAAACAATTGCAGGATCGATTGAAATCGGACGGTCACAAACTCACGATCACCCAAGTCATCCGCCTCAAAAAGCAAATTCTCGATCCGAACCGCAAAACGCGACTTAAAATCCTTGCGAAACAATTCGGCGTAAGCGAAATGCAGTTGTATCGCATCAAGCGCGGGGAAAATTGGGGACATATTAAAGTTTAGTTATTTTTTATTTTTATTATTCATTGTTTATGATCGTGAGTCCATGGATGGCCGCCAATAGACAATAAAAAAATAACAATAATCAATAAACAAATAGTGTAATTTAGGGAATCCGAAAACAGTTGAACCAAACGACTTTCAAACTGTACATTCCTTAAATCATACGATATGAAACCGTTCAGGATCGGGCTCTGCATGGCCGGAGCCGTCTCTGCCGGAGCTTATACAGCCGGCGTTATGGATTATCTTCTCGAAGCCCTTGAAGATTGGGAAAAACGGCGCGGTCAGTCGGGAGTTCCGACGCACCAGGTCACGATACCGATAATGGGAGGCGCATCGGCAGGCGGCATGACGGCCATGCTCACGGCGAGTACGATCCGCAAAGAGATTACGCCCGTCACGATTCCCGAAAAAGACAAGCTACTCGACGAACATCCCGAAAACAAACTCTACAACAGTTGGGTCGACCTTACGCATCGCGACATGTTTCCCAAAATGCTCGATACGTCCGATATCGACGGAGGAAAAATCGTGTCCTTGCTCAACTCGAAATTCATCGATGAGGTAGCCGAAAAAATGCTCGGCGCGAATTCGGGTGAACTCAGGAAAACCCCAACTTATTTCGAATCGCCCGTAAAAGTATTCACGACCTTATCGAATTTGGGCGGTTTCCATTACAACGTCGATTTCGTATCGGGAAGGCGCAAGGAAAAGTACAACATGTCTGTGCACAACGATTACGCATGTTTTGAGGTCGCCGATGAAAGCATGACCAAATTCACGCCGGGCTGGATTCCGCTCGATTTCACCATTGAAAGCCACAATCTCAAACAGGTTTCGATGGAGCAGCGCAACGAGACGCTTTCAAAAATCAATTCGATGTTCGAATCGTTCGAGAACACGATTTTGATGATCGATCCGTTTCCGAGCAAATCGCCCGAGGAATTCAAATTCAGCCAGGGCCTTTTTTCGGTAATCGGAAAGACCTTGTCGGCGATGACTTCGCAAATGCGCGCCAAACCGCTCGACTATCGCGTGAGTATGCTTATGGCCGATGCAGGGAGATTCATCATTTCTCCATCACGCGAAATCCGTGACCAAAACGGAAAAGTCGTAGACGAGCTGTTTGGTGAAAAGGCGATAGCTTGTGGAGCTTTGGCCGGTTTCGGAGGTTTTTTGAGCAAGGAATTCCGCATTCACGATTATTATTTGGGACGATACAATTGCGAAATTTTCCTGCGCGATTATTTCACCGTTCCGCCAGAAGCGCTCGAATTGAACCCGATTTTCGCCCAAGGTTACGCGGGAATAGACAAAACGCGGTTCAGTACGATGGCCACGGGTGAAATCCGTTACCAGATCATTCCGGTTTTTTCGCCGAAACCTGAACCCGGTACGATCAAGATGCCGATATTTTCGGGCGGGACGAATTGGCCTTTGATCAAAGAGGATGAAATCGACAAATTCTCGAAACCGATCAAAAAGCGCATCCAAAAAATCGTGATGAATGCGGCCGAATTCGGATGGTTTACTTCAAGTTTATTGTGGATCGGCGCGAAGGTCGTGCTCAACGGACTGCTTGCGAAAAAAGTCATGCAAGCAATCAAATCGAGCCTCAAGGAATGGGAACTTATGAAATAGGAATGTTAAGTTTTGGGGATTTGTCAAAACTGCGGCTTATTTTTGCATAAATCCGCACAATGACTTCAAAATCCCAAACCAGGCTTAAACTTCTTTCGGTAAAATGGATCAAACTACTTGGCATCGCTTTGCTGATCGGTGCGTTTTCGGCGTTCGTCGCGATCACGCTCAAATCGGCCACCGAATATTACGAGGAAATGCTATTCGAGAAATCGATCCATTCCAAATGGTTGCTGCTCGTTTTCCCGCTTGTCGGACTAGCGGCGATTTTCGTGCTCAGGCAACATCTGTTCAGGAAGAAAGAGAACAAAGGCATTGCCGAGGTTTTCGATAGCCTGAAAACGGGAAAAGGGCTTCCACTGTACAAAATCCCATCACACTTTTTGAATGGTTTACTCACCGTCGTTTTCGGAGGCACGACGGGAATTGAAGTTTCCACGGTGGTTGCATCCGCAGCCGTCGGATCGGTCACGCACGACAAGCAAAATTTCTTCAGGAAATACAAGACCGAAATGATTTGCGCAGGGATTTCCTCGGGTTTGACCGCACTTTTCAACAGTCCGCTTGCCGGGATTTTGTTCTCGCTCGAAGTCGTGTCGCGCAAAAAATCGTTCAAGGCATTGCTGATCATGGCTTTCGCGTGCCTGTCTGCGCTGGTCGTGAGCCATTTTTTCAGTCCGGGAACACTGTTTGAGGTCAACGTCACGCACTGGAACGTTTCCGCATTGCCGTATCTGGCGGTATTCGCGATTTTCGCCGCGTTGAATTCGGTATATCTCACCAAAAGCGTTTTGTGGTTCAAATCGAAATCGGCCTTGTTTTCAAAACCCGAATACAAGATTTTGCCCGCTGCCGTCATAATTGGCATCGGTTTGGTTGTTTTGCCACAATTGTACGGAGACGGCTATCACGGCATCAAGGTGCTTTTCCGCGAGTCGGATGCGGCCTTTTCACTCGGTTTGGTCGCTCTTCTGATTTCCCTGTTGGTCATCAAGCCGCTTCTCACGGCCGTTACGCTTTGGGGCGGAGGCGACGGAGGCGTTTTCGCACCGAGCCTTGTCACGGGTGCGATAGCGGGCTTGCTGTTCGCATTGGTTGCCAATCATTTTTTCGACGCCAGACTTATTCCGATAAACTTCATGCTGATCGGTATGGCGGCCGTTTTGAGCGCCACGATACAAGCGCCTTTGACCGCGGTTTTCCTCGTTTGCGGCATCACCGGGAATTACGTGCTGTTGTTGCCGCTGCTTTTGGTTTGCTGCCTCAGCGGATTCTCGGCCAAAAAAATGTATCCGTTCACGGTGTATACTTATAAACCCGCAGCCTGATGCCGATAGAAAAAATCAAACGTACGTACCGCAAGACGCGCTATGTGTTGTATAAGGAAACGCTTGTCGATTTTCGCGAACATTTTTGGGCGTTCATCGGATCTTTCGTAGGATTGGGCATCGTTTCGTGGTTGCAGTATCAAGCGTTCCCGCAACAGGATTATGTGTTCTTGATCGGTTCGTTCGGAGCGTCTTGCGTATTGGTTTACGGCGTGATCCAAAGTCCGCTTGCGCAACCCCGGAATTTGATCGGCGGGCATTTGGTTTCGGCGTTTACCGGTGTTTTGGTCACGAAATTGGTTCCCGAAATCTGGATTGCCGCGCCTTTGGCCGTTTCACTTTCGATCGTGTTCATGCAAATCACCAAGACGTTGCATCCGCCGGGTGGCGCGACGGCATTGATCGCGGTCACGGGTTCGCCCCAAATCAAGGCGCTTGGGTTCGAATATGTGCTTTCTCCTGTTTTGAGCGGTGCGACGATCCTTTTGGTATGTGCACTGATTTTCAACAACGTGACTTCGAAGCGCCATTATCCGAACCATAAAAAAGTGTATCATCTTAAGCGCAAGTATATTTTCAAGCGCAAAATGAACGCCTAATGCGGTTTACATCTTTTCCATAAACTGTTACAACGGCTTGTTTGGGCCTTGCCGAGTCTGTAATTTAGTAGGAAAAGATACCTTATGAAACTTGCATTGCCCCGAATTTTATGGATTGCGTTTTTTTCCATCATCGTTTTTTCGTGTAAGAAAAACGACGGACAGCTTTCCCAGGATCCGAAAGATCGTTATGCTTTGGATGCTGCGCAATCGGACGAATTTTATACAAAACATCCCGAATTCAAATCGTATAGATCCAAAATTTCTGAACTCTATACATCGGACGGTAACAAAATGTTGTGGTACGACAAGGACGGCCGCATCGATTTTGCCGAAGTACTGTATGACAAAGCGCTCCAGATCGAGAAAGAAGGCGTTCCTGTCGACCTTCCTTACAAAAGCGAATACGCCGACCTTTTCGAGCAGCGCGACACCAAAAAGCCTTCGACCGAAGACGATATGCTTGTAAGTGCGCTGTACATTTTTTATGTGGATAAGGTGTATGCGGGAATTCCGCCCGTGCAAAGCCGTAAAATGGGATGGTTCCTGCCGCGCAAAAAGATTTCGTACGTGAGTTATCTCGATACGCTTATGCAAGATCCGAGTTTGCTCAAAGCCGGAAAAATGGAAACGTTTTCCCAATACGAGAACCTTCGCAAAGCACTCGGAAAATACCGTGAAATCGAGAAAAAAGGCGGTTGGGCAACGATTGCTTCGATTGGTAAGAAGACGTTGAAAAAAGGCGATTCGGATGCTATTGTGGCTCAAGTGCGTAAACGCTTAACCATTTCGGGCGACCTCAATAGCGATTCGGGCAGCCTGGTTTTCGATGCTGAACTCGAGGATGCGATAGTTTCATTCAACAAACGTCGGTTTATGGACGACAAGATCATAAACGCCGAACTTATAAAAGAGTTGAATGTTCCCGTTTCGGAACGCATCAAGACCATCGTCGTCAATATGGAACGCTGCCGCTGGATTTCGCCCGATTTCGAGAAAGCATTCGAATATGTGGCCGTGAACATCCCGTCGTATCATCTCACGTATATCAAAGACGGAAAACCCGCGCTCGAATCGAACGTGGTCGTCGGGAAAGCGCTCAACAAAACCGTCGTGTTCAGCGGGAAAATGAGTTATCTGGTGTTCAGTCCGTATTGGAACATCCCGAAATCTATCGTGAAAAAGGAAATAGAACCTAATATTGCCAAAGATCCGAACTATCTCGAAAAGGAAAACATCGAAAAAGTAGGGGAGAACTATCGTCAGAAACCCGGTCCGAAAAACTCGCTTGGGCTTGTGAAATTCATGTTTCCGAACAACAACAACATTTACCTGCACGATTCGCCGGCCAAGAGTTTGTTCAATCGCGATGAGCGTGCGTTCAGCCACGGTTGCGTGCGTGTGCAGAAAGCCAAGGAACTCGCGTATAAAATTCTTGAGGACGACAAGAGAATGTCGCGCAGCAAAATTGATGAAGCGATGAATTCGGGTGAAGAGAAGCAGTATCCGTTGAACAGGAAAATCCCGGTTTACATCGCGTATTTCACTGCGATGGCCGATGAGAACGGCAATGTGGCGTTTTTTGACGATGTGTACAATCGCGATCCTAGATTGGCGCGTTTGCTTTACAATTAATTTTTTGAACCATTAAATTCATTAAAGCCACGAAACTTAATGGACTTAATGGTTTAAATTTTTTACTTACAGATTTTTTAAAACCGATTTAAGGTCGATCGCATTGTCGAAAAAATCAGCCCATAAATCGCCTTTTTGCGCAAGTCTTTTCGGAATCGTATTGATGTTGTAGGCTTTAAGGTCGAGGTCGTCGTTGATTTCGTCCCATTGCAAAGGCGTGCTCACACCGGCGCCTTCTCTCGGACGAATCGAATAGATGCTCGCCATCGTTTTGCCTTTGCCGTTTTGCAGAAAATCGAGGTAGACTTTTCCTTTGCGTTTTGATGGAAGCCGTTCCAAACTCGTAATATCGGGTAAATCGCGATGTACGATCTGGCTCACGAGATGCGAGAATTCACGCGTTTGTTCGTAGGTATATTTCGGTTTTACGGGAATGAAGACGTGCAATCCGTTTCCGCCCGACGTCTTGATATACGCCGGAACATTGAGCTTGTCTAGGATTTCCTTGACTTTATGTGCGGTCCTGACGATGTTTTCGAGCGGTGCGCCTTTCGGATCGAAGTCGAAAATGATATAATCCGGATGGTCGAGCGTCTTGATGCGGCTGCTCCAAGGATTGATCTCGATGCAGCCGATGTTGGCCATGTACAACAACGTATCCTTGTCATTGCAAACCAGCCAGGTCACAGGTTCGCTTTTGGAATCGGATTGGATTTCGATCGTTTTGGCCCATTTGGGCGCGGAATCGGCCACGTTTTTCTGGAAAAAGCCTTCGGATTTGATGCCGTCGGGTGTTCGCCTCATCGACTGGGGGCGGTCTTTGAGATACGGTAAAATCACATCAGAAATGGAATTGTAATAAGCGATTACGTCTCCTTTGGTGATTTTCTCTTTTGGCCAAAAGATTTTGTCGAGGTTTGAGAATTCGACTTTTTTGGACAAGGTCGGGATATCGGCGGTTTTGGTTTTTTGGATTTTCACGGGATTGTTTTTTGTCGTTTTTTTGTTGGGAGAGGTTCCTCGACTACGCTCGGAACCTACTCCGAGCGCAGTCGAGGAGTCCTCTAAAACATCAGTATCCACCGCGCTCAATTCAAGCTTCACATCCTTCGCCTTCTTATCGATCCTCAAACCTTGATACACCGGATGTCGCATCGAATTGGTTTCGGTAAACTCAGAAAAACGGATGTTAGCGACCAATTTCGGCGTAACCCAATGCACGTTTTTCTCCCTTGGCGGATTTTTGAAAGCCGATGTCTTGCGTTCCAATTTGTCGAGTTTTCCGCGCAAATCGTTCAAGATATCTTGAGTATAGCCGCTGCCGACTTTCCCTGAATACATAAAATCCTTGCCGTCGTAATAACCACACAGCAAAGCGCCCAGACCTTTTCGGCTGCCCGAAGGTTCGGTGAACCCGCCGATGACCATTTCCTGTTGTTTTTCGGTCTTGATCTTGAGCCAGTCTTTGGTGCGTTTTCCCGTAGCGTATGTCGAAGCGATTTTTTTGGCGATGATGCCTTCGCCTTGTTGCTTTTCTGCTTTTTCGAACGCTTTGATACCGTCACCGATCGTGTGGTCGGAATACACGATGTTCTTCAATTTCGGAAGCACCGATTTGAGGATTTTCTTGCGTTGCAGCAAATCGAGTGCGCGCAGGTCGTAATTTCCGAAATACAAAATGTCGAACACGTAGAATTTCATCGTGCCGCGATTTGGATTTTCCTCCCGGTTCTGCAACCATTGGAAACGACTTTTTCCGTTGTCGTCCTCGATTACGATTTCACCGTCGAGAATAATGTCTTGCCCAATGGCTGAAAGCGTTTCGGCTATTTCGGGATATTTTTTGTTGAACGAGATGCCGTTCCGTGAAATCAGTTCGCATTCGCCGTTGCGGATTTCAGCCAACGCGCGGTATCCGTCGAATTTGGTTTCGAAAAGCCAGTCGTCGCTGTCGAAAGGCGCATCGGCCAAAGTGGCCAGTTGAGGCGACCAGCCCGACGGGAATTTGTCCAATCGTTTGGCTTCGACAAGATCTTCGGACGAAAACGCTTCTTTTTTTGCAGATTTCTGTTCAGCCACAGCTTTCTTCTGGACGGCTTTTCGTTCGGCAGCCGATTTTTTCGTGCCGTCTTTTTTTCGCTCGCTCGCCCAAACGTCGTTTCCTTTGGCGATCGCGTCGAAATCGCGTCCGGTCAGGATCGAATAAGGATTGTACGCCACATCTTTTCCCGAAAAGGCGTCTTTGTGTTTGATCAAAAGCCATTGGTTTTCGCCACGTCCGTGCATTTGCACAAGAGCCCAACTGCCTTTGAGTTTTTCGCCGTGCAGCACGATTTTGATCGAACCCGATTTGTGCTGCTTTTTCATTTCGGCATTCTGTTTGGCGAGCGGGATTTCTCCTTCGGGTTCGTAGGTGCCGATGTCCCACACCATGACCGTTCCTCCTCCGTATTCGCCTTTCGGGATCGTGCCTTCGAAGTCGATATAATCCATCGGATGATCTTCCACGTGCATCGCCAAACGTTTGTCTGACGGATTTCCCGACGGACCTTTCGGCACGGCCCAACTTACCAATACACCGTCTATTTCTAACCTGAAATCGTAGTGCAGGTGAGAGGCCGCGTGTTTCTGGACCACAAATCGCAATTCGCCTTTAGACGGTTTTTTGACGCCTTTGGGTTCGGCGGTTTTTTTGAAGTCGCGTTTTTGGTTGTATTTCGTTAGAGTCATTTTGTTAGATTTTTAGACACGCTACGCTTTGGACTGCAAGACTTAAACTGGGCGTGTTATTGATTGTGCTGTTTGCGCTCCTTCAAAATGTCTTTCGTTGTTTTTCTTTTCCTTACGTTTTTTTCATCCCCACTTTTCGGTCTCGCGAGTATGCGATCTTGCTGTCTAAAGCAACGCGTGTCTAAAGTGCAGCGCGTCTAAAGCAAAGCGTGTCTAATTCTTGATCGCCTCAAGACTCGCGCGTAATTGGTCGAGCAGATCATCGGCCGGATGGCGCTCTTTTTTCTTCGGTTCGTCTTTTGCCGCAGGAAGCTTTTTGCCTTTTGCAGCGGCTTTTTTCTTGATGAGTTTGAGCAATTCTTCCTTGTACGTGTCTTTGTATTTTTCAGGTTCGAACTTGTCTGTGAGCTGGTCGATGATGGTCATGGCCATATCGAGTTCCTTTTTGCTGATCGAAATGTTCTTGCCCGGAAGCTTCAATTCGTCGGGATCGCGCAAATCCTGTTCAAACCGAATCTGCACTAAAACGATCGCGTCGTCCTGTGGCGTCAATATTCCCAAGTGTTCCGACGATCTGATCACGAATTTGCACAACCCGACCTTTCCCGATTTCTTAAGGGCGTCGCGCAACAAAGCATAGGTTTTTTGCGCGATTTTGTCGGGTTCGACCAAATACGGCTTTTCGAGGTATTTCGATGGAATCTCGTCTTCCTTGACGAATTCGAAAATGTCGATGGTTTGCGTCTTTTCGGGCATCGCACGCGCGATTTCTTCCTTGTCGAGGATCACGTAATCGCCGTTTTCCTTTTTGTAGCCTTTGGCGATGTCATCCCACGGGACTTCTTTTCCGTCTTTTTTGCAAATCCGGACATATTCGATGCGGCAATGGTCTTTCTTGCGGATCATGTCGAGCTCGATGCGATGCGTCTGCGAACCGCTGTACAGCTTGACCGGAATGCTGACCAACCCGAAGTTGATTCCGCCTTTCCAAAGTGCTTTCATACTATGTGAGGTTTTCACAAAGTTTTGGATTTCGCTTTACAAACGGCTTATATGTTTTCGCCTAAAGCTTGCATTTTTAACACAATAAGAGAAATCTTGCAACTGGCGCGAATAATCGTGTAAGGGCATATCGCGACTAAATCCCAACCTTTGTCGGACTACCAAAAAAACTGGTCATGAATACCAACAATCCGCTAAAAACCATAAGTTCAAAACTCTGGTTGCAAACGAGAATCAGTTTCCTCAAAATGCGTTTTGCGGCGTCTGGAATGATGAAAGGTTAGATTCTGACCGATAAAAAACGTATTTTAGTATAACTCAATTTAATCCTACCACGCTCATGGCTTCCCCAAGGCGATGTTTGTTTATAGACGATGATGCAGACGACCAAGAGTTCTTTTGTGATGCCGCTTTAAGTATCGATCCCCAAATCGAATGCATTTTTGCCGATAACGGAATCGAGGCGATGACGAAACTCAACGACAGTGCGTTCACGCCCGATTTCATTTTTATAGACATGAACATGCCCCAGATGAACGGACGCGAAACCTTGTCGGAAATCAGGAAAATGGACCGCCTCAATATGGCCGCGGTCTATATGTACTCGACGGCCGCCGCACCTCGCATTACCGAGGAAATCATGGCTTTGGGCGCAACCGATTTCCTGATCAAACCTTCGTCGGTCAAAGGATTGCAGGAAATGCTTGGGAAAATACTGAAATGAGGTATGGCTAGACATTCGGTCGAAACGTTTCTGCAAGGCGGAGGAGAATTGGGAGCGCTTATCCGCAGCAAAGATTGGGAGCAGACGCCGCTCGGAAATCCGTCTACATGGCCGCAACCGCTTAAAACCGCCGTACGAATCATTCTCACCTCGAGACAGCCGATGTTCGTTTGGTGGGGAAAAGAACTCATCAATATTTACAACGACGCTTATATTTCGATTGTCGGAGGAAAACATCCCGAAAGCTTGGGTCAGCCGGCACACATAGTATGGAGCGAGATTTGGGACGAAATCCAGCCGCGCGTAGACCAATGCCTCAACGAAAACACAGGTACATACGATGAAGCGTTGCTGCTGCTCATGGAACGCAACGGTTATACCGAAGAAACCTATTACACTTTTTCATACAGTCCTGTTGCCGGAGAAGACGGAAAACCTCAAGGCATCATTTGTGCCAATACGGACGATACGGCGCGTATCATAGGCGAGCGCCAAATGCGGACGCTGCGTGATTTGGCGAGGAACATCCTGCATGTGAAAAGCAATTACGAGATTTACGAAAAATCGCTAGAGGCGTTGGCCGAAAACCCGCAGGATTTCCCATTCGTGACGTTTTATGAGATTTCTGATGACGGCAATCAGCTGAAGCTTGTCGGAAAGATTCCCGAAACGCTTCCCGAAGCCATGTCGTTGCCTGAACTTGATTTAGGACAGAACAAGGAAAAATATTCCGAATTGTACCAAGCCATCCAAACGGGTGAAATACAACAGGTTTCAGGGATTGCCGAACGGTTCGGAACTTTGCCGCTCACGTTTTGGCAGCGTTCTCCCGATTATGCGTTGTTGATTCCGATTTTACAACCCAACCATGAATTTCCGTTCGCTTTATTAGCCGTAGGCTTGAATCCGTTCCGATTGATTGAATCCGATTATATCGACTTCTTCAAACTGGTCGCCGACCAGATCGCGACGGCCCTCACGAACGTGTACGCGATCAAACGCGAACGCAAAAGAGCCGAAGCATTGGCCGAGATCGACAAAGCCAAAACGATTTTCTTCAGCAACATCAGCCACGAATTCCGAACGCCGCTTACGCTTATGCTCGGACCTCTCGAAGAGATGATCAACCATTCGGAGGCCGCAAGATCGCATGAAGACGTCAAAAAACTGGAAATCACGCATCGAAATGCGCTTCGGTTGTTGCGCTTGGTGAATTCGTTGCTCGATTTCAGCAGGATCGAGGCGGGCCGCGTTCAGGCAAAGTTCAGGAGTGTGTGTTTAGGCCAATTCACCGAAGAGCTTGCGAGTTCGTTCCGGTCGCTTTTTGAAAAGGCCGGGCTTGAATTCAAAGTGATTACCGATGTAAAATCGGCGGCTTTCGTCGATACGGATATGTGGGAAAAAATCGTGTTGAATTTGTTGTCGAACGCTTATAAATATACACTCGAAGGCAAAGTCGCGGTTTCCGTATTCGAGAAAGACGGCTTTGTGGAAATGAAGGTTTCCGATACGGGAACAGGAATTCCCGAGAACGAGATGCCGCATCTTTTCGAGCGTTTCCACCGCGTGAAAAATGCCAAAGGGCGAAGTTTCGAGGGTACCGGAATCGGGCTTTCGCTTGTAAAGGAACTCGTGAAACTCAACCACGGCGAACTTTCGGCCCAAAGCGAATTCGGTAAAGGCACGACTTTTACGGTGACGATTCCATTGGGGAAAGCACATTTGGCCGAAACCGATTTGATCGATTCGGAAATGCCGGCCAATACCATACTTCCGAATGTTTATGCCGAAGATGCGGTCAATATTGCCGAACCGGAATCGGCTGCGACCGAACCTGATTTTCCCCATATTGAAAAACCGAGGATTCTGGTCGTCGATGACAATACTGACATGCGCGATTACGTAAGCAAACTTCTCGAAAAAGAGTACGTGGTCTTTACCGCTTCGAATGGCGCGCAAGGTCTCGAAAAAACGCAAAAAATAGCCCCCGACCTGATCATAAGCGACATCATGATGCCCATCATGGACGGCATCGAAATGATGAAAAAGATAAAACAGAATACCTTGCTCAAAAGGATTCCGATACTGTTGCTTTCCGCTAGAGCGGGCGAGGAAGCCAAAATCGAAGGCTATGATTTGGGTGCCGACGACTACCTCGTCAAGCCGTTTTCTTCTCGCGAACTTTTGGCGCGCGTAAAATCGCAACTCAAGCTTTCGCGCAGCCGTAGCCATATCGACGACCAGTTGCGCAACGCGATCATGCAAGCGCCCGTAGCTATCTGTTTGCTGCGAGGTCCTGAGTTCGTCGTCGATATCGCCAACGACCGTATGATTGAACTATGGGGAAAGGATGCGAGCCTTATGCGAAACCGTCCGGTTCTCGAAGGATTGCCCGAAATCGAACAGCAAGGATTCCGCGAAATTCTGCAACACGTCTACACTTCGGGTGAAAGATTCAGGGCCGAGGAAAGAGCCGTCGAGCTCATACGCAACGGAGTCGTAGAAAAATTGTTCGTGAAGTTCGTGTACGAGCCGTTTTTGGAGGAAGACGGCAGCATTTCGGGCGTCATGGTCATTGCCGACGACATTACCGACAGCGTGATTTCGCGCATGAAAATCGAAGAGAGCGAAATCAGGCACAAATTGGCTATCGAGGCCGCGAAGATGGGCAGTTTCGAATGGAATCTCGATTCGGAGGAATTCATTTACTCGGTGCGTCTGGCCGAAATTTTCGGATATGACGACAGCGTCCAATTCGTGCATCAGCATTTTATCGACCGCATCCATCCCGAAGATTTGTCCATCCGCGACAAAGCGATAGACGACGCCATGAAAACGGGAATGTTGTTTTACGAACTGCGCATCGTTTGGCCCGACGACAGCATACATTGGATCAGGCTCAACGGACGTGTCGAACAAGACCTCAAAGGAAAACCCAACAGAATGTTCGGGACGGTGCTCGACATTACAGACGAAAAGCTGCACACGGCCATTCTGGAAGAAAAGGTTTATGAACGCACCAAAAGCCTCGCGGACAGGAATCGCGAACTCAAGGAAAGCGAGGAACGTTACCAGCGCATGACCGAAGAAGTACAGGATTACGCGATTCTGCTGCTCGACACGAAAGGAACGATCCTCAATTGGAATAAGGGCGCGCAAAAAATCAAGGGCTATAAAGAAAGCGAGATCATCGGAAAGAACTTCACGATTTTCTATTTGCCCGAAGACCGTGAAAGGCAACTGCCGCAAACATTGATAAACGAAGCCAAAGTCAACGGACGCGCGATCCACGAAGGTTATCGCATCCGCAAGGACGGAACGGTTTTTTGGGGAAGCATCACCATTACGGCCTTGCATGACGATTCCGGCAACGTCATCGGCTTTTCTAAAGTCACGCGCGATCTGACCGAACGAAAACTCAGCGAAGACCGCATGCAGAAATACAACGCCGAACTCGAGTTCCAGAACCGCGAATTGGAGCAGTTCGCCTACATCGCTTCGCACGATTTGCAGGAACCGCTGCGCAAGATCCAGATGTTCGCCGGTATGCTCGAAAGGAATCTCGACGACAAGGAAACCGCGAAACGGTATTTCGACAAAATCAATTCTTCGGCCGAACGCATGAGTGAACTTATACGCGCCGTGCTCAATTACAGCCGTCTTTCGCGTATAGACGAGCATTTCGTGAACGTCAATCTCAATGAAGCCTTGCAGAACGTACTCGTCGATTTCGAACTGCTCATAGAGGAAAAAGCAGCGAAGGTCAATGCCGATGTGCTGCCGACCGTGATCGCGGTTCCATTGCAGATTAATCAGTTGTTTTCCAATCTTGTCGGAAATGCGTTGAAATTCACGGATGTCGATCCCGTACTTACGATCAGTTCGCGTCAACTATTAGGGAGCGAAGTGCCTTTCGAGAACAATTTATATCCCGATCGCCTTTACCTCGAATTGGTCTTTGCCGACAACGGAATCGGTTTCGACCAAAAATATTCGGCCCAGATCTTCACGATTTTCCAACGGCTTAACCAGCGAACTTCATATTCCGGAACCGGCATCGGGCTTGCTTTGTGCAAAAAGATCGTCGAAAACCATCAAGGGTTTATCGCCGCGAGAAGTACACCGGGAAAAGGCGCTTCTTTTTACGTGTATCTTCCGGGATGATTTGGGTTTGGAGATTTTCAGATTAACAGATTCACAGATTTGCAGATTGACAGATTTGGGGGTTCGACGAAATTTTCAATCCTCCTGTAAATCAATCTACTAATCCAGCTTCTAATAATCTAACTTCTAACAATCTAACTTCTGATAATCTAACTTCTAAAAATCTAACGATCTAAAAAGGATACCCGATCGCCAAATTAAACACCAAATTCTCCTTGCGCCAATTACTGCTTCCGAAATCGATTTGGTCGATCACCCAGCGCTGGCCTTCGGGCAGATACGGTTTGCGCAACGGGAATGCGAGGTCGGTGCGCAAAATCAGGAACGATAGGTCAAACCGCAATCCGATTCCCGTACCGACGGCGAGTTCGTCGAGAAATTTCGAGGAGAATTCCGCGCCAGGTTTTTCGGGATTCTTCTGACGCAGCCAAATATTCCCCGCGTCTACAAAAGCCGCTCCATGCACGATGCTGAACAGTTTTTGTCGGATTTCGGTATTGAGTTCGAGTTTGATGTCGCCGGATTGATCAGGAAGGAATTCGTCTTCATTCACGGTCGTGTCGTAACTTCCGGGACCGATCGAACGAGCCCGGAACGCGCGGATACTATTCGTTCCGCCTATGAAAAACTGTTTTACGAACGGCAACTCGTACGAATTCCCGTAAGCGTATCCGTAACCTGCGATGATGCGGCTCGCGAGTTGTGTCTTGTCGCTGAATTTCCAGTAATGACGGAAATCGGCTTCAACTTTCACATATTGGCTGAACGGAACTCCAAACACTTTTGTCGTGTCGCCTTTACGCACATTTGCGCCCGTGGCGATTCCGGCAATGGTTCCGGCCACGTCCAAAACGCCTTTGAAATAGATTTGATGTTTGAGTCGCTGGCGCATCGTATTTGTGTACGTATAGCTGTAAATCGGCCCGAAAATCAATTGCTGGCGGATGACTTTTTCGAGTGTTCCGGTTTGGTCTTCGTCAATGCGCTGACGGTATAGATCGGTGACGTTTCCCGGATTCACATACGTGATTTCGGATACTTTGAGCTCGTGTTCCTTGCGCGCGTTTTCCTTCCACAAATAACCGAACGAACCTTTGAACGAATTCAGCGAATACAACTGCTGGCGCATCTGGTATTCATAGCCGATCGTCGCCTTGGTTCTCGGCATGAAACCGCTTGCCGACTCGAGCTTGAACGGACTGATGAAACGCGGCCACACCAAATTCGCCTCGCCTCCGACGCGGTACACGTTAAAGCCTTTGTTCTGGCCCGAAACCTGTACTTCGAGACCTCCAAAACCCGTAATCTGAAGTAATTCGGCACCTTTGAACGTGTTGCGGTTGCTCCAGTTCACGTTGAGCTCGCTTCCGGTATAATTGGCCGAATTCGTCTTTCCGAGCACTTCGATGCGGATCGATTTCTTCGGAAGAGGTGTGAGGTAATAGAACGCGTCGAGTTTGTCGTCGGTATCGTCGTCGACGACCTTGAAATCGTTCTTGACGAATTTGAACACACCGAGATTCGTGAGTCGGCTCAACGTAAGGTTGTGGTTGTTACGGCTGTACACGTCGCCTTTCTTGAAATACATCGTACGGTCGAAAATGCGCGGTTTGAACAAATCCTGTTTGTCGATGATGATGAAATCCTTGTAATAGGTCACATCGGTAGAATCGATGCCGACGGTATCTTTTCGCACCGTAAAGTTCGGATAGATGAAAATATCGTTGATTTTGTACACTTTTTTGGCTTCTTCGGGCGTGTCGCTTTTGACCTTGACGAACAGGTCGACCTTGTGCTCACCGATCGTACTGTCTACCTGAACTTTCAAATGATCGGGCTTGAAAAAGAAATAGCCTTTTTGCTTGAGACGCGAGTCGATGCGCTCGCGTTCGCTTTTGATCACGTCGAGGTCGAATCCGTCGCCCACTTTGAGCAACGTGCGTCTTTGGGTACGCGCGATCGTGCTGTCGAGGTCGGACGTGCCCACGGTGTCTTTCGGGAACGTGACGCTTTTGATCGTATACCGCGGTCCTGGCGTAATCACGTAATTCGCTTTGGCTTTCTTTCCGCGTCGTGTCGAATCGGCCGAAACGACCGCTTTGAAATACCCTTTGTTCTGGGCGTAACTCTGCAACACGTCGGCATTGTAATCAAGATCGACCTGATGGAAAAGAACGGGTTCTTCGCCGACTTTGGTGCGCAGCCAGTTGCGAAACCCTTTTTCTTTTTTGGGTTCGCCGGCCAAATTCCAGATGTAGAGTTTCGGACGCAAGCCGAGAATGGATTTGTTCGGTCGAGGACGCGTCAAGGCTTCGAGTTCCTTTCGCATCGCTTTGCGTTCTTTTCGGGAAAGGCTGTCCGATTTGACTTCGACGTCGGCGCCTAAATACAAAAGCTCGCCTTCTTTTAAGAATCTTGTGTTTGAACAGGAAAGTACCAGGAAAGATACCGCCACGAATGACACGAATTTCACAAATCTCCGAAGAATCATTTGCGAAATTCGTGCTAACCGATTTTGTCTTTTATTAATCCTTGTCATCATCCGGATCTGTATTTTGGATTTCCAGCAACTTCGCATCGTTCTCTTCTTTTTTGCGCTTTTCGGCTTCCTTTTGCTCGCGTTTCTTGCGTCTTTCCTCACGCAACATGCGTTTCTCTTCTTTGCTTCTGTGGAAAAGTTCGCTGAACTGGTTGTAATCCATCGTGATGATGAACGCCACGCCCGTTTCGATCACCTGTCCTTGCAAGGCCATCTGGTATTCGTTTTTGCGGTAGGCGCGCACGGCATAGCGTCCGTCTCGCGTGAGTTGGTATTCGGCAGAAAGATCGCCTGCGATATTGTTCGTCTGTTCGTTGACCTGTTGCGGACCTTCGAGCCCGAAATTGCTTCCGACCGAAACCTTGAGCCTGTCGTTGAGTAGCGTTTTGGAAACCGCCACGTTAAGATCGGTGCGTTGTTCGCGTGCGCCCGTGGTGTAATCCTCAGACGATTCCAAATCGAAATTGAGTTCGATGCCGCTTACGAGTTCAGCCGCAAGGTTGTTCAATTGTTGAGACAATATCTTGCTCACGCTTTGTCGCGCAAAAGTTTCACCCGAAATACCGCCAGCCTCGCTCGCAAAAGGATTCTCGCCTATGAAACGGTTCAGCAACAACAATGCGAAAACCTGTTTGTTGAGTTCGGCCGGATCCTGTCGCAATTCGGCCAGTTTGGTACGTGCCGCGTCAACAATATCGGACGAGACGCCGTAGTTTTTGTCGGGCAGATCGATGTCGAATGAAATTTCGGGTTTCAACAATTGGCCTTTCATCATCAGTTTCGCCTGGAACGGAAGCCGTTGCTTGTACGTATTGCGCATCGAAGCCGTCGTTTCGGCTCCCAATTGGTTGCCCACAAGGTCGATAGGAGCGGTGTTAGCCGTGTAGATCGCGGTGATGTTGATGTCGGCCGTCGTGGGCTCGCCCGTCCATAAAATATAACTGCCATCGGCGATTTCGAACTTGCGCTTGATCAGGTTGAACGACATTTGGTAAAATCCTTCCTTGAGCTCATAACGTCCGGTGAGGCTGGTTTTTCCTGACGGATCGATGCCTCCGTTAAGACGCGCTTCTCCTTTAAGCTCGAGATAATCGCCGTTTCCTTTGTCAATCACGAGCGAGAGTTTGGCTTCTTTGTTGATCTCGATGTTCACGTCCACGTCCATGCCCCTGAATTTGGACGTCGAAAGCGAATCGGCGGCCGTCATGAGTTTTTCGTTGAGGTCGGGATTGTCGACGTCTATGAACTCGACGATGCCTTCGCGGTCGGCAATTCCGGGATCGGGCTGCGGCAGTACGACCGTAAAATCGGTTTTCTCGTTGATTTTGACCGAACCCGTGACGACCGGCTGGTTCAAATCGCCCGAAACGTCGAGACGCGTATCGAAATACAGTTTTCCGTAAAACAGGTCGTTGTCTTTTTGGGTAGAATTCACAGCACGGAAATCGTTGGCGCGAATCTTAAGGTCGAATCCGTAATCGCGGTAATTCTGCGTCAAAACGCGACCGTTTATGTTGAGCGTGTTGTTTTCCTCATCCTTGAACGAGAAATTGTCGAACGCTATGCCTTCGTCGGTAAACGAAATTTTTTCACGCTCTACTGCCAAAGCCGAATTGAGTTCGGTGATCGTGAATTTGGCGTCGTTGAAATACAGGTCGCCGTTGATGTTCGGGTCTTCGGGGCTTCCCGTAATCTTGAGTTTGCCCGACAGATAACCGCTGCTTTTCGAGATTTTGCCCATAGTGAACGCCTGCACGCTCGTCATCTGCAAACGGTTCATGTCCAGATCGAGATCGAAGGTTTTGGAGGCGCTGTTGTAATTCCCGTTGAGTTTCACGTCGTTTTCGTTGCCCGAAATCGTCACATCGGCGCGATACGTGTTGGCCACCGTATTGTCGACTTTTATGTTCACGTTGCCCACTGTGTCTTTGCTCACGGTGAGGTTGTCGATTGTCAAATCTGAAGTGAAAACCGGATTGGTCCGCAAATCCTTGAGATTGGCTTTTCCGTTGAGGTTGCCGCCGACAGAGAAGCCGTCTTTGGTTTCCTTCGACACCATTTTGGTGATCGTGCCGATCTTGAAATCGGTGAACGTCACGTCTACGGGCGCGTTCATATCCTGTCCGGCCGACTGTAGCCTGATGCTGCTTCCTTCTCTCGAAAGCTCAAAATTCTGGGCATTCACGCCTGCGTTACCGAGTTTAATCTCGTTTTCGGGCGCGATGGTCCACGGGTCGTAATTCAATGTCAAACCGTTCGGGTCGAGATGGATTTCGTTGATCTGGTCGACGGCCTTGAGATCGCCCGCAATCCTGTAATGTTCCTTGCCTTTCAAATCGCGCACGACCAAATTGTACGTGACCGTGTTGTTCTTGACGCTGCCGTTGATGTTCGTGTCCGGAAGCTGGAAACGCTCGTTCTCGATATTGTCTATGTTGAAGTTGTAGACGATGGAATCCTTCTCTGTACGGATGTCGATCACGCCACCCGAAATCGTATTCTCGGCATACACCAAACGCGGAATCGTGCCTTGTACCGAAATGCTGTCATTGGCCGAATCGTAGCCGCCTTCAATATGAATTGGTTCAAGTCGCGTGAGTTCGGGCACGAGTTTTTGCAGTACAGGATCGTTGTGCACATCGGCCTTGAACGCGAACGATTGGTCGCGCACATCTTCCTGCCTTGCCTCGGCTTTGGGTTTGGTCGTGTAATATTTGGCGATCGTGTTCGACAAGGCCGTCCCGACTTTGGTCAGCTTGAATTTGCCGTTCATTTCGGCTTTGAGGAATTGGGATTTGACATTGAGTTTGGTCGAATCCTCCGTAGATTCCGCCGTCGCGTGGATCGAATCGAGCTGGAATTGTTCCTTTTCGTTCGCGATCACGAAATGATAAGCGCTGACTTTTCCGTTGAGCATATCGGGATTGGTGTTTGCCATATCGGCTTCGACCTTGCCTTTGAGTTTCATCGGGCCCGCATGCAGGTTGAGTTTGTCGAGGTCGGCAATGTCGACATTGAGCTTGAGTTTTACGTTCGACGGATATTTGTCCTTGAAATTTCCGCTCGACACCAAATCGAACGTCAGGTTCGGGTCGCTCATATCGGCAACAGCGTTGAATCGGCCGTTTTTGATGTCGCCTTTGAGGTTGAGGTTTTTATACGTGTAGCCGTTGAATTCGGCTTTTTGTAATTTGCCGTCGAGTTTCGCGACCGCGGTTTTTGGGTCGAGTCCGGTTCCGACGACCTTGGCTTTAAGACTGATTTTACCGATAGAATCATTTTTGATGAGTTTCCCGAGGTCGAATTCGGCAAAAGCCACGTCGGCGTTATATTTCTCGCGATTCTTGACGCGTCCGTCGAAAAAGCCTTTGACTTTGGCGTTTCCGAAAGACGTCTTGACATCGAGGTTCGCGTTCATGTTTTTGGCCGAACCTTTAAACGTTCCGGCGAGGTTTATTTTAGACGGAAGCGCGATGCTTTCGGGAATCGTGCCTTTCGGGACGAAACTGTAAATGTCTTTCGCGGTCGTCTGGACTTGTTTGATGTCAAGGTCGAATCTAGCGTTTTTCACATCGGGCAATCCGACGATTCTTCCGCTTGCCGCGATTTTCGTATTTCCGATTCCGCTGACTTCAAGGTTCGGGATCGACAAATCCTTAAGCTTGCCTTTGAGTTTGCCGTTGATGAACACGACGGCTTTCGGGTTGTCCTTGAACGGATTCGTTTGTTCTAAGGTCGGCACGAAAAGCAGTACGTCTTCAAAAGCGATTTTCGAGTTTTTCAAATCGGCATCCAAAGCCAGTTCGCCGGGATTCTCCTTGAGCGATTCCAACGACGGATAACCCGCGATAAGTTTGTCGCGTACTTCTGTTTTCGGCGTTTTGAGGTACAGGTTTTTGGCAAACGCCTGTGTCGGCCCGTAATAGAATTCGGTTTGCAGCTGCTCGATCACCACGCCCGATTTGTCGCGCATTTTGAGCGATTGTACATTTCCTGAAACGACTTCGGGATTGTAACTCAAACGCGTGGCTTTGAGGTTGAAACCGCTTAGACCAAGATGTTTGTAGTCGATGCCTTTCTTGACAGGCGTAGCGTTTTGATCGTCGAACCTGAAGTCGATGTCGGATAAATCGGCTTGGGCGAGCTTGACGTTCCAACCCGTCGTCGTGGCTTTCGATTTGAGGTCGACCTCGCGGTTTATCTTGGCGACTTTGGTTTTTCCGAGCGTGAATCCGCCTTTGAGGCCGTTCATCTGCATGGCCGAAATGTCGAGCGTCTGTTTGCGGATGTCGGTCTTGTTGAACTTCATGCGCAATTTTTTGAGCGTCAATCCCGAATTGAGGTTCGTGCCGACATTGTCGTATCCGATCGCGATGCGCGTAAAATCGATTTCGCCGAGTTTGATGTCGACACCCGGATTTTGCGCAAGCGAATCGGCGACTTCTACGGTTTTCTCTCCGATTTCGCGTACGAGTTCGCCTTGCTTGAGTTTGAGACGCAATCCGTCCATCGTGATTTTCGGCACGTCGAATTTCGATTTGTCGAGGTCGAACTTCGTGATTTTGGTGTCGAAGTGATGCAGTGAAACCTCAAGGTCGTTTTTGGAAATCGCATCGTCGAAATGCACCTTGATGCGGTCGAGGTTGACGTCCTTGATCGAGATTTTCATCGGTTTGGCATCGGGATCCTTGGGTTTTCCCGAATCGAACGCCTTGATGATATAGTCGAAATTGAAAATGGAATCCTTGCTGCGCGTCACGTTGGCGTTGATGCCTTTGAGATCGACCGAATTGATCTGGACTTCGTTGCTCATGAGTTTGAACAGATCGATGTCGAGGGCGATCTTTTCGCCCAAAATCAACGTGTCGCCTTTCTGGTCCTGAAGATAAATGCCTTCGACGATGACTTTTTTGGGAAGACCGATCTCGATCCTGTCGATGCGTACGGGCGTCTTTATCTTTTCCTCTAGATATTTTACGGCTTTTCCCCGAAGGTAATCCTGTACCGACGGAAGCTGGATCAGCAACACCAAAAGCAAAAACAACCCGATGACGGAACCTACCGTCCAGGCCGATATTTTAAGTCCTTTGCGTACATATTTGTTCAAATTCCGCGCACTTTCTTTAAAGGTAAGCCATCGTACGGTCAATCCAATAGCGGATTGGATAATTTTACAATGTATTCACCTACAAAAGTGAAAGATTTTGCGGAATTTCGGTTATAGTGGAAGTTTTCGTTGTTGTATGATTTCCATTTGGGCTATATGCCTCGGACAATTATTCGTCACGCAGCACATGGATATGACCGTTGACCACGTTTTGCTGCACAGCGCCCGAAAAGGTGATATCAAAGTATTCGCCGATTTCAGGAACTTCAGATACCTGATAGGTTATTTCACCCTGCCATCCCACATTATCACTGCCTTGATTTGACACGAAGTACATAACTTGATCGTAATCGCCGTTCGGATTGTATTCCGGTGAATAATACGTGTTATGATCCGTGCTGTAATTCCTGATATAGAAACTGTTTGTTATTCCGGCTTCGATTTCCGGCCCTTCAGCGCTAATGCTGATATATTCCGTACCATCTTGAAGCGTTTCGATTTTAGCGGTTATGTTTTGATTGTAAAGCATCGGAGCCTCAGAATTTATGGAAAGAGAAATGACTTCGGCTGAGTTTACAACATTAGAAGTGTCATCGGAAGAGCAACCGAACAAGACAAGCGAAGCCAAAAGGGCGGGATAGATAAAATTTCTCATGGTAGGTTTTTTCTTTCAGACGCTGAGATTTGCATTTGGTTGCGTCCCAAACAAAAAAAACCTCCCGAAATCGAGAGGTCTATCAGAGAAAAAAACTAAAAATCAGATGTTGAGCAAAAACGTCTCCTTATTCAGGGCAGACGTATGGAATTGCCAGTTGATGCTCAAAACTTCGGTCAAAACCTTCTTGAGCTGCGTAAAATCGTTGGGTTTGCGGATGTAGATGTTCGCGCCGTTGATGAACGTGTCTTCCATATCCTTTTCGGAATTCGAGGTCGAATAGATCGCCACCGACAAATCCTTGAATTTGTCTATCGTACGGATTTCTTTCAAGCATTCCACACCCGACTTGTACGGCATGTTCAAATCGAGGAAAAGGATGTCGGGACGCTTGTTTTTCGTGTCTTCAAGATAGGCGACCAGATCGCGTCCGTCCTCGAGCATGTTGAGGCTGGTCTCGATCTTGAGTTCGCTCAGCGCATCGCTGAAAATGCTTCTGTCGTCCTGGTCGTCGTCGACCAATAGTATTTCAACAATGTTCTTGTCGTGGATCATAAAGTAGGGGTTAGGATGTAAATGTAAGGATTAAATGATACCGTGTTTCTTAATTACAACTTAATTTTAACGGGAATGTAAACATTGAAAACCGAACCTTCGCCGGGTTTGCTGTCGGCTGTGATGAAGCCGTGATGGATGTGGGCGATCTTGCGGCAAATGGCCAATCCGATGCCCGTTCCTTCGTATTCCATCTTG
Organism: Flavobacterium agri; assembly: GCF_013401995.1. Taxonomy (GTDB): domain Bacteria; phylum Bacteroidota; class Bacteroidia; order Flavobacteriales; family Flavobacteriaceae; genus Flavobacterium; species Flavobacterium agri. The sequence continues at coordinate 234,175 of NZ_JACBJI010000001.1, forward strand.
CCGTGAAGGCGTTGGAACAACTCGAAAATCTTGTGTTTGTAAACAGGGTCGAAGCCGATGCCGTTATCGGATACGGAAATTTTCCAGAATTCCCGATTGCCTCTGTCTTCTATTTTTACCGTTTCGGCCGAAATCCTGATGATAGGCGCTATATCTGGTTTGGCGTATTTGAGCGCGTTCGACACGAGGTTGTGCAGCAATTGCTGGAATTGAAGCGGTACGACCGAAATCGAAGGCAAATCGTCGTTTTCAATCACCGCGTGTTTTTCCGAAATCACTTCCTCAAGCCCCGATTTCACTTCTTTGAGCAATTTATTAAGGCTGGTTTTAGCGAATCTGATGTCGTCCGAGTTCATACGCGAATATTCCAGAAGCGATTGGATCAGGTTCTGCATGCGCGATGTGGCCGAAGTAAGTCGATCAAAATAGTCCTTCGATTGTTCCGAAAGCTTTTCACCGTCTTTTTCGAGGATGCGCCCCGCGAACATATTGACCTTTCGCAGCGGTTCCTGCAAATCGTGTGAAGCGATGTAATTGAACGATTCGAGATCTTCGTTCGTCGATTGCAGGTCGAGGTTTTGTGACGTGAGTTTTTTGTTCAAATCCTTGAGCTCCATCTCCGATTGGATGCGGTGCGAAATATCGCGCGCAACGACGAGTACCGCATAAATTTCCCCGTCTTTTCTCAACGGGATCAGGAAATCTTCAAAATACACGTCGGCCACCGCCGATTTATACACGAGATTGTGAACGGTTTCGCCCGAAAGTGCGCGCAATACGTCGCGATGTCCTTGTCCGTTTTCGGCATTGGGATACACTTCGAGAATCTTTTTGCCGAGAATGGAATCGGTAAACCCGTACATTTTTTTGGCGGCCTGGTTCACGGCAAGGAATTCGAGTTCTTTGCCGTATACGACGATCACGTCGATCGATGCGTTGAAAACGATGTCCGAAAATTCCTTTTGCCGTGTCAATTCCTGTGTCTGACGCAAGATTTCGGCCGTGCGCGCCTGCACTTTCTCCTCGAGCACGTCGTTTAGCGTCTTGGCGTCGTGTATGTCGGAACAGCTGCCGATATAACCCGAAAATTCTCCGTCGGTCTCATAACGCGGTACGCCTTTGTCGCACATCCATCGGAATTCTCCGTCGTGTCGCAACAGACGGTATTCGAGTTCGTAAGGCTGACGTTTGTCGAAATGTGAGGAGAAAATAGAAAAACAACGCTCCAGATCGTCGGGATGGATGCATTTCTCCCATCCGTCGCCGAGCATGCTGTCGAACGTCTGGCCTGTGAAGTCGAGCCAGCCTTTGTTCACGAAGTCGCATTGCTTGTCGATTCCCGACATCCAGATCAAGATTGGAGCCGTGTCGGCAATCATGCGGAAACGATCGTCTATATCAGGGCTTTTTTTTAGGCTCTTGGAGTCGGGCATGTGGCATTGAGTGAAGCGGGTTCTTAACAAATATAACCTTTTCGCTTAGGCCGACTTCTTAAATTATTTATAAAACGAGCTCCGAAAGCAGGCGTTGAAGTGTGGCTTCAGGATCGGACGTAAACCCCGGATGCGGGCGCGACGTCTGGATTACTGTGCTTCTTACGGCAGTCAGCCATCGGAATCTTTCGGCGATTTCCATCTGTCCGATCGGACCCGAATCCTTTGTGCCTGCGGCAATCTTTTCAAGAGACGAAAGATTGGCCAGAACCTGTGCCGTATCGGTTTCGTTGCAAAACGCGCGCAGTTTGGTCTCGCTTAACGTGCAGACGGCTTTGAGGAATTTCTTTCGCTTGCAGAACAAAATGATGCCGGCATTCAAAAATTCTTCGCGTTCGACTTTGGGCACGACGCGGATCACGGCAAATTCATAGAGCTGCTCTTGCATCGTCGGCCTGTTTTATGAAGATATTCGAATTGTCCCTGCGGACTTTTAGAAACGTGAGATATACCGCGCGAATTTCATCGGGAAGCAGTTCGGATTCTTCCCAATGCAACCAATCGTCGGGAATCAGGTTGACGATTCCGGACAAAACTTCGTCTGTCAAAATCTTCTTGAATTCCGCATCGACAGTTTGCAATTCGGTGGCTTTCCTGAGCAGAACGTGGTCTTTCACCATCGCGAAAGGACTTTTGGCGTGACCTTCGGGATCGGTGAACGAATGATGGAAATACAAAGACGCACCGTGGTCGATGAGCCACAATTCCTTGTGCCAGATCAGCATGTTCGTATTGCGGAACGTACGGTCGACATTGGTCAGGAACGCGTCGAGCCATACGATCTGCGAAGCCAGTTTCGCATCGATTTCACTCACGACGGGATCGAACGTGATCGCACCCGACAAATAATGCATCGCAAGATTGAGTCCTTGGGAGAATTTGAGCAGATCCTGGATTTCCTCGTCGGCTTCCGATTGCCCGAACGCTTCGTCGAGATAGGCGAAAACCAGTTCGGGGGTGTGCAATCCGAGTTTTCTTGCGATTTCGCCTCCGATCAACTCGCCGATCAGCATTTTGACGCCGTGTCCCGCGCCGCGGAATTTCAACACATATTTGAAATCGTCGTCTCCTTCGGCAAGCGCCGGTAAAGAACCGCCTTCGCGCAGCGGCAAAATATAACGCGTAACGGTGATCGTTCGTAAGCTCATGGCACAAAAATAGGGATTGGCCGGGAGTTTTGACAAGTTCCGGATCGATTCGGCAATAAAATTTTGGGAATCAGGTTATTATTCGAGACCGATGCTTATGAAAACAACCACTAAACTTCTCGTACTCAAATCTGTTATCTTCATTTTGCTTTTCACAAGCGGTTTTGGAAGCGAACGACGCAAATCAAGTCTTCAGAATCAAGCGATTCCCGAATCGGCGAACGTTTCTGAATCTGACAGGAATTTCAAGACCATCCACATTTTCGTGGCGTTGTGCGACAATAAATACCAAGGCATCGTTCCCGTTCCCGCAAAAATTGGCAACGGGCAAGACCCGAATAATAACCTGTATTGGGGTTGCGGTTTTGGCATCCGCAGTTATTTCAGGAAAAGCGCCGAATGGAAATTCATCAGCAGCAAAAAACTCGATTCGCAACGCTTCGAACGCCTTGTATTCAAACACAAAACCAGCAATTTTTATTTGGTCGCCGATGCGTACGACGGACGTTACATCAAACAATGCACCCAGGATTTCCTCAAAAGCGCGGCGGGCCAATTGAAAGATACGTTGAAAGTCGGCCAGACTTTCGATCGGGATCGACGGTAATTCAAGTCTTGTGGCGTACATCGGTCACGACGGACTCATGGATTTCGACCTCGAGAATACCTATAAAAATGCCGACGGAAGCAAACGCGACGCCATAGTCCTGGCGTGTTACAGCAAGAGTTATTTCGCGCCTTATCTAAAATCGGCTAAAGCGAATCCGATGGTTTGGGCAACGAATTTGATGTGTCCCGAAGCCTATACGGTTCACGATGCGATCAGCGGTTATGTCAAAGGCGAAAACAATGAACAGATTCGGACGCGTACCGCACAATCGTATTCGAAATTCCAGAAATGTAGTTTAAAAGCGGCGAGGGGTTTGTTGGTGACGGGGTTTTGATAAGCAGGGGAGGCCTTGTTATCTTGAGAAATGCCGCATAGGCTTGGTTCTACGATTAAATTTGTTGAAATTAAATTTCGGAAACATTGTCTTTAACAAGTTTGAAATCCTTATTTTGTCTAAAAATCCATTCTATGAGGCGACTGTTGATTTTTGGAGCGCTGATTTATCAAAGTTTTTGTCCAGCTCAAAAAAAAGCGGATTTTGCTCCCAACCTTCGCTACATAAAACTTTTCAAATTCCAAGATGGTTTTCTTGCAAAAGCAGAATTGAGGGATTACAAATATCGGGAGACTTCTAGCTTTCATTATTATAAAGATTCGGTTGGAGCCGAATTTCAAATAAAGAAGGGTTTTGCAATAAGGGATATGGCCGAAAGCTATTCTAAATATTATTGTGTTCTGGCTGGAATCAATAGCCTGGAATTGTTCGAATCTGACAAACAAAAAATCGATTGGAAAAAAAAATACTCAATCAAAGGGCGTAGCGATTGCAAATTGCTGGTTTCGGGTTCAAGAATCCTTTTGATTACGAACGCTGGAATCCATCACAATTTCAGAAACCCAAACACTTTTGAGACTTGCAGTTGGAGTGAAACCCTCGCTCCGGCACATATTTTCGATTACAGAACAGAATGCGTAATGAAAGGAAGTGACTTCTATATCGCTAATGATAACGGCGAATGGGGTGGAATCTTGGCAAAATTGACCTATGACAAAGATTCGGGTAAATTCACTTTTAAAAAGTTGCTTGAGGATAATGCCGAAAAAATAGTTGAAATAAACGGCAATTTATATGTTTTGGCGTTATTGCAGCACTTGAGTTTGCATCATAATGTTCTCTACAGGATCGATGATGACGACAAACCAATCGTCATTTTCAAAGAGAAAGGTTTTTACAGTCGCAGTGGCGAAACAGAACACGAAATCTTGGCCGATATTTATGATTGGCGATCGACAATCGGAGAGTCGCTAATTTTATCCATCACGAATTCCGAACAAAAGCTTTATCTAGCTTTGGACGGAAAGGGGATTTTTAGTGTGTCCGACGGATTCAAATTGGAAAAAATAACGGATATTTCAATCGACGGTGAATACCTGCTTGATGATGATAAATTTAAAGTTACCATGTCTGACCAACTCGAATCTTTCCAGATTTTTGGAAACAAAGCCTATGTTTTTCATCGGATTCCGAAAATAACCAAACTCGATTTGGTCAATAATTAGCGGAAGAAATTCTTCTTCGATTTTTCTACCATATTGATCTTTACGATGTCGCCGCCAGCAATCGCATAAACACGATCGTTCTGTGCCGGTTCCATAATCCACTTTCCCGTAAACTCTCCGAAAGCTGGTAAAATCATCTGGTTTTTCGACTGAAAAAAACACGGCAAATCCATCGATTGCCTTCCCGAACCTCGCAAATTGATGCCCGGATGGATGTGGCCGCAAAACGTAAAATAACCGTCGCGTTCCTCGGGCTCGTGCGTGAAAAGGAACGGTCCGACTTTTAATTCCGAGGCGATCGCCATCCCGACCGCTTCATATTTCTCGGGCTTCAAAATATCGTGGTTGCCGATGATCAGCAGGAAATTTTCAGGTCTATTGTTGATCCAATCCTCGAACAAATCCCATTCCTTGTTGAGTTTGGAGTGGAACAGATCACCGAGAAAGCAAATGATTTCCGCTTCGAAATAATCGGCAACCGAAGTCAATCTTTCGAAATTTCCCGTGAAAGCGGTCTTGGGCAACGCGATGCCGTGCTTGCGGAAATGCGAGATTTTTCCCAAGTGCACATCCGAAATCAGCAGCATGTTTTTTTCCTTCCAGAAAACCGCGCCCGACGCATGCAAAACAAAGTGGTTGTCGTGAATTTTAATCTCTAAAGTCATGCTGTCCCTTTCATGTATGAGGCCGTCATTTTGGCGATGCGCTCGGCCAAAGTTTCGCTCGAAAGCTTTTCGCGCAGTCGGTCGGTGATGATCGGGAAGCTGAACGGTGTCGGCTTTTTGCATTGTTTCCACACGATTTCCTGTGACGCGATTCTTTCCAAAGATTGGATGAGACGGCCTTCTTCCAATTGGTGTTCGAACGTTTCCCGATACGCCTGCTGCAAAAGTAAGTTATCGGGTTCGTAATCGCGGAAGACTTCGAACAAAAGTTGGGTAGAGCTTTGCAGGTGTTTGGCTTTGACGGTTTTTCCCGGATAACCTGAAAACACCATTCCGGCGATTACGGAAATGTCGCGGAATTTCCGCCTCGCCATTTCGGTCGCGTTCAAACTTTTCTGCAAATCCTGATGGACGAACCTCGGCGTGAACAGATCGTTGTCGATCACCGATTGCATGTCGATTTCCTTGTCGGACAACAGTTCGAAACCGTAATCGTTGTATGCCAAAGAAAATGTAATCGGCTCCAAAAGCGAGATGCGATAGGCGAGTAGCGACGCCAAAGCCTCGTGCACGAACCGGCCTTCGAACGGATAGAAAATCGCGTGGTAACCTTCGCGTGTTTTAAACGTTTCGATCAGGAATTGGTCGGCTTCGGGAACGATGGATTCTTTGCGCTGGCGTTTGAAAATGGGTTCCATCGCATGCAGTTCGGGCGATTTTTTGCCGTGGTTCGCCGAGTACAATTCCTGTCGCAACAGTTCGCTCATTTGTGCCGAAAGTGCTAATCTTCCGCCCATCCATGAAGCGAAACGCGTCGGTTTCCGTGTTGCCGATTTGACCAAAACCTGCATGTTTTTAATCCGATATAATTCCAACTGACGACCCGCAAATTGGAACACGTCGCCGGGTTTCAATTTGGAAATGAACCATTCTTCGATAGAACCGATAAATCCGCCCGAGAAGAATTTCACTTGCATCACGGCGTCGCTTACGATCGTTCCTATAGACATTCTGTGTTGCGTCGCGATAGATCGTTTGTTGATTTTATAACGTCCGTCGGCTTCGATTTCGACTTTTTTGTATTCGTCGTAAGCGTGCAGGCTTTGGCTTCCGTGCACGATGAAATTGAGACACCATTGATAGTCTTCCCGCGTCATCGCTTGGTAGCAGAACGTCGATTTGACTTCTTCGAAAATCCCGTCCGGAAAAAATCCGTCGGAAACCGCCAGCGTGTTGAGATACTGGATTAAAACATCCCACGAATTCAAATACGGGATGCGATCTTCGACTACGTTTTTTTCGACCGCTTTTTTGAGTGCCGATGCCTCGACGAGTTCAATCGCGTGCGTTGCCAAAAAGTAAATCAGACTTTCCTTTCCGGGTTTGTGGTTCGATCGTCCGGCGCGCTGCATAAATCGCGCGACGCCTTTCGGCCCGCCGATTTGGATGATGGTTTCCACGGGCGCAAAATCGACGCCCAAATCGAGACTCGAAGTGCAGACGACGGCTTTGAGTTTTTCGTCGCGTATGGCGTTTTCGACCCAAATCCTCACGTCGCGGTCGATGCTTCCGTGGTGCATCGCGATTTCGCCTGCAAACTCAGGATATTTGTCTAAAAGCCTTTGATACCAAAGCTCGCAAGCCGATCTGACGTTCGTAAAAATCAAAGTTGTTCTGCTTTCTTTGACGATTCTTGCGACGTCGTCGATCAAATGAAAACCCATGTGTCCGCGCCACGGATAGCTTTCCATTTTGGTCGGAATGATGGAAATGACGTTTGTCTTTTTATGTAAAACGGCTTTGACCAAAACCGAATTTTCGTACGCTTCGGAATCCGGTCCGAGCAACACTTGGCGTGCTTGTTCAAGATTTCCGATCGTGGCCGAAATACCCCAGATACGCAAATTCGGGGCGATGGTTTTGAGTCTTGAAAGTGCGAGTTCCATTTGTACGCCGCGCTTTGTTCCGAGCAGTTCGTGCCATTCGTCGACTACGATCGCCGAGCAGTTTTTGAACGTGTTCGGATAGTCTTTCGAAGCGAGTAAAAGCTGTAGACTTTCGGGCGTCGTAATCAGCAGATCGGGCATTTTTTTGGATTGTTTCGCGCGTTCTGCCGAAGTCGTGTCGCCGGAACGGATCGCGACTTCAAACGGAACGCCCAAACCTTCTACGAGTCGTTCTGCGGCTTGTTTTATTTCGACGGACAATGCGCGCAAAGGCGTGATCCAAATCGCTTTCAAGCCTGGTTTATGTTTAGTGAAGTCGGGATTTCTTTTGAGGTAATCGAGCATGATCGGCACCCAAAGAGCGTAGGTTTTACCGCTTCCGGTCGGCGCGTTCAACAGCCCGTGTTTGCCTTGCAGGAAAGCCGTCCACGTTTCTTTTTGGAACGCGAACGGTTGCCAGCCTTGGGATTCGAACCAGGATTCGGCTTTTTCGAAAAGTTGTTTGCGGTTTGCCACTAATGTAAATTTTTAGCCACGGATGGCACGAATATCACTAATTTTTTGAAGCGTATTTCAGCGGTTTTTATTTGTGTAATTCGTGTCATTCGTGGCCGCTTAACAAATCAAACTCTTCAGATCTTCAATCGAATTCGCGTCCTCGATTTTTTTGTCATGCCGCCAACGTAAAATCCTCGGAAACCGAGTCGCTACACCGCTTTTATGCCGTTTCGACAACGCGATTCCCTCAAACCCGATCTCGAAAACCAATTCAGGCGTCACGCTGCGAACCGGACCGAATTTTTCGATGGTGTTGCGTTGTATCCAATTGTCTACCTGACGGAATTCGGCATCGGTCAAACCCGAATACGCTTTTGCGAACGTCACAAGCTCGCGTTCGCCGTCTTCTTTGTCTTGCCACAATGCAAATGTGTAATCGGTGAAAAGGTTCGAGCGTCGCCCATGGCCGCGCATGGCATACGTCAAAACGGCGTCGATCGCGAGCGGTTCGATTTTCCACTTCCACCAATCGCCTTTTTTGCGCCCGACCTGATAAGGCGAATCGTTGCGTTTGATCATCAAGCCTTCGGAATGCAGTTCGCGCGAACGTTCTCTTTCAGACGCGACTTCTTCCCAGGTATCCAGGCAAATCCGTTCAGATAAATGCAGCGGAATTTTTCCAAGGGGAATTTCAGAAAACAAGACTTCGAGCAATTTCCGTCTTTCTTCATACGATTTGTTTCGGATGTCTTCACCTTTCCACTCCAATAAATCGTATGCTTTGATGATACAAGGCGTGGATTTCAATATTGATGCGGAAACCGTCTTTCGTCCGATCCGCGTCTGCAAATCGTTGAACGTTCCGATTTCGCCATTCGGAAACGGAAGGATTTCGCCGTCGATTACCGTTCCATCGGGAATCACGTCTAAAAACGGATGGAATTCGGGGTATTTGTCGGTGACCAATTCCTCGCCACGCGACCAAATGAACAGGTTTCCGTCGCGGATGATGGTTTGCGAACGGATGCCGTCCCATTTGTGCTCGATGCTCCAATCTTTGGCGTCGCCCAAATCTGAAACGTTGTCTTCGACCGCATACGCCAAATAAAACGGATACGGTTTCGACAGGAAATCAGAACTTTTTTCCTCTAAAATCAATTCTTGGAACGATACCGAATTCGGATCCCATTCGCCCATGAGTTTGTGTGCGATCAAATCCTCGTCTACGTTCACGGCCTTCGACAACGCTCTCGTCATGAGTTTCTGGCTTACGCCGATGCGGAAACTTCCCGTAATCAATTTGGTAAAGACGAGACGTTCGTAAAAATTGAGAGACAGCCAGTTTTGGTGAAGATACGAGCGTTTTTCTTCGTCGGTTTTCTTTTTGAGCGCAATCATTTCGCGCATGTATTCGGTAAGCGGTTTGTCGGAATGTTCGCGTGTCACGGGAATCACGAGCGCAATCGTTTCGGCCAAGTCGCCCACGATGTGATAACTTTCTTCAAATAGCCACATCGGGATATTCGCGAGCTCGTTGGCCCAAATGCGCAACAAAGTCGTATTGACCGGACGCGGCGGACGACGGTGCGACAAAATCGCGATCGTCCAGACTTTGTCGGTATCGGAGGCGTTTTTGAAATAATTCGCCAAAGCGTCGACCTTGACCGAAGTCTTGTTCGAGGAATCGAGGGCTTTTATGAGGTTGGCGAAGTTTTTCATATCGGTAGATTCAGCAACGAATGGCACGAATGGCACTAATTTTTTGGAGCGTATTCAGCGGTTTTTATTTGTGGAATTCGTGTCATTCGTGTCATTCGTGGCTTTACTTTAAAAATGTCTTGATACTCTTTTCTTGGTGGATGTCTTCGGGAATGTTGATTTCGGTGGCGTTTTCGAGTTCCTTTTCGGATGTTTCGTCACCTTCGCGGCTCGTACCCATTTCGGCCGATTCGCCTTCGTATTGTGTTTTCGCGGTTCTTGCGTCGTAGCCCAATTCTTCCCGGAGATAGCGCGAAAAAATATCCGAATAACCGTGCGTGGCAATCACTTTTTCGCATCCGGTGGCTTTGATCGAATCGAGTAGTCCGTACCAATCGCAATGGTCCGAAAGCACGAAACCTTTGTCTATGGCGCGTCTTGCGCGAGCGCCTCGGAACGCCATCCAACCCGAAGCCGTAGCGGTCACGAAAGGCGACATCTTGCGAAGCCATATCGAACCGTGGGCGCTTGGCGGAGCGACGACGATGTTTCCGAGCAGGTCTTCTTTTTTTGTGTCGCGCGTAATCAGTTCGGTAGGCGGTAAATCGACGATCTGGCGGACCACTTGCGTCATGTTTTCGACCGCGCCATGGGTGTAGATTTTTCCGATCGAGGTGTCGAGATGTTTGATGATGTTCTGGGCTTTGCCCAAAGTGTAACCAAAAATAACGGATGTTTTCCCTTCGGCTTGGTTTTCTGCCCACCACGTGTTCATGTCATCGAACACTTCCTGTTGCGGCAGCCAGTTGAAAGCGGGTAGGCCAAATGTACATTCGGTAATGAACGTATGGCATTTCACGACTTCGTAAGGTGTAGAAAGCCCGTCGTCCTGGGTTTTGTAATCGCCCGTAAAGACCCAAATTTCGCCTTTGTGTTCAACGCGCACCTGCGAACTTCCGACGATATGACCAGCCGGAAAAAGCGAAAACGTCACACCGTTCACGGTAAAAGTCTCGCCCCATTCGACACCGGCCACATTGATATCGCCCAAACGGTGTTTGATGATCGGGACATTAAAATGATGCGTGATGTAATTTTTATGTCCCCAACGCGAATGGTCGGAATGCCCGTGCGTGATGATCGCGTTCGTGACGGGTTTCCACGGATCGAGGTAAACGTCGGCGACCTCGCAGTAAATACCGCGGTCGTTGAAGACAAGGAGTGGTTTCTTTTTCGCAGGCAATTCGTTATCGTTTTTGGTGACTGTATTAAAGTTAGGGAATAGGGTTGTGGTTGAGGATTTGATTTGGGGAAGTTTAACGTTTGTCACAGCACTCAAATGTTAATGATATGTCAGAAACGCAACATCCGAAATCCTAAAGCCCTAACTTTAAGTAACTACAAAACGACACGACATGAAACGAATTTTTCTCCTTGCAGTATTGCTGGTCGCTTCGGCCACGTATTGCCAGACCGATGCCGAACTTTGCCAGCAGGCGCAAACGGCTTATCAGCAAAACAATTTCAACGATGCGATCAAGTTAGCGGGGCGTGCTTTGGCTAAAAATCCCGATGCGCCTTGCCGTCGGGTGCGCATTGATGCGGCTATGCGCGACAACGAATCGTCGGTGAATTATCTGATGGCGATCAGCGACCTGGATTATCTTTTGGCTAAAGGCGACAAGAGTGAGCCGAATTATAAAAACTTGGGCAACGCCGAAGCAGGTTTGGCCAAAATGCATTTCGACAACCAGAATTTTGCCGAAGCGTCCAAGCACTACCAAAAAGCCAAAAATGCGTACACATCGGCCAAAGGAATTAGCGGTACGACCGATTACGATGCCCCAATCGCCAATGCCGACAATCAGATGAAACAGGCGACGGCACAAAAGAAATGACGTAAATACAAGTGATATGAAAGGTTTTGTATTCCTGTTCCTATTAACAGGAGCTTTTCGGTTGTTCGGACAAACTCCGGACGACTGTTCCGATGCGCAAAAATTGTACGCCCAAGGCAAATACGAAGAGGCGATAAAAGCCGTCGGCCGCGGACTTACCAAGAATCCCGACAACCGAGATTGCCGAAAAATCAGGATAAACGCGGCCATGCGCGAAAGTCCGACCGCCCAAATGTATGCGATCGCGTTGACCGATTTGGGCTATCTCGTCGATCACGGCGACAAATCAGAATGGACATATGAGCGTATTGCCGTCGCCGAATCGGGTCTTGCCGCACAATTATACGAAGTGCGCGATTACCAAAATGGACTCAAGCATTACAAGGTCGCCAAAGAAGCGTTGCAAAAGGCTAAAAACGCAAACGGCGGATCGGTTTACGACAAGCGGCTCGAAGATGCCGATACCTATATCATGCAGGTTCAGGCCGAGATGAAGCCTTAACGAATATTGAAATAAGATGCCAGAAGGTCCGACGCTTTCCATACTCAAACAAAAAACCGCGCATTTTGAAGGCCATAAAGTGCTCAAAGCTACGGGAAATGCCAAAATCGACATCGATCGGCTCGTGGGCAAAAAAGTCGTTTCACTCCAAACTTGGGGCAAACATTTCCTGATTTCGTTCGACGATTTTTATGTGCGCGTGCATTTTTTGATGTTCGGCTCTTATGCGATCGATGAAACGCGCAATGCCAAAATCCGGCTCGGGTTGACGTTTTCCAACGGCGTGCTCAATTTTTACGCGTCGAACGTAAAGCTCTTCGAAGGCAAGGTCGAGGACGATTACGATTTTTCGGCAGACGTGATGAATCCCGATTGGAGCGAACCCAAAGCGCGCAAAAAACTCAACGCGATTCCCGACGAAATGATTTGCGATACCTTGTTGGAACAGGATATTTTCTCGGGCATCGGCAATATCATCAAGACCGAAATCTTGTATAGGGCGCGTATCCATCCCGAATCCAAAACCAGGGAAATTCCATCGGCCAAAAAGAAAATCCTGCTTGAGCAAGCGGTTTTGTATCCGCAGCAATTCCTCGATTGGAAAAAGAAAAACGAACTCAAGAAACATTGGGAAGCCTATGCCCAAAAAACGTGTAAACGTTGCGATTTGCCTTTCGTAAAGAAGGAAACCGGTAAAAAGAAAAGGCGTAGTTTCTTTTGTGCGAGATGTCAGGTAAAGTATTGATTTGTTGGTAATTGGATGTTGTGAATAGTGAATAGTGAATGGTGAATGGTGAAATGTGAGATGTAAGATGTAGGATGTAGGATGTAAGGATAGGGCCGGGAGTTTGTCATTATGCTTAGCATTTGGACTCGATCTCCAATCCCAATCACTATTCACCATTCACCATTCACTTTCACATCCCACATTTTATTACATTTGCCCAAACAACTTCTATGAAACGTCCGTCACGACTGCAAAAAGGCGATACCGTTTATTTGTTGAACATTGCGCGCAAAGGCGTTTACGATCCCGATTTCGTCACGAGGACTTTCGACGGTTGGGGACTTAAGACCATTATCGGCGAAACGATTTCCGAAGACAGCTATTGCCAGTTTTCGGCCAATCCAGAAGTCCGTTTGCGCGATCTGCAAAACGCGCTCGACGACGAAAACGTGAAGGCTGTTTTCTTTATGCGCGGCGGTTACGGAACGGTGCAGATTCTCGACAAGATCGATTTCTCGAAGTTTTCAGAACACCCGAAATGGCTCGTCGGTTTCAGTGACATTACGTATCTGCATTCGCACATTAACCGTAATTTCAACATAGAAACGATACACGGTGCGATGCTTTTCGGATTCGCTACGGCCGGCCCTCGCGATCTGGAAAGTATGAAGACTTTGCTTTTTGATGCCAATCCGACGTTTGAATTCGATGGATTGGAGAATCACAAAAACACAAATGTAAAAGGCGAATTGGTTGGTGGAAACCTATCGATTTTGCACACCGTCATAGGAACTCCTTCGGATATCGATACCAACGGAAAAATCCTGTTCATAGAAGACACCTATGAAAACCTCATGAGCATCGAACGAATGCTGTATGCGATGAAACGCTCGGGTAAATTCGATAATCTCAAAGCGCTTTTGGTCGGCGATTTCATCATTCCGCTCAAGGACAACGAAACCAGCAATTGCATGGTGCCCGAGTTTCCTGAACCCGATGAGTATACGATCCAGACGGCGTTCCGCTTGTTGTTGCTCAATTTCTTTGAGGAATACGATTTTCCGATCGTTTTCGGATTGCCGATGGGACACAGGCCCGATCTTAACGTCGCGCTTAACCTGGGGCGCGAAGTCCGTTTGGACATGACTGCAGACACTTTGCGTTTGACATACGGATCATGAAAGCGAGCGAAATTCTGTTACAGTTCGACGAAAACAAATCCATTTCGCAAACCGCGCTCGATTTGTTGGCCGATGAAGAACATCCGTTACGACAAGAATTGGTCCACGAATTCCGAAACCATAAGAACAGGGATTTTGCTTTGGCACTTTTGGAGGCGTTCGCGTCTATCCGGCGCAGGCCGTATCCCGAAAATTACGATATCGGCTGCACGTCGTTGATGTTCGCGTCTTATCTTTTGGGCATGCACGGCGAGATTTCCGATTGTATAACCGTATGGCAAACCAAAACCATAGATTTCGACACGTTTTGCGGATTCGACATTCAGCTTGTTCCCATTGCGGGTATCAAACCGACGATCGAATTCCTCAAAAAATCGGACCATGAAGATGCCGAAGACGCTTTAAAATATATTCTCGAATGCGAGCAAGCGGGCGATTTCGGTTTCCAATACGACTTTAGCGCAACAGAGGAATTGCCTTGGTTTATCTGAGCAAAAAAAAAACCGCCCGTTTCGGGGCAGTTTTAGCAATTTACAGGTACTGGGATATCTTAGATAACGGTAACGTTTACTGCGCTTGGTCCTCTTTTTCCCTGTTGTACTTCGTAAGTAACTTTGTCGTTCTCACGAACACGGCCATTCAATCCTGTAACGTGTACGAACAGGTCAGCACCTCCGTCTTTTGGGGTGATGAATCCGAAACCTTTGGTTTCGTTGAAAAATTTGATGGTTCCTTCGTTCATTTTGAAAAGAAAATAAATGTTAAAGTGCCAAAGATAGTTTTAATTAATTGGCAGACAGTATTTTTTTTAAGATTTTCAAAAAAAAAATTCATTTTTCGTTTTTCGGACGTGTTAAGCTGCGCCCAGAGCGGGATGGCTTGCTTTTGGATTTTTCCAAAACCACCCTTTTGACCGCCGGATTTTGTTCGATATGCGTGATGGTATAATTCGGAAGACTGCGGAAAAGCTGCGTCAAATTGCGAAAACCATACGCTCTCGGATCGAAACTCGGATCGATCTTGCGCAAGGTGAGTCCCAATTTTGAAATGTACACTTCTTCTTCTCCTTCGGTAGACGAAATGTCGAACGCTTTATCGATAAACGCCAAATCTACGTTTTCGGGTTTGTCGTATTCATTTTCGGCGGTTTCAGCTTGTTTGTGTATCCCGGCCGCGAGGATGTTTTCGCTGAACGTGAAAATCTCGCACGATTGTACGAACGCTTTCGGGGTTTTCTTCTGTCCGATTCCCATCATGAAAATGCCTTCCTCGCGAATGCGTTTGGCGAGTCCGGTGTAATCGCTGTCGCTCGAGACGATACAGAAACCGTCTATGTTTTTTCCGTGAAGGATGTCCATAGCCTCGATGATGAGCGCGCTATCGGTAGAGTTCTTGCCCGTCGTATACGAGAATTTCTGCACCGGATTGAACGAATATTCGTTGATGATGTCTTTCCATCCGTTCATTTGCTGCTGTGTCCAATCGCCGTAAATGCGTCGGATCGTGGCTTTGCCGTATTTCGAGACTTCCTCGAGCATCGCGCCCAGAAGTTTGGGTTGGGCGTTGTCGCCGTCAATGAGTACGGCTATGTTGAAGTTGTTTTTTTCCAAGGTTTTTGTTTAAAGGTAGGGCTTAATCGGATAGGGCGGAATTTATTTTTCGACGACAGCGATCATCGGACCGAAATTCCCGTCGAGATCGTATCGCTTCTTCGAAGGAATGTACGCGCGCGACACGAATCCGTCAAGGTAAAGCGCATTTTTACAGCCTGCGTTTTTAAAGAACATAGCGAAATCGTAAAAGTTGATTTCCTTGTCGGTTATCGCCAGCAATACGTTTCCATTTGGCAAAATCCCGACGCCGTTGCGGATGTTCAGGTTCGTCGAGCCTTGTTTGAACGCCGGATGCAATTTTCCATCGATCACAAGCATCGGACCCGATTGCGTGGCAAATGCGATGTCGGTTCTTTTCACGCAATTCCCGGTCGGGCAAACGAACGCGTATTCTTTGTCTGTTACGTAAAACCGTCCGTTCGGATGCAGGTAATAATTTCCGACGCCGTCCGAATTGTCGGCCACGGTGAGCATCTTTCCATTTTCCACAAACAAACCTTGAGGCGAAAAATCTTTCTTGAACATACCGGCGTTCATCAGACACACAACTTTACCGTTTTGGGTTTCGATGTGCTTCTTGAGATTGCCCAATGTGCCGATGCGGTTGCCTTTGTCGTCCTTCCAGAACAATTTGATTTCCGATTTCGAAAGATCGGCCACATAAGACGTAATCGCTACCGACGGCGTGGTCTGGTACGACAACAGCAAAACGAAAAGCGGGAGAACGAGCAGTTTTTTCATGCCGACTAAGTTAAACGATTTCGAGGTTCGGTTCCGGGTGCGTAGCTTTGCGAAAAACCGAAACGTGAAAAAAATTATCGCCTGTTTGCTTTTTGCGCAGATTTCCTTTGCACAAACCGTTTATCCGACTTTGGGAAAAATCATTGCTAATGATGCTTCATTCTCCCAAATTGTTTCTCCCGACGCCAAAATCGAAGTGCTTGGCAGCGGATTCGTATGGGCGGAAGGTCCGGTTTGGGTGAGCGATGACGATTATTTGCTATTTTCCGATCCGCGACAGAACGCGATTTTCAAATGGAACGAAAAAGAAGGCATCACGACCTGGCTCAAGCCTTCGGGTTATACCGGCCACGGGTTTTACAGCGACGAACCCGGCTCGAACGGATTACTCATCAACCAAAAAGGTGAACTCGTGGCTTGCGAACAAGGTGATCGTCGCATTTCGCGCATGAAGCCCGACGGTGGCGGCAAAATAACCGTCGCCGATAATTTCGAAGGGAAGCCGTTCAATTCGCCGAACGACATTTGCGAACATTCGTCGGGCGCGTATTATTTTACCGACCCGCCTTACGGATTCCAGGGCATGAAAGACGATCCTACCGACCGTACCGAGGTTTTCGGCGTGTATCGCGTCTCGCCCGACGGAAAAGTGACCCGAGTTGTCTCGAATCTCAAACGTCCGAACGGGATTTTGCTGTCGCAAGACGAAAAAACGCTTTACGTGAGCCAAACGGATCGCGAAGCCGTAATCATGTCGTATCCCGTAAAATCTGACGGTTCATTGGGCGAAGGCAAAATTTTCTTCGATCTGCGTCCGTACAAAACCGCGGCCGACGGTATGAAAAAAGACAAATCGGGCAATATTTTCACAGGCGCAGGCAACGGTATTATGGTGATTTCGCCAAAAGGCAAGTTGCTCGGCAAGATCGATACGGGCGTTCCCACGGCCAATTGTGCGTTCGGCGACGACGGATGGCTTTACATCACGGCCGGGAAATACGTGTGTCGCGTAAAGACCTTGACGTCGGCACGGTAATTAGCAATTGTGTGATGAAGTAACAATCAGTTCTTGCTGTATTTGTTGCGATATTCCACAGGCGTCAAACCCGTGACTTTCTTGAATACGTCACGAAACGATTTGGTGTCGGTGTAGCCCACGTCGTACATGACTTCGTTGACATGCTTCAGCGAGGCTTCGAAACTTCTTTTGGCCGACTCGATGCGCACGCGCTGGATGTATTCGCTCACGGTATTGTTCGTCGCACTTTTAAAACGTCTTTCGAAACTGCGACGGCTTACGTTCACCTTGTCGGCGAGTATGTCGATCGTGATTTTTTCGGTAAAATTGTCTTCGATGAAGTCCTGCGCTTTGAGGATTTCTGGGTCGCGATGGTCTTTTTGCGCGCGGAAAATCGTGAATGCGTTCTGGTTGTCGCGGTCGATGTCTATCGCAAAATACTTGGCCGACAAAATGGCGATGTCGCGATTGGTGTGCTTTTCGAGCAGA
Organism: Flavobacterium agri; assembly: GCF_013401995.1. GTDB lineage: Bacteria > Bacteroidota > Bacteroidia > Flavobacteriales > Flavobacteriaceae > Flavobacterium > Flavobacterium agri. The sequence continues at coordinate 251,962 of NZ_JACBJI010000001.1, forward strand.
TACAACAACATGTTCCAGATCGAATTCGCGCCTCCGCTCGAATAAATGCGACCTTCATCGGTGATGATCGCGCCGTCGACAATCTCGACATTCGGGAACTGGCTGCGGAATTCGTTGTAATAGGCCCAATGCGTTGAACACCGCTTGCCGTCGATAAGTCCGGTATCGGCCAACAAGAAAGCGCCAAGGCATAAAGAAGCGATTTCTGCCCCTTGTTTGTGCATGTCCACGATCCACGAAAGTGCAGGTTTGTTGCGTTCCAATGCTTGTGGCAAATCGCCGTAAACCGCCGGAATCACGACCATGTCGGTTTGTTTTACATCGTCGAGCAGCTTGGAAACCGTTATCGTATATTCTCCGTCCTGTGCCTTGATATGGCGTTCGAGCCCTACGAATTCGACGTCGAACAAAGGCTCCTGTCCGCTTGCCTCAAGGAATTGGTTTGCGGTATTGAACAATCGATAAGCAGGCGTAACGGCTTCGATCACGGCACTTTGGGGTACATAAACGGATACCTTTTTCATGGTTATGGGTCAGTTTCTTACAAATGTAGCAAAACCATTGGCACGATTTCCCCTTTATCGCGACGCAAAAACACAGTGTGGAATCGTACGCCTATTCCCAATTTTGTATAATCCAAAACAGGCATCATGAAAATCCATCCGATGATCACATTCCACGGGAATTGCCGAGAGGCGCTCGAATTCTATCGCGAGTGCTTCGGCGGTGAGTTGGTTGTGGAAAAATTATCGGGAGACATTCGGCGCTGTCTTCCGCAATCGCTGCGAAACCTTGTCGTACGGGCAAAACTCATCACGCCCGATTTCACTTTATACGGTTCAGATTTAGGAGATACGACGATGAGAGGGAGAATTTCTATCCTCATCGGTTCAGAAGATGTTTCCGAAACCGCAACGCTGTTTGAAAAATTGTCGACTGACGGAAAAATCACCACTAACTTTGAAGATGTCGGAAAAAACCAGATTGCAAGCGTCATAGACCGCTTCGGTGTCGAATGGCTTTTTTTGAAAAGCTGAGCGTTAAAGTCAAGCCTCATTTCTTACCTTTCGGGTCTATTATCAAACCAATGCAAGCAACAAAAGCCGACATCACGAAATTCGAAGCAGATGCCATCGTCAACGCCGCGAACACTTCACTTATAGGCGGAGGCGGAGTCGACGGAGCCATCCATCGCGCCGGAGGACCCGAAATACTCGAAGGCTGCCGAAAGATAGTAGCGCGTCAAGGCAGTTGCAAAACGGGAGAAGCCGTAATTACGACGGCTGGAAAACTGTCTGCCAAATTCGTGATCCATACGGTTGGGCCGGTGTGGAATGGAGGCCATAAAAAAGAACCCGAAAAACTGGCCAATTGTTACCGCAATTCTTTGAAATTGGCTGTGGAAAACGGTTGTGGGAGTGTCGCCTTCCCAAACATCAGCACCGGAATTTACGGCTATCCGAAAGACGAAGCCGCAAAAGTGGCCGTACAGACGGTACGCGACTTTTTGAAAGAGTCCGATCGAGAAATCGACGTCACCTTTGTATGTTTCGATGACGAAAACCTAAAACTCATCGAAGCCCAATTGAACGCTTAAACGCTTTTTCGGCGTGTCAAGCCATTCGGAAACATGATTGTGAGCACGGCCAATATCAACAGGAAGTTGAATTCGATGCCGTTCCTTCCGCCACCGACGACGAACCAGCCTTCCTGCCAATGTACCATCGCGATTCCCATGATCAGAACGAAAATCGTGACGATTCCGGCGAGCTTTACGTATTTCTCGAACAGGAAGCAAATCGCGGCCACGATGTGTGAAATCTTTATGGCGTAAGCGATCGCGAGCCCGAAAGGTGCGAATCCCATAGGGTCGAGATATTCTTTTCCGAAACCCGAAATACTGCCATCCAAAATCGTCTTGACACTGTGCGCGAGCAAAATCACCGCAACGCCCAAACGGATCATGAAAGTGCCGTTTTTGAAATCGATTGTTTTCATCAGATCATTTTTCGCGCTTTCGAAGGCGCTTTGAGGTTGATGTAGAAAATCGATACAGGTTCGGTCTTTTCGGTCGTGCCGTTTTTATTGGCGTCGTACTTGGCGTAAATGTACATGATGTCATTTCTGTAATCGTAAGTGGAACGGATCGCCGAATAACGCTCCGGAAGCAAAGCCGTGCGTGTCGTATTGCGCTTGTCGAAATGGTACATGCGCCTCAAATCCTTTTTGTTGATCAGCGAATCGTTGTTCGTGTCCTGGTCGTAAACCGAAGCGAGGAAAAAATCGCGGGAAACGGGAATCCCTTTCAAAGAATCCCTTTTTACGCCCGGGAAATACAGATTCCGGACCAATACGGGCTTCTGGAAGAAATACGAAAGGCGCGAAGTGGCCATATCGTAATGCCCGACGTTGATCAGGTTGTAGCCGCTGATCACGTCCATTCCGGGCATGAAATAACAGAAATTATCCTCATCGGAAGACGGTTCGCCCGTATTGTCGTCGAGCTTTCGGTAATACGTCGTGCCTTCTTCGCGGTTCACGTTTTTCTCCGAACCGGGTTTTACTTTGTAGATGTTGATCAGACGGATGCTGTCAAGTCCTGTCAACACCACCGAATTCACCGTCGAATTGAGTTGTTTGAACGTGGCGTTGCCTTTGAGCGGATATTTCGTCGTGTCTTCGGCCGATGAAAATTCGATCGAAGTCAATTCTTCGGATTTTTTCTCTTCATGTGCGCACGAGATCAGGACGGCCAATAAAGCCAACGGTAATAAGGCGATGGTTCTTGTAAAATGCATGTTTGTTATCGGTTTGGGTGAAGATAGCGAATTTTCCCAAACCGATTCATTGTTAGCATTTTGGAATTCTCATTAATCTTGAAATTTCCTGAAGATCGTGGTTGCCGTGTGTCCGCCGAAACCGAACGTGTTGTTCATCACGTATTCCTGCTCGGTCTGTATCGATTTTCCGCTGACGATGTCCAATCCTTCGGGAATATTCGGATCGGGATTCTCGAGATTGATGGTTGCAGGAACGATGCCCGTTTTCACGGATAACGCGCTGATGATGCTTTCAATCGCGCCGGCCGCTCCGAGCAAATGTCCCGTCATCGATTTGGTCGCCGTAACCTTTATCGGATGCGTCCCGAAAACCGATCTGATCGCGTTGAGTTCGCTCAAATCGCCTTGTGGAGTCGAGGTCGCGTGGGCGTTTACGCTTCCGATTTTATCGAATGTGATGCCCGCGTCTTTAAGCGCTTTTTGCATACCGAGGCTCGCGCCGTGCCCGTCGGCCGGAGTTCCTGTCAAATGATACGCATCGGCCGCCATGCCGCCACCCACGATTTCGGCGTAGATTTTCGCGCCGCGGGCTTTAGCGTGTTCCAATTCCTCTAAAACCAATGCGCCCGCGCCCTCACCGGCTACAAATCCGTCGCGGTTTGCATCGAACGGACGCGAAGCATTTTGCGGATGCTCATTGTTTTTGGACAACGCCTGGGATGCACCGAAACCTCCGATCGACGATTTCGTGATCGCGGCTTCGGAACCGCCTGCAATCATCACATCGGCCTTTCCCATACGGATCGTATCGAAAGCGTTGATGATGGCCGTGTTCGACGAGGCGCAGGCCGAAACGGTCGCGTAATTCGGTCCGAACAGCTTGTGTCGTATCGAAATCACGCCTGCTGCGATATCGACAATCATTTTGGGAATGAAAAACGGATTGAACCTTGGCGTCCCGTCTCCCGAATTGAATTCCTGCAATTGCTCTTCGAATGTAGAGATCCCGCCGTTTCCCGATGCCCAGATCACACCGACTTCGGCTCTTTCGGCATCCGATATGTTCGCAAAATCGAGACCGCTGTCGGCAATAGCCTCATCTGAAGCGGCGACTGCGTATTGCGTAAACAGGTCGTATTTCCTCACTTCCTTGCGTTCAAAATACTTTTCCGGTTCGAAATCCTTGACTTCGTGAGCGAATCGCGTTTTGAACAAAGAAGCGTCGAATTTGGTGATAGGTCCGGCGCCGCTTTTTCCGGATATGATGTTTTTCCAGAATTCGGCTACGTTATTCCCGAGAGGCGTTATCGCGCCAAGACCGGTGATGACAACTCGTTTCATTTTTGTGCTGTTTTGAGCAAGTTCGTGTACCCTTTGGCGAGCAGTTTCGATTTGTCTTCGTTCCAGATCTCGCATTCGGCGTTCACGACGGTTTTGCCTTTTTTGTTGATTTTAGTTTCGGCCAGGATCGTTTCCCCGGCTCTCGCATTGGCGAAAAAGTCTACGTTGAGATTGATCGAGATGTAGAAAACAGGTTCTTGTAAGCGATCAAAGTCGCTCCGATGGCATCGTCTATGATCGATGAAATCACGCCTCCGTGAAGCGTTCCGAACGGATTGGTCATTTCCGTCCGGACTTCGTACTCAAAAACCAAACGGCCTTGCTCGACGACACGCATTTTCGGTTTCAGCCAATTCATGTACGCCGATGGCGATGCCGTGATTTCCTTTCCGATATGGTTGTGAAGGAATTTGAACGCTCCTGGCTTCATATCAGTTGTTCAAAGCGGCCAAGGCGGCTTCGGGAGAAGAAAGGTAAAGGGTGTACAATTCTTCGGTTATGCCTGGGCGGATTTCGAAAATCCCTTGCTCGAAACCATTCGCCAATGCCAATGCGACATCTTTAGGATCCATGCCGTTCTCGCCTCCGATGGCTTTCGAGAATTCGGTGTTTACAAGCGGCGGCATCAATTCGAACACTTTCACATCTTGGTTGTCGCGTTCCAAAGTATGGCGCAATACGCGGGTGTAGGAGTGAAGTGCGGCCTTGCTTGCAGAATAGGTTGGCAGATGTGTCGTAGGCACGAATCCAACGATTGACGAAACGTTCGCGATTGCGGCACTACCGTTTTTCTGCAACAGCGCCAATAGTTTTTCGGTGAGGCGGATGGTAGATAGATAGTTGGTCGTGATTTCTTCTTGCGCTTTGTCGAAGGCGTTCGCGTTTTCGTCGGTAAGGCGGTAATATTGGGCGTTACCGGCATTGTTGATCAATATGTTCAAAGACGAAAAATGGATGTTGATGGTTTGTACGAGACGATCGACGTCTTCGGCTTTGGTCACGTCGGCTTGTATGTAGTTCGCGCCCGGCAATTTAGAGATCGCTTGTTCTAGACGTTCTTTACTGCGTCCGGTGATGATGACTTTGTTACCGTTTGCACTGAATAGTTTGGCCATTTCGAAGCCGATTCCGGAACCTCCGCCTGTAATCAGGATTGTGTTTTTTGAAGTTTTCATTTTGATTTATTCTTGATTGTTATTATTGTACCGATTGGTATATTGTTATTTAAAAAAATATTGCCTTTAATTCTGATACAAATTTATACCAAATGGTATATTAATCGAGTCTTTACCGATTGTTTTTTTCGATTCAAGAATAGCGCGCTGAAAAGTTGGTTGTTGCGACGGATTCGATACATTTGAAAAAATCCAAATATGCTCGGTCTACTATTCATTTACTTCATTGGGAAATACTTTTACGAATTGGCAAAGGAATTCGGCAAAAGCCAATGGGGCTTTGCGATTGCCGGTGTCGCCACATATTATTTGGGCGGCGCTTTGCTATATTTTGTAGTGCTTGTCCCGTTGATGTTTATCATTCCCGATACCATCGAGAACATGGACGACCGCGATCACGGTTTTCTCATCGTCCCTTTTGGGATCGGGGCCTGTTTTCTTTTGTATTACCTGCTTAAAAAACGTTGGCACAAAGAAATTCCAAGCCCCGAAACCATCGATGCGATCGGGCGGGAAGAAGAAAACTGATCATTTCTTTTCCATGCGACCGTATTTGGTCATGATCTCACGTAGTTTGTCCTTCGGGATTTCGTAAATGGTGTTGCCGTTGAAACCTTCCATGGTTTCGGCGGCCATAAGCGCGTTGATTATCGCTTCTTCGGTGGCTTGGGCTGCGGCTCTATAAGGCGAATCCATCAATTCTTTTGGCAACGCGGTCCAGGTCTGTAGCGTTTCCTTTTCGTTAGATTTTGGGGCGGCCGTACTGAAAGCCATAAAAATATCGCCCGAACTGTTATATGCGAAACCTCCCGTTCTTGCCACGCCGATCGAAGCGCGTTTGGCGAGCTGTTTCAACTGTGACGGAAGCAAGGGCGCATCGGTAGCCAATATTACGATGATCGAACCGTCTTTTTCTTTGGTGGTGATTTTCGGCATGGCTTCGGTGATTTCCTTTCCGACGGGAACGCCCGAAATCATCAAGTCTTTGCGTCCGCCGAAGTTTCCTTGTACGAAAGCACCGATCGTATATTCCTTACCGTCGATTTTGAACACACGCGAAGCAGTGCCGCTTCCACCTTTGAAAAGGAAAAGGCTCATGCCCGTACCGCCGCCAACATTTCCTTCGGCGATCGGGCCCGAAGCCGCATTGTCGAGCGCTTCGAAAACGTCTTCTTTCTTTACGTGCAATCCATTGATGTCGTTGAGCAATCCGTCGAAGGTTTCGGCCGCGACCGGTAATCCGAACGAAAAATCGATTACGTCTCCTTTAGAGAATTTCTTGATGCTCCATGCACCCATGGCATCGCGCACCACGCCGACACTGTTCGTATTCGTGATGCCGATCGGTCCGTAACCCAATCCGTATTCGTCTATTACCGTGGTTCCGGTCATTTCACCGTCCCCGTTAAGGCAAAACCATCCGGCGGGATAAGCTTCATCGGTCTTGCCTTTCGGAAGGATTACGGTAACGCCCGTGCGCACGGCTTTTTTACCGCTTCCCGAAATCAACGTTTTATAACCGACCAATACGCCGGGAACATCTGTAATGGCGTTATGGATTCCGGTTTTCCCGTCGAACGGGATACCGAATTCGCGAGCGCGTTCTTTTTTTTGTGCCGACAGGCTAAGGCAGGCAAACAAAGCAGCCGCCAAAAAAGGTGTGGTTTTCATAAGAGTTTGATTGATGATTGGCTGTAAGTAACGCAAAATAGCGAAAAGTTACAGCCGTTCGTCTCAATCGAGTTCTATGCAGTCGAATCCGCGTCGGTTCAAGATTCCGATCACGGTTACCGATACGGGCGAATCGCTGTCGATGCGCAAAATGCGGTCGCGGTCTTCGAGATCGAAATTCCACTGACGGATATTCTTGAGGTTGTTGAGGTACGGCCGCAAGGAAAGGATCTTTTTCTTGGAGCTTACCGAGGTTTTGAAGACGGAGATTATCGAATTTTTCATTAGTTATTTTTTATTCTTGGATTGGAGATTGTACGACAGCCCGAGCGTAAAATAACCCGTCGCGTCTCGGTTGGCCGAAATGATATAGTCGTTCGTGTTTTTGCCTCTTTCTGAAACGCGCATGTTGAACATATTCGACAATCCGGTTTTGGCATAGCCGATGAACCCTTTTCCGAAACAATGCTCATACGTCAACCCCGACCGCAGTTCGAGCTCACGAAAATCGTATACATCGGCGTAACCCGGCACGTCCGAATACATGTAAAATCCGTCGCTCGAAAGTTCGGTACCGATAGAAACCCTGCCGTTTTCGAACACCGGCCGTTTGAATAACAACCGCTGCGGCAAAATAAAGTCGAGCGTCCACGGCGAGTTCGCGAATTTATGGTCGAGCGTGAATACTGGAGCAACCGGAACCGGAGACGCCGGATCGAGAAGCACGACCAATCCGAGACCGATCACGGTGCGCTCGGTGCGCTTGAGCAACAAAGTCGCCCCAACTATACCTTTGATCCGTTCGACGTCTTTATCCGATCCGTCTACGGTCACGCTCGCGTTGTAAATCAACGGTTTCTTGAAAAGGCTGCCGTAATACAACGCATTGATCGTCCCGCCAATGTAATGGTAACCTTTGTTTTCGGTAAACGGACCGACGGCGTCCGAAAGCAATTCCAGATCCTCGAAATCGAAACTTTCATAACGATAATCGACGTTGGCCGAAACGTTCCACCGCGGTCTTTCCCAAAGTGTGAAGTTGATCGCGGCCTTCCATTGTTGGTGATTGGTGACGCGGCCTTTTACGTAATCGGATTTGCGCAGTTCCGCATCGAAATCCGAAGGCAGATAATAACGGTATTGCAAGTCGAAAGTACGCGTTCGCGGAAATTTGTCGGCGAGTACTTTCTGGATCGAATCGTTGAGTTTTTGGACGTCGCTTTTTTCTTGTTGGGCGTTCGCGTACAGGCACAGGAATGCCACAAGCCCGGTGAGATGCTTTTTCATTGATTGTCGTTTTATGATTGATCAGAGCAGGTTCGGCCCGCTTTTCCCTAGATAGGCTTCGAGAAATTGCTTCCGGTACACTTCGCCTATCGGTATTTCGGCTTGACCGATATTGAGGCTGTGGTTGTCGAAAGCGGCAATGTGTTTGGTGTTGACGATATACGATTTGCTCACGCGTATGAAATCGGCGGAGGGCAGCCATTTGGAAATCGTGCGCAGGTTCATCGCCGTAATCAGTTTTCCTCCATTGCAATGGATGACGACGTAATCTTTGAGGCCTTCCACGAACTGGATGTCCGTAAACGCGATCTTGTGGAACTTGCGGTCCGACTTGACCAAAATGTAATCGGAAGACGCGCTTTCCAACGTCGCCTGCGCGGCCTTTTCGACAAGCAGCTCGTGATACGAAATCGCCTTGCGCACCGCTTTTTCGAGCCGTTCTTTTACGATTGGCTTTACGATGTAATCGACGGCGTCCACTTCATAACTCTCGAGCGCGTATTGCGAATAAGCCGTGGTAAAGATCACGAGCGTCTTTTCGGGAATCGTCGAGGCGAATTCCAATCCGGTGATTCCAGGCATCTGGATGTCGAGGAAAATCAGGTCGACTTCGTTGCCTTTCATGAATTCGCTCGCTTTTTTCGCGCCAGGGAAACATCCGCTCACCGAAATGCCGTCGATTTCCTGCAGCAACAGCAAGATGCCTTCGCGTGCGAGCGGTTCGTCGTCTACGATGATGCAGTTCATATCGGAAGCGTTAACGTGAGTGAATAATTCGATTTGCTTTCGGAAATCCCAAGGTGATACGTATCGGCGTATAACAATTCCAAACGTCTTTTGATGTTCGCCAATCCGAGTCCGCCGGTTTTGCTTTGGCGGATTTCCTCGGGTTTTGAATTCGAGCATTTGAAAATCAGCTTGTCATCGGTAATCGCAAACGAGACCTCGACATTCGTAGGATTGTCGGCGTCGGCGCTGTGTTTGATCGCATTCTCTACGAAACTGATGAACAGGTTCGGCGGCAGCATCAAATTCGTAAGCTTATCGGGATTGGCGCTGTCGTTTTCCATTTTGAGCGAGAACGTGAAATCGTCGCGACGCATCTTTTCGAGTTCGAGCAGATCGTTGAGGAATTGGATTTCGGGCAACAGCAAAACGGATTGCGAATGGTTCTCGTACAATTGGTAGCGCAAAAAATCGGACAATTTATGGATCGTCGCAATCGCCTGGTCGGGATTTTTGCGCACGAGTACGTTCACGTTGTTGAGCATGTTGAACAAAAAATGCGGATTGACCTGGTTGCGCAGTTCGCGAAGTTCCATTTGAAGCGAATTCGTCTCGAGTTCACCGATCCGTCTCGCATCGCGCGCCCAACGTTGGAAAAGCTTGATCGACGTCGAGGCGAAAACCATAAGCACGATCATGTGTACTGCGGCCGCGAATTCCTTGAAACTACCGGCTTTTTGTTCGAGGCTTCCGGCGTGTTGGTCGAAATCGTCGCTGCGTGTAAGCACATATCCGTTGAGGTAATGTTCCGAAACCGAAACCAAGCCCAGGTAACTTCCCACGATGATCATCGTAAGCAAAATGAAATAGGCTACATACTTTCCGCGGAACAACACTTTTGGCACGAGAACGTACATGTTAAAGTAAAACATGCTCAGGAAATACACGTTCCACATACAGCTTTTGAGCCAGTATAATCCCGAGGATTGGCCGTGGAAATCTTTGGTAAGTATGAAAAAGAAGAACACGTAAACCCAAACGAGCGCGTGACGCCAGAAACGGTATTTTCCTTCGATGAGGAAATCGACCATTTTGTTATCGCTGCATTTCTTTTTGAAAAAGGCGTCCATATCGTTTGGTTTGCGTTGCGAAATAACGAAATGGGAATCGTATTGTGTTGGAAATTATACCAAAACCCGAATTTTTTCTACGAACCGTCTAATCGGGGTTACGACAGCCGTTATTTTTTGACGATGCGTCTGGTTTCGACCGCTTTCGAAGTCCTGATTTTCAAAAGATATACACCCGTTGAGAGCGAAGACAAATCGATCGAATCGGCAGAAACCGGTATTTCCATAACAACTCCGCGAACGTCGTAAAGCGCTTCGAACGTGCAATTTTCGAGATGCAAGATGTTTTCGGCTGGATTTGGATAAACGTTGGTACGTGACAATTCATTTTCAGATAACGACAGAGCGCCAGAGGTTTGTGTCACCTGTCCGCCTTCGAGATTCGTGGTGTAGAAAATACCGTCCCTGAACTCGATGTCCCAAAGCGTAGGTACCGAAATCGAAGCGAGCAATTGCGATTGGCCCGAAGCTATGTCGATGCGTTTTATCGTAGAAGGGCTGTACGAAGCCGCGTATATGTAATTCTCGTCGGGACTTGCCACGATGCCCTGAATAAGAGGAAGGTTCGCAGCCACCGTAATTTTCGTAGGCGAGTTTTGCGACAGGTCGTATTTGACGAGTTTGTTTGAGTCGGAGGCGAACAGATAACCGTCTTTTACGGCGAGGCCGACTGTTCCGAAAACCGAACCCATATCACTCGCAAGTAGCTGTAACGACGGATTGGTCTGTGACAGGTCGACTTTGTAAATGTTGTGGCCCGAGCTGATGTAGAGGAATTGGCCCGAAATGGCGATTCCGTTCGGATCCTGCACCAGTACCACATCTTCGGCCACCGGATTGTTTTGAGAAACGTCCAGTCTTATGATCTTGTTCACGCCGGGTGCATTCGGATCCAAGGCTGCGTATAGGTAATTGTCTTTGAAGCAAATCCCTTGCATGGTGCCGAGTCCCGATTTGACCAGTTGCGCGCCGGAACCCGTATTCGACACGTCGATGCGATGGATCGTTCCGTCGAACGTGGTCGCCATATATAAAAAGTTATCGCGTATGGCCAAACCGGAAGTATTCGACGATCCGTTGAAAATCGTGGTATTCGTTTGCGCATTGGTTCCGATGAAAACGGAAAGGCAGAAAAAACAGAGTAGAAGTCTTGTCATTACGTATCCTGAAAAGTGTGATACTTTCAAAGATAAGCAGTTTAACCTTTCGCCAATAAATCCTAACTTTAAGGCAAACAAAAAAACATGGACAGACGACATTTCATCAAACGCACGGGCCAATTCGGGTTGGCTACGTCTTTATCGCACTTGATTCTTCCCGGCATTCTCGACGAGACATCGGATTGGTTCTTTTCGGACGCCAAACCCTTTTTCAAACTTTCATTGGCGCAGTGGTCGCTTCACCGTGCTTTCGACAGCAAGGTATTGTCGCGTCTCGAATTCGCCAAAGTCGCCAAGGAATTCGGATTCGAAGGGTTGGAATACGTGAGTTCTTTCTATTTACCCGAGAAAGGCAAGGAGCACGAACTCAGGACGACCGTACACGAACTCAAGAAGCGCAGCGGCGATTTCGGTTTGCAGAACGTGTTGATCATGGTCGATGAAGGCGATTTGTCGACGGCAAACGAAGAAACCCGGAAAAAGACTATAGATGCGCATTACAAATGGATCGATTCGGCTGCGGAATTGGGCTGCCATTCGATACGCGTGAATCTTTTCGGAGGCGAAACAGAGAAAACACCCGAAATCTGGATGCAGAAATCGGCCGAAAGTTTAAGACAGTTGTGCGAGGTCGCGTCCAAAAGCAAGCTCAACGTGATCGTCGAGAACCATCAATTGTTGAGTGCCGATGCCGCCAAGGTTTCCAAAATCATGAAAATGGTGAATCTGCCCAATTGCGGCACGTTGCCCGATTTCGGGAATTTCTGTCTCAAACGCGAAGGCGGCGCACGCTTCGAAGGCAAGTGCATAGAAGAATACGACCGCTACAAAGGCATGGCCGAATTGTTGCCGTTCGCGAAAGGCGTGAGCGCGAAGTCGTACGATTTCAATGCGTCGGGTGAAGAGACGACGATGGATTACAAGCGATTGCTAAAACTCGTCAAGGATTCGGGCTATAAAGGATTTATCGGCGTAGAATACGAAGGCAACCGACTCAGCGAAGTTGATGGTTTGATGGCGACGAAGGCATTGTTGCTGAAGCATGGCGGGTGATTTTGGGATTCCGACGAAGGAGGAATCTCATCCAAAATGTTCTGCACTAATTGACCAATTCAACTCGTCATTTTCCCCAAACACCACGAAAACTTATCCGTAATTTCGTTCAACATTCTAACAAATCAACAATTCACAATCATGACAACATTAGCAAAAGCTTATGCGGCCCAAAGCGCGACTACACCGCTCTCGCCTTGGCAGTTTGAACGCCGCGACCTGAATCCGCACGACGTGCAGTTCGACATTTTGTATTGCGGGGTTTGCCATTCCGATCTGCATCAGGCAAGAGGCGAATGGGGAGGCGAGATGTTCCCGATGGTTCCCGGACACGAAATCGTAGGACGCGTGGTAGCCGTCGGCAGCCATGTCACAAAATTCAAAGTTGGTGACCTTGCCGGAACCGGATGTCTTGTAGATTCGTGCCGCGAGTGCAGCAATTGCCAGCACGGACTCGAGCAATTCTGCCTCAACGGAGGTTCTTATACCTACAACGGGTTCGAGCAGGACAAGAAAACCCCAACTTACGGCGGCTACTCCAACACCATCGTCGTACACGAAGACTTTACATTAAAGATGCCCGAAAATCTTGATTTGGCCGCAACTGCTCCATTGCTTTGCGCGGGAATCACGACGTATTCACCTTTGCGGCACTGGAACGTCAAGAAAGGTGACAAAGTTGCAGTCGTCGGTTTGGGCGGATTGGGACATATGGGCGTGAAATTCGCCGCGGCTTTCGGTGCCGAAGTGACCGTATTGAGTACCTCTGCCGATAAGGAAGCCGATGCCAGGAAACTCGGTGCGCACAAATTCGTCGTGACCAAAGACGAAGCCCAGATGAAAGCGGTGCGCGGTTATTTCGATTTCATTCTCGATACGGTGTCGGCCCAGCACGATTTGAACGCATACCTTGGACTATTGGCCACGGACGGGACTTTGTGCGTCGTCGGGATTCCTTCGACAGCACAACCTGTACATCACTTCAGCGTAATCGCCGGAAGGAAGTCGCTTGCCGGATCTTCTATCGGAGGTTTGCCCGAAACCCAGGAAATGCTCGATTTCTGTGCCGAACACAATATCGTTTCAGACATTGAACTTATCGACATCAAAGACATCGAAAATGCGTTCGAGCGCATGCAGAAAGGCGATGTGCGGTATCGTTTTGTGATCGATATGGCAACGCTGTAAAATTTTAGCCACGAATGGCACGAATCACACAAATAATTAGTGCAATTCGTGTCATTCGTGGCTTTTAAATAAAAAACCGCCAGTTAAGCGCTGACGGTTTCTAGGTGCATTTAACTCAATTCCCAACTATAGCTTAAAGAATTGTCTTGTTGGTAAGCCTTGTGCCTTTAGGAAATAAACGCCTTGGGAAAGGTCGCTTACTGGGATTTCCGCATCGGGCGAAAGTGTTACCGTTTTGATTTTTTGCCCGAGGGCGTTCAATAAAGTGGCGTTGTTGTCGGAAAAATTTCCGCTTAATCTTATATAATCGTTAGCAGGGTTCGGATACAGAACGAAAGATTGTGTTTCGTATTGTGGCGTGTTCAGGCTTTCAGCCGAAATTTTTGTAAGAAAAGTAAATCTATTGTCGCCTTCATCGTGTAAGATTCCGTCGAGGTCGACCGCACCGTACGAAAGTCCGGCGAGGAAAATATCGCCTAGCGGGCTCACGCTTACAGCATCGAATCGGTTTTCGGCACTGCCTTCAATGGTTTTGGCCATGAGTACGTCGCCTTGCGGATTGTATTTGAGTACGAGCGCATCCGAATGGAAACCGTCCACTTGCGTCGATTGGTTCGCATTCCAGTTGATATTGCCTCTGGTTTTTCCCGAAAAATAAACATTACCGATCGCATCGAGTTCCAAAGTGTTGCGGTTGCCCAAAGATGCTTGTCCGCTACCCGGTACTTCACGAATCCATTGGAAAGTCCCGATAGAGTTTAGTTTTGAGATAAAGAAATCTTCGCCTCCCGCACCCGGTCCTTCAGAAGAAATGTTTCCGAACGAAAACGCATCGAACAAAGCGGAACTGAAATATACTTCGTTAGGCGTGCGTGCCTTTACCAACGGAAAAGGGCAGGTCACGTCTTCTACGTAACGCACCCATTGGAAAACTCCCGAAGCGTTGTATTTGGCGACATACACATTATACGTAAGGTTAATAGGTGCGTCCGCTCCGTTAAAATTCGCCTGCGGTTCGGCACAGGAACCGGCCGTATAAATATTGCCTTCGTTATCGACGCTAAGCGAGGTCACGGTTTTGACTTGCGTTTGCGTTATCGTCGATACGAAATTTCCCGAAGGCGTGAATTTTGTCACGTATGAGTTGCTGTAATCGCCGTATCCGATATAGATGTTGTCGGATGCATCGACGGTGACCGTGCGGAACTGTTCAATGAAACTGTCCTCGATTTGGGGTACGAAATGCCAAATCATATTGCCTTCGGCGTTGAGTTTGACTAGCATCGGCTGGATGCCTTGGGCGGTCGTCAAAAATCCGAGGTTGTTGATGATGATGCTTCCCTGATAACCGATTGCCAGAATAAGATTGCCCTGCGAATCGGAAACCATCGAATAAATATTGCCTTGGCCCGCGAAAGTCTTCGAGTACAGCTCATTTCCCTGCGCATCGTATTTCTTTACGAAAAGAGAACCGAGTATTTCGGAACCGTAAGGCGTCTGGTTGCTTTCGAAACCTGCGTAGAACACATTTCCCGAAGCGTCGCAAGCCGAATTGTATCCGATATAATCGGCATTCAGCGTCATCGTGATCGGCGGAGTCCTGAGCCATTCGAACGCAGGTTGGGCCGCGGCACACATTGCCGACAGCACAAAACCCGAGAGAAGTAGCAGTTTTTTCATAGACTGTTCGTTGATTGATACGATGATTAGATACTAAAGTACGCCATGAGTTGCGTCGATCGGTTCACAAATTGAGCATTGGCGCGCCTTCGTCGAGAATTCGAGGCTTTTTGCCTATCAAATAAGAAAGCCGCCCCCCCGGACGGCTTTCGAAAAACACCCAAACTTAAGTAACCTAACTTACTTATCGATCACGATGAAATCGGAACGGCGGTTGGCCAGATGTTCGGCTTCTGAACATTTTACGCCGTTCTTGCATCGGTTGGTCAATCGGCTTTCGCCGTACCCAATAGCACTTTCGATGCGGCTTGCATCAATTCCTTTAGATATGATATAGTCTCTTGTAGATTTGGCGCGGTTGTCTGACAGCTTCATGTTATAAGCGTCTTTCCCTCTCGAGTCGGTATGCGATTCGATCTTGATCTTGAGGTTCGGGAATTTGGTCATCGCGAAGACGACTTTGTCAAGCTCGACTTCGGCCAAAGCTGTGATGTTCCACTTGTCGTATTCGAAATAGATCGGATTCACGGTAATCTTCTCGACATCGCCTTTTTTGGTGATCAGGTCGTCGTAGTTCGTGAGTTCGAAATTTACGTCCTTGGTCTGGTTGCCGTTCTTCTTGCCGATTTCGAGCTGTTTTTCCTCACGGCTGTGATTGGCTTTGGTCGCGGCGATCTTATACTTCTTTCCGCAAGGCACGGTTACGACGTAATCTCCATTCGCATCGGTAGTTGCGGAAGTGATCGGCGTATCCATCATATCGGTGACCGAAACCGTCGCTTCGCCAATAGGCAGTTTCGACTTGGCGTTGGTGACTTTACCCGAAATCAACTCGTCGCAAGGCACGGGCGCTTTCGTGAAATAGTAGATGTCGTCGTCGCCTTTGCCCATTTCGCGGTTCGAGGAGAAGTAACCGAATTTGTCGGTCGGATCGACAATCAAAGCGAAATCGTCCTTGTTGCTGTTGATAGGCGCGCCCAGATTCCTAGGTTCGGAAAAATTCATAGCTCCCGTCATTTTAGATTCGTAGATGTCGAGTCCGCCCCAACCAAAATGGCCGTCCGAAGCGAAGTACAGCATGCCGTTGCTCAAGAACGGGAACATTTCCTCTCCGGGCGTGTTCACCATCGGGCCTAAGTTCTTGGCCGGTCCGACCGTTCCCGCAGCGTCGATTTCGGCTACGTAAATATCCGATCCGCCTTGTCCGCCGGGCATATCCGAAGCGAAAAACAGCCATTTCCCGTCATTGCTCACCGCCGGATGCCCCGTGGAGTATGCGTTGTCGTTGAACTGCATGTCCTCGAGTTTGCCGAGTTTGCCGTCTTCCGAAACCGTACCGCGAACGATCTTGAACTGGTTGGTGCCGGTTTTATCGTTCACGAGCTTTTTGTTGTTCTTGACGATGTTACGCGTGTAATACACCGTTTTGAGATCCGGAGAGAAAGCGGCCGTCGCGTCGTGGTATTTGGTCATCGCGTCCGAAAGGAAAGGTTGCACATTCAAGAGCGTGCCGTCGTTGACATTGCGTTCGGCCACATACAAATCGAGAAATGGCTGTTGGTTCCAGTTATACAGTTTCTGGTCGTACTTGGTCGTGTCCTTGGCCGAAGCGTATACGATTTTCTGACCGTAGAACGCCGTCCCGAAGTCGGACTTGTTCGAATTCACGTCGAGCGTTTTTATCGTGTACAGCGGTTTTTCCTTGGCCAGGCTGTCCATCTGTTTTTTCTGCAACGCGTATTTGGCCATCAACGAATTGTCGCCTTTTGCAGAAAGATATTCTCGCGTCACCTTGTCGGCCTTGGCGTAATCGAGCGATGCTTTTATCGATTCGGTGTACTTGATGAAATAATCTTGTGGCATCGTGCTTCCCTGGATGTCGTATAGCATCTGATAGTATTTCAAAGCTTCGCGTTTCTGTCCGATATTGTAATGGGAATCACCGGCTTTCATAAGCGTTTCCGCTCCCGGATTGGGTTTGTCGGCCAATGCCTCGTCATACAATTTGGCGGCTTCAGAGAACGAGTATCCTTTGTAGAACTTATCGGCTCTTTTGATCTTGGTCTGTGCCGTGGTCAATGCGACTACGAGACACATCACTATGGTAAGTAATTTTTTCATCTTTGGTGTGTTTTAGAAGAATCGCGGTGACTTGATTTGGCTCGTTTTCTTGTTCATCTGGAAACGCAGCATAATTTCGTGCGTACCGTCGTTGTACTTGTTGAGTTCGCTCGTCGTGAAATCGTAGGCATAGCCGATAAAGAAATCACGCGAGATCTGGAATCCCGCAAGTGCCGAAACCGAATCGTCGAAACGGTAGGCCGCGCCAAGCACGAACTTTTCCATGAACATAAAGTTGGCCGAAAGGTCGAATTCCACTGGCGCGCCGGTCACCGCACGGGCAAGGACGGCCGGTTTGAACTTGAGGTTGTCCGACAGATCGAACACATAACCTCCGATGAGGTAGAAGTGAAGGCGATCCGGGTCGACTTCCTCGGCTATATCGTCGTAATAATCGCTTTTGATAAAACTCGGAACCGATGCGCCCACATACCATTTCTCACCGTACAAATACGCTCCGGCACCAATCTGCGGGATGAATTTGTTGTCGATGTTCTGGTTGAGTAATACGTCGTCCTCGTCATAAAAGCGCCCTTTCGACCAATCGATGTTGAGGATCCTTGCACCGGCTTTTACTCCGAAAGCAAGCTTCGTCTCATAACTTAAATCGATTGTGTACGAGAAGTTCGCATCAAGATAAATCTCACGAGACGGGCCGAGTTTGTCCTGTACGGCAGAGAATCCGAGTCCGAGTTTCTCGTTGGAAAGCGGACTGTGCACGGTAAACGATTGGGTTTCGGGAGCGCCGTCTATTCCGACCCATTGGGAACGGTGAATCAAAACGGCTTCTAAAGTTCCCGTCGATCCGGTATATCCGGAGTTGATCACAAGCGGGTTGTACATGTATTGCGTGTAACCCGGGTCTTGCTGGGCATTTCCGCTAATGGCGAACATCAGGAAAAATGCCACACTGATTGTATATATGTTGAATCTCATTGTTACAAATTTTTGGTTAATGGCTTTTCCTGATTAGCGCAAGATGTACATCCATCCCGACTTGGTCACGCCGCTGCCGTCGTTGAGTTCGAGCGTATAGTAATACGTTCCGGCGGGAAGCATCTTGTCTTCGTTTATCGGCGAATTCTGGTTGGCGATACCGTCCCAATTGTTCTGATAGCTGCGCATTTTGTACACCATCACGCCGTAGCGATTGAAGACCTGCAACATATTGTTCGGATAATTTTCGATACAATCGATGCGGAATGTTTCATTGTCGCCGTCTCCGTTAGGCGTGAACTCGTTGTACACGATAAGGCAGATCGGTTCTACCCAAGCCTCGGCTCCGTTGTTCAATACGGTAGAATCATCGGGAACGGAATCGTCGATCGTGACGCTGTTCATGTAATTGCCCGTTGGGTTTACTATAGCCGTTACGGTAAGTGTAGCCGAATTGTTTCCGAGAAGTGAAGGAATCGTCCACAATCCCGTTGCCGGAACATAAACACCTTCCGAAGTATGGAAACTGACCAACGTATAACCCGAAGGCAACGTTTCGTTGATGATCACATTCGTGAAATTGCTGATGCCTTCGTTGTTGACCGTGATCGTGAACGTGACTTCATCGCCAATGTTCGGATTGAAGTTGTCGACGACTTTCGTGATCGTAAGGTCGGAACAAACCGCAATGTTCACGTTAAGCGAAGCAGAAGCCGTATTGCCGCAGTTCGCATCGGTAAATACGACCGAAACCACGCCGACTCCGATGGTCGCCCAACTTATGTTTGCGGTGTTGTCTGTAGCGGTTCCGCCAGATACGATCGTTCCGCCAACGACATTCCACTGGTAATTGAGCATGCCCGCAGTCGTCGAATACGTCACCGTTTCTGAAATGCAGGATTCGCCGTCGCCACCTGTGATCTGGGCCGTATCGGAACCTGAAACCATCACGTCGATCTCAAGTCGCACGCTGCTTTCGCAGTTACCTTCGACCAAAGCGGCGTAATATGTTCCGGTTACCAAAGCGGTTGAAGCTGATAGTGGAGTTCCGCCCGTAAGTTGTGTATAGAATACTACGTTGGCTTCGTTCACTTCAAGATCGGCTACTGTCGGATTGTTCGCGAGACAGAAAATCTGCGAATCGTCGTTTGTGGTAGGCGTCGCAGGATTGCTGATCGTGACCGCGATTTCCAGACGTACCGCGCTTTCGCAAGTTCCGTCGGATGCGGCAACATAATACGTACCGTTCGTCAGTGGAGTAGTGGCGGCCAATGGTGTTCCTCCGGTCGCGGCCGAATAGAAAATCACACCTGTTCCGTTGACCTGGATTTCGGCAACAGTCGGATTATCCGCAAGACAGAATTCTTGAGAAGCGTCGTTTGTCGTGGGCGTAGCCGGATTTCCGATCGTCACCGCGATTTCAAGTCTGATCGCGCTTTCGCAACTGCCATCGGACAAAGCCGCATAATACGTGCCGTTCGTCAATGGTGCCGAAGCGGCCAAAGGTGTTCCGCCGTTCGGTGTCGTATAGAAAATAACACCGGTTTCGTTGACTTGTATATCGGCAACCGTCGGCGCGTCTATAGAACAGAAGTTTTGTGTTGCATCGTTCGTCGTCGGCGTGGCCGGATTTCCGATGGTCACGGCAATCTCGAGACGTGGCGCGTTTTCACAATCCACATTTCCGAAAGCCGCGTAATACGTTCCTGCGGTAAGTGGGGTTGAAGCGCTGAACTGGTTGCCTCCGGTCGGAGCATCGAAGAATACGACGCCAGTTTCATTGACCTGGATGTCACCGACTGTCGGGTTGTTCGCGGCACAAAAGTTCTGGGTCGCATCGTTTGTGGTCGGAATGCCCGGATCGTCTATGATCACTGTAATCTCAAGTCGTATCGAGCTTTCGCATCCGTTTTCTACATTGGCCATATAATAAACTCCGGCGGTAAGAGGTGTCGACGGGTCAAGCGGCGTTCCGTTCATGATGCCGTAAACCACGATGTTCGCTTCATTGATCTGAATGTCTCCAACCGTAGGATTGTCGCTCAAACAAAACGTTTGGGTCATGTCATCGGTTGTCGGCGACGCCGGATCGGCAACATTCACTACGATTTCAAGACGTGTGTCGCTTTCGCAAAGTCCGAGGACCAAAGCGGCATAATACATTCCCGAAACAAGTGGAGTCGACGGGTCGTAAGCGTTTCCGCCATCGGCTGCATCGTAGAAAATCACGCCGGTTTCGTTGACCTGGATGTCTGAAACGGCAGGCATATCGACCAAACAGAAATCCTGTGTGGCATCGTTCGTAGTCGGAGTGCCGACGTTGTTCACGTTTACGGCAATCTCAAGGCGTACGGAGCTTTCGCAACCTGTTCCGGCTTCGACCAAAGTCGCGTAATAAGTACCTGTCACAAGTGGCGTATTTGCTGATAAAGCCGTTCCGCCGCTAGCTACGTCGTAAACCGCTATGTTCGATTCGTTTACATCGAGATCGGCAACCGTAGGATTCAAGCCCGCACAGAAATCCTGTGAAGCATCGTCAGTAGTTGGCGTCGCAGGGTCGCTTATCGTGACGGTAATTGCCAAACGATCTTCGCTTTCACACAGTCCGTCGACGATGGCGGCGTAATAAATGCCATTGGTCAGCGGAGTTGTCGGATCGTAAGGAATTCCCGCAATCGGCAAGTTATAGAACACGACTCCGGTTTCGTTGACCTGGATGTCGGCGACGGTCGGGTTATTGACCGCACAAAACGTCTGCGTATTGTCGTTCGTAGTTGGCGTTGCAGGATTTCCGATGGTAACGGTAATGGCCAGACGGGTTTCGCTTTCGCACACGCCATCGGACAAAGTCGCGTAATATATTTCCCCGTCGACCAAAGGAGTAGTAGTAGAGAGAAGGTTTCCTGCGGTTGGCGCGTCATAGAACAACACGCCGGTTTCGTTGACCTGCAAATCGGCCACGGTCGGATTGTTCGCGGTACAGAAATTCTGTGTCGTCTGTAAAGTCGTCGGTGTCGGCAAACTGCCTACAGTCACGGTCACGGCTTCAAGATTTCCGGCTTGGTTGATACAGGTCGTGCCGCTTGTAAGCGCGATGTAATACGTATATGGGCTATTGGATTCGTCGAGACCTGTAATCGTCAGTATGCCGTTCGGTGCGATGTCGAACGTCACGCTTCCTACGGTCATACCGTCTAAAATTGGCTGGGTCGTATCGTTGGTGAAGTAATACGTGAAGACAGGATTCGAAAGCGTGCTCGTCGGTGTGATGACAGCCGTTCCGTCAAGGCAGATTCCCGTATCGGCCACCGAAATATCGGCTGCGACCGAAGACGGCAGGATCATGAAGTCGATGCGCGTGCGGTCGGCTTCGGCAGTCTGGCAATATTCATTCGAACTGAATCCGACGAAATAGGTGTATGAACCCGGTGCAAGTCCCGTCAACTGTAAAGTCGATGAGGTTTCTCCGGCGATCAGGGTTTGTGTCGTGCCGTCGAAAGAATACCAGTAGAATATAGGATCGGTGATCGTGATGACCGCGGCCAAAGTGGCGATCAACGTCACGTTTCCGTCAGGAGCGCAAAATGATGATTCGGCACCACCGTTGATCGTGACGCTTTGGATGCCGTTTTCGGGAGCGGTTTCCGTTACGTTCACGGTCACGCTGCCGCGGCTCAAAAATGCACATCCGAAACGGATCGGTTGGATCCAGAACGTATGCGGGCCGGCCGGCAAATCGGAAGGAATCGTAAACGAATTTCCTGTGGCGACCACGTTTCCGCCAACTTCGGCATCGTACCAGATAAAAGTGGTACACGCAATCGGAGCGGCTTCGAGCGTAATCGTCTCGCCTTGACAAGCCGTAATGGTATTCGTCGGATCGGCGCCGATCACATGTGTATTTGCCAATCGTTCGACATCGTGAACGTTGAGGAATTCAAGAACGCCCGCGACTCCGCCGTAGCGGATGCGCAAACGGTCGAAAGTGGCATCGGGCGTAAACGTTACGATTGCCGACTCGCCTCCGCCAAGCAATTGCAAAGACAACAGCGAAGTCGTGATGTTAGATCCCGAAACGGCATTGCCCAACATCGGTTGGATGGACAATCCGCCCAAAAGCGACAAACTCAACAAAGAACCCGGTTTTGAAATCCGGATGCGTACCTGGTCGCCCTCGATGGACGGCGTGTTGAACACCACGGTCATCTCGGCTGCCGCGAGGACGCCCAATCCGCTATACATCGTCGCGGATGAGGTCTGGCTATTGTCGATGGCCTCGAAAGCGTCGTCAACTCCGACCGTTGCAGTCAAAGCACCGACACCAAGGTCTACGGCTCCGTAAAGTACGTCGCGCGCATCGTCTCCGCAGGCAACCTGAGTGGCCGAAGTGGTATAATAAGCGTCGAAAACTTTCGCGTTTTGGGCCAAGCTTACCGTAGAAGCGATAATGACACGTACGCCATCAAAGTCTTGCGGACCTGATCCGTTGGATGGGACGAAAGTATATTCGAACGTGTTTTCTCCTGGAAGCAAGTTCAATAAAGAACCCGAAACCTGTTGTGCGTTTCCGATCGGAGTAGGGGTTCCCGAACCATTGCGTTTGGTTCCGACTACGGAAAATCCGCCGATCAAAGCCAATCCGCTGTATTCGGATCCCAATTTGACCGTTACCGGAGTTCCGGCCGGGATCGTTTCTTCCCATTGCAAGGTTTGCCAGGTCGTGCCGATTCCCAACAATCCGATTCCTGTCGTGACGGTGGAATGCGTCTGTAGATTGGCGTCTACGGCGTTATTTCCGTTCGAAACGCCTCCGGTTATGATCGAGCCCGAACTTTGCATGGTCGCGAAATCGGGTTGGGTCAACGGAGGGCATTCGTTCGCGTCCAAAACAGTTACGGTGATCACGATGCTTGCCGAACAGCTTCCGACGGTTGCGATTCCCGTAAAGGTGTACACTCCGGTCGAAGTGAAAGCAGCGGTGGTGTTCGAAGCCAGCGCATCGCCATTTTGGTTATACCAAATAATAGTTCCCGAAGAAGAAGTCGCATTAAGCGTAACGCTGTTGCCTACATTGGTCACGATGGCATTGCCCGTAGCCGTAATCGTAGGTTGTTGGTTTACGGTTACATTGACCGAGGCAAGCGCGGAAGCACAAGTGCCGTTCGGGCCTTGGGCTTGGATGGAATAGGTGCCGCTTGTCGTGGTATTGGCAGTAGCTTCGGCGGTAATCGGATTGTTCGAACCGTCAAAGAAAAGATAGGTGTTGTTCGGGTCGAAGTTCTGGATGGCGTCCGCAAGGTTCACAGAGCCGCATCCTTCAAGATTGGCCTGCGCCTGAACGACCAATTGGCTTGAATAGTTCACGACGACTTCCTTGAGCGTTCCAGTTGCGTTGGTACACAATCCGTCTACTTGCAAGGCGATGTAGTATTCGTATGGCGAATTGGCTGCGGATAATCCGCTGATCGTCAATGCGCCGGTCGTGTTATTCTTGACATACGTGACACCGGCATCGCCAGAATATCCGGTGGTGATTTCCTGGGTCATGTTCTGGTTCGTGTAATATCTGATGACAGCATTCTCTAGCGAGGTTGTAGGTGTAAGGGTAATGTTGCCTTGACACGCGCTCAGCGGTGAAGAGATTTCGATGTCGGCTGCGGTAGGCAATGGCACGACATCTACATTGATGCGTACACGAGACGATTCTTCGGGGCATCCGATTTTCACGGCAGCGACATAGTAAGACGTATCGGCCATAAGTACTGGCGTCACGAACGGTTGACCCGATTGCGTGGTGGCTAACGTTGACCCGCCTTGTGCAGCAGAAAACCAATGCAATTCATAGCCTGAAGCGGTCGTTGCGATAAGTGAAGCCGCGCTTCCGGCGCAGATTTTAGGATCAAGCGTAAACGGATCTGTAATGACCGGTGCTCGGGGTACTCTCGTGATCCCGTATAGATCGAGGCTTTGGTTCAGTTGCACATTGAGCAACGCATTGAATCGCACGGTAATCCTGCTGGCCGGCGATGAGGTCTGGAAAGGAATGGTTACGACTTGGTTCGATTGCAGCAAGCCCAATAATTCGGGACTTAACAGCGATCCCATGGTCATCGTCTGTACGGTATTCGGACCGTTTTGGGCGATGATCTGGATGTTGTTCGCAACGCCCACTTCGACCAAAGACGGATTGAGTCGCAACCTGATATTGAATTGGTCGTTGGCATCGGATAACCCATCGAAATAGACTGTTTGCTCAATGGAAGCGGCTACGCCAAGTATTCCCAAACTCAATTGAGAGAAATTCGCCGTGTTGTCGTCGATCGCGTTTTGAGGATTATCGACTCCGGCTCCTGCGAGGTTTATCAGGTCGAGCGTGATCCCGCTTCCGCTGAATGAGGTATACGAAGGCTGGCCGCAATCATCGGCATCCGAAATATAAAACGCATCATACACATCGAGATTCCTTGTATTGAAGAACCCCAAAAGACTGCCGAGGCGATTCGTAAGGCGTATGCGGTTGTAGGCTTGAGCAGGCGTGATGGCGATGAAATAGTCCCCGTTTTCGTCGGTTACGATTCTTAATCTGTTCGTCGCAAATTCGCCCGCATCCTGACTGTCGCCTTGCAGCACGACGGTTCCGTTGTTGCGCGCCTGAACGGTGAACTCCTGGTTTCCGATAAGCACGCCGCCCAAAACATCGGAAAGCACGCCTCCGAGGCTTCCTCCCAAAAGGGCCGGCAACAGATTGTCGTCTGTCTCGATTTTTACGTATGATGTGGTGTTGGCAGGAAGGAGCGCATCATATTGAAGTTCGATGTGTCCTGAATAAGCTCCGATTCCTAAAGCCAAACCCGAACTGGCGCGTACGCGGGCACGAGTGGTAAGGTTCTCGTCCGTGGCGTTTGTCGCGTTGTCGGTGTTGCTTTGGCTTGAAATCGTTTCGGTGTACACTCTTACCGACTGAGCTTTGGCGGGCTCTGTAAGAAGAATCGGTAAGAAAAGGATAAGAATGCACTGAAATACGTACATTCTGTTGAACGTAGAATTCAATTTCATAAGTAAAGTGTTAAGTTAATAGTAAGGTGTGGGGATCGGAAGTGTTTTTTAACTATTTCATTCCTACTTGTTTTAAAAATTAAGTTTTGTTTAATTGTTTGCTGTATGAAAAATTCTATATTTGCTAGGCTCGCAGACTGTTTAAAATACCACATTAATACAGGATGCGATTAAAATTTCTAAAAACAAAACCGAATCATTCGCAAATTGCGATTTCGGTTAACCCAGACATAATCCGCTTCTGAAAATCGGGTTATTTATGGCCTACAGGCTATATAAATTGTAAGCCCCCGACGATTTATATGGTTGAATTTTTGTAAGAATTCATAACCATATTTTTATCTCGTAAGATAAAGATAGCATACATTTTGCGAATATGCAAGAAAAAAACTCACAAAATGCGAATGATGTTATCAATCGATTGAAATTGCTATTGAAGTTAAAGACCGATATTCAGCTTTCAGAATTCCTTAATATCAGGCCGAATACGATTTCAACTTGGAAAAAACGCAATAGTCTCGATTATGAAACGGTCATCTCAATATGCGAACTGTATGAGCTCGATTTGAACGAAGTTTTCCTTAATAAGCGAACTTCTGTCGATTCGTCTGCTTCTACGCCGTTGATTACGCGTGAAGTTCAATTCCAGTACGCATCGGGAGCAGATCGTCAGGGACTCATGGAAATTGTACCCAAATACAAATTCCCGTTCCTTGCCGTAGAGAATTCGCTCGCTTTCCAGGTGGTAAGCAATAACATGTTTCCTTTAATAGATGAAAATTCATTCGTTATTTGCGAAGCGGCCACGTTAGATGCCGTTCGCGACAACAAGATAGCGGTGATCGTGAGCAAGAACAAAGGTATTTTCCTGAACCGTGTAGGAAAGGGGCAATACAAAGCCGATCAGGTGCTATTGGTCAATGACAATGACTTCTATAACGATGTCGTGTTGAGTGAATCTGAAATAACCGAAGTATGGCTTGTTCGAGGCGTACTTTCTTACGATATGAACCACGAAAGCCGTTTTACGTTCATAAATGACAGTCTCCGGAAGATAAATTCGTTCATGAAAAAGAATGAAATAACCGATAAACAATAATAAAGACCGGGCTACCGGTTTTTTTTATTTCCATTTGCGTTTGATTTTTAGGCGTTTATCGAGCGGTTTTTCCGTTTCGTAAAGAATAGCTGTTTTTTTGAAAAAAATAGTTTGGAAAACAGAAAAGCGTTGCTATATTTGCAACCGCAATCAGCAATGGTAGTGCACTTATTGGAGAAATGGCAGAGTGGTCGATTGCGGCAGTCTTGAAAACTGTTGACTGTAACAGGTCCGGGGGTTCGAATCCCTCTTTCTCCGCAAAAGCTTTCAAAGCAAACCGAAACCCTTTAAATCATAAGATTTAGAGGGTTTTTCTTTTGTGTCGGATTTCATCGTGTGCGATAGGATTCCCGAATAGAAATGAAAGTGTTCTTTCTGTTGGATTTACCGGCCATATTCTTGATTTTGACCATTATATATCGCTCTTAATTGAGTAATGCCGAAAACAGAAAGTAAGCTGTTAAAATTTGTCATTTCCATAGCGGTCATCCGCCAAGCAAATCTTAACTTTGGGAATAAAAGTTTACCATGGCGCAATCACAGTTTTCCTCCGATGACCAGTTGGCGATCAATACTTTAAGATTCCTGTCGGCAGATATGGTCCAGAAAGCCAATTCCGGGCATCCGGGTTTGCCTTTAGGTGCAGCGCCCATGGCGTATGTGCTTTGGAGTCGTTTCTTAAAATTCGATTCGCACAACCCGTCATGGCCCGATCGCGACCGTTTCATTTTGTCCGCAGGACACGGCTCTGCTTTGCTGTACAGCTTGCTGCATGTTTACGGTTATGACCTGCCGATGTCTGAACTCAAGAACTTCAGGCAATTGGGTTCAAAAACACCCGGACATCCCGAATCGACATTGGTTCCCGGAATCGAGGTTACGACCGGTCCTTTGGGACAAGGTTTTGCCAACGGCGTCGGTGTAGCGATCGCAGAGGCGTTCCTTTCCGAAAGATATGGCCACGAAATTATCGACCATTATACCTATGCTATCGTAAGCGACGGCGACCTCATGGAAGGCATCGCATCCGAAGCGGCTTCATTGGCCGGACATCTCAAACTCGGTAAACTGATCTATCTCTATGACGACAACCAGATTTCGCTCGACGGACCTACAAGCCTTGCCTTTACGGAAAATGTTCCCGAGCGTTTCCAGTCGTACGGGTGGCATACCATTACCGTAAAAGACGGGAACGACTTGGCCGAAATCGAGCAGGCGATACGTTTGGCTCAACAGGAAACGCAAAAACCGTCATTGATATCCGTCAAGACGATAATTGGTTTCGGAAGTCCGCAACAAGGGACAAATAAAGTCCACGGCAATCCGTTGGGTGAGGAAAATCTTAAGAAAACCAAAGAATATTTCGGCTGGAATCCAGATGAAGCGTTTTATATCCCGACGCAAGCGAAAGCATTATTCGACAGTCAAATCGCAACAGGCAAAAAGCGATATGGGGAATGGCAATCAAAATTTGATGCGTACGCCAAGGCGAATCCTTCAAAAGCGACAGCATTCGAAACCAGTTTCAACGGTGGTCTTCCCGAAGATTGGGATATAAATTTTCCGGTCTTCAACGCCGATGAATCTATTGCTACCAGAGAAGCTTCGGGAAAAGTACTCGAACTGATCAAAAAAAATGTGCCTTGGGTCATTGGCGGTTCAGCCGATTTGGCGAGTTCCAACAGCACACCCGGAAAAGGAGAAGACAGCTTCCAGCCCGAACATTACGATAAAAGCAATATCTGGTTCGGTGTGCGCGAACATGCCATGGGTGGAATCCTTAACGGAATTGCGGCACACGGAGGTGCACGTACCTATGGCGGAACTTTCCTTACATTCTCCGATTACATGCGAGGCGCCATCCGTTTGGCGGCGCTCACCGAAGTTCCCGTGACCTATATTTTTACGCACGACAGTATCGGTTTGGGTGAAGACGGACCGACGCACCAGCCCGTCGAGCATGTGACCGCGCTAAGGGCGATACCGAACCTCGCGGTAATCCGTCCTGCCGATGCCAATGAAACCGCAGAAGCGTGGCGCATCGCGATCCAGCGTGAAAAAGGCCCGGTCGCGTTGATTTTGACCAGACAAAAACTTCCGATTATCGATCAGCAAAAATTCGCGCCGGCATCGAACGTATCCAAAGGCGCCTATATCCTTAACGATTCCGATACGGCACCCGACATAATACTGATTGCGACTGGCTCCGAAGTACAACTGATCCTCGGCGCACAGCAAAAACTGCAAAAAGAAGGAATCGCCGCACGCGTAGTCAGTATGCCTTCGTTCGAATTGTTCGAAAAACAGACCAAGGAATACAGAGACAGCGTTTTACCGCCGTCCAATCATAAGCGATTGGCGGTCGAAGCCGGAATCACGCAGGCTTGGTATAAATATATCACTGCGGAAGGCGATGTGATCGGAATTGACAGATTCGGCGAATCGGGACCCGGAGACGAAGT
This sequence comes from Flavobacterium agri, assembly GCF_013401995.1. GTDB lineage: Bacteria > Bacteroidota > Bacteroidia > Flavobacteriales > Flavobacteriaceae > Flavobacterium > Flavobacterium agri. The sequence continues at coordinate 280,827 of NZ_JACBJI010000001.1, forward strand.
GCTGCGTCATTTCGGTTTTACCATAGAAAATGTGTACCAACGAGCCAAAGCGCTTCTTAACAAATAAGATATGAAGATAGGAATCGCTGCCGATCACGCCGGATTCGAACAAAAGCAAGCCGTGCTCAAAGAACTTCTCGACGCCGGATTCGATGTCAAAGACTTCGGCGCTTTTTCATACGACGCCCAAGACGATTATCCCGATATCATCGTGCCGCTGGCAAATGCCGTTTCCAAAGGCGAAGTCGAAAAAGGAATCGCCATTTGCGGAAGCGGTGTCGGTGTTTCCGTCGCGGCAAATAAAATCAAAGGCGTGCGCGCGGCACTGATTACCGAGACGTATTCCGCGCACCAAGGCGTCGAACACGACGATATGAACCTGTTGTGCCTCGGCGGACGGGTTTTGGGCGCTGCACTGATTTCCGAACTCATACGAACATTCATCAATGCCAGATACGACGGAGGCGAGCGTTTTCAACGAAGGCTCGACAAAGTTATCGCACTCGAAAACAAACACGACATTAATACATAAATCAAATCACATGAATCAATATGATTTTGGGACGGTAGGCCTTGGGGTAATGGGCAGCAACATCCTGCTCAATGTAGCCGACCATGGTTTTTCTGCCGCCGGACTCGATCTTAGCGCAGAAAAAGCGGCCTCGTTCGAAGCCGCCGCAAAACCCGGACAATCCGTTTTCGGCACGACTTCTCCCGAGGAATTCGCCAAATCCTTAAAGACACCCAGAGCAATTATGTTGCTTGTTCCGGCGGGATCGTTGGTAGATCTTGCGATCGAAAACCTTTTGCCGTTTTTGGAACAAGGCGACATCGTCATCGATGGCGGCAATTCCTATTTTACCGATACCAATCGCAGGTTTGCCACGCTCAAGGAAAAAGGCATCCATTTCTTCGGGATGGGAATTTCCGGTGGAGAAAGCGGCGCGCGTTTCGGACCGAGCATGATGCCGGGCGGCGACAAATTGGCCTATGAAAGATTGCGTCCGATTTTTGAAGCGATCGCGGCGAAAGTCAACGGCGATCCTTGCGTAGCTTATATGGGCAACGGTTCGGCCGGAAATTATGTCAAGATGGTGCACAACGGAATCGAATATGCGATCATGCAGCTGATATCCGAAACCTATGACCTGCTCAAGCGCGGACTTGGTGCAGACGACGCCGATATCCAAAAACTGTTTGCAGACTGGAACCAAGGAGAACTTCAATCGTTTTTGATAGAGATTACCGCCGAAATCCTTAAAGTCAAAGATGAAGAAACAGGAGACTTACTGGTTCACGTCATTTCGGACTGGGCGCGTTCCAAAGGTACCGGAAAGTGGACTTCCCAAAACGCAATGGATTTGCAGGCACCGGTTCCGTCGATCGATTCGGCCGTGACCATGCGGAATCTTTCGGCCCATAAGCAAGAACGACTTTTGGCGTCGGAGATTTTGCACAGCGCTTCACAACAAGAGAAAATCGACATCGCTACAATCGCCCAATCGCTCAAGGATGCGTATTATTTTGCGATGATCAACGTTTATGCGCAGGGCTTGGCGCAATTGTCCATCGCTTCGAAAGAATACCAATACGAAATCGATCTCAAGGAAGTCACCAAAATCTGGCGCGGCGGCTGTATCATCCGTGCGGCCTGTCTTGAAAACTTCCGCTCGGCGTTCGCGTCAAATCCTCAATTATCGAACATATTGCTCGACAAGGATATCGCCAAATTAGTTCTCGATCGTCAGCAAGCGGCGCGAAAAATCGCAAAACTCGCTATCGACAAAGGTATTCCGGCTCCGGTATTTTTGTCTTCGTTGAGTTATTTCGACGGTTACAGAAGCGCGGTACTGCCTACCAACCTGATCCAGGCGCAACGCGATTTTTTCGGGGCGCACCTTTACGAACGCACAGACAAGGAAGGTTTCTTCCACACCATTTGGGAATAACTGCACATTTTAAACCAACAAACACGACATGCCTTCCGTTAAAAATACAAACCCTACCATCATCGTCATTTTTGGCGGTACCGGAGACCTTGCCAACCGCAAGTTGATTCCGGCTTTCTACAATCTATATCTCGATGGCTGGATGCCCGAGAAATTCGCCCTTATCGGCCTCGGACGTACCAAATTGCACGATTCCGACTACGCCGCTCATCTGTTCGACGGGCTTACGAAGTTTTCGCGTAAAGGAAAACCCGATGCCGAAAAATGGGAGCAGTTCGCGAAATCGGTGAACTATTTCGTTTCCGATATCAATGATCTGGAATCGTATAAGGCACTTGCAGCAAAAATGGATTCCATCGATAAGCAATGGGGAATTCGTGCCGAACGCCTGTTTTATCTTTCGGTCTCGCCTCAATTCATTGAAACGGCTACGGTGAACATCAAGAAATCGAAACTGGCCGATCATCCGAAAACCGACCGGATCATCATTGAAAAACCATTCGGACATAACAAAGAGACGGCAATTGCACTCAACAAGTTGCTTTCCAAGACGTTCGAGGAGCAACAGATTTACCGCATCGACCATTATCTCGGAAAAGAAACGGTACAAAATATCCTTGCGTTCCGTTTTGCCAATACGCTTTTCGAACCGCTTTGGAACCGCAATTACATCGACTACGTGCAGATTACCGTTGCCGAGGAAGTAGGAGTAGAGGAACGCGGCGGATATTACGAAGGCGCGGGAGCGTTGCGCGACATGATCCAAAATCACTTGCTCCAGATTTTGTGCATGGTCGCCATGGAACCGCCGGTCTCTTTCGATGCCGAGGAAATCAGGAACAGGAAAGTGGACGTGTTGCGAGCCATACGCCGTATCCGTCCCGAAGAAGTACATCGTTATGCCGTCCGTGGCCAATATGACGCGGGTTGGGTACAAGGGAAAAAGGTACAAGCTTATCGCGATGAGCCACAGGTCGATGCGAATTCGAATACCGAAACCTTTGCGGCAATCAAATTCTATCTCGACAACTGGCGTTGGCAGGACGTTCCGTTCTATCTGCGCACCGGGAAAAGGATGCAGGAAAAAATATCGTCGATTACGATCCAGTTTCGTCCCGTGCCGCATTCCACGTTTTCAAAAACGCAGGAAGACAGCTTGATGGCGAACCGACTCACGATCAACATCCAACCTTCTATGGATATCCGATTGCGGTTCATGTCAAAAAAGCAAGGCCTTGAGATGAACTTGAATCCTTCGGAAATGATTTTCGATTACGACGACTGTTCGACCCAAACGCCTGAAGCTTACGAAACATTGTTGCAGGACGCCATGCACGGAGATACGACACTGTTCATGCGTTCTGATCAGGTTGTGGAAGCCTGGGACGTGATCACGCCTATACTCGAAGCTTGGGAAAGCCGCGATTCTCTCGATTTCCCGAATTATGCCGCGGGAACCTGGGGACCCGAAAGTGCCGAGGCGCTCATTGCAAGACAAGGGCACGTCTGGTCGCTTAATGCGCATACGACACAGAAAAAACACAAACAATGATCCGTATATTCCAAGATAAAAACCAATTGAGCCAAGCCGCTGCCGAAATTTTCATCGCTTCGGCACAAGAGGCCGTTTCCAAAAAAGGAAAATTCACCGTGGCTTTGACGGGAGGTTCGTCACCCGCGATTTTGTATGCATTGTTATCCGATGCCGAAAACCGCGGTAAAATCGATTGGCAAAATACATTCGTATTCTGGGGCGATGAGCGCTGGGTTCCGATCGAAGACGAAAAAAGCAACGCGGGTGCGGCATTTGCGTCGTTGCTCGACAAAATAGCGCTTCCAAAAGAAAATATTTTCCCGATGTGGAAAGCCGGCACTCAACCAGAAGGGCGGGCCAAAGAATACGAAAAAATCCTGCGCGAACATTTGGGCGATTCAGGCGAATTCGACCTGATTCTTTCAGGAATGGGCGATGATGGACATACCGCGTCGTTATTTCCGGGAACCGAAGTGCTTCACGAAAAAACGAAATGGGTCGACGCTTACTACCTCGCGCCTCAGCAGATGTTCCGAATCACTTTGACCGCTCCTTTGCTTAACAAGGCGAAGAAAAATGTCGTTTTGGTTTTCGGAGCGAATAAAGCGCACGCATTTTCTCAGGTAATTTCGGGCAAGTACAATCCTGAACAGTATCCATCACAACTTCTGAAGCCTGTTACAGGTGAACTGATTTGGTTGGTCGATGAGGCAGCTGCTGCAGAATTACCTTCATCCGTAAATGCGATAAAAGAGTAAATACCATTTGCGATAAGCCAAAAGCCGAAGATGTAGCATCTTCGGCTTTTGTATTTTATACGAATGAATCGTGCGAAATTAGTCAAAAAATTTACCCAAATCGCATTGATAATAATACCAAAAGGTATATTTTTGTATCGTCAAATTAGACCGTCATGTCAAAAGCCGAAAAAACACGTCAGTTCATCATAGAGAAAACCGCGCCTGTGTTCAACAAGAAAGGTTATGTGGGCACGTCACTCAATGATATGATCGAGGTGACCGGGCTAACCAAAGGCAGCATTTACGGTAATTTCGAGAACAAGGACGAGGTGATGATCGCGGCTTTCGAGTACAATCTCAAAATGCTCAGACAGCGTTTCAATGCCGATATCGACAACAAGGCGACCTATAAAGAGAAGCTCTATTCCTATCCGGAGCGCTATCGGGCGTATTTTGACAAGTTGATCATCAGCGGCGGTTGTCCGATACAAAATACAGCGGTCGAAGCCGATGATACGCATCCCGTACTAAAGGATATGGCCATGGAAGCCATCCTTTCGTGGAAAAACAGTATCGTGAGTCTTATCGAAAAAGGTATCGAAGCAGGAGAATTCAAAGCGCCGGGCATAAATCCCGAAAGAGTTGCACTGACTATGGTCGCCACGATAGAAGGCGCTGTGTTGATTACGCGTCTTACGGGAAGACTCGATCATTTGGGAAGCATCATGGATTCCGTAAAAAAAATGATAGACGATTTGGGCTGATTTTTTTTGATTTAAAATATACCGATTGGTATAAAATATTATTTATCCGATGGATACAAGACAAAAAATACTCATGATTACCGTAATCGGCGCCGCCATTATGGAACTGATCGACATTTCTATCGTCAACGTCGCGCTCTCGCACATGAGCGGCAATCTCGGCGCGACGCTCGAAGATACCTCGTGGGTAATCACGGCCTATGCGATCGCCAATGTAATTATCATACCGATGACGAGTTTCCTCACGACCAATCTCGGCCGGCGCAATTACTATATAGGATCGATACTACTGTTCACGTTCTGTTCGTTCATGTGCGGCAATTCGGGCAATATTTGGGAACTCGTGATTTTCCGTTTCCTGCAAGGTCTTGGAGGCGGCGCACTTTTGTCGGTTTCAGCCGCAGTCGTTTACGAATTGTTCCCGAAAGAGAAACAGGCTACGGCAAGCGCACTTTTCGGGATCGGGATTTTCATCGGACCGACCATCGGACCCACACTCGGAGGTTATATCACAGAATTCGCTTCGTGGCCGTGGATTTTTTACATAAACGTACCTATCGGAATCATCGTCGCGATCTCGTGTTACTTCCTGCTCGGCGAACCATCGACCGCCGGTAAAAAAGGCAAAGTCGACTGGATCGGAATCGCTTTGCTTGCGATAGGCGTTGGTGCTTTGCAGATCGTGCTCGAAAGAGGGCAGACCGATGATTGGTTCGAAGCGCGGTACATCGTGGTGTTATCGGTCATCGCGTTCTTCTCGCTTTTGTTCTTTATTTTTTGGGAACTGCACGTCGATTATCCGGTAGTCGATCTGCGCGTGCTCAAAAGCAAATCGCTTATGATTGCCGCAATCCTGACGTTCATTACCGGTATCGGAATGTTCACTTCGATCTATCTCACTCCCGTATTTGCACAACGGTTATTGGCTTTTTCACCATCGCAGACAGGCGTTTTGCTGTTGCCCGGATCGGTCGTGGCGCTGATTGCACTGATTTTGTCGGGTAAAATGCTGCAACGCGGCGTATCGCCGGCACTTATCGTATTGCTTGGCTTTTTGTGTTTTATTTATTTCAATTGGGCGATGTCGCAAGTGACCCTCGATACGTCGGCTTCATATATCGCCGTCAGCCTGATATTCCGTGCCGTGGGAATGGCCTTCCTGACCGTTCCTTTGGCTACATTGGCCGTTTCTTCACTCGCTCCCGAAGACATGCCACAAGGTGCGGCCATGAACAACATGATGCGTCAATTGGGCGGTTCGTTCGGGATTTCGATCCTCAATACGTTCGTGGCGCGTCGCATTGCGGCTCATCGTGTCGATATGATCAGTGACATTTCCGAAACCAATACGATCGCCATGGACAGGTTGCACCAACTTACCAAAGCATTCGAACAAAAAGGATTCGCCGAAATCGATGCCAAACTGCGTGCGTTGCAACTCATGGACAACGTCGTACAGAAGCAATCGTCTCTGTTGAGTTATATAGACGGATATTTGCTTATAGGACTTTTCTTCACTTTGGCGCTTCCATTGTTGATTCTCGTCGCCCGCAGGCAAAAAGGCAAGCTCGTCGTGGCTTCTGCAGACCATTGATTTTTAGCGCCTTCCTGAAAACGCCAAAAATATTTGGATTTGATGGCTTTCGGGATTTTGACAATTCCAAAACCATGACGTAAATTTGCCGCATGAACGCAAATCCATGGCACGACGTGCCCTACGGCGAAGAGTCGCCCCGAATCGTAAACGGCATCATCGAAATCCCAAAGGGAAGCCGTGCAAAATATGAATTAGACAAAGAAACCGGACTGCTCAAGCTGGATCGGGTATTGTTTTCATCTGTATATTACCCGGCCAATTACGGCTTTATCCCGCAAACATATTGCGATGACAAAGACCCGCTCGACATATTGGTGATTTCGCAGGTAAAGATCGTACCGCTTTGTATGGTCGAAGCTAAAGTAATCGGCGTGATGCGCATGATTGACGGAGGTGAGGCAGACGACAAGATCATCGCAGTAGCCCAAGGCGATCCGAGCGTAAGCCATATCGAAGACATTTCACAATTGCCGGAGCACTTCATTTCCGAAATGCGCAATTTCTTCGAGGATTACAAGAAACTTGAACACAAGACCGTCGTCGTCGAGGAATTCCAGGACAGGTTTGTGGCCGAGCAGATCGTGATCAAAGCCATCCAGGACTACAAGGACGTATTCGGCAAAAACTGATTTAGGCTTTCCTTAAGAAATTTTATTTGGTTTTTTGAACAAGAACCTGTTAGCTTTGTACCCGAAATGAAAAACAAACGCCATAATACGATGATTTCAATGTGCCGCATGATGTGCCGCAACAATCATCCGTATACCGAAATGGCCTTGTAAATAAGTAATATCACGTATTTTTTATATGAGCCTTTCCATCCAGAAAGGCTTTTTTATTGACTTTTAAAACCTTTTGTCATGAAGAATTTCGCCAACAATCGCATGTGTATGAACCATTGTCATAAGACGATGCGCCTCCATTGTTGCCGGAAAGAATCTGTATAGCCATACGCTGACACGAACACAAGGTCCTTCCTCAACACGAGCAAGGGCCTTTTTTTATTCATTTCAAAAATCAGACACATGTCACTTATCAAAAATAAATTCGCGTTTACCGTTTTTCTGGCTTTCGCCGGAATTTACGTCATTTGGGGATCGACTTTCCTCGCCATATCATACGGACTGACCGGTTTTCCGCCGTTCCTGCTTTCGGGATTGCGGTTTTTCGGAGCCGGTCTTATACTATTCCTGTGGAGGAAAAGCAAATCGGACACTTCGGGCACTTTTTCCGACTGGAGAAAAAATGCGTTCACGGGAATCCTGATCCTTACCGGCGGAACGGGGCTCGTCGCCTGGGGCGAACAATTCGTCACTTCTACGGAAGCCGCGATCGCCATTGCAACCGGGCCGTTCTGGTTCATCGCGCTCGACAGGAAAAACTGGGGTTATTACTTTTCGAACAAATTCATAACCGGCGGCCTTGCCATTGGGTTCGCGGGACTTGTGCTGTTTCTCAAAGGCAGCATGTCATCGACAGTTTCAGAAGCTTCGGGCGGTTTGAGGCTGATTGCATTCCTCGTTTTGGCCCTGAGTTCGGTTTCCTGGGTTTTGGGTTCGCTGTATTCGAAAAACAATCCGGCGGGCAACTCTACGTTCATGAACATCGCCCAACAACTGCTCGTCGCGGGTTTTGCGAGCTTCGTGATTTCGGGACTCAGAGGCGAGTGGGCGCAATTTTCGGTTTCCGAAGTGCCGACTAACGCGATTCTCGGGCTGCTGTTCCTGATTTTTTTCGGATCGATCGCCGCCTATGTGTCGTACATTTGGTTATTGACCGTAAAAGATCCGGTGCTCGTAAGCACGCACACCTATATCAACCCGATCGTGGCCGTGGTCATCGGATGGATATTGGCAAACGAAAGCATCACGTCGATACAATTCGCAGGACTGGCCATCATCCTTTTCGGCGTATTGCTCACGAATTCGGCTCGGTATAAAATCGGTAAACGAAGTCAGGTCAGGCTTAGGCGCATCAACCAGATGCTTTCGAGAATCACAAGTCCTTACAAATACATAACCCATTATTGATATGCTCAGGAAATCTATAGAAGCACTCAAGGTAGAAGCGGCCCAAAGCGGGAAAAGCTCACTTAAAAGAAGCCTCGGTCCGGTCAATCTCATCGCGATCGGCGTCGGAGTCATCATAGGCGCGGGACTTTTCTCGCTGACCGGGATCGCCGCTGCCGAAAATACGGGTCCGGCCGTGACCTTATCGTTTATTATTGCCGCCGTCGGATGCGCGTTCAGTGCGTTGTGTTACGCCGAATTCGCGGCCATGGTTCCGGTTTCGGGAAGCGCTTACACTTACGCCTACGCAACTTTGGGCGAGTTGTTCGCCTGGATCATCGGTTGGGATCTCGTACTCGAATATTCGGTCGGAGCGGCAACGGTCGGCATCAGTTGGTCGCAATATCTCGTCAAATTCCTCGATTCGTTCGGCATCCATATTCCGCCACAACTCGTGCAATCGCCATTTGAAACCGTGACGATGCAAGACGGTTCGACAGTGTCGGGAATCATCAATCTGCCCGCCGTTCTGATCATCGCGCTGATCACATCGATCATCATCAGGGGAACGAAAAGTTCGGCTTTGTTCAACGTGATCGTCGTGGCTTTAAAAGTCGGCGTCGTTTTGGTCTTCATCGCTTTGGGATGGCACTATATCGATCCGGCCAATTATCAGCCGTATATTCCGCAAAACACGGGTACGTTCGGTGAATTCGGATGGAGCGGCGTACTACGAGGCGCCGGAGTCGTATTCTTCGTATTCATCGGGTTCGACATCGTCGCGACCATGGCACAGGAAACGAAAAATCCGCAGCGCAACATGCCTATAGGGATTCTCGGTTCGCTTTTGGTCTGTACCGTTTTATTCATCCTTTTCGGATACGTGATGACAGGAATGGCCAATTACACCGAATTCAAGGACAGCGCCGCGCCCGTTGCCATCGCGATTGCGCATACGCCTTATCAATGGCTCGCGACGGCAGTGATTCTTGCGATTCTGATCGGATACACTTCGGTTATTCTTGTCGATCTTTTGGGACAGTCGCGCGTGTTTTATGCGATGAGCAAGGACGGATTGTTGCCGCAAATTTTCTCTCGCCTGCATCCCAAATTCAACACGCCGTCGAAATCGAACGTCGTATTGTGTGTTTTCATCAGCTTGTTCGCAGGTTTCGTACCGATAAGCGTGGTGGGCGAAATGACGAGTATCGGAACATTGCTCGCTTTCGTGATGGTGTGTCTCGGCATATTGATTTTGCGCAAACGACAACCCGATGCAGAACGTCCGTTCAAGACGCCTTTCGTTCCGCTTGTCCCGATTTTGGGCATTTTGACTTGCGTGGTCATGATGGTTTCGCTTCCGCTCGACACGTGGATCAGGCTTTTCGTCTGGCTGGCGATCGGTTTCGCGATTTACTTCGCTTACGGAAAGAAAAACAGTAAACTGAGAAACGGTATTTCCGTTGCCCAAGATTCCGTCAAAGAGTAACGATTGCCATAATCGGACAAAACCCTTTCTATCTGCGGACGGAAAGGGTTTTGTTCGTTTATAAAGACTCGATTTCGATTTCTTCTTCTTCAGGAAAAATGGCTTCCGCGTCCGAAAAGTCGAGCACTTCGCCTACAGATGAATATTTGAGGATTTCATCGATGCCTTTCTTGAGCAGCAATTCCGTCGTGTATTTTCGGCTGTTGGCCAACACGAGACCGCCTTTCGACAATCGGAAGAAATATTTGCCGCCCGCATTTCTCACCTTCGTAAACGTGAACATGTCGATGTGGTTGCGGATACCGTCTATCATCAGCTCGCAATCGGACTTGTTCTTGCAACCGATGCTCGTAAAAATAGTCTTGCCTTTGCGCGAGGCGAAAATGAATTTGTAATCTCCGTTAAAGCGTTTGCTGATGACGAATGTGCCCATGTACTTTTGAAAAATTGACTTTCAATCGGTTGGCCGGATCGGTTTCCCGTTTTCCCGATGTGCCAAATCTAAACATTTGAAGCAACGTTGACGACCCGACGGCGTTCGAGTAATTAACAATCGGCCGTGTAAAACATTTGTCGGAAAACACTCGCATCCGTCAATGTCCGACTCAACCCCTAAAATGTCCGTTTCGCATTTTTATCGCTGTGGATTGCAACCGCATAGCTGCAACTTTGGGTCATTAATCACCTAAAAAACTCAGAAATCATGAACTTCAAAGCAACAAAAATCACGTATTGGACAAGCACTTTATTGATCTCGGCCTGGTTCGGCGCCAGCGGATTCTTCGAACTCACGAACAATCCTTTGGTTTGGCAAATCACGCAACAACTCGGTTATCCGGCACATTTCATTTATCTGCTTGGCGTATTCAAAGTGGCCGGCGTTTCGGTATTGTTGGCGCCAAATCGATTCCTAAGGCTCAAAGAATGGGTATTCGCGGGCATCTTTTTCGACATCGTGTTCGCGTTCGTTTCCAAAATCAGCGTGCTCGGACTTTCGGCTGCGACCGATGCCGTCATTGCGTTTGCGATCGCTTCGACATCGTATGCTATGTTCCGAAAATTGTATCCGGTAAAATATGGCAAGACGGTTTCGAAATAATCTCAACAAATCAAAAAAAGAAAGCCCGGATTTTGTCTGGGCTTTTTTGTGCGTATAAGTTTGTTAGGAACGCTGATGACGCAGATTTTACTGATTTACGCAGATTCGATGTGCTTAATTCAATTGATTTTCTGGTCAGACAAGACGCGACGGCGATATCCCGTACATTTTTTTGAACGCGAACGAAAAATGCGACAGGTTTTCAAAACCCGTTTGCAGATAGACGTTTGAAGGCGCTTTTCCTTTTTCGGCGATCAGATAATGCGCTTCCTGCAGTCGTCTTTGTTGTAGCCATTTGCTTGGCGACATCTTGAAAATACGTTCGAAGTCGCGTTTGAAAGTAGCGAGGCTGCGACCCGTGAGGTAGGCGAAACGATCGAGGTGCACATTGAACTGGAAATTCTTGTTCATGAACGCTTCAAGGTCGATTTTTCCGGGTGCGCTGAAATCGAACAGTATGTCTTTCAATTCGGGATGCGCCTGCAACAGGATCAACAAGGCTTCTCGTTGTTTGAGCAATGCAAGCTGATAGTTTATCGGCGTTTCCGAATGCACGTAAGGCAAAAGCGAATCCATAAAGCTCTTGAAAAGCGGGCGTTCCGGCAGTGGGATTACCTTTTCGGCCTCGACGTGGTTTTTGGGATTCTCGATGCCTAAATCACGCGCCAGATCTTTAAGTGTGGCCTGGTCGAGATAAATCGACAGCGATTTGAAAACGCCCTGTTCACCGGGTTGCTTCACGAATTTGAGCAACTGGTTCCGTTTGATGAACCGGAAATCGCCTTCTCTTGAAATGTGTTCGGCATCGCCCGTGTTCACCGTCAACGTACCCGAAATCTGGTAACTGAACACGTGTTCGCGCACGAATTGCTCGCCTTCGCGATGACGCGTGTAATAGCACGAATAGGCGATAGGTGGATTTTTGAGATCGTCCATATGCAAAAGTAGTGAAATGACGCAACGGCTTCGAGTGGTCGAAGCCGTTTGCATCACAATGATTCAATCGGTATTATTTTTCCTTCGTCACGCTCGTGAACCATTTACCTTGAGGTGTGTCGAGAAAATTTTCAGACTCGTCGTGATCCGTAGAAAGGCTTACGTCGAGCCATTGTTGCATTTCGGCTTCGCGCGTCTCGTTGGCATTTTTGAGCAAACCGATGGCTTCGCTTCCCAAAACCAGATGGACTGGCGGATTTGGATGCGAAGCGAGTTCGAACATGGCTTTGGCCGCCTTTTCGGGATCGCCTACAGGGATAAAATTGCCGCCTTTGATGAAATCGGTGCGTTGCTTGACGGCATCATAGCCTTCGATTTCGGTTGCATACGTCATCGAAGCGCCTGCCCAATCGGTACGGAATCCTCCGGGTTCCACGCTCGTGACATATATTCCTAGAGAAGCAACTTCCTTAGCCAACGCCTCGCTGAAACCGCTTAACCCGAATTTCGCGGCCTGATAGATCGTAAGTGCCGCATTTCCGACGCGTCCGCCAATGGAACTGATCTGCAGAATGCGTCCGCCGCGTTGTTTTCTCATGATCGGCAAAACGGCGCGCGTGATTTCGATCGGTGCGTACAAATTGGTTTCGAGTTGGGAGCGCACCTGCTCGTCGGTAAACGCTTCGGCGGCTCCGATGATCCCGAACCCGGCGTTGTTGACCAGAACGTCGATGCTTCCGAAGCGCGAAACCGCATCGGCGACGGCAATGTGTACCTGATCGTAATTCGTGACATCCAACGGAATCGCAAAAACCCGATCGCCATATTGGGCAACCAGGTCTTGCAATTGATCTGTATTTCGTGCTGTTGCAGCTACCTTATCACCGCTTTTGAGAACGGCTTCGGCTAGATTGCGACCCAATCCGCGTGAAGCACCTGTAATGAACCAAACTTTTGACATGATATATCGTTTTATGATTTATATCTGCAAAGTTAGGTCGATACATAAGGGCTTACTTTGGTGTACGGCTCAAATGAGCTTTGTTGTATGGCTCATTGTTTTGCGAAAGACGCACGCGTGGCGGCAATGATCTTTCCGTCTTTTTCATTTTGGACCATGCCGATGATCTCCCAATCCTTGGTGTTGAAGCCTTGCGGGATCTTGAATTGGTTCGAACCTTTTCCATACGGGTTAAGCCTGAACGTGTGCAGTTTGCGCACGATTTGCCAATGGTCGAGCGTGCGCCCTTCGTTTTCGCCTCTTTTCACTTGGCTTACGGCATGTTTCTGTACGATCGCCATGCGCAATATGCCGTCGTTTTCATAGCGGTCGAACGTGTAATCGAAATGGATGTTACCCGCTTCTGTTCTGGCTTGTACGTCAAACTTAGCCTTTGGTGTGCCTTTCGTCGCTGCCTCAAGCGATTCATCGGCTACTTTGGCGTTCGAACCCACAAATTCGCTTTTTCCGTTGAGTACGACCTGTGGTGTGTACATTTCCGATTTCAACGATTGGGTGTAAGCGTATTGGCGATTCGTGAATTCCAGGCTGCTGAATTGGTCTTTCCATCCCAGACGATCCCAATAATCGACATGGTAAGCGAGTACGTAGACGGGCTTGTCTTTGTATTGTTGTTGGATGCGGCCCAAAAGCTTGTCGGCCGGAGGACAACTCGAGCAACCTTCGGAAGTGAACAGTTCGAGTACGGCAAAACCGTCGCCGTTTGCTACAATCGGTTGGGGTTCGATGGCCTTGTTTCCGGTATCGTCGGTAACGAAAGCCAAACTGCTGGCGAGAAGTGCTATTCCGGCACAAATCGCGAAAATTTTTATCGGTTTCATATCTGTTGGATTTTATTTGACCCAAAAGTACTTTCCCGATACGCGCCACGACAGTCAAAACAAGGCCAACCGGACATATTGGCGTCCGAAACCGTACAAATCGAACCGTGAGATTTACGGCTTAACGGTCTTCGAGCCACGAAAAGAAAGCGTGCGACTTTTCTTTATTGATGAACAGTTTGTCGGGCGTTTCCACGGCGAGTCTAATGTAAAGTTTGCGCAAAAAGTAATGTTCGATTTCCTTTACGGCTTTGAAATTCACGAGATATTGTCGGTTCACGCGGAAAAATTGCTTGGCCGAAACCAAACTGGCCACTTGGGTCAAGGTTTGGGTCAGCGGAAATTCCTGTCGGTCGAAAGTGACCAGGAAAGTCGAGTCGTTCTTGATGTAGAAAAAGGCGACGTCATCGGTTTGTACCGTCGTGTATTTGAGGTTTTTGTAAACGAGAAAACTGGTTTTTCCCGCAGAAGGATTGAGTTTATTGAGCAAATCGTTCAAATCCGGAGTCGCATTTTTCTGGAAGAAATTCTTGAGCTCGTCCACTTTTTTGAGCGCTTCCCAAATGTCGTCTCGCGAAAACGGCTTGAGGATATAATCGACGCCATTGCTCTTGAACGCTTCGATCGAATATTGATCGAAAGCCGTACAAAATATGACCGGACACGAAATAGTGACCGATTTGAAAATCTCGAAACACAGGCCGTCGGCGAGCTGTATGTCCATAAAAATAAGGTCGGGTTGAGCTTTGGACAAAGCCGCGACCGAACTTTCCACACTGTCATACCAACCGATAATCTCGGCTTCGGGTTTGAGGTCAAGAATCAGGTTTTCGAGCGATTTGGCCGTTTTCGGCTCGTCTTCAATGATGACTATATTCATGGATTAGCGGGAGTTTGATCTTAAAAATGTTGTTTTCTTCCGAAATATCGATATGTTTTTCGAGCAAATGTTTGTAGCGCAGGTCGATGTTCTTGAGCCCGACGCCAAGCGATTCCTTTTCGCCTATTTTGGGTTGTATCGGATTTTCGATCACGATTTTCCCGTCTTCCGAATACACTTTGATGGCCAGTGGTTTACTGCGAGACACGATATTGTGCTTGAGGCAATTTTCGACGAGAAGTTGTAGTGAAAAAGGCGGAATCAACGTATTCATCACACTTTCGTCCAATTCGCTTTCGAACGTGAAACCGCCTTCGAAACGCGCGTTTTGGAGAAAAATGTAAGCGTCGAGAATCTGCATTTCCTCACGTACGTGGATCAGGTCGAGCTTCCGGCTTTCGAGCGTGAACCGGTAAAAACTCGATAATTTGATGATGAAATCGATCGAATGCGCATCCGAAGTTTCTACCATCGCCTTGAGCGTATTCAGACTGTTGAACAGGAAATGCGGATTCACCTGTTGCTTGAGCAATTCGTACTGAGCGCCCAGATTGTCGTTCTTGATGCGTTCGAGTTCCATACTCACGTGCTGGTTTTCGTAATTCTGCTGTAGCAGATTTAAGAACATGTAGAACACGAGGTTGATCAGGATGCCGCGCACTTCGACCATAAGCATAGACGGGCCGAAATCGATATGCGACAAAATCAATTGCTGGATCCAGGCAAGGCCGAACATCACGATCAACCCGAAAACGAGCGAACTCAGCAATTTCGAATAAGAAATGCTTTGCTTGCGGCGCTTGTCCGACTGTCGCGTGAGCATATACAGGTTGAAATACCACATCATCACAGCAAAAGACGCGGTGAGTGCGGCATTTACGATTGCCTCGGCCAAATTGAAATCGCGTGAGGCCAATTGAGGAACAGAAGACAGCAATCCGAGAAAAATGGAGCTGATCCAAATGGTGGCCGTTGAAATTTTGAAACGTGTCTGCTTCACGATGTTCGGGATTAAATAAGGCAAGCGCCCAAATCGGACGCCTGCCTTCAAAGTTATGACATTATTTTTTGCGCTTCGGCGATTCCGTCATTTAGATGGATACGCTGAAAGTCACGTTGATGTTACCGCTCGTGACTTTTGAATACGGACAGGTTTGGTGAGCCGCTTCGACAAGTGCTTTTGCCTGTTCGAAAGTCAATCCCGGAAGATTCACGTTGAGTCTTGCGCCAAGTGCGTAACCGCCTTCTCCCGAGGTAAGGTCTACTTCTGCGTCTACCGACACGTCTTTTGGCAAGCGGATTTTCATGCCTGCCGCGTTGATTTTGATCGCCCCGATAAAACAAGCCGACCAACCGGCGGCAAGAAGTTGTTCGGGATTCGTGCCTTTGATGCCGCTTCCCGGAGTCGAAAGTGCGATGTCGAGTTGTCCGTCGTCGCTTTTGGCCGAACCTTCGCGACCGCCGTCGATGTGGACTTTTGCTGTATAGATCACTTTTTCGACTTGGATAGGTGTCTTGCTTGCTGCTGTAAATACGATTTGATTTTCCATGATGATATTAAAATTTAGAGTTGTGATTTTTCGATTAATTCGCAAAATGATCCGCTTCGATGATGGCGTCCGCAAATGCCTGAGGTGCCTCTTGTGGCGGGTTGTGCCCGATAGTGCCCGTTAGGTTGTGATGCGCGTATTTGCCTGTGAATTTCGATGCGTATTTTGCCGGATCAGGATGTGGCGCGCCGTTCGCGTCTCCTTCGAGCGTCACGGTCGGCACGCTGATTGTCGGGAACGTCGCGAGTTTTTTCTCGAGCTCGTCGTATTTTTTCTCGCCTTCGGCCAACCCCAGACGCCATCTGTAATTGTGGATCACGATTGCGACATGGTCCGGATTGTCGAACGCTGCTGCCGATTTGTCGAAAGTCGCGTCGTCGAAATTCCATTGGGGCGATGCCGTTTTCCAGATCAGTTTGGCGAAATCGCGTCGGTTGGCTTCATAACCTTTCTGGCCGCGTTCTGTCGCGAAATAGTATTGGTACCACCAAGACAATTCGGCTTTTGGCGACAAAGGCGCGGCGTTGGCCTGCTGGCTTCCGATCAGGTAACCGCTTACGGAAACCAAGGCTTTTACACGTTCAGGCCACAAGGCTGCGACGATGTCTGCCGTGCGCGCGCCCCAGTCGAATCCGCCGATGACGGCTTGCTTGATTTTGAGCGCATCCATAAACGCGATTACGTCTACGGCCAACGCGGCTTGCTGTCCGTTCCTGGGTGTTTTGTCTGACAGGAATCGGGTAGTGCCGTAACCTCTTAAATAAGGCACGTAAACATGATAGCCTTTTGCTTGTAGGATTTGGGCCGATTCGGCAAAACTTTGGATATCGTAAGGCCAGCCGTGAAGCAATATCACGGGTTGTCCGTTTTTGGGCCCGACTTCGGCATAACCGATGTTGAGATCTCCGGCGTTGATTTGTTTGATCGATTCGAAAGAAGCCGTTTGTGCGATCATTTTAGAAGAAGTGAGTTGCATCGCCGCCAAAGCCAACAGGTTGAGGCTTATCGTGCGGAATCGGTTTAGAATTGTTGTTTTCATGATTTCTTGGTGGTTATCGGTTTTAATTTCATGTCAAAAGTAGCTCAGTATCAAAGGTTGGGAAAGGGAAAGCGGGCGAAGTGGACAAATCGGGAGGTGAACCGGACATCGTGTAGGTTTAACTTTCCAAATCCGCATCCGAAAAGAAAATAAACCGATTCGGACATAATCGAACTCCATATTTTATACTTTTGCACCAACGATCACTTCTCTATGTAAATAGCCCTTTCTTTTCGCGAAAATTTTTGGAAGCCAAACTTCGGCCTTCCCGTATTTATCCATATTAAAAAGAAAGAACATGCTTTTACTGCAGGACATCTGCTATGCGCATCCCAACAAGGACGTGCTTTTCACCCATATCAACCTCTATCTCGGCAAAGGCGAAAAAGCCTCGCTTATTGGCCGTAACGGCTCGGGAAAATCGACTTTGCTCAAAATCGCGGCCGGACTTTTATCTGCAACCGAAGGAAGAATCAAGGTTGAAGGCACGTTGTATTACGTACCTCAAGTCTACGGGCAATTCGACGCGATGACGGTTGCCGAAACATTGCACATCGACAAAAAGATCAATGCTTACCGTGAAATCCTGGGCGGAAATCCAACCGAATATAATCTTGAGATTTTAGACGACGATTGGTCGATAGAAGAACGATTCCATCAAGCTTTGCAGGATTGGCGACTCGACGGCATCGGACCCGACCGCAAAATGGGCTCGTTGAGCGGCGGGCAGAAGACGAAGGTGTTGTTGTCGGGAATCGGCCTGTACCAACCCGATATCGTATTGCTCGACGAACCCGGCAACCATCTTGATCGCGACGGGCGTGATCTGCTTTATGATTTCATCGGCAACAGTGCGCAAACCATTCTTATCGTGAGCCATGACCGTGCGTTGTTACATCGTGTAGACAGGACTTTCGAGCTCGAAAAAGACAAAATCGTCACGTACGGAGGCGATTATGCATTTTATGTCCAACAGAAACAACACGAAACGCAAGCGTTGCAACGCGACATAAAAAGTTCTGAGAAGGCGCTTCATCACGCGCGCGAAATCCAACGCGAATCGGCCCAAAGACAACAAAAACTGGATTCAAAAGGAAAGAAGAAACAACAAAAATCGGGCTTGCCGACGATTTCGATGAATACCTTGCGCAACAAAGCCGAGAACAGCTCTTCGAAACTCAAAAGCGTACATGCCGAAAAGACCCAAGCCATCGCACATGAGTTGAGTGGTTTACGCAAATCGTTGCCCGAACGCTCCAAAATCAAGTTCGGTTTCGACGATTCGAATCTGCACAACGGCAAAACGCTTTTTAAGGGAACGAAAATCAATTTCGCATTTTCGGACGTCTTTTTGTGGAAATCCGACCTGGACATCGAAATCTTGAGTGGCGAACGGATCGCTTTACATGGCGCGAACGGATCTGGGAAAACGACTCTGATCAACATGCTTTTGGACAATTTGGAACCTTCTACCGGAACTTTGAATCGTACGGTTTCCAAAACGGTATACGTGGACCAGGATTATTCTGCAATAAACGACAAGCTCAATGTTTTGGAACAGCTACAGAAATCCAATCTTTCTCTGAAACCCGAACACGAAATCAAGACCGAACTCAGCCGTTTCCTGTTTCCTCAAAACGATTGGGACAAACCTTGCGCGGCTTTGAGCGGAGGCGAGCGTATGCGATTGCTGTTGTGTTGTTTGACGATAAGCGGCCAATCGCCCGAAGTCATCATTTTGGACGAACCCACGAACAACCTCGACCTTGAGAACGTCGCCATCCTTACCGATGCGTTGCGTGCGTACAAAGGAACGTTGATCGTGGTTTCTCACGATGCCCATTTTGTTGCGGACATAGGTTTGCAGCGCGAGATTCGCCTCGAATAGAAAAGGTCAACGAATCGGGATGCCGAAACTTTTCATAAATTAGTTAACATGAAACGTCGACATTTTCTGCAGACATCGGCTTTGGCCACTTTGGGTGCGTACCTGATCGATTTTTTACCGTCGGACCAATTTCCCGTGGTCCGCGTGCCCAAATCGAAGCGCAAATTCACGAGCGCGTCCGTAGAGAAATTGATCGCATCGATGAAGACCAATCTGCGAAATCCCGAACTGGCCTGGCTTTTCGAGAACTGTTTCCCTAATACGCTCGATACGACCGTCGATTTTTCGATCAAAAACAACAAACCCGACACGTTCGTGATTACGGGCGATATCCACGCGATGTGGTTGCGCGACAGCACGGCACAGGTCATGCCGTATCTCACTTTGGCCAAACAGGATCTTCAATTGCGAAAGCTTTTGGCAGGCGTGATCAACCGTCAGGCGAAATGCATCAGGATCGATCCTTATGCCAACGCGTTCAACAAAGGCGCGACCGGAAGCGAGTGGAAGAACGATCTCACCGAAATGAAACCCGAGCTGCACGAACGCAAATGGGAAATCGATTCGCTGTGTTATCCGATCCGGCTTTCGTATCATTATTGGAAACAGACCAAAGACGTTTCGCCATTCGACCAGAATTGGCACGAAGCGATGAAACTCGTGGTCGAAACATTCCGCGTGCAGCAACGCAAGAACGGAAAAGGCCCGTACAGTTTTATGCGGTCGTCGCCGAGAAGTATCGACACGCCTCCGCTTGACGGATACGGTTTCCCGATAAAACCCGTCGGATTGATCGCGTCCATGTTCCGTCCGTCCGACGATGCGACGGTTTTTCCGTTCCTCGTGCCATCGAATTATTTTGCGGTGGTTTCGCTTCGTCAATTGTCGGAAATGGCCACACAACTATTCAAAGACAAAGAATTACAACTTGATTGCATAGAACTGGCGTCGGAGGTGGAATCGGCACTCAAGAAATACGCGATCGTCGACCATCCCGATTTCGGAAAGGTCTTCGCTTACGAAGTTGACGGTTTCGGAAACCGGCTTTACATGGACGATGCGAATGCGCCGAGTTTGCTGTCGATGCCGTATTTCGGAAGTTGCGCCGTAGACGATCCGGTGTATGTGAACACGCGCCGTATGATTTTGAGCCCGTCGAATCCTTATTATTACGAAGGCAAGGCGGCCAAGGGAATCGGTGCGCCACACACGCCCGAAAATTACATTTGGCACATCGGTTTGATCATGCAGGCGCTTACCAGTGTGGATGACAACGAGATCCGGCAATGTCTGCACATTTTGAAAACTACGCATGCGGGAACCGGATTCATGCACGAGTCTTTCCACAAAGACGATCCGAAGAAGTTCACGCGATCGTGGTTTGCTTGGGCCAACACGTTATTCGGGGAATTGATCTGGAAAATCCAGCGCGAGAAACCGCATTTGCTTGCCGAATGATTACGAAGCGGAAACGATCAGTTTGTAACCCGATCCGTGTACGTTTACGATTTTGACGTTCTCGTCGCCTTCGAATTTCTTGCGCAATCTCGAAATGAAGACGTCAAGACTGCGACCAACGATCACGCCTTTGCTTTCCCAAACCTCGTTCTGCAGTTCTTCGCGCGTGATGAGTTCGTTTTGGCGACTCGCGAAAATG
This sequence comes from Flavobacterium agri, assembly GCF_013401995.1. GTDB lineage: Bacteria > Bacteroidota > Bacteroidia > Flavobacteriales > Flavobacteriaceae > Flavobacterium > Flavobacterium agri. The sequence continues at coordinate 301,800 of NZ_JACBJI010000001.1, forward strand.
GACAATACGTTGGCTTCTTTCGCGGTCAGTTTTTCACGGTTTTGTCCGATTACGAGCAATTGGGTTTCGGGAAAATACTCGTAAGCGCCAATCTTCAAACTTTTCCTTTGCGATCCGGATTCGGGTATTTTGGGCGAGCGCTTGAATCCGAAACTTAAGAACACGATCACGATCGGAATCGCGCTTGCGTAAAATAAAGTGTTCGAGGATTCTGAAATATCGGTAAATGTGACGTCTAAACGATAGGAATCCTGCGGTTGCGGACGTCCGAGGCATGCAGTCGAATCAAGTGCCGGCATTTCATAGCCGTAGGCCAATCGTTCGCCCGAATTATAAACCTTGACCGTATATTTTTTAGGAAATCTGCCTTTTGCGGCTTCATGTTCGGTAAGTGCAACGAGGGAATCGGTCGAAAAGCGAAAAGGTTTGGCAAATGAAAGCCGGAAAGTCGATCGGTCGATTTGGATCACCGCAGGCACGACCGATATACTGTCGCCGTTTTGCCACAACAGTTTATGCCCGATGTGACGCATGGCGATGTTGCGGCTGTCTTCAAGATCGCGGTTCCGGTCGAAAGAAGAAAAAGCCAACATCGCAAGCGAGCATGCCACGGCAACGCAAATCCATAAAATCCTTTTGGTTTTTCGCATACGTAAAATTAAGGATTTGGTGCGCATCCCGATTCGTAAACGGCACTTTTTACATTCGTTTACATTTGTTTTACGCGTCTTATACTGCTTAAATTCAGTCCGCAAGTAGTTTTGCCGTACTAAAACACTTTTTATGAAACGAATTTTGAATGTGACGCCTTTATCTGAAATCGGAGTTTTTGTGGCCAAGCTGTCGGTGGGGTTTTTGATCATGAGACACGGGCTTCCGTTGTTCGATCGCGTGGAAATGCAAAACCTGTCGGCCTTTCTACGAGAATCGGGTTTTGTAGCTCCTGTTTTTATGGCGCATTTGGCCAAGGCTACCGAATTTTTTGGAGGGATTTTACTCGGATTGGGATTGCTTACGCGTATCGTTTGCCCGATGCTTGCCTTTACGATGTTCGTCATCGTCTGGAAAATGGGCGATCTGGATTTTTTGCAACAGGAACTCCCGACACTTTTCCTGTTGTTCTTCTTGTTGTTCTTTTTCCACGGTTCAGGCAAATGGAGCCTTGACCGATGGATTTCGGAAAAATGGGTTGACTAAAACGAAACGTATTCGGAAATCTCGAGTCCGTAACCGATCATACCGACGCGTTTTGCTTGTTCGGTGTTCGAAATCAAACGGATCTTGCAGATGTCGATGTCGTGCAAAATTTGCGCGCCTATACCGAAATCCTTGTTGTCGATCACGATTTTGGGCGCTCTCATTTCGCCTTGCGCCTGCAATTCCTTGAGTTCGGTGATCCGGTTGAGCAATCCGTAGGCTTCCATGTTCTGGTTGATGAAAAGCACCGCACCTTTGCCTTCGTCGTTGATCAGCTTGAACATATCGTCGAGCTTTTGGTCGGCGTTGTTGGTCAAAGTCCCGAGAATATCGTTGTTGACTTGGGTCGAATTGATACGTGTCAAGATCGGTTCGCCCGCATTCCACGTGCCTTTCGTAAGCGCGATATGGACTTGCTTGTTCGTCGTCTGCACATAAGCGCGAAGCCTGAACGTGCCGAAACGCGTCTCTACGTCGAAATCTTCTTTTTTGACGATCAATGAGTCGTGTTGCATGCGGTAAGCGACCAAATCTTCGATAGAAACGAGTTTCAAGTCGAAACGTTTGGCAACTTCTACAAGCTCCGGAAGACGTGCCATCGAACCGTCCTCGTTCATGATTTCACAAATCACGCCTGCTGGTTTGAATCCGGCAAGGCGCGCAAAATCGATTGCGGCTTCGGTATGTCCGGTTCGTCTCAACACGCCGCCTTGTTTGGCGATCAGCGGGAAGATATGTCCCGGACGTGCGAAATCGTATGGTTTTACATCGGGATCGGTAAGCGCGATGACGGTTTTGGAACGGTCGTCGGCCGAAATACCCGTAGTCACGCCACGTCCTTTCAAATCTACCGAAACCGTGAACGCCGTTTCCATGTGGTCGGTGTTGTTGGTCACCATGGCCTTGAGGTCGAGTTCCTTGCAACGGCTTTCGGTAAGCGGTGCGCAAATCAATCCGCGGCCGTGTGTGGCCATGAAGTTGATCATTTCTGGAGTCGCCTTTTCGGCAGCAGCCAAGAAATCGCCTTCGTTTTCGCGATCCTCGTCGTCTACGACAATGATCACTTTACCCTGGCGGATATCTTCTATGGCTTCTTCTATGGTATTGAGTTTGATGGACATTATGCTGTTGGTAGTTGTTCTGTTTCCTGTTTCTCTTTTTTGGAAAAAATCTTCGCGAAAAAGTTCTGGATCGGTTCCAGGATGTTGTCAAGCTGGAACAATCCGATGTCGTTCGTGGCGCGATACGTGAGCAAAACCGCGAACGGCGTCAGGATGAACGATGACATCCATGAACCGAGCCAGGCCGGAATCCCGTCTGTCTGCGCCATTTTTTTTCCGAAAGTATTGATGAAATGGAAGGTGATGAAAATCAGTACGGCAAAAACGATCGGCAAACCGATACCGCCTTTGCGGATGATCGCTCCCAATGGCGCGCCGATAAAGAACATCAGTAGACAGGCATAAGCGATCACGAATTTGTCGAAAAACGCGAGCTGGTGATTGTTGATGTTCTTGATCTGTTCCTGCATCTCGAAAGTGGAACCGTCTATAGAAAAATTCGTGCTTTCGACGTTTCCTTTCGCGATTTTGAGCAGCGCCTGTTTATCGCCCCGACTGAAACCCGAAAGAAGGTCTTTGGGCAATTCTTTCTTTTCTGCTTTTAACGCCGTCGTATCCTTAGGTTTATTGGGTGCGTATTGGATCGCACTCGAAATGATTCCCGTGCGTTGGTAAATGTTATCGGCAAACGAAATGATGTTTTTGTCGAAATCTTTGTGCAGTGAGTCGAGCGTGTAATTGAGCTCGTTCACGTTAAGCATGTTATTGGTCGTGACCTTGTCTTCGGATTCGTCGAGTTTGTTGAGTTTGCTCAAATCCATGTTGATCACGTAGCGTTTGAACGAACTTTTGGCGAACGGCATCTTGTTCTGGTCTTCGTATTTTTTCGGGACGATGTCTTCGTAGTAATCGCCATCCTTCAAAACCAGTTTAAGGATGTTCGAATTCTCGCTCGAGACCAATTCGCCGCTTTTCGATCGGATCACGGTAGGCGTTCCTTGTCCCGAACCCGATTTTTTGTGGATTGTCACGCCCGAAAGGATGTTGCCGTTCTCGCCCGATTTTTTCTCGACCTTGATGTTGAACGAGCCTACGTCGCTGAACTGTCCTTCGGCAATGGCCATCGCAGGTTGTTTTTTCCCGATATCCGCACGGAAATTGATGAATTGGTATTCGGCATACGGAATCACGTTGTTGGCGAAGAAGAACGAGGCGACGCTCAGGAATCCGATGAAAACCATAAGGCTTCTCATCGCGCGCTGAAGCGAGATTCCCGACGATTTCATGGCCGCGAACTCGTAATTCTCGGCAAAACTTCCGAACGTCATGATCGATGCGAGCAAAACTGAAAGCGGCAACACCAAAGGAATGATCCTCGGCATGGCGAACATCAGGAATTTGACGATAAGGAAAAAGTCGAGGTCTTTACCTGCGAGCTCGGCTATGAACAGCCAAACCGTCTGTAAAATGAATATAAAAAAAAGGATTACGAACACCGTGGCGAACGTAATCACAAAAGATTTTAAGATGTAACGATCAAGGATTTTCACTCCTGCAATCAGTCTAGTTTGTTGATGTAGTAATTCGGGTATTTACTCTCGGTAAAAGTAAATTGATTTTTCGACAACGGCTGGTTGGTTTTAAAAGAATTAACAGTGAGCGTCGTCTTGGTGCCGTTCTTGCCGACCTCAATAAGGTTGTAGATGTGTTTGGTCTGACTGTCGATACCAAGCAGGATTTCCTTTCTCTGGTCTTTCGAAGCGATAGGCGTAAGCTTGATATACTGTATTTTACGGCCTTTTACGTTCTGTAAAATGTCCATTGCGTACTTGTATCCCGAATTGAAAAATGTGAGCAGACGCGATGGCGTAATCGTGTTGTCGTCCTTTTCGCTGTATTTCGAAATGGTGATTTCCTCGTCTTCGGGAATGATCGTATACGTCTTCTTTCCGTCGAAAATCTTGGTCACGCCCATGAAATTGAGCACGTACATATTGCCTTTCATGACCACGCTGCCTTTGCTGTCCTGGTTGACGTTCTCTTTGGCGTTGTTGAGCGAATACTTGAAATCTATCGAAATATTGTCGTAACTCTTGACTTTCGCGGTCACTTCGTCCAATAGCGCTTTTGCCTTTTTATCCTGTGCATGAACCGAAACGGCCATCAAAAGGAAGAACGCGATTTGGAATACTTTTTTCATCTTATTCATTTTGTTCATTAGCGAAAAACTGGTCGAGAGCCTGCAAATCGGGTACGTTTACGCTTCTTGCCTTGCTGCCTTCGAAAGGACCGACGATTCCCGCCGCTTCCAATTGGTCGATAAGCCTTCCGGCGCGGTTGTAACCCAGCTTGAGTTTTCGTTGCAAAAGCGAGGCCGAACCTTGCTGCGAAGATACGATAACTTCGGCAGCTTCCCTGAAAAGGGCATCTCTTTCCGAAATGTCGATATCAAGATTGATGCCAGTTTCGCCTTCAGGAACGTATTCTGGAAGCAGATAAGCGTTCGGATAAGCCTTTTGCGAACCGATGAATTCGGTAATCTTCTCGACCTCAGGAGTATCGACGAATGCGCACTGTACACGGGTTACGTCGTTTCCGTTCGAATACAATAAATCGCCTCGTCCGATCAATTGGTCGGCGCCTTGCGTATCGAGAATAGTACGCGAATCGATCTTTGACGTCACGCGGAATGCAATTCGCGCCGGAAAGTTCGCTTTGATGATACCCGTAATCACGTTCACCGACGGACGTTGCGTCGCAATAATCAAGTGGATTCCGATTGCACGAGCCAACTGCGCAAGACGCGCGATCGGGGTTTCGACTTCTTTTCCTGCGGTCATGATCAGATCGGCGAACTCGTCGACGACTAAGACGATGTAAGGAAGAAAACGGTGGCCGGCCTCAGGATTGAGTTTCCGGTTCTTGAATTTGTCGTTGTATTCCTTGATGTTGCGCACCATCGCGTCTTTGAGCAACGAATAGCGGTTGTCCATTTCGACGCAAAGCGAATTCAACGTGTTGATTACTTTGGTGTTGTCGGTGATGATCGCATCTTCGGTATCCGGAAGTTTCGCCAAATAATGACGCTCGATCTTATTGAACAGCGTGAGTTCCACTTTCTTCGGATCGACGAGCACGAATTTCACTTCGGCCGGATGTTTTTTGTAGAGTAGGGAAGTAAGCACGGCGTTCAAGCCAACCGATTTACCTTGTCCCGTTGCACCCGCCATGAGCAAGTGCGGCATTTTGGCCAAATCGGCTACGAAGGTTTCGTTTGAAATCGTCTTTCCTAACGCAATCGGAAGTTCCATTTCGGCTTCCTGGAATTTGGACGAACCGATCACGTTCTTCATCGAAACGATCGTCGGTTTCTGGTTCGGCACTTCGATACCGATCGTTCCTTTTCCCGGAATCGGTGCGATGATACGGATTCCGAGAGCCGAAAGCGAAAGCGCGATGTCGTCTTCAAGACTCTTGATTTTCGAGATGCGGATTCCGGCTTCGGGCACGATCTCGTAAAGCGTCACCGAAGGACCGACCGTCGCTTTAATTTGAGCGATGTCGATTTTATAATTGCGAAGCGTCTCGACGATCCGGTTCTTGTTTTCCTCGAGTTCTTCCTGATTGATCGTGATTCCGCCGCCGGCGTACTCCTTGAGCATGTCGATCGTAGGGAATTTATAGTTCGAAAGTTCGAGTGTCGGGTCGAAAAGGCCGAAATCCTCAACCAGTCTCGCGGCAAGGTTTTCTTCGACTATATCTTCTTCCGGGGCTTTTTCGATCACGAAAGCCTCGTCGTCGGTCGTGATGATTTGCGGAGCAGGCGTCGGTGTAGGAAGCGATTCCAAAACGGCTTCGTGTTTCGGGTCGTGCGTAAGCGAAATTTCTGACGGATGTTCGATCGTCGGACGCAACGCCTCCTTGTCGATCTCGAATTTCGAAGCGACTTTCAAAACCGGTTCGGGAATGTCTTCTTCGTCTTCTTCGGGAAACGGATTGAATTTTAAATCTTCGTTCGGTTGTTCCTCTGTTGCAAACTCCTCGAGATTGTAGGCATCGCCCGCATTGTCAGAAACAGCCGGAGTTGCCGTATTCATTTTAGCCAACTCTTCGTTGATTTCGGACTTTTTGCGTTCGAAGAAACCTTTGATCTTATCCGGAGAAACCTTGATTTTATAAATCAGGTAAATGATGATGCCGAAAACCAACACGAGAAGCGTTCCCGTACTTCCGATATAATCCTGTAGGAAAACGTTCATTTCGTAACCGACCGTTCCGCCGAGTTCGGGCAATGAATCCGCGAAAAATCCGAACAGGACAGAAAGGACGATCAATGCGAACAAATCCCAGAACCAAATGCTTTTGAGTTTGCGCAACGGTACGTCGAGCACCAAAAATGCGCCGGTCAGGAAAAACAGTTTCACGAACAGGAAAGAAGCGGCCCCGAATCCTTTGAAGATAAAGAAATCGGCGAGCCAAGCCCCGAATTTACCGAGCCAGTTGCGCGCCTTGAGGCTGCGGTCGGCCCAGGAAACCAACGTGCTTTGGTCTTCTCTCCAATAAATGAAAAAAGACACGAACGACAGCAACAACGCTACCGACAACAGCACGAGCAACGAGCCGATGAGAATCTCATGGCGACGCGAAATCTTGCGTTTCTTCTTGATGTCTTTCTTTTCGTCTGCCGTTTCGGCTGTTTTCTTGGTTCTTGCCATCTACAAGGTTTCTAGATGAATTTTGGGATGTATATCAGCGCGCCTATCGCAATGGCGGTCATCGCGGCGAAAAATACGGCGCCGGCGGCTATGTCTTTGATGAAACCGATTTTTTCATGGAATTGCGGATGGATGAAATCGGCGATCTTCTCGACGGCCGTGTTCAATCCTTCGATGCTCATCACAAGCCCGATCGCCAAGGTCTGGAACAACCATTCGGTAGCCGAGATGTGCATGATGAAGCCCAAAACGCTCATCGCGATCCCGATACCGAACTGCACCATCACGCTGTGTTCGGTCGTAATCAGTTTCACGGCGCCCAAAAAAGCATATTTGACGCTTTTGAGCCTGCCGGTAACAAAGGTGTTGTCTTTTTCGAAATCCATTATAATGCGGCCAATGCGGCTTCGTAATTCGGTTCGTCTGCAATTTCAGGCACTTGTTCGCTATAGGCGATTTTTCCGTCAGTATCGATGACTACGACCGCGCGCGAATGAAGCCCCGCGAGTTTTCCGTCGACGATCTCAAGACCGTAATCCTTACCGAATTTCCCGTCCTTGAAATCGGAAAGACAATGTACGTTGCTCAATCCTTCGGCACCGCAAAAACGCTTTTGGGCAAAAGGCAAATCGCGCGAAACACAAAGTACGACGGTATTGTCGAGGTTGCTGGCTTTCTGGTTGAAAACGCGTACCGAAGTCGCACAAGTCGGGGTATCGATGCTCGGGAACACGTTTAGTATGACGTTCTTTCCTTTGTAATCGGCCAATGTAGCCGTAGAAAGATCTTCTTTAGAAAGTTGGAAATCTGTTGCGGCATCTCCTTTTTTAGGAAGTTCACCGTTGGTGTGGATCGAATTTCCACCTAGGGTTATCGTAGACATGTCTTGTTTTTAAAAGTTCAAAATTAAAAAAAAAGCCGAGCTAATCTGCGACTTCGGCAGCTATTATGACCTGCAAAATAAAAAAGCTTTCGGGCTTATGGGTGAAGTGCGCAAAGAAGTTTTGAAGAAAGTAATAAACAGTTTTAAGTGAGTGTCCGAAAAAGAAATATAAGGTTGGATATCATCATTATCATCGATAAAAGGAGCAAAAAATTAACAAATACATCCGTTAAAGTTCAACATGCGCGGGCGTACATTTGAGTTACCCTAATCTACAACCAATATTATCGACCAATGCTAAAAAAAATACTTCCGCTATTTCTGCTGGCGGGGCCTTTTGCGGCCGTTTCCCAAGTCGGGATCGGGACGCAGACACCCAATGCCTCGGCCCTTTTGGAACTGAATTCGTCCGATAAGGGATTGTTGCTTCCAAAAGTCGCTTTGACTTCCACAAACCAATCTGCGCCCCTGTCTTCACACTTGCGTGGAATGATCGTGTACAATACCGCGACATCGGCTACCGAAGGAGGTTTTGATGTTACGCCGGGCATGTACTATAACGACGGATCGGCTTGGATCCGAATGACAACCAAACTTCCTGTTATAGGCGATATCAAATACGGACTGCAACCCGCAGACCACAACGGTTGGTATATACTCGACGGACGTCCCACGAATTCGCTTTCGGGCAGTGCCGCAACGGTAGCCGCCTCGCTTGGGTTCACCAACAGTCTTCCCGATGCGCGCGATAGGTTTCTCAAAAGCAAAAGCGCCACCGAAAATATCGGAGATACAGGCGGAACAAGCACATTTTTTATTGCACTCGAAAATTTCCCCGACGTGAATTTTACCGGTTCGACAGATTCTGCAGGAGCGCATACACATTCGTATCTCGACAACCTCACAACTGTAAACAATTACATCGCGGGCACAGATAATGCGCTGGCGAATACTGTAGCGGCTAATTTCACGACGGGATCGGCAGGAAACCATACCCATACGGCTTCGTTTTCTTCGGGCGGTTCCGGCACGGCCGTGACTTTTGTGCCTTCCCACATCGTAACCAACGTTTTTATTTACCTCGGAATCTGACCTATGGAAAAAACTCTACTCTTGGCGTTCGGATTTTTGTCCAGCGCAGCTTTTGCCCAAGTGGGCATCGGAACGGTAAACGTAAATCCCAACGCTTTGCTCGAACTCCGCAGCTCGTCCGACACGGGTGGCTTGCTGCTTGATACTGTCGCACTTTCCGCATTGGAATCTGCGGCTCCGTTTGCGAGCCATGTTTCAGGGATGCTTGTCTATAATTCGGCCACGAGCGCATCCGATCCCGAAAATATATTTCCCGGATTGTATTACAATGACGGCTCGAAGTGGGTCCGCATGTCTATCGATAAGGAATTCCCGAAAATAGGAGACGTCAAACAAAGCGCATCGATATCTGACCATGATGGCTGGTACGCGCTTGACGGCAGGGCCGTTTTGTCTCTTCCGGCATTGGCACAACAAAATGCGGCCACACTTGGTATCGCGGGAAATCTTCCCGATGCGGCAGATGCAACGCCCAAAGGAGAAGCCTCAGGTGAAGATTTTGGCGACTTGGGCGGTGAAACGTCTTTTGTCATAGAGCAGGACAATCTTCCCGATATCACGTATGAAGGTACTACTTCGGTTACGGGCGCGCATTCGCACAGTTATGTAAACAGAGGAGGCAGCTTGTACAATTTTACGGCGGGTGCTGTGGGCGGATTGCGTTTTGAAACCGGCGCGACCCGTTCTACGGGCAGTGCAGGTGCGCATACGCACATACTTTCGGTCCCGACGGGCGGTTCGGGAACACCGATTGATTTCCGTCCAAAATATCTTGCAGTGCAAACGTTCATTTATCTCGGCTCCTGATCATGAAAACAACAACACTTATCGTAATTTGTCTGGCTTTGTTGCCAATGGCGGGAGTTTCCCAGGTCTTGATTTCGGATTTTCCGCCAAACAGCGAACCGCAAACAGACGCCGTTCTGGAACTGCGCAGCCTCAATAAAGACAAAGGCTTGCTTTTGCCTAAAGTCGCATTGGTCGCTGCGAATAATCCGAGCCCGATGTCTGCGCATGTCCAGGGCATGACGGTTTACAACACTCAGGTTTCGGGTGTTTTCCCGAACCGCGTCGAACCCGGATTATATTACAACGACGGAACTTCGTGGAAGCATATTTCGACAAACGCCCCGACAATCGGAGATATCAAAAGCAGTGCGCTCGCTTCCGATCACGATGGGTGGTATTTGCTTAACGGAAGAGTCGTAACAGCCTTGCCGGTAGCGGCACATGCCTATGCACAGGGGTTGGGATTCGCTTCGAATCTGCCAAATGGAGCGAACCGTTTTCTTAAAGGCAAAACCGATGCGGAAATATTGGGTTCGTCAGGCGGAAGCGCGGGTATTGTCATCGCACAGGAAAATTTTCCTGAATTTATGTTTACCGCTACGCTCGGAGAGGCAGGACTTCACAACCACAGCTACAACGACAGGGCCAGTGGGACAGGAATGAGCGCGGAAGGCGGTGCGATACAAACCGTAGCCGACAATGTGAGCGTCGCCGACACAACAGGCATTTCAGGAGACCATTCGCATTCATTTTCAGTAAACACGGGCGGAAACGGTACGCCAATCCCGTTCAAGCCGCCTTATATGGCTTCGAACCTGTTCATTTATCTCGGAAGTAATTGATCCAAAAAAAAAAGCGCCCTTATGACAAGGGCGTTTTTTTTTGGGCCAATCAAGTAAATAAAGCGATGCTTATTTGTCTATAGAGCCGAGCACGCGCTGCATGAACGCATTCAAGGCTTCTTTTTTGGGCGTTCCCGATTTGATCATCTTGTCGACTTCGAGCGCGCCGTACATGTTCGAGATCAGTTCGCCTATCACATCGAGTTCTTCGTCTTTGAGCGACGGTACTTCGGTGAGCGCTTCGAGCACTTCTACGGCTTCGATCACGTAATCCTGGTCGTTGGCTTCGATGAACTCGGTCAAATGTTTGATTACGGGCAACTTCATCAGTTCGACGAGATTTCGGTTACGAGTTCGGCCAAAACCTCGGCTTTGTTCGTCTGCGTTTCGTTAAGCAGTTTTCCGCCTTTGAAAGTCGCGAAAGTCGGCAGGTTCGAAACGTTGGCGAGTTTGCGCGATTCGGGCGAGTTCTCGGCGTCGACGATCACGAAAGTCATGCCTTCGTTCTCGGTCGCGAACTTCTTGAACTTGGGTTTCATGATGCGGCAGTTGCCACACCACGAAGCGGAGTATTGCACGACGACTTTGTCGTTTTGGGAAACGATGTCGGCGAGCGTATCGGTTGTTAATTCTACTACCATTTTGGAATTTGGAAATTAGAAAATTTGAAAATTTGAAAATGATTTGACAATGTTAAGTCCAATGTCTCATTTTCAAATTTCCAAATTTGCAAATAGATTTATTAATTGTTCAAATAATTAGCGACGCCTTCACGTGTAGCGAACATCGCTTCTTTTCCTTCTTCCCAGTTCGCAGGGCAAACTTCGCCTTTGGTCTGTACGTGCGTGTAAGCGTCGATCAAGCGAAGGTATTCGCCAACGTTGCGTCCAAGCGGCATGTCGTTGATGCTTTCGTGGAATACTTTTCCGGTTTCGTCGACAAGGTATGTCGCGCGGTACGTCACGTTCGAACCTTCTACCAAAAGCACGTTGTTTTCTTCGTCGTATTGAGATGATTCGATATCCAAAATCCCGAGGATGTTAGACAGGTTGCGGTTCGTGTCCGCCAAAATAGGGTAGGTCACGCCTTCGATACCGCCGTTGTTTTTCGCAGTGTTCAACCACGCAAAATGTACTTCGTTCGTGTCGCAAGAAGCACCGATCACGATCGTGTTGCGTTTTTCAAACTCCGGCAACGCTTCCTGGAACGCGTGAAGTTCTGTTGGACAAACGAACGTGAAATCTTTCGGGTACCAGAAAAGCAATACTTTCTTGTTGTTTTTGGTAGCTTCCTCAAAGATGTTGATCTTTAGGTTGTCGCCCATTTCAGAGATAGCGTCTACAGCGATGCTTGGAAATTTTTTACCTACGAATGCCATAATTATTTGGGTTTAAAAGTTATTTTTATTGCCGCAAAAATAGGTGGCTGCTGTACGATTTTTCAATCAGAAGTAATTATAAGTTTTGATTTTGAAATAGGTTTCGGCTATACTTTTGCTTCGGTTAAGAATGCCTTAATTATTTTGGATTTGGATTGAACGACCGATAATTATCGGCGTATTTTTTTCGAATATTCCCAATTTGCATTCCTGACTTTTTATATTTGCCATCTGACAACCCAGACAAAACACTATATGTCCTTTTCAAAACTGTTCCGCAGAAAACCAACATCAACCATAATCCAGCAAGGAGGAGACGGAGAAGAACACTCCGGATTGCACAAAGTCCTTACCGTTCGCGACCTTACGTTCTTCGGGATTGCGGCCATCATTGGCGGCGGAACGTTCAGCGCCATCGGGAACGCTTGTTTTTCGGGCGGTCCGGGCGTCGTCATCTTGTACGTGATTTGCGCCATAGCGTGCGGATTCACGGCCATGTGCTATGCCGAATTCGCATCACGCGTGCCCGTTTCGGGAAGTGCGTACACGTATGCTTACGTCTCTTTCGGCGAATTGTTCGCGTGGATCATCGGATGGGCGCTGATTATGGAATATTCCATCGGAAACATCTACATCGCGTTTTCGTGGAGTGGCTATTTTACGAACCTGCTCGAAAGTTTCCACCTGCATTTGCCCGAATGGCTTACGATTAATTACCAATCGGCCTGGGATGCGGTCGAAGCCGGAAAAGGTGACGAAGGCATAGCGGCTTGGAAAAACGCGCCCGTAATCGGCGGATTGCGCATCATTTTCGATTTGCCTGCAGTCGTCATCAACCTTTTGATCACATATCTCGTGTATCGCGGCACGAAAGAATCCAAGAATTTCTCGAATGCGATGGTCGTCATCAAGCTCGTGATCATCGCTTTGGTGATCGTCGTGGGCGCGATGTATGTCGATATCGACAACTGGACGCCTTTTATGCCGAACGGTTTCAGTGGCGTTATGGGCGGCGTTTCGGCGGTTTTCTTCGCTTATATAGGATTCGACGCGGTCTCCACATTGGCCGAGGAATCCAAAAACCCGCAGCGCGATTTGCCCAAAGGAATGATTTATTCGCTTGTGGTGTGTACGGTTCTGTACATCATCCTGGCGTTGGTTTTGACCGGAATGGTGTCGTATACGGCACTTGGCGTGAGCGATCCGTTGGCCGAAATTTTCGCGCTTAAAGGCGTGAAATGGATGTTGTTCATCGTATCGGTCGCAGCAGTTGTCGCCATGACCAGCGTAATGCTCGTGTTCCAATTGGGTCAGCCGCGTATCTGGATGACGATGAGCCGCGATGGTTTGATGCCCAAAAAGTTCTCTGAAATCCATCCGAAATATAAAACGCCGGGATTCGCGACGATCATCACCGGCTTGGTCGTCGGCCTTCCGATTTTCTTTACCGACGAGAATTTCGTGCTCGATTTCACGAGTATCGGAACTTTGTTCGCATTCGTTTTGGTGTGCGGAGGCGTTTTGCTGATGTCGCCTCAAAGCGAAGCCGAAATGGCCGAGCGCAAGGCCAACGGAAAATTCCGTATCCCGTATATCAACTCGAAATTCATTTATCCGGCCATCCTCGTGTTTTCGGCAGGGTTGATCCAATATCTGTTCCCGACTTTCTTTACGGGAGTATTCAGCTTTACCGAAGAGAACGTCGTGGCCAATTGCTCGATGATCGTGTTCCTGATCCTTTGCGTGGTCATGGCGGTTCTGGCGTTCGTAAAAAACCTGTCATTGATCCCTTTGTTAGGATTGGTCTCGTGCTGTTATCTTTTGACCGGAATGGCGCCAAGCAACTGGAAATGGTTTGGACTATGGCTCGTGATCGGATTGGTTTTCTATTTCTTCTACGGATACAAGAAAAGCCGACTGGCCAATTAAATAAAAAAAGAAACCCGCCTTGTGAGCGGGTTTTTTATTGCAGCGAAGAATCTTAAAGCTTGATGAGCTTATGGGTTTCCTTGCCTTTATCGGATGAAACCTTAATCAGGTACGTTCCCGAACTCAGCCCCGAAACATCGATCGTGTGGCTTTCGGCTTCTTTGAAGGTCATGATCGCCTGTCCGAAAAGATTGCATACTTCGATTTTTGAGGTATTTCCATTTCTTGAAAAGATGTTCACCACAGATGACGCCGGGTTCGGGTACAAGGTAAATTCCTGTGAAAAGGGATTCGATGTTCCCAATTGATATACGTCTGTCGTGGTCGTATTGGTCACGATTGCCGCGTTATAATCGAAGTAGATGTTGGCCGTGTTCTGGTATTGCCAACCCAAATCACTGGCCTGAGTAGATTTTACGTTGAACGTTACGAAGCCGTGGCTTCCCGGTTCATTCTCGGTTTCCGTCGGAAGATTGATGTCTTCGAACCAAAATTCGAGCAAATTTCCTCTTCTTCTCATCTCATACGGATGGCTTGAAGCTATCGGCTGGACCGAATACAGGTTGAAATCGGAATCCAACACATCGGTAATCACGACGCGTTGAGCAGGCGCCGTACCTGTGTTCTGGAATCGGATGGTGTAAGTAAGACCTTTTTCAACGGCTTCGCCCACAAGCATTGCAACACCTTGGGAAACCTGTTTATCATTAGGATCGAACGAATTGACTACGGTCTTGATCGCCGAATCCAAATTGTCTGCAGTGGTTTCATCTGTGCCGGCGGTTACCCAAGCGGTCAGGTAAACGGTGTTGCCGGAGTTGATCGGAGGCGTGTCCAATGGCCCGTTCACGTTAAGGACGATATCGATCATGCGGCTTTCGAAAGGCTCAAGGTTCGAGAAATTCCAGATCAAATTACCTCCGGCCTGGCTGTCGGGAGTTATCGACGCGCTTACGAATTCCTCATCGTCCCAGAAACCGGCCGTAACCGTTCCCGATTGTGTCGTCGTACCGTTGTTGCGGTACACGATCTTGTAATGGGTGTCGAAACCGGCAATAGCGGCATCCACAGGAATCACATCGATGGCAAGATCGTTATGGCTGCCGTTCGGCGCAATGCAGAAATCTACGGTTTCCGTATTGCCCGTTCCCGTAAAATTCACGGTCTGCGTGGCAGGAGAAACAGTAAAATACACCGGATTCACGTTTGCCGAAACGTTCATTTGGGTAAAAGTGGTGAACGCGTGATAAGTGCCCGAACTGTTTGTAAAAGTCGTAGCCTGATAGCCGTTCGTCGTTACAGGGACATGCGCAAGGACGGTATCTGTCACAGAGCAACCGTCTGAACCCGCATCGAAACGCAAAATTCCCGAAACCGTGTTATAATTGCCCGCAGGTTCAAAAAAGCAGTTTTCGCTGACCGCGACGTTGGGATCGATGTGTTCATGTGCCCAATCGGTTCCGCTTACGTAAAATTCAGATTCGAGCGCATATCCTTCGAACGCATCGGTACACACGAGCTGCAACGCCGGATTGTTTGACGCGCCGACGCTTCCGATCGAGCAATATCCGCCGTCACATGTTTCGAAACTGCCATTGCGGAAACTGATCGTCTCGAGCTCCAGGTTATCAGAGATGGTCAAAGTGCTCAAATGGACGGGTTGGTTGAAATTTATCGAGGTGAGATGTGTGTGGCTCAGATAAAGTGCGGTATAACCGTTGGAAAAACCAGATTCGAGTTGCGACCAAGGACCTACGAAATTGAGATCGGTGTAATTGTTTCCCGATAAGTCCAACATCGAATATCCCGGAGTCGTAAGCATACTGAGATCGAGTGTCTCCAATTGGTTGTCGGCCAGCGATAAGTAATACACATAATTGGTGTTTTCAAGATTGATCGAAGTGAGGCCGTTGTTTTCTATTATCACATTGTCAAATGAAACGCCACTCACGTCAAGTGTCGTAAGGTTCTGATTGTTGGTGATTTCAAAATTTGAATAGGAGTTTTCGAGAGCCTGCAAAGACAAATTCACAAGCAGCGGATTATTCGAAATCTTAAATTCATTTTCTGACGTGACAAGGCCGTCAAGGTTCAACATGGTCAGCGAAGCGTTGCCGTTTATGGTGAGCCACATCGCAATGTCCGTCAACCCACTTAGGTCAAGAGCCTGAAGCGCGTCGTTGTTACTGATGTCGACCGAGCCGAGTCCGGCAGAAAACGGCATGTTGACGGTTGTTAGCAGTGAATTGTCTAATATGTTGATTTCCCATAACATAGCCGAATCCGGAACTGTAACGCTCGTTACGCTTGTGTTTGTCAAGTAAAAAACCGACAAGCCGGTAAAATATTGCAAACCTTCAAGGTTGTCTATCGCAGTCCCGTCGAGGTAAAGGTCAAAAGCATCGGCGGCTTCCTGCTGCGAAATCTCCCCATCGCCATTACCATCGACGGGCATGGGATTGGCAAGGATGGCAGCCTTGAAATCGAGATCGGGGAAACTGATGATCTGCGCCTGCATCCCAAAACCGCAAAGTCCGATAAGCAATAGGTAAAATTCCTTCATAAACGATTGATTAGGTTTCGTCTATAAAAATAACAGGTTTTGAATGCGAATAAAAAAAATGCCAGAAATGTTACCAACAAAAAAACCAGCCCGTATTGCCACACGCGGACTGGTTTCAACGAACATAAATAGGCTTTTTTAAGCCGAAACTGTAGTAAGCACGCCCAATTCCTCCATACACGATTTCATGTTGAGGAACGTACGCTCTATATCATTATCGAGCCCGATAGAAAAACGGATCAATCCGTCGGTAAGGCCCATTTCTTTTTGTTCTTCAAGCGGGATTTCAGACGAGGTCGAAGTGCCCGGAGCGCTGAACAACGTCTTGTAAAACCCAAGGCTCACGGCCAGATAACCCAAATTGCGCTGTTGCATGAGTTCCATGAGTTCGTTGGCTTTTTCGAGCGATCCTACGTCTATGGTAAGCATGCCTCCGAAACCGTATTCCGGATTCATCATGCGCTTGTAGATATCGTGTCCCGGATGGCTTTTAAGTCCCGGATATACCGTTTTCAATCCGATCGATTCGAACTTTTCGGCCAAATATTGGGCATTTCGGCTGTGTTGTTTGATCCTGATGTGCAACGTGCGCAAATTTTTCATCACGCTCGACGAACGAAGGCTGTCCATCGTCGGGCCGAGCAACATAGCCGCGCCCGTGTTCACGTTTTTCATATCGTTGACGAACTCGCGAGATCCGCAGCTCACGCCGGCAACCGTATCGCTGCTTCCGTTGATGTATTTGGTAAGGCTGTGGATCACGATGTCGGCTCCCAACTTTGCAGGCGCGACAGACAGAGGTGAAAACGTATTGTCGACGACCAGTTTAAGATTGTGCTTTTTAGCGATTTTGGACATGGCCGCTATATCGACGACTTCCAAAAGCGGGTTGCTCACGGTTTCACAGTACAGGATTTTCGTTTTGGATGTGATCGCTTTCTCGACGATTTCGGGTTTCGTGAAATCGCAAAAGACCGTGTTGATGCCGAGTTTCGGAGCGAAATTCTTGAGGAACGCATATGTTCCGCCATAAATCGTGCGGCTCGACACGACCTCGTCTCCCGATTGGCAAAGCTGCAAAAGGGTAGAGGTGATCGCACCCATTCCTGAAGCGGCCACGCAAGCGGCTTCCGTTCCTTCCATCGCGGCCAACGCTTTGTCGAGGTAAAGGTTGCTTGGCGAAGAATGACGCGAGTATAGGTAGCATCCGTCGGCATTGCCTTCGAACGTATCGAACATGGTTTTGGCGGAAAGGAATGTGTAGGTAGAAGAATCGGATATCGAAGGGTTCACGCCTCCGAATTCACCGAAGTACTGTAAATCCTGAATATTGTCTGCGGGGTTGAATTCCATGGTATCTGGGTGGTTTTGTTTTTCGCAAAACAATTTCATTGCAGAGAATAATCCAAAGTAAATTTCATTATTTAGATTAATTATTTTTATTTTTAAATTTTTATGGATAAAAAATCTATTAGAAATCGATTTCGCTCCATAAAACCGAAAGTTTATCTCGGCACCAATAAATCATAAATAGTCACGATCAATAAACAACAAGCAATCACAATAAAAATGAACTTCGATCCAACCGATAAAGCGCTGCTCAAGTTACTGCAATCCGACAGCACCCAAACCACAAAAGCCCTTTCCGTAAAGCTCGGATTATCTGCCACCGCGGTTTACGAACGCATCCGGAAACTCGAACGCGAAGGCATCATCAACAAATATGTGGCGTTGCTCGACAGGAAGCAGATCGGCAAGAATTTCGTCGTTTTCTGCCATATCAAACTGTTGCAGCACTCGCGCGAATTCCTCACGCGTTTCGAACACGAAGTCGTCAAGCTCGACGAGGTGCTCGAATGTTTCCACGTGAGCGGCGATTACGATTACATTCTCAAGGTTTGCGTACACGATATGGAAGAATATCGTCAGTTCATGGTTTCGAAATTGACCACATTGCAACACATCGGCAGTACGCAAAGTTCGTTCATGATCGCCGAAGTCAAGAATACGACGGCTTTCACGCTGTAATCATCCGTGGATAAGCACGGCTTCTACCATATCTTCGGGCGAAAACCGCAACACGAGGGTTTTGGCGCGCAATGTAAAAAACTCGATTTTGTCGCGGTTGACTTCATAAAACATATAGTTTTTGTCGGTGCGCGTCGGTTCGCCAAGTAAATTCAGCACTTCGCTTTTCTTGAGGCCTTTGAGTTTTTTGCTTTGCACGAGATCGTCGAGCATTTGCGCGCGGTATGGGAATTCCTGTCCTTGTCGGGTTTTCCATTTGGCGGAATCGAAGCCGATTTCTGTTTCGGATTTTGTTTCCGATGCATTTTCGTGGTTGTCGTTTTTGCAAGCCAACACCGACATGCACAACAGCAAGACTACAATTTTTATTTTCATGTTTACAAGATTAAAGTTACGTTGCAGTGGTGGAATATCCGCCCGAATATTCTTCCGGGCGGATTCACACACACCACCGATCTGAGTCATCGCATGGGAACGAGACTCGTAGGCGATTCCACTTCTTTTTTGATGCGCCCGAACGTATTTTGAAACTTTTGCGCCATGTCTTTCATGTATCGGCCAAAAGTCGGGCTGCCCACGCTGAGCACTTTCGAATGCCCGAACCAGACCACTGCTGCCGTGCAAAAGAAAAACGTGCGGTAAACGGCAAAGGCGATCGGTTGTATCGACCAATGATGCGAGCGGTAAATTGCAAGCATGCGTTCGGCCTGGAAGTCGATGTGGTGCGCTTCGTCTATCAAAATATCGTCGCAAATCTGTTTAAGCAATGGGCAACCCGTCGCATCCTTAAGTGATTGGTAGAACAACTGGGCGGCGCTTTCAACAGTGATTACGGCCAACGTCCACAATTCCATACTCGTATTGAAGTAACGGATCTTTCGGAACAGCGAATCGCCCCAATCTTTAGAGACGCGTTTTTCACCGATCAAATCGAGGTAACGCCCAAGATTGTTGCCGTGCTTTTGTTCTTCCTTGATGAAAAGTTCTACGGCGATAGGAAAAATAAAATCGTTCGTGGTCTTAGCGTATTTGCGTGCCGCGGCCAACAAATGTGCGCCTTCGGAAGTTTCTCCAAGCTGCCATGCCTGAAGCGATTTGAGTATGCGCTTTTTTTGCCCGTCGAGCAATTTAGGTTCCAAATCCCAGTCAACGCGCTCGAACGTGGCGTTGTGGGTGAAATGGTTGGTCCAGTATTGTGAGGAGTTCGTGTACATTATTATTGATTATTTTTATTAGTTATTCCAATCGATTTTTCGCGAGAAATACATCACGGCCGCCAAAATCAGGAACAGGCCGATGCTTCCGAACAACAAAGCATAATCTTCGAGTTGGATGATCACGTAAATGAAAGCATACAGAGCCGACAGCGAAGCCGCGATGAACGCGCAGAACTTGAGTTTCTTGAGGATGGAGATCGAATACAGCGAAATCAGCGCGACGACGGCCGTTCCCGCGATCAGGTAAGCCGTGAGGAAACTGCTGTGCTCGGTAATCGACAACAATAGCGTGTAGAACATCACGAGCGCGAGTCCGATCATCGTGTATTGGAAAATGTGGATGCGCACCTTGCTGATCATCTGGATCAGGAAAAACACGAGGAACGTAAGGCCGATCGTCAGGAAGCCATATTTGGCCGCGCGTTCGTTCTGTTGGTATTCGTCTACCGGGATCACGAATTTCACGCCGAACGCAAAACGCGCCAGATCGGGCAATTCGCCGAATGTCTGCTGGCCGAACGGACGGTTTACGTGCAGGATTTTCCAGCTCGCCGGGAATCCATCGTTCTTCCCTTTTTTGTAAGGAAGGAAATTGCCGTCGAAACTCGGCGCGGCCCAATTCGATCCCATGTCGACGGTCGTGGTTTTTCCGATCGGAACCATCATCAACTGTCGGCTGCCGCGATACGAAATATCCAGTTTGTAAGACGTTTTGGTTTGGCCGGGAAGCACGCGTGCATCGAAATAACCGGTTTCCAGGCCGTCTACCGAATCGTTAGGCGAATTGTTGAACACAGGTTCGAAAGCCAACGGTTTGCCGCCGATCGAAATCTTCACTTCGTCCTGGATGCTCTTGAGGTTCGTCGTCCTGATGATCACGGAAGCTTTATCCCATTGGATATCGGCTTCGGGAATGCCGCGTCCCGAAAAATCAGGCGCGACATAATCGCCGTCTATCTTCATTTTCGAGGTGTAGACCACGGCCTCGTAATTGCCGTAACTGCGCTTGTCTGTCGTGACCGAAGCCTTGTTGTTCAGGCTTTCGGGGAAGAAATACGCGAATTCTGTAGACGGTTTCTTTTGGGTCATGGCGGCCTTGGTCTTTTGGTTCACGATCACGGTTTCTTCGTAAACGGTATAAGGCACGCGGATGATCGGTCCGTACAGATACACATCCGAACCCCATTTCGAGGCGATACTTTCGTTGACTTCGTGTTTTCGGTAAGCCCTTTCGGAAATCAGATCCTGAACGAGAGCGAGCGGAATCAATAAAATCAATGTCAACAGGCCGACCATGATCAGGCGCGCCGTATTCGATTGGAAAAATCCGGTTTTTTGTGGTGATGGTTCCATATTAGTGTGTTTTTAGGTTGCGGTTGAAATCACAGGAGTTTGAAATAGAAAGCGGTCACTGGAATATTCGCCAAAACGATCAGGATCTTAATTGCGAAATATTCACGGTGGTCGCGTTCGGTAAGCAACAGGATTAGCAGGTTGGCGAGTACGAGCAGGTTGACGAGTGCGGCCAGGCATACGAAAAGGAATCCGAAGAAAAAGATTTCCTCGCTTTCGATGCCGCTTTTGTACGAGACGAAGAACGCGGTGCCGATGGCGAACGAAGCTATCGCGATCCAGGTAGACAATTCGCCCGTGGTCTTGAGATAGGCGTTAAAATTTCTTTGTATGAAGGTTTCCATGATTATTGATTTGAATGGTTTTTAGGTTGGATGTTGAAAAAATGGTACACGAGCAGCAGCAATGTGCCGTATCCGATCGTAAAGCCGATGGCGCGCAATTCGGTCAGGAGTCCGGCCGCATCGACTATAAGCCGGAACGGATCCGAAACCACATCCCAACTGTTGTAGCGTTCAAAACGTCCCAGGTAAATCCCGAATCCCGACAGGATCGCGCTGAACGGCACGAGCCAGTTCGAGACGCGTCCGAAATTTTTATCCCAAACCGATTGCATCTGGCGCATCGAAAGCAATCCGAACAACATTCCGCTAATGGAATAAGAGGCGAGCAGCAACAGGTCGAACCAGGCGGGCATGGTCTGGGTCAGGTGGCGGAAGTGCAAAAAATCGGTCAAGATGTAAGGCGCATTCGGAAGAAACAGCAGCCAGATTGCCGACAGCGCCAGGATTTTGGGCTTCCCGCTATCGGCTTGCAGCAAATAGTCGCTGATTACCAAAGGCACGGCCGACAACACGAGATTCCACAAAAGAAAGCCGTAGCCGATGCCCGATGTCACGAACATCCGAAACGCGAGCAACGCGCAATTGAAAGCGATAAGTGCAAACACGCTTCGATAATGGTTGGAGTTGGAGATAGTCTTTATCATTTTAAAAGTACTTTGTATTTCAAAGTTAAACAATAAAAAAATTTAGCTCTTGCGCAGCAGGCTTTCCAAAGCGTCGATGTGGGCCGTAAAAGCCTCGCGTCCCGATTTGGTCGCCTTGTAACTCGTGTTCGGCTTTTTCCCGATGAACTGTTTCTCGATGACGATGTAATTCTCGGATTCGAGCGCTTTGGCATGGCTCGCGAGATTGCCGTCGGTTACGCCGAGCAGTTCCTTCAGCGTCGAGAAATCGGCCGATTCGTTGACCATCAACACACTCATGATACCGAGCCTGATGCGATGGTCGAACGCCTTGTTTATATTTTGGATGATGTTTTTCACACTGGTTTTTGCGAGAGGAAGATACTTATTTCCTGTCGTATTTAAAATACATGATCGCGCCGTACACGATATGGCAAACCCCGAAGCCTAACGACCACAGTTCGAAGCCGTAACCCGTGAATTCGGTGTTGATCAGTCCCAGGACGACAACGGTCAATCCGAGGTAGCGCACGTCGCGGTGCGTATATTTACTTGCGTTGATGCAGGCCAGTCCGTAAAAAATAAGCGTGACGGGCGCAATCAGTTCAAAGAATTCGTGGCGAAGCAGCAACAACGCGAAAAAACCTCCCGTCACGAGCGGAATCAGGAAATTGACGAGCAATCGTTTTGAACTCGAATTCCACGTCGTCTCATTGTTGCGCTTGGCTTTGAGGTGGGTGCAGATCAAAGCGGTAATCAAGGAAAGCCCCAAAATGGCGAGTCCGATGGCCGTGACTTTGATGAGCAGCATATTCTCGATATCGCGATAACGCACATAATAATCGCTTGTAGCAAGTTGTTCCTTGATGATGGAATTGGCAAACCACGCGCCGATGAGTGCATAACTTCCGGCAAAGACGCCCGATAGTCCGCTCAAGGATAAAAATTGTGTCGAACGGTCCATCATTTGGCGGATGTCGCGCAAATCGTCGAGATACTTTTGGTTTTCCATATTAAAGTACTTTGAATGACAAAGTAAATGAGTTTTTGTTCGGCTGCCAAATTTTTTTTCGGATTTTTTCCACCCGTGTAAGAATTTTCGATTTGCGCGGATAGGTAAGCGATCGTCACTTTCTGCGCTAAAATGTGATGGACGCATTTAGGTTTTCATTTAGAATTTAAAATCCAACATTTAAAATTCCCTTTCGTACTTTTGTGTCACTAAATCAATAACCAATCACCATGAGTTCATTTGACGTTGCCGTCATAGGATCGGGTCCCGGAGGATACGTGGCCGCCATCCGTTGCGCACAATTAGGTTTCAAGACTGCTATCATCGAAAAATATCCTACGCTTGGCGGAACTTGCCTCAACGTGGGTTGTATCCCGTCGAAGGCGTTGCTCGATTCGTCACATCACTATCACGATGCGATTTCGCACTTCAAGGAACACGGTATCGAGATTCCGGGAGAGATCAAGATCAATTTCGAACAGATGATCGCGCGCAAAGGTTCGGTCGTAGACCAGAACGTGAGCGGCATCAAATACCTCATGGACAAAAATAAGATCACGGTTTTCGAAGGTTTGGGCTCTTTCGAGGATGCGACGCACATCAAAGTGACCAAATCGGACAATTCATCCGAAACCATCGAAGCGAAATACACGATCATCGCGACCGGTTCGAAACCATCGACGTTGCCGTTCATCAAATTGGACAAGGAGCGCGTGATCACTTCGACCGAAGCCTTAAAGATGAAGGAAATCCCGAAACACCTTATCGTCATCGGCGGCGGTGTCATCGGATTGGAACTCGGACAAGTGTATTTGCGTCTCGGATCTCAGGTTTCCGTCGTCGAATTCATGGACCGCATCATTCCGGGCATGGACGCCGGTCTTTCCAAAGAATTGACTAAAGTCCTTAAAAAGCAAGGCATGAAGTTCTATACTTCGCATAAAGTGAAATCGGTAGAAAACAACGGTTCGGGCGTGGTTATCCAAGCCGATGACGCCAAAGGACAGACGATTACGCTCGAAGGCGATTACGCTTTGGTTTCCGTTGGCCGTCGTCCGTTTACCGACGGATTGGCGCTCGACAAAGCCGGTGTGAAAGTTTCCGACAGAGGCATCGTCGAAACCAACGACCATTTGCAGACCAACGTTTCGAACATCTACGCGATCGGTGACGTCGTGAAAGGAGCGATGTTGGCACACAAAGCCGAAGAAGAAGGCGTTTTCGTGGCCGAAATTTTGGCCGGACAAAAACCGCACATCAACTACAACCTGATTCCGGGAGTCGTCTATACATGGCCAGAAGTTGCCGCCGTCGGAAAAACCGAAGAGCAACTCAAGGAAGCCGGTGTCGAATACAAAGCCGGAAGTTTCCCTATGAAAGCGCTAGGACGTTCACGCGCGAGCGGCGATACCGACGGTTTCGTGAAAATCCTTGCGGATGCGAAGACAGATGAAGTCCTCGGTGTGCACATGATCGGCGCAAGAACTGCCGATTTGATTGCGGAAGCGGTTACGGCTATGGAATTCCGCGCGTCTGCCGAAGACATTTCGAGAATGTCGCACGCTCACCCGACGTATGCAGAAGCTGTGAAAGAAGCGGCCTTGGATGCTACGGATAAGCGTTCGATACATATGTAAGACACGCTGCGCTTTAGACACGCTTCGCTAAAGATTGCTAGACTCAATAAAAAATCCCCCTCATTCAAGCGGGATTTTTTTTATATAAAATCAAACGGCGACTTTCTTCTTGCCCAATTTCTTCCAACCCACAAAAACAGCCGTTCCAATCAAGATAAACGGCCACAAATTGAGCGCGAAAACCAAAATCGCTTCCAAAATATACCATCCCGATTTAAGGCTGTCCCAAGCCTGTGTGCCGAATCCTGTGCGATATTGCGCGCTGTCAAGATTCGCCAAGGTCACGCTTTTGACCGCTTCGTCCTGGTACAACTGCAACGCGACGGTAGAGTAGGCGATCTTGTCTTCGAGTTCCATCTTTTTAAGAAGGGCCGCATCCGAAGTTTCTTGTTTGGCCAGAAGGTTTTCCTCGGTATCGTTTATATCGACGAGTTTTTTCCCTTTGTTGTCGACGGCGCCTTCCACGCGTTGTTTGAATCGTGCGAGCCTTTTCTGTTCCAACTCGGTCGATTTCAGTTGCAGGTTCACGTCTTCAGCCTTGATGATGCGGTAATCGAGGTAGCCGACTTCTTTGGAAATGTTCTTGAGCGTCGCATCGAGATTGTAATTCGGAACGCGGATGACCATGTCGTTGCGCACCGTATACACCGTGGTCCGCACGATACTGTCCTCGCTTTTCTTCACGTCCCGCGTTTCGCGCACATCGCTTTTAAGATCGGTGTTCACTACGAAACCTCCGGCAACAGAGACGGCGTCTTCAACCTTGGTCGTCGATTGGGCCACGTTGCGCACTTTGAAACGTATATCGGCAGTTCGCACGAATTTGCGTTTGCCGTCGTTGTTGGTCACCGCAGCCGATGAAGACAAATTGTTTTCGGATTTTACCGAATTGCCGTTCACGTTTGTTGAATCGGCCATTATAGCCATTTCTTCGGCAGGTGCGACTTCTTCTGCGGGCGCTTCTTTGGAGTCTGGAGATGAAACCGTGGCATTTTCGGTTTCGCCATACTGCTTGCATGAAACCGCTAGCGCAATCAACAATGCCATTCCGAATAACGAAATCTTTTTCATAAAATTAAATGTTTAATAAGGTTAATGATGTAAAAGGTCAAGTAGTTTTCAAACCATGCGTTTAAATTTTATGAAGTCGATATTCGACGCGCACTAACAATCGTGCCAAAGTTTTTTGGAATGGGTTAACGATTGTTTATCGTAATTTTGGGATGTCCATATCGTGGCGGTAAAGTCCATAGAGTCGTAAAGCCATAAGACATGAATATTCAGGACAGGTTTCTGACCATTTGAAATCTGATCATCCAAAAATCTAAAATTGAGAACAGTCGCCCATCATAAAATCAACGACCCGAAAGACTTCAAAGCGAAACTGTTGCATTGGTCGCAACAATTCCGCGAGATCGTTTTTCTCGATACGAACGGCTATCACGAGAAATACCAGGAGTACGACTGCGTGCTTGCCGCCGACGCGTTCCTGTCGCTGAGAACCGATTACCACAACGCTTTCAAGGATTTGAAGGAATTGCAGGAAACCACCAAAGATTGGCTGTTCGGCTATCTTTCGTACGATTTGAAAAACGACACCGAGGAACTGCACTCGCGAAATTTCGACGGATTGCAATTTCCCGACCTGTTCTTCTTCCAGCCGAAACGTCTTTTCCTGCTGAAAGGGAACGAGCTCGAACTTCGGTATTTGCCGATGTCCGATGACGAGATGGAATCCGATTTGCAAGCCATCATCAATACGCCTGCAAACCTTCGCCATGTCAACGACCGGTTGATGATCCACCAAAGGATTTCGCAAAAAGATTATCTAAAAAAAGTCGGCAGCATGCTCGAGCACATTCACAGAGGTGATATTTACGAGGCGAATTTCTGCATGGAATTCTATTCCGAGGACGCCAAAATCGATCCGCTCGAAACCTATTGCCGTCTCAATACGATTTCAGAACCGCCGTTTTCGGCCTTTTTCCGCAATGCGAACCATTACCTCATGTCGGCCTCGCCCGAGCGTTACCTAAAGAAACAAGGCCACAAAATCGTTTCCCAACCCATAAAAGGCACGGCGCGCAGGAGTGAAGACGCCAACGAGGATGCACGAATAAAACGCGAACTTGCCGCCAACCAAAAAGAGCGTTCCGAAAACATCATGATCGTCGACCTCGTGCGCAACGATCTGTCGCGGACCGCCGCAAAAGGAAGCGTCCATGTAGAGGAATTGTGCGGCGAATATTCGTTCCGCCAGGTGCATCACCTTATTTCTACTGTAGTTTCACAAATCTCCGACGGCCATGGCGCGATGGATGTGCTCAAAACCACGTTCCCGATGGGCAGCATGACGGGCGCTCCCAAAATTTCGGCCATGAAAATCATAGAGGATCTCGAGGAAACCAAGCGCGGTCTTTACAGCGGTGCGCTCGGATATTTCACGCCAGACGGCGATTTCGATTTCAACGTCGTGATCCGATCTATACTGTATAATTCAGAAGCCAAATACGTGTCGTTTTCGGTTGGAAGCGCGATTACGGCTGCGTCCGAACCGATCCGCGAATACGAAGAATGTCTGCTCAAGGCGGTGGCGATGCGTAAGGTTTTGGAAAGGAATGCTTAGTAGCCGATCCGGCTTTCCGCTTCAAGTCCTCGGCCCAAAACCACATTTTTATGGCGCCTTCGCGAGCTTCCTGCGGTCGCTGCGCCTGCTTCTAAAAATTAGTGGTTTTCGTCCTGTGGGCTTTGCGCTGCAATCCGGGCTGGGGCATTTGCCGTTGAATCACGAAAGCGTTAACTTCGTGCGATGCTTGCCGAATTCCAGAACCATCTCGACCACAATTTCCCGTTTTTGAAAGGTAAACGCCTTTTGCTCGCCGTCAGTGGCGGTATCGACAGTATGGTGATGGTCGATCTGTTCCGAAAATCGGGATGTGAAATCGGCATCGCGCACTGCAATTTCAACCTTCGCGGTGAAGAAAGCGACCAGGACGAGACTTTCGTCAGGGCGTTCGCTTCCAAAACCAACATACCGGCTCACGTCACCAGATTCGACACGAACCAATTCGCCGAGGATTTCGGGCTGTCGATCCAGGTTGCTGCGCGTGAATTGCGATACAAATGGTTCGCCGGGTTGCTCGAATCCGAAAATTACGATTTCGTGCTGACGGCCCATCACGCCGACGACAACCTTGAAACTTTCCTCATCAATCTTACGCGAGGCACCGGAATTGAAGGATTGACGGGCATTCCGGCTCAAAATGAAAAAGTCGTGCGCCCGTTGCTTCCGATTTCAAGACAAGAAATCGAAGCGTATGCCAAATCGAATGGTCTGGAATGGCACGAAGACAGCAGCAATGCTTCCGATAAATACCTGCGTAACAAGATCCGTCAGCTGATCGTGCCGCTTCTCAAGGAAATAAGGCCCGACTTACTCGACAGTTTTTCGAAAACCCAGGATTTTTTGCGCCAAACCCAGTCGCTGTCCGAAGACGCGGCTATCATCATTTACCAAAAAGTCGCAAAACCATATGGGAATGAAATAAAATTCGACCTGTCCGAGCTCAAAAAACTGCCGAATCACAAAGCCTATCTTTACCAATGGCTGCGTGAATTCGGCTTCACGGCTTGGGAAGATGTGTACACTTTGGTCGATGCCCAATCGGGAAAGCAAGTTTTTTCTTCCCAATATGTACTTTTGAAAGACCGTGAAACGCTCGTACTTTCGCCACTTGCCGATGCAACCGACAAACGCGAATATTGCCTCTATAAAGGCATGGAAGCCCTTGAATTTCCGTTAAAACTCACCTTAAAATATGTGAAAGACGTTGGCGGCAAATCCAATTCGGCTATCTTTGTCGACGCCGAAAAACTCAGGTTTCCGCTTGTGTTGAGGAAATGGAAAGAAGGTGATGTGTTTTATCCTCTTGGCATGCACGGAAATTCAAAAAAGGTCAGCAAATTCTTCAAGGACGGGAAATTCTCGTTGCGCGACAAGGAAAATGCCTGGCTGCTCTGTTCGGGAGACGACATCGTTTGGATTGTCGGCCAACGCGCAGACGAACGTTTTTACGCACAAACAACCACAACAAACATATTGCACATCGCACTCAACGAATGAAAAAGTTTCTTTTTGCCCTGATCGCGGTCCTCTCGTTTTCGGGCTTGTCGGCACAAATCGTAAAACCCGTAAAGTGGACGCAACGTCTCGAAAAAGTATCGCCGACCGAGTTCAAATTGGTCATGGAAGCCACGATAGACGAGAGTTGGCACATTTACTCGCAATTCACTCCAGACGGCGGACCGCTGCCTTTGACGCTCGATTTCAAGAACCAGAAGGGAAATTACCAACTTATCGGAAAAGCTGCTGAAAGCGCTACCAAACGCCAGTTCAACGATGTTTTTGAGGTAGACGAGGTGTTTTGGGAGAAAAAGGCCACGCTTACCCAGCGTATAAAAGTCATCAATCCGAACCTCACGAGCATAGACGTGAAGGTCGATTATCAGGTCTGCAAGGAAGTCTGTATAAACGACAACGCGAAATTCACGTTCAAGTTGCCGAAAATACCGGTAGAGGAAGCGGCGGCTATAACGACTCCAATCGTAAAAGACACGGCATCTTCTATACAGTCGAAAGATACGGTCGGGAAAAATTCGACCTCGCAAGAAGAGGTGGAGCAGACGAAAACGGTGGCTACCGTTCCGAATCCACAAAAGACAGAAAATATCGGACTTTGGACAATTTTCTTTCTTGCCTTTGGCGCTGGTTTTACCGCTTTGTTGACACCTTGCGTCTTCCCGATGATTCCAATGACAGTCAGTATTTTCACCAAGCAGAGTAAAAATAAGTCTGCAGGAATTCGGAATGCTATACTATATGGCATTTCAATTATCATAATATACGTTGTCCTGGGATTAGTCATAACAGCAATTTTTGGAGCAGGAGCGCTTAATGCAATTGCCACGAACGTTTGGTTTAACCTTATTTTCTTCGTGCTTCTGGTCATTTTCGCCATCTCATTCTTGGGTGCATTCGAAATCGTTTTGCCCAACAGTTGGGCGAATAAAGTCGACAGACAAGCCGATCGTGGCGGATTTATCGGAATCTTGTTTATGGCATTGGCTCTTGCAATCGTTTCGTTTTCATGTACGGGAATATTTATTGGCAATCTTTTGGTCGTGGCTGCGCAAGAAGGAGGAATTGCCCCGATAATCGGAATGTTCGGGTTTTCGTTGGCATTGGCGCTTCCGTTCATGTTGTTCGCGATGTTTCCGGGCTGGCTTAATTCGCTGCCGAAATCGGGCGGTTGGCTCAATACGGTCAAGGTTTTCCTCGGATTCCTTGAATTGGCGCTCGCGTTCAAATTCCTTTCCAACGCCGATTTGGTGCTTCAGATGCATTTGCTCGAACGCGAGGTCTTCCTGGCGATCTGGATCGCGATTTTCGGAGCGTTGGCGTTGTATCTTTTCGGAAAAATCACGACGCCGCACGACAGTCCGCTGCCGTTCATTTCGGTAGGAAGATTGTTGCTCGGACTGCTCGTTTTGACGTTTACGGTTTATTTGATTCCGGGATTGTGGGGCGCGCCTTTGAAATTAATCAGCGCATTCCCGCCACCGCTTGAATACAGCGAAAGCCCACATGGGGTAGGCAATTCGTCCGCAATCGGAACAAATGAAGATTTGCCGAAAGATGCGGTCATGGCACATGGGTTCGTGACGTTCAACGATTACGACAAGGCACTTGCTTACGCCAAAGAAGTCAACAAGCCCATGCTGCTCGATTTTACGGGATTCGCTTGCGTCAATTGCCGCAAGATGGAAAACAACGTTTGGACGGACGCCGAAGTGGCCAAAATCCTCAAGAACGACGTGATCCTTGTTTCGCTTTATGTAGACGACAAACGTGAACTTCCGAAAGAACAGCAATTTATTTCGCCTTCTACGGGTGAAGAAATCGAAACCACAGGCGACAAATGGACCGATTTCATGATCACGCGTTACAAAACCAACACGCAACCCATGTATGTTTTGGTCGGAACCGACGGAAAAGACATTTCGAATACCATCAGCTATGTTGGGAAAGATGAGTATTTGGGTTGGTTGAGAAAGGGGTTGGAGGCGTTTTAAAAGATAGTTTTTGAGTGACCATTCAGATGAAACAGAAAAGCCAATCATTTTTTTGATTGGCTTTTTACTTTTACAATTAGTTTTTACTTTAAGTCACTCAGGCACTCAAAATCAATCCGTTTCTTCCAACGTAAAAATCTCCTCCACAGCAACTCCGAAAAACTTCGCGATTTTCAACGCAAGTACGGTCGAGGGCACGTACTTCGCTTTTTCCATGGCGTTAATGGTTTGACGGCTCACACCGATCTGCTTGGCGAGTTCTTCCTGCGAGATATCCTTTATCGCGCGCTGTACTTTTAAGTTATTCGTCATCGCGCAGTGATTTTTTGAGTTGGTAAAGTTTGATGTGGAAACGCACGACAAAGAACAATAACAGCGAGAAAACGTTCGCGATCAGTACTTCGAAATAGAAGAATCCGTAAATGAACCACGTCGCCAAAAGCATCACGCCGAAATTGAAGTACGTGGCCCAAACGAGGCTTTCATACCTGATTTTGGCAATGAATTCATCTTCGTTCTTCTGTTTCGAGAAGCCGATGAAAAGCCCGCCGACAATCAGAAAAGACAGCAACACTTCATCGCCGATCGAATTCTGGTTGAACCTGAAAAAACCGGCATCGGCAAACAAACCGTTGTCGGCGATCGCGAATACTTTTGTCGTAAGCATGTTGTCGATGTCGATGTCGGCACATACGACCGCAATGGCAACGGCAAAAGACGGAACGAAAAGCAGCCAGCCGACAAGCTTGAAACTGCGAGGAAACAAAAAATGTGATTTCATGTGATTTGATTTTTGATTGATGATTAAAACTCAAATCAAATGTAAAGTATATTTTACATTGTGACAAAATATTTTTACAAAAAGTTTTATATGCTTTACAAATAGTGCTGAAGTGCGAAAGTTCTGTAAACGTTAGAGGAACTGTTCCTGCACAGGCTCGATAGTGAAGTTTTAAAAGCAAAAAGCCAATCCACAGGGATTGGCTTTTCTGTTACTATATTTTTAACTTTAGCACCTTAGCACTTCAGCACTCACTTCAAAATATGCTGTCCCAAAATCCTATACACTTCATTGATATTATCGCTTCCCTTACCAAAGGTTTTCTTGATCGGCTCGGCCTCGTCTTTGATCCAGATCTTGAGTTCGGCATCGAGGTCGAGAAGTCCGGCGCTTTCTTTTGAGAACTTGATCACGTTTGCGTACGGTATAGACAGGTAATCGGTCTTGCTGCCGACGAGTTGCTTTTCGACCAAAATCAGACGTTTGTTGGTGAAGATAAACATATCGCGTACGAGCTTGAACGCTTTCTCGATGTTCTCTCCGGGCACGATGATCGGCTCGAATTCTTTTGTGATGGCTTCGATGGAAACCTCGGAGGCGTTTCCTAAAATGGCATTGAATAGTCCCATGGTGTTCTTTTTCGATAAAGGTACGCTTCCGTTTCCACAGCCGCTATCGATTTCACACTTTTTTGGCCTGCGATTTTGGTTTCGCCACGAACGGAACGAATCACACTAAAGATTTGTGCAATTCGCGTTATCCGTGGCCACCAAAACTATTTCTTCAAGAAAACTTTAAATGTCGATCCGTGGCCGATTTCCGAAACCACTTCGATGCGTGCGCCAAGCTTCTGCACCAATTTGTTGACCGTACACAATCCGATTCCGGTTCCCTTGTTTCCCGAGCGGTCGGTCGTGCCAAGCGTGCCGAAAATCTCGAAAATCTTGTGGAATTGGCTTTCGGGGATTCCGGGCCCGTTGTCTTTTACGAAAATCACGACATCGTCCTCAGTGCTTTCGCATCTGATTTCAATAATGCCTTTCGCCTTGTCGTTGTATTTTATGGCATTCGCGATCAGGTTATAAAGGATTTGTCCTAACGCCATCTTGTTCGACCAGAATCTCGATTTTGCATCGGGATAAACGAATTCGAAATCGCCTTTCACGTTGAGCAGGTTCACGATGTATTCCGAAAATTCCCGAAGCCTGATTTTCTCGCGCTGGGTAACGTCGAGCGTGTCGTATTTGTAATGTTCGAGGATACCGTCGACGAGTTTTTTGAGTTCTGTGGCCGATTGTCGTATGTATCCGATCATCTGGCGGCCGTTGTCGTCGAATTTGTCCCCATACATGTCGTTGAAAAATTCCGACAATTGCATGATGTTGTTCAAAGGCGACTTGATGTCGTGCGAAACTACGTGCGAAAACTGCTCCAGGTCTTTGTATCGCTGGGCGAGTGCATTATGGCTTTCGATAAGCTTGAAATTATTCTTGCGCAATTCGAGCAATTTACTCACCTGATTGGCCAGTTTTTCGAGCGCCTTGATCTGGAACTCCTCGAGTTTTTTGGGTTGGGTATCGATCACGCACAGAACGCCTAGCGCAAATCCGTCGGGATTTACGAGCGGCACGCCGGCATAAGATCTTACGCCGTTTTCGACACTCACATGCGGATTGTCATGGAAACGCTCGTCGTCAAGTGCATCGTTTACGATAAAAGTACGGTCGGGCGTCGTGATCGCATGTCCGCAAAAAGAACTTTCGCGATCCGATTCATTAAGGTCAAGCCCGATTTTAGACTTGAACCACTGACGGTTCTCATCCAGTAATGTTATCACAGACATGGGCGCGCCGCAAATCTCTGAGGCGAGCCGCGTAATGTCGTCAAAATCCTTTTCCGGTTCGGTGTCGAGAACCTTATATGACAAAAGTGCATCAAGCCGCTGTCTGTCGTTGGCTGGGATGGGTGCCGCTATCATGGGTTGAATTTGAGCCGCAAATATATACGGTAGCATAATTTCTGTAAATGCGGAAAACCACAATTATTATAGTGTTGGGAATTGTTTATTAGTGGCAGTAGCAGTAGCAGAATGTCATTATGTCGATATGGTCAAAAGAGAAACTTTAGCAATTCGGCATTTTGTACTTCAGCACTTTTCACTACATTTATCTCATTACAAGCCATCTAAAATTCTACACGCCATGTTAGTAAAAGTATTCGGAAGCGCCGTCTTTGGCGTAGAAGCCACGACCATCACCATTGAAGTCCACATGGACAAAGGCATAGGTTACCACCTCGTCGGTTTGCCCGACAGTGCCATCAAAGAGAGTTGTTACCGCATCGCGGCCGCGCTCAAGAACAACGGCCTCAATTTCCCGGGAAAGAAAATCACGATCAACATGGCACCCGCCGATTTGCGAAAGGAAGGCTCGGCCTACGATTTGACGATCGCTTTGGGCATCCTGGTCGCCTCGAACCAAATTTCGGCCGACGATATTTCGCAATACGTCATCATGGGCGAACTCTCGCTCGACGGAAAACTCCAACCCATAAAAGGCGCGTTGCCGATTGCCGTCAAAGCACGAGAGGAAGGTTTCAAAGGTTTTTTTCTTCCGATGCAAAATGCCAAAGAAGCCGCGATCGTCAATGATCTCGATGTGTACGGAGTCGAAAATTTGCAGCAAGTCATCGATTTTTTCGGTGGAAACGGAAATCTCGAACCCACGGTCATCAATACACGCGAAGAATTCAACATCCCGTATCTGCCCGAATTCGATTTTTGCGACGTCAAAGGACAGGAATCCATCAAGCGCTGCATGGAAATTGCGGCTGCAGGCGGCCACAACATCATCCTGATCGGGCCGCCCGGAGCCGGAAAGACGATGCTGGCCAAACGTCTTCCGAGCATTTTGCCGCCGATGACTTTGCGAGAGGCTTTGGAAACGACCAAAATCCACAGCGTCGCAGGCAAATTGAAGGAAGTCGGGCTTATGCGACAACGGCCGTTCCGCAGTCCACACCATTCGGCATCTTCGGTTTCGCTTGTCGGTGGCGGCAGTTTTCCGCA
The DNA here is from genome assembly GCF_013401995.1 of Flavobacterium agri. Taxonomy (GTDB): domain Bacteria; phylum Bacteroidota; class Bacteroidia; order Flavobacteriales; family Flavobacteriaceae; genus Flavobacterium; species Flavobacterium agri. The sequence continues at coordinate 336,443 of NZ_JACBJI010000001.1, forward strand.
ACCCGGAGAAATCAGCATGGCGCACAACGGTGTTTTGTTCCTCGACGAGCTTCCCGAATTCAAACGCGAGGTACTCGAAGTGATGCGACAGCCGCTCGAAGACCGCGAAGTGACCATTTCGCGTGCAAAATTCACGGTCACGTATCCTTCGTCTTTTATGCTCGTCGCAAGCATGAATCCTAGTCCCGGCGGATATTTTAAAGATTCGGACGCGCCTGTAAGCAGTACGTCGGCCGAGATGCAACGGTATTTGAACAAGATTTCGGGACCGTTGCTCGACCGCATCGACATCCATATAGAAGTTACGCCAGTTCCTTTCGAAAAACTCAGCGATACGCGAAAAAGCGAAAGCAGCGATGAGATCCGTGAGCGTGTCACCAAAGCGCGAATGATCCAAACGCAACGATTCGGCGATTTTGAAGGCGTGAATTACAACGCGCAAATGTCGGTAAAGCACATCCGTGAATTTTGCGCGCTTGACGCCACGTCGTTACAACTGCTCAAGGGCGCTATGGAAAAACTCAACCTTTCGGCAAGGGCTTACGATAGGATCCTAAAGGTTTCGCGCACGATAGCCGATTTGTCCGCGTCCGAAAAAGTATTGCCCGAACACATAGCCGAAGCCATCCAATACCGCAGTTTGGATAGGGAAGGTTGGTTGGGATAGTGAAACGCATTCGACCTGCCTAATTGTCATTTTCTCCCCGTAAAGACCCAAATATTTCTGGCGAAATTTGTATAAATAAATCTAAGGACATGAGAAAGATAACAGTTTTATCGATGATTACATTAGATGGAGTCATGCAAGCACCGGGCGGACCCGAAGAGGATCGTTCGAACGGTTTCGAATACGGAGGTTGGACTGCGTCTTACGGAGACGAAGCTTACGGAAAAGCTATTGAGCAAGAATTAAAACCCGCCGACTATCTTTTAGGCCGCAAGACGTTCGAGATTTGGGAGAATTATTGGCCCGAACACGGTGATTTCTGGCCCGGAATCAACGAGGGTACGAAATATGTGTTGTCGGGCACAAGAAACGATTCGGATTGGAAAAATACCGAGTTCCTCACCAACATCGAACAAATTGAGAAACTCAAGAATTCAGATGGTCCCAACATTCAGGTTTGGGGCAGCAGCGAACTGATACAATTATTGCTTTCGCATGATTTGGTCGACGAACTGCGTCTCAAAATCCATCCGCTGACACTTGGGAAAGGCAAAAAGCTGTTCGGCGACGCAGGTATTCCCGCAGCATTTTCGCTCACCGAAAGTTCTATTACTTCAAAAGGCGTGTTGCTGGTGAGTTACGACAGGGCAGGAGATGTAAAAACCGGAAATGCCGGCGCGTAATTCGCTATAATTCGTTGAATGTATCGCCGTCCTGGATATTGCCGCCTTCAAAACCTTTCATGAACCATTTCATGCGTTGTTCCGAAGTGCCGTGCGTAAACGAATCGGGTACGACATGGCCTTGCATGCGTTTCTGGATCGCATCGTCACCGACGGCCTGCGCGGCGCTCAAGGCTTCTTCAATATCGCCCGGTTCGAGCATTTGTACGCGTTTTTCATTATAGTGCGCCCATAGCCCGGCGTAGAAATCGGCTTGGAGTTCAAGCGCAACAGACAATTTGTTCGCTTGGGCTTCGGACATGCCTTGCTGCATTTTGCGTACTTTTTGGGAAGTTCCCATCAGCGTCTGTACATGATGCCCGATTTCGTGCGCGATCACGTACGCTATCGCAAAATCGCCGCCTTTTGCGCCGAACCGGCTTTGGAGTTCCTTAAAGAATTCCATATCCATGTACACTTTTTGGTCGGCAGGACAATAGAATGGGCCTGCTGCCGAAGTCGCGCTTCCGCAACCGGTTTCGACTCCGTCGGTAAAAAGCACGAGATTAGGTTCTTGGTACGTCATGCCGTTTTCCGAAAATATCTGTTTCCACACGGCTTCGGTATCGCCCAAAATGACGTCGGCCATTTCGCCTAGTTTCTTTTCTTCTGCCGTAAGTTCGCGTTGTTCGGTTGGTGTCTGTACGCTTTGTTTCTGGATTTCGTTGAGGATCTTGCCCGTGTCACCGTCACCGCCAAGGAAGAGTTGCGCCAATACGACGATTACCGCGATCAAACCTCCGCCTGCCGCGATTTTTCCTCCCGACATGCCGCGACGATCTTCAAGATTGCCGCCACTTCCGCTTCTTCCTTGCCATTTCATAGTGTATATTTTTTAGGTTATACTTCGTTTTTGCGCAACCAGACCGAAAGCACGTTGCGGATATCGTCCTCTACAATCGGTTTCGGGATGTAATCGCTCATGCCGGCCTCGAGGCATTTTTCCTTTTCGCCTTTGATGGTTCCGGCCGTAAGCGCGATCACGGGTACGCCGCGCACATTAAATTTACGGATTTCCATCGACGCTTCATAACCGTTCATCACGGGCATTTGTACATCCATGAAAACCAGGTCGGGATCGAGGCGCAAAAAGTCGTCTATCGCCTGGCGACCGTCGAAGCATTCGTATATGACCGCCTGTGGCAATATTTTTCGGATCAACGTCTTGGCGAGCAGCATGTTGATCTTATTGTCTTCCACGATCAGGATGCGCACCGATTCGTCATCGAATCCGTTGGGTGATACATGATCCTGTATCGCGATAGCAGGTTCGAATTCGCAGTTTTCAGACAATCCGACTTCGACTTCGAAATAAAACGTACTGCCTTGTCCATACGTACTTTTAAGCTCGAGCCTGCTTTCCATAAGCCCGAGCAGTTTGTTCGAAATCGCAAGGCCAAGTCCGGTTCCTCCGAATTTTTTGGTCGTAGAACTGTCTTCCTGCGAAAACGCGTCGAAAATCTTTTCCTGATTCGATTTGCGGATGCCGATTCCCGTGTCCTGTACCGAAAAGTACAATCGTGCCTTGTCTTCGGTGCGGTCGAGCAGTTTCACTTTGAGTTCGATGCTGCCTTTTTCGGTGAACTTCACGGCGTTGCTCATCAAATTGATCAGGATCTGCTTGAGACGGATCTCATCGACAAGAATGCACTTTGGCACGTCGTCGGCTATCGAAAGCACGACGTCGAGGCTCTTGACGCGCGAATCGTATTCGATCAGTTTGGTGATGTGATGGCAAAGTCGGAACAGGTCGGTGTCTTCGGGCGTCAAATCGAGTTTTCCCGCTTCGATCTTCGAGAAGTCGAGAATGTCGTTTATGATCTCCATAAGCGCGTTGGCCGACTGGTTCACCGTGGTCATGTACTGGCGCTGTATGTTCTCGAGATTGGTTTTCATTAGTAAATCGGTAAACCCGATGATACCGTTCAAAGGCGTGCGGATCTCGTGGCTCATGTTGGCCAGGAACTCAGACTTGGAGCGGCTTGCGGCCTCGGCGAGTTCTTTTTCCTTTACCGCCGTCTCGTTGCGTTTGCGCTCGGTGATGTCGAGCAAGATGCCTTCGATGAAATGGAGTTTGTCGTTTTTGAGGATGACGTCTCCGAATTCCTCGATCCAGACGACTTCGCCCGATTTGTTGATGATGCGGTATTCCAAATGGAACGGTTCGGCCTTTTCGATAGCCGCGCCGCGAATGCCCATGCCTTTCTCGAAATCTTCCGGATGCACGAGGCTCGGGAACCAAAGTCCTTCTTCGAGGAAAGCCGAACACGGATAACCTGTGAGTTTTTCCATCTCACGGTTCAGATAAACGAGTTTGTTTTCCTCGTTGAGCATGTACACCGTGCCCGGGATGTTATTGGCGAGCAAACGGAATTTCTCCTCGTTCTCGTTGATGATGTTCTCGTTGATGTTGCGTTCGATGGCCAATGAGATATTGCTCGCGAGCGATTGCAGGATCGTGATCTCGTCTCCGGTCCATTCACGCTCGGTGGCGTCGTCGAATACGATCATGCCGTGCAGTTGGTTGCGCACGAAAATCGGAAGCACGAGCAGCGACTTCACGCCCAGTCCGAGCAGCAACTCCTTCGAACTCGTGTATTCCATTTCCTTGACGATGCTGAAAAACGGTCGGTTGTCGTTCATGCACTCCATGATTTCCGGAAGTTGCGTATGCGGGATGTGCAGCAAATCGGGATTCGGCGGCGTGATGCTTTTGATGTCGCCGAGCCAACGGTGTTCCTGTCGTATCGTCTTGTCTTTGTCGTTGTTGCGGAAATACGACAATCGGTCTACGTTCGTTACGTTTCCGACCGATTTGAGGATGCCCGTAAAAATCTCGTCGGTACTTTTACTCATGAGGAACTTGCCCGTATTTCGCGTGATCACCGTGAGGATTTCACTCTTATAGGCAAGATTCTTTTCGGCCTCGCGCCTCATGTGCGATTCTATGGCAATCGCGGTCAAATCGGAAACCGAGCGCGCGAAACTGATGTCTTCGTTGTCCCAATCGCAATGTTTTCCGACCGATTCGAAACAAATGACGCCCGAAATTTCCCCGTTGACGAAAATCGGCGTGTCGAGCAACGAACGGATACCGTTTTCCTGTATGTAATCTTCGCACAATTCTACGGTTTGCGGGCTGTTGAACACGTCCGAAGCCACAACCTGGCGTTCGTTCTCAAGAGCCGAGAAATACACCGGATATCGGTCGCGTTCCAGCGAAAGCGTCGTGATCGGTGAAGCGCCCGAACTGTTGTACATGGACGCGCAATGGATGCCGTCTTTATCGTAATTCCAATAGCCGGTGCGGTCTACGTCGAGGCTTTTGGCCGAAAGTTCGAGAATGTGCTTCAATACGTCCTCGAGCTTTTCCTGTCCGGCGAAACTCTTGGTCGCAAAAATCTTGAGCGTGTCGTTGTATCGCGCGAGCTTTTTCTCTTTGCGGATCTTTTCGTCCTCAAGCGATTTGACCAGCGTAATGTCGCGCGCAATCACCGAAAAACCTGTGATTTTTCCAAAATCGTTGCGTTTGATGCTCACGCTTTGGGAAACCCACAAACTTTCGCCGTTCTTTTTCACGAACGGGAATACCTGGATAGGATAGGAGTTGCGGTTTTTGGGAGCGCGGTCGTACTGAGAACGTATCTTGGCTTGGAAATCCTCGCGTATGAGCACGCTGTAATGACGTTGGTAGAATTCCTCGGCCGAATAGCCCAAAATGCTTTCGGTAAACGGGTTCACGTAGGTGTAATTGCCGTGTCGGTCGGTTTCGTAGATGATGTCCGAAGCCGATTCGATCAGGTTTTTATATTGGTTCTGGACGTGGACGTGATGTGTGATGTCTTGTCCGATCCCGATGAAAAGATTATCCGAATATTGCTTGTCCTTCCATTGGATGTAGCGGTATTCGCCGTTCTTCGACCTTAACTTCCTGATGTAAAGTCTTCCGTCTATGTAATTTTCGTGGTATTCTTCACCAATGAATTCGGCATCTTCGGTAAGTTTCCAGAAATTGAGATCCATGACTTCTTTCGTCGAATAGCCCAAAATCCCTTTTATGCTTTCGCTGCAAAACAGCACTTCGCCTTTGCGGTTGGTCGCGATGATAAGCGAGTTGCCTTTGTTGACGATCTCGTTGGCGAACAAAAACTTATCTTTCGTATTGAGGATGCCGATGTGCTTCGTATAATGGAAAACCGTCGTAATCAGACAAGCGTTGAACAAAATAGCGACAACCTGGTCGTCGAGCAGCGACGCGATAAGGAATATGAAAAGCATCGCGAAGGTGCACACCACGAAAATCAGGTATTGCCTGATGGTCTTGAAAACGCTGTACGAAAAGAAGTACACCAATATGAACTCGGTAAGCGTGATCATCTCGAACGGTTTGAACACCAATTTATAGGTGACGAACGCCAGATAGCCGATGAAAGCGACGAAGAAAACGCGCCTGATGTTGTATTCCAGAACCGTCCATCTGCCCGATAAATAATACAAAGCGATGAGTACCGAACTGAATATGATGTTCTCGGTGAGTTCGCTTTCGCGCCTTACGCTAAAGAATTCGAGGAAGACTTCGGTCGCAAAGAAAATGATGCCGAAAAAAAGCAGGTAAAGCCTGAATTGTTCGGGATTGGAATCGATTTCGGAATAATTCGAGACGAAATCCTTGTTGAAACGCGTCTTTTGGTTGAACGTCAGGTAAAGTAAACCACCGGTAAGCGCGAGCATAAGCACGAGAAACCAACCCTGGGACGACAATCTCTCACCGGCCTGAACAGACTCGACCGACAAAAACGAACCCGACGCAAAAGCGCGAACCGAAAAAACAGTGAGAAGCACGAATGAAAAAACGCCCTGTCTTATGCGCATAAAAGCTTGGAATTGACCCGATAAAAATATGAAAATATGTCGATTATCGATTCAAATATGTTAAAAAAGCAATCGTCATACATCTCGCGCAAAAGCATAAAAAAACCACGATGCGAACCGTGGTCTTTATATGGAAAAGTATGTTTTACAGGTATTCGGAACTTCCGATCTCGTCGATTTCGCTTTTGTCGTCTATACCGACCGAATGTTTGTAAATGGTGTAGTACATCGACGTGATGAACGGAATGGTGAACAACACCCCGATACAGAACGCGATGATCCCGACGCACGCAAGAAAATACGCTACGATTACGAGAGCCAGCAAAAGGAAAGGTTTCTTGAATACGATGATAAAGCTGCCGCGGATGGCCTCTACCGGTTTCTGGTTTCCGAAAATGATCAGCGGAACGGCCATCATCGTGCTGAATGAAATCAAGGCGCTGATCAGCATCGACACGACAGAAACCCATGAATCCATCGGGAAAGCACGTTGCAACAAGGTTGTAACTCCGACAGAAAAAGCCGAGACCAACAACGCTTCAACAAACAAAGGAGTGAAATAAGGTTGTTTGTAGCATTGGAAAGCGTCGCCAACCGACAAGTCTTCATCTCTATCCGCCTGATTGGCCATTTTGATGATTCCGGCCGAAAACGGGTTCGTTATTCCCGCAATGACACACATGGCAAGACAATAGACGATGGTAGCCGTGGCAGACATACCGTTTGTCTGCATACCTGTCATGAAATCGGCATACGCCATTACGCCTCCCATAGCGACCATCACGCCGATTCCCAATGCGGTCAGCACGATACCGAATACCAAAGTCGCGAGTCCGGTCATCAGCGCCGATTTTTTATAGGTTTCGAAAGCGTCGTTGAAAACCGCCCCGAAATCGAGGTCGTAACCGTTCGCTTTTATCTCTTCAATTTTTTGTTCGGTACTTTTCATGTTAGGTGTTTTGGTGCACAATGATAGCGATTTTTTGCCGAAGTCACAGCCATTTCAGCCATTTTCTAAGCAAGGAAACCTTGTTGCCGTACGGCGCGTAACGCAACGTTATGTCGAGCCAATTGGCTTTGCGCGAAATAGGTTTTTTATGCGTAAACGTGTCAAAACCGAAGCGGCCGTGATAAGTGCCCATACCGGAATTCCCGACACCGCCGAAAGGCAACCGACTGTTCGCGAAATAACTGAGTAAATCGTTTACGCAACCGCCTCCGAATGCATGTTTTCTTATTATGGCGTCGGCCTGGTGACGGTCATCGGTAAAAACGTAAAGCGAAAGCGGTTTTTCGTACGAACCGATAATGTTGTCCATTTGGTTTTCGTCCGAAAATCCGATTACGGGAAGCAACGGCCCGAAAATCTCTTCTTTCATGATGGCGCTGGCCAGATCGGACTCGTCGATGATCGTCGGGGCGATGAAAAGCTCGGCAACATCGGATTGTCCTCCATGTACCACTTTGTGGTGTTCGATAAGCCCGACGAGCCTTTCCCAATGCTTTTTATTAATGATACGCGGCAAATCGGGTGACTTTTGAGGACGTTCTCCGTAAGCGGCGATTATTTCTTGTTTGAGCGATTGCAGTAACCTTGATTTGACCGAAGCTTCCACGAGTACATAATCGGGAGCGATGCAGGTTTGGCCTGCGTTGACGAACTTGCCCCACACGATTCGTTTCGCCGCGAGTTTCAAATTGGCCTGAGCCGTGACGATACAAGGGTTTTTTCCGCCCAATTCAAGCGTGACGGGCGTAAGGTATCGTGCTGCGGCCTGCGCGACTTTTTTGCCGACGTTTACACTTCCCGTGAAGAAGATATAATCCCAACGTCGCTCGAGCAGTTTTTCGGCCACTTGGGCACCACCTTGAAAAACCTCGACGTCTATCGGATCGAATACTTCGGATATGATATTGGAAACGATTTCGGATGTATTCGGCGTAAGCTCGGACGGTTTAAGCACGACGGAATTCCCGGCGGCATAGGCGGCAATCACGGGCAACATCGCCAACTGGAACGGATAATTCCAAGGCGAAATGACGAGCACGTTTCCGTAAGGATCTTTGATGATACGGTCCGAAGAAGGGAAATTGAGAACCGACGGAAATACGATTTCGTCGCTCGCCCAGGAACGCAGTTTTTTTATGGCCGTCTTGAGTTCGGACGTCACGAAATACGTTTCGGTAAGTACAGCCTCGAACGCAGATTTTCCAAAATCATCGTGTAGTGCCTGGATCACGGCATCCTCGCGAAGCGTCAACACATGAAGCAGTTTTTTGAGAGTTTCCTTGCGCTGGGAAATCGTGGTCTTGCGGTGCATATCGAGCCGTTTACCCAAATATAGTCAGAAAACGGTTATCAATCGAGACCGAAACTGTATCCTATGAACGCATCGGCCTGTTTGTTGTCGCTTGTGAGATTGGTGATGATGGAACCTGAACCTAGATAGAATCCGTAAGCGCGGACTCCTATACCGCCCGAGATGCCCGAAATCTCGTTATTTGACCAACTCGACCAGACTTCGAAATTATCCAAAGCGAACCGCGGCGTGATCGCGATGACGTTCTGATACGTGATTTGGTCGTTCGCATCGTCTGGGTTGAGTTTTTGTTGCCAGTAAACCGAAGCGTAGAATTTGGGAACGATTTTCACGTCGGCATAAGCCGAAAACACCGTCGGCAACTTGACCTTGAAATCGGTTTTGGTATTCGTGGCGCGATCGAGATAGCCGCTTTGCAACAAGATGTTTTCGGTTTCCTCAAGACTTTCCACGTTTTGGAATTGGTTTAGGTTGAGCGACTCGGCGCCTTGAATCGAAAGTACATAGTTCGTAGAGGAATTGTTGGCCGATTTGTATTTCATCGAACCGATGTTGCGCACCGACAGCCCGGCGTTAATGCGGTATTTGTTGGGTTGTTCAACGTCCGAAAGGCGATAGTTTACGCCAAGATCGGCCGCCACGCCTCCGAGACTTCCGAAAAGAGAACCCGTGTAATCGCTGAATTGGGTGAATTCCTCACCGAGATTACCCGAATAGGCAATATTGAGATTTGCGCTCGCATCGGTAAGCGTCACGTTTCCGAGGTTATTGTTTATAGTGCCCGAGAATCGATCGGCACCCAAATTGGCATAAGAACCCGGAAAAAGCAATTTGAACGTAAGTCCGCCGCTGAATTTGTGCGTGCCGTCGTCGTAGAAATTACGTGCCGCGGACAATCCGATCTCGCCCCAAGTCGTTCCGTTAAGACGTTGGTTGTAGTTGTTGTTGATCGTGGTCGAACCGTTGATGATGGCGTTCAAAGTGGCTGTGGAAACCGCGTCTCCGATACGAACGTCCACATCGACGAGATCGAGTTTGGCGTAGGCTTTTGATGTCAACGCGAACGTCCAGTTATCCATTTTATAAGCGAACCCGGGGCCGTAGATTTCACCGTCGAACCTAAGATCTACTGCTTCCGTACCTCGGAAAACCAAATCCTCGAAACTGTCGTTGCCGAACAGGTCGCTGAAACCGATCTTGTTATTGGTCGCATTGGCACTCACCGAGAAAACCTGGATTTCATATTTTGAGCCCAGATTGGCGAGCTCGGCGGGATTGACGCCTGCGTGGACCATTCCCGTGCGCTGGGACGTGTTCATGCCCGCGAAGTGCTGTTGGCCGAAAATCGGAATACTGAAAAGGAAAAGTAGGGTGAGGAAAAGCGTTTTCATAAGCAGCGATTTAGGGATGAAGCTACAAATGTTAACGTTTTGGGTTATTGTGGTATTGTTGGAAAGCGTTGCATGATTTTGGGGAAATGTTGTAGGTGAAATGTGAAATGTGAAATGTGAAATGTGAAATGTGAAATGTGAAATGTGAAATGTGAAATGTGAAATGTGAAAT
>NZ_JACBJI010000001.1:346608-459254 GCF_013401995.1 Flavobacterium agri
AGAAAGGTTAGACGACTGCTTTCCAGATGACGTCGTCGGGGACGGGCGCGACGATTTCGATGGGTTCTTTCTTTACCGGATGGAGGAATGAGAGTTTGCGTGCATGCAGATGGATACCGCCATCGGGATTGCTGCGGTCGAAACCGTATTTGAGATCGCCTTTTATAGGTGAGCCGATGGCCGAAAGTTGCGATCTGATTTGGTGATGACGACCCGTATGTAAATTGATTTCCAGTGCGTAGTAGTTGTTTAGTTCTTTTATCACTTTATAATCGAGGCTTGCTTTTTTGCTGTCGGGAACTTCTTTGGCGAAGGCTTTGGAAGTATTCGATTTTTCGTTGCGCTTTAGGAAATGCACCAATGTATCGGCATCTTTCGCCGGACGGTTTTTCACGACGGCCCAATACGTTTTTTGGGTGTCGCGGTTCTTGAACATCTCGTTCATGCGCTCGAGCGCTTTGGACGTTCGCGCGAAAAGAACAATTCCCGTCGTCGGTCTGTCAAGGCGATGCACGACACCCAAAAATACTTCTCCCGGTTTCTGGTATTTGTCCTTGATGTATTCCTTGACGACTTCCGACAGCGGTTTGTCGCCGGTTTTATCGCCTTGCACGATATCACCGACGCGTTTGTTCACGACGATGATGTGGTTGTCTTCGTAGAGGACTTGGAGGTTGTTCTTGGTGGAAACGGTTTTCATATGGACACGCTGCGCTTGAGACATGCTGCGCTAAAGACACGCTGCGCTTTAGATTGCAGGACTCTTTTATTGAATTGATTGGTTTTTTGTTAAACTGAGACGGAATCTTGAAATCATTTTTACGATTTCGTCTAGCTTAAGATTCAGTTCTGTGAGCTTTGTTTCCGGTAGGAACTTAAGATCATAAGAAATCAACAACTGTGTCTCTATTTCAAAAGCAGAGCCCGTAGCGATTTCCAGAAATCTTGAAAAATCTTTTGAAGAATTCCTTGACGATCCCTCAGCTATATTTGAAGCAACGGAAACCGCCGCCCTTCTGAGCTGGTTAGTTAACCCGAATTTTTCGTTCTCGGGAAAATTTTCGGTTGCCGAATAGATTTCGGTACAAAGCTGACGGCTTCGTTTCCATATCTCAAGTTCTTTAAATCTGTGGTGCATATATTCAATATTTTAAGGCTTATAATAATCGGTCTTGATTAGGTCTTGCAGTCCAAAGCAAAGCGTGTCTAAAGCAAAGCGTGTCTAAGTCAATATTGCTCTTTCTCATTCGGGAAATCGCCTTTCTTCACATCGTCGTGATAATTCGCAAGAGCGCCCGTCATAATTTCCCACAAATTCGCATATCGTCTCAAAAACCTCGGGCTGAATTCGTTGTTCATGCCCAACATGTCGTGGATGACCAAAACCTGCCCGTCGACGCCGCCGCCAGCGCCAATGCCTATGATCGGGATGTTCACGCTTTTGGCGACCTGTTCGGCCAATTTCGCAGGGATTTTTTCGAGTACTATAGCAAAACACCCTAGTTTTTCGAGCAATTGCGCGTCTTCCATGAGTTTCTGCGCTTCGGCTTCCTCTTTGGCGCGAACGGTGTACGTTCCGAATTTGTAAATCGATTGAGGTGTCAATCCCAAATGTCCCATCACGGGAACGCCCGCGTTGAGGATGCGTTTTATAGATTCCTTGATTTCGCTTCCGCCTTCTATCTTGACCGCGTGTCCGCCCGATTCTTTCATTACTCGGATCGCCGAGCGCAACGCTTCCTTAGGATCGGATTGGTAACTCCCGAACGGCAAATCGACGACCACCAACGCACGGCCCACGGCGCGAACAACGGACGAAGCATGATAAATCATCTGGTCGAGCGTAATCGGTAAAGTGGTTTCGTGTCCGGCCATCACGTTCGAGGCCGAATCCCCGACAAGGATCACATCTACACCGGCCGTGTCGACCATTTTGGCCATCGTGAAATCGTAAGCGGTAAGCATCGAAATTTTCTCACCGTTGTGCTTCATTTCGATCAATGACTGCGTGGTGATGCGTTTGTAGTCTTTTTTGGCAACTGACATGGTTTGTTTTTTTGAAGAATGTAAAGGTAGGTTAATTATGAATTATAAAATATGAATTGTTTGGGCGTTGCGCCGGATCGAATTTCATCTTCAATTCACCTCTATGCCGGCGCCGGGCTGTCCGCTATTATCTTTTTGGCATCGGGATTCGCAGTTCGGGAAAATTCCGTTTGCCAAAAAGGATAGCCGCTTCCATCCCTAACGCATACGTTTCCAAACGAACATCCGGTGTAACATTTAACGATTTGTCCTAACTAACTTCAAAAATCCGAACCATGAAAAAACTACTGTTCTTATCTGTTATCCTGATTTCCCAAGCCATTTTCGCCCAGGATGCGGCCGTCAAAAAGACGATTGAGGATTTCTTTACGGCTTTCCACGCCAAGGATACCGTCGGCCTCAAGAAGACTTTCTCCAAAGAAATGGTATTGCATTCGATAGCTGAAAAACCCGACGCAGGTAAACTTTCGGTAGAACCGGCTTCCGAGTTCCTCAAATCGATGGCTTCTATTCCCGCCGACATGAAATTCGAGGAAAGGTTGCTGTCGTGGAAAGTCGATCAGGACGGCAACATGGCGCATGTCTGGACACCTTACGAGTTTTACATCAACGGCAAGCTGAGCCACAAAGGCGTGAATTCGTTTTCGCTTTTTAAGGATAAGGACGGATGGAAGATTTTGTATTGTGTGGATACGAGACGTAGGCCGTAGAAATTCCAAATTCCAAATCCCAAATCCCAAAGCGGAAATGAAGAATTCGACTAAATCTTCGGTTTGTCTCGAAGGTCTGGCAAAGAAGAAAGAAAACTCCAGACTGTTGGGTTAGGTTTTTTTTGAAGTAATTGAACGAAGCGAAGCTATGGAAGTCATCGGTCTCGTTTGGAATTTGGAATTTGGAATTTGGAATTTGGAATTTGGAATTTTTTTTTCCAGAATTTAACTTCCCTAACTTTGTCCCATGACCTCAATCCTCATCATCGACGACGAAGACAAACTGCGCGGGCTTTTGGCGCGAATCATCAAAGGCGAAGGTTTCGAGGTAAGTGAAGCGTCCGATCTCAAATCGGGTTTCAGGAAATTGGAGCAGCAGCATTTCGACGTGGTCTTGTGCGACGTGAAATTACCCGACGGAAGCGGCGTCGAGTTCGTCCAAAAAGTCAAGACTGCGTTTCCGGCCGTCGAGATTTTGCTGCTGACCGCTTTCGGAAATATCCCCGACGGCATACAGGCCATGAAAAACGGCGCTTTCGATTACATCGTCAAAGGAGACGACAACGACCGCATCATCCCGTTGTTGTACAAAGCCGCCGAGAAAGCCCAAATGCGTGAGCAGATCCAAAACCTGCAAAAACAGCTTGGTGACAGGCATTCATTCGATGCGATCATCGGCAAGTCGAAACCGATCGTGTCGGCCATCGAATTGGCGCAAAAGGTCTCGGTCACGAATTCGACGGTTTTGCTGTTGGGAGAAACCGGAACCGGAAAGGAAGTGTTCGCGCGTGCGATTCACGAAAACAGTACCCGCAAAAACAAATCGTTCGTGGCCTTGAACTGCAGCGCTTTCGGGAAAGATTTGCTCGAAAGCGAACTTTTCGGATACAAGCAAGGTGCGTTTACCGGAGCCGCCAAAGACAAAAAAGGCTTTATAGAAGAAGCCGACGGCGGCACGCTTTTTTTAGACGAGATAGGCGAGATGCCGCTCGAGTTGCAGGCAAAATTATTGCGCGTGCTCGAGTCGAACGAGTTTATCCGCGTAGGCGATACTGTGGCCCGAAAATCGGACTTCAGGCTGATCGCCGCGACGAACCGCGATCTGAAATCGGAAAGCGAACAAGGACGATTCCGTGCCGACCTGTATTTCCGACTCAACATTTTCGAGATCCGTATTCCGACGTTGCGCGAAAGGCTTAAGGATGTCGCCGCTCTTGCCGAATTTTACGTGTCGCAGTTTTCTCAAAAAATCAACCGTCAAAAACTCCCGATTTCGGACGATTTCCTGTCGGCTTTGCAACAGTATTCGTGGCCCGGAAATATCCGTGAATTAAAAAACATCATCGAGCGAGGCGTGATCCTGGCTTCGGACGAAGGCTTGACGCCCGATCTGCTTCCGTCCGAAATCCGCAATTACGAAACCAACCCGAACAAGACGGTTTCGGCTTTTTCGATGGCCAGCGTCGAAAAACTCCAGATCCGGAAAGTGCTCAATTACACCAAAGGCAATAAGGCCGAGGCGGCGCGATTACTTGAGATCGGTGTGGCGACTTTGTATAGGAAAATGGACGAATATGGGTTGGAGAAATAGCGTCGGATCAGACTTCGATCGGAACGCTTTATCCTAAACTTAACTATTTTACCCTGCGTTTTTTTGCAATGTCTTTTCAAGCCTTGCGGCAATCACCGAGATTGCGGTAAGCATGAAAGTGGCCAGAATGCACATGGCGAGAAAGCCTGCCGGGTCGTCTCTTTTGTCGTGTGCGATCTTGATGAATACGCCCGCGATGACGATCGAGCCGATCAGGAACATCGCACAATACCTTATACCCTTTAAAGTTTTGACCGCTTTTGGAGAGTAAATTTCGTTTCGCCCGACAAAGCCAAGTAGTTGGAACGTCTTATAAAGCCCGATAAAGAAAGCGATCGAGACGACATAAGCGTACAGGATGAACGGATCTGCGTAGATGCTGACCACATCCAAGTTGGCGGCTCTTCCCTCTACCGTGGGAAACCATATCAGCATAGCGATTGCCAAAATGCCTATAAGTGCTATGACTGCCTGAAGAAATACGATTGAATTTTTTTTCATGATCTGGTGAATTTTGTTGACTTCTTTTAGTGTTAGCTTTTTACTTTTTAAAAGTACTTTGAATTGCAAAGTTATTGATTTTTATTTTCCTTCGACATCGGAATTCATCTTTTTTAAAACAATTTGTTCTGTTTTCCAATGCAATAATTCCAAGCGTCAATCATAACCACATCCTTATCATTTTAAAAATGACCTTCTCATTTTGAGACGGTTTTTTAATCCAAAAATCTTTCAGGAAGAAACAATCTACTGATAATAAATGGTTTGTGTGTAAGCGTGCCATATCGGAACGCATTTTGGCATAAGCGGCGCGAACAAAATCCTAACACGATGAAAAATCGCATCACCTCGATCTACAAGCAAGCCGACCGCTTTGCCGAGATCACCAAAACGTTTATCCGCACGGGCAATATCGCACGCGCCAAAAAATGCCTGGCCATCGCCGAAAAACTGTTCAACGAAGGCAACCAGCAAACCAAGAGCGTCATCGCCAATACGTATGTGTTTTCGGTTACGACATTCATGGAATTGCGCAATTGCAAAATCGCCAACCTGTTTCCGCAATCGCTCAAGAAAGAATATATCAACCAAATCACCGCATCGGGCGTATAATGGAAACTTTTCTTCTCTTATTGCTCGCTACCGTCATGTTTGGGATTTGCTATAAATCCGTCGATTTTTTCGAAAAAATGTAAGCCATGACCGCACTGTTTATCATCGCACTTCTTGTTTTCGGCTATTTGGTGTACGTACTCATCAAACCCGAAAATTTCTAAACCAGATCTTATGTATACAGAATTTGTCGGAATCGCGCTTACGTTCGGCCTCGCCATACTGCTCGCGATTCCATTCGGGAAGTTCATCGCCCAAACGTTTTCGGGCGAAAAAACCTTTGCCGATCCGTTTTTCAATCCTTTCGAAAAAATCATTTTCAGCGTTTCAGGAATAGATCCGACGCGTGAAATGAACTGGAAACAGCAACTAAAAGCCATGCTCGGGCTCAATTTCCTGTGGTTCGGTTTGTGTTATCTCGTGTTGCTTTGCCAGGGATTCTTGCCGCTCAATCCCGACGGAAACCCATCAATGTCGCCAGACCTGGCGTTCAACACCGCAATTTCGTTCGTCGTGAACTGCAACTTGCAGCACTATTCGGGCGAAAGCGGATTGAGCTATTTTGGGCAGCTGTTGCTGATGTTCCTTCAGTTTGTCTCTGCAGCGACCGGAATTGCCGCCGCCGCCACGGTTTTCAACGCCATGAAAGAAAGAACGACCCAAACGCTCGGGAATTTTTATAACTATTTCGTCAAAAGTTGTACGCGTGTTTTATTGCCGCTTGCGGTCGTCATCGCCATTTTCCTTGCTTTCAACGGTACTCCGATGACGTTCGACGGAAAAGATAAAATCACTACGCTTCAAGGCGATTCGGTAGAGGTTTCGCGAGGCCCGGCGGCGGCTTTCGTCTCGATCAAGCATTTGGGTACGAACGGAGGCGGATTCTTCGGGGCCAACTCTGCGCATCCGCTAGAAAACCCGAATTATTTCACGAATTGCGTCGAATTGTGGGCGCAATTGATCATTCCGTTTTCGATGATTTTCGCGCTCGGCTTTTACCTGAAAAGGAAAAAAATCGCCTATGTGATTTTTGGCGTGATGACGATCGGATTCCTGCTTTTGGTGATTCCGACGGTGGTTTCCGAAATCAACGGGAATCCTGCACTCTCCAAAATGGGAATCTCCCAAACCGGTGCCATGGAAGGCAAGGAAGTTCGTTTCGGAGCGCCGATGACGGGTTTTTGGAGCATCGCCACCACGGTGATTTCAACGGGTTCGGTCAACGGCATGCACGATTCGACGATGCCGGTTTCGGGCGCGATGCAGCTTCTGGCGATGATGGTCAACGCGTTTTACGGAGGTTGCGGCGTCGGATTCCTCAATTTCTACATCTTCATCATCCTCGCGGTTTTCATTTCGGGACTCATGGTCGGACGCACGCCCGAATTCCTCGGAAAGAAAATCGAGGCGAGAGAAGTCAAGATTGCCGCTTTTATCGCGATCCTTCATCCGCTTTTGATATTGTCGGGAACCGCTCTGGCTGCCCATTTTGCGGCATCGGATACCGAAATGGGTTATTGGCTCGACGGAAAAGCTTCGGGTTGGCTCAACAATCCGGGTGCGCACGGTTTTTCGGAAATGCTGTATGAGAATACGTCGAGCGCGGCCAACAACGGTTCGGGTTTCGAAGGCTTGGCCGACAACAATCCGTTCTGGAACATCCTCACGGGAATCTTGCTTTGGCTAGGCCGTTTCATCCCAATCATCGGACCTGTCGCGATCGCCGGATTGCTTGCCAAAAAGAAATTCATCCCAGAAAGTTCGGGTACGCTCAAGACCGATACGACAATTTTCGGCATCATGGTTTTTGCCGTAATCGCGATCATCGCGGCTTTGAGTTTCTTTCCGGCTTTGGCGCTTGGGCCGTTGGCTGAATATTTTTCTTAAGTGATTAGTGAATGGTGATTGGTTAATGTGGGACTTGAGATTCGAGTTTTCCGATTAGGCCCGAAAGCAATCTTCCGATATGATTAAGCCTTTGTGTCAAATCCGTTGCTTGAGCACTAGTGATAAATTCAAATCCAAGCTTAGTAGAAGCAGTGTGTCTAATTCTGTAACAGAACCCAATGAATAATGGAGAAGCTGGATGAATTCTTTTTTGCTTTTTCTGGCCGCGCCCTCGGCAATATTTACCGGAACGGAAACCGATGCTCTCCTGATTTGCGATACGAGTCCAAAACGCTCCTGCTTCGGAAAGAAATCCGTGGTCAGGTATACAATTTTTACAAATTCGAAACTCAAGGTATAGGCGTGTAATTTTTTATGTGGATGCATATTCGAAATGATTGGCTTAGACGAACATAAGTTACCAATTTTTCATCAATCACCAATCACCGTTCACCATTTACCAAAAATCAAATCCAATGAACAATAAAAATAATTTATTCGAACGCGATCAATTGAAAGTTGCGTTCAAACAGGCATTCGTGAAACTCAACCCGGCGGTGATGGTCAAGAACCCCGTTATGTTTACGGTCGAAATCGGAACGTCGATCATGGCTTTCGTGTGCGGCGCGATTTTGCTCGGACACCAAGGCGAAGGCAGTTTCCTGTACAATTTCATCGTCTTCCTGATTCTGCTGTCGACCTTGCTTTTCGCCAATTTCGCCGAAGCCATAGCCGAAGCGCGCGGTAAAGCCCAAGCCGACAGTTTGAGAAGGACGCGAGAAGAAACGCTTGCCAAGAAAGTCCTGTCCGACGGAAAAATTGAGGAAGTCAACTCGTCTTTCCTCAAAAAGGGCGACCACTTTTTCTGCGAAGCCGGAGACGTAATCCCGATGGACGGCGAAATCATCGAAGGCCTCGCCACGATAGACGAATCGGCGATTACGGGTGAAAGTGCGCCGGTGATTCGGGAGGCGGGAGGCGATAAATCTTCGGTGACTGGCGGCACGAAAGTTTTGTCGGACCGTATCAAAGTGCTCGTCACTTCTGAACCCGGCGAAAGTTTTCTCGACAAAATGATTGCCTTGGTCGAAGGCGCAAGTCGGCAAAAAACACCAAACGAGATTGCGCTCACGATTCTTCTGGCCGCATTCACGCTCATTTTCATCATCGTATGCGTGACCTTGAAACCGTTCGCGGATTACGCCCAAACACCGATTACGATCGCGGCCTTCATCTCGCTTTTCGTATGTCTGATCCCGACGACGATCGGCGGACTGCTTTCTGCCATCGGGATTGCGGGAATGGACAGGGCTTTGAGGGCGAACGTGATCACGAAATCCGGGAAAGCGGTCGAAACGGCCGGCGATATCGATGTTTTGCTACTCGACAAAACAGGCACGATTACCATCGGGAACAGGAAAGCCACGAATTTCTATCCGGCACAAGGCGTGAGTTTCCATGATTTTGTCGAAGCCGCGGTCTTGAGCTCGCTTTCGGATGACACACCCGAAGGAAAATCGATCGTCGAACTGGCGAACCAGATGAATACCGATATCGGTCTTGATGTTTCGGAACTTACTTCACGGATTTCCGAATCCATAAAATTCACGGCCGAAACCAGAACATCGGGCGTAATCCTCAAAGACGGCACCGACATCCGCAAAGGCGCACAGGACGCGGCCCGCAACATCGCCAAACACGCAGGAAATGATTTCCCGATTGCTACTTCGGACAAGGTCACGACGATTTCCGCAAACGGTGGAACGCCTCTGGTCGTCATCAAAAACGGCAAAGTACAAGGCGTGATCGAACTTCAGGACATCATCAAAACGGGCATGAAAGAACGCTTTGAGCGCCTTCGCAAAATGGGCGTAAAAACAGTGATGGTCACGGGCGACAATCCGCTCACGGCAAAATTCATTGCCGAAAAAGCCGGAGTCGACGATTTTATTGCCGAAGCCAAGCCCGAGGACAAAATGAATTACATCAAAAACGAGCAGCTTCAGGGCAAACTCGTCGCGATGATGGGCGACGGTACGAACGACGCGCCCGCTTTGGCCCAAGCCGACGTCGGTGTGGCGATGAATTCGGGAACGCAAGCCGCGAAAGAAGCCGGAAATATGGTCGACCTCGACAACGATCCGACCAAACTCATAGAAATCGTCGAAATCGGGAAACAGCTACTGATGACGCGCGGAACGCTCACGACTTTCTCGATCGCGAACGACGTAGCCAAGTATTTCGCGATCGTGCCCGCGCTTTTCATCACGGCAATCCCGGCTTTGCAAGGCCTCAATATTATGGGCCTGCATTCACCTGAGAGCGCGATTTTGTCGGCGGTGATTTTCAATGCGGTGATCATTCCGCTGCTGATTCCGTTGGCGCTCAAAGGCGTGGCATACAAACCGATTGGCGCGAGTGCGATCCTCAAAAGAAACTTGCTGATTTACGGCCTCGGAGGAATCATCGTACCGTTCATCGGTATCAAGCTCATCGATTTGGCCGTAGGGATTTTTGTGTGAAATGTTGTTTGTGAAATGTGAAATGTGAAATGTAAAATGAAAGATGGAAGATGGAAGATGTGAAATGTCTGACATCCATAATTCAACAATTTCCAAATCACATTTTACTGATAACATATCACATTTCACAAACAACATTTCACAAACAACATTTCACAAAACAACATTTCACATTTCACAAAATGAAAAACATAACATCCATGTTGCGATTGACCCTAGTGCTCATCGTCATATTCTGCATCTACTATCCGCTTATGGTTTTCGGAGTCGCCCAGGCCGCGCCAAATAACGGAAAAGGCGAAATACTTACGATCGACGGCAAGACCGTCGGCTATAAACGGATCGGGCAAAAATTCGACAAACCCGGATTCTTTTGGGGACGTCCGTCTGCGGTCGATTACAATGCGGCCGGAAGCGCCGGAAGTAACAAAGGCCCTTCGAATCCGGATTACCTGATTCAAGTACAGAAAAGGATCGACGCGTTTTTGGTCGCGCATCCGTATCTCAAAAAATCGGATGTGCCGGCCGATATCGTCACGGCTTCGGGCAGCGGCCTCGACCCGCACATTTCGCCACAAGCCGCTTTGATCCAGGTGAAACGTGTCGCCAAAGAACGCAATCTCGATGAATCGAAAGTGAGATCACTTGTGGAGAAACACATCGAAAAACCGACAGTCGCGGGAACTGAAACCGTAAACGTGCTTGAACTCAACCTTGAATTGCAACAACTTAAACATTCAAATATTTCCAAATGACATCATTTAAATTTTTGGCGGGTGCATTGCTCGTCACACTCGGGCTTGGAGCTCAAACCGATTCGACTTCGACCGCGAAAGTGCCTTTCGAAGGCATGGACCTTGGCTGGATCAACGGCCAGAACCGCCAGACCGACTTCCCGCTACAGCTCAAGGACAAAGACGGGAATGCTATCGTGACTGGAGTGGTATACGTAGATTCGTACTACAATTACGATTTCCACCATCCGAAAGACAATACGCACACGATTTCCTCGTCCATCGGGCGCTCGAACGAGTTTACGATCAACATGGCGAGCATCGGGCTTGAGACGAATTACAAGAACATGATCGGACGTCTTTGGCTGCAATGCGGCCAGATGGGATCGATCGTTCAGGATCTGGACGGAACCGTCGGCCATGGTCGCAACACGAGCATCAACAACCTCAAGTACATCCGTGAAGCCGCGGCGGGTTACCATTTCGACGTCGATTATGGATTGAACGTCGAAGCCGGTATTTTCATGAGCTACATCGGACTTGAAAGTTATGTGCTCGGCGAAAACTGGTCGTATCAACGATCGATGGTGTGCGATTTCACGCCTTTCTATTTCCAGGGCGCGCGTGTGCAATATTTTCCTTCCAAACATTTCAAGACCGAATTGTGGCTCTTGAACGGATGGCAGTCGTACAATAGCTGGAACCGTAGTCTTGGCCTTGGGTCGTCCACTTACTGGCGTCCGAATGACAACTTACAGGTCGTGGCAAATTTCTACATCAACGGAAAAGATTCGAGAAATTCCGAAACCGCTCGTTTCCACCACGACAACAGCGTCGTGTACCGCTATTTCAAGAACAAGGAAAGCAATGGGATTTCGCAGGCGGCATTCAGCTTGAATTCGCACTACGGATTCCAGTCGGGCGGCGGTGTAGAGGCGAAAGACAATTATATGCTCGGGACCTCGTTGGCGAACCGCGTCTGGTTCATGAAAAATAAGCTGGCGTTGACCTTGAGAGGTGACGTGATCACGAATCCGGGCGCTTACCTCGCGTTTTCGCCTTCGCCTGTCGCGGATAACGATTTCAACGACGCTTTGGCAGAAGGAAAGGACTTGAAGATGTTCCAGGGAACGGCCACTTTCGACGTGATGCCGAACGACTTTGTCACCTTCCGATTGGAGTACGGCTACCGCTCGAGCAACATGCCATATTTCGCCGGACCCGGAGGGACGACTTCGCCCGATGGTTGGGTCGATACGCCTACGGATACATGGCGCCCCGATCTCAGAAAAAATGAGAACCGCATCACGCTGGCCGTGAACTTTAGGTTGTAACATTCATTTTTGGTTTGTTAGGTAATTTCGGAAGTTGATTTTTCGGCTTCCGGAATTGCCGTTTAAGTGTGAGTGACAATCGGCTGGAAAAATGACAATTGTTGTTGGAAACAAGAACGTGACGAAGATTGCCTTACGCTTTGATTTAACAAAATTTCCGTTTTTTCTGTAATGTCGCCTCAGTCAATTTTTGTAGGGATGTCATCGGCCCTTTCCCCAAAGGGAACTTACGAATTCCCGGAATAACCTCATTACAGAAAATCTGTACCAAATCATAAAATAGCTGCAATCCGCTTTTTAATCCAAATCTAAACATCATGTCAACACCCGAACATTTCCTCGAACTCATACAAAAGTCCAGGCGCGGCAAATTCAAGATTTACATCGGGATGTCGGCCGGAGTAGGCAAGACGTTCCGTATGTTGCAGGAAGCGCATTCGCTGCTCAGGAACGGCATCGACGTCAAGATCGGATATGTCGAAACACACGACCGGCCCGAAACCCACGCGCTTTTGGCCGGTTTGCCTATCATCCCGCGACGACGGCTTTTCTACAAGGGCAAGGATCTCGATGAAATGGACGTGCAGGCGATCCTGAACCTGCGTCCCGAAGTCGTCATCGTAGACGAACTCGCGCACACGAACATCGAAGGCAGCAAGAACGAGAAGCGCTGGCAAGATGTGCTTGAGATCCTGGAATCGGGCATCAATGTGATTTCGGCCGTGAATATCCAGCATATCGAAAGCCTCAACGAAGATGTAAAGCGGATCACCAGCATCGATGTACGCGAACGCATTCCGGATCGGGTTTTGCGCCTCGCCGATGAAGTGGTCAACATCGATTTGACCGCCGACGAACTTATTTCACGCCTCAAGGAAGGCAAAATCTACACTTCCGATAAAGTTCCGCAGGCACTCAAAAACTTCTTTAAATCGGAACAGATCCTGCAATTGCGTGAATTGGCGCTCAAAGAGGTCGCGAGCCAGGTCGTCAGGAAGGTCGAGACCGAAATGCCAAAAAATGTAGCGATACGGCACGAGCGACTTTTGGCTTGTATTTCCTCGAACGAGAAGACCGCGAAGACCGTGATCCGCAAAACCGCGCGTCTGGCCAATTATTACAACAGCGGCCACTGGTTCGTACTGTATGTGGAAACTCCTAACGAAAGCCCGAACCATATCGCGCTAGACAAACAACGTCATCTGATCAACAACTTCAAGCTCGCCACGCAATTGGGAGCCGAAGTCATCAAGATCGAACGAAAGCATGCGGCCGAAGGTATCCTTGAAGTCACTTCCGAAAAGAATATCACGACAGTGTGCATCGGAAAGCCACATTTCAGATTGTTTAAAGTAATTTTGAGTACGACGATCTTCAACAGGTTGCTCAACAGATTGTCGCGCTCGAATGTCGACTTAGTCATCTTGTCATGAAAACCAAAACCAAACTCAATCTTGCCGTCGGGCTGTTGTTCACACTGATTTTGCTGCTTACGATCCTCGGCTCGTATTATATTTTCGCGATCAAACGCGACACCGAGAACATCCTCAAGGCCAATTACAATACGCTCGAATATTCGCGCAAAATGCTGTCGGCGCTCGATGATATGGATTCCGGAAATGCCGCATCGGTCGCGGTTTTTGAACACAACCTGACGCGTCAGTTGGCGAACATCACCGAAGCCGGAGAGGAAAAAGCGACCAAAGACGTCGAGGCTAATTTTGCCGACCTCAAACGGAATCCGACCGACGGGTCCGTGAAGACCGTCATCCGTCAAGGGATTTTCGAAGTCATGAAGCTCAATATGGATGCGCTCAAGAAAAAGTCGGATATGGCCCAAAACACCGCAGAAACCGCCAATTGGGTCATTGCGATCGCGGGCTGTCTGTGTTTTTTGATCGCGTTCAACCTTATGGTCAACCTGCCGAACCATATCGCGAATCCGATTCGCGAACTCACCCAGAGCATCAGGGAAATCGCTAAAGGGAATTATCGTCAGCGTGTGAATTTTTCCGATGCCAACGAATTCGGCGACCTGGCCAAATCGTTTAATGCGATGGCGCAGAAACTTCAGGAATTCAACGACAGCAACCTCAACAAGCTGCTCATCGAGAAAAAGCGCATCGAAACTTTGCTCGACAACATGCACGATCCGGTAATCGGCCTCGACAACGAAGGACGCATCTTGTCGGCCAATAGCGAAGCATTGAAAATCATGGGATTGAAAGCCGAAGAGATTGTCGGGCAACCGGCTGCACAAGTAGCTTTGAGGAATGATTTGCTCAAGTCGCTGATCGTAAACGAATTCGAAAGCCCGAAAGCGCATCCGATGAAAATCTACGCCAACGGAAAGGAAAGTTACTTCGAGCGCGAAAACGTCGACATCAGTATCGTGCCGACAGGTGAGGAGCAATCCGTCGAGATCGGGAATTTCATCATCCTGAGGAACATCACGGTTTTCAAGGAACTCGATTTCGCCAAGACGAATTTCATAGCGACGGTTTCCCATGAGCTCAAAACGCCGATAGCGGCCATAAAATTGAGCCTGGATTTGCTTCAGAACGAACGCAACGGCGAACTTAACTCCGATCAAAAACAACTGCTCGAAAGCATACGCGAAGACAGCGCACGCCTGTTGAAGATTACGGGTGAATTGCTTGAGATGTCGCAGCTCGAGACGGGAAATATCCAACTCGCGATCGGGAAATGTGCGGTTGCCGATATCGTATCGATGGCACTCGAAGCCGTGAAGACTCAAGCCGACCAAAAAGAGATCTCGATCGTTTATGAGGCATTCTATTTGCCCGAAATCCGCGCGGATAAAGACAAAACGTCGTGGGTGTTGATCAATTTCCTCACGAACGCGATCCGTTATTCTTCCGAAAAAGCGCAAATTTTGGTAACGGCGAATGTAGAATCCGATTTCGTTTCGGTAATCGTAAAAGACAACGGCCAAGGCATCGACCCGAAATACCAATCGCGTATTTTCGACCGGTATTTCCAGGTTCCGGGAAAATCGAAATCGGGTACAGGTTTAGGATTGGCGATAAGCCGCGAATTCATAGAAGCGCAAGGCGGTGCGATAGGCGTAGAGAGCGATTTGGGATTGGGCAGCAGCTTTTGGTTCAGGTTGCCGTTGACTTAGATTCTTGAATCCGCTAAAAAGCTTTGAGCTGGATACCCAGCTTCTTAATTTTTGAATTCAGCGTAGACGGTGGGATGTTGAGCAGTTCTGCAGCTCCGCCACTGCCATAAATTTTCCCTTTGCACTTTTTGAGAATGGCTGAAATGTAATCGCGTTCGTTCTCTACGATCGTCTTTATTCCAAAAGGCATTTCAGGTTCTGGATCATAGTTTTGCGAAGCCGGGATGTCGATTTCGGTGATGGTGTTGCCTTCGGTAAGCAGGATGCTTCTTTGTATCAGGTGTTCCAATTGCCTGATGTTGCCGGGCCATTGGTAGGAAACGATTTCCTGGTGTATTTCTTCTGAAATCGACAGTTTCTCGCGGCCCATTTTGGAACAGTACAAGTCGATGAAATGATCGGCCAGCGCGGCGATGTCGTCTTTGCGTTCGCGAAGTGCAGGTACGGTTATCGGGAAAATGTAAAGCCGGTAATACAGATCCATGCGGAATCTTCCGGCGGCTACTTCTTCTTCAAGGTTCTTGTTCGTGGCCGCGATGACGCGCGTGTCGATTTTTATCGGGAGCTTTCCGCCGACGCGTTCTATTTCCATTTCCTGAAGCACGCGCAGCAATTTTACCTGCAGATCTATCGGCATTTCACCGATCTCGTCAAGGAAGATGGTGCCTTTGTCGGCGAGTTCGAATTTGCCGATATGTTTGTCGTCGGCACCCGTAAAAGCGCCTTTCTCATGCCCGAACAAAACCGATTCGGCCAGTTTTTCGGGAATCGCGCCACAGTTGATGACCACGAACGGATGGTTTTTCCTTGGCGACAGATCGTGTATGCACTTGGCTACTTTTTCTTTTCCTGTGCCGCTTTCGCCGAGGATAAGCACCGAAGTATCCGACGGAGCCACTTTTTTGATGTAGTTGAACACCGTGATCATTTTTTTGCTCGAACCGATCATTCCTTCAAAATGCGATGTCGTCGTTTCGGGTTGCGGCTCATCGGTCTTTTTGGGTTTTTGTTTTGATGTAGGGAACGTGCGTACTTTTTCGGCGAATTTGGCAAGCGTGCCCAAAATACCGGAAACCAAAAAAAGATGCTCATTGGTATACGCATCGCTTTGCCTCGAATAGAACAGGAAGTGGTAAATGTCGCCATGCGTTAAAGAAATGGGTACGGCCAGAAGCGCGCGCATCCCGAACGATTCGGCCACCATGCGAACCGGTGCGAAATCTTTGCAAGTTCCGGCAAAAGTACCGTTTTCTATGATGCTAGGTTCTTTCCATTGCGGTATCGTGGTTTCGTGGTCCGTTGTGAAGGAAGAGGGAGGAACGATTTGGTATTTTTCGAAATTGCCATGCAACAAGCTCACGGTTTCCTGTCCCATTTCGCCTATTTTACCGAACGTCATATAATCGAAAGGAATGAATTGCTGCAGGGTTTTGCCCAAATGCAACGTCGCTTCTTCACGGTTCTTCGCGTTCTTTAATGCCGTTTCTACACTTTCCTGCAAAAATCCGATCTGGCGCAGCACGAACTCGAGACTGTGCGTATGTCGGTAACACGCAATTTCCAATGTAGTCAGTACGTCTTTTTCGCGGAAAGGCTTTACGATGAAACCATAAGGCTGCGTTTCTTTGGCGCGATCCAGGATGTTCTTGCCCGAATTGGCCGAAATGTAAATGAAACCGATATGGCTTTCCCTGAGTTTTACGGCCAGGTCGATCCCGGTTTCCTTTCCGTGCAGGAAAATATCGAGACACACCAGATCGGGTTTCTTTTCGGTGACCAGTTGTATGGCTTCTTTTGTGTCGGACGCGATCCCGACTACTTCATAGCCCGCATTTTCAAGGATAAGCTGTAGGTCGTATGCCTCGACGAACTGGTCTTCGACAATAAGGATTTTCTTTTTTGCCATATTTTCGTTTCGTTTCATGTCGTTGCACTTTGGTCTATAGCCGTCGATAGGTTTTCCTCTACGAGTTCTTGGGGAATCGGTTTGATAGCGTTGCGGAAGGAAACCGAAATCTTCACGCCGCTTGCCGTTTCGAACAGAAGATTGCCGCCGAGTTCCTTTCCGAAACCTTTTATGAGTCTCATGCCAAGAGACGGCAATTCTTTTTCCGGAGAATAATCGGGAATGCCGATGCCGTCGTCCTTTATTTCCAGTTTGATAAGGTCATTTTCGTTTTTCAACGAAATGGAAATCGTGCCGGCGGCGTCATCGGGAAACGCATGTTTGATCGCATTGGTCACGGCTTCGTTCAGGATGAGCCCTAAAGGAACGGCTTTCGTGGTGTCGAGTTCGACGGGGTCGACTTCGGTAACGAACCTGATGCGTTGGCCTGTATCGAACGTAGCCTTGAAATACTCTACCAATTCCTTGATGTAAAGCCGCATGTCCACCGTCGTCATCGTATCGGATTGGTACAGCTTTTTATGGATCAGCGACATAGAATGGATGCGGTGTTGGCTGTTCGCGATCGCCGCTTTGGCCTTTTCGTCCTTAAGGAAATGAGATTGCGTATTGAGCAGGCTCATCACCACTTGCAGGTTGTTCTTGACGCGGTGGTGTATTTCCTTGAGCAACCATTCCTTTTCCTTGAGCAGGCTTTGGAGCGTATCGTTCTTGAGTCCGATTTCGTTTTTGATGCGCCGGTTGATGCGATAACGCCTATAAACAAAAAAAACAATCATCAACAAAAGCCCGATGGCGCCCAAACCGATATTGCGCATTTGCGTCGCTTTCGAGATATGCGCCTGCTGGATTTCGTTTTTGCGATGCAGTTGCAACAAGCTTTTTTCCTTTTTTTCGGTCTCGTATTTTACCTGCATCTCGGCCACTTGTTTGGTCTTCTCTTTGTTGAGCATGGTTTCGCGTATGGCCATTTCCTTTTTGAGATGGGCGAGCGATGTCTCGTAATCGCCTTTGATGGAATCCAATCTAAAGAAAAGATGCGCTATACTTGCCTCAATTTCGGGGCTTTTGATTTTCGCGTTGAATTTTTTGTAGCGCTGGCCGTATGATCGGGCGCGTTCGTATTGCTTGGTGGCATACAGGTATTCGATGATCGGCGGATAAAGCGATTCCTGTCCGACCGCATCGGGTGCGAGTCCATCCGATTCGGATATGGCCATTTCGATATACTTTCCTGCGCCTTCATAATCTTTTAGAGTTAGGAAGTTCCTGATCAGTACGCTTCTGGTGATCATCTGGTATTCGGGCGGCAATCTGTTGAAATGACGGTCGATGTTTTTGAGGAACATCAATGCCTCATCCTTGCGTTGGCTTTGCATGTACAATTCGAGTATGTTGCCCTCAAGTTGCATCGTCGCCCCGAAATCGTTGTACAGCAGTGAAATCTCGTGGGCTTTCGAGAAGCTTTGCAAGGCACGGTCCACATCGCGTACATGAAAATTTGCAATTCCCGCATAGTTGTAGATCATGACCGCGTCCTGGCTGTCATCCGAATATTTTTCGGCAAGACGCATGGCGCGCAGCCCATAATCGACGGCGGCATCGTATTGGCCCATCGTATCGTAAAGTATGCTCATCCAGGCGTATACGAACTGCACTTTTTCTTCCTCAATCATCGCGTAAACGTCGAGGCTCTTCTTGAACAGGTCAAGTCCTTCCTGCATGCGGCCGGCTTTGGCGATGAATTCTGCCGCACGGCTCATCGCATAGGCCTGTTTTTTGAATTCGTGCTCGCTTCGGTACAGGTCGGCGGCTTTTTGTGCCGTCATCGCGACTTCGGGCGCTTCCCTCAAATTGATTTTGGCGTAGAACAACCCCATGTAGGCGTCGGCCAACTGCGATTTTTGGTGCGGCTCGAACAGGTCGACGGCTTTTTGGGCAAGTTCTTCGGCCTGGGCATAAATCCGTTGTCTTTCGGCTACGTTTTCATGACGTGCTTTTCGTTTGTTTATGCGCGACAAAAGCGTGTAGCCCTTGCCCAATCCGGTTTTGTAATGAAGTTCCTCGCTGAGTTTTTCGGCTTTTTTGGTATAGAAAAACGAACTGTCCAAGGCTTTGGGTTTGGCTATTTTGTTGGATTCCGAAAAGTAGTTCCCGCCAAGCCGCAACAAGACATCGACTTGTGTGGAATCGGGTTTTGTCTTTACGAGAAGTTTGCGCAATTCCTTGTTCGAAAGCGAATCGGCGTTTTGGCAAAACACAAACGAAACCGCTCCAATCCAAAAAATAATCGGAAGTAAGATTCTGGACATGACGCATGAATATGGGTTAAACTACTCATTTATCGTTGTGGCAGAGAAGAGGTTGTCCGGGCATTACATAGGGTCTTAAAATTAGTGAAAAAATACCCATCACAGCTTTGTTATCCGATGTTTTTCAGTCGCTGGATGCGAATGTGGACGTCTCTGGTTTATCGGTTTTTGCGACATCGTTTTTTTCGCTGTTTAGCGAACCTACCGCGAATTTTCGTTGTGCGTTTTATGCTTCCAGATTCCTTGCGGAAAAAAATATCTATACGCTTTAGCCTTTGTTGATAAGGGTTTTGCAGAGATTCCTTATCCGTTTTTCCATAATCGATTTTTTGGCTGGCATCAAGTTGGACTTCACCAAATCGGCTTTGACCGAGCCAACCTTATGTTCAACTTAAATATTCAAGACAAATGAAAACGATTACCGAAAAGATCGGATGCAAAATGGCCTTCCGACACAGATTGATCCAGCTTTTACTATTGCTTGCCGCGCCCATTTGCATGGCACAGAACACGGCTTTGGCGGCGAGTGCCGTCTCCGGCGAGATCCGTCCTTTTAAAGTGAGCTTTTCCAAGGCCGACCTTGACGATTTGCGACATCGCATAAAGAGCACGAAGCTCCCCGAAAAGGAAACCGTCAACGACTTTTCGCAAGGCGTGCCTCTAAAGACCATCAAGGAATTGACCGAGTACTGGGCCAACGACTACGACCTTGACAAACTTGAAGCGAAATTGAACGCCTATCCGCAATTCATTACGAACATTGATGGGCTTGACATCCATTTCATCCACGTGCGCTCCAAAGAACCTAAAGCGATGCCTTTGATCCTTGCGCACGGTTGGCCCGGTTCTACGATAGAGCTCATGAAGATCATTGACCCGCTGACCAATCCGAAAGCGTATGGAGGCAAGGCCGAAGATGCGTTCGATGTCGTGATTCCGTCCATGCCGGGTTATGGTTTTTCGGGCAAGCCGACCTCTACGGGTTGGGGACCGGAACGCATCGCAAGCGCGTATACCGAACTCATGAAACGTCTCGGATATAAAAAATTTCTTGCCCAAGGCGGCGACTGGGGTGCGCTAATCGTAGATATGATGGGCGTACAGGCACCGCCCGAACTGGTCGCCATCCATACCAACATGGCGGGAGCCGTCCCACCCGAAATCGATAAGGCGGCTTTTACGGGAGCACCGATGCCGTCGGGTCTTTCTGCCGATGAACGCTATGCGTACGAACGACTCGCTTTCTTTTATAAATCGGGATTGGCCTATGCGCTCGAAATGGCAAACCGTCCGCAGTCGTTGGCGGCCTTGTCTGATTCGCCGGTCGGGCTTGCGACTTTTTTGCTCGACCACGACGCTTTGAGCCTCGAGATGATCGCGCGTTCTTTCGCCGGACAAAAAGAAGGGCTTTCACCCGATGACGTGCTCGACAACGTTTCTATGTACTGGCTTACGAACACGGCCGTGTCCTCATCGCGTCTTTATTGGGAAAACAAACTGGCCTTCTTCGCGCCCAAGAACGTAAAAATCCCGGTTGCCGTGAGCGTGTTCCCCGACGAAATCTATGCGGCTCCCAAAAGTTGGGCAGAGAAAGCTTATCCGAACCTCATCTATTATAACAAAGTAGGGAAAGGCGGCCATTTTGCGGCTTGGGAACAACCCAAACTTTTCGTGGAGGAATTGCGTGCCGCTTTCGGAAAATTGCGCAAACCGGTAAAAGGCTGATTGTCGATAAATCTAAAAACAATCGACATGAGAACCGCTCAAACTACAATTGTGCCGACGGTCGATGATCCGCAGGCCATACGTCCGTTCGAGGTACAATTTTTACAAAACGACCTTGACGACCTGCGCCAACGGGTTACTGCAACGAGATTCCCCGAAAAGGAAACCGTCGACGACAATTCACAAGGCATTCCGCTCAAGACCGTCAAGGCTATCGCGAAGTATTGGGCCAACGACTATGATTTCGGGAAACTGCAAAGGAAACTTAACGCTTATCCGCAGTTCGTTACCGAAATAGGCGGTTTGGATATTCACTTTATCCATGTACGCGCCAAAGAACGCAACGCGTTGCCGATCATCATTACGCATGGTTGGCCCGGATCGGTGCTCCATCAGATGAAAATAATTTGTGCGCTGGCCAATCCGACTTCGTATGGAGGTAAGGCCGAGGATGCGTTTGACGTCATCATCCCGTCGATACCGGGTTTCGGTTTTTCAGGCAAGCCCAATGCTACGGGCTGGAATCCTACGCGTATCGCTTCGGCCTGGATCGAACTTATGAAACGCCTCGGCTATGACCGGTTTGTAGCTCAAGGTGGCGATTGGGGCGCGCTTATCACCGAACAGATCGGCGTGCTTGCGCCACCGGAACTCATAGGATTGCATACCAATATGCCCGCAGCCGTGCCTGCTTATATAGATCGTGCGGCCGCATTCGGAGAAGCTTTGCCATCGGAAATTCCATCTGAAGAAAGACAGGCTTACGAAGACTTGGCTTTCGTGTACAAACGGGTTTATTACGCCCATTATATGGCGAGTCGCCCTCAGACTTTGGCGGCTTTGGCGGATTCTCCCGTCGGAATGGCGGCGTTCATGGCCGATTTCGATGCTCGCGGGCTCGAGCTCATACAGCGCGCTTTCGATGGGGTGGAGGAAGGCATTTCGAGAGATGACCTGCTAGACAATTTCTCGTTGTTCTGGCTCACGAATACCGCGGTTTCGGCCGGTCGTATTTATTGGGAAAACAAGCTGCCGTATTTCAGTCCCAAAGGCATTGAAGTGCCTGTTGCTGTAAGCGTGTTCCCCGATGAGCTGTATCGATGTCCGAAAAGTTGGGCAGAGGTTGCTTATCCGAATCTTATCCATTACAACAAGCTTGAGAAAGGCGGCCATTTCCCTGCATGGGAACAGCCCGAAATCTTCGTGGACGAGCTTCGGAACGCGTTGCGAAAACTGCGTACGACAAAAAGATCTCATGAGAATTATTCAATAACAATTTAAAAATGAAAACAATGAAAAGTACAGAAAACACAATGACGATGGAGGCCACCGAAATCCGTCCGTTCAGGGCAAGTTTCTCCAAAAGCGAACTCGACGACCTGCGCCGCCGCATCGCCGCGACCAAATTCCCCGAAAAGGAAACGGTAAACGATTTTTCGCAAGGCGTGCCTCTCAAAACGATCAAGCAGCTCACAGAATATTGGGCAAACGATTACGATCTTGACGGATTTGAAGACCGCGTGAACGCCTATCCGCAGTTCATCACTACGATCGACGGTCTCGACATCCATTTCGTGCACGTCAAGTCGAAAGAGGCCAATGCGTTGCCGATCATCATTACGCACGGTTGGCCCGGATCGGTGATCGAGCAGATGAAAATCATCGGACCGTTGACCGACCCCGTCAAATACGGCGGCAAGGCAGAAGACGCTTTCGATGTCGTGATCCCTTCTATGCCGGGTTACGGTTTTTCGGGCAAACCGACCAACACAGGTTGGGGACCAGATCACATCGCATCGGCCTGGAGCGAACTCATGCAACGATTGGGTTACAACAAGTTCCTTGCCCAAGGCGGTGACTGGGGCGCGCTCGTGACCGACCAGATCGGGGTTCTTGCGCCTCCGGGGCTCATGGGCATACACACCAACATGCCCGGTGCGGTTCCTGCTGCTTTGGATAAGGCGGCCTTTTCAAGTGAACCGGCTCCGGCCAACCTTTCGGCAGAAGAACGCTATGCATACGATCAGCTCGAGTTCGTTTACAGGCATGTGTTCTATGCGTTTTACATGGCGAGCCGCCCGCAAACTTTGGTAGGTCTTACCGATTCTCCGGTCGGATTGGCGACTTTCCTTATCGATCACGACGCCAGAAGCCTTGAATTGATCGCACGTTCTTTTGCAGGACAACAGGAAGGCCTTACGCCCGATGACGTGCTGGACAACGTGACTTTGTTCTGGCTGACCAATACAGGTGTGTCCGCGTCACGACTTTATTGGGAAAACAAATTCGCGTATTTCAGTCCCAAAGGCGTAAAAGTGCCTGTAGCGGTAAGTGCTTTCCCCGATGAGCTTTACCAATGTCCGAGAAATTGGGCAGAAGAGGCGTATCCGAACCTGATCCACTATAACAAAGTGGCCAAAGGCGGACATTTCGCGGCTTGGGAACAACCTGCGATCCTTGTCAACGAGCTTCGTACGGCGTTCCGTCAGTTGCGTTGAGGTTTCGTTTAGACTGTTGTGGAAGGGCGGTGATTGGCTGCCCTTCTTTTTAGAATACAAAATATAGTGTGTTGATTTTTAAGTTGTTGTGTAAAATTTGTAACTTTCATCAGATTTCGAAATGTTCGTTTTCTACAAGTCAATTCAGTTCCGATCGGAATCCCTTACAAACATGAGATACTTCTAAAAATTCAATGTGATGATAGAAAAATTATCCAACCTTCCGAATCCGTGGCAGATACTCAACGATCCGGCGTCGATAATCGTAATCGGTATATTTTTGTGCCTGATGGTGGCCGAAGCCGTATTCCCGGGACGGCCTTTGCCCAAAATACGATATTGGAAACTCAAGGGAATCGTGGCTTTTGTGGTTTATTTTTTCCTCTCGTCTTACCTGCCGCTGATCTGGAACGATTTCCTCTCAGGCTACCAAATCATCGATATGTCTGGGCTCGGCGATTATTGGGGTGCGTTAGTGGCTTTGTTGATTTATGAGTTCGGCGTGTATGTTTGGCATCGCGCCATGCACAAGAACAATGTGTTGTGGCGGGTTTTTCATCAGATGCACCACAGTGCCGAGCGCGTGGATACGTACGGGACTTTCTTTTTCAGCCCGATGGACATGATTGGGTTCACTTTTCTTACGAGCCTCGCGTTGGTCTGGATTGGAGGCTTTACGCCCCAGGCGACGATTTACGCGATTTACGGTGCGACGTTTTTGGCCGTCATCCAACATACCAACATCAGGACGCCTCAATGGATGGGCTATATTTTCCAGCGGCCCGAATCGCATTCGGTACATCATGAAAAAGGGGTGCACGCGTTCAATTATTCCGACTTGCCGTTGTTCGATATTTTATTGGGCACGTTCCGCAATCCGAAGGAATTTGCGCATGAGACTGGTTTTTATGACGGAGCTTCGGGAAAAATCGGGGCGATGATGTTGTTTAGGGACGTAAATAAGGGATAAATGCCAGATAGTTGGATGATAAGAAAGCCGCTGTTGCGGTTTTTTTGTTGCTTGGCCGACGCTGCGCCGAATCTTCTGGCCCCGAAAATTTATGTGAATACGAATCGGGGAAAGTTCATACATTTATCAACCGTAGCAAATTTGATCCAATAAGGCACCTATGGCACTTTCTCCAAAAGCGGAAAACATTTTAAGTCGAATAGACGACAAAACCAAACTCGGTGACTTAAGGAAAATTGCCGCCGAAATCAAAAAAGATCATGTGCTGGCAATGGAACTTTGGGATTCAGGAACGTTTTTGCCGAGGCAATTGTCCATCCTGATTATGGATAACAAGCTTCTTTCGCAGGAATCGATCGACAAACTGGACCGCGATATACGAACTCATCCGTTCGATGAGCGCAATCATTTGACGGATTGGTTGATGGCCAATCAGCTTACTA
The DNA here is from genome assembly GCF_013401995.1 of Flavobacterium agri. GTDB lineage: Bacteria > Bacteroidota > Bacteroidia > Flavobacteriales > Flavobacteriaceae > Flavobacterium > Flavobacterium agri. The sequence continues at coordinate 371,545 of NZ_JACBJI010000001.1, forward strand.
AAAACAAGAAGACGATCGAGTTGATCCAATCTTGGGAAAATAGCCTTTCCTCACTCCAAAGACGCGTGTTTTGGTATTACCAGGGAAGATTGAGATGGGTCGGACAAGTCCCGCCTGACGACACGGAAAACATATTGTCCGCCATCGAAAGTAAAATCGAAAATGAAGCGCCCGAAGTGCAATGGGCCATGAATTTTACCGCAGGCTGGATTGGCGTTTATGATAAGAAGTATCGGAACCGTTGCGTAGCGCTTGGCGAGCGAACTGGCCTTTACAAGAGCAAGATGGTATCGAAAGGATGTACGCCCGAATATTTGCCCGAGTTCATCGCGATCGAAAGCGATAAGAGAAAGATATAGCCGACGAATGAACCGCAAATTAAAATGAGCCTTAAATTTTCACCTATCGATTTCTACAAGGAGCTCGAATCTTCGCTGCCGACAAGCACTGAAGACCAAAGAAAAGTATGGGCGACTGCCATTATCGAAAAAAGCATAGCCATCAAAGATCTTTCGGGATTATTGAAAGGCGAACAGAAAATCGCCTCTCGGTTTCTGTGGCTGTTGGGAAGGATCGGAATGTCAAATCCGAATACGTTATTTGTCGAACTTCCTTTTTTATTGGATTTTTGTGACCAGGTCAATCCTATCTACAAAATGTCCTTTGCCAATTTTTGGCTGATCGCAGGCGTTCCTCCCGAAAATGAAGGAAAAGCGATCGACTTGTCGTTCAAATGGCTTTTGTCTGCCGATACGAATGTCACGATCAAATCCAGATCGCTTTCGGTGCTGTTCAAACTCACAAAAAAATACCCTGAACTCAAAAACGAGCTAAAATTTTGTCTGGAAGACCAGATGGACAAGCACTCGAACGAATTTAGAAAGAAAGCTACCAAAATACTTCTGGAAATAAGTCAGTAATCTGCTGTTAACCGCGGCTCGTCTCCAGTTCACGCGAACGAATCTTTTCTTAACTTCGTCAGCATCATGATTTACAATATTCTAAACGGTGATGCGCTTGCTTATAGTTTTCCCGACAGTAAAATCGAAGGAGACATAATCGTTGTCAGGGAAGCGCTTATTGACGGAGACTTGTCGGGAAATGACCTGCACGCCTTCTGGCATTCAAGGGCTGAATACCTGCAATCGACAGAATCGGAGTATCACGACAAAGTGGTAAGTGAATTTGAAAAAATAAGGAATGCTCCCGAGGATTCCGAATTCAATCTTTGGTTTGAGTACGACCTGTTTTGCCAGGTAAACATGTGGTTTGTCATTTGGGTCATCAATAGTTTTTCGGCAAAGAAAAAAGTGTATGCGGTTTACACATCTTATCTGGACAGCAGCAGCAAGCATTTTTGGAACGGGTTCGGACCGGCCGATTCCGATCAACTTCAAGTTTGTTTTTCCGACAGAATCCTTTTAAACGATAATGATCTGCAATTAGCGGATGACTTATGGACGGCTTATAAAAACGGCGCCCTCGAGCAATTGGCCCGGCTTGCGACACATCGATCTTCTGCTTTTCCTTATTTACGGGAAGTAGTGGAAGCGCATATCGGGCGTTTCCCGAAAGAGGGTACGAAAGCAAGGCCTGAACGAGTTTTGGAAGACATAATTAAAAATAGTTCGACCGACTTTCACGAAGTATGCAAAGAGTTTTGGAGAAGGGAAGCCATTTATGGATTCGGCGACACCCAAGTAAAAGAGCTTTATGATAAAGTGATGTGTCATCGCTGAAAACCCATCCGCAAAATGAACAAAGAATCAAAGCCTTTCCCGATATTGACTAGCGAAAGATTGACGCTTCGGCAACTTTCGCAAACTGATGCCGAACGAATTTTGCAATTGCGTTCGGATCCCGAAATCAATAAATTTCTCGACAGAAAACCAAGTAAAACACTGCAAGACGCTTCAACCTTCATCCAAAGCATAATTGAAAACGGAGGCGACGGACTTTTTTATTGGGCAATTACAAGAATCGGTGATGAAAAATTGATCGGTACTATTTGTCTGTTCGAATTTTCAAACGATGGGAAGAAATGTGAAATCGGATACGAGCTTTTGACCGAATACCAAGGGCACGGATTCATGATTGAGGCTGCGCAGAAAATAATCGGATTTGCAGGTAAAACGCTTGGATTGAAAACGGTGGATACCGTGACGCATAAAGACAACAAAAGTTCGACCGGACTTCTCCTTAAATTAGGCTTTGAGGAATTGGAGGATAGTGATGTAGGGAATCGGGATTTGATTGTATTCAGGTTAGCGAGATAGGAATCGATCGATGTCTGGGAGCTTTCCAGAACTTCGTATCTTCACGCATAGGAACCCTTTCCGGATTCTCCATTTTTTTCAAATTATGTCGAAAAAAAAAGCAAAAGAAATACTGACTGACTTCGGAACCGTGCTGTTTCTGGTGCTTTTTCCGCATTTCGTCCCGCTTCCTTTTTATTCGTACGCGATAATTTGTTTTTTCGTGCTTGTGGTCGTATTAAAGCGAAGCGGCCGGAATTTGGCGGACATCGGCCTACTCAAACGCGGGATGACCTCAAAGACTATTGTAGTTGGGATTATTTCCGCACTCATTTGGGTAGCGTTCATGCGATGGGTTTTCGCGCCGCTTATTTCCTTTTTTTTCACGGTTCCGGACTACACGGAATATGATTTTATTCGGAACAACATTTCCAACCTTATCATAACGATCGTCGCAGCATGGGTGGTCGGAGGATTTTATGAAGAAGTGGTCTTTCGCGGTTTCATCCATTCCACTTTCAAAAAATATTCGAATTCCTTTTGGCTAAGCGCCTTTTTTACGAGTGTGCTGTTTGGGGTGTACCATTGGCAGCAAGGCATCTTCGGAGTCGCTGCGGCCACGTTGGGAGGTCTTTATTGGAGCCTGGTTTTCAAATATTCGAAAGAGAATTTATGGAGCACGATATTGTCGCATTCCATTTTTGATACGATTACGTTGCTATTGATCTATCTTGGGTTGTTCGGCTAGGAATGTCGCTTCGGACGCTGAAACAAAGAATAATGACCGTAAATGCATCCTATGAAATCACTTTTCAAAAATAAAGTTTTGCCTTTCGCTGCGATCGCGATGTGTTTGAGCTGTTCTTCAAGATCACAGCAGCTCACCGAAATTTCATGTGCTTCGGGCGGAGGCGAATTGGGAATTTACGTAACGTTAAGGGTTACCAGGGATTCCCTCATAACACAATATAGGGATGCCCCGAAGAAGCTGGACTTCATCGAAAAGAATAAAAGCGGCCTTTGGGATTCCCTGACCAAAAACATTACCGTTGCCGACCTGAAAACGCTCAAAAGCAACAAAAGCACCGCCTACATTGACGATCCCGACGAATTCCTGACGGTTAAAACCACAGAAGGCGATCTGTCGTTCATCAATATAAAAACCGAGGAAATCAAAGACAAACGGTTATTGGAATTCGTCGAGATTTTGCAGGGCAAGCAAACGGAAATTTATGAGAAGCACAGATAGTAAAAAGACGACATGGGACATTACAAGGTAAACTCCACCGACTCGAGAAATTTCAGCTTGTCAAAAAGCGATGTTCTTATCGGCGAACTGAAATATTCAAAATGGTACTCGTTCAAAGCTGAAGTATCTCTTGCCGACGGATCCATTTATACACTTGAACCGAAAGGATTCTGGGATTCCAAGATCGAATTAAGAAAAGGTGACAAAACGATACTCTACTTTGAAATGGGCTGGAAAGGAATTGTCATTAACTTCATCGAAAGCGAAAAGAAATACCTGCTCAGGTTAAAAGGCCTTCTGAGCAGCAAATATGTCCTGGTCGACATACATGACAAAGAATTATTGGCCGTGGAAACCAATTTTAAATGGAGTAAACTGACGTTTGACTTCAACATAGAGACTTCAGGCGAATTCGACGAATTTGACAACAACGAAGTTTTACTGTTGACGACCCTGCATTGCATAAATTATTACATGGCCTTTGTCAATTCGACAGTCTAATGGAACCTACAACAAACGAATATAAAAAGTCGTTCAAAAAAGGATTGACGATTGTGGCGGTCATCATTTTCGTTCCGCTTGTCCTGCTTCCTTTGCTGAATTGGTTTATGGGCTATCACGGATACGAAAAAGAAATATACCGACGGAATTCGTGGGGCGACGTATCCGAATCAAAATACAGGGAAGCATTTGAAAAGAAACTGCATTTCATTGCGTACACCGAAGTTGATTCGATCGATTTCGATTCCCTCGATTTTTTTATCGAAAGAGGATATAAATACGGTTATTTCAGTTCCGCCAAAAGCAATTTCGATTTGGGAAAAACAAACTATCCGTATCAGGTTTCCCATACCGACAGGACGAACCATAATTTAGTAGTCTATCACATCTTAAATCCATCTGCGCCGGATTCGGTAGGTGAGCACGGGATAGTTCATTTAAAAAATCCGAAACTGTCGGATACATTACTGATGAGCATCGGGGCTTTTAAATTTATCGATAACAAGGCGCGATGGGATTCGATCGGTTATATAAAAGTGTTTGAATGAAATAACTGCGACCCATCACGATTTCCGCCGTTGAAGATTGACGGGCGCAGCCTCAGATGATGGATTGATTAAAAAACAACAGCTAATGAAAATCTGTATTTCTCTATTGCTCTTGATTGTGTCGTATGCCGTAAAAGCAGACACGATCACGACCTGGGATGTATACTACAACAATAAACTGCTCAAACAATCCAACGCGAATACGGGTTCAAAAGAAATCCGGATCAAGGCATCGGATTACAAAACAGGCGATTACCTGGCAATCAAATATGGTGACGACATGCCTTGCCATGAATGCACATACGAACTGAGTGTCGTGGTGGAAGGAAAAAACCACATTTTGACCCTGATATGAAAAGACAAATACAAATTGATCAAAATAGATATGAAAAGCATGATCGCCAAGTTCAGATCGGACAAGCGTAATGATTTTTTTGTGGTTTATTTTGCCGAGACCGATAAAAAAGGAAAGCTAAATTCCGGACCGAGGTTGTTCCATATAAAAATCACTTAGCCATATGAAGCTTCCTGATCATCGCTTTGAAATGAAACAGGAAGCGTTTGTTTTTATATCATAATATGTTTTCCGTAAAAGCCGCGACGACATTTTAAAAAATCTGTTGTTTTTCAGGAATCCCGATATCGACGCCGACACGATTTCGATACATGGCGTGAAACTCGGCGATTCCTACTACAAGTTTGCCTCTATATTCGATCCGCTTGGAATCGAGCAGCTCAGGCTGGATAAAGCGGATGAATTCGTCATTCGGCTCAAAGCTGTCGGTTCGGGGATCAAATTTGAGAATGACCGCGTTACGGGAATCTATTTTTTATTGGATGATTTCAAATTTACCGTCGCCGAGATGACTGCGATGTTCGGCCCATCCGGGAAAGCCAAAGGCGGTGATATGTTCGATGACGATAATGTTTGGTATCGGGATATATCGGATGACGTTTTCATTTACCGATCGAAAAACATCCGCTTCAAAAAACAGTACGCCTTCCTTACTTGCGAAGCATACACAATGACACTATCGGAACGAAGAAGGCGATTAGACTATCACTAACTTACATTGCGCTAACTTGCCGCGACCACTTCCATTCCCGAACTCTGTGTTTTCTACACTTTTCAGGTCGGGCCGTCGCCGGTTATGGACACGTTCGGCCAACGTTCCACCTCTTTATACCCTTATGAAATCCTTAGATACGTTCCATAGCTTAGATGCCTCCTCCTTATCCAAAGCGTAGTGTGCAACACCCTCAAAAATCGCAGGCCGTTTGTAAACGGTGGGAGCCTCGTTCGAATTCTCGAAATAACGGCCGCCTATACCATCCAATAGGGGTGACGCCGCCAATAATACCGATGTCGCCGCTCCCTGCTGCGGTGTCTTATGGAATTCCGGCTTAGACTGCAGTTTGCCGCCTACATATTTTTGCAGATTGGTCTGGATCGCGCCCGGGTTCAACGCATTCACCCTGATTCCGTCGTCAGCCCATCTTTTATCGGCCTCGATCGCGAACAAGATACAGGCCGTCTTCGATTGCGCATACGCGTTCCAGGCGTCATACGGGCGGAAATCGAAATTCACGTCGCCAAAAACGACAGGCGATAAAAGGTGGCCGCTGGAGCTTACCATTACGACTCTCGCCGAAACCGTCTGCCGAAGGAAGGGATGCAAGCCCCTCGTCAGTGCGAAGTGCCCCAGGTAATTGGTCATGAATTGCATTTCTATCCCGAATGAGGTTTTTTGGAGTTCGGGCAGGGCCATGACTCCGGCATTATTGATAAGGACATGCAGCGGCTCGGTCCATTGCCCGACAAACTCATTTACCGATTCCAGACGGCTAAGGTCAAGGTGGCGCACCTCGACATCACGATTGCCCGTCGTTGACCTTATTTCCCGGGCGGCTTTTTCCCCGGCCGATATGTCTCTGACAGCCAGCGTTACCGATGCCCCGGCCTGAGCCATCGCTCTGGCCGTCTCTATCCCGATGCCCGAATTGGCACCGGTTACAATGACGTTCTTTCCCGAAAGATCTATTCCGTCTATTATCTCGCTTGCCTTGGATTGGAATCCGAATTTTGTTTTTATAAGGCTCATGATTGTGTTTTTTGCAGTTATTCTATTGTTAGCCCGGTCTTCCACTAACTGTTTCCTATCAGAGATAAGATTGGCTTGAGCCGTCCCTGGCCGCCTTTTCTACGGCATCGATCATTTTGTGGCGAAGCAAGGCATCTTCGAACGTCGGAGCCTCTCCCGACTGTATCAGCATATAGTTCTGTCCCACGCTGGCCGGGATGTAATCCAGGCCGTAATCCGATACAAGGTTATAGCTTTGAGGTACCGGCGTCGGTTCCATCGGTCCGTTCAAACCGGCACTTATCCTTATTTCGGGTTCGAATACCGCAAGGCTGCCGCCTGCAGCGCTGATTTGTATATCCCCTTTTGTGCCGTTGATTTCCCAGAAAAAATTTGTTCCCGGAAACATACCTCCCCTAAAATGGATGCTGGCGACCGCGCCCGAAAGTAACTTGCCTGTAACAGCAACTTGGTCTGCGATTTTCATGGGGATGATATCTCCGTCTTCGACAATCGTGGTGGTCGCTCTTCTGGTGGCCGTCGTGGCGTTCAGCTCAGAAAATTCGCCCAGCACATAGCAAAGTGCGTCGGCCGCATTCCCGAACGTTACGTTTATCATCCCGGCTCCGTTTACGGGATCTACGGTATAGTCATTCGCCTTAGGCGTAAATTCCCCATAGATGATCCCGCTTCCAATCATACTCGTCGACAACACTTCGCCTATATTCCCCTGATCGATGTAATCCTTGATGAACCGTATGGCCGGTACCGATCTGGACTGTAATCCGATATATCCCTTGACGTTTTTTTCCTCAGCTAATGCGGTAAGTTTCTCTGTCTCCTGCAGGTTTTTTCCTAAAGGCCATTCACTGAACACCGATTTCCCATTTTCGATGGCTGTGCGCACCGCATCGAAATGCAGCGGTACCCGAATGGCGACCAATATCATATCCACGTCCGGGCTTTTGGCCAATTCTTCGCTTCCGGCGACAATATTTGCCACGCCGAATGTCTTGCTTAAAATTTCGGTGTTCGCCGCGTTCCTGTTCGACAAAGCGCTTATTTCATACCCCGGTAACGATTTCAACGCAGGGATGTGTGCCATGGACGCCCAGCCTCTTTCCGGATTGGCACCTATGATTCCGATTCTTGTTTTTTTCATTTTCTTGTGATTAAGTATTAATATCCACGTACGGACCGGCAGTTTTGATTCGAGTCCGTCGGTTGTAACGGTCAATGTTGGCTCGCCTAACTTAAGCCGAAATAGTTTCCGGATAAACGACCCGAGAACCAATTGGCGTGAAGTATATTATCGAACGTCGAATCGGCGATATGCCTAATTCGTTGCAAAAGTAGCCTTCGATCAGCAGTTCCGACATGGACAAAAAAGACTATTCTTTGGACAAATCGGCAACAACCGAAATGCCTGTTTTGTCCCGGAAGATTTGGGGTGAGACCCGTGTATGCTTTTTGAACATCCGGCTAAAATAAAATTGATCCTCGAACTTAAGCGTATAAGCAATCTCCTTGATACTTTTTCGGGTGAGGTGCAATTCTTGTTTCGCTGCCAGGATGATCCTTTCAGCGATGAGCCGGGACGGCGTCTTCTTGAAATATTTTAGGCATCGCCGCCTGAAATTATTGGGCGACATGCGCAACAGTGCCGCATAATCGCCTGGCTTACGAAGATCTCGATACCGCTCTTCCAGCAACTTCCGGAACAATTCCATTTTGTCGTCCCGGACAAACGGCGAAAATTGCCCGACAGTATCGGCCCTGACTTCGCTTGACTTCGCCAGTAAAAGCTGTAGAAAAGCTTTCAGAACTATGTCTGAGGGCCCGTTCTTCAGCAATTCTTGTTCCAGCAAATCCAGTAGTATGCTAAAGTTCCGGTTGTCGGCATCCGCAGGTGTTATCGACGGTTCAGTATAAATATTATCGAAAAGCACCCCGTTGCAGGCGACCTCTTCCTTGTGCTTTTCGATACAATAGAAATCAGCATGGAAACGAAGCAACGAATAGTCCAACGGATGAGCTTCCTGTATGCCGATGACCTGCATAGGGGAGGCGAAAAGGATAACGGGCGCACGGAAAGGCATGGAAAGCAAGTCGGAATAAAAGACTCCCTCGCCCTGATGGACAAAGAAAATCGCGTATTCGCTGAATTGTGTGGGATGCGACATGTCTATTCCGCTGCGTCGTAGTCCTAACAGGCATTCTCCGGAATCCGCAAGGAATTTATTGACATATGGCACGCCTGTTCTGTTATGTTGCGGGTACATGGCTGTCTGCGTAGTTAAGCGAACTGGTTCACTTTAATTCCTAGTTTTTTTATCTTAGAATACAACGTGGTAGCCGGAAGTTGCAGGATTTCGGCTGCACCGCCCACGCCCGACACTTTCCCTTTGCATTGTTTGAGTACAAATGATATGTAGTCCCGTTCATTGTCGTGCATGGATTTGAGGACATACTCGCTAAGGACCGGCGAGTTCGAAGGGGATGGTACGGTTCGCTCGAAATACAGGTCTTTAAGGACGCTGCCTTCACCCAGAAGCATCGCGCGATATATCCTGTTTTCGAGTTCACGAATGTTTCCCGGCCAGGAATACGCGGCCATTTCCTGGAGTACATCGGCAGATATGTCACGGACGGCCGTCTGGTGCCGTTGGCAGTAAAGAGCTACGAAATGACGCGCCAGGGATTCGATGTCATCCATTCTTTCCCGAAGGGCCGGGATACGGATCGGGAAGGTGAGGAGCCTGTAATAAAGATCAAGGCGGAAGCGCCCCGCGGCCACTTCTTCCTCAAGGTTTTTGTTGGTGGCGGCAATTACCCGTACATCTACGGGAATCTGGATATTGCCGCCAATACGCTCAATGGTCTTTTCTTGCAATACACGTAACAGTTTCACTTGCAGAGCGATAGGTAGTTCCCCGATTTCATCAAGGAAAATCGTTCCCCCTTGGGCCATTTCGAATTTTCCGGTATGCCGTTCGGTAGCTCCCGTGAACGATCCTTTTTCATGTCCGAACAAAATAGATTCCGATAACGTATCGCTGATCGTTCCGCAATTGACGATCACGAATTGCTTTTCCTTACGGCCCGAAAGCTCGTGTATCACCCGGGCAACTTTTTCTTTTCCCGTTCCGCTTTCCCCCAATATCAGAACCGATGTGTCCGACGGCGCGACTTTTCGTATGTAATCGAAAACCTCGATCATTTTTTTACTCCCGCCAATGATCCCAAGATTGGGCGTATCGGTCTTTTTTTCGACGGCCACCTGTTTAGGTATTTCTGTATTGTCGTCCCTGAAAAGTTCCGAGATGGACTTGGAAATTTTAAGGAGGATTTCCAGGTGCTGCTCACCATAAAAGTCCTCATCCCGCGAATACGCTACGATGTAAAGGCATCCCGAGTCTTTTGCTTTACAGCGGACTGAAATTCCCGATCTCATGCCGAAGGCTGTCGCGGCGAAACGAACCATTCGGTTTTGTGCACACGCCGCGGTAAAGAGCGTGCCGTTTAGGAGGGCAGAGTCTATCGGGGTAGGAATCGACGAGAGCAGTTCACGTTGCACGTCGATGTCGATATCGCTCATTTTTAAGATACGCGAATGGTCGAAAAGCTCGTAATCGGTTGCAGTTTTCCGCAGGTAGCATGACACATGGGGCTCCCTGCCCGTGTGCAGTACCGACATGAAGTCAAACGGGACCGACAATTGCAACGCGTGGCACACTTGGGTGAGCTTTTCGGGCAGCGTCGAAAAAGATTCCCCGATCTGGCGCACCTTTTCCTTTATGACGCGCTGTTGCTGCAATCGCATCTCGATACTGTGGTTGTGTCGGTATGAGGCGATTTCGAGCGTGGTTTTCACGTCCACCTCGCGAAACGGCTTGACGATAAATCCATAAGGTTGTGTTTTTTTTGCCGCATCCAGTATTTTCGCGTTAGAATTGGCCGAGATATAAACGAATCCGATGCCTTTTTCGCGTAATTTTTCGGCCAGTTCTATACCGGTCTCCGGACCTTGGAGGAAAACATCGAGGCACACGAGATCGGGCTTTTCGTTGAGTACCATTTCCCATGCCTGCGAAACCGAGCGCGCCGTACCCACCACATCATGTCCCGATTTTTGCAGTATTATCTTCAAGTCGTGCGCTTCGACGAACTGATCCTCGACAATCAATATCCGCTGTTTAAAAATCCTTTCCATAGATTTCTTGTTTTTCAGTTCATATTACGGGCTCTTTCATGTCGAATATCAACGAAATCGTCAATCCGTCTTTATTCTCGACTTCCAACAAGGCGTTCAGTTCGTCGGCGAGCCCGCGTATCAACTGCATCCCGAACGTTTCTGTAAAGCCACTTGCGGTGGGGGCCGTATGCAGTCCTTTGCCATTATCCGAAATTGAGAATAGAAAGCGTTTCTCAGCTATTATTTCTGATAATACGGTAATGGTGCCGCCATCGGGTCCGAAGGCGTGTTTGAGGGAGTTTGTGATCGCCTCGTTCAAAATCAATCCGAGTGAGACAGCCTGCGAAGCCGGAAGTTCGATCGGCGCCAGCCTGGTGAAAAAACGGATCTTCTCTCCGTTATCTAATGTAGATTTGAAATATTCAGTCAATTCTTCGATATATAGTGACATCTCTACAAACGAAACGTCTTTGGACTGATATAGCTTTTTATGAATCAGGGCCATGGAGTTGATACGCGCTTGGCTGTTCTGTATGGCCTTCATCGCCGATTCGTCGCGTGTATAGTGCGATTGGGCATTGAGCAGGCTCACGACCATTTGCAGGTTGTTCTTTACACGATGATGGTTTTCTTTCAGCAACCATTCCTTTTCCGCCACCAGACGCTCCAAAACGCTGTTCTTTTGGTTTATTTCGTTTTTTTGCGATTCAAGCATCCTGTTTGTTTTTTGTTTCACCCTGTATCGTCGATAACCGAGCAAGAGGGCCACGCCCAAGCCCGAAAGCACGGCCATGCTCACGTTCCTGACCAAGTTTGCGCGTGAAAGTTCGTACTGCTGTATTTTAGCGTTTTTAGAGAGCTCCAGGTTACGTTTTTGTTGTATGGCGAGGTTTTTCTCTTTTTTTTGGGTTTCAAACGCAACCTGCATCGCCGCGAGGCTTTTGTTTTTTTGTACGTTAAGTATCGAGTCACCGATTTTTTGCGATGCCTGCAGGTGTTCGATGGCTTTCTTGTAGTTGGCCTCGACAGAATCCAGTTGGAACTGCATCCGTTCCGCATCCCGCATCCCTTTCAGGATTTTGAGGCTTCCGTTGACTGCGGCGAACTTTCGGGCATAGGTGCGTGCGTTCCCGTATTGGCCCGTCGCGAAGTAATATTTGAAAAGAGGACCCGAAAAATACAGCTGTTCTTTTGCATCGTCCGGGAAACGATCTGATACAGGCTTTGCCTTGGCGACGTATTGTTCCGCTTCACGGAATTTTTTGAGGGATACGTACGTGACGATAGCCCTCGACAAAAGCATGTACTTTCCTGACGGTATCAGGTAATCATATTCTTTTTCCATTTCTTTCAGGTAGGAAACTGCCTGTTGTGGCTGGCCGAGCTGCATCAATACCAGGATGACGTTTCCCAGTACCATGGTGTTCAACTCACGGTCGTCGTACCGGCTTGAAATGGCATACGCTTTCAGGAAATAGTCCCTCGCCCGTGCTTTCTCTTTTATGTTCGACAGCGTGATGCCCGCGTAGTTGAGTATCTCCGCCGCTTCGGGAGAGTCGTCGTTCCTCTTCTCTACCAGCGACACGGCTTTGAGCTGATATTCGAGCGCCTTTTCATAATCTCCCTTTTCATTATAAAGCAACCCTGCCAGCGAATAAGCTCTTTGAGCGGAATCCGGGCTGGAGGAATTGTAAAGTGAAAGGCTCTTCTCCAACGCCTCCAGGGCCTCGGGTATCCGCGCCGCCTTCATGTATACATCGGCATAGGCCGTCCACGCCTGAGCTTCGCCCTTTTTGTCGTTTGCGTTCCTGAATGCGTCTATGGCAAGTTCTATGTTGGGCAAGTGCTCCCAGGGATAAGCTTGGTAATTCGCGCTCACTAAGGTCATATAGGCATATCCCAGCGACTTCGACTTCTGCGATTTATACACATCTATTGCCCTTAATGCGTAGTCGGCGGCGATGTCACCTTCCCGTAAAGCACGATAAGACTTGGAAGTCAATAAATAATTGTCGGCGATTTTTTCCTTATCGGCGGCCGTCGCGAGGAGTATTTTTTCACTCTGGAGCGAATAGTATACCGCGCTGTCGGCGGCGGTGGGCATAGACAGTTTGCGGGCATTTTGCAGATAAAAGCCGGCTAAAGCCTGAAATACCTCCGAAATTGCTTGTTGCGACGCCGCTTTTTTTAACCTAAGGTGCAATGCGTCGGGACCGGGATCAACTTGGCAACACGCGTGCCAACAATACAGCATCCCCGTCAGACAAATGACAGCTCTTTTCATGGCACATGTTTTTGGAATGCTACCGGGGCGTGTAACAATGTTAAATATAGTAAAATAATGCATCATTTACATGAAAAATATATAAGAATTGTTGTGATTTAACGTTTGTTTAAACGTTTGTATATCGTCGCCGCCGGACGTCTGTTCGTGTACTCCACACGCTCTCAATTATTGATGATGAAATCAAATGCGTATCCGGCCTCTTCCTTCCATCCGGGCGAACCCACCACGTAGTAATTGCTGCCCGTGAATTCTTTATACGCCGTCACCGAGTGCGGATTGCCCCGTTTATATTTCAAATAGTTACGGTAGTTCAGCCCCGCACCGACTATTTCGTCCGAATCACCCGCGATGAACAATAACGGCCCGTGGGCGGAGCTATATTCGATGCGATGCTTTTTCCCGAACAAGTCCCGCATTAAACGTTTGGACTCGGGAACCGCATATTTTTCATAAGATTGTATTTGCTCGTCCACCGTCATGCCGTTCGTGATACGCCATTTCCAATCCGACAGGCTCACCATATATCCCTTTTTAAGGGAGCCGAACAATCCTATCGGTTTCCATAACGCATACAGGAAAGAGGGCACATAATAAAGCGCTCCGGCCGGCGGAAACGAATGGATGGCGATGGCGGCCTGCACCAGGTTGCGATGCAGCAAGATTTGCGCGACCAGCCCCCCGAGTGAATGCCCTATAACGATAGGCTTTTCGGGAAGCACACTGACGGCCGCCTCATAATGGGCAAGCACATCCTCAAGACCAAGGCGCGCCGGCGATTTGTCTTCCTCGGCCGGTTTCGCGGCGATCGCGTTTTTTTCAGGCCGGGGTAGGAGTACGGTACGGAAGCCCTTGCCGTTGAAGAACTCCGCCCAATTCTGCCAGCTATTGTGATCTATGAAGGCGCCGTTGAGGAATACTATCGTTTTCGACGTGATGATGCCCATCTAAAAAAAGAGATTTGGGAATTGATGTCTGGACAAAGGGAGGGGAACGTTTGAAAAAGACAATGGGTGATCCGTGGGTCCTCTTTTTTTCCTGTTGAACAACGTTTCGGTTATGCGGAATGCGAGCATGGTCGGGTCGCACGTGTGGTCCACGTGGAGGTTTTCAAGTCTCGGCACGTCGACGTTCGGATGCCTCTGCATTTTATGGCGCAGGATGTTCATGTACGATCCGATGACATGGCGTACGCGGCGGTCGACGTCCTCATGTCTCAAGAGCCGCAGTGTGGGCAAAGAAAGGTCAATGATTGCGCTTTGCCTCTTTTTCTTGATTGTCGCCACCAATGTTTCCGAAATTGTTATCCCCGATAAAAATGCCGCTTCTATCCTTCCGGGATCCGCGATCACCCGTCCATTTTCCGTTTCGAGGTAGAGTTGCCCGCCGTTGTGGATGAATACGTTCACTTCAGGGAAGCATCGTTCGACCTTGTCCAGCAATGCTTCGACCTCCCTGCTGTCAGACAGGTCGCAGAACAGCACGGTGATATTCGGTGATTCCGCCTCAAGGCGCGCCAGCGATCTTTTGTCGATACCGGTGGCAATGACCCTGTTGCCCATGGCCGATAGTATACGGGTAAGGTGAAGGCCGGTGCCTACGTTCCCGCCCGTAATCAAAATAGAATTCTTGTTCGTTTTCATGCGATGCGTGTATGTTTGACTTGAATATGCCATCCAATACCCGTACCGTTTGCATTAATCCCCAAATGGCGGCAATTCACGGACCATGCTTTTACGATATCTCGTAATTGTCGGTAATGATAATCGATATATAGTAAATATCGGGCGCCGTCCGTTTCCTTTATGTCATGGCGTCCGGGCTTGCTCGTTTTCCGAAGTGGTTACTAAATATCGACACGATCCTGTAAAATTACGATATATAGTACCACAAGAGCAATTTTTAAAAATATAACTATTTGATTATGAGTGTTTTGTAATTAAGGCACACACATTGCCCAGAACCAACCAACCGAGAGGAGACAAAGTACCGCACCGCGTCATCCGCTACGGTATCGTAAAATTTTAATCAATAGATATTATGAAAACAAAAGACGTTTTGAATTTAGCCAAGTTGAGCACCATGCCCTTGGTATTCGTAATGGTATCCTGCAACAGTACCCAGGATTCGCAACCTGCGACAGAGGAGCAGGTTATCGCAGGCGAAACGGTCACCCCGGCAGACTACGCCACAGACCCGCACCTTGACAAAGACGTGAGGGAATTTCTCGGAAAGCTGAACGCCGGCGGCACTCCGTTGGAAACCCTTTCCCCGAAAGCCGCCAAACAGGTTCTGGTCGATGCCCAGGCATCGGTCGACGTGGACTTGAGCGGCGTGGAAGTTTCCGAGAAAACCATTTCCCAGGACGGACATACCATCCTGCTGAACATCGTGCGTCCTAAAGGGGTTTCCGAAAAATTGCCGGTATTCATATTCATACACGGAGGCGGATGGATCCTTGGCGACTTCCCGACGCACGAGCGCATGGTCCGTGACCTGGTCGTGCTCACAGGATATGCGTCGGTATTCGTGAACTACACCAGGACTCCCGAGGCGCAGTTCCCCGTTGCGATAAACGAGATATATGCGGCCACGAAATGGGTCGCGGAACACGGCGACGAAATCAATGTGGACGGAAAAAATCTGGCAGTGGTCGGGAACAGCGTAGGCGGTAATATGACGGCCGTCACGGCATTGAAGGCTAAGGAAAACAACGGCCCGAAAATAAAGGGTCTCGTAATGATGTGGCCGATAGTGGATGCAAATTTCGAGACGGAATCCTACAAATTATTCGGGAAAGACCGGTTCCTGAGCACCCCTTTAATGAAGTGGATGTATGATTTTTATATCCCGGACCCCTCGAAACGGAACGATATACACGCCTCGCCGCTTCAGGCATCCTTGGAGCAATTGAAAGGTTTGCCGCCGACATTGGTCGTCACTGCAGAAAACGACGTCTTAAGAGATGAGGGGGAGGCATTCGGAAGGAAACTCAACGAAGCGGGAGTCAAGGTAACCACCACGCGATACAACGGCATGATACACGATTTCGGTCTTTTAAATGCTCTTGCGACCCTGCCGGCCACCAAAGCGATGTTTGAGCAATCAGCCGGGCAACTCAAGGAGTTTCTGGGAAAATGACGCCGGATTTGCCGAATTGGCATACAGAAAGCCAAAATAGATAACAGCTAAATTATAATTATGAGCAATTTATATATAGATCGCAGGAAATTCATAGGATCCACAGGAATCCTGACGGCCGGATTATGGCTCTTCCCAAAACTTGTTTTTGAACAGGAAAGCCCCGTTGCCATCATTCGAAGAGCGGCAGCCACGGCAAAGATCACTGTGACCAGGCTTCGCGGAAACCTTTCCATGCTGGAAGGTTCGGGCGGAAATGTCCTGGTCCTTAACGGTCCGGAAGGCAAGCTGATGGTCGACGGAGGCATAGACCTCTCGCGGACGAACATGACCGCTGCGTTGGAGAGCATCAGCCCCGCGCCGTTGAAGCACCTGATCAATACCCATTGGCATTTCGACCACGTCGACGGAAACCTGTGGTTACACGAATCGGGTGCTTCGATTACGGCCCACGAAAATACGCTGAGGAACATGTCCAGGACAGTGACCGTCGAAGATTGGAATTTCACGTTTCCGCCTTACCCTGCCGGGTCGCTTCCCGAAAAGACATTCAGAAAAAAAGAATTCCTGGCGTTCAACGGGGAAGACATCGCCATGAGATATTACGGGCCTGCGCATACCGACAGCGACATTTCGGTTTATTTTCCGAAAGCCGACATACTTCACGTAGGCGACACGTGGTGGAACGGGCATTATCCTTTCATCGATTACAGCACGGGAGGCCATATCAAGGGTATGATCGAGGCCACGAACTACAACCTCAGGAAAGCCGGTGACGATACCATCATCATCCCTGGCCACGGCGAGATCGGCAATAAAAAGCAGTTGACCGTCTACAGGGACATGCTGGTCGATATCTACCAAAATGTAAAGACAATGAAAGATTCAGGTAAAAGCCTAAACCAGATCATTGCCGCGAAGCCCACCTCGAAATACGATGCAGTATTCGGGACATTTATCATAAACCCCGATTTTTTTACGAAACTGGTTTATAAAGGAGCCTGATGCATCGCGATCCTCAACAAATGAAAGCGATGATATTGGAGGAGCAGGGAGGTGTCGAGAACTTTTCGGTGGCCTCGGTCAAGATTCCCGCGATAAGCGCCGATGAAGTCCTGGTAAAGGTCAAGGCACTCAGCATCAATCCTGCCGATGTCATACTCCGCGTCAATAAAAATGTCAGTTGGGTCTTCGGTGGCGAGAAACCGATGATTCTCGGTTGGGATATTTCAGGTGTCGTGGTAGGAGTGGGACGGAACGTAGAACGTTTTGCCATCGGGGACGCCGTTTTCGGAGCCGTACGCCATCCCGGACACGGTAAGGCTTATGCCGAATATGTAGCGGCTCCGGCCGACCATCTCGCACACAAGCCGGAAAACCTGTCCCATTCAGAGGCAGCTGCTTCCACGCTCGCCGCTTTGACCGCATTGCAGCCCGTGCAAAAGGTAGGGATAAAAGAAGGCAGCCGGGTATTCATTACGGCCGCGGGCGGCGGGGTGGGCCATTTCGCGATTCAGATAGCCAAATATTACGGAGCCCATGTCGTGGCCTTGGCCTCGGAGTCAAAAAGGGAATTCGTGTTAGGTTTAGGAGCCGACGAGTTTATCAATTATGAGAAAGAGAGGTTCGAGGACAAAGTTTCCGGCATGGACTTGGCGATCGACTCGGTACGTACTCCCGGACATGTCTTGAGATCCCTCGCCGTGTTGCGTAAAGGAGGTGTGCTGATCAGCCTTTGGTCAGGCATCAGCGCACAAGAAGAGAAGGCGGCAAAGCAATTGGGAGTCACTGCCTTTTATAATGCCGTACAGTCATCGGGCAAAGACATGGAGTTTCTTGCCGGTCTTCTGGAAAGCAGGACAGTCGTCCCCTATATTTCAAAGACATACGGTTTCCTTGAAATTCCGCAGGCACACCTGGAAATAGAAACAGGCCAGACAAAAGGTAAGATTATAGTCGAAATGTGATGGAACAAGTAATTACTTCTACGGAAGCCGCCCTTGCCAGCGGTTTTGCGATGTCGGCTTACTGTCGGCTACTGGATATCAAAAAATGGGATTCGTGGAAAGACCTTATGGCCGGCGAGGCGACATTCGAGTTCCTGGACATTTCCGGGAACCGGGAACTATATTTTGATTCTCCTTCGGCCTTCGTGGCCGCCACAAAAGAATATATCGGTACAGCCGTTACCGTCCATCATCTTCACAATCAGGAAATATTGCAAACAGGGGCGGGTTCGGTCACGGTAAGATGGTCCATGGAAGACCGTATATGTTTCGATAAAGGGGCGCGTGCCGATTTTACCTTTTTCCACGGATTCGGACATTATACCGTAACCTTCGTAAAACGCAATGACGCGTGGCTTATCTCAAAGTTGGTACTGAGCAGGCTGGCGATATCCTTTCGTTGAGAAGCATCGATCACGCTTTGCGGCCGAGGTACCCGGTATACAATCCTTAACATTAAAAAACTAATTATGGAAAACAATAAGATGAAAGCACTCGTGCTCGAGGAGTTCGACAGGGAATTCGTCATGAAGGACCTGGATTTGCCCCAACCGGCCTCGGGCGAAGTCCTGGTCGCGATAAAGGCCAGCGGGATAAATCCGCTTGACCTTAAAATCAAGTCGGGGAAAGCCAGCCATGCCAAGGTCAGTTTACCGGCCATTTTGGGAATCGACATGGCGGGAACCGTGGCCGCGACCGGAAAAGGAGTCACCATGTTCAAACCGGGTGATGAGGTTTTCGGTATGACGGGCGGCATTGCAGGAGTGCAGGGTTCACTGGCCCAATATGCGTCTGTGGATCAAGACCTAATTGCGATCAAACCCCCCAATATCGATTTTAAGGAAGCCGCCTCGCTGCCTTTAGCGTTCATCACCGCCT
This sequence comes from Flavobacterium agri, assembly GCF_013401995.1. Lineage (GTDB taxonomy): Bacteria > Bacteroidota > Bacteroidia > Flavobacteriales > Flavobacteriaceae > Flavobacterium > Flavobacterium agri. Next base: position 390,684 of record NZ_JACBJI010000001.1, read on the forward strand.
GGGAGGGACTGGTAGACAGGGCGGCGATAAGCCGTTCCAAAAAAGTGCTCATACACGGCGGCGCCGGCGGGGTCGGCCACATTGCCGTGCAATTGGCACGGTCATTCGGTGCCGAGGTGTATGCAACGGGCGATGTGGCAAACAAGAAAGACATCGAGGATTTCGGCGCGGTCTTTATCGATTACAAGACACAAAGCGTTTCCGACTATGTGGGAGCATTCACCGACGGGGAAGGTTTCGACATCGTGTTCGATACCGTCGGCGGCGAAAACCTCGACCGATCCTTTACGGCAGTCAAGAATTACACAGGCCATGTAGTAAGCATTCTTGGTTGGGGAACCCACAGTCTGGCGCCCCTGTCCTTCAGGGGAGCTACATACTCCGGTGTGTTCACTTTGTTGCCGTTGATAACCGGGAAAGGACGCAAACATCACGGCGAGATCTTGCGCGAAGCTTCGAAGCTTGTCGAAGCAGGCAAGCTTCGGGGCAACACTCATCTTGGCTCGTACCGCCTGCATGAGGCCGAAGCGGCCCTCCAGATGATAGAGCGAGGGCTTGCGAACGGCAAGATCGTAATTGAGATAGACTGACCGGCCGAGCGTCTGAGCCCCGTCCAGATTCCAAAAAAAAAAAAGGGAAATAACAGAAATGATTCTAATAATTTTTAAATACTAAACATTATGCCTTTTGTAAACATCAAATTAGTAGACGGCGTCTTTACGCCTCAGCAAAAACACGAGATGGCCGCAGCCATTACCGACGTCATGGTAAAATTCGAGGGCTCCGAAGCTTTCAGGGAAGTCGTCTGGGTGTTGATCGAAGAATTGCACACCGACGGATGGCACATCGGAGGACGCCCTTTCGAGGGACCGAAATCTTTGATGCAGACTTTGGCGAACTCCAAATCCATTTATGAGACGATCGACGGGAATCCTACCTCTCGCGAGGAATTCGCCAAGGCAGCGCCTGTGAAAAGCAACTAGGAACCGATGGGATATCCTATAATTTTTATCGTTATGGCATTATTGGCGATCAAAACCGCAGTTGCTCAGGCCACGCCCGAGCAAAATCTGGAAGAAATGGGGATCATACTCCCGAAACTTCCGGACCCGACCAGCAACAGTTATGTAAACCTTGTCAGGAGTGGGAACTATGTCTTCGTTTCCGGAAAAGGACCGTTGACTCACGACTCGAAATACGTTACCGGCAAAGTGAACCGAGACATCTCGCTCGACGAGGCTAAAGAAGCGGCAAGGCTTTGCGCCATCCATCACATCGCAATCCTGAAACAAGAATTGGGAAATCTTGCCGGAATCAAAAAGGTGATCAAGGTTTCGGGTTTTATAAACAGCGACCCCGACTTCAACGATTTTCCGGCGGTCATGGACGCGTTCTCCAATGTGTTCATAGCCGTATTCGGCGAAAAGGGCAAGCATACCCGGACTGCCATAGGCGCCAACTCCTTGCCGTTCAATTGGGTGTTGGAGGTAGAAATCGTGGTCGAGGTTACCGATAGTAAGAGGCGCATGAAAGAAAACTGAAATGTTGCATGATAAGTACAAAGGCCGCTGTAGCGGCCTTTTTTTGCTGTTTACCAAAATTCCCCGTGCCTCCCGTCCGTGCCCCGATCAGGGTTCAGGGGCGTAAGTATCGGTAATGCAGTTGCGCGATGAGCTGACCCGATCCGTCGGTATCTGCGCCGTAGCCCGCCACAAGGATACCTTTGAGCCCGCATTGGGCAGACAAGGCAAAAACGATAGCCTCGTCGGCAGGGTCGGTGTCTCCTTCGTACCGGTAGACATCGGTTATCTCCAGCTCGTCCGGACAAAAAAAACGCCCGTCTGCCTTGAGTTTGCCGTCATATACCGTAAAATCGTGTCCGTACCCCTGTTCGCGCAAAATAGTGATGGCTTCCAGGACCGTCCCGTAATGAAATTGTCGCGTCGTTTCCATAGATTGGTTGTTTTTCGGATTATCGGATATGCTATTTTCCCCGTAAATGTAAAGCCTGTGTCCGTCGGGAACGATGTCCTTGAAAAGGTAATCGGCCGCAAAAGCCGCGGCTTTATCCGGGGTGACGTCCTTGAACCAGATGCCCTCAGGTTGGCTTATAACTATAGGCCCGTCGTTGCATCGTCCGTTGCACAAGGTCTTGGTGGTATGAATGCTTCCCGACCGGTCGTTTTCATCAATTTTCCGGCGGATGACCGCGGTGCTTTCCTCCGCTCCTTTCGCCTTACAGCTTCCGCCATTACACAGGAACAAGTGCTTTTTTATACAGGTGAGGTCTTTAATCGGCATTGGGCTTAAATGATTTGGTGCGCATGAATAGGTATGAGTAGAAAAGAAACATCAACACGAAGAAGGCCATACCGAACCCGGCCAACACGTCTTCCGCCAGGACAAACCACGGGAAAAACGACGACACCGTTTTATAACCGCCTACCAACAAGGCGGTACAGGCTATTATCCAGCCTAATTTCCTTCGGTAATCGGAAACCACCCGGTCGCCCGGGGCGGTCCTCATGATGGCATACAATACCCGGCAGTCTATCGTATCGGTAAAGATCATACCCGCAGAAAACGAAAAGCCCAACAAAAAGGAATACGAGATGCCAAGACCGCTTGTAGCGGTATAGGCCAACGCGGTGGCTTGTGTGGTAGTGTCGAAAACCATTGCGAAAAGTGCGCCGGTTGCCAATATGGCCAATGGATTCGAACTTCGCCGAAGCGGGGCGGGAAGGAACATCGATTTTAGGCCTTTCGGTCGGTAGGAATCGATTTTGAGTAGTGCGTATAAATTAGAGAAACCTACCCCCAATAAGATTATTCCGGGCACGAATTCAAGAAAATCCACCAGCGCACCCGGTAATTTCCAGGACGCGCTGAACACAGCGATGGCCACGATCACCAAGGTCACGACGAATCCGTGCCCCGCGGCAAATAAGGTGCCTGTCCACTTGGCCAGGTTCGGTTTCGTGTCGGCCAGCCGCACGCTCATCCCGTCGATGGCGGCGATATGGTCGGGATCGAACCCGTGCCGAATCCCCAAGAGCAGCATCAGCCATAAGCCCGGGAGTTCCATGATCAAAGGACGAGGTTATATCTTTTGGCCACCTCGGCTGTCTTTACGGCGATCTCGTCGGGCGTCAACACGCCTTTTTGGAGGAGTAGGTTAGAAGCCGAGACGATCCACTTTTCATAGTAAGATAATTTTCCGGCCATTTCACTCCCGATGTTTTCGGTTCCCCGCCTTTTTTCTTCCGTATTTACGATTTTATGGTAGTCAAGCACGTCCAAAAGAGCGTGGCAGCGTTTCTCCCACGGATAAAGGTCTCGTTCGAAGATGTGTATCTTATCATCGCTGCTCCCGGTACCGCCGATATCGTTAGGCAGGTGTTTTACAAGATTTTCAGTTGACATATGCGTTCTGTTTAGTTGCTTATACTCGGCAGGGCCACGCCGATCATGGTGTCCCTGGTGACCAACGCTTCCAGTTCTTCAGCGTTGAAGTTTTCAGTGCCCGCGGGGCGTAACGGCAACACCATATAGCGTTCGCTGGCGGTCGAATCCTGGACGATGACCTGCACCTCCTCGGGAATCAGTGTGCCGAATTCGGCCAGTACTGCCCGCGGCTCTCTCACCGTTCGCGACCGGTACTCCTTGCTTTTGTACCAATCAGGCGGAAGTCCCAGTATCGGCCTCGGATAACACGAGCAAAGCGTACAGACGATCACATGGTGTACGCCCGGGGTATTCTCCAGTACGGTCAGCTTGGTATTGTCATATATCGAAATGCCCATTTCCTCGGCCGCTGCGTTTCCATTTTGCACCAGCCGCGATCTGTAGGCAGGGTCCAGCCATGCCTTCACCACCATCTTCGCTCCCAATGCGGGGGAGCGGGAATCAAGCACCTCTATTTGCCTCCTGATTTCCTCGGGGCGGAGAATTCCTTTTTCGGTCAACAATTCCCGGATGCTTATTTCAAGTATTTCATAGTACGAAGGTGCAGCCTCATGAATTATAGGCTCGTGCTCTTCGGCATGGTCGTGCCCTTCGGGATGATTGTCCCCGTCGCGGCCCGTGTGCGGATTGTGTGCATTCTCGCTCATGTGATATCTTTTTTAATGGGTTCCAGCCAGTTTTCAAAAATCTCGATTTCAAGCATGTCGGTATCTGGCCCGTTGTACTCCTGCCACAGTTCTGTTTGCGGTATCCGTACCATGTAGTACCAGGATTCGTTGCCCGCGTTCCTGCCGAATGCTTCTTCCTCTGGGTTTATATGCCTTCCCAGGTTTTTCGAGATCGTGACGGTCCGTCCGCGCATGTACATCGGGACCCTATAATGTCCTACCGGAAATTTCATCGCGATCCTTACCTGTTCGCCGACCGTGTATGTTGCGGGGTTATAGTCTGTTGCCGATTTCATACTGGTTGTCGTTTACAACGGACCACACGTCAAAACAGATGCCAACCGGCCGAGATTCCGGTTAGTCACGGAAACGGGCCTTTTTGCCCCACGGTTTATTACGACATATGGTATTTTTACGTCACCGTTATGATATTTCGTACTGTCGGCAAGCCGTTTGGATTCACATGCGGTGGGAAATTCAAGCGTCGTGAAAAAGCATCGATTCGCGGGCAGACCTGTTGCCATCCGCATGCCGCGGTATTGCGGGCTAAGGCTGGTTATCGGCAGTGCGGGCCGGTACAATTGCGACCGCACTTAGCACGATTTTGGTACAAGCGACTCTATCAGCACGGTCCTTGCAGGGTCGGCAGATAAGATAGTGACCTAAAATAAACTGTAAAATGAAGACAACCAGCATCGGTATAACCGCGCCGTCTAAAGACCAGGTGGCACAGAAGCTCTCCCACATACTCGCCGACGAGTTCCTGTTATATACCAAGACCAGGAACGCACATTGGAACATAGAGGGACGAGACTTCCACGCCATGCATATTTTTTTCGAGTCGCAATATAAAGAGCTCGACGCCATGGTCGACATGATCGCCGAGCGAATCAGGACTATCGGGCATTATGCTCCTGCCTCCCTCCAGACGTTTCTTAACCTGACCCATCTCACCGAGCGCATATACCAGGAGAACAACGGCGAAGGTTTTATGAGAGAATTGCTTGCCGACCACGAAACGGTCGTCATCAAACTCAGGGAGCTTGTCGACTTCTTTTCGGGCAAGCTGCACGATCAGGGGTCGGCAGACTTCATCACAGGCCTCATGGAGCGGCATGAAAAACTCGCCTGGACGCTTCGGGCTCATTTGGTATGACGCCGGTGATTTCGACGAATAACATCCTGTAATCTTAATCTTCGAACGATGGAACATCCAAAAAAGAAAAAAGCACCCGACGGGAGCTTGCCGCCAATTACTTCTCAGCTGCGAAATGACGACGATCCTCCTCGCGAGGATGGGCCAAATACGACTAAATACCTCGAGCTGGAGCAAGCCGATCCCACTTATACGCCTCAGGGCCACCCGACGATGAACTCGGATTATTTTGAAACGGTCGAAGAGGGCAGGGACGAATATGACGAAGATGGCGACAACAGCCGCAATTCGGAGGCGTTCGACCAAGACGAAGATCTCCTGATTGACAATCTCGATCTCGATGAGGAAATGAACCGCTCCGTTTCTTCGGACGATTAAACGGGTTTTCTCGTCGCGCTTTCGGAACGACGGCCGGGTGCGTTGGGAAGTGGAGACGCCGGGCAATCGTTCCCGGATTGCGGAAAGCCGCTTAGTTAAGTTTATGCAACGACCCGCCCCCGCCGCCTCTTTGCCTCGCTACAAAAGAACCAATTCTACGCACGTATGGTTCCGGCACGAACACTCTGGCGATCTCACCGTAAAAAGACCGGAAGCGAGAAACCTGTCGGTTTCCAAGATCTCAAGATGTCGGGAAGTCCTCTGCACATATATGACCCGGCCGGGAAGACGTTTATTTTGTCGTGCGCAATCCACTCACCGGGAAAGTTTTTCGTATACCCTATAAGTACGCTTTTGGCCCCGATTCGCCTATGCCGCTTCCAGTATGTCGAAACTATCGATCCCCGGCCCCCAAACGCCTCAAAATCACCGACCGCAACCGTTCTTCATTCTCATCGCCCCATTGGCCTAAAATCGAGATCACCGGGATCAAGGTCTTGCCGAAATCGGTCAGATTGTATTCCACTTTCGGCGGCACGACCGGATAGATCGTTTTCGCGATAAGTTCGTGGTCTTCCAGTTCTTTTAACTGCATCGTCAAAACCCTCCTGGAGGCATCCGGAATTTTGCGCTGCAGCTCGCTGGGGCGCTTGTGCCCCTGATGGATGAACCACAACAGACGGACCTTCCATTTTCCGTACAGGACTTCGCCGATAAGGTCAAGCCCGCAATTCAGGTTCAAAGGTATCTTTCTCTCGTACATGGCGTAAAGGTAGGCAATGTTACAAATCGCGGATAGGGGAAAAATTCATCCCTATGCGATTCGATATTCCCTTATTGCAGGAACGTTACATACCTCCCAACTTTGCATGAAAATAATAAACGATGGAACACACATTCAATTTCAACAATGAATTATCGGGCAAGATCGCCCTTGTGACAGGAGGCACCAAAGGAACCGGACGGGCCATTGCGGAAAGGCTGCTGCAAGCCGGCGCGACGGTTGTGATCTCGGCAAGGAACGCGCCGGAAAACGAAGACGACAAGCTGCATTTCATTCCCGCAGACCTAAGTACGGCGGGAGGGTCTGAAAAAGTGATCAGCGAAGTGCTGTCGAGATACGGCAGGCTGGATATTCTCGTGAACAACCTGGGTTCGTCCTCGACACCCGCCGGAGGTTTTGCGGCATTAAGCGACGAAGAATGGGAATCGACCCTACAAGCCAACTTGTTTGCGCCCGTTCGGCTGGACAGGGGATTCCTGCCACAGATGATCGATCGGAAAAATGGGGTCATCATCCACATCGCCTCCATCCAGGGCCGATTGCCGTTGCATGACTCCACTTTACCGTATGCGGCCGCAAAGGCAGGCTTGATCAACTACAGCAAAAGCCTGTCGAATGAAGTGACGCCGAAAGGCGTGCGCGTGCTGACCGTTTCGCCGGGATGGATCAATACCTCGGCATCGACGGCGTGGCTGGGTGAGATCGCCCGAAACTCGAACAGCACGGTAGAAGAAGCCCGACAAGGCGTCATGGATGCGTTGGGCGGCATACCGTACGGCAGGCCCGCCGAACCCGAAGAAGTAGCCGAATTGGTCGGTTTCCTTGTTTCGCCAAGGGCCAATTATTTGACGGGAACCGAATTCGTGATCGACGGCGGCACGGTGCCCACAATTTAATCGTCTTTAAAAATAATGGAAATGAATTTACCGAAAGCGATAAAAGACCTGGTCGATGCTCAGAACAGCTTCGACAGCACAGCTTACGCCAACTGTTTCGCCGAAACCGCCGTGGTATCCGATGAAGGCAGGACCCATAACGGAAGAGGGGAAATCCGGGATTGGATTGAAGAAGCAAACCAAAAATACAGGTCGGTGATGCGACCGCTTGATTATACCGAAAACGGTGCGTCGGGCGTCTTATCTGCCGAGTGCTCGGGCACGTTTCCCGGCAGCCCGGTCGTATTGAAGTTTCATTTCGGGATCCTCGACGGAAAAATCCGGAATCTAAAAGTGACCGGATAACGAAATAAAATCAGCACGCACCCGATTTGCCAAAAACAGAACAACCCTTCCGACCTGGAGGGGTTTCTTTTTGCCCGGCCACGACAAAGCCGCTCAATCCGAGACGGATAGGTCGGGACGGCCCTTTCAGTCGTCGGATGAGAACATGACTAAAGAAAGATGATTGATTCGGAAATTTTAAGGGTAAAACCATAAAAACGTCTGGTAACCGCGGCGCTCGTCATCGCTGGCCGCGTTAGCACGAACGATCTTTTTCTTAACTTCGTCTTCGTTCGGCAGAGAGAACGCTCCCTGAATGCGGCGACGGCCAAGATGCCGGAGGCGTAGCCCGAAAGCTTTACCTAAATGAACATTCCATATGAAATTCACCTACAGTTGTAGTATAGATGATTATTTACAGTATCAACTTTATACCGCATCTACAAGTCCGACAATCAAAAAGCAACGGCTAAAAAGCCTGCTGATATTTTCTATCGTACTGATCGCTGCTTCCTATTTCTTCAATGAATTCAGGAGTTTTTTTGAAGTTGCAGTGATTACTGCCCTAAATCTCGGATTGATAACGTTGTACGCTGTCTACTTACGCAATCATTACAGGCAGCATTACCGGAAATTCATTAAGGACAATTACAAAAATAAAGCTGAAAAAATATCGTCTGTTACCTTCCGGGAGCACTATATTGAAACGATCGACGAAACCGGAGAATCTAAAATAAATTACACGAATCTGGAAGAAGTTAATGAAATCAGGGAGTATATCTTTCTCAAATTGAAAACCGGCGAAAGTCTTATCTTCCCCAAATCAGAAATTCAGGATATCGACGGCTTACGTGGAAAATTAGCGGAGCTGTCGGATGAATACAATTTGAAAAGTAATGTAGATTTAAACTGGAAATGGTAAAAGCTTCAGCTGACAGCCGATCGTGACCGTAACTGGCTTTGAATGAATCGCCGGTCTGATTTGCTGAGATAACATTACTTTTCCGATGGTCGCAATGGCTGTAAAGGTGCCACATGTCGCCATCAATCACCCCCAATTATGATGAATAGAATTCTCTTTCTTTTACTAATTTCAACCAACGGATTGTTCGCCCAGAACAACGGTGATACTGAAATATTGATAAAAAAAATTCTTAGTGACAGCACGTATGGCAAAGGTGAGCTTCGGGTTATCATGGAATTGGAAAAGGATCCTGTTGAAGATGCGTTGAAAGAAATGGAATCTTCAACCGAATTTGTAAATCCTTCAGACGGTGCAAAAATTGTTATTTCAAAGAAAGAGAAGAAGGAGTTGATTCGCGGCATACGATCCCAATACGGAAAAACAATTGACGGTAAATTTTTTAACGGGCATAAATGGATAAGCTATAAATACATAAAGCCGTATCTGGAACAAAGCACAAATAGGGTTGACGGCAATCGTGTAATGATGATTACCGAACCTGTATACATCAGGAACGGTGAAATATGCATGATATACACGTTGCATTTATGTTGTGATTTCGGGGGACAGGCAAGTTTGTGGTTTTACAAAAAAGAAAAGGGCAATTGGCGCAAATGGATCCCTATAAGCCAGGGGTTATTTAAAAGGCACGAATCGTCGTAAACAAACAGCATGTTACAGCAGAAATTTTTAGTCAGACGCGGTTTTACCGACAATCATTTACGAGAATTGACCATCAACGAAGATGAACTGAAATTCGAAGATGGGGATTCGACGAATCCGTTTAAAATTTTTCAGGGTTCTGAAATCAAAGATTACAGAAAAAAAGTTACATTAGACAATAATTTTTCCGAAAATAAATTTCTCTCCTTTAGGGGAAATATGCCGAACAGGTACCTTTTACAATAGTAGGCTTAATCAAATTTATTTTAAGATGAAAAAATTATTTGTTGTTCTGGCAATGTTGTTGTCCTTTGGAATCAACGCACAAGAGAAAGTTGGCGAAGTTAGAAGCGGTTCTTACGTTATTACTGCAAGTTTGAATCTGGTCAAACCAGTTTGGGCTCAGCTTGCAAGGGATGCGGGCTTCAATGACCCGCTCATATTTACCATTGAAAAAATCACAAACGACGATAGTACTTTTTATTACTGTCTATATGCAACGAATGCTGCAAAAACGGTAAGTATTGCAACCGGTATTGAATTGAGCGGATCGAACTTCTTGAAATTGCCGATTTCTTCAGGATCTTTCGGGGGCGGGACATTAACCTGCTCCGGTTGTAATGTCGGTTGCCATCCTAAATACCTTAGCAAAGATAAGGTTTGGATATGTTGGCCGGGATGCGTTGATGGCTGCACTAAGACAGAAACTATTACTACCAAAAACTTTTCTTCCCAATGAGAAATTTGATGTATATTCTGATCATTACCTTATTTGCCCAGTGCAAACAGGTAAGTGATAATAGTGTCGGCTATGAAAAAGATGGTCGGTTTACACTGGACTATCCTCAAAAAGACTCCATCGTTACCGCATGGAATAAAATACTATCCGACAACAAATTACAGTCGATGGTGAAGGATATTTCCATAATCGAAGGCACTGATTATGGCAATCACAAAAAATTTTATGCCTTGTTAGGACGCACCTCTGCCGATTCTGCCCAGGTAGCACAAAGTCTGATAAAAAAAGGATCTAAATTCTATTTCGACGGTGAAACCCCACAAACATTGGTCTGTCACGGTTCCAATGATTGCAAGCCTGTTAAAGGATACGATCAATGGGGGTGCGATTCAGGAGATGATCTGAAGTGTCATAAAATAGAGTCCATCAATGTTTCTCAGGATTCCCCTTGACTTAACTTTAGAATTCATAATCACAAAGCGATCTGTCTGAACCTTTGCGGCGTCAGGTGCCCGTCTGCGCGCTCATGGCGCCGGGATAGGAAAGGTTTATTTTAGCTGCGCCGAATCTTCGGAGCTGGAAAGTTTGCATGAATATCGAAGTACAGGCATGGGCCTCGATTTCCTCCGCTGCGCTTTGGAAAAGGGCGTAGTGTAAGGGAAAGTTAAGTCTTACGATTGATAGGATAGGGAATAGGTTGAATAAGGGAAAGTTTATACATTTATAAACCGTTATGCAAGATTTGAGAACGCGAACATCGAAAATAACATATTATGAAATTAAGATTTGTACTTTTTTTAATACTTCCTTTTCTTTCGTATGCGGATTGCTCAAGTAATGGAATTTGGGTCTTTCCCGGTAAATCTCAAATACAAACTAATTCCGTTTTTGTGATTACTGGATACGCAAATAGCCAAGAGATAATAAAAGGATTCAATGACAAATTCAATATTTATCTGTTCGACGGGATTGAAAAAGTAAATCTGGTTGTAAGGGAAACCAATATTGGTGGGTTTTCACTAACTCAGGCAATTTTAAAGCCCGATGGGATCTTAAAACCGAATCATAGTTACAGGATAATAATTGAGAACCTGCCAGAATATGAACTGATCGAAAGATACGATCCGGATGGCATCAGAACCTACAACCCGGAATATACGGTGATAGATTCTAATGACTCCGAGCCTCCAAAATATTCTGAGCCCGCAAAGATTGTAGATAAAACATATAACATGTATGGTTGTGGTCCCGCCGAATATGTGATATTCAATTGCCCAATCAAAGATCAATCAGAATATTTGATCAAAGCCAATGTCAAAAATTTGGAAAATGGCACAATTAAATCCTTCTATGTACTTCCATTTAAAAACCAGCTAAGCATCGGTCACGGAATGTGTTCAGGAGAATTCAGTTTCAATGGAAGCTCGACGTACGAAGTCTCATTTGAAATCATGGATGCATCAGGGAACTCTACTGAATGGACACAAAATCCAATCTCTTTTTCACGTCCTACTTTCGAAGATCAAAAAAAATAATCTGGAAGAACAAACCTCGCATAACGCCTATTCACGCCATTGCTGGCTGATGACTGATTGAACGAGCCGTTTCCAAAACTTCGTATCTTAACCGCGGAGAATGCTCTCATGTCGCCATCAATCACCCCCAATTATGATGCATAGAATTCTCTTTCTCTTACTAATTTCAACCAACGGATTGTTCGCCCAGGACAACGGTGATACCGAAATACTGATAAAAAAAATCCTTAGTGACAGCACGTATGGCAAAGGTGAGCTTCGGGTTATCATGGAATTGGAAAAGGATCCTGTTGAAGACGCGTTGAACGAAATGGAATCTTCAACCGAATTTGTAAATCCTTCGGACGGTGCAAAAATTGTTATTTCAAAGAAAGAGAAGAAGGAGTTGATTCGCGGCATACGATCCCAATACGGAAAAACAATTGACGGTAAATTTTTTAACGGGCATAAATGGATAAGCTATAAATACATAAAGCCGTACTTGGAGCAAAGCACAAGTAGGGTTAACAGCAACCGTGTAATGATGATTACCGAGCCTGTATACATCAGGAACGGTGAAATATGCATGATATACACGTTGCATTTATGTTGTGATTTCGGGGGACAGGCAAGTTTGTGGTTTTACAAAAAAGAAAAGGGCAATTGGAACAAATGGATCCCTATAAGCCAAGGGTTATTTTAGAAGGCACGAATCGTCGTAAACAAAAAGAATGGTACAAGAGAAATTTTTAGTCAGACGCGGTTTTACAGACAATCATTTACGGGAATTGACGATCAACGGGAATGAATTGAAATTTGAAGATGGGGATTCGACGAATCCGTTCAAAATTTTTCCGGGTCCTGAAATCAAAGATTACAGATTCGGAATCCGGTGGATTAAATTCGAATTGACCTACGGAAGGGAATACCAAATATTTGTTCGCGATTCGGATAACAACTCAATCAAGATAACGTTCAAATCTTACTTCGGAAGAAAGCGAAACCAACTGCATAAACTTTACATCAACATCTTGGATCGACTTTGGGATTGCTACTTCTCGCGAATGGTAGATAGATATCGCGAGCAATTTGCGGATGGTATGGAATTTTCGATCAACGACGTGCTGTTCAATAAAGACTTTATCGAAATCAGTGTCAGCGGAATAGTAAGCCAAAGCCGGAAACGAATTTATTGGGACAACGTCAGGACATCAAGTTACTGGACCTATTTTGCCATCTACTCTGTTGAAAACCCATCCGAAATAAATAGGGGATATAGTTATAAAGAAGATTGGAACACGAATGTCCTGTATAGTACTTTGAGGACAATTTTGCGGGAAAAGGGAATCGAAAAATATGAGTAAAACGGTATGGCCTTTAGCAAGTCGATATAATTGCTATTTGTATCCAGTAGTTTCATTGTAATGGACATCTTGTTCGGCATATGGAAGGAGTGCACAAAATGTTAATCGAAGTTGGCAATGGGCACAAGATGGAATCGCCATCAAAGAATTTTTATAAAAACCGTGTGTCAATTTTTTCAAACAAAAATGATTGACACAACTTTTGTGTCAAAAGCAAATGAAGCGAAAAATTGACACAGCTTTTTTTTTTCATAGTACAAAAAGTATGATTGCACCATTGGGAACGGATGTTTTCATTTTCATAACCTTTGCGGCGTCAGGTGCCCGCCTGTGCGCTCATGTCGCTGGAATAGGAAGTTTTTTATTTTCAGCTGCGCTGAATCTTCGGGCCCGGAAAGTTTCCGATATCGAGGTACAGGCTTGGGCCTCGATTTCCGCCGCTGCGCTTTTGGAAATGGGCGTAGGGTAAGGGAGAGTTAAGTCTTACTAACGATAGAATAGGGAATAGGTTGAATAAGGGAAAGTTTATACATTTATAAACCAGTCGTACGACATTTTTGAAACTGTCTTCCAACAACCAAACACGTAAATATGAAATTCAAACTCTATACATCGTTTTTAGTTCTTTCATTAGGTCTAATAATTAAAGTTTTACAAACGGAAAATGACATTGTAGGAACATGGAATTATGTTGAAACCCGTAATTCGTCAGGCCAAAAAATAAAATCGTATACCACAGGATTTGGAGAAGTTGAAGCCAGTGGACCTAAAATTATTTATAATTCTAACGCATCTTATAAAATGATTTTCTCTCCAAAAAATATTGACTCCGGAAATTGGAGATTTGATAAGTCGGAAATGAAAATCATTCATCAACTTTACATTGACAGTACAGATTGGATTGGAAAAGATTTAATCAAAAATGGCGAAGCAAAAAAGTATAAAGACGGAAAATATTACGAGATGATTGAAACAAAAGTTTCGAAGCTAACTAAAAATGAAATGGTCATAGTTAGCCGAGATGTTTTGGAAGTATATAAAAAATCAAATTAAAACGTCGCACAACCGCCACTAACCAAAATGGCGGATGATGACTAACGGGAAAATCTCTGTTCCAAAGCCGCAAAACATTTATTTTTTCAAACTTTTCAAGTTAGAAAAAATCAAAAGTTTTGCTACCTTTCTTCCGGGCGGAGAGTACTTTCTCCGCCAGCCGCCTGACGTTGGCAGAAATATTTGAAAAAATTGTAGAAAATGAAAATTATAAAAATACTATTAATTCTATTAATTTTTTCTTCTTGCAAAAACAGAACTGAATATGTCAGAACCAAAATTATCTTATCGGAAATAGACAATTTAAAATCTAAATCTGAAATAGAAAAGTTTATACAAAAAAGCGACACAAATTATAGAAGCTATGAATTAAAAAATCTTCAAGATTTTGACAGAGGTTTTGGAGGTGATAGTCTAAACAAAATTTTAGCCAACAAGCTTAATGTAAAAATCAATTATAAAAAAGTTGATTTTGATAATAATGGCTATACAGATTTGCTCGCAATTGGAGACAATCATACATGTTATGGCGAAGCTGAAAAATCCTGTAGTTTTTCACCTATCGTCATAATGAATTATGGAAAAAACAAAACTAAAGTATTTAATATCGATTTGGACCGGGGAAAAGCGATAGTTCCCAAAGTTGAATTTGTAGATACTCAACCATTTTTAGTCATCTACCAGAATAAATTAACTGATTGGCAAAAGAAAACCTATTCCGTATCCAAAACTATTTTAACTTTTAAATTTGGGGATTTTATAGAATATAATGCAAATCCAAAATCAAACAAAATCACTAAAATTGAATTCGAGACTTCCGGATGTTTTGGTACTTGTCCTGTTTACAATCTAACTTTGAATAGGGATTCGTTATCCACATTTGATGCCCGACATTATAACTTCAATAAAAACAGGGAAATCGCATACGAAAAACAAGAGGGTGTTTTCACAACTTCAATTAATAAAATGGAGTTTGATAAGTTAGAAGAAATTTTAAATTATTGCGATTTTGAAAATTTAAGTAGCGAATACTCTGTAATGCATACCGACGATCAAACAGGAAATTTGAAAGTCATCTTTAATAATGGTAAAGTAAAAACGGTACATGATTACGGAATGATTGGAACTAATGGCTTAAAAATTCTTTATGAAAAATTGGCGGAACTCAGGTTTAATCAAAAATGGAGGAAAAAGTGATATATGAGACAAGCCAAAACATCTAAGTGAGAATTCAAATTTCGTCACAATGAAAAATGCAAATGTCAAATTTGGAAAACATTATAAACTAGAAGTACTTTTCAAAGACAAAATAATTTTTGAATCCGAATTATACAATCACGGAATTGATTTTTATTTTGAAGAAGATCAACCTAATATTTCGCAAGGAATCAAATATTTCTTGAAAGATTCTGACAGAGCTGAAGTTGACTCAATAATTGTGCAAAATGAGATAGTCGCGAGCACTGAAACAATCCAATTGTCTGATTATAGAGATGAGGCAAAGGTTCAAAAACTATATTTGAAAGTTACAGTTGTAATAACAATATTAATCGGAGTTGTTTCATTAATTATTTCTTTAATGAAGTAAAGGCACGATCCCATAACCGCCGTTAATTTCGATTACGGCAAGCGGACTAAGTTTACGAGCTCTTCTTTAGTTTTCGTACTTTTCCACGGAGAGTACCCTCTCAGAATCGCCGCAACCGAAATCAGCCCCCTAACGTTACCAGCAATTTACGATGGACTCAAAACACAAGAAAATAATCAGTTTACTAGAGTCATATCTAGAAAGAAATCCTGACCAAAGATTTGGACAAGCTCTGTTAAATCTTGGTATAAATCAATTTAAGAATGAAAATCCTGAAAGAAAAGATTTTTCTATCCGCGATATTTATAATGATTCAGACCAAGCAATAATTGGACGCATCGAATCGCAACTGGCTTGGTTTGATTTACAAGAGACTGTTAGCAATGCTTTATCCGGAAGTCTTGAATTAAAAGGGATGACAGTAAATGAAAAACTATATATGACTGGCTTAATGAATGAATTTGATAAACATAAAATCCACAATAAGGAATTTGCCAGATTTATATTAAAGTCTTTAAGTGTTGATGCAGATTCAATCTCCTTAATTCTAATGTAAACTGCTGGTAACAGCGGCTTTTTGTTACCTCTGGTTCATTTTAACGGGAACCAACGTTTTCTTCGTTTGCATTCGGTGGAGAGTACTCTATCCGAAAGGCCTCAACCGAAATTAGCGGTCTAACGTTAGCAATGTCTACGCAGGTTCAGAAAACAAATACAACACCCATGAAGAAAATTCTCTACAGAGGCGGACTACTTCAATTTAAAATCCCCGAAAACGACGTCGAGGAATACGATGAAATCGAAGGCGCAACCTTTTATGAAGATGGCCCGTATACCGGAACTGTACGGCTGAACGTGATCACGTTGGAGAAACCGGGCGGGAGCGTTGCAGAGAGATAGAAGATTTTTTAATCCGAAAGAATGCCGACAATAGTACGCTCCGGAAATACGCTTCCGCGAGGAAAAAAATTTATCGTCGCTGTTTCGGCTTATCCGACGTCTTTGTTTTAGAAGTGTAAACTGAATAAGTTTTTGGTAGTTCTCGTGATAAAGGAAGAAAATCGCCGTCCTTCACAAGTAGTAGTTCTTTATCGCTTATGATAACAACCCATACTACTACGTTCGTACTCGGCTTCATTTGAATAACATTCAATTCGTTGCTATAGCACCAAGTTCCTTTACGAATTTCCCCCATATTGTTTTGAGTGAAACTTAAGTCCTTGTCAAATGTTATTTGAAAATCGAACACATGGCTCATTTTTGTGCCGTTAGATGTCGTAAAACTGTATTTCCAACTTTGACATAGTGTTTTTTCAATTTGAGTTTTATCTATTTTATTTTGTTGGGAATAGCTCAAATGACTTGTCAATGATAGTGCAATCAAAGCAAATGTTCTTAATAAATTCATTGATACCGTACATCTTGGATGACGAATATATGAAATGGTTTTTGTGTAATCCGATTGTGGGAATAATATATTTTTATAACGGTACAAAAATGTGTGTAGTATAGTATTGCATTTTTTTCGGCTCAACACCTGTATGCTTCGTGCCGACTCAATCACGATCTGCCGCTGTAGAGAAGTAAGGAACGATGGATTGATAAGCATTCTTCACGTAATCGTGGTTAAGAGTGCGGGAGATTGTTATTAACTGCGTTGCGAAGCCTTCTTTTCCCTCGCAGCAAAAGAGGCAACCCCGAAGCATCTGGAGCGTGTTGCGGGACCGCACACATGGCCGCCACATTCGGAAGCGAAAAAAACTCGCCAGTAGTACATTGGTTTCCGGAAGTCCGGTTCGGCTCAAACAGTTTTTCGCTTTTTCCGAACCTTTGTGGCGTCAGGTGTCCGCCTGCGCGCTCATGGCGCTGGGATAGGAAGGTTTTCTTTTTAGCTGCGCTGAATCTTCGGGCCTGGAAAGTTTCCGTTTACATCGAGGTACAGGCTTGGGCCTCGATTTCCGCCGCTGCGCTTTGGAAAAGGGCGTGGGGTAAGGAGAGTTAAGTCTTACTAATGATAGGATAGGGTAGTTTGAATAAAGGAAAGTTTTACATTTATAAACCAGTTGGCTGCAATTTCAAAAGACGGGTACCAAAAATCTCCACATTTATGAATGAAGTAAATCCTGAAAATAACCCACCAAAGCCTTTATCGCTAAAACTCGTAAGTGCCTTTAAAAACTTTAAAGAATATCTGCCTTTGGCAATTGCTTCCGCGACTATTATTGGTGGAATAAATCAATTTTACAATCTCCTCTCGATTGACACTTATTATGTGAGATTTTTTTCGGCAACTCAGCTAATAAGTGATGGTCTTTGGATTTTATATCTCTTACTTCCTTTTTACATCATTTTTACAATAATGCTCCCATTCATAATTGCTGGAGACAAATATTATTTAGAGAGATTCGACCCTGTAAGTGAGGATGGAAAATTCCAACGGAAAAAAGCGATTTGGTATAATGTTTTGCTGATTATGACTTTGTATCCGACGAGTTATTACTTCATTTTAACTGGTAGATGGCCGTATATGAGCTTTCTGCTGGTTATGTACACATTCCCAGCAATGAGAGCCAATTTTAAGCTCGCGAAAAAATATGATAAAGAAATTATTTTCGAATTATTCGGATTTATATCTTTTCTTGCATTTCTTTCGGGACTATACTTTACTTGGACTTGGACTTTTCGAGATAACGAAATTCCCAATAATTTGGAGAATAGTAGTTTTGTGACTGACAAGATTATCAAGAATTATCCAAACTACTCAAACAAAATTTTGTACATGAATGATAAATACGTGTTCACACAGATTTATTGTGATTCCATTGATGATCCTAATCGAAAAATTCTGTTGTTCCCAATAGAAACTTTTCAAAAAAGCGAGTCCAAATAATAGAAACTGCAGCCAACCGCCGCTAACCAAAATGGCGGGTGATGACTAAGTGGAAGATCTTGTTTCCAAAACTCCGTATATTCGTTTCGGAGAATACTCTCTCCAAAAGCCGCCACTTTTGGTTAGCGGCCTAACGTTGTGCAACAGCGATTGACGACCAAGCGTGTAAAATACAGTAATTGAAATAATTCTTAGAAAATATGGATATGAAAAATTTTATATTTATTTCTCTACTAACCTTACTTACTTTGAGTTCACAAGGTCAAATTCAAAATAATTCTGCCTTACCAAAACCAATAGAAGGTCAATTTGAAAATCCAATCTATAAGTTATTTCCAACTGAGAACTATTGGACTTTCATTAAGTTGGATACTCGAAACGGAAAAATGTCACAAGTTCATTTTACAATATCCGAAGAAGGCTACGAAGGTGAACTAATCTTAAATTCAGATTCACTTGTATTGACTAGCGAAGAGGTTAATGGAAGATTTACACTCTATCCAACAAAAAACATGTACAATTTTATATTACTTGACCAAATCAATGGAAGAACATATCAAGTTCAATGGAATAGTGAGAAAGAAAAAAGATTTGTAAGTCGCATATATTAAATCTGCCTAATTATTTCGCCGATCGCACAACCACCGTCATGGTAGCAGAATGACTAAGCGGAAGAGCTTGTTCCAAAAGCCGCAAAACTTAGATTTTCCTGCTTTGCCAAGCTAGGAAAAATTTTCGTCTCGGCGGAGAGATCCGTCTCCGGAGGGCTGCCACGATTGTTATAAGGAAGACAAATACGATACGGCGACAAATCAACTAAAAATAGATCAATTATGACTACTGAAGAATATAACAATATTAGTATGCTTTATCAATTTCTAACAAAAAGATTTGATATAAATCAAAATTATACATCAAGTGATTATCACAGATGTTATCACCCAAATTATTATGGCGTTCGAGGAAACGGATTGGAAGTTTTGAAAAGATTCGAACATTTAAACTTTCAAGATTTATATAGTGAGGAATATTTAAAATCTCAATTTTATTCTCAGGAGTATTTAACTTCTAAACTTGTTATTATAGAAGAAAATAGAGTTTGCGTAATGCCTGAATTAGGGAGCATACTATTTTATCAGTTAATTAGTATGATGAAAGGAGGAATCACAGAATATTTACGACAACTAAAATATATCGTCGAAAACAAAATTGGTATTTTCAGACTAAGTGATGACGGAGATCTTTTAAAATTTGACCTTCGTTCTTATGAAAATCTACTTCTAAAATTTGAGGCAATTAAAGACTTCAACCTGTTTCATCACTTATTTACTAAAACTAATTCAAATATAATTATGTTGAATTGGGACAATCAAGTTGAAATTCCAATTCATGAAATTGAAAAATTTATCGCGCATATAGACCATATGACTTTCCGCTAAACAACTTGCCCAGCTCATAACGCCGCTAATTTCGATTGCGGCAAGTTGACTAAGTGCGTGAGCTGTTCTTTAATTTCGTACTTTTCGGCGTAGAGTACTCTCTCCGAAGGCCCGCAACCGAAATTAGCGGCCTAACGTTACCGGCAAGCATTAAAACACGAATCGTAATAAACACAAGAAAAATGGATCAAGAACAAGAAGAAAAATGGTACTCAGACGGAGATGATGATTCCATTGGATATTCATTTAAAGAGTATGATATCACTTCTACTCCAAATGATTTTAATACCAAAACTATAATCGATTTTATAGAATCTGGATTATTTAAAATTCCCGGATTTCAACGAAATTACGTTTGGGATGTAAAACGTGCTTCAAAATTAATTGAATCAATTATAATTGGCTTACCCATTCCGCAAGTATTTCTGTATGAAGAAGGGAAAAACAGTTATTTGGTTGTAGACGGGCAGCAGAGGTTATTGACGCTTTTCTTCTTTCATAAAATGAGATTTCCGCGAAAAGATAAAAGATTTGAACTAAGGCAAATTTTTGAGGAAAGCGGGAAGTTTCCGGACGAAGTTTTATATGATGATAAATACTTTGAAGACTTTAAATTAAAACTTAATGAGCCTGGAGTTGAAAACAAGCTTGAAAATTTGAACTATGCAACTTTAGGTGAATTTAAAAATGGTTTTGATTTACGCACGGTGCGAAATATAATGATTAAGCAGAATTTTCCTAGTGATGACGATTCTGCAATGTTTGAAATTTTCAATAGATTGAATTCGGGCGGCATTACGTTGAAGCCACAAGAAATAAGAACAAGTTTATATCATTCACAATTTTATAATTATTTGTATAAGATAAACTTGTATCCTAATTGGAGAAGATTACTTAATAAGGCCGAACCGGACACTCACATGAAAGATGTTGAGATTGTTTTGCGCGGATTTGCAATGCTGATGGATTCAGAAAACTACCGTCCTTCAATGACGCAGTTTTTAAATAAATTTTCAAAAAAATCTAGAAATTATGATGCTAACGCTTTAGAATATTTTCAAAATCTATTCCAAGCTTTCTGTGATTATATCGTGGAAGTAGATCCAAATTTATTTGTTGCAAGAACTGGAAAATTCAGCATCACAATATTTGAATCAATATTCGTCGCTCTATGCTTCGATGCTTTAAAAAATAAAACCCTGGAAATAAAGAAAACTTCGCTAGCGAAAGTAGTTGAATTACAAGAAAATGACACTTTCAATCGGGCGTCGCAAGACAATACTGCCGGTAAAGCTAATGTTGAAACGCGATTGAGAATAGCAAAAGAAACTTTAGGATAATGGCTGCTGCAACACCAACCATAATTGATCAACAATATGTAAGTGGAAATTCGCTAGTTGACTATTTGAAGGCACAGAAAGAACTAACATTTTACAGTGAAGCTGAAAACAATTTTCGAAAAACGATTTTGCTTTCAGCCGCAAGTTTTTTTGAAAAAGAATTCACCGATTTACTTTCTGATTTTGCAAAATCTCAATCTGATGGTAATCAAATGATCATGTCGATAATTAAACAAAAGGCTATTAGCAGACAGTACCACACTAACTTTGATTGGGATTCGTCGAACGCAAATAAGTTTTTTGCGCTTTTCGGAAATGAGTTTAAAACAAAGATGGCGAATCAAGTTAAAGAGAACGCAGATTTAGATAAATCAATAAAAGCATTTCTTGAAATTGGAAGTGAGCGAAATAAAATGGTTCACCAAAATTTTGCAGAAATCACAATTGAAAAAACAGCCGAGGAGATATATAAACTTTATAAAACTTCTTTACTTTTTATCGAAACCATGAAAAGTGAGCTCATTAAAAAAAAAGTCAATTAAAAATATGTCAGCTGGTAACAGCTGGTAAGCGAAATTGCTGGATTTTTGGTAGCCGGAAAAGTTATTTCAAGAAGAAATTATTACTGCGGCAGAGAAAACTCGGCTTGTTTTGACCGCGACTTCGCTTTACCGGCAAAACGTTATGCGCAAATGACAACAACCATGAATCCACAAGAAATCGAAGATAACAGAGAATGGTCTAAAATCTATCTGCAACAATTTGTAGATAATTTAAAAGGCAACACTTTTATTGAGGCAGTTGAAAATTTAATTAAGCAATTCAATTCCGAACTGTCCAAAGAAATCGAAGATCATATTGAAGCTGAAAACGAATTTCAACAGCCGCTTCATCTCGATACCGATTATTGGGAAGATAAATTACTAGCTCTAACGGAAATGAATATTGTTTACGCTTATAAAGAGTTTGAAGTAAATCTAAAACGGCTAATCAAAATGACTTATAAAATAGATACTCGTGATTTATTCAGATGGCAATCAATCGAAGTCTTTTTAAAATCAAAAGGCATAAAATTATCTACATTAAAGAGTTTTAAAGAAGTTAATGAAATAAGACTTGTCAATAATTCCATCAAGCATTCAAATAAAATTGAAAATGAACTGAAAAAGATTGCAGAATTTAAGTCACGTGAATACATGGATTATAATTCCTTGTATAAGTTTTATCACCGCGTGAAAAATCATCCCTATATTTTCCTGGAGGATTTGTCAACCCATATTTATGACAATCTGTATAATTTTGACGAGAAGAGATTAGATTTCATAGCCAATTTATACGCAGAAAGGATGGATAAAGAATCAGCTATAAAATTTATGGAACTTTTAAAAACAAAATACTAAACTTCATTTGCGCATAACCGCCGCTAACCGCCATGGCAGCGGGTTGTTGGAAATACAATTAATTTCGGCGTAAAATGGGTGGGAAAAGGACAATGCTTCTTTTCAGGTTGCGACGGGTCTACAGCCACGGCACATAAATCGACTATGCTACGACATATATAATCTGAACTTTATAAAACTTCAAAATGATTACACCGCAATTGAAGGACCGCGTCTTAAAATGCTTATGTGAAAATATTCAACCAGAATCACATGTGCAAATTGATGTAGATGTCTTTTTGAAAACTGCTGAAATAGAATTTGACAATTTGAATTCAATTCTAAGATATTTTGATAGGATTGGATTCATCGAAGAATTAAATTGTAGAAGAGACGCACTATGGTTAGTTTTAAGAGTGGAAGCAATTGATTTTTTTAGACGAGGAGGGTTCTATGGACAGGAAGAGTTACTGGAAAATAACCTTCAAAAATTATTACTTGAAATAGACCATTTGAACAAACAACTCGGTCCAAATAATCTAGAAACGTTAAATAAACTTGCTTCAATTTCATCAGCGGTAATTTCTGGGATTGGTTTATTTAATAAGTAAGTATCTTACAAATACTAAGCAATATTCTAGGCTTTCCAAACCTGACCTCCGTCTCGATAACGAGCTTCATCAAAAGAAGTCCTGAGTCAATTTTTTTGTGAAGGAGAGAAAAAAACACTCATAAAAAAAGACCGCATTGCGGGTCTTTTATAATTTCATGTACACCTTAGTTCTTGCTCCTTTTCTCAGCTTCAAGTAACCTTTCATAAAGTTTTTTATTTTCTTCATAAGCCTCAATCAACTTATCCAAAGGATTAAAAGTGCAATGATGTCCGAATGCGCCATTGCTATGACTGAAATCATTGTCGTATATATTATTAAAATAGTTAATCACTGCGTCTTCCGAAAAATTCTTAATCGCCTCCGGACTAACCCCCAAAGCCTTCGCCACCTCAACCAATTTCTCCTCGTCGATAGTCTCACTGTTCTCCATCAGGGATATCGCTTGTTGGTTGGTGCCGAGGGCTTGCGCTAAGGCTTCCTGCTTCATGTCGCGCAGTTCGCGGATTCTGCTGATTTTTCGGCCGATGTGGTTTTTGGTAGGTGTCATGGTGCAAAGGTATTGATTGTGTTTGTTGTGCCGTAAATGTAAGAAACATGTACCATACACAGCGAAATGATTCGGTACGGAGAATGGTCTTTTTTACTTGCGGGCGTAACAAAAATACGATTTTTCAGGAATGTCCAACATTGCAAATCAGGAGTTATGTACCACAACGCGTTAGTCACCAAAGACCACCCCCAACAGGCCGCACTGGAGAAGGCCGTCGAACTGATCCTGGCGTTTTCGGATGCCAACACCGTGTATTTTTCGCCTCATCTCGAAGAGGGCCTTAATGCGGGCATCGTCATAGTCATCATTTCAAAGGACAGCCCGCACGGCTGGGATGAGCTGACCGATAACTATTGGAAGGTCTTCGAGGCGTTCCCGCAATTCTCCTTCCGGATTTTCGACCGGTACTGGGTCAAACAGGAGCTCAAGGACGGCAACCCGTTCTTTGCGATGCACTGCAACAAGAACAGCCTGGTCTACAGTACCGCGAAAAGCGATGAGTTCTTGTTTGTCGAACGGCTCAAGCCGAAGCGGTTCCTTAAGAAGGCGAAGTACCGTTTCCGTATAGACGATGAGTCGGCGTTTACGCTGTCCGTCAACGTGCGGTTTTATATCAGGCGCGGGAATTACGTGCAGGCGGCCTACACCTTGCACCAGAGCATCCGGTGGCTGTACGTCGCCGCGTCCTGGTTCCTGACGGGGGAGTGGCTCGTGGAGCACGATCTCGAAATACAGCAAAAGCATGTGGGTAGGTTCTCGAAAGTGCTGGCGAACGCGTTCGACGCCGAAAACGAAGCGGAAGCCCGGCTCTCGGACATCCTCAATGCGACGTGTCGCGCCATCCACGACGGGGGCGCCGTCCCCGAAGTCACGTTGGGAATGGTCAAGGCCATACAGGCCAAGATGGAGGGGATGCGAAGCGAGGTCAAACGGCTTTTCGAGGAGTGCGTCCACCGCTGCCGCTATGAGTTCTCGCGCACCAAAAGCCCGCTTATCGCGATCGATGATCCCGACCCGTTGAAGCACATCACACAGATCGTTACGCAAACGGTAGACGCCTCGGCGTTGTACTGCTTCGGGGAACGCAGCATAAGCACATCGGCTGCGGGTGTGCTGATCGAAAACAATGCGGTCGACAGCCAAAACACCCACTATTACCTGTTTTTGATCGTCAGGGAGTATCGCGCGGACGTCCCGGGAAACATCGCCTACCACATCAAATCGCAGACAAACGGCCGCTGTACGGCCACCGTCGTCATGCACTCCAACAAGTCGCTGCGGCAGCGTCCGGGCGACCAACAGCATTTCTTTTACCGGATCATGCAGCGCGCCCGATTGCTGTATCAGGAAACCGCGAAGCCGCCTTTCCTGAAGTTCGAAAAAGTGCCCGCAAGGGACGTATTGTCCGCGAAAATATATTGGGCGCAGGGCGACCGCACCAAATCGTTCCTGATGGAGGCCGAGGGGCTCGACGGCGGAGGTGCCACCAAGATCCACGTCTACCTGATGAACCTGGTGATCGAGCAGACCTGCCTGGGCCTGATCCGGGTGTTTCTGGGCTATATGCCCAACCATTTTTCGCTGTCCTTCCTGTTCGAGCTATGCGAGTACTTCACGCCGCTGACGGCCGAGATTTTCCCGCGCACGACCGACAAGGACAAGGAACTGCTGAGGATACTTTCCGGTCGTACCACCTCGCTGCGGTACGGCTTCATCGACGACGTACAGTACCACGACTATGAAGTGTTGAAAAACCGCTACCACGAATTCGTCGAAAGGGCCGATAAACTGGCCGCCGCCGAACTCGAACGGCTGGAGCGGTTAAATGAATCAAGTAATCCAAATACCTGACCGATGGAAGACAAGATCAATACGCTCGAAGACCTGAAGGAACCCGCGGCACACGCGTTTCACGTCGTCGAGCCCTCAAAGAACCGCAAAGGAATGGCGACCGTAAGGATTCCCGTGAACAGCTACGCCGAACTGAGCTATTACCTGATCGACGCGCTGAAAGTCTCGGTAGCCGCGCTCGATGCCGAACACGAAGACGTGACCGCCGTAAGGAACGTGTCAAGCGCGGTAGGCGGCGTGCTGGAAAAGCTGATCGAGATAATTCCGTTGGAAGAAATGGTGCTTTTGGATAAAGTCCGGGAATTGGTGTCGGATGCGGCTCAGGAAAAACAGCCAACGTAGCGCCCGCTTTTTCTAAGAAATTACGGCTTAATTTCCGTTCTTCTCTCTTGTTTGTTTTTTGAAGGGAACAGGTTGGGCTGGTTAAATGTTTGATAGATAGAGGCCGGCATAAAAAGTGCGATGCGGTCCCTAAGAATAAACATTTTCAAACAGACCGTCCAAATAGGAAAAGCGGTAATTTTGCACCCAGGATTGCCCCATTTCCTAAACCACGCGAAAATGAAAAATTACGTACGGCTTTTCGATGAAAGTCCGGCGCCGATGTACATCTACGACGAACGTACCTACGAGTTCCTCGCGGTCAACGATGCGGCCCTGCACCAGTACGGCTACGGCAGGGAAGAGTTCCTTTCCATGAAAGCCTTTCAGATACGGCCTCCGCAGGACGTAGAGCTTTTTACGAAAGCCAACCTCGATGTCCCCGACAGCTACTTCGACTTCGGGACCTGGCGGCATTGCCGAAAAAACGGCGAGCTGTTCCATGTCCACATCTATGCCCACCGGACGGTGTTCAAAGGCAGGGGCGCAAGGTCCGTGCTCGCGGTAGACATCGACAGCAGGGTGCGCACCGAAAGGGCGATCGCCGAAAAGAGCGCCGAGATCATCGACATCCTCGAAAGCATCACCGACGGGTTTTATGCGCTGAACAGGAATTGGGAGATCACCTATTTCAACAAGGCTGCCGAAAAAGTCCTTGGCCGCAGGCGCGAGGAGGTGATCGGCAAAAGCCTGTGGGAGTCTTTTCCGCGCTCCCGCGAAGGGAAGTTCTACGCGGAATACGAAAGGGCGATGACCACAAAGGAATCCGCACATTTCGAAGAAGAGTACGCCCCGTTGGGCGTCTGGGCCTCGATCAACGTCTATCCGACCAAGGACGGCATCGCGGTCTACTTCATGGACATCACCGAGCAGAAGAAGATCCGGCAAAAAATAGCGAACGACGAGCGCAACCTACGGGCCATCATCAACAATACGACCGACATCATCTGGTCCATCGACCGCCAGAACAACATCATCAGCGCCAACGATGCCTTCTGGGACCGTGTCTCCTCGCTTACCGGCAAGACAGGCGGCACGCTCACCGAACAGGATTTCGATAAGGACCGTTCGTCAAGATGGAAGCAATATTTTGCGAGGGCGTTCCAGGGAGAAGCCTACAAAATAGTCGTCGACGACGTATACCAAGGAAAAGAAATATTCGAGGAAGTCAGCTTCAACCCGATACGCGACATCCACGATGAGATAATAGGGATCAGTTGCTTCTCACGCGACATCACCACCCAGCACCTGTACTTGAAGCAGATCGAAAAGCAGAACGCGAAGTTCAGGGAAATTGCCTGGTCGCAGTCGCACGAGGTCAGGGCACCGCTTTCCAACATTATGGGGTTGACCGCATTGCTCAATCATGACGATGCCTCAGATTCCGGCAATGCCGAAGTGATACGTCTGATCGGCGAAGCCTCGCGCCAACTGGAAGAGATCGTCAAGAAAATAAGCGCCAAGGCATCGCAGGAGGGATGGGAGCAGTAGCAGTTGGCAGTCGGCTTCCGTTACCGCTATATACACAAAAGCCGCTTTATGCGGCTTTTTTAATGCGTCGCCTTCTTGGGCTCGCGGCAAAAGAACAAATCCCTGAAGCGAAAAAATACCAATTCGATCTGAATCAGACATTGGTATCGAAACAATTACGGAAATCCGTAAAACGCTTTTTCCTCGAGTAGCTACCTTGCCCAAAATAAAAACATCTATATATGGCTTGGTCGTACAGAAAACGAATTAAAATTATTCCCGGTGTCCATTTGAACGTAAGCAGGAGAGGTGTCTCCACTTCACTTGGCGTACGAGGGGCAAGTCTCACGTTGGGAAGCTCCGGAACGTTTTTGAACACATCCATCCCCGGGACGGGAATATCCAATCGGGTGCGGCTCGATTCTCCTGCACCTGCTCATCCGTCGCCGGTAGTTTTACCCGATGTGGAAGACAATATCTTCAGCGCTGAAATCTCTGGTATTACGTCCGATGGCATGCAGGGCGTCAAAGAAGCCATACTCTTGGCAAGACAGCAGCGGCTTGAGCTCAATGGCGATCTTCGTAAGGTAAAGTTGTCGCTGAGTGCTTCCCGGTTAAAACTTTGGGCAAGTTATTTTATGGTCTATGGGCTTGTAAAAAAAGAAATTCCAATAAATCTTAAATTGGACATAACCACTCAGAAACATGCGATAGCCGAAATCAAAGAGCAGATTTCCAAGTGTTACGTCGGGCTCGATGTCGAATTCGACGAAGAGACACAACGGCTCTACGAAGAGATGGTTTCCTCGTTCAAGGATTTGGCGACTTCCAATAAGATTTGGGACGTAACTTCGGCCCACAGCCAGGATAGGGTGGCGGCGCGGTCGGCTGCCGGTACCTTGGTGAAGAAAAGGCAAACCTGTTTTGGGATACGATCCGTCGACGAAATAAAGTCGAACTACCAGACGCTGTGGATGAAAAATGCCAATGGTGCCGATCTTTATTTCTATCCAAATTTTATCCTGATGCATTCTTCGAAAACCCGGTTCGCGGTGATTGGCTTGGATGAGCTCGACTTCGCCCATTCATATTGTCGTTTTGTAGAAACGGGTATCGTCCCTAAAGATTCGAAAATCATCGACCGCACCTGGGCGAAAGTCAACAAGAATGGCTCCCCGGACAAAAGGTTCAAGGGGAATTATCAAATCCCGATCGTGAAGTATGGCGAAATCAGCCTCAGGACGGCTACCGGCTTACACGAGGAGTTCCAGATCAGTAACTACGAGTTTACTGAGCGTTTCGGGCAAGCGTTTCAAAGTTATCGATATCTGATAAATACATTTTCGTAGGCTCGTGATTTGTTTCTTCCGTCGCTTGATAAAAAGAAAGCAATAATGACGAAAAATGTTAACGCATTGTGAAAATTTATACATTTGCAGCCCAAACAAATTTCCTTACAGTTTAATCTGGCTATTGCCTTGATTTTGATGCCTGGCCCTTATTTGCGAATACGGACAATGCCGTATTGTATGCTTTTAAGTTCGGGCTTATCCTTGCATTTAAATTTTTGCCTATGAGGAATATTTTACTGTTCGTCTTATCAGTTGTGAGTTATGTTGCGGTAGCAGGTGCTTTACCGCCTTCTGCCACAATTGCAATTAGTTCAAGCGCCGCCGTTTGTCAAAATAGCGCAGGTCCGGTGATTACTTTTACGGGTAGCGGAGGAAATGCACCTTATACTTTTACGTATACGGTTAACGGTGGCGCGAATCTAACGGTCAATTCGAACGGCGCAGGTATCGCAACAATTAATGGGACAACGACTGCGGCTGGGACAATGACTTACAATTTGGTAAGTGTTTCTGATTCGACAGGTTCGGTATTAATTGGAGCATCTGTCAATTACGTTGTTATATCTTCTGCATTTGCTATAAATGCTGGTAATAACATTACTGTTTGTAAGGGGAATACGATCAACTTAACTTCATCTGTAACGGGAAATGGCTCAAGTGCGGTAACTTACTCTTGGACGGGGCCAAACGGTTTTACCAGTTCTGCTCAATCACCAACAATCAATAATGCTACAGGCGCTATGTCAGGAAGCTATACGGTGGTTGCTTCAATTGGGAATTGCCAGGTTCAGGATGATATAAATGTTCAAGTAATAACAGTTACAGCCGCAAATCCATCAACTTTGAACGGTTGTGTCTCACAAGGTCAGACGACTTACAACGTAGGATTACTATTATCTCTTTCTAGTCCATCCAATACGCAGACAATATCGATTAATTGGGGTGATTCATCTCCAGTTATAAATGTACCGCAATCAGATTGGTCAGTTCCACAAACACATACTTACCCGATTGGTTTATATACTGTCACCATATCTGTCACCACAACTTTAGGATGTAGCTTTAATCAAACTTATTCGGCATTTGTTGGATCATCTCCTCAAGCAGCAACCTTAGCGCTTTTTGCGAATCAGGCAAATGGATGTTCTCCGCATACCACAAATTTTACCCTAGCTATACCTACCGCAAATAATGCGGGTACAAATTATCAGATCTGTTTTGGAGATAATACTCCGTGTATTAATTATGTTCACGGAAGCCCTATTCCGACTGATTGGATTTTTGCAGGTTCTGCGGCGGGATTGAATAATTATACTCTAACCCATGTCTATAATTCTACATCGTGTGGAAATACTGTAAACTTAAATAATACGGTCTACAACAACGTCTTCCTGCCATCAGTTATAACAACCAATCCATGTACTACTCCACAACCTCAGGCTGGAAGTCTTATAGCAATAAGTCAGAGCCCAGCCGCTAGTTTCACTCCAAATCCGTTGCCAAGCAAGTGTATTAATTTGCCAATTACATTGAACAATACTTCAAATTTTGGCGGTGCAATTAACCCGAGTGATAGTACTTGTAGTCAGTCTCCCTTTTATTGGACTATTTCGCCTAATACACCAGGAATGTGGACAGCTAACGGTTTAGGTTCAAATAATAATAGTACCAATTACAATTTTTGGACTTCTGGTTCAATGAATCCGGTCATTACGTTTCTTCAAGCTGGAACTTATACCATAACTCTTACAGTACAAAATAGCTGTGGGTTAAGTTCTGCTTCTCAAAACATATGCATAGAAGCACCACTTCAACCTCAATTCACGTTGAATAATAACACAGGTTGCACCCCTCTTTCCGTCACGGCAACCAATACGACAAACATGGCTTCGGCTTGCGGAGCATCAACCAATACCTGGTCAGTGGCGTATGCTTCGGGCTTTTGCGGAAATGCCAATCCGAACTTTCCCAACCAGACCACTCCGAACGCGACCTATAATTTCACGGAACCCGGAACGTACACCATAACATTGACCACCACGAATTCCTGTGGCTCGACGACAACCTCACAGACGGTTACGATCAAAAAGCCGCCGACGGCCTCGATAAACGCGGTTTCCGATCTTTGCGGCCCGGGCACGATCAATCCGCAGGCGTCGGTAAATTCGTGTGCACCGGCCGGAAGCACGCTCACCTACAATTGGAGTTTTCCGGGAGGAACGCCGGCTTCGTCAACGTCGGCAAATCCGGGGGCGATTTCGTATTCTACAGCGGCAAGCCATACGATTTCGCTTACCGTTACGAATGAATGCGGAAGTTCTGCGGTAGCTACCGAAACCTTTGTGCTCAATCAGGCGCCATCGATTACGAACAGCAACCTCAACCAAACGATATGCTCCGGGACGGCAACTACCGCCACAACCTTGACATCGTCCATGGCGAACACCACGTATACCTGGACGGCGACGACAAGCAATGGCGTCACCGGATTCCAAACAAGCGGAAGCACGGCAACTATTGCGTCCCAAACCTTGATTTATACAGGTTCGGGAACAGGGGTGGTCACGTATTCGGTCACGCCTTCCGTTGCCGGTTGTGCCGGAACGCCTGTGACGTTCCAGATACAGGTCACGCCGGCACCTACCATAACGGCGCAACCTCAATCGCAGACGCTTTGCCAAAATGCAAGCGCGAATGCGTTGACGCTTTCCCTCAACTCGGGTTCTTCGTCACCAACCTATCAATGGTACTCGAATTCGACGAATTCGACTTCGGGAGGAACCGCAATCCCTACGGCAACGACTTCCTCGTATACGCCGCCTACGACGGCAATCGGGACGGTTTACTATTACGTAATCGCATCTTTGGGTTCGGCAGGATGCGCGAATTTGACCAGTCAGGTCGCAGCCATTACGGTAGAGCCGCTTCCGCAGGTCACGGTACAGCCGACGGCTTCGCAGCAGGTGTGTGTCGGCGGATCGGTTTCGGCCTTATCGGTTTCGGTTTCGGGAGGAACAGGAGCGCCGGCTTACCAATGGTTTTCGAATACGACCAATTCCTCTGCAGGCGGGAACCCGATTTCTGGGGCGACCTCATCATCGTATACGCCGCCCATTTTCAATACGGCCGGTAACTTTTACTATTACGTCGTAGCGTCGTTTACGGGAAGCGGATGTGGCGCTGCGACAAGTCAGGTAGCGCAAGTCCAGGCAATCCCTGATCCGACGCTGACAGCACAGCCGATCGCGGCCCAAACCCTTTGCCAAAATGCGACGCCCCAGACGCTCCAGGTTTCGGCTTCTGGAGGCTCTGGCGCCTTTTCTTACCAATGGTATGTCAACAACGTCAACAATACTACCGGAGGAAACCCGGTTTCAGGCGCTATTAATGCTACGTTTACCCCGCCGACGGCAACCGTCGGCACGCTGTATTACTATTGCGTGGTTTCCCAGCCGGTTTCGGGTTGTGGCGTGACAAGCTCGACTTCGGCGGTACTTGTCAATACTTCGCCTTCGGTGGTGAACCAACCGGTTTCGAGTCAGGTTTGTCTTGGCGGAACGGTTCCGGTTTTGTCTTTTACTACGGCAAACGGACAAGGGACGGCGACCTATCAATGGTTTTCCAATACCGCCAACAGCAACTCGGGCGGAAGTGCGATCACCGGAGCGACATCTGCTACTTACACGCCTCCGGCCAATACGCAAGGCATCGTATATTACTATTGCGAAATCACTTTTTCGGGCATAACGGGTTCTTGTGCGACGATTGCCACGCAGGTCGCTTCTGTAGAAGTTACGCC
This sequence comes from Flavobacterium agri, assembly GCF_013401995.1. Taxonomy (GTDB): domain Bacteria; phylum Bacteroidota; class Bacteroidia; order Flavobacteriales; family Flavobacteriaceae; genus Flavobacterium; species Flavobacterium agri. The sequence continues at coordinate 423,305 of NZ_JACBJI010000001.1, forward strand.
TGGAGCATCTGTTTCAGCACAGCCGATTCCCACACAAACACTATGTGTTGGCGGCACGGTTGCAACTCCGTTATCGGTAGCTTATACGGGCGGAACGGGAACCCCGACGTATCAATGGTATTCGAATACTGTGAATTCCACTTCCGGAGGACAACCGGTAGGGACGAATTCCTCGTCATTCACACCCTCGGTTTATACTGCCCCGGGAACGTATTATTATTACGTGTCGATCCAGCTCAGCGCCAGTGGTTGTGCACCTGTTACTAGTCAGGTCGCCCAAGTCGAGGTCGTGCCCGATCCGACGGTAACGACACAACCGATAGCTTCCCAAACGCTTTGTCCGAACGAGACGCCGACAACGCTTTCTGTTTCGGTAGCCGACGGAATCGGTACAAGTTACACATACCAGTGGTATGTTTCCGCCACACCGAACGGAACGGGGACGCCTTTGGCTTTGCAGACCAATCCCGACTTCGTCCCACCGACGACGACAGCGGGGACACTTTATTATTACTGCATTATCGGCCAACCGACGAGCGTGAGCTGTAATGTGCAAAGCGATGTTTCATCGGTGACGGTTTCCCCCGCACCTCAAATCACGGTTCAACCGATATCCCAGACGATTTGTAACGGGCAAACCCTTTCGGCTTTGGCCTTCACGACGGTAAACGGCGTCGGGACTCCGGCTTACCAATGGTTTTCGAATACTTCTTTATCGAATGTCGGCGGAAGCCCTATTTCTGGCGCCACATCGGCTACATATTTACCGAACAATGCGATCGTCGGCGAATTTTATTACTATGCCACGGTGACTTTTTCGGCTTTGACAGGTAACTGTTCAAGCGTAAGCACCGATGCCGTACAGATTTCGATCAACCAGGATCCCGTAATTTCAAATCAGGCACAGACGATTTGCAGCGGAGCTACTTTTACGATAACGCCCGCAAATTCAGGAAGCGATATCGTACCGGCCTCTACGACGTACACATGGACGAACCCTGTGGTTGCTCCGTCAGGAGCGGTTACCGGAAGTGCTGCACAACCGATTCCGCAAACAAATATCAGCCAACAGCTTGTGAACATTACTGTTTCTCCGGCAACAGTCACGTACACAGTTACGCCACAAGCGGGAAATTGTCCGGGTATGCCTTTTCAGGTCGTGGTTACGGTAAATCCGGCAATCAGTCCAAACGTAACCATTAACGATAACTTGTGTTTTGGTGCCGATAGCGCTTCTGTCACAACAAACGTCACGGGAGGAATTCCGTTTCCGGGTAGCCAGCCTTATACGTTTTCATGGACGGGTCCTAATGGATTCGCGTCGTCGGCCGCGAGTATTTCCAACCTTGAACCCGGACAATATTCGGTTACGATCAACGATGCCGGCGGTTGCCCTTTTTCGCAAACGTATACGATTTCCGAACCCGCCGAACTGGTATTCGCAGGTACGACCGAAACGGACGTGACGTGCAACAATTTGGCGAACGGGACGATTTCGGTCAATATAGGGGGCGGTACGCCTGGCTATACGTTCAATTGGACGAAAGACACCGCGCCGTTCTCGACCTCTCAAAACCTTACAGGTTTGGCACCCGGTGTTTACGAGGTTACGGTTTCAGACCAAAATAATTGCGGACCTATTGCAATGTCTTTTACGATTACCGAACCCCAACCGCTTGTCGCTTCAATCGTTTCCCAAACCAATGTGGAATGTTATGGAGCAAATACGGGCGCGCTTTCGGTTACGGCGTTGGGAGGAACACCAATCGAGACAAGTCCGGGCGTGTTCGGTTATCAATATGCGTGGACAGGCCCGAACGGTTTTTCAAGTTCCGACCCAAACATCGCCAACCTTTTTGCAGGTGATTATACGTTGACCGTTACGGACGCGAACAATTGCCAGACAAACCTTTCGGTAACGGTTACGCAATCGCCTGAGATAGTCATCGCATACACGGCTACCGAAATTACGTGTTACGGTGCAAACGACGCAAACCTGACGGTAAACCTTAGCGGAGGCGTCGCGCCCTATACGTTCACCTGGAGCAATATGGCCACGATCCTGAACCAGACGAATCTCGCAGCAGGTGATTACACGATAACCGTGACGGATGCTTTGGGTTGCGTGAAATCGCTGGCGATAAATATTCCTGAAGCGCCCGTTTTCGCGATCGACCCAATTGTGACGCAAATCAGCTGCCACGGGGAACAGGACGGAAGCATCCAATTGAACCTGGTGGGAGGAATAGCTCCGATTACATTGGTTTGGAGCGACGGAAGTCCGGCAGGCCTGACGCGAAATAATCTCGGACCCGGCACCTATTCGGTTACTATAACCGATTCGAAACCCTGCGTCATCCAGCGCACTTTCATAATCGTCGAGCCTCAAGCGCTTGTTCTTTCGGGCCAAGTAGAAAACGCCGATGACTGTAATTCCGCGAATGGCGGCGCCATCGATCTGTTGGTTTCGGGAGGAACGCCTCCGTATACATATTCCTGGTCCAACGGCAGCACTTCAGAGGATTTGGCCAACCTCACAAATGGAAATTACGCCGTAACCGTGACCGATTCAAGAGGCTGTATCTCAAATGGGCAATACACGGTTTTGCGTCCGGATCCGATAACGATAACCATTGCCACCGAAACGGATTTCAATTGTGAGACCCACGAGGTAAGCCAGGATTTTGTCGCCACGGTTTCAGGTGGCGTGCCGCCTTATCAGTTGCAGTGGTCGAGCGGGATCATTTCGGGTGCGAACAATGAAATCATGCATACCGACGTAAACGGGATCGTGAACATAACCGCGACCGATGCTTTGGGATGCTCCATGCAGTTTGCGCTTGACGTCCAGATTCCGGTTTTGGGTTATATCGATTTTGAGCCTGAATCTTTCGGTAATGAACATTACGGGATTTTCTCCGTGCACGATCCGATAACGTTCAACAGTACGGTTACGGGCGATTACGAAACGATAGTCTGGGATTTTGGCGACGGAACTTTCTCTAACGAAATAAGCCCGGTGCACACGTATGTGAATCCGGGTTCTTATGTGGTGGTCCAAACGGTGACATATCCGTTCGGATGCCAATATACCAAAGTCATCACGCTTATCGTGGAAGAAGGTTATTTCCTCACGATCCCGACGGCTTTTACCCCGAATAACGACAGCCTTAACGACAAGTATCGCCCGGTTTCCAAACGCCTTGAATCCATCCGCATGGATATTTACGATTCATGGGGTTCGATGATTTTTAGCGAAAGCGGAGATGTGCTGATAGGCTGGGATGGTTCGATAAAAGGAATCGGTGCCGAAAACGGGAACTACTATTGCAAGATCACCGCTAAAACCTTCTACGGAAAGCTCATAACAGAAACCAGAACATTTGTATTAATCAAGTAAGCCGACGATGTCAAACACCATAAAACTTTTTATTTTACTGCTTTTGATGCCGATGGCAATATGGGCTCAAGACCCGATTTTTACGCAGTTCTACAACATCCCGGAAGCGCTGAACCCGGCTTTTACCGCTTCTGCAAATACCTGGAATGCCGGGCTCGCCCATCGTCGCCAATGGCCGAACGAAAACCGTCGCATCGATACGGAGTACGCGTTTGTGAGCAATTTGGCGACGGACGAACTCGGTCTTGGCTTGACAGCCCAAAATCATAGTGAAGTATTCACGGGTTATAATTATTTCAAGATCAACGGGGCGGCGTCCTATCGCGTAGATGTGAGTTACGATTGGCACGTGAGGTTCGGACTGGAAGCCGGATATGGCCGCAAAGACTTCGGTTTCGGCGGATTGTTGCTAGAAGATCAGATCAACATCGGCACAGGCGAAATCGATGGGCCAAGTGTAGATCCGGGAGTGATGCGAAATAACAAGCTGAGTTTTTTCGACCTCAATGCCGGGATTTTGGCCGATAACGAAAGCTCTTGGGTAGGTGTTTCGCTTCGTCATTTGAACCGTCCCGATGTTTCGTTCACCGAAAACGGGAACGTGCCCCTGAACATGTTCCTGTCGGTGCACGGCGGATATTTCCTTGAACTCGGAGGTTTGCCTTCTTTTCTTTTTCCCGAAGGAAGCACCGTCATGCTTATGGGAAACTATATGAGACAGTCCGAATACAATCGACTTGATATCGGAAGCGTCCTGGATTACGGGCATTTTTCGATAGGAGTTTTTTCGGCGGTAAACCTAGAGCGCAAAACGGGCAACGGCCATTTTTTGACTTCGGTCAATCCGGTAATGACAGTGAATTTCGGAGAGTTCAGGTTCGGGTATTCTTTCGACATCAATACATCCGGTATCGGAAGGACCGGCGGCGTCCATGAACTGACGTTGGTTTGGCAATCGAGCCGTGAATGTTCAAAATGCGACAACTACAAAGTGCGGTTGAAGCGCAATGGGGAAGCAGGATACGTCAAAGGATAAAAAAGCTGTCCAGATTTACCGAACAGCTTTTTTTGTCAAGGATTTAAAGGCAGATCGCCGTTTTCGCGTTTGCGCCTGTACATTTCGTTGAGGCTGATTTTCGCGGTCGAGGGCAATTCGTTTTTCGGATTTTCTTCTTTAGGGGCGGTCTGTATTTCCGACAGCAACTTGACCAAAAGCTCGTTCGTTCTTTCCTGAACCGAAATCCTCCTGTTGATTTTCCAATACCAACAATTGAATTCCCTCAGTAAGAGGAATATGACCAGTACTACGAATAAGTACAGGAGTCCGAAGGCGAGAAGTTCTGTCAATCCGTTCATGGTCGGCTTTCATTTTGAAGATCTTTCAAGTTTTTAGACAGCCAGACGTTCCCGAAAGCTCCGAAGCCGATGTTCTTTTCTTGTCCTTCCCAAGTCACTTTGGTCAAAGAAAACAGTACGTAGTTTTCTGAAGTGACTGCGCCGTCGACAAGTCGATCGATCAGTGCGGATGCTAAAAGATTTCCGAACCCTTGGCCGGCTTTAGACCATTCGTTGTCTGCGGTTTGGGCATTAGAATCGGCCATCTGTTGATCAAGGTAAGCTTTTAGTGTAGTCCTCACTGTTTCTTTGTGTACTTGCAAGTCAGGATTCGTGATGGCTGCAATCAATAAAAGTAACACGCTGCCCGCTAAAAAAATGTGTTTTGTTTTCATGTATTTGGTTTGTTGGTTATCGGCACTTTTTATAGGCACATTGGGTCAGTCCTATAGCCTCGGCTTCTTTCACGCTTGAGGTCTTAATTTCGTGCGAACACCTTTTAAGACCACCGCAATTCCGGTTGAAATGATATTTTTTAGCCCCGGCGCTTTTGCAGACATACACAGACTGTCCCGCCATAGCCAAACCTCCATCGGGTTTTATATCCGAAGTAGGCAGCATTACAGCATCAGCCGACGTATGGCTTGGTACGATAGATAAGGGTTCGGTCTCAGTATCACGGCAAGCCAAGGCACAAAAAGCCCACAGCAAAACCAACCCGACGCGCAGGGTAAATTTTGTTCTCATAATGGTTTTGGTATTTAGAAAGGCGTGGAAGGACAGGCTAAGGAAATAGCCATGGCGTGAAGGTGACGCTAAAATGTTTTTGGACGACCAATTAACAGAACAGCGCCGTAAAATGGATAAAAAAGTATTGGAATTTCGATGAACGTTTTGGTTTTTTCCGTGAATTGTAAGTCGTTGTAAGTGAAGGATGACATTTAGGTTATGCCGTTTCCTTGTCCTTTTCGTATGCGGCCAACGCGTCCGACAGGATGTCCGAATGTTTGAAAATATCATCCACGGTCGCGATCTCGTGCTTGATCTCCTTGCGTTGCTCGTCCAAAACCGCAAGGTATTTCTTGCTGCCGTTGAGGTAGAGTCGGCATAACGTCTTGCGATTGTTGTCGTCGAGCAGGATGGCGAAATACGATTGGGCATCGCGGTGCACGATACGCGAGGCATTCACCTTTTGGCGCAAAATGGTTTTCACGATAAGGAAACCTTCAAGCTCTTCCTCGGTAGTGATCACAGAGTCGGCCGGTTTTGCAGATTCAGTAATTACTTCAAGCTCACGGCTGGTTTCGTCCTCTTTGTTCAGGGCCGATTTGAGCCTGTCGGTAATCATATCCGAAATGTACTGGTGCAATGATTTCTTCGTAAGGTTCAGGAACTGCTCGAGCACTTTTGCCGTAATCGGCCCGGGATATACCTGTCGAGCGAAATGCTTTACGAAATCTGCACTTGGTTCGTTGAATTCAGAATCGATAAGCTTCTTTAGCTCATAGGTGTATTTCAATTCGCTTGCCGTGGTCACGATATTGTCGAAATCGTAGTATGCCTTGTGGAACTTTTTGAGCTCTTCGATCTGGTTGTCGCGTATATCGGTGATGTTGAACGCAAAGAACGGTTTCTCGTCCATTTTGTTCGTCTCGACGAGATCGGTATAAAAACGATATTCGATGCCGTTGGTCAGGATAGAGAATTTGGCTTTCGTCGTATGAAAATACCTGAAGAGCTGGGAGGCGTTGTGTACGCTAAGCGGCGCGCCGTGGTGCTTACATTCGATAAGGATGATGGGCTCGCCGTCCTTGAGTATGGCATAGTCGATTTTTTCACCTTGTTTGATGCCGACATCGGCCACCAATTCCGGCGTGACTTCTGCGGGATTGAAGACATCGTACCCAAGTTCCCTGATAAAAGGCATGATGAAAGCGTTTTTGGTCGCTTCCTCGGTCTGGACCTGCGCCTTGAGTTTATTTACCCGTTCGCCGAGCAGCTTGATTTGGTCTTTGAAATCCATTGGTTCGATTTTTTACCAAACCTAAAACCATTCAACCCCATTTCCTTACGGTTTTCCGTAACCCCATTAATTAATCTCAAAACGCATCCAGATCGGCAAGTGGTCCGACACCTTGCGCGCTTCATGAAGCGTGGGGAATGGTAGGTAAAAAGGAAGGGCGCCTTTATCAAGTATTTTCAGGCGCGAATGTTTGAAGAAAAAATTATCGAATTCGGAAGCGGTGCAAGTCGTGCCGCATTTGTTTTTCAATGTAGTCTTGGTACCTGAAAGCGCAGGAGCGTATCCGTTTTTCCGTAACGGATTGAATACGCTGTGCGATTGCGGACAATTGAAGTCTCCAGTAAAGACCAGGTTCAGGCCGTTGTATTTATCGGGGAAAAACTTGAAGTATTTGATTTCCGTTTCGGGTTGCAGCCTTTTCGTGATCGCATGGAAATTGACGAGCGTAAAGGTCTTTCCCAGATAGGTGAAAGTTCCCAAGTAAGGTTCGCGCTCGATTTCCGATGCGAAATGCCGGTCGAGCCATGCGTCGCCCTTTTTGGAGATGAACGATGTTTTCCAAAGGAATGCATACCGTTCGCTCTTTTGCCTGCTTCCCGATGTAGGCGCACTCAAACAATAATCCCATTTGGCGCCCGTACGGTTCAATGCCTGTACCAAACGAGCCACGGCTTTGGCGCCTTCCGGACCAGTCACTATTTCCTGGAGCGCGACCAGATTGTAATCCTTAAGCACTTTGGCCATGAATGCGATGGATGCCTCCGATTTGGATTTGCCCATGTCGCACAGATTCCATGAGCACAATCTCACCTGGCTGCAAACCAAGCAGGGTAAAAGCAGAAAGAAGAATAGGAATTTCGTCATACCAACCCAAGGTCTTTTGCAATGGCGATCAGCTGTACGTTGTTGTTTGCCTTGAGCATGATTTTAAGCCGGTTGATGCGTTTTTCGATGCTGCTCACGCTGTTGGGCGACCAGTTTTTTTTCTGGAAGGCCTCGGCAATGTCCGCCTGGCTGGTTCCTTGCGCCAAAAGATGCAGCAATTTACGATCATAATCTTCTATTTCGTCGAGCGATTTATCTGTGAGCACTTGAGAAAGTTCGGGCGAGATATAGTGGTTGCCCGAATGCACGGCGGCAATGGCCTTTTTGAGTTCCGGGATGTTGTGGCGGCCTTTGAGTACATATCCGTCGATTTCAAGTTCGCGGAACAAGTGTTGTATAGGATGAGGTTTGTTTTCTACCGAGAAGACGAGCACATTGAGCGAAGGTTGTATGTGCCTGGCTGCCGCGATCAATTCTTGGCCCGAACCCAATTTGACGACTTTGTGGTCACGCTCGAAAGAAAGGTCGGTAATGAGCAGGTCGTACGGTTTTTCGTTCTGGTGCGCTTCCTTGATCTTCAACAACGCTTCGTCGCAATAGCCCACACCGTGGATGTCTTGTATATCCATGTCTTTGAGAACCTGTTTCAGGGCGAGGTTCATGCCGTCGTAATCTTCTGCAACCAATACTTTTTTAAACATGTTCAAATGCTGATTTCGATTTCTGCCCGGAAGCCTTTTCCGGGTTCGGAATCAAAAGTAGCCGTTCCGCCCAAGCCGGAAATACGGTTTTCCATAATGCGCAGGCCGTTTTTCCTTTTTTGTGTGTCGTCGGTCGTGCCCTTGCCGTTATCCGAATACGTGATGCGTACCTTTTTTCCCGATTGCCCGAAAGCGAAAAAGGAGTGCGAACAATCGCTGTGTTTGCGCATATTGGTAAGCAATTCCTGTATGACACGCGAAAGCTCTATACGCTTGAACCGTTCGATTTTCTGCCAATTGACAGATTGTATGCCTTGCGCGAGAACCGCACGTTCGTCAGAATTGTATTCCTGGAGCAAGGCGCGCAGATAATTCCCGAAATCTTCCTGATGCGGTATTTCACCATGGTCATGCGAGATGCTGCGCGTGCCCGAATAAATGGTGTCAAGCCGATTGAGCAGCGTTTCTTTGTTTTCCTTATCGGATAAATCATTGGTTTCGGCAAATACGATGGTCCGATGCACGTCGTTGGCCAGGTCGTCGTGCAGGCGGCCGGAAATGCGGACTTCGGTGTCGTACGAGGCTTTGCGCTTAATCCGTTTCGAGCGGCGCACGAAATAAGCGACAAGCCATAAAATCGCAATGGTCAAAACAAGCAAAAGCAACGTCCATACGAATCGCTCGTCTTGTTTTTCGAGTTGATGCCGGGCTTCATCCTGTATGCGTTTCTCGCGCTCTTTCCAAAAATTATATTTGATCAGCGCAAACGAGTTCTTGGCTTTACCGCTGGCCGATTTCAGACTGTCGTCTAACCTGACGAAATCGATCGCATATTTTTTTGAAGCCGGAGCATCGGCATTTTTTACAAGGAATCGCAGCACTTCGAGCCTGTCGTAAGCAGATTTGTTTTCCTTCGCGATTTTTTCGGCCAACATCGCTTTTGCGAGACTTGAATCCCGGTTTGAGCTCAATTCGACTTCGGCCAAATTCAGATAGCTCGTAATAAGCCCGTTCGTATCGTTGTTTCGTTTCCTGAGTTCCAACGCCAAAGCCATAGGATCTCCGTCGACTTTGCGATGGGCCTTGAATGCCGAAAACCCGTAGTTGTCGAGAATCTTGGCTTTGATCGGAAGCGTATCTGAAAGGTTGTATTTCGTTTTGGCTGCCGACAGGATTTCGAACGCCTTATCGAAGTTTCCTTGCAAGATATTCGCATGGGCAAAGTTGTTATCGAAAGTGGCTTTTTCAAAATCGGTGGAAGCGTATCGTTTTCCCAGGCGATAGTATATTTCGGCGTTTTTAAGATCTTCCGACATGGCGAAACTGCGCTCCAAATGAGTATATACGCTAGGAAGATAGGCGGTATCCCGCTTAGTATTCAGATAATGTAATGCCTCTACTGCCGTAGTTTGCAATTCGTCATAATCGTTGTATTCATAGAGAATTTCACACGTTTTGAGTAAGACATAGGCCGTATTAGCACTGTCTTTCGCCCTGATGTAAAGTTCCTTTGCTTTGTTATAATAAGTGAACGCGCTGTCCAGTTGATGGATATCATGAAAAGCCACGGCTTTCGTCCTGGCCTCGTAGCCAAGTCTTTGGAGTTCCTTCGGATTTTCGGCTTCAGTGGTTTCCGATTTCGTGCATCGGCAGAAAACCAATATCACCAACAAAAAAAACGGGGAATGAAAAAATCGTTTCATTCCCCGAAAATACTAAAAATCAATTATCACGGATAGGGCGGTGGTGGTGGAGGGATTGTTCCGCCGCCTCCGCTGGTGCCTCCGGATCCTCCCGGATTGCCCTCAAGTTGCACATTACCTCCTTTTGGTGCAGCCTCGTCATCAGCACTGCACGCTCCGAATAGCAAACCGGCGATTGCCAGCATGCCAAAAATCACTTTTTTCATGATTAGTTTCTTAAAAAGTTTGACATAGGCCGGCCGGGGAGCGGGATGGTGTATGCTCCTAAAAGTGGCCGGGCCGATTTTTCGGGAAGTGCAGTGCGCCTGTACGGATCGTTCGGTTTATACTTCCCGGAATAATCCTCGCGGTCCGTAAGGCGTCACTGTTTTGCGGATTCGTTTTGTACATTTGCCCATGATGCATATAGGGCGGTTTCGAATCCTGAAGGCAAAGTAATGTGCTGGAAGAGTGGAGATTGATGTGGAAATCCTGAAAATCCTGAACGTCCTGAAGTTGTCCTGAAAAATCCTGGAAAGTCCTAAAGATGTAGTGTATGGATGATTTTATTCTCTATAAGACTGAGCTTAAAAAATGGTATCATCACGTGAAGAATGGAGTTGATTCACGTTTTCTTTTGATGCCTGCACAAGCAAAACTTCGAAATCTCTGCATTCAAATTTGCCGTAACGGCAAAACTCAAGATTTGATTGGGTTCCGAAATTTTTTGGGATTCGATTTTGATCCTAATGCAATAAATAAAATCAAAGAGAGAACCGAAGATTTTAAAAAGATAGCCCGCTTCTTAAAAGACAAAAGCGTGCTCGCTGATCCTGAACCGGTAGAAATGCTGGCTGTCTTGATTGATTTTCCATATCGGCCTTATCAGAAATTTTTAGAAAACAAGGATAGGTTGGAAGATTTGTATACATCAGGGCCACCCGAAGTAGATGTTCCCTTTCCAGAGGTAAAAATTGATACTGAATCGAAAGAAGAAGGCGGTATTGATAAAACCGAAAAAAAGAAAAAGAAAAAAAAATACCCCATAATATTTATTTTCAGTAATGAAGGGAGAGCTCAAATACGTGAGTGGGGGAAAGCACATAAAAAAAGAATTGCCGCCGTCGCGGGGACAATTCTTATCTTGGGAACCGGGTTTTATGGTACAAAGCTATATCATCAAAAAGCAATCATACGATGGAATAAAGATCATTATGAAATAGCCAGCGATGGTAAAGTTTCCAGTCAATGGGACCAAATCGGCCTGATGGACACGGCACAATTCAAAGTTCGAAGGATTCGTGTCTATGATACCACGACCTTTTTCAAAAAAGGGAAGCCGATAATATGGTATTCCAGAAACAATGGGTACGAATTCTTTAACCATCCCGGATATCATCCTGTTTCCAGAGAAAACCTCAAGCCTGTATCGCAAAGAATTGCAACAAATGTGCACGATAGAGTAATCAAAATAGACTATTGAATAAATTTCGTTATAAGGGAGTTCTTTACATATAAGTTACAAGGAGAAGATGTCATTCAAGATACTTAAAAGCATATGATTAGTTGTTGACAGACTATTTGAAGAATCCTCAAGATTTTTACCTTATTCTTCGTGAGGCTAAGCCTACTCAAAGCGTACTCAAAGCCTACTCAAAGCGTACTCAAAGGGTAGTCAAAGTGCACTCAAGTGCAACTTCACCCCAAAACCCATCCGTTGAAGATTCCGCAAAAATCCATCCCGTAACAAACAAAGCGTCAACTATCTTCAACCAACCGCCTTACCTCCAAAAGAAAACCCCGCTGCGCCTCATTCACCTTCTCCAAACCTTCCTCCAACGTAAACCAACCCGCCTTGTCCACTTCGGGTATTTCCAGTTTACGCCCCGTTTTGGGCGGCGATTCGATCTCGAATGTATTGCTCACAGTATTTTCGGCGTCGACGTATTTCTCCAAAGCCCAGGCGTGTACGGTTTTCCCCGATCTGAGCTTTACGGATTCCAGTTTCCTGAAGTCCGAATCGGGTTTCAGAACATGTCCCGTTTCCTCACGTAATTCGCGTATCGCGGCCGAAAGCGGTTCTTCGTCCGATGAAAATTCCCCTTTCGGGATCGACCAGGCGCCCAAATCCTTGTTCTTCCAGAAAGGCCCGCCCGGATGCACCAAAAAGAAGCGCAGCGGATCGGTTTGATAAAGCAATATGCCGGCCGATTGTTTCATATCCAAATATAACCAATCGAAAGCCCGATGTAAAACTTTCCGAAAATCGTATAACATGATCCTAAAACCGCGGCACTACTTTTGGCTTGATAACCTGACAAAACGAAAGTATCATGAAAAAGTTAGCCATACTATTGATCACGGCGCTGGCCTTTACGGGATGTAAGGACATGGCCGCCGAAAAAGCCCAACAGGATCAACAACGCGAGCTCGATTCGATTAAACTCGTCATGGAGCAGCAAAGAGCAGAGCAGGAACGCCAGCGCGTCATCGATTCGATGGATGCCGTAGCCGCCGCACGTGAGGCCGAAGCCCGACGTGTAGCCGCGAACAACAACGCAACCGCAGCCGCTCCGGCCGCCCAAAAGAAAAAAGGGCTTAGCGGAGCCGCGAAAGGAGCGTTGATCGGTGCGGGTGCGGGTGCGATCACGGGTGCTTTGGTCGATAAGAAAGGACCCGAAGGCGTGATCGTAGGTACGCTCGGCGGTGCCGCGGTAGGTGCGGGTGCGGGAGCCGTCATCGAAGACAAGAGCAAGAAGAAAAAATAACCGCAATAACTCTCTATATATATTTGACCTCGTCAAAACGAAGACCGGACCCGAAAAGTCCGGTTTTTTGTTGAACTTTGGGCGAGCGAAACCAGTATGAAAACAATAGTTATCGGAGCCGGGGCGGCAGGTCTTATGGCCGCCTATGAACTTTCCCGAAAAGGAGTCGACGTTATCGTGTTAGAAGCCGAAAACCGCATCGGAGGCCGCGCGCATACTTTTACTCCAAGCGGATTTGCGAATTTTATCGAGGCCGGTGCCGAATTCATCCACGGTAGTTTGCCGCTCACGTTGCGTCTGATGAAAAAGGCAAAGCTCGAATATGCAGAAGCTTCGATGAACATGGACGCATTTCGCAACGGCAAGTTCGTTACGGCGTTCCATTCGCCGTATTGGGAAGCGTTCGAGACCAAAGCGTTTGAGCTGAAGCGCGATTGTACATTGTCGGAATTCTTCGACCGTCATTTTTCGGATGCCAAATACGATCAATTGCGCAAAGAAGCGTTCGAAATGGGGCAAGGACTCGATCTGGCCGATCCTCAAAGACTCAGCGTATTCTGCATCCGCGACGAATGGACGAGTACCGAAACCCAATACAGACCCGTCTCGGGATATGCGCCGTTGTTCGGATTTTTGGCCGATGAGGTCTCACGGAATCACGGCAAAATCCTGCTCGATCATAAAGTACGACACATCCGATGGGAAAAAGGCAATGTGGAAGTACAGACGAATAACGGCAGCTTTTCGGCCGATGCGGTAATCGTCACCACGACGCTGGGCAATCTTCAAAAACGCACCATTTCATTCGAACCTGCTTTCGACGATCGTTTTTTCGACGCCGTCGGATTCGGAGAGGTCATCAAGATCCTTATGGAATTCGAGTTCCCGTTTTGGGAAAAAACCCATCCCGAACTCGGTTTCCTGTTCACCGAAGACGAGTTCACGTTCTGGACGCAACTGTCGCTCAAACGTCCGTTGCTCACAGGTTGGATCGGCAATGACAGGGCATCCGAAATTGCAAAAAAGGACGATGAAACTATAGTCGAATTGTTATTGTCGAAACTCGATGAAGCCTTTCCCAAAGCCGATGTCCGCAAAATAGTGAGAGCCAAAGCCGTGTTCCGATACACGAAAAGCGAACCCACGAACGGCGCTTATTCGTGGACGATGCCCGAAAGCAAAAAAGCGGTCAGCCAAATCAACAAAGGCATTGCCGATACGGTATGGTTCGCGGGTGAAGCCTTCGAACGCACGGGCGATGTCGGAACGGTAGAAGCCGCGTTTGGCAGCGGCCGTTACATCGCACGCAAAATCCTCAAACTAAAGTGAATCTTTGGCCGAAAGGAAATCGGAATACCATTTTCCCGAATCTTTGATCGTTCGCTGTTGGTTTTCGAAGTCGACGTGCACCAAGCCGAAACGCGCGTCGTAGCCTTCGGCCCATTCGAAATTGTCGGTGAGCGTCCACACGAAATAACCGTCTACATTAACGCCTTCAGATTTGGCACGCAGCAATTCACCGAGGTGGCGTTTGATGTAATCGGTTCGTCTTTCATCATGTACTTTTTCATGTGAAACCGTATCGCGAAAAGCCGCGCCGTTTTCGGTAACCAATATTTTTGGCATGTTGGCATAAGACGAAAACCGCTTCAGGAGTTCGTACATCGATTCCGGATAAATTTCCCAACCCATTTCGGTAAAAGGTACACCGCGCTTGGCCGCACCGATGATTTTGGCTCTCACATATGGCGTGAACACGGACGATTTCACCATTTCACGCGTATAACACTGCAATCCGATGAAATCAAAATCGAATGCCATCGCTTCCTCGTCGCCGGGCTTCCTATATTGCCTGATTTTTCGAAGTACGGGCAAATCGTCCGTCGGATAACCCAAACCCAGCAACGGTTCGATAAAACTGCGGTTGAGCAACGTATCGACACGTTTCGCAGCCGAAATATCGCTTTTTTTATTCGAATTCGGGGTGATGTGAGTACATGAGAAAGTAGTGCCGATATGTGCATGTGGAAGTTCCGATTTCAAGATTTTTCCGCCCGAAGCAGTCGCCAGAACCGCATGATGCATGGCTTTGAGGAAATTGGGCAATCCACGTCTTCCAGGCGCGTGTACACCCAAGAAGTAACCAGCGCCCGTAAACACCGACGGTTCGTTCATCACCATCCAATCGTGTACGCGATCCCCGAAATGCCGCGCACAAAATGCCGCGTATTCCGAAAACCAATCTACGATATCGCGATTCGTCCAGCCGCCTTTGAGTTCGAGTGCGTGCGGCAAATCCCAATGGTAAAGCGTGACCCAGGGCGAAATGCCTTTTTCAAGCAGTGAGTCGATTAGACGGTCATAGAAAGCGATGCCTTTAAGGTTCACCGGACGCGTGCCGTTCGCGAAAATGCGCGGCCAGCTTAACGAAAACCTGAAATTAGGAATATTGAGTTGTTGCAGCAGATTGAGGTCGCGCTCCGGATTTTGGTAAAAATCACACGCGGTTTTGGCGTGATGGCCGTTTTTGACGCGCCCTTTGGCATCGGTAAACACATCCCAAATGGAAAGTCCTTTACCATCAAGGTCGTGTGCGCCTTCGGTTTGGAATGCGGCCGTGGAAACACCCCATACGAAATCCTGTCCGAAATCGGAGCGGTTCAGGTCCATTCAGGAGTCAGTGCAAAAAAGAAGATTGCAAAGCCCTTTTGAAAAGCCAATTCCTTAAAAAGGCGGGTAATATCTTAAACAGCAGTGACATGCGATTTTTTATGGCAAGTTACTACCGAAGACGTTTTGCAGACGTAAAGCGAAGATTATAAAAAGGTTAGCTTCTGTTGGCGAAAGGTTTCCCTTTCAAGCCTTTTTTGTGCGCCTTTTTCCAAATCAATTGGCAGGCGATGACCGACAGGAACAATACGAACAGGAAAATACTCAACATGAAAAATGTCGAATGCGGCATGATGTGGCTCACGTGTTCGATCTTGGCTTCGATGTCGACCAGTTTGGGGCCGGCGAAAAGCAATGCGATCTGACACACGCTGTTGATACGTGTAATTAGGGAATACGGAACTTTCAACAGGCCGGCAATACTGAAGCTTCCCAAGATAAGTTGGCTTACGATCGGCAATACGAGGATGATGACGACTACATGGAACATGATGCTGCGATTTGAAGTGGATTTCAGAAAACGGTTTCCGCAATATGGATATCGGAATATCCCACGTTTAAATTACGAATTATTTCGTTTCGCAGCAATAATTTTGAACGATCAGCAATCGGCCATGTTCACGGCGATCGCAAGACCGCCTTCTGAAGTTTCCTTGTATTTGGCGTTCATGTCTTTTGCGGTCTGCCACATCGTATCGACGACTTTGTCGAGCGGGACTTTAGCGTTTTTGGCATCGGTCTCAAGCGCGAGTTCGGCCGCATTGATGGCTTTGATCGCACCCATGGTGTTGCGTTCGATGCACGGGATCTGTACAAGTCCGCCAATCGGGTCACAGGTAAGCCCCAAATGGTGTTCCATCGCGATTTCGGCCGCCATCAATACTTGCTCGGGAGTTCCGCCGAGCAATTCGGTAAGCGCGCCTGCCGCCATTGCCGAGGAAACGCCGATTTCTGCCTGACATCCGCCCATAGCCGCTGAAATGGTCGAACCTTTCTTGAAAATACTGCCGATTTCGCCGGCGACCATGAGGAATTTCTTGATGTGTTCCTCATTGGCCGTGTGGTTTTCGATGACCATGTAATACATCAGGACCGCCGGAATCACGCCCGCGCTTCCGTTTGTAGGTGCGGTCACGACACGTCCCAAAGAAGCGTTGACTTCATTGACCGCAAGCGCGAAACAGCTTACCCATTTGAGGATCGAGCGGAATTTTACTTCGGTTTTACGGATGGTTTCAAGCCATTGTTGGGGCGTCTCGTAATTCGAAAGCCCGATCAGATTCTGGTGCATGTCGAAAGCGCGACGCCTCACGTTGAGCCCGCCGGGCAAAATCCCTTCGGAATGGCAACCGATGTACATGCATTCGAGCATGGTGTTCCAAATACGCATCAACTCGTGGTCGATATCGCTTTCGGAGCGCATCGATTTCTCGTTTTCGTACACGACTTCCGAAATCGACTTGCCCAAATCACTGCAATAGGCCAGAAGCTCGTCGGCTTTTTGGATCGGGTACGGGAACGAGCATTTGATCGCTTCCTTGGCCTTGGCGTTCGGTCGGTCTTCCTTGACCACAAAACCGCCGCCTATCGAATAGAACGTAGACTCGTATCCGGCATCGCCATAATAAGCCGTAAACTTGAGCCCGTTGGCGTGGAAAGGCAGGAAATCCTTGTGGAAAACGATGTCCATAAGGAAAGAAAACGCGATGGTTTTCTCGTTGCCGAGTACGATCTCGTTGTTGTTTTCTATGTTTTTGATGATACCCGAAATGTTCTCTACCGGAATGTATTCGGGATCTTGCCCGCTCAAGCCCAACATGACGGCCAAATCGGTTGCGTGGCCTTTTCCGGTAAGGGAAAGCGAACCGTATAAGTCTACTTTTACGCGTTCGACCGTGTCAAAAATTCCCATTTCGCGTATTTCGGAAAGGAAACGTTCGGCCGCGCGCCACGGGCCTAAAGTGTGTGAACTCGACGGTCCGACGCCGATCTTGAGCATGTCAAAGACGGAAATGCATTCTTCCATAACTGTAGTTGATAAAACCGATGGGGCTTTGGTGCAAATATAATAACGGAAGTTGCTAAATCGATTTCGTTTTTGAGGAATGTTAGGAATTCGCAATAACGATTTAACGATTGCGTAAAAATCAAACGCAAGATCGTGATGGCGTGATTGTTGGTCGGCGATGGCAAAACCTTACGAGATGAACAGACAAAACCAGATCAGAATTTTAAGTTGGGCCGCGGTCCTGCTTTTGTTCGCGCCTATGTACCGTCAATGCAACGGCGGGAGATCCAACCCAGAAAAACCGGCGGAAGAAGCTTATCCCGTAGAACAGGTAGAGGCAATAAACGAAGATTCGCTTTCTGCAAGCGAGATTGATTCTTTGGAGAAACTTAAGCAGACAGTCGAATCCCAACTTGTTGAATGTCCGCCTTATCAAGAAGAAAACGAGAAAACGCAAACCGAGATCGTGCTCGAGTTCGCAGAGCATTACATGTTGGACCCGTTTCGTGTTTATGATGGTGACAATGCTTACGAGATGGCCTATTACGGAGCATTGGAGATATGGAATTATCTTTCGGACATCCAAAAATCAAACGCCGACTTCCGTAAAGAATCGGCCAAGTCGAAGCAGATTTCGATTTGCCAGACTTTGCGGTTCGTGAGTTTTTTTGTTATCGTGTTCCAAACGTGGCTCGTCGCTATTTTCGTCGACAGAAGAAAAAAACTAGGCATGCGGCTTATGTATTCGAATATGGTCTTTCTGGCTATTGCAATCGTTACGATCTTTCCCGATCCTTGGTTCGAAACCTGGAATCAGATCAAATGGGGATTTTATGCATACATCGCGATCCAACTTGTCTTGTTTTTCCTGACCTGGAAAGCGCATTCAGACGAATCTTAAGCCATCGGATGTCATCTTGTCATATCTAACTGACAATTTCCCTCTTGGCACAACAATTGACTAAAAGCGTCCGAGTAATTAAAACACACACGCAAAATAAAACACAGTATTATGGGAAAAATAATCGGAATTGACTTGGGTACGACCAACTCCTGCGTAGCCGTAATGGAAGGCAGCGAGCCGGTGGTAATCCCGAACTCGGAAGGAAAACGCACCACGCCTTCGGTAATCGCTTTCGTTGAAGGCGGCGAAATCAAAGTGGGCGACCCTGCAAAACGCCAGGCGGTGACGAATCCTAAGAAGACAGTCGCTTCCGTAAAGCGTTTCATGGGTAACAAATACTCTGAATCACAAAATGAGGCCGGACGCGTTCCTTACTCTGTCGTGAAAGGCGACAACGACACCGCCCGCGTCGACATCGACGGACGTTTGTACACGCCTCAGGAATTGTCTGCGATGACACTTCAGAAAATGAAAAAAACGGCCGAAGACTATCTTGGGCAATCGGTAACCGAAGCGGTCATTACCGTTCCGGCTTACTTCAACGATGCACAGCGTCAGGCGACGAAAGAAGCGGGCGAGATCGCGGGCTTGAAAGTGATGCGTATCATCAACGAGCCGACCGCGGCGGCTTTGGCATACGGTCTTGACAAAAAAGCGATCGACCAGAAAATTGCCGTATACGACCTTGGTGGCGGTACGTTCGATATCTCGATCCTCGAATTGGGTGACGGTGTTTTCGAAGTATTGTCTACGAATGGTGACACACACCTTGGCGGTGACGATTTCGACCAGGTGATCATCGATTGGCTCGCAGACGAGTTCAAGTCGGAAGAAGGTGTCGATCTGCGCCAGGATCCGATGTCGTTGCAACGTTTGAAAGAAGCGGCCGAAAAAGCGAAAATCGAGTTGTCTTCATCGGCACAGACCGAGATCAACTTGCCATACGTTACGGCTACGGCTTCAGGACCGAAGCACTTGGTGAAAACCTTGACGCGCGCGAAATTCGAGCAATTGGCCGACAATTTGGTGAAGCGTTCTATGGATCCGGTTGCCAAAGCTTTGAAAGATGCCGGTTTGTCTAAATCGGATATAGACGAAGTGATTTTGGTAGGTGGTTCTACACGCATCCCGAAAATCCAGGAAGAAGTAGAGAAATTCTTCGGAAAGAAACCGTCGAAAGGCGTTAACCCTGACGAAGTTGTAGCGATTGGTGCCGCAATTCAAGGTGGTGTTTTGAGCGGAGACGTAAAAGACGTACTTCTTTTGGACGTGACACCGCTTTCTCTCGGAATCGAGACGATGGGTGGCGTAATGACCAAATTGATCGAATCGAACACCACAATCCCAACCAAAAAATCGCAAGTGTTCTCGACAGCCGCAGACAACCAGCCAAGCGTGGAAATCCACGTATTGCAAGGGGAGCGTTCTATGGCGACCGACAACAAAACCATCGGCCGTTTCCACTTGGACGGTATTCCGCCAGCGCCAAGAGGCGTTCCTCAGATCGAGGTGACGTTCGACATCGACGCCAACGGTATCATCAAAGTATCGGCTACCGATAAAGGTTCGGGCAAATCGCACGACATCCGTATCGAGGCTTCATCGGGCTTGACCCAGGAAGAAATCGAGAAAATGCGTAAAGATGCCGAAGCGAACGCCGACGCCGACAAGCAATTGAAGGAAAAAGCCGAAAAGCTGAACGAGGCCGACAGCATGATCTTCCAGACCGAAAGTCAGTTGAAAGAACTTGGCGATAAGCTTTCTGAAGGCAACAAGTCGAACATCGAGGCTGCTTTGGGCGAATTGAAAACGGCTTACGATTCGAAAGATCTGGACGTGATCCAGGTCGCTCTCGACAAAGTGAACGCCGCTTGGAAAACCGCATCCGAAGAAATGTACAAACAAGGGGAAGCCGCACAAGGCCAACCGCAGCAAGAAGCGCCACAAGGTGAAAGCCAAGGCGACAACGTGCAGGATGTAGATTACGAAGAAGTTAAATAATCTATTTCAGATTTTGACGTTATAACATTAGACGTTGAGTCGAATGCAGGAAAACCGGATTGGAAACAGTCCGGTTTTTTTATTCAATAAGCAATAAGCAATAAGCAATAAGCATGATTAATCCTCGTCTGCGAATTTGTTGAGTTTCGGTTGCATGATCCACAACCCGACGGCGAAAAACCAAATCAGGAAGAATTCACCGATGTAATCGTTGAGTATGGCTTCGCGTTTCAATTCGACCGATTTTATCGTCTTGGCCACGAAATACTGGCAGTAGAACAGGCAGAACATCGCAAAAAGATGCACGGGAAAGAACAGCATGACGAACACGAAAAACGAATCCACGTCTAAATCGGGATTGAAGTTCTGGTCGAACGTAATCTGACTGAAGAACCACGATATGCTGCCCATAAGCATCAACATATAAAGTATCGGAAAGAAGAAAAAGAAATAAAAACGCCCGAGTTTAAGTGCAGGAACTTCACTCACTTTTGGGTTCAATAATCTTGCGGTACTAAACATCCAGCCGTATTGTCCGAACATGAAAAGCAGCATGATTGCAGGGAAAAATCTAAATATAAGGAACGGATTACCACTTCCAATGGAATACGCAAATGTCCCGATGTAGATCCCGAAAGGAATCACTACAGCCAAAACGAAAAGTTGCCAATGCTTGAGTTTGAGGAAAAATTTCATGAGTGATATGCGGTATAGGTTCGCATCGAAGATACAAATTAACATTCGCCCATTTCTTATTTTCGTATTTTGCCCTAAAATCCAACTTAACTATGAAAAAAACCATTTTGTTTGCCCTGATACTATTGTTTACTGCCTCTATCGGCGTTGCCCAAAAGTCAAAAAAAGCTAAAGGCAAGGCCAAAGCTTCGGTGGCGGCCGGACCAAAGTCGCTTGCCAAAGCCGATAACCTGACCGCGAACTACGCAAAAAGCGAATTATTCCTTACCGTAAACGGAGTCGCGAGCGATACCATAAGCCTTAGAAAGAACGGCATCAGCGATCCGGCACAAGTCGCGATCAACCCGATCTCGTGCGGCGGCCAAAAGCTGTATTGCGTGACCTGGACCGAAAACAAAAAGACGGGCGACATCAAGACCAAGCAAGAAGACGTGACTCAAAAACATACGATGATCGTAGACGTAGCCTCGAAATCGAAAGTGCTTGCCAATATCGAAAGTGCGAACCACATTACCGAAAAGGTCTACCTTTCTGCCGACAAATACGTTTCGGAAACACAGGAAAAGGTGAGGAGGGAAGGCTTCGAATGCGCCTTGCAACCCGACGGGACTGTCGTTTTGAAGAACAAATCGACACAAACCAAACTGGTTTACGACGCGGCTACCAAGAAATTCGTCGCCAAGAAATAATCGATACCCAATTAAAAAAGAAGGCTTCCTTTTGGAGGCCTTTTTTTATCGGAACCAGTTGCGGACGTGGTAATACGTCCTTTTTATAAGGTTTGGACGCGTAGTGGTCACGATTACGCCAATCGTGACATAACCATCCTCGAGAACCGCATCGCAGGTTTGTGAAGTCCCGATTTGTATCGATTTCTCCTTCATTCCCACAAACGAGAACGTCAAGGTATCGCCGGTTTTGGCCTCGATGCTGTATTTCCCGTCAGCATCGGTTTGAACGCTCATTTTGTCGTCTTTGGCTACGATCGCGCCAGGCAAAGGTCCGTTGGCGTCCGAAACCGTTCCCGAAATGATACTTTTCTTGTTTTGGGGATTCGGTTTTCCGACAATCGCCACTTCGCCTTTTACGAGGATGGGTTGTTCCCGTTCGACTTGCTGCAATGGGGCTCCTACCAACAGTACAGCATCGGGTTTCTCTTTTTCCTGCGCTTGTGCCGAAGCCATAGAGAGCAATCCCAAAACGCCCGTTGCGGCGATAGACCAGGCCGTCGATTTTTCTTTTTGTTCGACGATTTCGCGTTCGAGTTGTGAAGGAAGAAAGCGTCCGCACGCCTCATCGGACTTGCGGAGTATCGCGATGATTTCGCGGTCGGACGCCATTGTGAAGTCGTGAGCTTTTTTTTGGCAGGAAGAGCAAAACCGGCCTTTCTCGACTTGGGTCATTTCGTGCCAGTTCTCGTGGCAAGGTTTCGGAACGGAAATGTGCATTTTACGGTTGGGTTTTTATTATAGGGATGAACCCGCGCACAAAAAGGTTGGAATCGGCATAAAAAAAGCGGAATCTTTCGAATCCGCTTTGTATTTTCTGCTTCTGCCCGAAGTCTTACTTTACCTTAATCTCAAACATCTTATCCCAATTCTTACCCGTCACGAAAAACGTCTTGGTATTCGAATTGTACGCGATGCCGTTGAGTACTTCCGATGCCGGATTTCTCAATTCCTTGCGAAGGTTCACGAGGTTCAGGATGGCTTCTACGGCTCCGGTTTTAGGATCGACAACCGCGATCGCGTCTTTTTGCCAGATGTTACCGTAGATTTTTCCGTCTACGTATTCCAATTCGTTCACGCTCTTGATCTTGCCCGAAGTTGAATAAACGTTCACGAAATCGAGCATTTTCTGGGTTTTTGGATCCATGCGCCAGATTTTTTCGGTTCCGTCCGATTGGTAGATGTACAGGCCGTCGTTCGTCATGCCCCAACCTTCGATCTTCTTGTCGTAGCTGAACGTCTTGACGCGTTTGAAATTGCCCGGATCGTAAATGAATCCAACATTCGATTGCCAGGTGAGTTGAAACAATTGTCCGTTGATGACCGTGATGCCTTCGCCGAAATACTGGCGCTCCAAATCGGTTTGCCTGAACGCTTTTCCGGTTTTGAGATCGACTTTGCGGATGAACGATTTCCCGTTCTGTCCCGTACTCTCATATAAAGTATCCTTATAGAATTCGAGGCCTTCCGTAAACGAAACCGTATCGTGAGGATAGGTTCTCACAACTGTATATTCCAACAATTTCGGTTCGATGCTCGACACGACTTCTACGCGCGATTTGATTTCCTGTCCTGTCGTTTCTCCGTCAAAATAAACGATGGCTTTGAGTTGTTGGTAACCGAGTTTGGCGTCGGCCAGCGAAAAATCGGTCTTGCCGATGCCTTTTACCGAAGCGATGCGTTTGTCGTTGGCGAAATAAGCGATGCTGTCGATGGTTTTGCCTTCCGGATTCGCAATTTCAAGGCTTACCGTTTCACCGATCTTGTATGTCGGTTTGAATTTTGAATCATCGAACGAAAAGTTTTTTTGACCTTTGTCGTCTTCTTTGCAGCCGTTCATCGCAAGTGCTAAAAACATGGCTGCCAAAACGTTATATTTCATAGTGAGGATCATTTCTGATTATTCGCCCAAATCCTGTATTTATTGGTATTGCGGCCTTGCGAAAATACGAAAAGATTGTATATTTGCAACGGCAAGTCCTGCGCGACCAGCTCCTGTAGAATCCTCCAGGATGGGAACATAGCAAAGGTATATGGTTGTAGCGGTGCGACGCAGGTCGCTTGCCATTT
Source organism: Flavobacterium agri (assembly GCF_013401995.1). Lineage (GTDB taxonomy): Bacteria > Bacteroidota > Bacteroidia > Flavobacteriales > Flavobacteriaceae > Flavobacterium > Flavobacterium agri. Next base: position 447,116 of record NZ_JACBJI010000001.1, read on the forward strand.
TTTCTTTCTTTTGAAGTCTCCTTTTCGGGAGATTTTTTATTTGGAGCCGGTGCTAACTTGTACCTTTAAACCGTAAACTTCAAACCATGAAATTCTCTCCGATAATTCCGATGCTTTACACCAACGAGCTCGAAGCGACCATAGATTTTTATGTGAACGGCCTGGGCTTTACTTGCGGCGAGTACAACGAAGACTGGGGTTGGGCCGCGTTGCATTTGGGTGATTGCGAGATCATGCTTGCCAAACCGAACGAGCACACCTCTTTCCACAAACCGACTTTTACAGGAAGTTTTTACATCAAGACCGATTCTGTAGAAGTGCTTTGGGAGCGATTCAAGGATAAAGTCAACATCTGTTACGGGCTTGAGACATTCGATTGGGGAATGCGCGAATTTGCCGTTTACGACAATAACGGATATGTGATCCAGTTCGGACAGCAGGTTTAGGAGTCAGGCTCGTCTTCCGTACTTTTCGCGAAGCTCTAGTTTTTTGATGCGTGAGTTGATCGCGCCTGTGTTCCTCGCGAATATTTCGGAAAGTTCTTTCGTCTTTTTTCCTTCGCAGAACAATATTTCGAGTTTGTCATCTTCTTGCTGCGACCAGCGTCCATAAGCTTTTTGAGAAGTATTTGTTGTCGATGGTTTTTTGCGGTCAGCCTGATTTTTCGATTTGAGCATGTTGAAATCCTCAAGCGTTTTTTGAAACGTTTTGAAAAAGCCTTCCATGTCTTCTTCAAAAATTATGAGCCTGTGGTGTTCGAAACCGGAAGCCGTTTTCTTGCTTTCGGAAATCTTCAGGTAGAGATTGCCGTTTTTGCTTTTGTTGATGTCGAAAAAAAAGGTGCGATGGCCTCTCGTCATTTTGAGGGAGGAAATTTCTTTCATAGCGGTTGTGGCTTCCTTTATTCGGTTCTTCTCAAAGCTATCGACTTTCATCGTGGTGTGATTACAGTTTTTCTGTATCAAATGTTAAACGTTTTGCGAAATCTTTGGCATTCGATAGAGCCTGTTATTCTAAAAATAATTCGGAATTTTGTTACCGGACAAAATTGCTGATCCATGAAAACCATTCTGATTACGGGTGCTTCATCCGGCTTAGGCAAAGCCATAGGCGAATATCTTTTCCACAAAGGACACAACGTTTTCGGCACGAGCCGCAATCCTGAAAAAGTGACGAATTCGCTTTTTCCGTTGCTTGCTCTCGATCTCAACAAACCCGAAACCATTGCGCATTGCGTGGAGAAAGTGATGTCGATTTCGGGTCGTATCGATGTTCTAGTGAACAACGCCGGAGTCGGAATTCTCGGACCACTTGAAGAAATTCCTACGGACGAATTGCGCAACCATTTCGAAACGAATCTTTTCGGTCCGATCGAAGTCATGAAGGCCGTGATTCCGCACATGCGTGGGCAACGTTCGGGACACATCATCAATATAACGTCGATCGCGGGTTATATGGGATTGCCATTCCGCGGCGCGTACTCGGCTTCGAAAGGCGCATTGGAATTGCTCACCGAAGCGATCCGAATGGAAGTCAAGGCGTTCGGCATAGAAGTCTGCAACCTCGCTCCCGGCGAATTCGCTACCGATATCGCCTCGCGCCGATATTACACCCCTTTGTCGCCGGCCTCGCCTTATGCAGAAGTGTACGGAAGGACGATCGATTTGGTGAACCAGCACGTAGATTCGGGAGACGATCCGATCGTCGTCGCTCACGAAATCGAAAAGATCATGAATACCGCAAACCCAAACGTGCATTATAAGGTTGGGCCGTTCTTATCGAAGTTTTCGATCGTACTGAAACGCATCCTTCCGGACAAGCGGTACGAAAAAATACTCATGAAACACTACAAATTGTAACATGAAAGACGCATCCTACGATTATCAAGGTTTAGCCGACGGATATGCGAATCATCGCAAAACGGACGAACGCATCGCGAAATATGTTTTAGAAGCTTTGGGCGATGCCGAAACAATCTTGAACGTGGGAGCGGGCGCGGGTTCGTATGAACCCGAAGATAAATATGTCATGGCGGTGGAACCTTCGTCTACGATGCGTGCACAACGTATCGAAAAAGGGAAGTCGCCTGCAATAAACGCTTTTGGTGAAGATTTGCCTTTTGACGACAATGCGTTCGACGCGGTCATGGCGATGGTTACGATCCATCATTGGCCGAATATTGCGAAAGGCTTGCGGGAACTCAAGCGCGTGGCCCGTAAAAGAGTCGTTGTCATGAGTTTTGATCCGGGAGCGTTTGCCGTTTATTGGAATTCGGATTATTTCCCCGAAATGGTCGAAGCCGAAATCAAGCGCTTTCCTAAAATAGATGCGATTATCGACTATTTTGGAGAGAATTGCGAAGTCATAGACATTCCGGTGCCTTTTGATTGTACCGACGGTTTCCGCGAAGCGTTTTACGGACGGCCCGAAATGTTCCTGAATCCCGACGTGAGAAAAGCGCAATCAGCTTGGGCATTGATTTCTAAGGAACTTGAGTTGAAGTGTATCGAGCGGCTAAGAGAAGAATTGGAATCGGGCGAGTGGGACAGGAAATACGGGCAGTTGCGCAACACGCCTTTTATAAACGGTTGTTTGAAACTAGTGGTTGCGAATAAATAAATGTTTAAAGTACACTTATTTTAATTTCATTTGTGACAGATGGGAAATAAGTCGTAATTTTGGGCTGAGTTTGCGTTTGCCTGAAAAGGCCTGTTCGCTACGCTCAAGTGGGATACTTGCATTTGTTTGAGCTCTTTATTAAACCTCAAAGGTTTTCAAAACCTTTGAGGTTTGTAAAAGCGAGTGCAAGTAGCCCGACGGTGGCTAACCATACGAGATTCCAAACAGGATTTTCCTGCCGCCGGAACGCCCAAAAAAGAATTTGAACACACAATATCCATACTATGAAATTTTTTATCGATACGGCTAACCTTAGCGAAATCAAAGCAGCTCAGGAACTTGGGGTTCTTGACGGAGTGACCACGAACCCTTCGCTTATGGCAAAGGAAGGCATCACGGGTACAAACAACATCCTGAAGCACTATGTCGACATCTGCAATATTTCGGATGGTGACGTGAGTGCCGAAGTCATCGCCACCGACTACGAAGGCATGATCAAGGAAGGCGAGGAGCTTGCCGAATTGCACGAAAGGATCGTCGTGAAATTGCCGATGACGAAAGACGGCGTGCGCGCTTGTAAATATTTCTCTTCGAAAGGCGTGAAAGTGAACGTGACTTTGGTGTTTTCGCCAGGTCAAGCGCTTTTGGCCGCGAAGGCCGGTGCGACTTACGTTTCTCCGTTTATCGGGCGTTTGGACGATATTTCTACGGACGGTTTGAACCTGATTGCCGAAATCCGCGAGATTTATGACAATTACGGATATGAGACGGAAATCCTTGCGGCTTCGGTACGTCATACGATGCACATCGTGAACTGCGCGAAAATTGGAGCCGACGTGATGACGGGGCCGCTTTCGGCGATTTTAGGTTTGTTGAAACACCCGTTGACCGATATCGGTTTGGCTCAGTTTATTGCTGATTACCAGAAAGGGAATAAATAATTTTATTCTTTATTTTAATTATTTATTCGGAATAAAAAACGGGACGTCCTGATTAAAAAGGATGTCCCGTTGTATTTTTACATAAACAATAAAAAATAAATCAATTGGTCGTCAACGCATGGTTGAATGGACGCGCGTCGAGTTCTGCCTCGAAGTTCACATCGAAAAGATTCGCGAATGCATTTTTGATTGTGCCGTCCTGATTGGTAATGATCGTACGATGAATTTTAGTGATCGCCCATTTGTCTTTCGTGTCCTGAAAATCTTTGCAGCGCATTTCGACAACGCCAGGAAATCTGTTCGCGGATAGGATTTGCGCCCATTTTTCAGCATCGTCATCAACGTTTACGGCCACGAATTGGTAATCGGGATGGCGTAATTTGAAATCGATGACTTTGCGGTGTGCAGCCCTAAAATGCGATTCGAGTTTTTGTGTCCAACAGAAAAACACGGTCTTTTTGCCGTTGAAAGACGAGGAAGGAACGGTTTTGCCGTCCAATCCTACCAATTGTACCGATGGCAAGCGATTACCCGATTTCAATTGCTGGATCGCAAGCCCAATTTTATTGATCTCGTTCTTTTTGCTGTTGTCGGTAGAAAATTTATGGAACATCTCGAGGAACTTGTGGTTGTTCTCCATGTTCTGGTCTTCGAGAAGATACGTGAAGGCGATGTTATTGAGGATGATATTCTTGACTTTTTCGTCCTTGATCAGCGTATCCGCAATCTGTAGTTTGTTGACGTTGGTCTTGAGCGCCAGGTCGACTTCGCTGAAATGGTTGTGGTAATTGATCGCGGCCATATTGCCGAGCATATGCGACAGGTAATTGAGGTAAGGTGCGTAACCCGACAATTGCTCGTCGTTGAAATCCAGTTTTTTGCGATAGGCGTAATACGAAGCAGGGATTTCGTCCGTCATGTCTTTTCCGGTGCGCACACGATGCACGATCGGATAAATTTCCTTCTTGGAATAGTAATGGAAATCGAGCGCGGCTTTGGCGAACTTGTCGAAATCGTCGCTCCATTTGATTTCGGCTTTTTTCTTTTCGTAGAATTTGTTTGAAGCCTCATACGATGAATCCGCCGCTTTTTCGAAGCCTTTCACGTCGAGATCGAAAATAGGGTAGAACTGGTTTTTGTCGGATTCGTTGCGCAGGTACATTTCCATGAGGAAATTGTTCTTCTGGTCGCCTCGTCCGCAAAACACCACCGATTCGTCGAAGTCGCGCGCATTGACGCGAACCATCAGACTGTCGTTCTTATCGAAATAAACGTATTGGTATTCAGGATCATGTCGGAAAGAATACAAACCCGGAGTAAGCGAATCGAATTCCTTGAAGAACGTATTGTTTTCCTTGAGCGGAATAGTGTCGATGACCTCGCCGTCTTTGCAGAACAATACGTAACGGTTCACCGGGTTCAGGACTTCTCCGCCAAAATAAGCGGTGTAGTCCTTTCGGCCGAACTTCTTTTCACACGACATCATCAGCATCATTGCGGCACACGGCACAACCAGTGATCGTATCACTTTCAAATCGTACATAAAGACAAGGGATAGGAAACAAAAATATGTTTGTGGTACTAAAATTTTTGTTAAGGCATAGTTAAAAGTAGGCGTTCCGTTTTTAGCACACCGGGACAAGGCCAAACTGCATTTAATTTGCTACTTTTGCCGCACGTTTTTTAAAAGCCATTACACAAGATGTTAACAGTAAATAATTTATCGGTACAATTTGGCAAGCGCGTGTTGTTCGACGAAGTGAATACCGTGTTTTCGGACGGAAACATATACGGTGTCATCGGAGCCAACGGTGCCGGAAAATCTACCTTCCTTAAAATAATCGCGGGCGACCAGGATCCGACTTCGGGAAATATTTTCCTCGAGCCGGGCAAGCGCATGTCTGTATTGAACCAGAACCACAACATGTTCGACGACCACACGGTTCTCGAGACGGTGATGATGGGCAACAAGGAACTTTACAAAGTCAAGACCGAAATGGACGCTTTGTATGCCGATTACGACGACAAGAACGCCGACCGCATCGGGGAACTTCAGGTGCGTTTCGAGGAAATGAACGGGTGGAACGCCGATTCGGACGCGGCCACGATGCTTTCCAACCTCGGTATCGGCGCTGATTATCATTATACGATGATGGCCGATCTTGACGGAAAACTCAAGGTACGCGTGCTTTTGGCACAGGCGCTTTTCGGTAATCCCGACGTGCTGATCATGGACGAACCAACGAACGACCTCGATTTGGAGACGATCACATGGCTCGAGAATTTCCTCGCCAATTATGAGAATACCGTTATCGTGGTATCTCACGACCGTCACTTTTTGGATGCCGTTTGTACACATATTTCGGATATCGACTTCGGAAAAATCAACCATTATTCAGGAAACTATACGTTCTGGTACGAATCGAGTCAGTTGGCCGCCAAACAGCGCGCCCAGCAGAACAAGAAGGCCGAGGAGAAAAAAGCCGAACTCGAGGAATTCATCCGTCGTTTCTCGGCTAACGTAGCCAAGTCCAAGCAGGCGACTTCTCGTAAGAAAATGATCGAGAAATTGAATATCGCCGACATCAAACCGTCGTCGCGTCGTTATCCCGCGATCATTTGGGAACAGGAACGCGAGGCTGGCGACCAGATTTTGAACATCAAGGATTTGGCGGCTTCGATTGAAGGCGAGACATTGTTCAAAAATGTAGACCTGAACATGGCCAAAGGCGATAAGATCGTGGTTTTCTCGAAGGATTCACGTGCCACGACCGCTTTCTACGAAATCCTCAACGACAAGCAAAAAGCAGATGCGGGTACGTTCGAATGGGGAATCACGACCACACAAGCCTATCTTCCGGTAGACAACCACGAATATTTCAACGTCGACTTAAATCTTGTCGATTGGCTGCGCCAATGGTCGAAAACCGAAGAAGAACGCGATGAAGTCTATGTTCGCGGTTTCCTTGGCAAAATGATTTTCTCCGGAGAGGAAGCGTTGAAATCGGCAAGAGTTTTGTCGGGTGGTGAAAAAGTGCGTTGTATGACATCGAAAATGATGATGCAGCGCGCCAACGTGTTGATGTTTGACGAACCGACGAACCACTTGGATCTCGAATCCATCACGGCTTTCAACAACTCGCTCAAGAATTTCAAAGGCTCAGTGTTGTTCACCACTCATGACCACGAATTCGCTCAAACCGTGGCGAATCGCGTTCTTGAATTGACTCCAAAAGGGGTAATCGATCGTTACATGACGTTCGACGATTACCTCGACGATCCAAAAATACAGGAACTCAGGAAGAAAATGTATTCATAAAAAAATCCCGGTCACAAGCCGGGATTTTTTATTTCCGGAATCTCGAAATAATGAAAATGATTACCGCGAGTATGGCGATCACGATAAAAATCCCGACGCCCATTCCTGCCTTGAAAATCCCCTCGATCAAATCGCAACTCGTCAAAGTAAGCGAACAAAGAAGTACAAATGCCGAATAAAGTGAAAAGCGTTTCATGGCTAGTTGTTTAAGGTTATGAAGTAAAGTTCCGAAAACGCCCAAGCCTTGCCCTTACAGCATTCGATATTTCTTTTGCAGAATTATTCCTATTAATTACGATGGGATGTAAATCGTGAAAGTAGCGCCTTTTCCCTCTGTTCCGTCGGCGAAAACATAACCTTCGTGATTCTCGACGATTTTTTTTACGATGGCCAATCCGATTCCCGTACCCGAATATTCCTCGCGCGTGTGAAGTCTTTGGAACACTTCGAAAATACGCTCTTTGTACGCTGGATCGAATCCGATGCCGTTGTCGGCAACCGTGATTTTTGAAAACGATTTTTGCGTTTGGTGACCGCCCGGGATTTCGCTTTCTGGTACCATTTGGTTTTCGATGACGATATGCGGCTTGACGTCGGCAGGCGTGAATTTGATCGCATTCGATACCAGATTGAGCAACAGTTGCCGGAATTGCGAACTGATGATCTTGATTTCCTTGTTTCCCTTGACCTCGATTTTTGCGTCTTTCGCATTGATTTCATCGACAAGTTCGTCCCTGACCTCATTCACAAGTAAATATAGGTCTTCATTTTTGGAAGGGAAAATCTCCTTGTTCACACGCGAATAGGCGAGCAAATCCTGAATGAGGTTCTGCAATCGGCTGGCGGCATCCTGTGTGCGTTTGAGATAGTTTTTTCCGGTGTCCGACAACGTTTCCTGGTCTTTGTCGAGAATTCGGCTGATGAACGTCTGCATCTTGCGCAACGGTTCCTGCAGATCGTGGCTCGAGATATAGGTGAACGACTCGAGTTCCTTGTTCATTTTGTCGAGCGATTTGTTGCGCTGCTCGAGCGTGGCGTTGCGTTCGGTCAATTGCGACTGGCTTTCCTCGAGGTCGTCTCTCAACAAATTCGAGGTGTTGAGTTCGCGGTTTACCATGAAATACGAAGCGATCAACACCAAAAGTGCCGCTACGGTAAGAAACACGGTGAACAAAGGCGTGATGAGCATTTCCTCGTCGAGCGAGCGCCTGCGAAGTTTTGACAGCATGTCCTCTTCTGTGCTCATGTGCGAAACGTGGGCGCGGAGTTCCCCCATTATTTTACGCGCTTCTAGCCATTGCGGGATCTCGATTTTTTTGGTTTCCGATTGTTTGAGCAGATAGTGCATATAATCGATGCGTCGGTCTACGATTTCCCTGAGTTTGACCACATTCGCGCGTTGTGAATAATTGTCGTGGATGTGCGCGCTCAAACTGTCCATCTGGACATCGAGTTTTGCCAGCGTACGATCGAAACGGTCGATGTAAACGGAATCTTTGGTCAGGATGAATCCGCGATGGCCCGAATCGGCTTCCGAAACAGAAGTGTAGATATTTTCAAGATCGAGCTTTACCTGCGTGGTGTGGTTGACCATTTCGGACGTCTTGTGCAACGCGCTGATGCGCCAATACGAAAGCACCGAAAGCAACAGCAACAAAATGGCCGAGGAAATAAAAATGACGCGTATGCGGTTGATGCGGATATTGCCCATATTCCTCATGCGACAGTCACGACGAAACGTTCGCGTGAGGGTTTGCGGTTCAACTCTTCGGGCGCCAAAGACAACACATAAGCCAGTGTTTTTTTGAGAAGCGAAAACGACGAAGGTTTGGTCATGTAAAGATTGGCGCCTTCTTCATATACTTTCTCGATGATATCCGAACTGTTCGATGTCGTATAGATCACGATCGGGATTTGCCCGAATACAAGCGACTTCCGGATTTCGTGCAGGCATTCGAAACCGTTTTTCCGAGGCATGTTCAAATCGAGGAAAATGACTTCGGGTTTTTCATCGGCCGAAGCGTCGAGAGCTTGCATAAGCGTCACGCCGTCGCGGGCTATGGTCACATCTGCGTCGCATTTTACTTCTTCGAGCGCTTCGAGGAACAGCGAGCAGTCGTCGTTGTCGTCATCCGATAACAATATGTTGCGTTTTTGAGGCATGGCGTTAAAGGTAGGCAAGAAAGTTTCACAGGGCAAGTTTGTGATGGAAATTAGTGTTTGTTTAAACTTTGGATTGAAGACCGATTTTCTGGCAAAAATCCCTAACTTTACACCCCGAACACAACACGTCACTATGGGTCAGAAAATATTGCTCACCGCCAAGGAAGTCAATATCATCCTGCATCGCCTGGCTTGTCAGTTGATTGAAAAGCACCTCGATTTTTCCCAAACCCTTCTTATCGGAATCCAGCCACGCGGCTCGTTTTTGGCCGATCGCCTCAAATCGTTGCTCGAATCGGAATACGGAGTGAAGCAGGTGAACCTGGGCTATCTCGACATCACGTTTTTCCGCGACGATTTCCGCAGGCGCGAGAAACCGCTCGAAGCCAACTCGACCAAAATCGATTTCATCGTAGAGAACAAGAAGGTGATTTTCATCGACGACGTACTCTATACCGGACGCAGCATCAATGCGGCGCTCACGGCTCTGCAATCGTTCGGGAGACCTTCCGAAGTGGAGCTTTTGGTACTCATCGACCGTCGCTTCAGCAGACATTTGCCGATCCAACCCGATTATCGCGGACGTCAGGTCGACTCCATAAACGACGACAAAGTCAAGGTGAATTGGGTAGAGAATGAAGGAGAAGACGTTGTGTATTTGGTAAACAACAACAATTAAGGAATGGCCGAGTTAAGCGTAAACCATCTTTTAGGCATCAAGTACATCACCAAAGGCGATATCGACCTTATTTTCGAAACCGCCGACCACTTCAAGGAAGTCATCAACCGACCGATCAAGAAAGTGCCTTCTTTGCGCGACACCACGATCGCGAATATCTTTTTCGAGAACAGCACGCGCACGAAACTGTCGTTCGAATTGGCGCAGAAGCGTCTTTCGGCGGACGTGCTTTCGTTTTCGGCGGCCCAATCGTCGGTCAAGAAAGGGGAGACGCTTATCGATACGGTGAACAACATCCTCGCGATGAAAGTGGATATGGTCGTGATGCGGCATTCAAGCCCAGGAGCGGCGTATTTCCTTTCGCAGAACGTAAAGGCTTCGATCGTCAATGCGGGCGACGGCGCGCACGAACACCCGACGCAAGGTTTGCTCGATTCATTCTCGATCCGCGAACGATTGGGTGAAGTAGGCGGGAAGAAGGTCGTGATCGTGGGCGATATTCTGCACTCGCGCGTGGCCTTGTCGAACATCTACGCTTTGCAGATGCAAGGTGCCGAAGTGAAAGTGTGCGGACCGAAAACGTTGATTCCGAGATACATCGAATCGCTTGGCGTAAAAGTTGAACCCGATTTGAGAAAGGCTTTGGAATGGGCCGACGTAGCCAATATGCTGCGCGTACAGAACGAACGCCTTGATTTCAGTTATTTCCCGACCACACGCGAATACACCCAACAATACGGCGTCACGAAAGAGCTTTTGGATTCTTTGGACAAGGAAGTCGTGATCATGCACCCGGGACCGATCAACCGAGGCGTAGAGATCACTTCGGACGTGGCCGATTCACAACAATCTCTGATTTTGGATCAGGTGGAAAACGGGGTCGCGGTTCGTATGGCGGTGATTTATTTACTCGCTTCGAAGATTAAGTAATCGAAATCCAGACATGGGTTGACTATATAAAAGGATGCGATTGCGTCCTTTTTTTATTCGGATATTTTTCACCTCACAATTTCTGTGATCAGCTACCGCCATCTGCCACTGTCTTGCTATCTTTGTGAGTAACCAAAGAAGCGCGCCATGAAATGCGAGAACAAAGGCAATATCTGTATCATTAAGGACAATCAGGACGATATCACGGCTTTTCTGATGAAACTCACGCACGAACACAAAACGTTCGAGAAGCAAAACCTTATCGTAGACATTTCGAAGCATTCCGATATTTCGGTCAAGCAAATCAATGCGTTCCTGCCACTTTCGAAAGCTCACAAAAAAGGGAAGAAGTCTTTCGTAATCATTGCCGATGTCGATTTCAACAGCGTTTCGGACAAACTTGTGATCGTTCCGACACTGCAGGAAGCCCACGACATGATCGAAATGGACGAGATCGAGCGCGACTTGGGTTTTTGAACCGATAATTCCGATGAAACTGACCATACTTGGCTGTTATGCCGCCACGCCACGCACTTTTACCAATCCGACGTCACAGGTTCTCGAAATCAAGAACCGCCTTTTCCTGATCGATTGCGGCGAAGGTACGCAGGTGGAACTCAGGCGCAACAAGATCAAGTTTTCGAAAATCGAGCACATTTTCATTTCGCACCTTCACGGCGATCATTTATACGGGCTTATCGGATTGGTTTCGTCGTTTACGTTGCTCAATCGCACGGCCGATCTGCACATTTACGGGCCAAAAGGCATAAAAGAGATCATTTTGCTGCAACTCAGGCTCGCCAATTCGTTCACGGGTTACAATTTGTATTTCCATGAGTTGACGTCGGCCGAAAGCGAATTGGTTTACGAGGACGATAAAGTGACGGTTCATACGATTCCGCTAAAGCATCGCGTGTATACGAACGGTTACCTGTTCCGCGAAAAGATGGGAATCCGAAGACTCAATGCACAAGCTGCCGAAAATTACGGTGTGGACAAGGTGTATTATCGCAATATCGTTTTGGGAAAAGACATCCCGTTGGACGACGGCCGTATCATCCCGAATTCGGAGCTTACTTTTGAACCGGTTCCGCCCAAGAGCTACGCATTTTGTTCGGATACTATATATAATGAGGAAATAATCCCGATCGTGAAGAACGTCGATGTGCTATATCACGAGTCGACTTTTTTGGAATCGGAGGCCGAACTGGCGCATAAGACGATGCACGCGACGGCCATCCAAGCAGCGACGATCGCAAAACTCGCCGATGTGAAGACGCTGTTGCTTGGTCATTATTCGACGCGTTACGATTCGATAGAGAAATTCCGCGAAGAGGCGAATACTGTTTTTGAAAGCGTATGGCTTGCGGATGACGGATTAAGTTTTGATTTGTAATAGATGTAAGATGTAAGATGTGAGATGTGAGATGTGAGATGTGAGATGTGAGATGTGAGATGTGAGATGTGAGATGTGAGATGTGAGATGTG
>NZ_JACBJI010000001.1:459321-494893 GCF_013401995.1 Flavobacterium agri
AAGATGTGAGATGTGAGATGTGAGATGTAAGATGTGAGATGCGGTCTATTTTAAAAACATATCATCATGTACTGTGCATCTAACATTTCACAAACAACATTTCACATTTCACATTTCACAAAAAGATCTCACAAATACTTTGCAAAAATGGAAGACCTAAGCAACTACCGACAATCCTACGAAAAAAGCGAATTGGGCGACATGGGTTTGCCCGACGAGCCTATGGAACTTTTCCGCAAATGGTTTTACGAGGCCGACGAATCGGGATTGGTACATGAAGCGAACGCCATGACGGTTTCGACTTTAGGACTCGACGGTTTCCCGAAATCGCGCATCGTATTGCTCAAACAGTTTACGTACGAAGGATTTGTGTTCTACACGAATTATGAATCCGAAAAAGGAAAAGCGATAGCCGAAAACCCGAATCTTTGTCTTTCTTTCTTTTGGCCCGGACTGGAACGCCAGGTCATCATTAAAGGTGTGGCCGAAAAAGTGATCCCGAATCTGTCGGACGGTTATTTCGAAAGCAGGCCAGATGGAAGCAAATTGGGCGCGATCGTGTCCCATCAAAGCGAAATCATCCCGAATCGTAATTATCTCGAGGAAAAATTGAAAGCGCTCGAAAAGGAATTCGAAGGAAAGGAAATCCCGCGTCCTGATTATTGGGGCGGTTATTTGGTGCGTCCAGTAGAAATAGAGTTCTGGCAGGGAAGGCCCAATCGTCTTCACGACCGCATCCGCTATAAAGTACTGCACGATTACAGTTGGCAACGCGACCGATTGTCTCCTTAAGTATCAAATACACAAAACAAAGCCGCTTTTGAGAGCGGTTTTTTTATGTCTGTAATAATCATTAATACATTAAATTGTAGGAAATTTATTTATGTTTAAAGTTAAATTGTGCATTTCATCGATTTTTTTTGGCATTTAAACGATGTTTGCTGTAATATTGACTCAAGAAAAACACCAAAACGTTCTTAATCACCCTTAAAGCAGTTTGCCCCACAATCTACTTTAAATTCCAAAGATAAAAACACCAAAGCCCAGTTTGCCCCACAATCTGCCTTTGCCTAACCTACTAATGTTTATGAAAACAAATTTACTTAAGACAGTATTATTGTGCGCTTTCGTATTCACACTCAATTCTTGCTCTTCAGATTCTGAAGAAGCCACCGCGCCAGCAAAACACGAAAATACGGTAGTTGATTACAACTATTCCGAATTGGAACTCACCACGGCACAACTCATCAACGATTACCGCGTAAGCCAAGGCTTGAACGCTTTGGAGCTCATCAATTACGTTTCGGTAAAATCGGAAGAACACAACGAATATATGATCGAGAACCAAGTGGTCAACCACGATCAATTCGATGAGCGTGCCCACGATATCATGGAAAACCTCGGTGCGGTTAAGGTGAATGAGAACATCGCCTACAATTACCAACAGCCTTCGGGAGCTTTGAACGCTTGGTTGAACAGTCCTGGACACAAAGCGAACATTGAAGGGAACTTCACACACTTCGGGATTTCCGTAACCATCGACGAGAACACCGGAAAAAAATATTACACGAATATTTTCATAAAGAAATAAAATTGAGTTGAATTAAATTGTTTTTGTTTTGACGAGAAAAACCGCCTTCCCAAAGGGCGGTTTTCTGCTTTTTGTAGGTTGTTTTTGGGGCAGAAGAAATATCGTATGTACGATTCCTCTCAGTAAAAAATCTTAAATTGTGCATTTCGTCGATTTTTTTCAATACTTCATCTGATATTTCGTTATACTTGGGCAACTAAAAAGCATTACCGGCATTTTTCTTCCCCCAAGTGGAATGCCGTTTTCCAAATCCCTAAACTAACCTACAAATGATGAAAATTCGTTTTCTCGGCCTTGTGCTTTTTTGCGCCGTGGCCGTATCGTGTTCTGCCGATTCTGAAATTGCAACACCATCTTCTTCAAATCCCGATCCCTCAAACATCGAGGACACCACTTCTTACTCTTACGATGCCGATGAACTTGAAATGTCGCAGCTGATCAACAATCATCGCGAAAGTATCGGTCTGTCTTCGTTGACTTTGGTAAATTATATTTCATTGGCTTCAGAAGGCCACAATACCTATATGATAGAGAACAACGTCGTGAACCACGACCAGTTCCAGCAGCGCGCCCAGGATTTGGCCGAAACGCTTGGTGCGCAAAACGTGAGCGAGAATGTCGCTTACAATTACCAATATGCCCAAGGTGCTTTCGACGCGTGGATGAGAAGTTCCGGACACAAAGCCGCTATTGAAGGCAATTTTACCCATTTCGGGATTTCGGTTTCTGAAGATCCGTCAACTGGGAAGAAATATTATACGGCTATGTTCGCCAAAATAGACTAAGCAAAGAATTCCACCAGATAGTAGAATAAAAAAAGCATCCGTTATTACGCGGATGCTTTTTCATTTTGGTTTTGGTGTTTACTGTATTAAAGTGCCGTAATGATGAATTGGCTACGACGGTTTTTCTGGTGTTCTTCCTCTGTACATTGTACGCCATCGGCACACTTGTTCACGAGTTGGGTTTCCCCGTAACCTTTAGAGGTAAGGCGTTCCGGAGCGATTCCTTTCGAAATCAGCCAATCGCGTGTTGACTTGGCACGACGCTCAGACAACTTCTGGTTGTACTTGTGGGATGCCCGGCTGTCGGTGTGCGAACGGATATCGATCGACATCGTCGGATACTGCATCAACACGTCGAGTACTTTTGCGATGTCAACGGCAGCATCCGGACGGATATCCCATTTGTCAAGGTCGAAGTAGATGTAATTGATACCGAATACGTCGGCAAGGTCGTCGCCCACTTTAACCTGCTTGATGCGTTTTTCAAGTTGGATAGGCAAATCGGTCTTTCCGCTGTCTTTCGAAATGGTGACTTTTTGTTCCTTGGTTTCGTACTCTTCTTTTTCGGCGCGCACGTAATATGCTTTTCCGCAATCGACGGTACCGAAATCATAGAAACCTTTGTCGTCGCTCATGACTTCCTTGAGTTTGTTGAACTTCTCGTCGAACAGCGTGACTTTGGTGTTCGGAAGCACTTCTCCCGTGGCCAAATCGGTTACGATACCGGACAATTCCTGTTCGCAGATCAATTTGCGTGTTTCGAGGAATTTGTAGATGTCATCCGATCCGGCTCCGCCTTCGCGATTCGAAGTAAGGAAACCTTTGCGTGTTTTGGTGTCGATGTAATACGCGAAATCGTCCATTTTGGAGTTGGCCGGCGCACCTAGGTTTTGTGGCTCTTCGTATGTACCGTCCTGGTTGATGCGCGACATGTAAAGATCCATTCCGCCAAGGCCTTGATAGCCGTCCGAAGCGAAGTACAATTCGTTTTCGTTGGTCACGAACGGGAACGTTTCTTTTCCTTCGGTATTTACCGAATCGCCAAGATTTACAGGTGTTCCGTATGAATTGTCACCTGTGATTTCAACTTTCCAGATGTCAGATTGCCCTTTTCCGCCAGGCATATCCGATGCGAAATACAACCATTTGCCATCGGCGCTCAAAGCCGGATGCGCAACGCTGTAAGCACTGCTGTTGAATGGCAATTCAATAACGTTTGTCCAGCTTACGGTGCTGTCTTTCTCCTTTTTCTCTACGACTTTCGTCGCTTTGTAGATTTTCAGGAGTGTGATGCGGCTGCCGCTCATGCCTTTCTTGCCGTCGTTGAAATCGTTTCGCGTGAAATACATGGTTTTTCCGTCTTTAGAGAAAACCGGAGTCGCTTCGTGGAAACGCGTATTGACGTTTTTCGCGAATTTCATCGATTTTCCGACAGAGTCACCTGTGATCGCCGCGGCATACATGTTGGTGAAATATTGGTTCGACCATTTGTGCTTGCGCTGGACGAAGTTCCCTGTATCACGAGCCGATGAGAAAACCAACTGGCCTTCGTAAACCGTACTTCCGTAATCGGAATATTTAGAGTTCACGCCCGCGTCACCAATGTTGTAGCGTCCTGAATTGGCTTCGATCTGCTTCATGTAGTCCTTGTGTTCCGAAAAATTCTTCCCGCGAAGGTCTTCATTGGTCTTGGCGACGAACGCGTTCATCATGTCGTCTGCCTTGGCATAATTTCCGACGGCTTTCAAACATTGTGAATAGCGGTAATACACTTCGGTTTCCACATCGTTCGTCATCGCGAACAACTGGTCGTACCAGGAAGCCGCTTTGTCGAATTGGGAGTTGAAGTAATAGGCGTTGCCAAGTTTCTTGAACAGATCGGCGTTCTTGTAACCTTTTGCGGCAATGCGCTCGTAGGTCTTGATCGCATCTATATACGCATATCCGTCATAGTTCTTGTCGGCGCGTCTTAAACCGGTAGTCTGCCCAAAGGTGTACAAGGACAAGACACTGAATAATAGACTGAGTAGTACTTTTTTCATGACTGTTTACGTATTAGAAGAATCGAGGAGATATGATCTTGTTTTTATTGCTGAAGAATTCATAGCGTAGGAAAATCTCATGCGAACCCGAATTGTAGTTGCGCAATCTTGTCGTTTCCAAATCGTAACCGTAACCCAGGAAAAGACCCGGCGTGATTTGGAAACCGGCCATGAAACTTACGGCAGCATCCCAACGGTAAGCCGCTCCTAGCATGAATCTGTCGTCGTAAAGCGCGTTCAGGGAAGCGTCCACTTGCAATGGCGCTCCAGTGATGGCTTTGGCCAAAACGGCGGGTTTGAGTTTCCATATCGGGTTGAGTTCGAAAACGTAACCTCCGATAAGGTAATAGTTCATACGCTCTTTGTTGATGGAAACGTCGTTGTCGCTGTAACGTGTCGTCTCGATAAAGTTCGGCACGGACAATCCGATGTAGTATTTATCGGTATGCCAGTAAACACCTGCACCTACGTTTGGAGAGAATTCATTGCTGAATCCGACCAGGCTCGGGTCATTTTGGTTTTCGGGGTTCAGCTTGCTTCGGTCAAGATTGAAGAGATTGGCTGTTCCTTTGATACCAAAAGAGAGTTTGTGGATTTCATCGGTGCGGATAGTGTAGGAGATATCGGCAGAGATGTTGTTTTCTGTTGTCGGCCCGATCTTGTCGTTGAGGAACGAAACCCCGATTCCGAGATTGCTTTCGCCGATCGGAGAGTTCACAGAAACGGAATTGGTAACCGGAGCCCCGTCAAGACCGACCCATTGGGAACGGTGTAATCCGAAAACGCTCAGCACGCCTCTCGAACCTGCATATGCCGGGTTGATGTTGATGGTGTTGTACATGTACATGGTATACTGTGCATCTTGCTGTGCCCACGATGAGAACCCTGCCAACATCAAAACGAAAATTAATAATCTTGTTTTCATTAGTCTATTGTTTTTGACCCGGGGTTTTTACGCCCCGGGCGTTAGATTTGAGTTTCTTATCTTGAAAGGTATAAATATCCGTCTAGTTTACCACTTGTACCATCGGCTTTCTTGTAGGAAATTATGTAGAAGTACGTACCAGTAGGCAGTTCGTCATCCTTCTTCAATGTTACCCTTCCTTCGGATACTCCGCGGAAAGCACGGTCATTGTTGTTGTAGTTCTTCATTTCGAATACCAGTATACCCCAACGGTTATAGATTTCAACGTTGTTCGAAACCACACACTCTGTATTTTCAAAACCAGAGATGTTGAACACCTCGTTGATACCATCGTTGTTCGGCGAGAACGCATTGTTCACGGTTACCGTACAGGCCGGATCGACCTCACAGAACGTTTCGTTCAGGTTCATTTCGATATGCACCACGCGAGGACAAGTCACATCGTCCACTACGTAATCGATCGTGTAAGTACCGTTTGGCGTTTGGAAAGGCGTCAATGTGTTTCCGTTCAATCCGAGCACTCCGTCTACGTTGACGAACGTTCCACCGGCAGGAGTTCCTGCAGGAAGCAATGTGGTCAAGTCGATGGACAAACTCGAGTCTTGGTTACACTCGTCGCGGTTTACGGTCACTTCGCTGTTCGAGATCGTCACGTTCACCACTTGAGTGAAAGTAGCCGTATTGTTACAAGCGTCGGCTACGACCCACGTCCAGGTGATGCTGTAGTTTCCGCCGACCGGTTCAGTGATCACTTC
This sequence comes from Flavobacterium agri, assembly GCF_013401995.1. Lineage (GTDB taxonomy): Bacteria > Bacteroidota > Bacteroidia > Flavobacteriales > Flavobacteriaceae > Flavobacterium > Flavobacterium agri. Next base: position 465,420 of record NZ_JACBJI010000001.1, read on the forward strand.
TGTGAAGACAGGAGTACCGACAGTTGAACAAGCATCGCTGAATGTCAACGTAGGAACGGCAGGAACTTGGTCGCAAGTCACATTCACGACAGGCTCAAGCGTTTCGTTGACTGTTGGAGCGGTAGTATCTTGAACCGTTACGATTTGTGTGAATGATTGAACGTTTCCGCAAGCATCCGTAGCAGTCCATGTGCGTGTGATGATTTCCGTTACCGGACATTGTCCAGGAACGCTGCTTTCGGCGTAAACCACTGCATTCGGAGCCGCGTTACATCCGTCTACCGCAGTAAGTACTGCAGGAGCAGGAACCTGACCGCACTCGGCTGTGATCGCCGGAGCCGGAGTAGTTTCTACGAATGTCGGTGCATCGTTATCGATGACGTTGATGTCTTGAGAAACCGTCGCTACGTTTCCGCAAGCGTCTGTCGCAGACCAAGTTCTTGTCAAGGTATACGATCCGGCGCAAGTGCCTTGTGTAGTAGTTTCTGTCATGGTAACGGCTACGGCAACGTTTCCGCAGTTGTCAACGGCAGTAAGCGTAGCAGCTGCAGGGATTTCGTCGCAAGACAAAGTCACGTCGGCTGGAGTCGGCTCGTTGAACGTCGGAGCAGTCGTATCGTTTACGGTGATCACTTGAGTCGCTACAGAAGTGTTTCCACAAGCATCGGCAAATGTCCAAGTACGTGTGATCACGAAAGAGTTCGCACAGTTTCCTGGAGCAACGCTGTCAACTGCCTCAACGGTAATCGGTGTTTCGCTACAGTTGTCGGTAGCTGTCAAAGTAACGGCAGCCGGAACTTCGGAAGCACAGGACACAGTCACGTTTGCAGGTACGTTCTCAGGAAGTACCGGAGCAGTCGTATCACCGACAGAGATGTTTTGAGAAACAGATGAAGTGTTTCCGCAAGCATCGGTGAATGTCCAAGTACGTACGATGGTGTACGAATTCGGGCAAGCGCCTTTTGTAACAACATCTACACCTTCTGCAGAGATTGTTCCGTTACAATTGTCTTGAGCAGTCAAAGTAACGTTGGCCGGAACTTCGCCACCGCAAGATGCAGTCACATCGGCCGGAGCTTCAGGAGCAACAGGAGCAGTCGTATCGTTAACAGAGATGTTTTGAGAAACAGATGAAGTGTTTCCGCATGCATCGGTAAATGTCCAGGTACGAACGATAGTGAACGAGTTCGGACAGTTTCCTGCTGTTACGACGTCTACACCTTCTACAGCGATAGCACCGTTACAGTTGTCTTGTGCAGTCAAAGTAACATTAGCAGGAACTTCACCGGCACATTGTGCAGTAACGTCGGCTGGAGCTTCTGGAGCAACCGGAGCAACGTTGTCGTTTACAGAAATCGTTTGGGTAACAGTCGAAGCGTTTCCACATGCATCGGTGAATGTCCAGGTACGTACGATGTTGAACGAATTAACGCAAGCACCTTTTGTTATTTCTTCTGTCATTACACCTTCGATGTTTCCGCCACAAGCGTCTACAGCAGTAAGGGTTACGGCAGCAGGAACTTCACCGGCACATTGAGCTGTTACGCTCTCTGGTGCTGTTGGAGCAACCGGAGCAACAGTATCGATCACGTTGATGGTTTGTGATACGGACGAAGTGTTTCCGCACGCATCGGCAAAAGTCCAAGTACGTACGATCGTGTACGTTCCGGGGCATTCGCCAGCAGTCTGCACATCTACACCTTGAGCCGAAATTTGCTCGCCACAGTTGTCGGTAGCGGTCAAAGTAACGTTTTCAGGAAGTGCATCGCCACATTGAACAGTTGCGTTAGCCGGAGCTTCAGAAGCAGTCGGAGCCACGTTGTCGATCACGTTGATCGTTTGTGAAATCGAAGTCGTGTTCGCGCAAGCATCGGTAAACGTCCAGGTACGAACGATAGTGTACGTTCCGGCGCATTGGCCAGCAGTCGTAACGTCTACACCTTGAACGCTGATCTCACCAAGACAGTTGTCTATAGCGGTAAGCGATACGTTGGCAGGAACTTCAGCGGCACAAGCCACAGTCACGTTGGCCGGAGCTTCTGGAGCAACCGGAGCAGTCGTATCTGAAATTGTGAACGTAGCCGAAGTCGTTGAAGCGTTTCCGCAAGCGTCGGTAGCAGTAAAGATTACCGTTACGGCAGCAGAACAGTCGTTTCCGATTCCGTTGTAGTTATTTGCCCAAGTCACGTTTGAACAAGAATCTGTAGCAGTGGCGCCTCCGTTAGAAGCCAACCATTGCTCAAGCGCATTCTCGTTTCCTGTTCCACATTGGATAGCCAGGTTTTGAGCCTCGGCTGTAATAGTAGGAGCAGTAGTGTCTTGTACGTTAATGGTTTGCGTAGCCGTTGCTGTGTTGCCACAAGCGTCGGTTGCAGTCCATGTACGGGTAATAGAGTAAGAACCTGCGCATTGTCCTTGAGTAGTCGCATCTTCGAAAGTCAAGGTCACGTCACCGGCACAGTTGTCGGTAGCGGTCGCTTGGGCGAACTCTGGAGTTGCAGGACATTCGATTGTAGATGTCGCTGGCAATTCGGCGATTACAGGTGCAACGTTATCGTTAACCGTGATGGTTTGAGAAACGGATGAAGTGTTTCCGCAAGCATCAGCGAAAGTCCAGGTACGAACGATTACGAACGAATTCGCACAGTTTCCTGGAGTCGTTACGTCTACACCTTCTGCAGTGATTTCTCCACCACAGTTGTCTGTAGCCGTAAGCGAAACGTTTGCAGGAACGTCACCGGCACAAGCCAAGGTTACGTTAGCCGGAGCTTGTGGAGCAACCGGAGCGGTCGTATCGTTAACCGAGATAGTCTGGGAAACAGATGATGAGTTTCCGCAAGCATCGGTAAATGTCCAGGTACGTACGATCGTGAAAGAACCTTCGCACTGGCCAGGAGTCGTTACATCGACACCTTGTGCAGCGATTTGCTCACCGCAGTTGTCGATAGCTGTCAACGTTACATTAGCCGGAACTTCGCCTGTACATTGAGCCGTTACGTTAGCCGGAGCTTCAGGAGCAACAGGTGCTACAGTATCGTTTACATTGATGGTTTGAGATACGGAAGAACTGTTTCCGCAGGCATCTGTAAATGTCCATGTACGAACCACGGTGAACGAGTTCGGGCAAGAACCTGGAGTCACTACATCTACACCTTCGGCAGTGATAGCGCCTTGGCAGTTGTCTTGAGCAGTCAAGGTCACACTGCTAGGAACTTCACCGGCACAAGATACGTTTACGTTAGCCGGAGCTTCAGGAGCAACCGGAGCTACAGTATCGTTTACAGTGATGGTTTGAGAAACAGAAACCGAATTCGCGCAAGCATCGACAAATGTCCAGGTACGAACGATCGTGTACGATCCGGCACATTGGCCAGGAGTCGTCACATCTACACCTTGAACCGCGATGTTACCCGCACAGTTGTCGGTAGCTGTAAGCGTTACGTTAGCAGGAACGTCGGCGGCACACTGAACAGTTACGGCAGCCGGAGCTTCTGGAGCAACCGGAGCGGTGGTGTCAGATACGGTGAACGTAGCCGAAGTCGTAGAAGCGTTTCCGCAAGCATCGGTAGCAGTGAAGATCACCGTTACAGCCGATGTACAGTCGTTTCCGATTCCGTTATAATTGTTGGTCCAGGTCACGGCAGAACAAGCGTCAGTCGCAGTCGCGCCTCCGTTAGAAGCCAACCAGTCGTTAAGCGCGTTCTCGTTTCCTGCACCGCATTGAATCGCAAGGTTTTGAGCCTCGGCAGTGATGGTCGGAGCAGTGATATCCTGAACGTTTATAGTCTGGGTTGCAGTCGCTGTGTTTCCGCAAGCGTCTGTCGCAGTCCAAGTACGAGTGATCGAGTATGAACCGGCACATTGTCCTTGAGTCGTCACATCTTCGAAAGTCAAGTTCACGTCACCGGCGCAGTTGTCGGTAGCCGTAGCTTGAGCGAACGCCGGAGTTGCAGGACAATCGATAGTCGTCGCAGCTGGCAATTCAGAAATTACCGGAGCGATGTTATCGTTGACCGTGATCGTTTGAGAAACCGATGAAGTGTTTCCGCAAGCATCGGCAAAAGTCCAGGTACGAACGATGACGAACGAGTTGGCACAGTTGCCAGGAGTCGTCACATCTACACCTTGAGCCGTGATGACTTCACCACAGTTGTCGGTAGCCGTCAGCGTCACGTTGGCCGGAACTTCGGCAGCACACTGAGCCGTTACGTTAGCCGGAGCTTCTGGAGCAACCGGAGCTACAGTATCGTTAACCGAGATGGTTTGAGAAACAGATGACGTATTTCCGCAAGCATCGGTAAATGTCCAAGTTCTGACGATGGTGAACGAACCGGCGCAAGCACCAGGAGTCGTAACATCTACACCTTGAGCTTCGATAGTACCGGAACAGTTATCCTGAGCGGTCAAAGTAACATTAGCAGGAACTTCGGCAGAACAAGAAGCCGTCACGTTAACCGGAGCTTGTGGCGCAACCGGAGCTACGTTATCGTTAACCGAAATAGTTTGAGAAACCGATGAAGTGTTTCCGCAAGCGTCGGTAAACGTCCAGGTACGCACGATAGTGAACGAGTTCGGACAGTTGCCCGGAGTCGTTACGTCTACACCTTCGGCAGTGATAGCGCCTTGACAATTGTCTTGAGCGGTCAAAGTCACATTGGCCGGAATTTCAGAAGCGCAAGCCGCTGTCACGTTTGCCGGAGCTGCAGGAGCAACCGGGGCTACGTTATCGTTGACGGTAATTGTTTGTGATACGGATGATGTGTTTCCGCAAGCATCGGCAAAAGTCCAGGTTCTAACGATTACGAAAGAGTTCGGGCAGTTTCCAGGAGTAGTCACATCTACACCTTCAACGGTGATCGCACCTTGACAGTTATCCTGAGCGGTCAAAGCAACGTTCGCCGGAACTTCAGAAGCACAAGCGGCAGTTACGTTGGCCGGAGCTTGTGGAGCAACCGGAGCAGTCGTATCGTTTACTGTAATAGTCTGTGAAACCGATGACGTGTTGGCGCAAGCATCAACGAATGTCCAGGTACGAACGATCGTGAACGATGCGGCGCAAGCACCAGGAGTCGTAACGTCTACACCTTGAACCGTGATGTTTCCGGCACAGTTGTCAACAGCAGTCAAAGAAACATTCGCAGGAACGTTGGCAGTACACTGAACAGTCACGTTCGCCGGAGCAGCAGGAGCAACCGGAGCGGTAGTGTCAGATACGGTGAACGTAGCCGAAGTCGTAGAAGCGTTTCCGCAAGCGTCGGTAGCTGTAAAGATTACAGTGATCGCGGCAGAACAATCGTTTCCGATTCCGTTGTAGTTATTCGTCCAGGTTACGGCAGAACATGAATCGGTAGCAGCTGCGCCTCCGTTAGAAGCCAACCAATCGTTCAATGCGTTCTGGTTCGCACCACACTGGATCGTGAGGTTTTGGGCCTGGGCCGTGATGACAGGAGCAGTGATGTCCTGAACATTGATAGTCTGTGAAGCAGTCGCTACGTTTCCGCAAGCATCGGTCGCCGTCCAAGTTCTTACGATAGTGTAAGCGTTAGAACAAGATCCCGGAGTCGTCACATCGTTAGAAGTCAACTGAACCGCACCGGAACAGTTGTCTGTTGCGGTCGGAGTCGTCCAAGATGGAGTTGCAGGACAGTCGATAGTGGTTGCAGCCGGCAATTCGGAAATTGTAGGTGCAATGTTATCGTTAACCGAGATGGTTTGAGAAACAGATGACGTGTTTCCGCAAGCGTCCGCAAATGTCCAAGTGCGTACGATCGTGAATGAATTCGCACATTGACCAGGAGTGGTCACATCGACACCTTGAGCGGTGATCGCACCTTGGCAGTTGTCCTGAGCGGTCAACGTTACATTCGCCGGAACTTCAGAAGCACAAGCGACAGTCACATTAGCCGGAGCTTCTGGAGCAACCGGAGCGACGTTGTCGTTTACGCTGATCGTTTGTGAAACCGATGATGAATTTCCACATGCATCAACAAAAGTCCAAGTACGAACGATCGTGAACGAGTTCGGGCAGTTACCAGGAGTCGTCACATCGACACCTTGAGCAGTGATCGCACCGGAGCAGTTGTCCTGAGCGGTCAACGTTACATTCGCAGGAACTTCAGCAGAACACTGAGCAGTTACGTTTGCCGGAGCTGTTGGAGCAACCGGAGCAACAGTATCGTTTACATTGATAGTTTGTGAAACCGATGATGAATTTCCACATGCATCAACAAAAGTCCAAGTACGAACGATCGTGAACGAGTTCGGGCAGTTGCCCGGAGTCGTCACATCGACACCTTGAGCGGTGATCGCACCAGAACAGTTGTCCTGAGCGGTCAAAGCAACGTTCGCAGGAACTTCAGAAGCACAAGCGGCAGTTACGTTGGCCGGAGCTTGTGGAGCAACCGGTGCTACGTTATCGTTAACGGTAATTGTTTGAGATACGGATGAAGTGTTACCGCAAGCATCAGCAAAAGTCCAGGTTCTAACGATCGTGAACGAGTTCGGACAGTTTCCAGGAGTAGTCACATCTACACCTTCAACGGTGATCGCACCCTGACAGTTATCCTGAGCGGTCAAAGCAACGTTCGCAGGAACTTCAGAAGCACAAGCGGCAGTTACGTTGGCCGGAGCTTGTGGAGCAACCGGAACAACAGTATCGTTAACCGTAATTGTTTGAGATACGGATGAAGTGTTTCCACACGCATCGGCGAAAGTCCAGGTACGAACGATCGTGAACGATCCGGCACAAGCGCCAGGAGTAGTCACATCTACGCCTTGAGCTTCGATAGCGCCTTGGCAGTTGTCCTGAGCGGTCAAAGTAACGTTAGCCGGAACTTGAGCTGAACACTGAGCCGTAACGTTTGCCGGAGCTGCAGGAGCAACCGGAGCGACAGTATCGTTTACATTGATGGTTTGAGAAACTGAAGAGGAGTTTCCACAAGCATCGGTAAATGTCCAAGTGCGTACGATGGTGAATGAGTTCGGGCAGTTGCCGGGAGTCGTCACGTCTGTACCTTGAACCGCGATCGCACCAGAACAGTTGTCCTGTGCAGTCAAAGTCACGTTAGCAGGAACTTGTGAAGCACAAGCGACGTTCACATTAGCCGGAGCTGCTGGAGCAACCGGAGCGGTAGTGTCAGATACGGTAAAGGTAGCCGAAGTCGTAGCGGTGTTTCCGCAAGCGTCGGTAGCCGTGAACATAACGGTTACTGCGGCCGAACAATCGGTTCCGATCGTAGTGAAGTTATTCGACCATGTAACGGCAGAACAAGAATCGCTTGCAACAGCGCCTCCGTTAGAAGCCAACCATTGGTTCAAAGCGTTCTGGTTTCCTGCAGTACACTGGATCGTCAAGTTTTGCGCTTGAGTCGTGATGGTCGGAGCCGTGATATCCTGAACGTTGATCGTTTGTGAAGCGGTAGCTGTGTTTCCGCAAGCATCCGTCGCAGTCCAAGTTCTTACGATGGTGTACGAGTTAGGACAAGATCCCGGAGTCGTTACGTCATTAGAAGTCAATGTCACGTTTCCGCCACAAGTATCGGTAGCCGTCGGAGTCGTCCAAGATGGAGTCGCCGGACAATCGATAGTAGTCGCTGCAGGCAATTGTGAAATTACCGGAGCAGTCGTATCCACTACATTATATACTTGAGTAGCGGTAGCCACGTTTCCGCAAAGGTCGGTAGCGGTCCAAGTTCTGGTAATGGTGTAAGAACCACCACAGTTTCCTTGAACAGTCGTATCCGAAGAGGTCAAAGTGACCAATCCTTCGCAATTATCCGTAGCCGATGGTGTTACCCATGTCGGAGTCTCAGGACATTGAAGTGTCGTAGGTTCAGCAGGCAAACCGGCAATTACCGGAGGCGTGCTGTCCATGATGTTGATCGTCTGTGTCACGTTCACGTTTCCGCAAGCAGAAGTAACCGTGAAAGTACGTGTAACGACAACCGGACAGTTTCCAGAGCGAACGTCGGTATACGTAATAGTATAGTTACCGATGTTGGCAACGTTAGAGATATTACCACCGGCAGCCTGGAACTGCGCCAAAGTGATCGTTACCGGCGAAGTGCTGTAGGTAAGACCCGTAATCACGTCCGGACCGCAACCGTTGAAAGTAGCATTGGTCGGAGCCGTAACGGCCGGAGCCGGATATACGTTGACGGTAATCGGCACTTTTGGTCCGATACATGTCGGGCTTTGCGCCTCGGCAACATAATACGTAAACGTACCTACGTTACCGGTTGCAGGCGTGATCGACATTTGCGGCTGACCGTTCTGAGTCAGATAATAATATAATGTGAGGCCAGGAGAGCTTGGTGTAGCCGTAAGTGGCGAAGCATTAGCTCCTTGGCAATAGTTCACAGGGCCGGCGACCGTCGGAGTAGTGTTGATGGTCGTAACGGTAATCGTGAACTGGAAGAAACAACCGTTCAAAGCTCCCGGAGGCACGGCATAGTACGTTTGCGTACCAAGCGTGGCAGGGAATGGGTTGCTGATCGTATACTGTGTGGTGTTCGGTCCTACCGGATATTGGTTGTAGAACGTAGATCCGTTAGGGAAACTTCCCGAAACCGCAGTGATCGGAATAGCCGCACCCGTGCTACAGAAAGTAAAGGCCGTAATAGGAGGCGTAGACTGACAGTGCGTGTTTACGTAATCCTGAGCGTTCACGTTCACCAAAAGCGGAGCCGAAATCGCAGTTCCCTGACAAGTTCCGTTCGTGGTATAGCCTTGGATGAGGTCGCGGTCGTTGAATACGATTCCGGTAATCGCGCCCGAACCGGTAAATGAACCGTTAACGGCTACGATGTTCTGGCAGTTCGCGTTTTTCAACAATTCGCAATCGGTAGTGACGCTGATTCGGAAAGTTAACGTACCCAAAATCGTGTCCGGGTTCGCAGGAACAGGAAGCGTTCCGATATCCCAAACCACAGATCCGTTCGATCCGATTGCCGGGTTGAATGTCAAAGAGTTAGGTGTCGGAGCAGGTGTAAAGAAAACCTGTCTTACCGCACTGTTGTTCACATATTCGGTGTTGTAAGGGATCGGAATGGTAAGTTTGGCGTTGTTGATCGCCTCGGTCCCGCGGTTGCGCACGTTGATCTTGAACTCCATTTCCTGTCCTGGCAAAGCGGTATAAGGACCTACTGCAGGAACGGGAACGTTATTGATGCTGACCGCAGAAAGATCGCCTTCAACATCTGGGATATAAGCATCCACCGCCATTGCGATCGCGAAGATGATGTACGTATCCTGAGTCGAACCGTAACGGAAAGTCGTCGAAGTCTGGTTGTTCGTGATCAAGCCGTTGCCCGTATTCGGAAGGTTGAACATACTGATGTCGAGACCCGTATTGTTCACCAAGTTAGGCGTTCTCGCACCCGCAGTCTGGATGCTCGAGTTGAAGAAGTTGCCCGTGCTGTTCGCCGAATGGTTCAAGCTCTGCCATGTACTGTTGTCCTGACGTTGGATCTGGAAGTAATCGCCAGAAATTCCGTTGTCGCCTTCACCAGCCATCAGACCAAGTTTGATTCCGACCGGACCCGCCTGTACAGTATTGAATCCTGAAATAGGAAGGTCGTTGCTCGCCGTACCGCCGATAACATAAGCGTGACCGTCAAAGATCGTTACGTCGCGGTATTTCATTTTGGAGTTTTCGTACACTACGATAAGTCCCCAACCGCCGTAATATCCGGTTCCTCCACCGTTTCCTTCGATAAGGGCGATGTCGGCGGCGGTATATTCACCAAGTCCGTGAGTCTTGACATAGTCGGTAACTTCGGCATAAGCCGAGTACATGTAGTCATCCTGGGTTGTAGGATAATAAATGTCGCTGGCGTTCGCCGTGAATTCCGAGTAAGAAGAAGCGCCCGGTCCTTTGAACTGGATTTTTCTCTTGTCGAAGTTTTTGGTGACGTCGAGCGTTGAGTTGGCATTTCCTCCGATATGAACAGAAGCGGTAGAGCCTGACTGGTAATCGCCTTCGCTCAAGTTGGTCGAAGACGGACGCGTAAACGAGTTGATCGTGATGACCACAAAACCGTCGTTGATTACATAAGGCGTAGTCAATGTGGCCGTTTTGTTGCTGCCGTTCGTAGCTACCGTTGAGCCGATAACACTATAAGTTCCGCCATTGATGCGTACGCTTACGGTATTGTCGTTCTGGAAGATGAAGTCATATTCGGTAGTGCCGTTCGAGAAACGGTAACGCGGATAACGCGCGTTGCTTCCGCCTTGACGTGAAACCGTCATGTCGTAGTTCGAGCTGGCGATATCCTCGTTATGGTCGACCGTCTGTGTCTGGTTCAAAGCCGCACCCGGAGCCGGAGAGCTTTTCGTGACGCTGAACGTATTGTTGTTCGGGCTGCTGTTTCCGGCACGACCTGTCCAGTAAAGACCGGCGTAGATGATGTTGGAACACGAAGGCACCGCTCCGTTCTCTGTCGACAAGCCCAAAGTAGCCGAAGACGAGTTGAACGTTTGCGTACCGCCCAAACCTGTAGCGGTTGGCGAATCGACATCTACATAGACCATGGTGTTGTTACCGTTCTGGGTAAGGTCACCGTAGTTTTGCAACGTAAGGTTGGTGTTACCCATCATGGTGAAGTCACCCTTGATGCTGTAGATCTTTTTCGTAGGACTGAATTGCGAAGTGCGTTGGGTGAACGGTACACGGACCTGAGCGTTTGCAGCAAAGGTGAATCCCAACAGTGCCGTAAGTAACAGCATCAGGAATTTGGGAGTCGCAATTTTAGACTTGAAGTATATGTTTTTCATATTCTCTGCTTTTATATAAATCGCTGCTTAGTGCAGTGTCGGGATGTTATAGAAGACACTGTATCGCGGATCTGTATTGTGTACGATCGAAATGATTTTCGGTCCGGTCACATTCACTTCCGAAACGAGATACACATACTGCAATCTCGGGAAGGCTGAAAGCACCGACAGGTCGAGTGCGGCCGAAAAATCACTTTGGCTCTTGAATTTTACGGTCACGATCTCAACGCTTTGGGGAAGGTTGAGACTGCCAAGGCTTGAAAAAGACCTGACATCCGTAAACAGGCATACCGGGCTTGACCCGTACGTCTTGACCGCTCCGGCTTCTACATAGGCCGAAGGTTGGACGTCGTTCAAAAGGCTTCTTACATGTTTGACCTGTCCCGATTTGTTAGCCTGGAGGCTTTGCAGGAACTGATCTACATGTACGATGGCCTGAACCGTTGACTCACTCTGCGAAGCGGCAGCCGATTTGGTGCCTCTGGCCGTTTGGGCCGTAATGTCCATCGCAGAAAAGACAAATACCAAAAGGAGTAGCATTCTCATCATGAATTGGATTTGTTTTCCAGACAGTAAGGAATTGTCTGTTCGGTTAGTTAATCTGATTGGGATCTGGTGTTTCATTTCGGTGCTTTTTAATTCACGTTTTGACGATTAGGCACATCGCTGGCTTAATCACCGGTGGGCTAAATTAGATACTGACTTCAATCTTGTCTCATTTAGTCTACCAACAACCCGAAAACTCGTTCAAAAGCATTTTTTGACTCATTTTCTGGGTCGGTTTTTATCCCAAAAGTTGGTTTTTGTATAAAAATCCTTACTGTTTTTTGCGGTTTTTCTGCTGGCATTTTGACACTTTTTTAGAGTTTTTTTAAGATTTTACGAATCGAAAGTATATGTAATAAAAATACTTACCAAATATTTTATCGATAAAATACATAAAAACATAGATAAAATACACTATTTAACTATAATTGTAATACTATGACTACAATATATAATCAACAATAAGTTGTTGAAAACATTTCATCGATTGTTAACAAAGCGCTAAAAAAAGTAGTTGGTCGAATTTTTGTGTTTTTGGTCGTTTTTTACTCTTTTTAGCATCGTTGAAATGCATTTTTGAGTTGTTCGTGTCTGAAAACGACTAAAAAATGTTACTGTTTTTTGTTAAAAAAGTTATCAGGATTAAGCTGTTGGAAAATCGTTTTCGAGCAAGCAATTCACGGATAAATTATTCCCAAAAAATTTTACCGTCGAACGATTTTTGCTTAACTTGAAAGCACACAGCTAAAACCTTAATTATGAAGAATCTAATCGTAGTCAGGCATGCCAAATCGAGTTGGGACGCTCCGTTGCGTGATATCGACCGTCCGCTGCAGCAAAGAGGTATAAAAGATGCGCATCTGGTATCGTCCTCGCTTTCGGATTCTTTGCCGAAAACGTTCGTCATCATAAGCAGCCCCGCCAAACGCGCATCCGAGACGGCGGTGATCTTCGCGCAGAACATTTCGTATCCCGTAGAAAGCATCCAGTACAACGAAGATCTTTATACGTTCGACGAACGTCAACTCGAGAAAGAGATACGCGACATAGACAACGATTACGATAATGTTATTCTTTTCGGCCATAATGAGGCCATCACGAATTTTGTCAATAAATTTGGGGATATCTTTATAGATAACGTAACGACTTCTGGGGTCGTCTCTCTTACATTTGATTCCGACGACTGGAGCGGGATCGACAAAGGAAAGACCCGCAAAGTCCTTTTCCCAAGAGATTTAAAGAATGAGTTCAGACCAATATAGGTACATAGACAGAGAAAAAAGCTGGCTAGCCTTCAACGCCAGGGTATTACAGGAAGCCGGCGATGAGACCGTCCCATTGCTTGAAAGGCTTCGATTCCTCGGAATTTTTTCCAACAACTTCGACGAGTTTTTCCGTGTGCGTTTCGCCGCCATACGCAGGCTTGCGCTTTCGGGCGAGTCGGGCGAGAAATTGCTCGGCGGCGTCTCGGCCCAACAATTGGTGAAAGACATTACCGAAATCGTGATCCGCCAGCAATCCGAAAGCTTGCGCATACTCAACGTGATCGAAAACCAACTGGCCAAGGAAAACATCTTCATGGTCAACGAAAAGGAAGTGACCAGAGAACAGGAGAATTTCATCAAGGATTATTTTATCCAGAAGGTAAGTCCGGCGTTGGTGACGATCATCCTCAACGATTTGGCCGAATTCCCGCTGCTCAAAGACACGGCGGGCTATCTCGCGGTCAAGCTCGTACTCAATACGCCTCCCGACAAAAATCCGCTGATCAACCTGGTCAAGCCCAAACGAGAGGTGCGTTACGCGCTTATCGAAATGCCTAAGACGATCAATCGTTTCGTGGTGCTGCCGACGGTGGAGGACAAGCAATTCGTGATGCTTCTCGACGACGTGATCCGTTACAACCTCGACAGTATCTTCAATATTTTCGATTACAAAAGCGTCAAGGCGCACATGATAAAAATTACGCGCGATGCGGAACTCGATATCGATTCGGATATGTCTAAATCGATGCTCGAAAAGATCGCGTATTCGGTAAAGGAACGCCGGATCGGTGAGCCGGTACGCTTCGTTTACGACCAATCGATCGGCAAGGACACGCTCAAGTTTTTCCTGACGCATCTCGAGATCGATTCCTCGGATTCCATCATTCCCGGCGGGCGTTACCACAACCGTCGCGACTATATGGACTTTCCTAATTTGGGCCGATACGACTTGCTGTACAAGCAAAAAACGCCTGTTCCGGTTAGGGGTTTGGGCCTCGACGGAAGCGTGCTCAACAAGATCGCAGAGAAAGATTATATGGTGTACGCGCCATACCAATCGTTCTCGTACCTGATCAAGTTTTTGCGTGAAGCGGCGCTCGACCCGAACGTCACGACGATAAAAATCACGTTGTATCGCCTCGCGCAGAATTCCCAGATCGTGAGTTCGCTTGTCAACGCGGCCAAAAATGGCAAGAAAGTAACCGTGCAGATCGAATTGCAGGCGCGTTTCGACGAAGCCAGTAACATTTCGTATGCAGAGCAGATGCAAACCGAAGGCATTAACCTGATTTTCGGTATCAAAGGCCTTAAAGTCCATAGCAAGATCTGTGTCGTCGAACGCATCGAAAAAGGAAAACTCAAACGTTACGGCTTCATTTCGACCGGAAACTTCAACGAGAATACGGCGCGTTTTTATACCGATGTGACGTTGTTCACGAGTCATCAGCAAATACTCAAGGAAGCTTCGAAAGTATTCGACTTTTTCGAGGTGAACTACAGGCTTCACCGATACAAGCACCTTATCGTTTCGCCTCATTACACACGAACCAAATTCGGAAAACTCATCGACCGCGAGATTTTGAACGCGACTTTGGGCCGTGCGGCGTACATCGACATGAAGATGAACAGCCTTTCGGATTTTCCGATGATCGACAAACTGTACGACGCGAGCCGCGCCGGTGTCAAGGTGCGTTTGCAGATACGCGGTATTTGCGCGTTGATTCCGGGTGTGCCTGGCATGAGCGAAAACATCGAAGCGATCAGTATCGTCGACAATTTCCTCGAACATTCGCGTGTCTTTATTTTCTGCAACGACGACAGGCCCGAGGTATACATCGGTTCGGCCGATCTGATGCGACGCAACCTCGACGCGCGTGTGGAAGTGACGTGTCCGATCTACGACGAAGGCATCAAAAGGGAACTCATAGAAACGTTCGAGATCGGTTGGAAAGGAAACGTGAAAGCGCGCTTCCATTCAGAAAAACTCGACAATATCTATCGTGCGAGAGGTGAAAATCCGGTGTTCCGCGCCCAATTCGAGATGTACAACTACTATCTCGACAAAATCGCGAAAGACGAAGAGGAAAAGCAGAAAGCAGTAGCGGAAAGTAGTGGCAGGATGCCGTAATCGCTTTGCATTCGACGTTTTTCCAATTTAGACATAAATCCGAATCGTCTTTATAATCGACGATTCGACAACTCAACATTAATTGATCAATATCCGTAAATACGCCGCGATCGACATCGGTTCCAATGCCGTAAGATTGCTCGTGGCCAACATTATAGAAGAAGCCGGGAAAGAAACCCAATTTACCAAATCGTCGCTTGTGCGCGTTCCGATCCGTTTGGGCCAGGACGTGTTCACCAAAGGCGAAATTTCCGAAGAGAACATCGTGCGCATGTGCGACGCCATGAAAGCCTACAAGCTTCTCATGAAAGTGCACAAAGTGGAAAAGTACATGGCTTGTGCAACCTCGGCCATGCGTGAAGCCGACAATGGAAAAGAAGTGGTGGAACGCATCGCCAAAGAATCGGGTGTCGACATCGAAATCATCGACGGCAAAAAAGAAGCGGCCATCATCGCCTCGACCGATCTGCATTTCCTGCTAAAAACAGAAAATACGTATTTATATGTGGATGTGGGCGGCGGCAGTACCGAATTCTCATTGTTTTCGAACGGGAAAATCGTGGCTTCTAAATCGTTCCGGATCGGCACGGTGCGTTTCATCAACCACATGGTGCACGAATCGGTGTGGATAGAAATCGAGGCATGGATCCGAGAGCATTCGGTCGATTACGACAACATCAGTCTTATCGGTTCGGGTGGAAACATCAACAAAATCTTCAAGCTTTCGGGTAAATTACAGGAAAAACCGCTTTCGTATATGTACCTGAATTCGCAGTATTCGCTGATGAATTCGATGTCGTACGAACAGCGTATTTCCGAACTTGGCCTCAATGCCGACCGTGCCGACGTCATCATTCCGGCGTTGCAGATCTATCTCAACGCGATGAAATGGAGTGGTGCGCGCAACATTTACGTGCCCAAAATCGGTCTGTCGGACGGAATCATAAAAGCCTTATATTACGGGAAGATTTAAATTTTTTCCTTATGAAAGCATTGGTATACAGCTTCGTACTGGCGCTCGTCTTTGTGGGTTGCAACCGTCAGGCGGAAACAAAATCGGAAACGTCCGAGTACTTTTCGAGAACTTCAAGCGGCATACAGAACGGCAACGTAAAAGTCATCGACATTTCTACGCCAAAAGGCAATTTCAAGGTTTGGACGAAGCGCTTCGGCAACAATCCGAAAATGAAACTGCTGCTTTTGAACGGCGGTCCGGGCATGTCGCACGAATATTTCGAATGCATCGAAAACTTCCTGCCCGAAAAGGAAATCGAGTTCATTTACTACGACCAATTGGGAACAGGATTTTCAGACAACCCCAAGGATACGGCGTTCTGGGATTTGGCGCGATATGTCGAAGAAGTCGAACAAGTGCGAAAGGCATTGAACCTCGACAAAAGCAATTTCTTTTTGCTCGGTCATTCATGGGGCGGGATTTTGGCAACTGAATACGCACTCAAATATCCCAACGAACTCAAAGGTTTGATCATCTCGAACATGATGGCAAGCGCGCCCGAATACGGCAAATATTCCGAAGTTTTGGCAAAAGGCATGAATCCGGACGTACTCAAAAGAATCCGCGACATCGAGGCCAGAAAAGATTTCGAGAATCCCGAATACATGAAACTGCTGATTCCGAACTTTTACGAAAAGCACATCCTTCGACTGCCTTTCGACAAGTGGCCGGAACCCGTCACGCGCGCATTCTCGAGACTTAACGCTTCTTTGTACGTGACGATGCAAGGTCCGAGCGAATTCGGGATTTCGGGTAGGCTCGAAAAGTGGGACAGGAGCAACGACCTCAAGAATCTCAAGATGCCGACTCTTGTCATCGGAGCGAAATACGATACCATGGATCCTAAATACATGGAATGGATGTCGCAACAGATTCCCGACGGCCATTACCTGTATTGTACTAACGGAAGCCACATGAGCCTTTACGACGACCAGAAAACCTATATGGACGGACTTACCAAATTCATCACATCGGTCAAATGAACAAAACCAGACTCGAAGCCTTTAGCGATGGCGTATTGGCCATCATCATCACGATTATGGTGCTTGAATTGAAAGTGCCCGAAGAAGGGACTTTTGAGGCATTGTTCGCACTCGCACCTAAATTCGTGAGCTACGTGCTCAGTTTTCTTTACATAGGTATTTATTGGAACAATCACCATCACATGTTGCATAGCGCCAAACACGTGAACGGCAAGATCCTTTGGGCGAACCTGCACTTGTTGTTTTGGTTGTCGCTCGTGCCTTTCACGACGGCCTGGATGGGAGAAAACCATTTCTCGCAAGCGTCAATCGCGCTTTACGGACTCGATCTGCTCTTGTCGGGATTGGCGTTCGTAATGCTTCAAACCTGTATCATCAAAAGCCAGGGCAAGGATTCACTGCTCAAAAAGGCTGTGGGCAAAGATTTGAAAGGCAAGGCATCGGCCGTATTGTATTCGAGCGCAATCGTGTGTTCTTTCTTCAACGAATGGATTTCGGGTGCGATCTACGTTTTCGTAGCGCTCATGTGGCTGATTCCCGATACGCGCATCGAAAAAGTCTTGACCGAAAAAGAAAACTAAAACTGTTTTGGATAGGAATTCCGACGTTAAAAATCCAAATCGAAAGTACGTCTCAACGTATCCAATTGCGGATTGATCTGGTTGAGCCTGTTGTATCGATCCTGTGGCGTAAACGCTTTTTTGCTTTCCATCTTTTCGTTTACGACGATTTTTATGTCGATGTCGTGGTTGTGCAGTTTCCCGCGGAGATAACCGACCAAATCGTGTTTTCCGCCTTCAAAGTCGATTTTCGAGCCTTCGTTCGGAAGTTCATGGACAATCGTCGTACCGTCGAGTTTAGGATCGTTGATCAGCAAAAGCGCTTCCATGATCTTTTGGCCGTTGTCCGAAAGTTTTTGGGCGTATTTGTTCCATTGCAGCAACATGTCGGTTTCATTGAACGCCTCGGTGAGGTGCTCGGTCGTACGGACAATACTCTTTTGGGATTGTTCGAGTTCGCGTTTGGCACGTATGCTCGCAAGCGACAAAGCCGATACCGGAGCGGTCTGTTTCACCACGACGGTTTCGGTCACAGAATTTTCACCGTCGCTGATCTCGACCGTTTGTACTTCGGTAATCGTATGTGTGAGGATTTGCGGGGCTGGCTCGGGTTTTGCAGGTTCGGCAATCACGATTTCGGGTGTACTTACCTCGATATCCTTAAGCCTTCCGTAGAAGAAATTGGGCGGGATTATAAAGCCGTCAACTTTTTTTTTTCTCCATCATAGGTGATGGAGGCCAATTGCATAAGGCAAAGCTCGACTAGCAATCGTTGGTTCTGGCTGACTTTGTACTTCAAATCGGCATCGTTCGCCACTTCGATTCCTTTGAGCAGAAAGTCGCGGTCGGCGCGCAATGATTGACTTGAATACAATTGTTGTGCGGTTTCTCCTTTCTCGAGAAGTTTGAGCGTAGCCGGTGTCTGGCATACGAGCAGATCGCGGAAATGCGACGCCAATCCCGAAACGAAATGATGTCCGTCAAAACCTTTTGCAAGGATGTCGTTATAGGTGACGAGCAATTCGGGAATCTTGTTCTCGAGAATAAGATCGGTTACTTGAATGTACGTTTCGTAATCGAGTACATTGAGGTTTTCGGTCACGGCCTGGCGCGTGAGGTTGGTTCCGCAATACGAAACCACGCGGTCGAAAATCGACAAGGCGTCGCGCATCGCACCGTCCGCTTTTTGGGCGATGATGTGCAAAGCGTCGTCCTCGGCCGTGATACCTTGGCTTTGCGCGACTTCGGCCAAATGTTCCTTAGCATCTTTTACCGTGATTCGCTTGAAATCGAAAATCTGGCATCGCGACAAAATAGTCGGCAGGATTTTGTGTTTTTCGGTCGTCGCCAAAATAAAGATCGCATGCTTCGGCGGTTCTTCGAGCGTCTTCAAAAACGCGTTGAAAGCCGAAGTCGAGAGCATGTGCACCTCGTCGATGATGTAAACCTTGTATTGTCCGGTCTGTGGCGGGATGCGCACCTGGTCGATCAGGTTCCGGATATCGTCCACCGAGTTGTTCGAAGCCGCATCGAGTTCAAAAACGTTGAATGCGAAATCCTCGTTCGGGTCGTCGTAACCGGGTTGGTTGATCTTGCGCGCCAAAATCCTCGCGCATGTCGTTTTTCCTACACCTCGCGGGCCTGTGAACAACAACGCCTGTGCCAGGTGATTGGTCTCGATCGCATTGAGCAACGTATTGGTAATAGCTTGCTGTCCGACCACATCCTTAAAGGTCTGCGGGCGGTATTTGCGTGCCGATACTACGAATTGCTCCATTTTTTGCGAAAGGTAAAGCGCAAATATAAGTTGAATTGCTACTCGGCAATTGACAATCTACAATTAGTAATCAACAATTTTCGGTGGATTTTCAAAAGCGATTGTACTGCAAAAAGTTAGCGTCCGATACGGAATGTTAAAAGTCGTTCAGCACAAGATCGGGCCTGAAAGTGCGGTAATATTTCGATACGTCTTCTTCTTTCGGATGCACGATGATGCCGATGCAGCTGTCGTTTAGGAATTCAAAAGCGATACCGCCGTCCTGATCGTCGTAAAGTTCGACCGATTCTTTGGTTTTATCGTACGGATAACCGCCTGTGTACCGGATTTTCGGGAAACGGTTTTCGATGGTCGCGAGCGTTTTTCCCGTAGAAACCGAATCGATATGGAAATCGGGAGACGTCACGCGAATCAGTCGCACGACTTTTTGCTTCATCTCATCATCCTTGTAATTGGTAAACACATTGAGTTCGTATTTGCCCGAAACCGCTTCAGAATTGGCGCTGTACCAAGTGAGCCACGCTTTTCCCATCGCCGCGTCGGATAAGTCAGGCGTGCCGAGAAATTGCAGTTTTTCCGAATCCATGCCGATTTCGATATTGCCGATTTTTTCTCCCGGAACGATGTCGGTTTGGGGTTTCGGCGATTCGACTATAACTGAAGTGCTGTCAATAGAAGTAATTTCAGGCGTGATTTCCGGCTCCGCTTTTTTGCACGAGACTGCGAAAATGCAAGTCGATAGTATCCAATAAAAAGTACGCATGATGTTGAGTTTTGCCACGAATGACACGAATTTACACAAAATCATTAGTGAAATTCGTGTCATTCGTGGCTAATTTTATCCTAACACTTCGGCGATTTTTTCGGTTTTGAGCAATCGCACCAAAGCTTCTTCTTCTGGGTCGAGTTTATTGTTTTTTATGTTTTTCCTGATTTGGTAACGGTCGATGTGTCCGTCCTCATATGCCTTGATTACGGTCGGATGCACGTAGTATTTTTTGCACACCGAACGCGTATTGCCCAGTTTTTTGGCCACGCAATCGATGACTTCGACCACTTTGCGTTTGGTGTCGGTTATCGATTCGGGTTGGCCGATATTCCTAAAACACTGCAAAGCCGTAACGCTTCCCGACCAAGCGCGGAAATCCTTGGCCGTAAAATCTTCGCCCGTGATTTGCTTGAGGTAGTTGTTCACGTCCGATGAACCGATCGTGCAATGCTTTCCGTCGTCGTCGTAATACTGGAACAATTCCTGTCCCGGAATGTCTTTGCACTTTTTGACAAGGTTCGCGAGTTTGCGGCTGCTGAGCGAAATGCTGTGTTTGATTCCTTTTTTGCCGACAAATTCGAAGCGCACGTTCGACTTTTCGAATTTCACGTGTTTGTCGCGCAACGTCGTAAGCCCGAACGAGCCGTATAGTTTTTTATAGGCGTCGTTACCGATCCTGATATTCGTGTCTTCTATCAGTTTCACGACTAACGCCAACACTTTTTCATATGGCATGCCTTTTCGCTCCAAATCCTTTTCGACTTGTTTTCGGATAATCGGCAATGCCTTGGCAAAACTTCGCAAGCGATAAAATTTGGATTGGTTGCGGATCTTGTTCCAATCGGGATGGTAACGGTATTGCCTGCGCCCGAGTTTGTCGGTTCCCGTGACTTGCAGATGTCCGTTTTCATAAGGCGAGATCCACACATCTTCCCATGCCGGCGGAATGACGAGTTTTTTTATCCGATCCAAGACCTCAGGAGATCGGACGGCTTTGCCTTCGTCGTCCACATACGAAAATCCGTCGCTTTTTTTGTTCCTGAAATAGCCTTTACCCGAAAAAGCCGCATACCTCAAACCTACTGCTTTCGCTGTGATTTTCGGGTCGCGGCCTATTTTTTCAAGCTTTGCCTGTAATCTGTCCATTTTAGTTCAGGTGCTCCTGACGGCCTTTGATACTGAGGTCGTTAAGTACTTTGGTGGCGCTGTTGTCGTCCATAGACAAATCTCCGGCGACGAAAACGCCCATTTCGCCTTTGTTCGACTTGATGCCGTAAACAGTGGCTTCGTCTCCGGGATCGCTTTCGCCCTCGTATCTGTATATATGTACGATTTCGAAATCGTCGGGATGGTTTTTGATACGTTCTTCCTCAAGGTTGAAGTCGGTGGTGAATCCTTTGGCGGTCAATTCTTCGAGCGCTTTGGAAACCGTGGCGTAGTGGTACATTTGACGTTCCATGATACGGGTGTTTATTGGTTTATTCTTTATTTTTACTGGAGTTTTCCTTTGGCGGAAGACCTTATCTAAATTAGTAATAGAACAGGCCGACACGCTTACAGGTTTTTTTCGAAAGGTTGCATCATCCTCATATTCGCCTTACCTTTGCGCCGCAGGCCGCCTTATCGCTGCTCTTTACGAGTGGAGGAAAGTCCGGGCACCATAGAGCAGCATAGCGGGTAACGCCCGTCACATCCGAATAAAATCGGGTGGAGGACAAGTGCAACAGAAAGCAAGTACAGTTCGGCTGTAGTGAAACCAGGTAAACTCTATGCGGTGAAATGTCAAGTATACCGATAGTCAAGGGCGGCTCGTCCGTTGTCGGAGGGTAGGCAGATAGAATCGTACGGCAACGTCCGGTCCAGATAAATGATAAGGACTCCACACCCGGAGTACAGAACCCGGCTTACAGGCCTGCTTTTTTTAAAATTCCAAATTCCAATCTTTGGCCTAAACGATTGGAATTTTCACCCCGAGATTCCGTTTCTTAATTTAGATACATTCATTCTACTTTCATCTTTCCATTTTCGACTAACCTCATTATCTTTGCCCCTCACCCGAGGCCGCAGGCCGAACTGAACGAAGTTAAAAATTTCCTTATGAAAATCTCTTACAACTGGCTAAAGCAATTCATCAAGACCGACTGGACAAGCGAAGAAACTTCTGCTTTGCTCACCGATTTAGGTCTTGAAGTGGAAGTCGTTGAAAAATACCAATCCGTTAAAGGCGGACTTCAAGGCGTTGTCGTAGGTCATGTACTGACGTGCAAGCAGCATCCGAATGCCGACCGTCTCAAATTGACCACCGTAGATTTGGGCGACGGAAATCCACCGGTGCAAATCGTATGCGGAGCAGCCAACGTCGCTGCCGGACAAAAAGTTCCCGTAGCCACGATCGGTACCGTTTTATACACAGGCGACGGGGAATCGTTCACGATCAAGAAAGGCAAAATCCGCGATGAGGAAAGTTGGGGCATGATCTGCGCCGAGGACGAACTCGGTCTCGGAACAAGCCACGACGGCATCATGGTACTCGACGAAAGCCTTGCCCCGGGAACGCCGGCCGCACAGGTTTTCAAAGTTGAGAACGACGAGGTTTTCGAAATCGGATTGACGCCAAACCGTGCCGACGCGATGAGCCATTTCGGTGTAGCACGCGACTTGAGAGCCGGTTTGCTGCAGAGAAACGTACATGTGGAATTGATCACGCCATCGGTGTCATCTTTCCGCATCGACAAAAGAGTATTGAAGATAGACGCGGTCGTGGCCGATGCCAAACTCGCACCAAGATATTGCGGCGTGACCATGTCGGGACTTACGATAAAGCCGTCTCCCGAGTGGTTGCAGAACCGTCTGAAAGCGATCGGTCTTACGCCGAAAAACAACGTGGTCGACGCGACGAATTATGTGTTGCACGAGCTCGGACAGCCGCTTCACGCGTTCGACGCTTCCAAAATCAACGGAAAAGTGACCGTAAAGACACTTGAAGCCGGAACCAAGTTCACGACGTTGGACGGAGTCGAGCGCACGCTTCACGAAGAAGATTTGATGATCTGCGACGACAAAGGCCCGATGTGTATTGCCGGTGTTTTCGGCGGACAGAATTCGGGAGTCAGCGAAAGCACGACTTCAATTTTCCTCGAAAGTGCGTATTTCAATCCGGTTTCGGTGCGAAAAACCGCAAAACGCCATGGTTTGAACACCGACGCTTCGTTCCGTTTCGAAAGAGGAATCGACCCGACGATCACCGAATATGCATTGAAACGCGCGTGTTTGCTGATTAAGGAAGTCGCGGGCGGAGAAGTCACTTCAGACGTCATCGATCTGTATCCGAAAAAAATCGAGGATTTCCAGGTCGTATTCAACTTCGGGAAAGCGGCCAAACTCATCGGCCAGGAATTGCCGAAAGAGACGATCAAGAAAATTTTGGCGTCGCTCGACATCAAAGTGAACAGTTCTTCCGATGCGAACCTCGGATTGACGATCCCGTCGTATCGCGTCGACGTTAACCGCGAAATCGACGTGATCGAGGAAATTTTGCGTGTTTACGGTTACAACAACATCAATTACACAAAAAAACTCAACGCGACGATAGCCAATTCTTCGCGCACAGAAGACCATAAATTACAGAACATCATCGCAGGTCAATTGACGTCACTCGGTTTTAACGAGATGATGGCCAATTCGCTTACGACACCAGAATATATCTCGCTTTCCGAAATGTTGCGCGAGGAAGCGAACGTGACGATGATGAACCCGTTGAGCGGCGATTTGGCCGTGATGCGCCAGTCGTTGCTGTTCTCTGCTCTCGAAGCGGTTTCGTATAACGTCAATCGCAGGAATTCGGATTTGCGTCTGTTCGAATTCGGAAAAAGCTACCAGAAAGTGCTTTTGGGGTATGACGAGAAAAAACACCTGACGCTTACCGTTAGCGGAAACCGCAGTTCAGAAAGTTGGACAGGCGCGCAAAAACCGTCGGATTTCTTCCTGTTCAAAGGTATCGTCAACACGATCCTTATGCGTTTGGGAATCGACAAGACGCAAACTGAACCGGCCAAGTCGGACATGTTTGCCGAAGGTATCGCGTTGATGATAGGAGAGGACACGATCGTGGAATTCGGATCGGTCAAAAAATCGGTGCTCAAGCATTTCGACATCAAACAGGAAGTGTTGTTCGCCGACTTCAATTGGGATGCCGTGATCAAACTCGTTTCGAACAAAATCAAGTTTACGGATATCCCGAAATATCCCGAAGTGCGACGCGATTTGGCATTGCTTGTCGACCAATCGGTTGGGTTCGATGCGATTTATAACCTTGCGAGACAAACCGAAAGAGGTTTCCTCAAGAACGTGAACCTGTTCGACGTCTATGAAGGCAAAAACCTTCCCGAAGGCAAAAAATCATACGCCGTAAGCTTTACGCTTCAGGATACTACCAAAACATTGACCGACGACCAGATCGATAAGATCATGGGGAAATTACTTAAGAATTTCGAGAGTCAGTTGGGCGCGAGTCTGCGGTAGTAGTATATGATTTAGCCACGAATGACACGAATTTCACTAATAGAATAGCATTGGTGAAATTCGTGTCATTCGTGGCTAAGTTTTAAATAAAAAAGGCTCCCAAAAGCGGAAGCCTTTCCCCAATCAATCAAGTCAATCATTTGTGCATCAATACGGCGTCCACGACATGGATCACGCCGTTCGATTGGTTCACATCGGCGATCGTTACCGTAGCCATCATTCCTTTTTCATCTTTCAGCACTAACTTTTTCCCATCCATCATCGCCCAAAGCTTGCCGCCTTGTACGGTTTTGAGTTCGGCTTTCCCGCCGCCGGTCTTGATGGCTTTTGCGATGTCGTCCGCATTCCATTGACCGGCTACGACATGGTATTTGAGCACATCCTGCAACATTTTCTTGTTTTCGGGTTTCAGCAAGGTTTCGACCGTTCCCTTGGGTAATTTGTCGAAAGCGGCATTTGTCGGGGCAAAAACGGTGAACGGCCCTTTGCCGGAAAGCGTTTCGACCAATCCGGCGGTTTTTACGGCAGCCACAAGAGTCGTGTGGTCTTTTGAATTTACCGCGTTCTCAACGATGTTTTTAGACGGATACATGGCCGCGCCTCCAACCATGACGGTCTTTTGCTGGGCCGAAACGGCAACCGAAACGAACATGGCGATGGCCGCGACAGCAACCGGAATAAATTTTTTGGTTTTCATAAGTTGTCATTTAAATTGTTATATCGGCATTTACGCAAACGCTTTCGAAGCGGTTTTAGGGCGACTGATATTTTTTCTCATGTTACTTGAATCTTAAGTTTTTGCAAAGGGAGAAATTCCTACTTTTGGCGATTTCGACTACTATGAGAATCCGGGTTATCGCTTCACTGCTTTTTAGTTTCACGTTGTTGTGCGGGTTTTCCCGATGCAGCCGCAAGGACGTTTCCACGGCCAAGAGCGACGCGCCTTCTAACGAGGCCGAAGCGGGCGTGGCCATGCAGAAGTTCGTGAGCCAGATTTCCAAATTCGCCAAATCTCAAAAACCTGGTTTCAACATCATTCCCCAAAACGGGTCGGTTTTGGCCTATACGAACCTAAATCCGAAACAAGGCAAGAATTACGAATACATACAAAGCGTCGACGGATTCGGCGTTGAAGAATTGTTCTATACCGAAGACGGCTCGATCGATTCGGCCCGTGTCGCACTTTTGGACGCGCTCAAGAACGACCGCAAGATTTTGGTTTCGGAGTTCATTCCCGATTCCGAAAAGATAAACCGGGTTGCCGAGCAGAACCTCGATGCGGGTTTCGTGCCGTTCATCCGCATGAAATCGAACTACAGTTATTCACATATTCCCGAGCGCATCCGAAACCAGAACCAGGACGACGTGACGCAAATGGATCAGGTGCGCAACTACCTGTATTTGATCAATCCGAAGGAATTCGAGAACAAGGAAGCGTACCTCAAAGCGCTTTCCGAAACTAATTTCGATCTGCTGATCATCGATTTGTTTTACGATATGCAACAGTTGACCAAAACCGATCTTGAACTACTCAAGACCAAGTCCGATGGCGGAAAACGACTCGTAATCTGTTACTTGAATATAGGTTCGGCCGAGAAATGGCGTTACTATTGGAACAAGTCGTGGAAAGTCGGGAAACCGTCGTGGATCAAGAAGAACTACGCGGGTTATGAAGGCGAATATTACGTTGAATTCTGGGATGCCGAATGGAAAGGCATCGTGTTCCGCGGATCGGATTCATATTTGAGGAAGATCATCAACGCCGGATTCGACGGAGCGTATCTCGACAATACCGAGGCGTATCATTATTTGTTTCACGATCAGGAAGAGAACTGAAAATCCAAGCGCCAAATTCCAAATACCAATCTTTTTTTAAGAAACATCGAATAGCAAACTCTGATTTACGCTAGATTTTTTATGATTCCGACGAAGGAGGAATCTCATCCAGAAAAGTAAAAAGCGAATCCGTAAGAGTTCGCTTTTCCATTCGCTCCAACCTCGGAATTTGGTGCTTGGAATTTAAGATTTGTCCTTCAACAACTTCCGTGCTTTCTCCAAATCTTCTTCGGTATCGATCCCGATTCCGGCGTGTGCCGTTTCTACCATGCGGATGCGCTTGCCGAATTCGAGATAGCGCAACTGCTCCAGTTTTTCGGTGGCTTCCAAAGATTTCATCGGAAGCGCCGCAAAATCAAGGATTGCCTGTTTACGGAACGCGTAAATCCCGATGTGTCGGAAATATTTCGCGCCCGCGTCCTTATCTCTGGGAAACGGGATCACCGAACGCGAGAAATACAACGCGAACCCGCTTTGGTCGGTTACGACCTTGACGATATTCGGATTGTTGATGTCGTCCCAATCTGTTATTTCGATCATCAGTGAAGCCAGATCGATCTGGCGTCCCGGGTCGTTTTTGAACACTTCGATCACTTCGGCCAACGGTTCGGCATTGATGAACGGTTCATCTCCCTGAACGTTGATCACGATGTCGCAGTCGATGTCGGCTACGGCTTCGGCAATGCGGTCGCTGCCCGATTCGTGTTCCTTTATGCTCATAATGGCTTTTCCACCGTTCGACACGATCTCGTCTTTGATGATTTCTGAATCGGTGACCACGAACACGTCATCGAACAAATGCGTGGCGACGGCGGCTTCGTATGTGCGACGGATGACGGTTTTTCCGCCCAGATCCTGCATGAGTTTGGCTGGGAATCGGGTAGAGGCGTAGCGTGCGGGAATGACGGCGATGATTTTCATGATGTGATTTTAAAGACACGAATGTCACGAATTTCACGAATGTTATGCAAAATCTTACCTTCTAAAATTTGAGAAATTCGTGACATTCGGGGCAAAAATTAAAAGCTTACTTCAACGACAAAACTAAGAAACCTGCCACGATTAAAGTACCACCGACAGCGGTTTTCCACGTGAATTGTTCACCCAGGATCAAAACCGACAGCAAAACCGTGAGCACGATGCTGCCTTTGTCGATCAACGCGACTTGTGAAACGTCTCCGAGTTTGACTGCGCGGAAATAGAAAATCCACGAAAGCCCCGCAGTTATTCCCGAAGCCGATAGGATCGCGATGTCTTTCAAGGTAAGTTTGCCCGCATCTTGCATGAACGGATTAAAAAATACCGAATTTACCGCCACGACAAGCATCACAGCCATAGTTCGAACGGCCAATCCGGTGTCGCTGCTTACTTTGCTCATGCCCATTTTGGCGACAACCGATGTAATTCCGGCGAAAATCATTGAAATGAATGCGAGAAGAATCCAGTTTTTCATGGGTGGGATTTTCTCTTGAAGTTACGGAATTTTAGGTGATTGGTGATTGGTGAAAAGTGATTGGTTGTGAAAAGTGAAAAGTAAAATGTCAAAGGTGATTGGTGTGACGTTTCGGTTAATGTCATCTACCAAAGGAAAAATTTCGACTTGAGAGTACGGCATCCGTTCGTTATACCCGTCTCTTTATCCGGATCATAAACTTGAATTATTCCATTCAGCAACCACATTTCACATTTCACCAAGAACATATTACCAATCACAATTCACCAATCACTCAAAATACTCATCCGGAAACCCAATCAAATACAACTTATCCTGCGCACGCGTTACGGCCGTATACAACCATCGGACGTAATCGCGCGAAATGCCGTCGGGAAGATACGGCTGTTCGATGAAAACCGTGTTCCATTGTCCGCCTTGCGATTTGTGGCAGGTGATCGCGTACGAGAATTTCACCTGAAGCGCATTGAAATATTCGTTCGCCTTGACTTTTTGCAGTTTGCGGTATTGGGCGCGCTCGTCCTCGTAATCCTCGAGAACGGCTTGGTATAAACGATTCGATTCGTCGTACGTGAGCGATGGCGATTCGCTGACCAATGTGTCGAGCAGCAAAACGGTCTCGAACGGGCGTTGGTTCGGGTAATCGATCATGCGCACCTTGACTTTGGCGAACTTGAAACCGTAGAGTTCCTTGATGCCGAACATTTCGAGCACCTCGACGATGTCTCCGTTGGCGATGAATCCGGCCTCGTCCGATTCCTTAAGCCAGAAATAATTGTTCTTGACGACCATCAGGTAATCGCCTACCGAAAGTTCGCTGTCCTTGTCAAGGATGCGTCCGCGGATTTGCTGGTTGTATTGGTTGGCGCGCTTGTTCGAACGCACGATAAACGCCGTGTCCTCTATCGAATAATTGCCGTAAGCCGAATGGATCGCGTCCTGGATGTCATATCCGTCGGTCAATCGTACGATGTCCTTGAAACGTTTGACGTCGAATTGGAAATCGGTGATGAAATCGTCTTTGAGCAATTCGCGCAATTGGGTCGCATTGTATAAAATACCAGAAGTTTCGGCCTGGCGCATGACCTCGTCGAATTCGATATGCGGAATGTTCATGCCGTACGCCTGTTCCAGATTGCGTACATCCAAAGCCGGACTTACTTCGGAATTCACGGGCGGCAACTGAGCCGTGTCGCCAAGCAACAGGATCTTGCAGTTTTTTCCGGTGTAGACGTATTCGATCAAGTCGTCGAGAAGCGAGCCGTTTTCGTAAAATTTCGAATCGGAAGCCGTATCGCCGATCATCGATGATTCGTCGACAATGAAAATCGTGTTCGTGTGTTTGTTCGGCATGAGTTGGAATTGGATTCCGCCGCCGCTGCCTTTTTTAGGATAGTAAATCTTGCGGTGAATCGTTTGCGCCTGTCTTCCCGAATAGCCCGAGATGACTTTGGCCGCGCGTCCCGTAGGTGCGAGAAGCACGTATTTTTTGTGGATTTCGGGCAATACGTTGACCAAGGCCGAAATCACCGTCGTCTTTCCCGTACCCGCGTAGCCTTTGAGCACGAACATCTCATCCGGATTGGAATTCGTGGCGAAATCGGCAATCATTTGAAAGAAAATATCCTGTTTGGACGTGGGTTGGAACGGGAATTCCTGACGCAGGAGTTTGTATAGGGAAGATGACATGGTGCAAAAATAGGTGTTAGGGAGGGAAGTTTGGGATGTGGGGTGTGAAAAGTGAAAAGTGAATAGTGATTGGTGATTGGTGATTCGTGAATAGTGAATAGTGAATAGTGAATAGTGAATAGTGAATAGTGAATAGTGAATAGTGAATAGTGAATAGTG
>NZ_JACBJI010000001.1:494904-864336 GCF_013401995.1 Flavobacterium agri
TAAACATCCTGACAGCGAAGGAGGAAACTTTAATTCGAGATCTTTCTGTCCATTCTGTCAATATATAGAACAGATCCATTTTGTCAAGCATTTCACATTTTACATTTCACCAATTACCAATCACGAATCACCAATCACTATTCACCAATCACTATTCACCACCAATCAATCAAAAAATTCCCTAAATTCGCCCCCATGCTGGTCAACCGCCCAAACATCACCGAAAAGAATTATCGCAAGCTCAGTGTCCGTGTGCGTCCCGACGGTTTTACGTTCTGTACGACCGATACGCTAAGTGATACTATATTGTCTATGAAGGACATCCGTTTTACAGATGTGGGCAACGGTCACAATGCCGAGGATTTTTATTCGAAGGCGTTTACCCAACACGAGGAGCTACACCAAAAATACGACGAGGTCGTGGTCACGCACGAAAACGGCTTGAGTACGTTTGTGCCACAGGCGCTGTTCGACGAGAATTTCCTCGGGAGCTACCTGCAATACAACGTCAAGGTTTTCGAAACCGACCTTGTGGCGTTCGACGAGCTTCCGAATTACGGCATGAACAACGTGTATCTTCCGTTTTCGGGTATCAACAATTTCCTGATCGACAAATTCGGCGATTTCGAATACAGGCACGTGAGCAGTATTTTGGTTTCCAGATTGCTCGATTCCTCTAAAAATATCGAAGAAAAACAAGTGTTCGCACATTTTACCGATAAGCGCTTCGACCTCGTGGTCGTACAGAACCAAAAGCTGTTGCTGTTCAATACCTTCGAGTACAGGACCAAAGAAGACTTTATTTATTACCTTTTGTTTGCGGCCGAACAGCTCAACCTGAATCCCGAATTCTTTAAATTGCAGCTTTTGGGAGATATTTCGGAAGAAAGCGACTGTTACCGGATTGCCTACACGTATGTGAGGCACGTGTCGCTTCTCGACGTTTCGCGTCTGCAGTTGCGCAACGAGTTTACCGAAGCCGACAATCGCAAGCACTTCATACTTTTCCAATCGTGAGGATCATTTCCGGACAATTCAAGGGCCGTCGCATCAGCGCGCCCAAAAATCTTCCCGTGCGTCCTACGACCGACATGAGCAAGGAATCGTTGTTCAATATCCTCAACAACCATTTCGATTTCGACGGATTGCGCGTGCTCGACCTTTTTTCGGGAACGGGCAACATCAGTTATGAGTTCGGATCGAGAGGCGCGGGCCAGATCGTTTCGGTGGATGCCGATTTCGGTTGCGTCAAATTCATAAAACAGACTTCGGCCGAATTCGATTTTCCTATAACGGCCATCAAAAGCAACGTGTTCGCGTTTTTGGAAAAAGCCTCGGGCGAATACGACATCATTTTTGCCGATCCGCCTTACGACATGGCACAAAAAGACTTCGAAAAAATCGTGCTTTCGGTTTTTGAAAAAGGATTGTTATCGCCAGAAGGCATGATGGTCATCGAGCATTCCAAATACACGAAAATGGAAAGCCTGCCCAATTATTCGTTCCAGAAAGGATACGGAGGTTCGTTTTTTACGTTTTTCGAATTCGCTTCAGAAGACGAATAATCAAAGCAATTCACCTACATGCCTGCGGATGTTCTCCGAAATCTTTCGCGTAGGCAAATCGTTTTCGTCGTCTCCGAACGGTTCCTCGATTTCTTCGGCGATCAATTCCAAACTGGCCAATACGTAAAATATGAAAACGACCACGGGAACTACATAATAACCCAGGCTGAACGCGTATCCGAACGGCAAAGTCAATACGTAAATAAAGATGAATTTCTTGATGAACGCGCTGTACGAATACGGGATCGGCGTGTTTTTGATGCGTTCGCAAGCCCCGCATATATCGGTAAACGACTGGATTTCGGCATTTAGGATGATCAATTGGTCGCCCGTGATTTTCCCTTCGGCATACAACGCATTGACGCGCTCGAACAATTGGGCCGCGATCTGGTTAGGTTTGTGCTTGTGATGGTCGATTTCCAAATCTAAACCGTCGAACAATTGCTGTGCGGTTTCGCTGTCGTTAAGGTGCGTATGCAACACGGCCGCGTAATCGGGAATCATTTTCCTGAAAAAAGCCTTGTCGTTCTCATTTTTGAGGATCACACCTAGTTTTAGCGCAAAATTGCGGCTGTTGTTGACCAATCCGCCCCATAATTTTCGGCCTTCCCACCAACGGTCGTAAGCGGTATTCGTCCTGAAAACCAGCAATAACGAGATTACGAATCCGAGCATGTTGTGCATCAGATTGATGTTCCGGATATAGTTTTTCTCGGACAATTGCCAATATTCCACTTCAAGCCATCCGATGACGCCCGAATAAACGCCGATGCCTAACATGAGTGGCCACAGTTTATGGAACGTGTCCGATTTTTGGATCAGGAAAATAAACGAAAACCAATCTTTGGTGTTGTACGAACGCATTCGGCAGTTTTGAGTTTGAGTTATAGGTTATGGCTTGGCCGATGCGAATTTCTAAATTTTGGATGGAAATACGAAATCAGAACGTCAAGTTTCCTGCAAGTTCGCGCAACGTGATTTCCGAAACCTTGGCGTTGTACTTGGCGATGCTGTGACGCACTTGGGCATTCACATAGTTGAGTTGGGCCGTTCGGTATTCGATAGTCGGAATCGTGCCGATGCGGTATTTGTCCATCGTGATGTCGAGGTTTTGCTTGGCGATCTGCTCGTTTTTCGATTCGAGCTCGATCAAGCTGATGTTCGTCAGATACGTCTGGTAAGCCGAATTCAATTGAGATGAGATCACCTGTGTTTGCTGGTCGATCAGCAATTTGGAGTTCTCGATCTGAAGTTTGGCGACCTTTTCGTTTCGGTTCTGGTTGAATCCGTTGAAGATGTTCATGCTTGCCGCGAATCCGTACGCTAGACCATTTGCTGAAGTTCTCGACGTAAACCCAAGGCTGTTGCGCGTTTCCACGAAATTATAACCGGTACTCACGCTCACGACCGGCAAACGTTGGGCTTTTACGGCCTTGAGGTTGTATTCGGCTATGTTTTTATTGATGAGCTGCAATTGTAATGACGGATTCTGTTTTTGAGCCAAATCTTCGAGAGTAGGAAGCAACAGTGCATTGTCTACCGAAATTTCATCGGCGACGCGGAAATCGGTCTTGACATCGCGTGCCATCAATTGGTTGAGCGCGATCTTGGAATTGGCGAGCATTTCCTTGGCGCGCAACAGGTTGGTCTGGTCGGTGTTCAAATCGACCTGCGCATTGAGTTCCTCGAGTTTGCTCGCTTTTCCGATCGTATAACGGTTGTGCGCCAATTCGACCCGTGCGCGCGAAATGATAAGCGTAGAATCGAGAGCGGCCAATTGTTGTTGCTGTTGCACAAGGTCGTAATACGCGGCCAGCACATCCGAAACGCGTGTCATGACCATAAGCTGCAATTCGACCTGTCCTTGTTTCTCTATGGCTTTGAGTTGGTCGTATCTCGCGAACATGCCGAATCCGTCAAAAACCGTCCAATCGAGCGCGACGCCGTAATTGAGGTTGCTGTTACGCGCATTGTCGAGTTCCTGTGTCGTGCCGTCGCTGCGCGTTTGCGAACTGCTTTGGATGCTGTTATTATCGGTGACACTTCCGACTACGCTTGGCAACATGCCCGCATTGCCGATCGTATTGTTGGTCTTGTCAATGTTCAGGTCGTTTTTCGCGATGCGGATGTCGTAATTGTTTTCGACGGCAATCTTAACGGCATCTTCGGGCGTAATTAATTCTTGCGCGTCCGCACCGAAATAAATAATTGAAATAAAAAATAAAAGAATACTTCTCATATAGCGGCCTGGCTTTCTTTTTCATATTGTTCGGCGTGTTCGAATTCTGGACGATGCACGCGCTGTTTTGACCAAAGCGAATAAATCGCGGGAATCACGTAAAGCGTGAGCACGAGCGAAAAGATCGTTCCGCCCACGATCACGACGCCCATTCCGATACGGCTTGTAGCGGCGGCACCTAACGACAACGCAATCGGCAAAGCACCTAACGCAATGGCCAGACTCGTCATCAAAATAGGACGCAGACGCGCTTCGGAAGCTTCAATGATCGCTTCCATTTTAGGTTTGCCTTGTTCGCGCAACTGGTTCGCGAATTCGACGATCAGGATTCCGTTCTTCGTCACGAGCCCGATCAACATCACCGTTCCGATCTGGCTGAAAATATTCCACGTCTGGCCGAAAAGCCACAGCGACAATAAAGCTCCGGCAACCGCCATCGGTACGGTCAAAATGATGATGAACGGATCGAGGAAACTCTCGAATTGGGCCGCGAGGATCAGGTAAATCAAGAGCAACGCCAACCCGAAAGCGAACAACGTATTCGACGAACTTTCTACGAAATCACGCGATTCTCCACCCAAATCGGTGGTAAAAGTATCGTCGAGCACTTTGGCTTTGATGCGATCCATGGCCTCGATACCGTCGCTGATCGAATTTCCGGGAGCCAAACCTGCAGAAACCGTCGCCGACATATAACGGTTGTTGTGATACAACTGCGGCGGACTGCTTTGTTCGTTGACTTTTACGACGTTGTCCAGCTGGATCAGTTGCCCGGCCGAATTCTTGACGAACATAGACGTCAGATCAAGCGGTTTCGAACGGTCGACTTCCTCGAATTGGCCCATGACCTGATACTGTTTGCCGTTTCGCATAAAATATCCGAAGCGTTGTCCCGACAGCGAAAGTTGCAACGTCTGGGCGATGTCCATAACCGAAATGCCAAGACTTTCGGCCTTTTCACGATCGATCGTCACGTTGATTTCGGGTTTGTTGAACTTGAGGTTGACATCGGAATTCGAAAACGTGGGATCGTTGCTGACTTCGTCCATAAATTCGGGAATCTTTTTCTGCAATTGCTCGAAATCCTGCGCTTGAATGATGTATTGGATCGGGAATCCGCCGCGACGGTTCACCGCAATCGTCGGTTGCTCGGAAACGCTGACTTTGGCCTCGGGGTAACGCTTGGTCCATTTGGTAAGCTTGTCGGCGATTTCCTTTTGGGTGCGATCGCGTTCGTCTGGTTCGGTGAGTGCGATCCTCACGCGTCCGCTGTTGACCGAAGAAGACCCGAAACCGGGAGAAGTGATCACGAGCGACACTTTCTTTTCGGGAATCGAATCGTCTATCAATTGCGACATTTCGGTCATGAAACGATCCATGTATTGATAGGTCGCGCCTTCAGGTCCGGTAATGTTCATCCCCACGAAACTGCGGTCGTCGTAAGGCGCGGTCTCTTTCGGAAGTATCGTGTAAAACAACACGATGAATCCTATACACACGACGATTATCGGAAAACTCAGCCAACGCCTGCCCATGAATTTTTGCAGTGATGCGGCATAGCCTGAATTGAGTTTTTCGAAATAGGGTTCGGTGAATTTATAGAATCTGGATTTTTTTTGTTCGCCTCCTTTCATCAGGTACGCGTTGAGCATTGGCGTGAGCGTCAGGGAAACGAAGGCCGAAATCAGGACCGCCGCGCCGATCACGACGCCGAATTCCCGGAACAATCGCCCCACGAAACCTTCGAGGAAAATGATCGGAAGGAAAACCGCGGCAAGCGTGATCGAAATCGAGATCACGGCAAAGAAAATCTCGTTCGAACCGCGAATCGCCGCTTCGATCGGAGACATGCCTTCCTCGACTTTCTTGAAAATGTTTTCGGTGACGACGATTCCGTCATCGACGACCAACCCCGTGGCCAAAACGATAGCGAGAAGCGTCAAAACGTTGACCGAAAACCCTAACAAATACATGATGAAGAACGTCCCGATAAGCGAAACCGGAATGTCGATCAACGGTCGGAACGCAATCGCCCAATCGCGGAAAAACAGGTAAATGATCAGGATGACGAGCACGAGCGCAATTCCTAACGTTTCCACCACTTCGGTCACCGATTTCTTGATGAAAACCGTATTGTCGATCGCGATGTTGAGCTTCAAATCTTTCGGAAGCGTCTTTTTTAGCTGGTCGTATTGTTTGTAGAATTGGTCGGCGATGTCGATGTAATTCGTCCCAGGTTGCGGCACGATCGCCAAACCGACGAGCGGCAAGCCCGAAGACGTCATTTTCGTCTCGAGGTTTTCGGGACCGAGTTCGGCATAACCAACGTCGCTCAAGCGCACGATCTTTTCGCCTTGCGCCAGTATGATGATGTTGTTGAATTGCTCGGGTTCAGACAGGTTTCCCATTGTCTTGACGAGCAACTCGGTATTCTTTCCCGTGAGTTTTCCCGACGGAAGTTCGATGTTCTGTGCGTCCAAAGCGGTGCGTACGTCCGAAACGGTAACACCGTATGAATTGAGTTTTTCAGGGTCGAGCCAGATGCGCATCGCATAGCGTTTCTGTCCCCAAATCTGTACCGAGGAAACGCCCGGAATCGTCTGCAAACGCTCGGCAATCACGTTTTCGGCATAATCGGAAAGTTCGAGCGGGTCGCGCGAATCGCTTTGTACGGTCATCGTGATGATCGGTTCCGAATCGGCGTCGGCTTTAGAAACCACGGGCGGCGCATCGATGTCCTGAGGCAAACTTCTCACGGCTTGAGAAACCTTGTCGCGCACGTCATTCGCGGCTTCCTCAAGATTTTTTTCGAGCTCGAATTCTACCGTGATGTTGCTCGAGCCTTGGTTGCTCGACGAGGTGATGTTTCGGATTCCGTCTATCGAATTGATCGCTTTTTCGAGCGGTTCGGTAATCTGGGATTCAATGATGTCGGCGTTCGCTCCCGTGTAATTCGTGCGCACCGAAATCTGTGCAGGATCGATCGACGGAAATTCGCGCACACCCAAATACGTGAATCCGACCACGCCGAAAAGGATGATCGCCAGATTCATCACGATCGTCAACACCGGACGTTTGATACTCAGCGTCGAAAGGCTCATGATTTGGTCGTTTTTTGGATTCGGACTTTTACGGGCGCTTCGTCCTTGAGTGTCATGACACCGGTCGTGATTACGGTATCGCCGGCTTTAAGACCGGAAAGGATCAGGATTTCGGCATCGGTTCTCGTCGCGGTCTCGACCTTGATTTCCTTGGCTTTTCCGTTATCCGAGATAAATACTTTTTTTCCGTTTTGGATCGGTACGACGGCTTCGGTAGGAATCACGATGGCGTCCTTGATTTTTTGAAGTGGCAACTGCACATTCGCAAATGTTCCCGGAAGCAGTTTTCCATTGGGATTTTGGGCAATCGCGCGCATCCTCAACGTTCTCGTGTCTACGGCGATTTCGGGTTCAATCGCGTAGATTTTGGCCGATAAAGTATCGGTATTTCCGGCAATGGTAAAGGCCACAGTTGAATTGAGCGTCATTTGGGATGCGTATTTCTCGGGCACAGAAAACGTGATTTTCACATCGGAACTGTTTACGAGTTTGGCGACGATGGTTTCGGCCGTCACATATGTTCCGGGAGAAATCGAGCGCAGTCCGATTTTGCCCGAAAAAGGGGCGCGTACCGACGTTTTTCCGAGTTGCGCCTGTATCAATTGGGTTTCGGCTTTCGCGGATTTGAAATCGGCGCTTGCTATGTCGTATTCTTCACGGCTGATGGCTTCTTTCTCGAGCAGCAGTTTGGCGCGTCTTTCGTTTTCAGACGCCAATTGCTGTGCGGTCTGTGCTTTCGAAAGTTGGGCGCGCAGCTCTACATCGTTTACTTTAAAAAGGATTTGGCCTTTAGAGACGACCATACCCTCACTGAAAAAGATTTTCTCTACGATTCCGGCGACTTCACTGCGCACGTCTATCGATTCGTTGGCTTCGATCGAACCCGAAAGCGATAAGTTATTGTCAAAATCCTGAGGCTTGGCAATGACGCCGGCGACCGTTTGTGGTTTCTTCGGGCCTTTGTCTTCTTTCTTGGCTTCTTTGTTGGCCGAAATCCGATAGAAAACCAAAGCGCCGACACCTACGGCCAAAAGTGTATAAACAATGTATTTAACCTTCATTTTTGTGGGAGCGAATGTGAGTTTCACGTACAAATCTAAGCGAATGCAAAACGGTTTTCGGGAGTGTTAATTTTTATTTAACAACTGTTTGGGAAACAGCTAAATCCCGCGTTGTTGCTGGAAAACTCAATAAGACGAAGGCTTTTGGTAAAGGTTTAAACGGTTGGATGTTAATTTTTGCACTGTCAGAATTAATTTTCTGAAATACAGCGGTTTGTGTTTGGTTTGTTTTAAGCCCGAAAAGTAGAAATCCGTTCTGTTTTAAATCAACTGATATAATTCCAGATATTCTTTTTCCTCGTCAATTCCATATACACCTGACGCATCGTAGCATGTTCGGGTTTTTGCATCGCCGGATCGTCCTTTAGGATTTCGAAGGCGAAATTGCGCGCATGGGCCAAAATGTCACGGTCGCGCACGATGTCGGCGATCTGGAGGTTCAAAACGCCGCTTTGTTGCGTTCCCATCATGTCGCCAGGGCCGCGCAGCTTGAGGTCGACTTCGGCGATTTCGAAACCGTCGTTGGTGCGCACCATGGTTTCCATACGCGTTTTGGAATCGTGCGAAAGCTTGTGTCCCGTCATCAAAATACAATAACTCTGTTCGGCACCGCGACCGACGCGACCTCTTAGCTGGTGTAGTTGCGACAATCCGAAGCGTTCGGCCGATTCGATGATCATCACCGAAGCATTGGGCACGTTCACACCGACCTCGATCACCGTCGTGGCGACCATGATGTTCGTCTTGCCTTTTGAGAAGCGCTCCATTTCGGCGTCCTTGTCGGCGGGTTTCATCTTTCCGTGGACGATGGAAACCGAATATTGCGGCAACG
This sequence comes from Flavobacterium agri, assembly GCF_013401995.1. GTDB lineage: Bacteria > Bacteroidota > Bacteroidia > Flavobacteriales > Flavobacteriaceae > Flavobacterium > Flavobacterium agri. Next base: position 503,703 of record NZ_JACBJI010000001.1, read on the forward strand.
GGAAATCGCGCGAGATGCTTTCGTATCCGTCCATCAAATCTTTGTAATCCATTTTGGATGATTCCTCGATAAGCGGATACACGATATAAATCTGTCGTCCTTTCGCGATTTCGTCCTTTATGAATTTCCACACTTTGAGGCGATTGGCGTCGTATCGGTGAACCGTTTGTATAGGTTTGCGTCCCGGCGGAAGCTCGTCGATGACCGAAACGTCGAGGTCGCCGTACAAACTCATCGCGAGCGTACGCGGAATAGGAGTGGCGGTCATCACCAGAACATGGGGCGGAATGTCGTTTTTCTTCCACAGTTTCGACCGTTGCTCGACTCCGAAGCGATGTTGTTCATCGATCACGGCCAAACCTAAATTGTGGAATTTGACTTTGTCTTCGAGCAACGCGTGCGTACCGATCAGGATGTGCAACGAACCGTTTTCAAGTTCCTCGTGAATGATTTTCCGATCTGGAGCTTTGGTTGAACCCGTGAGGATTTTAATATTGATTCCCAATCCGGTAGCCATTTCGCTCAATCCTTTGAAATGTTGGTTCGCGAGGATTTCGGTCGGCGCCATGAGACAGCTTTGGAAACCGTTGTCGAGCGCGATCAGCATACTCATCAAAGCGACCATCGTCTTGCCCGAACCTACGTCTCCCTGAAGCAGTCGGTTCATTTGGGCCTCATTGCCCATGTCGTTGCGGATTTCCTTGATCACGCGTTTTTGGGCGCCAGTGAGTTCGAACGGCAGGTGGTTTTGATAAAAATCGTTGAAGTATTTGCCGACTTGTTTAAACGGATGGCCTTTGATTTTATGCTTGCGGATCAGGTTTTTCGTAATCAGCTGCAATTGGATGAAGAACAGTTCCTCGAATTTGAGGCGAAATTGCGCCTTAGCCAAAACCTCGGTACTTTTCGGGAAATGGATGTTGAACATCGCGGCTTTTTTCGGGATCAGATGCGCGTCCTTAAGCAATTGTTCGGGCAACGTTTCGGCAAAATTCGCCTGTGTCTCCAAAAACAATTGTTGCATCATTTTATTCACGGTACGATTGCTGATGCCGCGATTGGTAAGGGTTTCCGTCGACGGATAAACGGGTTGCAAAGCCGTGCGCAGACTTTGTTCGTGTTCGGTGAGCAGTTCCATTTCGGGATGCGCGATGTTGTAAAATCCGTTGAAAGCCGTAGCCTTTCCGAAAACCACCAAAGGAACGCCGATCTTGATGCTTTCGCGAATCCATTTGATGCCCTGGAACCAAACGAGGTCCATTTGACCCGTATCGTCGGCGAAACTGGCGACCAACCGTTTGCCTTTGCCTTGCTCGACGGTTTTGACGTGTACGATTTTGCCGATGATCTGTACTTCGGCATTGCTCTGGTTGAGCTCGTTGATCTTGTAATATCGCGTGCGGTCGATGTAGCGGTTCGGGAAGAAATTCGCGAGGTCGGCATACGTCGAAATCCCCAATTCCTTGCGCAATAGCTGTCCGCGCGCCGGTCCGACGCCTTTGAGGTATTCGATAGGAGTTTGCAGTAAGTCGGCCATGGGAATCGTATGCGAATATAGTGAAATGTCGAAAGTCGAAAATCGAAATGTCGTCGGCACCGATCTAAAATTACGTTTCCCAAAAACAACATCATTATAGTTTTTCTGCCTCAAATCATAAATTCTCAAACTCTTGCAATCTTTCCACCTCAAAATACCTTCCGTCATTTCCCAAAAACTTTTCCTATTTTGGACACATGGAAAACCAAAACTCAAGCCGTCGCCCGATTGCTTCAAGAGATTCGGGTTGGGCACGTAAAACCGCAGCGGCATTGGCATCGGCGGGATTGACGCCTAATTTCATTTCGGTCCTCAGTATCGTATTCGCAGCGGTTTCGCTTGTCGCTTTCGTACTTTGGAAAGATTGCGGTCTTAGCGGATTCGTCGCGTTCCCGCTTGCGATAATCGGTATCCAGGGTCGTTTGGTGATGAACTTGTTCGATGGTATGGTCGCGGTAGAATACGGCAAGAAATCGGCTGTCGGCGGATTGTACAATGAAGTGCCCGACCGCGTGAGCGACACGTTGATCCTGATCGGCGCGGGTTATGCCGTAACCGATATGCAATTTGGCATGACGCTCGCGTGGGTAGCGGTTTGTCTTTCGGTTGCGACGGCTTACATCCGCACTTTGGGCGCATCGCTCGGAACGCCTCATTATTTCATCGGGCCTATGGCCAAGCAACATCGAATGGCCTTGCTGACTCTGGCTTGTGTCGTGGCTTTGTTTTACGTTCCCGCGATTTGGTATGCGCTGATCGTGATGAATGTCGGATTGGTCGTGACGTGTTTCCGTCGGCTTTCCAAAATCTCCAACTATCTCAACACCAATTTCCCCGTAGACAATGGATAAGATTTTCCGCCTCGATTTTTGGCAAAAGAACGACCTCATGATCGTCGTTTCCCTGATTTTCGCGATTTTGATTTTCGCGACGCTGCTGTTTTTCGTCATGGGATTGATAAAATCCAAAGCCAATCTCACAGAACTCAAGGCCAGGACGCGTTCGTGGTGGTTCATGTCGTTGATTTTCATAGGAGCGACGCTTATCAACAGCACGATTTCGTATTGCGCACTCGCGTTACTGTCGTTTTTTGCGTTCCGCGAACTGTATTCCCAACTCGATTTCAGGCATTCGGACAGGCGTGCGGTCTTTTGGGCATTTTTGGCGATCCCGATCCAGTATTATCTCGCGTATATCGGTTGGTACGGCGCGTTCATCATCTTCATTCCGGTGGTAATGTTCCTGTTTTTGCCGATGCGTCTCGTACTCAAAGGCGATACCGACGATATCATCAAATCGATGTCGCTGTTGCAATGGGTGTTGATGCTCACGGTTTTCGGAATCAGCCACATGGCGTATTTGTTGTCGTTGCCCGAAATCCCGACGTTCGAAAGCGGTGGCCGAGGATTGCTGCTGTTTCTGGTTTTCCTCACCGAAATCAACGACGTGATGCAGTTCACTTGGGGAAAATTGCTCGGCAAACACAAAATTATCCCGAAAGTGAGCCCGAACAAGACTTGGGAAGGTTTTATCGGCGGTATTTTGTCGACGACCGTCATCGGATATTTCCTTGCGTTCCTGACACCTCTCGAACCGTTGACGTGCGCTTTGGTAAGTTTCGGTCTTGCGATTTCAGGATTCGTGGGCGATATCGTGATGTCTTCGGTAAAGCGCGACATCGGAGTCAAGGATTTGGGTACGTCGATTCCGGGACACGGAGGCGTTTTGGACCGTATCGATTCGCTCGCGTACACGGCTCCGGTTTTCTTTCACCTCGTTTATTATCTCGCTTATTAGATATGCAGAAATACGTTTTGCGTTTTACGTACAAATGGGCATTGCGTCCGTTTTTGAGGTTGTTCGTCGGCGTGAATTTCGACGCGCCCGAATTTCCGCCGGCGGGCGAAATCTTCATCGTCGCGGCCAACCACAACAGCCATCTCGACACGATGACGATCATGGCGTCTCTGCCGCGTTCTGTGTTGCACAAAGTACGTCCGGTTGCGGCCGCCGATCATTTCGGAAAGACGAAAACGAAGGAAAAACTCGTCAATTATTTCGTGAATACATTGCTTATCCAACGTAAACGCGACAAAGACAACCCCGAAAACGATCCGATCAACCGTATGATAAAAGCCATAGACGACGGATATTCGCTCGTGCTTTTCCCGGAAGGCACGCGTGGAGAACCCGAAGTGCGGCAACCGTTAAAACCCGGAATCGCACACGTTCTTAGAGCGCGTCCGCACGTGCATTACATTCCGGCCTATATGAGCGGTATGGGAAAAGCGATGCCCAAAGACGACAGCCTGATCGTGCCTCATACTTCGCGCATCGTGTTCGGGAAACCGCAATTGGTCGGCCAACACGAGATCGAACACATCATGGAACGCATCGAATCGGACTTCGAATCGTTGAAAGCGCGAATCAACCCTGTTAAAAAGACACCGTAGTTTTTGGCTTTTCCGATTGCGCGCGTTTTTCTATTTTTACCGTGATGCGATCCAACTACATTTTTTTGCTGCTTTTCGGCACTTCTATTTTTGCACAGGTGCCGAATCCGGTCGATTTCAAAACGGCCAACGGAAATCTTTTCCCCGATTATGCCAACCGTTCGATAAAAGGCGAGGCGCGTTATGAATTCGACGTGGCCAAAAAGCCCGATACGATTTTCATCGATGCCCAGAATATGGATTTTTCGGAAGTGGAAATCAACGGAAAAGCCGTCAAATTCGCGCATTCGGCCAAACAACTCAAGCTTTTCCAAGGTTACAAAAAAGGCAAAAACGTACTTACGCTGCAGTATTCGGCCAAACCCAAACAGACGCTGTATTTCGTCACGGCCGGAAACGACCATCAAATCTGGACGCAAGGACAGGGAAAATACACGAGCCATTGGTTTCCGAGTTTTGACGACGTAAACGAGAAAGTCGTTTTCGGATTGACGATTACTTACGATAAAGCCTACCAAGTCATCTCGAACGGTTCGCTTCAAAGCAAATCAAGCGACGGCCAATCGACCAAATGGAGTTTCCAGATGAAACAACCGATGAGTTCGTATTTGCTTATGCTCGCCATCGGGAAATTCGAACGGCACGACGTGGTCGCCAAATCGGGAACGCCTTCGGAATTGTATATAGAACCCGGCGATGCGTCCAAATTCGAACCCACGTATCGCTATTCCAAACAGATTTTCGATTTTTTCGAGAAGGAAATCCAGTTCGATTATCCTTGGGACGTGTACCGACAAATTCCGGTGCGCGACTTTTTGTACGGCGGAATGGAAAACACCACGGCCACGATTTTCACTCGCGATTACGTTTGTGACGACATAGCGTTCAACGACCGCAATTACGTGAACGTAAACGGACATGAGCTCGCGCACCAATGGTTCGGAGACGTGGTCACGGCAAAATCGGGCAAGCACCATTGGTTGCAGGAAGGTTTCGCGACGTATTACGCACTTTTGGGCGAACGTGAGGTTTTCGGTGACGATTATTTCTACTCCAAATTATACGATATGGCCATCAACCTGCAACAGGCGGCCAAAACCGACACGATTCCCGTGATGAACGAAAAGGCGAGTTCGCTTAGTTTTTATCAGAAAGGCGCGTGGGCGTTGCATGTTTTGCGCGAGAATGTCGGTGCCGATAATTTCAGGAAAGCCGTAAAGACGTATCTCGAAAAATACAAATTCCGAAATGTGGAAACCGACGATTTCCTTAACGAGATCGCCAAAGTCTCGAATTACGACGTGGCGGCGTTCAAGAAACGATGGTTGGAAACCGCCGGATTCGAAGTCAACGAAGCGATCGGACTTTTGAAAAAGAACGCCTCGATGCAAAAGTATTTCGAAACGGGCGAGATGGGAAGCCAACCGTTCGCCGAAAACAAATCGGCGTTCGAGGATTTGATGCGTTCGGATGCGTATTTCCCGATCAAGGAACAAGTCGTTTATTTGGTCGGAGACGTGCCGTTCGAACAAAAAAAGGAGCTGATCGATTTGGCGATGAAGACCAACGAGGTCAACGTACGCCAAGCCGTCGCACGTACGACCAAGAAAATCCCGGCGGAATTCCAGGCGCAATACGAAACGCTGCTCGACGACAAATCGTACATCACACAAGAGATCGCATTTAACGCATTGTGTCGTGATTTCCCTGAAAACCGAGCGAAATATCTCGACAAGATGGACGGGCGCATCGGCATGAACGACAAGAATATCCGGCTGTTGTGGCTCGCGCTCGCATTGTCGACAAAAGAATACCGACTCGAAAAAAAAGCGGGTTATTACGACGAACTTTTTGGTTATGCGCAGGCCGGAGAAGAAGCATCGGTGCGACAGGATGCGATCGAAAAACTGTTGTACATTGATAAAGGCGACAAAAACGTGCTGCCGTTGCTCGTCAATGCGACCGTACACCACAAATGGCAATTCTCGAAATACGGACGCGACAAGATCCGCGAAAAGCTCAAATTGCAGAACACGCGCAAATTCTACGAGGAATTGCTGCCGACATTGCCCGAAAACGAAAAAGCCCAACTTCAACGCTTAATCGACGAAAAATGAGAGCGCTCGTAATATCCGGAGGCGGAAGCAAAGGCGCTTTCGCAGGCGGCGTCGCCCAATACCTGATGGAAGTCAAAGGCCATAAGTATGACTTGTTGCTCGGCACATCGACGGGAAGTTTGTTGATTCCGCACCTGGCGCTTGGCAAAGTCGAAAAGATTCACGGGATTTACACCAATGTCACGATGGACAAGATCTTCAACGTGAATCCGTTTATCGTCAAAAAACGCGATGGCGTGGAAACCGTCGCGATCAACCACTTCAACGTGATCTGGCAATTCCTGCGCGGAAGAAAGACGTTCGGCGAAAGCAAGAAGCTGCGCAAATACATTCGCAAAAGCTTTACACGGGCCGAATTCGAAGAACTCAAACACTCGGCCTGCAACATCGTCGTCACGGTTACGAACCTGTCCAAAAACGAATGCGAATACAAGTGCATCAAGGATTTTTCGTACGATCAATTTTGCGATTGGATTTGGATTTCATGCAATTACGTGCCGTTCATGAGCCTCGTCAAAAAAGGCAAATCGGTTTACGGAGACGGCGGATTTTCGGCACTTGTCCCGATCCGTGAAGCCATCCAAAGAGGCGCGACCGAAGTAGACGTCGTCGTTTTGGAGACTGAAACCTTGACTTCGCCGAGGGCCGTCGGTAAAAATCCATTCTCGCTAATGGTCGATTTGTTCGGGACGTTGCTCGATCAGGTCGAAAAGCACGACATCACGATCGGAAAACTTTCGGCCAAGAACAACAACGTCAAACTCAATATTTTCTACACACCGACTTCGCTTACCACAAACGCGCTGGTCTTCAATAAGGACGCGATGAAAAAATGGTGGGAGCAAGGGTATGAGTACGCGCAGAATAAGAGTGAGATCATGAGTGAGGTGAAGGAGTTGTAGGATTCCAAGCAGCAAATTCCAAATTCCAAATTCCAAATTCCAAATTCCAAATTCCAAATATTTCCGTTACTGGACCGGAATACTAAGTTTACACGCAGAATGAGTGAAGTGAATGAGGCATCGATTTAACATTGGTATTTGGAATTTTATTTTTTGGAATTTTCTACGGTAGGGTATTTCCATTTTCAACTGTTTGGTTACTATCAACTAAAACCATAACGTATGAAAAAGACCAAATTACTCTTAGCCTTGTTTTGCGCCGCGAGCCTTTTCGTGAGTTGTAACGAAGATGACGGAAACAACAACGGCGGGCCGTCGGGATCCGATTTCGAACAGAATTTCGGCGCTACCGTTTCAAGAGATTTTATCGGACAGGTCGTAAACGTCAACAACCAGGCGGTTTCCGGAGCGACGGTAAAAATCGGTTCGACGACCACACAAACCGACGAGCGCGGCATGTTCGCGATCAACGGTGCTTCGGTACACGAAAAATTCGCGTATATGACCGTCGACAAGATGGGTTATTTCCAGGGTTCGCGCTCGCTTGTGCCGACTTCTGGCAAGAACAGCGTGAAAATCATGCTCGTTCCGAACACGCCGACCGCAACCGTATCTTCTGGAGCTTCAAGTGAGGTCACGACCGATTCGGGCAGCAAAATCCTTTTTGACGGATCGTTCGAGGACGAAAACGGAAATGCGTATTCGGGAGACGTTTCGGTTTCGGTATTCCATCTGAAACCGTCTGATGACAACATTTCGAGCCTTATGCCAGGCATGTTGTACGCCGAACGCGAAAACGGAAACGAAGCCGCGCTCGAGACTTTCGGTATGATCAACGTAGAACTTCGCGGAAGCGGCGGACAGATCCTGCAACCGGCCGAAGGACATCCGGCAGGTATCGAGGTCGCGATCGATAATGCGCAGATGGCATCGGCTCCAAGCACGATTCCGTTGTGGCATTTCGATGCTGCCAAAGGTTGGTGGAAAGAAGACGGTGTGGCCATTCGCCAAGGAAACAAATACGTTGGTGAGGCTTCCCATTTCTCATGGTGGAACTGCGATGCTCCGTTCCCGACGACACAACTCACCATAACTGTCAACGACGCCGACGGAAATCCCATCGCAAATGCGGGAGTAGGCATCACGTTCGGAGGCTGGAATTGGCCGAATATCGGCTACACGAGTATGAACGGACAAGTCAGCGGATTGGTTCCTGCAAACGAAACTCTAACGATTACTGTTTACGACATCTGCGGAGGTATCGCTTACACGGCGACCCAAGCCCCGATTTCATCGGCTACTTCGGTTACGCTTACGGTTTCGGGTGGTTCGGCACAAACGACTTTGGTCGAAGGGACGCTTCAGGATTGCGACGGGAATAACGTCACCAACGGCTATATCTACATGCATTACGGAAATACGTCGAGCTGGGCGAACGTGACCAACGGCAATTTCAGTTTCACGACTTTGGTGTGTAGTCCGGGACAGACTTTTACGTTGCAGGCTGTCGATTTGGCGAACTTCCAGGAAACCGATTCGATCACGTACACGTTCACGACTCCTGTGACCAACGTCGGCAATATCCAGACTTGTAATGCGATCGACGAATTCATTTCTTACCAGGTAGACGATGAACCGACAGTATATATCGTACAGGAAGTGAGCGCCTATCTCGGCGGACAAGGCCAGGTGAACGGCCTAACCATTTCGGGTTGGAACGAAACCCCGAACACACCGAACGGATTCGAATCGCTTTACATCTACAGCGGAAACACGAACGTTCCGGGTGTGTATTCGACGGCACAATTTTCACTCGAGGGCACTTTGGGATACATTTTCTCGGGCACGACGAACGATATCGTGTTCAATTTGACCAGCGTTGGTGCGGTCGGCGAATATGTAGACCTGAATTTCAGCGGAACTTACGTCGGACAAGACATGCAAACCCATACGGTTACCGGTGTCGCCCACGCGATCCGGACGAATTGATGAAAAAGAAGTTTTTAAGAGCCTTCCAGTTTGGGAGGCTTTTTTTTACTTGATCGAAAAAGAAAAGCCTCCGTATTTGGAGGCTTGCTTTTATATCAAATCCCTGACTTCATTCCTGATGTAAGCCAGCGCCGCCGTACTCGGGCTCGGATTGTCGAACGATCCTTTTATCACGGCTTCGCGAAGATTGTCGGCATCGGTGACTTCGGCCTGGGCCGCATATTTGCGCAACAATTGAACGGTAGCGTTTTTGGCCGTGACGACAACGCCCCAACATTCGTCGCTCATGTAAATCTGTTGGGTCAGGTTGTGCTCGAATTCCTGGTCGATCTGGGCGACCACATAATTTGCGTAATCTTCTTTCTTGTCTGAAATCGGAGCGACGCGAATCAGGATTTTTGCCGGGTCGATGCGCTCCAAAAACAAGGTCATGCGCTCGTACGCCTGTAATTTCAACGGAAGCGAATCCTGTCGGTTCTGTCGCAACAGCGCGAAACGTCTTTTATTTTCGTCGTTCTTCATGAAATTGTTGAAAACTCCGTAAACCGTAACCGCGGTGATTGCAGCGGGAAGGCAGTAAAAAAGCAGTTCGAATAATTTGTCTTCGTTCATTATTGATGTCGTTTGAAGGCAAAAGTCGGAATTAACCCGCAATCTGCCAATGTTAGCGCAAAGATTTAAAAATTCTGTCGAGTTGGGTTGTATCGATGGCACAAAATTGAAAAGTAGGAATTCTGGAAACGTTTGGCGCGTGGTGACTTCCGAACTTTCCGATTGTTAATAAAAACCACTCGATTTCTTTTCGGACTTATCGGTTTTTTAGCACTTTGCCATTTGGAATTTGCCGTCCGGAACTTTAATTTTGCGCGCTTGGAACCTATCGAAAAATACATCTCCGGACTTAACGACGCCCAACGCGCCCCGACCTTGCAGAAAGACGGCCCGATGATCATCATCGCCGGTGCGGGATCAGGAAAAACGCGTGTACTGACCATCAGGATCGCCTACCTGATGTCTCAGGGAATCGACGCCTTCAACATTTTGGCTCTCACGTTTACCAACAAGGCGGCACGTGAAATGAAATCGCGTATCGCATCCATTGTGGGAAACAACGAGGCAAAGAATCTTTGGATGGGAACTTTCCACTCGATTTTCGCAAGGATTTTGCGTGCCGAATCAGACAAACTCGGATATCCGTCGAATTTCACGATCTACGATACTCAGGATTCCGTTAGGCTTATCGGAGCGATCATCAAGGAAATGCAGCTCGACAAGGATATTTACAAACCAAAGCAAGTTTTGGGCCGTATTTCGTCGTATAAAAACAGCCTGATCACGGTCAAGGCATATTTCAACAATCCAGAGCTTCAGGAAGCCGATGCGATGAGTAAAAAGCCGCGTCTCGGAGAAGTCTACCAAAATTACGTCGACCGCTGTTTCAAGGCCGGTGCGATGGATTTCGACGATTTGCTTCTCAAAACGAACGAGCTTTTGGCGCGTTTTCCCGATGTCCTGAACAAATATCAAAACCGCTTCCGATACATCCTCGTGGATGAGTACCAAGATACGAACCATTCACAGTATTTGATTGTTCGTGCTTTGTCGGACAAATTCCAAAACATTTGCGTGGTCGGTGACGATGCGCAGAGTATTTATGCGTTCCGGGGCGCGAACATCAACAACATCCTCAATTTCCAAAAGGATTACGAAGGTGTGCAGACGTACCGCCTCGAGCAGAATTACCGTTCGACGCGCAACATCGTCGAAGCCGCGAATTCCATCATAGACAAGAACAAGACCAAGCTCGACAAGGTCGTTTGGACGGCCAACGACGACGGGCCGAAAATAAAAGTGCACCGTTCGCTTACCGACGGTGAAGAAGGCCGATTCGTGGCCGGCGAGATTTGGGAACAGAAAATGCAGCAACAGTTCAACAACGGGCATTTTGCGATCCTGTACCGAACCAACGCCCAATCGCGCGCCATGGAAGACGCCTTGCGCAAACGCGACATCCCGTACCGCATTTATGGCGGCTTGTCGTTTTACCAGCGCAAGGAAATCAAAGACGTTTTGAGTTACCTGCGGTTGGTCATCAATCCGAAGGACGAGGAAGCTTTGGTGCGTGTGATCAATTATCCGGCACGCGGTATAGGCGATTCGACTGTGGAAAAACTTACGGTCGCGGCCAACCATTACAAGCGCTCGATTTTCGAGATCATGGAAAATCTCGACAGGATCGATCTCAAACTCAATTCGGGTACACGCAAGAAACTCGACGATTTCGTCACGATGATCAAGAGTTTTCAGGTGCTTAACGAAACCCACGATGCGTTTTTCCTGGCCGAACACGTGACCAAGAAAACCGGGCTTGTCATGGAACTCAAAAAGGATGCGACGCCCGAAGGAATCGCACGTATCGAGAACATTGAAGAGCTTTTGAACGGTATCAAGGATTTTATCGAAGGCCAGAAGGAAGTGGACGGCGCCAGAGGAGCGCTTTCGGAATTCCTCGAAGACGTCGCGCTTGCCACCGATCTCGATAAAGATACGGGCGATGACGACCGTGTCGCACTCATGACGATCCACTTGGCAAAAGGACTTGAGTTTCCTTATGTTTTTGTCGTCGGGATGGAAGAAGACCTGTTTCCGAGTGCGATGAGCATGAACACGAGAAGCGAACTCGAGGAAGAAAGACGTTTGTTCTATGTAGCGCTCACACGAGCCGAAAAACAGGCGTACCTAACCTATGCGCAATCGCGTTACCGTTGGGGAAAACTCACCGACAGCGAGCCTTCGCGTTTCATAGAGGAAATCAAACCCGAGTATCTCGAATACCTCACGCAGCCCGAAACGAATTACCGTTACAAGCCGATGATCGACATCGACATTTTCGGTGACGTCGACAAATCGAAGTTGCGCCAGACCAAGCCTACGAACGGCACGCCTCCGAAATGGGTTACCGATAACGAACCGAAGCCGGACATGAACATCCGTAAGCTGAAACCTGTGAACAGTAGCGGTAGTAGTGGCAGTTCCGCGAATCTTTTCGACGGAAAGCTCGTTCCCGGAAATATTGTGATGCACGAGCGTTTCGGCAAAGGCGAAATCCTCAATCTCGAAGGAGTAGGAGGCGACCGCAAAGCCGAAATCCGATTTGAAGTAGGCGGAATCAAGAAATTGTTGTTGCGTTTCGCGAAGCTTGACGTGATCGGGTAATTTTTGGTGGATTCCGTTTATCTTGCAAGGATAATAATCAATCATGGAAATAACGATCCGATACAGGAAGAATCAAGTGTTGTGGCCGTTGACCATAGGTTCGTCCCTTGTCGTTTGCGGTGTAGTGTCACGGTTTTACGGCTCATCCGAAGTGGTCGGATTTATTGGCATCGGTGCGCTATGGATCGGCATAGCGCTTCATAAATGGCATTCTGGCTACCTGACATTGGGCGAAAATTTCATCCGACGCAATGATTCACCTTTTTTCAAAAAAATCGAGTTGTCTCAAATTACCGAAGTGAAAAAGTTCGCGGGCGACTGGATCATAAAACACGGAAATAGCAAAGAACTTGTGATTTCTCCTCAAGTCATGGATGAGCAAGGTCTTGCCGATTTTGAAAAATTCCTCACGAAATTGGATTGCGCTAATGTTTAGAAGACTGTTTCCCATATTCGCCATTTTGATGGTTTGCGGTGTGCAAGCCCAGGATTTCCGCGAACAATTTAATGGGTTTTTCAAAGACAAGGACACGATCGGCCAGCAAAAAACACTTAGAGAATGGGAAGCGAAACGAAAAAACGATCCCGAATTGTACGTGGCGCGTTTCAACTATTACTTTTCGAACGCGCGCCAGGAATTGCTGCATCTGGGCAATAATCCAGAAGGGAAAGAAGCTTTTGCGCTACAGGATTCCACAGGAAATACAGTAAGTTACCTGTATCAGGGCGACACGAGTTACGATCCGAAAAAGTTGGGATCGGCGATGAAAACCATAAACGAGGCGATCGCCAAATTTCCAAAAAGGCTCGACATGCGTTTCGGAAAGACATACGCACTTGGCGAACTGCGCGATTGGAAAAACTTTACCGACGAAATCATCGCGACCATCGATTATTCGGATAAAATCAAGAACCAATGGCTTTGGCGCGACGGTAAGCCTGTAGACGACCCTAAAAACTTTATGCTCGGCAGCATCCAAGGCTATTTCAACCAATTGTATGAAACCGAAGACGACGCGCTTTTGGTCAACATGAGACGTATCTCGGAAACGGTTCTTAAGTATTATCCCGACGACGTGATGAATTTGTCGAACCTTGCGATCCTCAAACTTCTCGACAAGGATTTCGACGGCGCATTGGTACTGTTGCTCAAAGCCGAAAAACTCGCCCCCGACGATACGGTCATTCAGAACAACATCGCGATGTGCTATTCCGAAAAAGGCCAATACGACAAAGCGATCGCTTATTACGAGAAAATGTTGCCTAAATCGGATGAGGAAAGCAAAGTGAGGATACAAAAACGCATCGAGGTGCTTAAGCAGAAGAAATGACTTCTTCTATTTGAAACCGGCACAACAGGAATCCATCTAAAGTATTCCGGCCGTCTTAAAATTGCGATTTCAGATTTTTGGTCGTATCTTCATTAGCAATTGAAATCATCATTCAATATCCCAAAATGGCCCAATTCATAAAAATATACGAAGACAAACCCAGTGAAGCCGCCATACAACGCGTCGTCAAAATATTGCGCGAAGGCGGCCTCGTGATTTATCCGACCGATACGGTTTACGGTTTGGGTTGCGACATCACGAATTCGAAAGCGCTCGAGAAAATCGCGCGCATCAAAGGAATCAAGCTCGAAAAAGCGAATTTTTCTTTCGTGTGCAGCGATTTGAGCAATCTGTCCGATTACGTGAAACAGATCGACACGGCCACGTTCAAACTGCTCAAGCGTGCGTTGCCCGGCCCTTATACGTTCATTTTGCCCGGAAACAACAACCTTCCGAAGGAATTCAAAAAGAAGAACACGGTCGGTATCCGTGTGCCCGACAACAATATAGCGATAGAAATCGTGCGTCAGTTGGGCAATCCAATTGTTTCTACCTCTATTTACGACGAAGACGAAGTGCTCGAATATTCTACCGATCCCGAATTGATTTTCGAAAAATGGCAGAATCTCGTAGACGTCGTCGTCGATGGCGGCTATGGAGGCAACGAAGCGTCCACTATCATCGATTTGTCGGGTTATGAGCCTGTCGTAGTTCGTGAAGGTAAAGGCGACGTGGACATTTTTTAGTTTGGCCGCGAATGACACAAATTTCACTAAATCTATTTGTGATATTCGTGTCATTTGTGGCTAAATCATTTAATGCGCAGCTTTTTTAGGCATATAGACATCTTGCACTTTAGCGCTCCATCACTACCTTTGCCCAAATGAACAACTCCCGCTACTACCTTAGTGCCGTTTCGGCTTTCCTCATTTGGGGATTGTTCAGTTTGGCGCTGCGTCCGATCAAACAATTTCCACCACTCGAAATTTTGTTCTACCGCATCATCACGTGTTTGGTTTTGCTTGTGGTGTTGGTATTCGTATTTCGGAAGAAATCGGTTTCGGACACGAAAAATTTCCTCAAGAATCTGTCGGTTACCCAAAGACGCAGCCTTATCCTGTGGAATCTGCTCGCCGGACTATTGCTGACTTCCAACTGGTTCATCTTTATCTACGTGATGAATTTCGTGAGTGTGAAAGCCACGTCGCTCGCGTATCTCGTATGTCCGATATTGACGGCCGTCCTGGCCAATCTTCTGCTCAAGGAACAGATGAAGAAACTGCAATGGGTCGCGCTTCTCGTTGGCGCAATCGGTTGTTCGATGCTCGCGCTGGGTCATTTTATGGATTTGCTGCTGAGTATCTTAATTGCTTTCTCGTATGCGTTATACTTGATTTTGCAGAAAAAAAACGCCGGTATCGACAGTTTCGTAGTCCTTACGCTACATGTTTCCATTGCGGTTTTGGCGCTGTTGCCGGTACTTCCGTTTTTCGAGGTAGGAATGCCCACGGAGCCGAAATTCTACACGTTCATCCTGATTATCGCGACCTGTTTTACCATTTTCCCGATGTTCCTGAGTTTGTACGCGCTTAAAGGGATAAAATCGTCTACCGTCGGTATGCTGATGAACATCAACCCGATCATCGC
Source organism: Flavobacterium agri (assembly GCF_013401995.1). Classification (GTDB taxonomy): domain Bacteria; phylum Bacteroidota; class Bacteroidia; order Flavobacteriales; family Flavobacteriaceae; genus Flavobacterium; species Flavobacterium agri. The sequence goes on from NZ_JACBJI010000001.1 coordinate 518,895, forward strand.
CTTCGCGCTTTCGGTGTTCCATTTCAATGAAGAAGCCGATGCGTGGCAATATGCGGCGTATTCGGTGGTTTTCGTGTCGGTGGTTTTGTTCAATATTCCGGCTTTGATAGGAAGAAAAGAAATTGCTGCCTGACGAAATTGACCGTTCGCTTGCGCCAAATCGCCATTCGCCTTTTTTCTTTTTCTACCGCTTTTTCACAATCGTAGGTTTGCCAAATAAATTCCGACGTTATGAAATCTCTTCGTTTGTTCCTTTCGCTTTGGCTGATACCTTTGGCAATCTCAGCATTGATCATGTTTTTGGAAGGCGGTTTTTCAGATCATCTCAATTGGCCGGCCATGCTCATGGTGGCTTGTATCCTTGGTATTCCTGCAGTTGGCGTGGCATTCGTATTGCCCGTTTTTGAAAGTAAGATAGGAAAGCGATTTGCTTCCGTAGCGCTTACGGCTTTCGCCATGGGATTGGTGTCGATGCTTTCGACGGGGATTTTCTTTTATGCCACAGGAAACGACGACAAGCCCGAACTTCCTGTTTTCCAAGGCATTTTCTGTATTTGTTTTTTCCTGACCGAAGTTTTTCTCACACGTATCAGGTTTACAAAATCCCAAGCATCATTGTTTACATTCGTGTTGACACCAAAATTTGCATTGAGGTTGTTGTTTTGGGTCGCTTTACCCGAATCGGTTTTTTGTTCAGTATTGCTGTTGTACGAATTCCCGACAGATCCTACCATAAGCGGTTATATGCTTTTCATACTTTGGATTGTAACCTATTCAATTTTGACGAATGCCGTGGCTTTATTCGCGATCTGGATCGGTTCACGAATTGACTTTTTGGCAAAGCGAACGCTTCTCGTAATCCTATTGGCAACCGCTTTGACGCTTTTGACGGGATTGGTGATGGTACAACCTTGGCAGTCCCAAATAACGATAGGAATTTTGATGACGTTGTTGTTCCCGTCTTTGTTTTCTGCGTCGGCACTGTTGTTCCTAGTGCGTCAAAAAGCCGAATCGGAAGCAAAAGATTACAAATTGCGTTCATTGGGTAAATCGTTGGTGAACAAACAATCGGAATACGACCAATTGAAGCGTCACGTGAATCCGCATTTCTTTTTCAACAACCTGAACATGCTGATTTCATTGATCGAATCCGATCCGAAAAAAGCTTCTGAATTCGGGCAACGGCTATCAAATGTCTATCGCAAATTCTTTTCGGAAAACGACGAAGATTTCATCGCACTTTGGAAAGAACTCGATTTCATATCGGAGTATATAGAAATTTACCGAGCTAAATTCGGCGATTCGTTTTCGATTGAGATCAAACCCGAAAATCCTGTGAACTATCATATTTTGACCGACGCGCTTCAGGAAATCGTCGACAACATTTTCAAGCACAACATTTTTGAAGATGAAAATCCGATTGCGATAGAGATTTTCCGCGACGACATGAATCTCGTCATCCGAAATTCAAGAGTGCCCAAAATCGCCGTGGATTCTGAAAAAACCGGTCTCGAAAATATCCGCAAACGCTACGAATTGCTTACGGACGAGCGCATCTCCGTTTCACAAACCGACCGGATCTTTGTCGTGAATTTGCCTATATTGTCTTTCGAATGATCAAAACGGCCGTCATAGCGGAAGACGAAATCCCAAGCGCGCAAAGGCTCGAAAGGCTTCTCAAGCAAAGAGGTTTTACCGTGTTGCAGGTTTGTGCGTCGGTGAAAAAACTCAAATCGTTCCTTGCGGAAAACGAGCATCCCGATTGGCTTTTCCTCGACATAGAACTTCGGGACGACAATGTGTTCGAGGCTTTGAAGAAAATGCTGGTCGCATCGCGAATCGTTTTCACGACGGCTTATCCCGACCGCGCCCTCGACGCGTTTCGCCACGGCGGCATCGACTATCTTTTGAAACCGATTGACGAGACCAAGCTCGATGCCGCAATCGGAAAAGTTGAGCGTTTCGGCAATCTTCTCAAACCCGAGACGATACCATCAGAAGAGAAATCGATTGTGGTCGCTGCAGGCAAAATCCTAAAGAAAATCAAACTTTCGGATGTCGCTTTTTTCTTTAGTGAAGAGAACGTGACGTTTTTGAAATCCAGCGAAAGGAATTATCCGATAGGGAAATCGCTCGACAAACTCGAACGTGAACACGATTCCTTTTTCAGGATCAGCCGCAAATACCTGGTGAACATCAATTTCATAGATAAAGTCATCGGAAGTGATATTTTACTTAAATCGGGCGAAAAATTATCCATGAGCCGACAGCGCAAAAAAGACTTCCTGACTTGGTTCGCCCAATAAAAAACCCGCTCAAACGGCGGGCTTTCATTTACTATTTCTATAAATCTTAGAATCAATTCCTCGCAAAAGGCGGCAGCAATTTACTGCTCACTTCTCCAAATCCGATCCTCACTTCGGCATTCTTGCAATAGCCGCGCATGATTACGGTGTCGTTGTCGTTTATGAATTTGCGTTCGCTGCCGTCATTCATTTTGATCGGGTTTTTTCCGCCCCAAGTGAGTTCGAGCATCGACCCGAAACTGTCTTCGGTCGGACCTGATATCGTTCCCGACCCCATCAAATCACCCGAGTTCACGCGGCATCCGTTCGAAGTATGGTGCGCCAATTGCTGGCTCATGCTCCAATACATGTATTTGAAATTCGATTTGGAAACGATGGTTTCTTCGGCTTTTTCAGGTTTTATGGAAACCTCGAGGCAAATGTCGAACGCGTGCTTCCCTTTCTGTTGCAGATACGGCAGCGGCATCGGATTTTGTTTCGGGCCTTTGGTACGGAACGGTTCGAGAGCGTCCATCGTAACGATCCAAGGCGAAATAGACGTCGCGAAATTCTTGGCGAGGAACGGCCCAAGCGGCACGTATTCCCATTTTTGGATGTCGCGCGCGCTCCAGTCGTTCAAAAGCACCATTCCGAAAATGTGTTCTTCGGCTTCGTGAACCGGGATGTTTTCGCCCATGATGTTCGCATCGGTCGTGATAAAACCGGTTTCCAATTCGAAATCGACAAGGCGCGAAGGCCCGAAAACAGGCGTAGTTTCACCGTTCGGAAGCGTTTGTCCCATCGGCCTGTGGACCGGAATCCCAGACGGCACGATCGTAGAGCTTCTGCCGTGATATCCGACAGGGATGTGAAGCCAGTTCGGCAACAACGCATTTTCGGGATCGCGGAACATTTTTCCGACGTTGGTCGCGTGTTCACGGCTCGAATAAAAATCGGTATAATCGCCTATGAGCACGGGAAGTTGCATTTCTACGTCCGATACGTTGAAAATCACGACTTCGCGGTGTTCTTTATTGTCGCGCAACTTCGGATTTTCGGCGTCGAAAATATCGGCGATACGGTTGCGCACCTGACGCCAGGTCTTGTGCCCGTCCGAAATGAAGTCGTTGAGCGTGTCCTGCATGAACATGTCGTCTGTGAGTTCAATCCCTTCGAAATAATCGAGTTGCTGAAGCGCACCGAGGTCGATGGCGTAATCGCCTATTCTCGTGCCGATCGTAACGACGTGTTCTTTGGTTAGGAAAACCCCGAAAGGGATGTTCTGTATCGGAAAATCGCTTTCGGAAGGAACGTCCAACCAAGATTTACGATGCGGGTCATTAGCGGTTATGGCCATGTTTTATTGTTGAGTTTGGTTGCAAAACTAGTGCAAAAAGGTTGTTAAAATTGGGCAATCAAATTTAGAATTAACATTCATTTTACCAAACGTAATTCGTATTTTTGCGCTCACTTTAACGAAACTTTATAACATGCGCAACGACCAGGAAATTTTCGATTTGATACTTGACGAACAAGACAGGCAAATTCACGGATTGGAGCTTATCGCTTCCGAGAATTTCGTGAGTGACCAAGTAATGGAAGCCGCCGGATCTTGTCTTACGAATAAATACGCCGAAGGTTATCCGGGTAAGCGTTATTACGGCGGATGCGAAGTGGTCGACATCATCGAGCAGATCGCGATCGACCGTGCAAAAGCGCTTTTCGGTGCAACTTATGCCAATGTGCAGCCACACTCGGGTTCTCAGGCCAATACGGCTGTTTTCGCGGCTTGTTTGAAACCGGGAGATAAAATACTAGGATTCGATCTTTCGCATGGCGGACACCTTACGCATGGTTCGCCCGTGAATTTTTCGGGTAAACTTTATCACACGTCGTTTTACGGTGTAGAAAAAGAAACCGGACGTTTCGATTACGACAAAATACAGCAAATAGCCACAAAAGAACAGCCGAAACTCATCATCGCGGGCGCATCTGCGTATTCACGCGATATGGATTTCAAGCGTTTCCGCGAAATCGCAGACAGTGTCGGAGCTTTGCTTTTGGCCGATATTTCGCATCCGGCGGGGCTTATCGCAAAAGGTTTGATGAACGACCCGATCCCACATTGCCATATCGTGACGACGACCACGCACAAAACGTTGCGCGGACCTCGAGGCGGGATGATCCTGATGGGCAAGGATTTTGAAAACCCGTGGGGATTGACAGGTCCGAAAGGTGAAATCAGGATGATGTCGACATTGCTCGATTTGTCTGTTTTCCCGGGTAACCAAGGCGGTCCTTTGATGCACATCATCGCCGCTAAAGCGGTTGCTTTCGGAGAAGCGTTGACCGACGAATTCTTCCATTACGCGATGCAGGTCCAGAAAAACGCGAAAGCGATGGCCGAGGCTTTCGTGAAACGCGGATACGACATCATATCAGGCGGAACCGACAACCATATGATGCTGATTGACCTCCGCAACAAAGGCATCACCGGAAAAGAAGCCGAAAATGCGCTTGTAAAAGCCGAAATCACCGTAAACAAGAACATGGTGCCTTTCGACGACAAATCGCCGTTCGTGACTTCGGGCATCCGCATCGGGACACCTGCGATCACGACAAGAGGTTTGGGCGAGGCCGATATGGAAACCGTCGTAGAGCTTATCGACCGTGTGCTTTCGAACATCGGAAATGAAGAGATCATCGCCGAAGTAGGAGAGGAAGTAAACGCTTTGATGAGCGAGCGCGCGATTTTTGTTTTTTAACTTTTAGCCACGAATGACACGAATTTCAATAGTCAATTTGTGAAATTCGTGCCATTCGTGGCCTAATATTCCACTATGTCCATCCTCCGTCTTCAACTTCCGACCGATCCGCGCTGGGTCGAACTCGTCGAATCGAACATAGAAGAGATTTTGACCGATCACGCGTGGTGCGAACAAAAAGCCGCGACGAATGCGATCACGATCATCACTATCAATTCCGATTACGAAGATTTGGTGACCGATATGCTCAAGATCGCACAGGAAGAAATCGCGCATTTCGAAATGGTGCACGACATCATTAAAAAGCGCGGCTACAAATTAGGTCGTGAGCGCAAGGACGATTATGTGGGCGAACTCGCCAAATACATGAAAGCCAACACCAACGGCAGCCGCGAAAACGGATTCGTGGAACGTATGATGTTCTCGGCCATGATCGAAGCCCGCAGTTGCGAACGTTTCAAAGTGCTTTCCGAAAACATAAAAGACGAAGAACTTTCAAGATTCTATCGTGACCTTATGGAAAGCGAAGCCGGACATTACACGACTTTCATCACTTACGCACGCAAATACGGTGGCGATATAGACGTTGAAAAGCGCTGGAAGGAATGGCTCGCGCACGAAGCGACGATCATTGCGAGATACGGTAAAAAAGAAACGATCCACGGATAAACCGATATGGCTATGAACGTTTTCATTCTCGATGACTACCAACAAGCCGTAACTCGTCTCGATTGTTTTAAGCTTCTCGACGGTTTCGACGTCACTGTTCTTACCGAAACCGAAAAAGATCCCGAAAAACTTTCTCAAAAGATTCAGCAAGCCGAGGTTTTGGTGCTTATCCGCGAGCGCACCGAAATCACCGAAGCGTTGTTGTCGCGTCTGTCGAATCTCAAACTCATCAGCCAGACCGGAAAAATTTCGAATCATCTCGATCTAAATGCCTGTACGAAACACAAAGTAGCCGTAGCCGAAGGGATCGGCTCACCAATTGCGCCTGCAGAGCTCACGTGGATTTTGATCATGAACGCGCTCAGGAAAATCCCTCAAGCTATCGAAGCCATGAAAAAAGGCGAGTGGCAAACCAATATAGGAACGATGGTATATGGTAAAAAGATCGGGATTTGGGGTTACGGAAAAATCGGCAAAAGGATTGCCGGTTATGCCAAGGCTTTCGGTGCTGAAGTCGTGATTTGGGGAAGCGAATCCTCACGCCGGAATGCGATTGCGGACGGTTTTGCAGCCGCACAATCCAAACAGGAATTCTTTTCAGGTTGCGATGTCGTAAGCCTTCATTTGAGGTTGAACCCTGAAACTTCCGGGATAGTCAAATCTTCCGATCTCGAGTTGATGAAGACAACCGCAGCTCTGATCAATACTGCGCGTGCCGAACTTATCGAACCCGGTGCGCTTTTACACGGTTTAAAGAACGGACGTCCCGGTTTTGCAGGAATCGATGTGTATGAAAGCGAACCGCTTTACGATATCGAAAACCCGCTTTTGAAGATGCCAAACGTCGTATGTACGCCTCATTTGGGATATGTCGAGCAAAACGGGTATGAACTGTATTTTTCGAAAGCGTTCGAAAATGTGGTGGCGTTTGCCGATGGAAACCCTGTGAATATTGCAAATCCCGAGGTTATTTGACGAAATCCAAATTCCATCCCGAACAAATTCCAATCTTTTTAATGACAAGTCAACAATGACCATAAAACCTGCTTTTTCCGACGAATTCAATATCATCCAATCGATTGCAGCACGCACTTGGCCGATTACGTATGGCGAAATCCTATCGCCCGAACAGTTGGCGTATATGCTCGAAATGATGTATTCCGTAGAGGCGCTCGACCGAAACGACAAAGATGGCGTGCGTTTCATTTTGGCCGAAGAAAAAGGCGAATATTACGGTTTCGGAGGTTTTGAACATCATTATAAAGGCGAAAACCGTACGCATATCCACAAAATTTACGTGTTGCCCGAGGCTCAAGGCAAGAATGTGGGCAAGCTGTTGATGCATGAGATGGAACGGCAGGCGATTGAATCCGGTTCCAGAAGCGTCACTTTAAACGTGAACCGACACAACAAAGCGCAGCATTTCTACTCGAAATTGGGTTATGAGATTGCGGAAACAGTCGATATTTCGATCGGGAACGGTTATCTCATGGAAGATTACGTGATGCGCAAACGGTTGTAATCAAGGCTTCGGATTCTCGTCTGCAGGAAGTTCTTTAGACGGAATCGTAGCTGCCGGGTTTGGCTTTTTATCGAGTGCGGGCTGGTCTTGTTTGGGAATCGTCATGCCCGAACCTTTTTCGTTTGGATCGACTTTGCCGGCTTTGGTCATTTTCGTTTTCTTTTTCGATTTGATCGTTTTCTCTTTTTTTACCTCCGATTTTTTATTGACGGGTTTGGTCTGGGCCGACACACCGAAAGCAAAGAAAAATGCGATTATGAAAAGAATCCGTTTCATGAATTGAAGGTAGCGGTTTTGTAGGAAACGCGATGGCTTTTTCGGATTAATTTAACGTGAGTGCTTATTTTCAGCGACTTCGGTGGATATCCTGCAACTCTTAAAGCGAAAAATGTAAGTGTCGCCAACCCAAAATATCGTCAATTTGTAAGAAACAGGCAGAGCCGAATTTCATTTGCTATGATGACAAATTCCTCAACCTTAACGGTAAAATTCAATGCGTTGATCGAGACGCCTCCGGCCAATAATCGTGAGCATTTCCGCGAGTGCGTGATCACGACGCTGCTGTCTGTGCTCAAGACCCAGAATGTAAGTGTAGAATACATCGGCTACAAACCTGATCCTGTGGGCGTACATCACATCAATTCAACGAAAATTGAGTATGAGGACGTGGTTTTTGCGAGTTTGGCGGTGAACAATAAATCGTTGCTTATATCAGAGTCAGACAACCGCAAAGACGAAATTCTAAAAGCATTTGTGGAAACGTTCGAAAACAAGACGCATCGTCACTTGGAAATCGAATCGGTTAAAGAAGATTTCAAAAGCCATGACATAGAGATTGAGATGAGCAGCGATTGGAAGCTGTATTTGAAGCAGGGTTGATAGTGAGTAGTGAGGACTTGTTTAATCTGCGGCGGGAGTTGTGGATTTTTTTTTTGGATGTTGATTAAGCGTAAGAAAGAATTTTTAGATAGATGCTTCGAGATGGAGTAGGAGATTTTGGATATTTTATCGATAGGATTGCTTCGCGATCCTGATTGAGCTCCGTTTTGAGAAAGGAAAATCCTTGCGGCTTTTGCAAAGCCGCGATTTTTTGTTTTGAAAAAAATACCTTGAAAGCTGAAAAAGCTTTCGGCATTTTTTCCAAAACAAAAAATCCGCTCAACTGAGCGGATTTTCCTTTTATTCGTGACCTCGATAGGATTCAAACCTATAACCTTCAGAGCCGTAATCTGATGCTCTATTCAGTTGAGCTACGAGGCCGGCTTGCATTGGCGTTGTACGCTGTTTGCGGGTGCAAATATAGGACTGAATTCCGTATTTGCAAGACATTTTTCGCAAAAATTATTTATTTTCTTCTAAGGCTCTGGTTGTCACATAATAGCGCCAGGCGATAATTGCCTTCTGGAGTTTGCTGGCTTTGGCCAAATCGAGTTTTTGGCGCGTAAGGCTCGGCAGCAGCCATTTGTTGAGCTTGGCAAGCAATCGGAACATGAGAAATGTATTTATGGATTCTGACCATAATTTACGAAAATTACAGACATTTGCGACACAATCGACGTTATGATCCGCTACACCGCCAATCGCACTTTCAAAGAAGCCTTCAAAGCCGAAGACATCATGTATACCGATTTCGAGAACTGCATTTTCGACGGATGCGATTTTACGGCCTGTAATTTCACGGGCGTAGTTTTTATTGATTGCGTGTTCCGGGATTGCAATTTCGCTTCGGCCAAAATCCATTACGTCGCTTTAAGAGGTGCGGCGTTTATCGCTTGCGATTTTACCGATGTCAATTTCGCTATGGTCGACCCGTTGCTGTTCGACATCAGTTTTACCGATTGCGTACTCGATTACGCCAAATTTTACACGTTGAAACTGCCACGTACGGTTTTTACGAATTGTAGTATCGTCGCTTCCGATTTTATGGCTTCCGACCTTACCGATGCCATTTTCGACCGTTGTAACCTCCATAAAACGGTTTTTATCGACACGATCGCGAACAAAACCGATTTCACGACGAGTTTCAATTTTACGATCGATCCCGAAAAGAACAAGCTTAAAAAGGCGATGTTCTCCAAAGATGGACTGATCGGATTACTCGCCAAACACGAAATTATTGTGAAATAGTTAGCCACGAATGACACAAATTTCACTAATCTGCATCCATTAGTGTTTTTCGTGTAATTCGTGGCCATAAAAAAAGCCCCGATGCAAATCGGGACTCATTTCCAAAAAGTAATTCTTATTTCTTCGCTTTGGCGCGTTGTTCTTTTTTCATATCGGCGCGCATCTTCTCGATTTCGGCTTTGGCTTTTTTGATTTCGGCTCTTGCGGCTTCGATTTCTTTGCGAGCTTCTTCCATTTCTACTTCAGAATCGTCTTCTTCGTGGGCGCGTCTCATTTCGATTTGTGAACGTCGCATGTCGGCTGCCGAACGTTTCATTGCAATCCTTGAACGTTTCATGTCGGCTCTGGATCGCTCCATCGCGATTTTGGCTTCTTCCATCGCCTTGTCGGTAAGTTCAGAAATCTCATCGCTGGTCATGTCGAACACTTTTTCGCCGTTCACGATAACGGTGCTTCCGTGCGGTCCGTTTTTGATCGTACGGATTTCGATAGGATCCAATTCGTCAAGACCGTTTTCGGTATCGATATCGGCTTCGGCCACGACCTTGCCGTTCACGATGACTTTCTGTTTGCCTTTTTTGAATGATTTCACGACAACTTTGTGTTCACCTGAACTATCTTCTTCGAATTCGAAAGGTTCGCCGACTACGACGACATCGGTATCCACATCTACATCAGGTTCATTGAAAGCGAACGAGAAATTGTGGTTTCGGTCGTCGTTACCGTTTCGGCTGATGCGGAAATTTTTGGCCAATCTCACGTGATCCGACGAATTCCCGAATCCGATCGTGTTGTCGTTCTTGAAGAAACGGATCGGTTCGATAGGCTTGTCGCCACTGATCATGGTCGTTCCTTTCTTGCCGTTCTGGTCTTTGAACTCGGCCTTGATGCACACGATTTCGCCGGCCGAGTTGCGTTTTACTTTCGAGAATTTGAGTTTGATGCCATGGTTTTTCTTCAAATCCTCGGCGTGTTGCTTGAGCTCGGCGTCGCTGGTGTTCTTGTCTACCACGACTTCGACGCCTTCTTGCGCGCCTTTGATGAAAAAGACATCGGAGTGTTTTTCCTGTGCGACCACTTTCACCTGGAAATACAGCATAAATGCGGCCAAAGCGGGAACGATGAGTAGGTACTTGCAGGAATTCCACTTGCTCGATTGGTTTTTGTTAAGCATAACGATACGTTTTTTGATTAATGATTGAAAAAAATGATTAGTGATTGAAACGCAACTTTCGTGCGTGGTTATCTTAAGCAGTGTGAACTGATAGGCTTTGATGTCAGGTATTTTTTTGGCAGCCTCGCTGTCGGCGATGAATTCGAGGTTCTGTACGATTGCTTTCTTGTAAAACCACACGACCGGATTCCACCAAAACGCGATGCAGATGATGCGTGAAATCAACACGTCCAGCGTGTGTCGTTGTATGCTGTGCACTTTTTCGTGCTCCAGAATATTGATCAGCTCATCATGGCTGAACATGGACGAATTGTACACGATATAACTGAAGTACGAGAAAGGCGCCACGTTTTCGGGTACGTCTACGAACTTATAACCCGAACGTCTCTGGACGGTTTTTCCTTTGAGCAATCTGCGCAAAGCGAAGAAATCGCGCATGAACTGGACCGTAAGTGCTAATGCAACCAATCCGTAGATGACGATGGCTACCAACATCCAATCGACTTCGAACGAAGGCTCGGGCGTCGCGGCCATCGCAAATCCCGCAGCGTCCATTTCAGAAAGTCCTGAATCCGATACTTGTGCAAGCTCCAAAGGAACCACTGGCGTAATCGGGGCTGCGGCTTCTACCCAAACCACTCTCTTAAAAGTAACCAAAGGCAGTAATAACGAAGTAACTAACCCAAGCAACAAATACCAACGGTTACTTTTAAAAAAGGTCTCGCGTTTAAGAAGCAGGTGATACGCGCCCAGGAACAGCGCCATCAATGCCGCCGATTTTACCAGATACAAGGCCAGGGTTTCCATCAGTTGTCGCGTTTTTCGATGGTGTTCAGAATCTCACGAAGCTCGTCGGCCGAAATTTTTTCCTCTTTCGCAAAAAACGAAACCATGTTCTTGTACGAAGAGTTGAAGTAGTTGTCTATCGCGACCTTCATAAAACCTTTGCGATAGTCTTCTTTCTTGACCACCGGGAAATATTGGTGCGTATTCCCGTATGCCTTATGCGAAACATACCCTTTTTCCTCGAGGTTGCGGATGATCGTAGACAAGGTGTTGTAATGCGGTTGTTCGTCTGTGATCTCGGCCATCACATCCTTTACGAACGCTTTTTCAAGTTTCCATAAGATGTGCATAATTTCTTCTTCTTTGTTGGTCAGCTTTTGCATGCTATGTATTTTTTATTCTTTATCGTTATTTTTTTATTGGGGACGTTGCGGATCGGGCAGGGAATATCTTCTCCCGAACCTCAATCCAAACGTACAACTATATTTTTAGTTTACAAACTAATTTTTTAGTTATTTAACGAATTTTTGGGAGTGTTGGTTTGGAGGCGGTTAGGTGGTTGGTGGTGATTGGTGATTGGTGAAAGGTGAAAAGTGAAATGTGAAATGTGAAATGTTGTATCAGAACACAGAGATAATATGTGACGTTGCGTATCTTGAGAATCGTGATGTTCTTAACTTCTTAAAATTGTAAAAAGTAGCGGAGCCGCCAAACCCTCGAGTGCCTTAATTTCCTTAACTGTCTTAATGGTTTAAAAAAACAGAAGCACAACGAAGCTGTAAAAATCATGTTTTATAACGGCATCACCGAACTTCTTCGGCGGTGAGCTTCATTACATAAGCCGTAAGTCCGCAAGCGAATAATCCGAAAGCGGCCATGAATCCCCAATTGGCCATATAACCGAAATTCGACACGATTCCCATGCCGATTTTCGAATTGAGCATGTGTGCCAAACTGAACATCATCGTATACAAACCCATATAAGCACCCGCTTTTTTCTTGGGCGCGCGGTTCTGTACGAAACCGTTCGAAAAAGGGAACGCAAAGATTTCCCCAAAAGACAAAAAGACGATGTTGATGAGCAATACGCCCGCCCATCCGTCAAAAAGCAACACGACGAAACCGAGCACCATGCAAAGCGCACCCAGGAAAACGGGACGCAATTTGTCGATGTTCTTTCGTTCGCAAAAGCCTACGATCGGCATCTCGAACAAAAAGACGAGCAAGCCATTAAATGTAAGCAGCAATCCCGTCTGGAATTCGGTCAAACCGTATTTTTCGTAATGATAGAGCGGGAGTGTGGTCAAAATCTGGAAAAAGACCATCGACACGGCAAAACTGATGAACAGGAAAATTAAAAACACCTTGTCCTTCCAAATCGAAGTATCAGGTTCATTTTCGTCTTGATGATGCGCCACCGCCGTCTTTTTCTTTTCCTTGACAAGCAACGCGAAAGCGAGGATGGAAACGATACAGGTCGTACCATCGGCCCAGAACAAGCCGCGATAGCCGATTCCCATGATGATCAATCCGCCCATAGCCGGACCGGCCGCAAATCCTAAATTGACCGCCAATCGTACCAAAGTAAACGCGCGCACTCTGTTTTCGGGTTTGGCATATGTACCGATCGAAACGAACATGGCCGGCCGGAACATATCGGCGATCAACATGATCCCGAACATCGCAAAACAAAGCGACTCGAAACTCCGCGCGTATTGGATCGCGAAAAACAAACATCCGCTCGTAAACAGGCTGCCGACCATTATTTTATAGAACCCGAATTTGTCTGCCAACCTTCCGCCGAGCCACGAACCCAAAGCCGAGCCTAGCCCGAAGAAAACCATAACGGTCCCGATTTGCTCGTAACTGAATTTAAGGTCTTCGCGCATATATTTGGTCAGGAACGGCAAGACCATCGTTCCGGCGCGATTCACGAAAGTAATGATCGCCAATATCCATATCTCGCGTGAAAAGCCTCGGAAATTGTTTATGTAACGGGAAAAAGCGGTCTGGAGCATTGGGAATGTTTGCCCCGTAAAGTTACGCAAAGGAAGGCAGTTAAAGGCCACGATTTTCACGAATGACACAAATAAAATAGCCGCATTGGCATCGGAAAATGGACAAAAAACTTTGGCAATTCCTATTTTTGCAAAAAAGGAAACTATGAGACTTCTGTCGTTCTTCTTGTTATTCGTGTCGTGGTTCGGAATCGCCCAGGACAAATTCGATACGGCCGCTTCGTCGGCTTACCAAAAACAGCTCGACAAAGAATACGCCGATCCAAAAGAATCGCCTTTGATGGAACAAGATTTCAAAACGTTCAAAGGTTTGGATTTTTATCCGATCGACGCCAAATATATCGTACAGGCGAAACTCGTAAAATCCCAAAGCGAAAAACCGTTCGAGATGAAAACCACGGGAACGCGTCGCCCGATGTACGTCAAATACGGTGAAGCCCGTTTCATCCTCGACGGAAAATCTTGCAAACTCAACATTTACCGCAACATCGAACTGTCCAAAAAAGAAGGCTACCACGACTATCTTTTCCTGCCGTTTTCAGATTTGACAAGCGGAAAGGAAACCTATATCGGAGGCCGTTATATCGAATTACGCGAAACCAAGGGCGAAACCGTTACGATAGATTTCAACCGTGCGTTCAATCCGTATTGCGCTTACAACCACAACTATTCGTGTCCGATCGTGCCGCTCGAGAACGATTTGGCTGTAGAAATCAAGGCTGGCGTCAAGAAATTCCACGATTGATGAAACTGCTCAACCTGCACACGCATTCCCAAACGGGCAATCCCGATATTTTTGAACTCGTGAACCAATATCCGGACGAGTTTGACGATTCGGTTGCATATTTCTCGATCGGTATCCATCCTTGGCGCATCGACGAAAACCGCCTGCAATCGGATCTGCAGGTTCTGGAATCCAAGCTTGCGGATAAAAGGTGTCTCGCAATCGGCGAATGCGGTCTCGACAAAAGGATCGAAACCCCGATCGGATTGCAGCTAGAGGTTTTTGAAGTGCAATTGCTTTTGGCTGAAAAATACAAAAAGCCGGTCGTCATCCATTGCGTGGCGGCTTATCAGGAAGTGATCGAGACCAAAAAGCGCATGAACATTGAGGTTCCGATGATCATTCACGGGTTTTCAAAAAACGAACAGGTCGCCAGATCGCTTGTAGACAACGGATTTTATTTGTCGTTCGGAAAATGGCTGTTGCGGAATCCGGAATTGGAATCCGCTTTCAATTCGGTTCCCGACGATCGATTCTTCCTGGAAACGGACACGGCCGAAGAAAGCATCGAACAGGTTTACGGACTTGCGGCGAAGTACAGGAATGTAGATTTGGAAGCATTCAAACTCAATGTATCCGAAAATTTTAAAACCGTTTTTAATTTTGCATTGGAATAACCACGAATCATTAGTGAAATTCGTGTGATTCGTGGCCAAAATCCAAACTCAAAAAAAACTAATAAACGCAAAAGTTAATGGCTAAATGGCAAGAAAGAGCCGAACTGCTCTTCAAACCCGAAGGATTGCAAAAACTTAAAAACGCCAACGTACTCGTCGTCGGGCTTGGCGGAGTAGGCTCGTTCGCGGCCGAGTTCATCGCCAGGGCAGGCGTCGGGAAAATGACGATCGTAGACGGAGATACGGTCGACATCACGAACATCAACAGGCAATTGCCGGCATTGCACTCAACCGTCGGAATGCACAAGGTTGACGTCGTCGGCGACAGGCTGATGGATATAAATCCGGAACTCGAACTCACGCGCCTCAACGAATTTTTGTCGCCCGAACGCGCTTATTCGCTGGTAACGAAGGAATTCGACTATGTTGTGGATTGCATCGACAGCGTGACGCCCAAACTCAACCTGATCATTTCGGCCAAACGCCAGAAAATCAAAGTTATTTCGAGCATGGGCGCGGGCGGGAAACTCGAAGCGTCTAAAGTGAAGGTCGCCGACATCAGCAAAACCGAGAACTGCATGCTCGCCAAAGCCATCAAAAAACGCCTCAAACGCGAAGCCAAAATCGACCGCGGCATCAAAGTCGTGTTTTCGAACGAAATCCAGGACGTGGAAAGCCTGAAAGTCACCGACGGGAAAAATTTCAAGAAGTCGTTTTACGGCACAAGCAGTTATATGCCGGGATTGTTCGGGTTGTATTGCGCCGAGGCCGTAATCCGTGGGATTTTGAAGAAACCATAACTTCAACATTCGTTGTTCGGTATTCGTTGTTCGACATTCAAAAAATTTAGAAAATTTTTTAAAGTGCCGAAGAATTTGAGCAACAGATAGAAGTGTTGAACTGAAACGAACAAAGGATGGAATATCGAATATTGAATAACGAACAACGAATAACGAACAGTAAGTAATGATAAAAACCGTCATTTTCGACATGGATGGCGTGATCGTAGACACAGAACCCGTGCACCATTATGCGTATCACGAGCATTTCAAGCAGCTCAATATCGAGGTAACACCCGAGCTGTATTGGAGTTTTACGGGGAATTCCACGAAAAACGTGTACGAGAAACTCAAGCAGATTTTTGGCATCGATACCGATATTTACGACCTGATCCAGGTAAAGCGCGCACTTTTCAACGATGCGTTCGACACCAAGCAAGATTTGTATTTGCTCGAAGGAGTCGAGGATTTGATCAAGAATTTGAATGTGAACGGGATGCAGTTGATTTTGGCGTCGTCTGCGGCAAAGGTTACGATCGACCGCGTGTTCAGGCGCTTTGGATTGTATCAGTATTTTTCACATATCGTGAGCGGTGAAGATTTCCCGAAGTCGAAACCCGATCCCGCGATTTTTGTCGAGGCGTGGCGTTTGTCGGGCCATGAAAAATCGGAATGTATCGTCATTGAAGACAGCACCAATGGCGTGAAAGCGGCTAAAGGCGCGGGACTTTTCTGCATCGGATATGTGAGCGAAAACTCGAAAAGCCAGGATTTGGCCGAAGCCGATTTGGTTGTGGAGCATTTCGATCAGTTGGATTTCGACCGGATCAAGCTTTTGTGTTTCGGTCAGTAACGCTGAAAACACAGATTTACGTTGATTTTCGCAGATTGCTTGCGTCATAGGAAATCAGGAAAATCAGCGTTTTATCGGCGTCATCAGCATTACAAACAAATTATAGCAGAAATCACCGATTCAAACCTTCCTTGTAAACTTTAAGACAACGTTCACGCGCTTCTTTATGGTCGACGATCGGTTCGGGGTATTCGAAAGAGTCGTATTCGGGAATCCACTTTCGCACATATTTCAAATCCTTGTCAAACTTTTTGAGCTGTTCTTCAGGATTGAAAATCCGGAAATAAGGCGCCGCGTCCACACCGCTTCCGGCTGCCCATTGCCAGTTGCCGACGTTGCTCGACTGTTCGAAGTCAAATAGTTTTTGGGCGAAATACGCTTCGCCCCAACGCCAGTCCAACAGCAAATGTTTGCACAGGAAACTGGAAACGACCATACGCACGCGGTTGTGCATGAAACCGGTCTGGTTGAGTTCGCGCATTCCCGCGTCGACCATCGGATAACCCGTTTTCCCTTCACGCCATTTCTCGAATTCCTTTTCGGCGTAACGCCATTTGATACGGTCGTATTCGGGTTTGAACGCTTTGGTTGCCGTGTGCGGGAAGTGCCACAGGATCTGCATGAAGAATTCGCGCCAAATCAGTTCTTTGAGGAAAGTGTGGTTGTTTTCCGCAGCTTTCGCCACGACTTTACGGATACTCAAAGCACCGAACCTCAGGTAAGGACTAACTCGCGAAGTGCCGTCGATAGCCGGAAAATTGCGGTTGTTTTCGTACTCTTTGATGATTTTTGGCGTCAAGCGGTAATCAAAAATATCGAGTTTGGATGTTTCGAATCCGATGTATTCGAGCGATAGGAATTTATAGTGGTGATTGGCGATTTTCGATAGATGTTTCTCGGACGGAAAATTCGGCAAACTACACTTTTTAAATGCCTCAAGCCAGCGTTTCGAATAAGGGGTGAACACCACATATGGCTCGCCATTGTCTTTTACGATTTCCGATTTCTCGAAAATCACCTGATCCTTGAACGTCGCAAAACCGATGTCGTGTTTTTTGAAAAGCTTTGCGATCGCCTCGTCCCGCTTGGTTGCATACGGTTCGTAATAGTGGTTCGCAAATACGTTCTCGATTTTATGTTCTGCGATGAGTTTGGCGAAAATATCTTCGGGACTGCCATGAAAAACCGCAAGTTTGCGATCGTGTTTTTTGAGTTCCGAATCCATTTGTTGCAAGAGTTGATGGATGAAAGTGATGCGATGGTCGTCTTTCGGAAGTTCTTCGAGAATGTTCGAATCGAAAATAAAAACCGGAAGCACTTGCTGGTTTGTGCTCAACGCGTGGAAAAATCCGCAGTTGTCGTGTAGTCGCAGGTCGCGTCGGAACCAGAAGATGTTCATTTTTAGACTTTAAGATTATATGACTTCAAGACTTAGTATTTATTGTGAATCTTTTTCAAATTTCTCCGAAGAGTTCGATCAGTTTTTTGTGTCGGAATTCAAAGATTTCCTCAAGTTTCGGACGCACGAGGATAGGATGGGCGAGGTGTCCGAGAAATCCCATCGGGAGTTTGTAATGTACGACATCGATCATTTCGCATCCGAAGTCGGTTTCTTTCAAAAAATGTTTGTGATGCCAGAACGCATAAGGCCCGAAGCGTTGTTCGTCTACAAAATATTTTCCTTTTTCAACATGCGTGATTTCGGTGACCCAATGCAGTCTGATGCCAAACAGAGGTGTTATCGTATAATCGATGATTTGCCCCGCGAACATCGGGGAATCGTCACCCGACAAAGTGTTGAATCCCATATTCGGAGGCGTGATCACGGTAAGATTTTTGGGTGTCGCTATAAAATCCCAAAGTTTTTCGGAAGTTGTCGGAAATTTTTGAATGGCTTTGAGTTCGTATAGTTTCATATCTTAAAGATAAAAATTGTTTAAGCAAAAAGCCTTATTTCTTAGACAAAATTCGACTTGAATTAGGGAAAAATTAACAATTGACGCATAGGTAATTCGTAATTTTGAAGGATATCAAAACCAGCATCAACATGAAAAAAATTATCATTGCCTTGGCGATCCTCATCGCAAATTACACGATCGAAGCCCAAGTGAAAGCACCGGCTGCGAGTCCGAAAGCGAGTTTTTCGCAAGTGGTCGGCCTAACTGACGTAGAAGTGGAATATTCGCGTCCGAGCCTTAAAGGCAGAACCGTTTACGGCGATCTTGTACCTTTTGGGAAAGTGTGGCGTACGGGAGCGAACAATTGTACGACAATCAGTTTCAGCGAAGACGTGACCATTGACGGCAAAACCTTGAAAAAAGGGAAGTACGCGCTTTACACAGTCCCAAGAGTTGACAATTGGGATGTGATTTTTTACGACGAGACGTCAAACTGGGGTACTCCCGAAAATTGGGACGAATCCAAAGTCGCGCTCAAGACTTCGGCAAAACCGTTCCAATTAAACCGCACGGTCGAGTCGTTCACGATCGACATCAACAACCTCGACAACAACTACGGCGTACTCGAGATAATGTGGGAAAAAACGTTGATTCCGGTGAAATTCGAAGTGCCGACCGCAAAAACCGCGATGGCGAGTATCGACAAAACCTTGAACGGACCTTCATCAACCGATTATTATTCGGCAGGCACTTATCTTTACCAATCGAACGGCGACATGAACAAAGCGCTTTCGTACGTGAACAAAGCGCTTGAATTGAGCAAGGAAAAACCGTTTTGGATGTTGCGTCAAAAATCGTTGATCCAAGCCAAACTCGGCGACAAGAAAGGCGCTATCGAAACGGCGAAAGTATCGTTGGCTTCTGCTCAAGCCGCTAAAAACCAAGATTATATCAAGTTAAACAACGATAGTATCGCGGAGTGGAGCAAAGGCTGATTTGCAGAAAGCAGTAGCAGTAGCTGAAAGGTGGTAGTATCAGTTACAGAAAAGTTGCTGCCATTGACATTGAAATAGAATCCGGGTTGGGAAACTGATCCGGATTTTTTATGGCTTTTCGCGATCGAGGTTGAGTTCGCGTTCGATCCATTTACGGGTGCCATACATTGGCCAGAAAACGAGAACGAAATTGAGTAAAGCGAGAATCGGGAAAAAGAAGAACAGTCCCGCGAGCAATTTCGTCACGATGTCGCCACTTTGAAAACTTGAGAGTAATGTGATAAACAATGCCGGAAGTACGAAGAACACGACCAATCCGGTGCGGTTTGGGCTAACGGTTATTTGGAGTTTTCCCGGAGCAAGAAGCCGTGCTGAAATTCGAGGCGGAATTTTCTCGAATTTTTTTGCGGTCTTTATTTTCCTGATGCGAAATCCGTCGGCTGTTTTTTTAGTTTTATAGACGCGCATCTTAATCAGGAAACCTTGCCTTTGGGCAGCTTTCCTGTCTAGCCATTCGTAAAGTTCTGACTTGGAAAGTGAAGTTCGGTAGGTATTTTTAAGCATCGATCTCCTGTGTTTGCTTTTTGCGGAATATCGTAGCCTCGAACAAGATCGACAGCAGTACCGCCATTACCGCTCCGATGAAATTAAGCCAAAGATAAGCCACGGTCTGTGAAATATAAACGACGATGACGGCAATCTGCGTGATACAGGCCGCGTAAAAAATGGCTTTCGCGCGCACATATTTGACGTAGAATCCGACGATGAAAATACCGAGAACCGTTCCGTAGAAAATCGATCCGACGATGTTCACGAGCTGTATCAGGTTTTCGGACAAAGCACTGAAACATGCGAACAAAATGATGATGAATCCCCAAACGACGGTGAAGAACTTCGTCGCGTTCAGGTAATGCTTTTCCGATCTGATGCCTTTTACGTTGCGTTTGTAAATATCGATCGCCGTCGTAGAAGCCAATGCACTCAATCCGGAAGCCGTGCTCGACATGGCCGCAGAAAGAATCATCGCGAGCAACAATCCGACAAGGCCATGAGGAAGGTAATTCAGGATGAAATGCAGGAAAACATAGTCCTTGTCGTTGGCTTCGGCCTTCGAGTCGGCTTTTTTGATAAGCTCGCGTCCTTGTTCGCGCAAATCGCTTTCACGTCCGGATAAGGCGACGAGTTGGCGACGTAAAATCGGGTTGTCGTAACCTTGGTTGAGATGGTCGATGTAAATCAGGTTGATTTCCTTTTTCTCGTTGTTGACTTCGGCCAATTTCTTCTCCAAACCGTGATATTCATCCGCGTAAGCCGATTTTTCGATCACGGCCTTGCTGTTCGGATTGAAGTTCAAAGGCACAGGATTGAACTGGAAAAAAACGAAAACCATCACGCCCGTAAACAAAATGAAGAACTGCATCGGGACTTTGAGGAAACCGTTCATAATGAGTCCCATCTGGCTTTCGCGTATCGATTTTCCAGAAAGATAACGTCCGACCTGCGATTGGTCCGTGCCGAAATAGGCGAGCGCGAGGAAAAATCCACCCGCGATGCCGCTCCAAAGCGTGTAACGTTCCTCGGGATCGAAACTCAGGTCCACGATGTGCATCTTGTCGTTCGCGCCCGCAATGTGCATGGCATTTGTGATCGACATATCGTTCGGCAGATAGTAAATAATCAGGAAAAAAGCGACGAACATACCGAACATGATCACGAACATCTGTTGTTTTTGTGTGACGTTTACGGCTTTCGTCCCACCCGAAAACGTGTAAATAATAACCAAAATTCCGATGATGATGTTGAGCAACGTCAAGTTCCATCCGAGCAAAGAGGATACGATGATCGCCGGCGCATAAATTGTGAATCCGGTTCCCAGTCCGCGCTGGATAAGGAAAATGATGGCCGCAAGCGAACGGGTTTTCACATCGAAACGCTGTTCGAGGTATTCGTAGGCCGTAAACACGCGCAATCGCTGGAAAATCGGAATGAACGTAAGGCTGATGACGACCATCGCGAGCGGCAATCCGAAGTAATTCTGCACGAATCCCATACCGTCGGCATAAGCTTGTCCCGGAGTCGAAAGGAACGTGATCGCGCTGGCCTGTGTCGCCATGACCGAAAGCCCGACGACGTACCAAGGCGTCTCGTTATTGCCGAGGATATAATCTTCGACGCTTTTGCTGCCGCGCGTCTTCCAAACCCCGTAACACACGATGAACAGCAGCGTAACCGACAGGATGATCCAATCTATCTGATGCATTTACGAGAAGATTTGCATTAGGAAATAGAAAATGACGATGTAGGCTACGTTGGCGAGTAACATCCATGTATAGTTTTTCTTCCAGTTCTTTACGTTCTTCTCTCTCATAGTTGTTTGGAGTTGCCTATAGAAATCATGTTGGCCATGAGTCGGAACGCTCCCGAAACGCCTTCGGGCAATTCACGGAAAAAGCTCAAACCCGTATAAATGTAATGTCCGTTGCCGTATTGTGCCACGAGGATCGCTCCGTTTTTGGCCGATTCGCCTTTGTCGTTCGAGGAAATCACGGGTGTGAAAGCCTTGTCCCATTCGCCCGGATAGTACAAACCGCGTTCCTGTGTCCATCCGGTAAAATCGGCCGAAGTTATTTTATTCGGCGAGGTCAGGATCGGATTTTTCGGATCGAGGAAACGCACTTCGGCATCTTCTTCTGTGACGCGGTCGCGCGATAATTTGAGCGGATACGGCGACATCTCTTTCGAAGTCAAATCGTCGAGCGTATTGTATTGCACGATCATCGTCTTTCCCGATTTTACGAAATCGAGTAGCGCGGCCTGTTTGAACTCAAGTTCCTTGACGACGTTGTACGCGCGGATTCCCGTCATCACGACATCGAAATCCTTGAGTCGTTCCAGATTGATTTCGGCCGGCGTCAGGATCACGACATCGTAACCCATCTGGCGCAGACTGTTCGGCACTTCGTCTCCGGCGCCCATGACGTACGCGATTTTTTCCTTGCCCGTCTTGATGTCGAGGCGGATGAATTTGGCTTCGGCGTCCTTGATGACCTGTTGTTTCGAAATATGCGGATATGAAATCGCCGTGCGTTCCTTGTCAAGCTTTTGGCCATTGACCGTCACTATGCTTTTTACGTGGATTTCACCGGCATTTTCAGAAGGCGTAATCTCGAACGTCGCTACCGTCGACTCGCCTTTCCTTGAAAGCGAGAATGGAGCGGAGGCGGGGCTCGCTTTCCAATCTTTAGGAAGTTCGAGCGCGAGATTGCCGTTTACGTCATTTTTACCCGAAGTGACTTTTACACTGATTTTCTTGGGTTTCCCGTCTCCGAAAATCGCGACTTTGTCAAGGATGGAAGTCGTTACGGCGGGTACGATGTCGAACGGTTCGTAGACTTCGCCTTTCACATCGTCGTTGTATTTGTAGATGATCGTACGGTCGAACGGAATCGTCGTATGGCCGAAACCGATGTTGAACGTCACTTTTGCCTGACGCGTGATATCGGGATTGCCGATGAGTTTCGGATCGTCGACCTTGTACATGCCGACGCTGCCTTTTTCGGAAAGCCAGTACGGTTCTGTGTATTTCATGTCGGACGGGAGTTCGAGTTGCAAATCGAAAGTCCTGTTTTCATTGTATTTAAGATCGGTCACCTGAAGTGTTGTCATCGATGAAGGAAAGGTCGTGATGCCGTTCAATTGCATCGGAACCTGGCTTCTGTTGATCGCTTCGATTTTTACTTTGACGGTCGATCCCGGAGTCGCTTCGGCATCCGAGGCAACCGCTTCGAGATACAAGCCGGCACAGGCCGCTATAACCGATTTTATTTCTTCGGATTTGAGGTTTTTCCAATACTCGTCCTCGAGGGTTTGGATGCGCTCGTAAGCACTTACCAAACCTGGAATGCTGTTGGCCGGATTTCTGAAATCGAATTCCTTCTCGACTTTCGCGAGGATTTCGCCAATCACTTTTCCGCCTTTTACGCGATTCCACGAGGTGTCGATCCCTTCGAACAAATCGGTTTTGTCGTTCGGTCGATCGCCTTTGAGGAATTCGAGATATTCGGAATCTTCACCGCGAACGCCTGTATTTCCGAACCCTTGCGATTTGTGGCTGCTTCGGCTCAAGGCCGCGATTTCCTGGTTCGATTTGCCCAACGACTCATAATAGACGCCGGTTGACAATTGGGCGAGGTTGGTCTTGTCGGCTTTGTCGAATTTCTCGTGGCTGCCGTAAAACCACCATGACGTGTTCATGTACAGGCGTTTTGGCTGCCAGGTCTGCGTCAGTTTAAGTTGGTTCGGATAGGATTTCGGGTTGTTGGACAGATCGAAAGCCTCGACGCTTAGCATGGCCGACGACGTATGATGGCCGTGTGTGCTTCCCGGAGTTCTATGGTCGAAACGGTTCACGATCACATCGGGACGGAATTTGCGGATTACGTATACGACATCGGACAGCACTTCGTCCTTGTTCCAGATCTTGAGCGTCTCATCGGGATTTTTGGAATAACCGAAATCGTTGGCACGCGAAAAGAACTGTTCGCCACCGTCTATTTTCCGTGCTTCTATCAATTCCTGTGTACGGATAACGCCAAGCAGTTCGCGCAGTTCAGGACCGATAAGGTTCTGTCCGCCATCGCCTCGCGTCAACGAAAGATAACCCGTACGCGCGTGCTTTTCGTTGGCGAACCAGGAAATCAACCGCGTGTTCTCATCATCGGGATGCGCCGCGATATATAAAACCGAACCCAAGAAATTGAGTTTTTGGATTTTTGCATAAATCTCGGCGGAATTCGGTTTCTGTGGCTGTGCAAACACCGATTGAAGTCCGAAAAAGCAAAACAGGAAAACGGAAAATAAACGTCTGGGCATTGAATGTAGTGTGGTTAAAGCAGTGGATTCCAAAAGTAGTAAATAACGACTAACAAAAAAAGACGCCATAGAGGCGCCTTTGTGTTAATATCTGCGGTAATCGTGATGTTTGTGGTGTTTTTTGTGATGGCCGCGTCCGTGTCCGTGGTGTTCTTTCACATAGACTGTGCGTACGGGAGCGTAATGTCTCGGCGCATATCTCACGCGGTGCGTCCTGTAAGAATGGTACGGAGCGTATCCGCGGTAATCGGTAAGGCAAACCGTACGTCCGTGATACAGGTCGTAATCGCGGTAAGCTACCGGCAAGTGACGCGCGCGAATCCATGCGCCTCCGCTCATATAGATGAATTGGGCGGCCGGTCTGTCGTAATATACCTGGATATCGGGTAAATAATAAAATCGTGCGTCGGGAACGGGAGCCGCGATCCAGCCAGGAGCCGGTACATTGATATTGACGCTGACCGAAACCTGGGCTTCGGCAGTAGTGGCGATTGTCGTAAGGAATAATCCGAGGGTTAAGAATTTGAGGGTTTTCATAACGTAACGTTTTAGGTTAATGTTACGATTGGCCTTTCAACGACCGTGCCAAACGATGGCAGCAATACAGTAATAATCCGATTAGCATTGACAATCAATTATTTATTTTTCATTGTTTATTCGACCGATGCCGTTGCGTTGCGTTGGCGCTTCAGTGAATTGTACGGATACTTTTTACGATGGGCTTCGAGGAACTGTGTAGGATCTTCATCGTCGTAATCGTTTATGGCGATGTGGGCTTTGTTGAAAAGTCCGTAGCCGCGATATCCGCTCGGGATTTCCTTTTCCTTTACCCAAATCCCTTTGTCCTTGAAAATGTAAATGCTGTTCAGGTTGTCGAAATACGCTTCGAGGTTCGGGTAATAGTAATATCGGATTTGACAGTTGGTTTCGGCATCAAACGGCAATCTTTTCACATCGTTTTGCTCTTGGCCGAATACGTTGGCACTCAATATGAGAAGTAGTGCGATCAGGAGGTTTTGAAATGGTTTCATGGTTTGGTTGTTTAGTGTTGTGTATTTCGTCGGTAAAAATATAAAAATAATCGATAAAATACACGAAACATCGATAAAATACACTTTCTAACTATGCAATGAAATATTAATCTTACATAAACTTAGTATAGGCATAAAAAAAGCAGAACCGTAAAGTCCTGCTTATCAGATAAATTATGTTTTTGGGTTTATTTCATCGCCACCATATCGGTCGGTTTTTCCTTATCGTTTTTAGGTTGCCTCCTGCTCGAATAATTGGCCGGATATTGCTTCATGTGCTCTTTTACCAATTCATAAGGAGAATCTCCGGCATAATCGGTAAGCGGCACTCTTTTGTTGTTCGCCACCGAATATCCGCGCAAAGCGTTCGGCAGTTTCGAGCTTTCGATCCAATCCTGTCCGTTGCGGCTGTATAAATAAGTGGAAGTCTGACGGTCGAAATAGGCCTGTAGGTTCGGATAGTAAAAATAACGTACGTTCAACGCGTTTCCCGAATCCATCATACTTTCGAGTTCAAGCGTCGTTTCTGCATTTGTGGTATATTGGTTTTGCGCTTTGGAAATGTTTGAGCCGAACAACATCAAAGCCAGTGCGAGGTAAGAGATAGTTTTCATTGCATTCCTTTTTCTTGATTTTCTACATTACAAAGTAACGACGCCCATGAATCAAATGTTTTACAGGTTTATGCGCCACATTTTATAGAGTTATCACGCTTTTTAATGTCGTTTATATTTTAATCTCCAGACTTTACAGATAAAGCATCACTAGTCAATGGCAAAAAAAAGAGGCCCGATAAAGCCTCTTGATTCTTTGGTGTTTTCGATTTTACGACGCGTCTTTGGTTTGTTTGATGAGACCGATTCCCGAAACGAAAAAGATCAATCCCAAAATCCCGTAAATGGCGAGCGCTTTGATGTCGCGAACTTTGCCGCCCGTGTTCATAAAGACATAAGCCGCATAGATAAGACCGACGATGCCCAAAATGGTCAATATCGCTCCGAAAATTCTTTTCAAGTTCATGGCTGAGTGTTTTGTGTATTGCCAGATAAAATTCCGAAATCCAGCCAAAAAACGCATTACAGCATTCTCACGACAGTTTACACGATTGACCTATTCGTAAAGCACGGTGCGCGGTTTGGCGAGCTCGAAGTCCATAAGGCCGAAATCGTCTGTGCTGAACGCGTTGGTCTTGAAGATGCCGCGGTCGCTGTCGGGCATGGTCGGATAGAACGAAAACGAAAGCTGGAACGTACTGAACACCAAATAATCGTTACTGATAAGCACGCCCACGCCAACCTGCGAGTACGCCTTGCTCTTCGTGAAGCCGTTCGGGCCGTCGCCGAGCATGCCGATGCTGTAACCTAAAAACGGATTGAGTCGGAACCCCATTAAATTCCATGGCGCGTACGATTGGGTCTGTGCCGTCACAAGCCATTTTTTCGTACCGTATAAAGTGCGGCTGTCGAATCCTTGGATGCCTTTCGGGCCTTTAAGCGTAAGCATGTCACCCCAAGACGGTTCGCGGTCGTTACCGATGACGAGACTTCCTTTTATGAACTGCCTGAATTTCCATTTGCCCGTTTCGTACAAAGGCGTGAAATAATTCGCCTGTAGCGAAGCCGCGCTTTGTTCGGAATCGCCGTCGCGTAAATACGTCCCGAATTCGAGATTGGCACTCAAATAACCCCAGTTGTAGTATTTTCCTTGTGTGAAGCGTGCTCCGAGATAGGTTTTTTCATTTCCTCGCTTGCGCTGCACGCCGCCTGTAATCCCGAACGCTTTTCCGACCGGGACGTCTTCGATGATGCCGTAGTTGAACAAATAATGATCCTGCACGAACTGACGCGAAGAAATCCCCAAGCCGGCCAAATAATTGCGTTCGGTCGCATAGAAATTGATCGTGTCGTGAGCCACGTCGGGCGATTCTACGAAATGCACCTTGTAATAGCGGGCTGTAGTAATCAAGCGCGTGGTTTTCTCGTCTTCGGATTCGCCTTTGAAAATCCGGATCGCATGGCCGGCCCATAAATCGGTAGCGTTCGACTTGAAATTCTGCCATTCGAATTCGTTGTTGGCGTTGGGTAACGTATCCTGCCTAAAGCGCTGGTCGAAATACATACCCGCGGCCCATCGCGCATAAGGAGAGAAGAACGGCCTTTCGATGTTCACGCTTTTCACGTAATTCTGCTTGAGGTCGATCTGATACGAAAAAATCGACTTGACATACGTGTTCAGGATGTTCGGGATCGTGTATTTCACGCTGTACGCATCATCGCCGTCGCGCAGGTCTTTCTGGTAATTCTGTTCCACCTGATGACCGAGTCCCAAAAAATTGCGTTCGGTAAGTTCGTATTCGGTTTTCGAAGTCGATGCCGAAAAATCGGGGATAAGCGACCAGGAATCAAGCTCGCGTATCTCGATATCGACCGAATCCTTGTATGGAGTGGCTTTAGGAGTGATCATGACGCGCCTTACATAGCGTTGGGCACGGATCAGACGTTCGGATTCTTTTACAAGCAGCGAATCCAAAGGCTTGTTGCGTTTGATCAGCAGCAAATTCAGGATCGTGAGCCGCTTGGTTTTGAGATGCAGACGGTTGCCGACTTTTGAAAGCGTTTTTTCGGGTTGTTTCGTGCTGTCGATTTCTGAAAATCCGAAAGGATCGAGCGTGACGATGTCGATCTTGCGTACGATTTTGCCTTGGTAATCCTTGAATCGCCGGGTTTGGGCACGTTTCCTGGCTTTGAGTTTTTTTGGTGTGAGCGGTTCGAAGACCAATCCGTGCACGAACGACGTCCATTTGCGCTTTTTGGAATACTTCTCGATCTTGCGGTACACGGCAGCCGAATCCTTTTTGGCTTCCTTTTCGGTATTTTGCCCGAATGCCGAAGTGCAACAGCACATCGCAAACAACAAAAGGCAATACGTTTTCAGGATTCGCATCTGCAAAAAGGGTTAATCGTACTTTCGGTTAAAAATGACAAATCCGAAGAAACAAATAAAATCACTATTCCCAAACGGAATCTTCGCAATCTTATTTGCCTTTTCGGAATATTTATCCGACCGGCTTGTCTTACTTGCCGATCTTGAGTTTCTTAAGTAAGTTCGACAAAAGCGGAGCTCCTTTGTGTTGGATCGCGTCGGTGCCTTTGTAGGCGAGGCTCGTCGCTCCGGTTTGGGCAAGCGTTCCTACTACTTTTCGTGCCATGCTTCCTGAATTCCCGATAATGAGTTTGCGCGTCAGGAATCCCGTGGCCAAACTCAACAATCCTTTTAACGCACCCGAACGCACATCGGAAGAAGTGAACAAATCTTTTACGCCATCCTTCACCAAACTTAGCGGATTCAGGTTTTGGCGCGTATGATCCCATTGTTCGCGTAACGCAATACTTTGATTGTCTTTTTGGCGTTCCAAGTTCAGGATGGCTTCCTGCAGGTCGTTGTCGTTCTTAATTCGGAGCATGGTCTTTTTCTTTAAAGATTTGGTTCACGATATAATTGTTGAAGAACACTTCGAGCACTTGCTTGCGCATGATTACGAGAATGATCGCGAGCAAGGCGTAGAATCCGGCCACGGCAAAGAAGCCCAAGTACATTTTGCCAAGGATTTCACCGAGCCAAAGCGAAGTTCCTATCGAAAGTATGATCAAAAGGAAGGTAATGATGATCAGGATCACGACTCCTGCGGCCACAGACGAGAACACATCGGTTACCTTGTCGATGGCCTTGAGGCGATACAGTTGGATGTTGGTCTTGGCGAATTGCTCGGCCCTATCCATCAAATCTTTGAGCATCATTACTTTCTCTTTCATTTTTGGTGCTTTTGGTTATGTTTTATACCGTCGTGCTCACGCTGTCGGGCATTTGCGCTCCTTCTTCGGCCAGTGCCTCACTTTTGCGTTTGATCCCGTCGAGTTTCGAGGTGATCGAATCGATCGCGCCGTTGTATTTATCCTTGAGGTCACCCAGGTAACCGTTGCCCTTGTCGGCGATTTTCTTGCGGGTGCTTGAGCCTTTATCCGGTGCGAACAAAACTCCGAGAGCGGCTCCGATCGCCAAACCTGCCACAGCTCCCAACACTACTTTTCCTGTACTCATGATGTTTGTTTTAAGAGTTATTATTAATTCGTTTATTACAAAGTTGGGTTTTCGCGATGGTGGAAGCGTTACAGGAAAAATGGGTTGTTTTGCAATATTTGAAGATTGGGGTTGAATTAGATTCGTGATGGTGAAATGTAAAATGTGAGATGTGATATGTAAAATGTGAAATGTGGTTTGTGAAAAGTAAAATGTTGTTTTCGAAATGAATCTGGATAAGGAAAGAGAAAGGCATTTTGATTGAGAATTTATTTTGACTTCAACATCCACCAATCACCAAAAACATATCACAACTCACCCCTCACAACCAATCATTTCTTCTTTTGCTTCTTCTCCGCCTCTTCCTTCGCCTTTTCCGCCGCTTCCTCACGCGCTTTCGCTTCTTTCTCGGCCTTTTCCTTCTTGGCTTTTTCTTGCTTCTTGAAATAACCTCTCAGCAGGAAGTTGTGTTTGGCGGCTTCCATGTTCTGGTCGAGTTTTTTGGTGCTCGTTCGAAGGTTCACGATCGTTTTGTCGATGTTTTCGGCCATGGTCGTGTCGCGTATCAACCGACCCAAAGTACCGCGTCCTTTGTTGATGTTTTCGAGCATTTCGCTGATTTGGCCGGTCGCGACCGCAGCATTGTCGGCCGTAATCGAAAGACTTTGTATGATGGCGTCGGTTTCGGTAGGTTCGGACGAGGCGATGACTTGCCCTTCCTGGATTTTCGGGGATGAAACAGATCCGCTCGACAATACCACGACACGGTCGCCGATGATGCCTTCCGATCCGATGCCGGCCTGGGAATCTTTCTTGATGAATTGCTGCACGTCTTTTTTGATGAGCATGTCCACGCGCACCGTCGTGTCGTTCACGATCTGGATGTTGTCGACCGTACCCACGTTGATGCCCGAAAACCGCACCGTGTTCCCGACCTGCAATCCGCTTACGTTTTCAAAATGTGTGTAGAGTTTGAACACCGGATCGAACAGGTTTTTTTGTTTTCCGATAAAGAAAATGGCCAGGAAAAACAATAGTATTCCCACCGATATGAACAATCCCAGACGGACTTTGAAATTTGTGCTTCTCTCGTTCATGATTTCTGTTTTTTCGTTTTAAGTTGGTTTGGGCTGTAGAAAAAGGAGGATACGAATTCGTCATCGTCGTCTACGAAATCTTCTAAAGTCCCGTCTTTATAGACTTTCCCGTCCTTGAGCATCACGATTCTGTCGGCGACGGTTTTGGCGCATTCGATGTCGTGCGTGATGATGATCGACGATGTCTTGAGTTTCTTTTGCAGTTCGAGTATCAATTGGCTGATTTCGTCCGACGTGATCGGATCGAGTCCCGTCGTCGGTTCGTCGTACAAAATGATTTCGGGATCGACGATGATCGTGCGCGCCAATCCGACGCGTTTTCGCATTCCGCCCGAAAGTTCAGACGGCATTTTGTCTATGGCATCGGGAAGGCTTACGTTTTCGAGCGCTTCGACGACTTTTCTCTCGATTTCCTCTTCGGATAATTCCTTTCGGATGCGCCTCAGCGGGAATTCCAGATTCTCACGAACGGTCATCGAATCGTACAACGCACCGCTCTGGAACAGGAAGCCGACGTCTTTTCGCGTATCGTCAAGCTCCGATTTTTTCATCGCCGTGATTTCCTTGCCGAACACTTTTACGCTTCCCGAATCGGGACGAAGCAATCCGACGATGCATTTTATCGTGACCGATTTTCCGGTTCCCGATTTTCCGAGCACGACTAGATTTTCCTGTTTGGCAAGCGTCAAATCAAGTCCTTTAAGGATTTCGTTTCCGCCGAAACCGATGTGTAGGTCGTTGATCTCGACCACGTTTCCTGTATGTTCTTCTTTGGCGTTCATCTCAAAAGGTCGGTTATCTGTACGGCCACGAGGTCGACCAGGATTACTAAAAACGAGGCGGTCACGACGGCCGAATTCGCGGCTATCCCGACGCTTTCGGTTCCGCGACCGGCGTTGAAACCTTTATAGCAGCCGACCAATCCGATCACCATCCCGAAAAAGAACGATTTGATCACGGCCGGAATGAAATCCATAAAATTCGTCGCGCCGAACGCCTGGTTGATGAACAGCACGAAACTCACCGAACCTTTGATGTTCGCGCCGGCCCAACTTCCTAAAATTCCGAGCGCATCGGCATAAATCGCCAAAATCGGGATCATCAAAGTCGAGGCGAGTACTCTTGGGACGATCAGGAATTTTATAGGATTCGTAGACGATACTTCCATCGCGTCGATCTGTTCGGTCACGCGCATCGAACCCAATTCGGCACCCATGCTCGAACCGATTTTTCCGGCGCAGATCAAGGCCGTGATCACGGGTCCCATTTCGCGTATCAACGAAACGGCGACCATTCCGGGCAGCATGGATTCGGCTCCGAAATCGACGAGAACCGGGCGCGATTGTATCGTGAGCACCAATCCGATGATCAGGCCCGTGACCGAAATCAGCGTGAACGATTTGTTGCCGATCTGGAAACACTGCTTGAGCAATTCGCGGAATTCGAAATCGCGCGAGAACGTGTTGCGGAAAACGCGCGTCAGGAAAAGCGACACATCGGCCACGTTCACGAGGAATTTCTTGAGGAACGCGCCTTGTTGCATGGTCGTGTCGTGCACTTTCACCGAGCGTTTGGCGGCATAACTGCGGAATGACTTGACGGCTTTCATTGGTTTTGGGTCGTGGTTTCTGTAAATAAAGGTTTCGCTTTTTTGGAATCGCCGCTTACTTCGAGCGTTGTTTCCATTGTGTCGTGGTCGTAACGCGGCAGTCGCAGCCTGTGCCACGAATAGGTTTTGGGAAGATCGTCGCCGAAAAGGTAGCCCCAAGGTTCAAGCGGTCGGATGCGGTCAAAGATTACCTTGAGGATCGCGATCATCGGAATAGCGAGGAACATGCCCGAAATCCCGCCGAGCGCGCCTCCAATGATGATTCCGACAATCGAAATAAATGCGTTTATCTCGACTTTGGAACTTACGATCAAAGGCACGAGCAAATTATTATCGATGAGTTGGACGACGATATTCACGACGACCACGCCGATCACGAGCGAAAAATCTGTATTGGTCGTAATCGAGGCGACGACGGCCAAAACGCCCGCTATCGTAATTCCGATGTACGGAATGAGATTCAGCAATCCGGTAAGCACGCCGAGCATAATGGCGTATTCGAGTCCGATGATCATGTATCCGGCGCCCGTCAATACCGAAACGAGAACCATTTCTATCATCAATCCGATGATGTAACTCTGGACGGAAACTTTGATTCTCACCAGAATGTCCTCAAGTACGTCGCGCTTATCGTTCGGGATCAACTTGGCGAGAAATCTTAGGAAATGCGTGCGATAGAGTAGGAACAGGAACGTGTAAATCGGAATCAAGATCAAGTTGAGCAACATGTCGCTGAAAGACGTGAGCGTACTTCCGACGATCGATTTTCCGGTTTCCATCGAATCCTTCGTCGCGTCGTCTATCATCTTGTTCTGCTCGCGTTTACTCAGGTTGAACGTATCGTGCACGTAATCCTGCAAGTTGGCCATGTGTACCGAACAGTTTTTCTTGATTTTGTCCCAATCGTTCACGATATCGGCTATTTGGTACGAAAGCAGAATGAAAATGCCCAATATCAGCAACACCATCACGGCAACCGAAGCCATCGAGGCGATCACATGCGGGAATTTCAGTTTCGTGCGGAAAAAGCGCGCCACCGGACGCAGCAAGATCGCGAACAGCAACGCCAGCAGCACAGGCATTATGATGTCCTGGGCCACATAGGTCAGCCCTAAAAGCAGCGATATACACAGAAGTGTGTAAGCGAGCTTGGCGTTAAATGGAAGTTTAGTAATGTTTGCCATGATTTTCGGGCGTTTTCGCAATGGTTCGAGCGAATACGCGATTCCAACATGGCTAAATTCAAAAAATTAACAAGTGAAGCCGTTATAATCTGACGTGTAAAGCTTACAGGATTTTCAGCCTAGTCGGTGAATTCCTGTGGCTCGTACCAATTCTTGACGATCGTGATGCCTTTCTGCAAAAGCAGGTTGTTCGGATACGTGATGTACTGCCCGTCCTGCGTTTTCAATAAAGTATGAAAGGTTCTGATGTCGTCGATTTCGGCCTCGATGGGAAAATCTTTGTCATGGATGCGGATGATGTCGCCAATCTTGAACGGGAAGCTGAACAGCAAAATGATACCCGAAGTGATGTTGCTCAAAATCGACCATTGGGCGAACAAAGCCACGCCGATCACCGCGAGTACGCCAGAAAGTGTCGTGATGATATAATCGGTATCGACGCCCCAGATCACGATGATCGCAATCATGGTTATCACGGTGAGCAACACGCTGATGTATTTGATGACAAGATTCGCACGATGCTCGAGAATTTCGCTGATGACCGCGTATTTCTTTACCGCTTTGGTGCTGAAATACCGCACGAGCATCACCACGACCAACAATATTATCGTGCTTATGATCGCTCCCGAGTATTGTATTATGAAGTTCGAATAATCCATCAGTCAATAAAGCTACTCAAATATCGGTACAATTTTTCGGTCGGAAGGCCTACGACGTTGGTATACGAGCCTTCGATGCGCGAAATCACCGTCAAACCCAGCCAATCCTGTATGCCGTATGCGCCCGCTTTGTCGAAAGGTTTGCAGGTTTCGAGATAGTAATGGATGGCTTCGTCCGTCATGGAGGCGAACGTCACTTTGGTCACATCGTGGAAAACAGTCGTCGCTTCGGTCGTTTTGAGGCAAATCGAAGTAAAGACCTCATGCGTGCTTGCTGCCATCGAACGCAACATTTTTACGGCGTCGTCAAAATCTTTGGGCTTGCCGAGCGCTTTCCCGTCGTGCCAAACGATGGTGTCGCTCGTGATCAGGATGTCGTTGGGTTCGAGTTCGCCGTCGAATGCGGTCGATTTGAGAACGGCCAAATAATCGGTTATTTCCTGCGCTTTGAGTTCTGGCGGATAGATTTCCTCGATTTCCTTGAGACGGATTTCGAAATCCAGATCCAAATCCTTC
Source organism: Flavobacterium agri (assembly GCF_013401995.1). Taxonomy (GTDB): domain Bacteria; phylum Bacteroidota; class Bacteroidia; order Flavobacteriales; family Flavobacteriaceae; genus Flavobacterium; species Flavobacterium agri. The sequence goes on from NZ_JACBJI010000001.1 coordinate 553,212, forward strand.
AAAAATTGCTGTCTTCTTGGCGAACCGGATGCCAGTATGATATTTTTGTGCCTGAGTTTTTCCTTAAGCATTGTACTTCATGTTTAGGGTGATGACCGCGATGGACAGGATTCCGAAGAAAATGATGATTTTGAGCAACAGGCTCATCTGCGCGAAATCCTTCTGCTTCTTGCCCGACCAAACCTTGATCGAAAAGAACGCCAGCGGGCTGATCAGGAAAATCAGCGCATAAAGCGTGGCGAACGTAAGTGCGAAAATGTATGCGTAAATGTACCACGCCAAAACCGAAAAGGCAACGACACCCAAAACTGAAGCTATTTTCGCAGTCCTTGTAACGCCTAGTGCGATCGGCAGCGTATTCATGCCTTGGTTGTAATCGCCGTTCACGTCTTCTAGATCTTTTACGATTTCGCGGATCAGGTTGATGATGACCGTGAAAATCGCATAATCCGACAAGATCCCGAAAACGGTCATGACCAAAGGCCTGTCATTGATTTCGAGTGTCGGCACAAGGTCGAAAATCCCGACGATAAGCACGCTGAATCCCGTCAATAAAGCTATCGCGATGTTTCCGGCAAGCAAGGTGCGCTTCAAAAAATTCGCATACGCGTACAAAACGACGCCAACCAGGATGAACGCGGTGGCAAAACCCCATCGGTCGATTTCATAAGCCACGTAATAACCGAGTGCGACGCCCGAAATCGTCAATCCGAAATACAGATTATAACCTGTGGATTCAGAGATTCCTTTTCCGATCACGACGTCATCGGGTTTGTTTTCCAGATCTGTGGCGACGTCTTGCAAATTGTTGATTACGTAACCGCCCGCCGCGACAAGAACCGTCGCCAGCACGAGAAGTACGGCGTTCAGGTCGGACAATGCCAACGCTATGTTTTGCTGCCTCAGGAATCCGAAATGGACGATGAGCTGCATCAGCGCAAGCATGAGAAGGTTTTGGTAACGGATGAGTCTGAGGTAGTTCACTTTGGTGTTTTTGTTTATTTGTTCAATCGTTCATATAACGAACATCAATCGTATTTGGCATCAAAATTTGCCATCCATTTTCCCTGTACGCGCATCACTTGTTCGACGACGTCGCGAACCGCACCGCGTCCGCCATTGCGGTGCGAAACGTATTTGGAGACCGATTTTATTTCTGGAGCCGCATCGACGGGGCAAGTCGGCAACCCAACTTTCTGCATCACGTAATAATCGGGAATATCGTCGCCCATGTATAACACCTGTTCGGGGCTGATATTGTAAAGTTCGATGTATTCCTTGAACGTCTCTACTTTATCGTGAGCGCCCAAATGGATGTCGGTTATGCCGAGATTGCGCAAACGCACGCGCACGCCTTCATTCGTCCCGCCAGAAATCACGCACACGTGATAACCCGAATCTACGGCCGCTTTCATCGCATACCCGTCGCGGATGTTCATGATGCGCAACATTTCGCCGCTTGTTGTGATGTGTACGGAACTGTCGGTCAAGACGCCGTCTACGTCAAAAATGAACGTCGTGATGCCGTTCATGAGTTCCTTATAGCTTTTCTCGCTCATTTTGTATGGAGTGTGTCAGTAATTGGTAAATGTTCTTTTGGTTGGCGGCCGAAAGCAAGGCCAGATGCGCGTCAATGGTATTTTGGTCATGGCGGATTGCGGGACCGGTCTGGGCTTGTCGAGGCGGAAGCGCGAGTATTTTGTTTGCGGTTTCCAAGATCAGCGGCTGCAGGATTTCGAACGGGATCCTATGTTCCTCGCAAATGTCGTTGCCGATCGCATACATGTGATTGGTGAAATTGCTTGCGAAAACAGCCGATATATGAAGCGCCTTTCGTTGCGTAGAGTCGATTCGGTAAACGCTTTTTGAGATGGATTTCGCGATTTTTTCGAGCAATTCCAAATCTGATCCATTTTCGGCTTCCAGACAAAGCGGCACAGACGAAAAATCGACCGATTTGCTTTTGGAAAACGTCTGAAGCGGATAAAAAACACCTTTGCGATTTTTCGCATCGAGTACGTCCATGCCCATGCTGCCGGCCGTGTGCACGACCAATCTGCCTGAAAATGGAAGCTTTTGGGAAACTTCGGATACCGATTTGTCCGAAACCGAAATCACGTATACATCGGCTGTCGCGAGATCGTCCAGGTTATCGATCAGCTTATGCGAAAATGCGACATCTGCGACTTTACCGCTTCTCGAGAAAACCTGGACAAGCTCGATCCTGTCGTTTTCCTCGAATGCCGAAGCCAAATGCTGGCCGACATTGCCGAAACCGATGACGCTGATTTTTATCATGGCGCTAAATTAGTAAAATCGGCAGGTTTTTCAAGGAGAATAGTCCAAAGGCAAAAGATCGCCGACGCGTGGCAGCGACATGGCACCCGCATATGAAATGTCGTAAGCCGAACCCGTGTTTCCGTTGGCATCCATCTTGAAATCAAGGTTCATGAAATGAAGAGTGGACGCTTCATCTTCGCGATAATACACGAACAACGTCGAATGCGGGTTATGCTTGAGTCCTTTTTTGAGTTGCTCCTCGCTTGCTTCTTCGGGCTTGACTTTGACCGAATACAGTCCGTTGTCGTATATCACGGTAAAAAAATCGTCAGCATTGATTTTCGTTCGGTTTTTGTAAAGTTCGAAACCGCTTTTGTCCCATTTTCCGTCAATCACGCAGCGCATCAAATGTTCGCGCGAACCGTAATATACGACTTGACGTCTTTTGAAAAACTTGTCGGAAGCATCGGGAATTTCTTTGAAAACTACCGTGCCTTGGTATGCATTATACAAGGCTTCATGCGCATTCACCGTTTTTCGGCCGAACCCGATCGTCGATTCGATAAGGTTGAATTCGACTTCATAACCCAAATGTGAATTCATGATTTTAAGCGGATTCTGTGAAGTGGTAATCAATCTGTTGTGCGCCGTGTCGTACCGGAATTCGAGGTCGTCTTCGTTGAGAATTGTACAGGCTCGGCCGGCTTCGGTCTTGCCCAAAAACTGTTCGCGGAATACTTTGAGCATGTCTTTGCGCTTGAATTCGCTCTTGTTGCGGTTTACGACGACTTCCTTGAGTTCGTCGGGCTTCGGGTTCATGTAAACCGTATATTTCGCTTTTTCGAACGGATTTTGGATGTAAATCGTTTCGTATCCGATAAAACGCAGCACCAACATCGAATTGAGCATTTGGCTCGAAGAAATCCTGAAATTGCCGTTTTCGTCTGAAACCGTCCCGATCGACGTCCCGTCGAGATAAACCGAAACGCCCGGCATCACGAGTTTATTCTCGTCGTACACGATTCCGGAAATCGTCTGCGAAAAGGCGATGGAAGTAAAAAGCAAAAGGACTAAAAGTTTCATCTTACCATCGCGATCGTGACTTCAAAAAGCAGGAATTTGTAAACGCCTTGGTACATGAACGCGAAAATGGCAACGCAAGCGATCGCTTTCGGAATGGCCAGAAACCATTTCGCATCATAGAATTTCCCGAACGCAATCACGAGGTAGGTAGACAAAATCGTCGCGGTAATCGGGAGCACGATCTGATCCGGGAAGTTGTAGTGGTCGAACAATTCGAAAATCGGCATAACCAGCAACGGAAAAATCAGGAAAAAAACGAGTACGGCGAAACTGCAGAATTCGGTAGCGAGGATGAAATGGTCGAATAGCGGGCGTTTGCTTTTGCGGAACAACAATTTCAACGGAATCACCGTAAGCGGAATCAGCAGAAAAAGGAAAAGCTTCGAGATTTTTTCGGATTTGTGGTGGAAGAGTTCAGACAATTCTTCGAAAGAAATGTGCATAGAAGCCATTTTCGCCTCGATCTGCGAAGTCAAAAGCGGACCGCTGAGCATTTGGTTTTTGTAGTACACCAAAGGTTGGTTGAGCCCGGTGAGTATCGGGAATAGGAGATACAAGACGATCAACAGTAAAAAGAACGAGATCGGTTTATAGTATTTCTTGCGGATGCCGTTGCAGTAATCAAGCGACAGTTTGCCCGGAGAAAACAAAATCGCTTTGGCCGTGCGCGGCAACGTGCCTTCGAAATGCGTTACGAAATGGACGGTTTCCTCTAAAATGTGGGCGAAATTCTTGTCGTGCTCGGTGTAGTGTTTCTGGCCGCAATTGTTGCAGAATTTTCCTTCGAAGACGGTTTGGCAGTTTTTGCAGGTATGGCTCACGTGTCGTGTTTTGCGTTACACAATACTACCTAAAAATCTGCGGAATCCAAAACCATAAAAAAGGCGCGCCACGAAAACCGCGACGCGCCAAAGAAAAAACTACTGCACTATCAAGCATTCATTTTTTAGAACTGGAAGTAGATGAACGCGCTGCCGCTTTCCTGCGCCCATACGATCATGAGTACGAGGAACGACCACGCCATGCCGAGTTTCCACCACGACATGCTGTGCGCTTCTTGGGTGACCTGGCGGTTGCGCATCATCCATTGGAAAACAAGGATACACGGGATGACAATGGCGACTTTGAGGATCGCGATCGTACTCAACAATTTAAAGCCTTGATCCCCGAAAGTACCGACCATCGACAACAACAGCATACCGGCTTTCCCGAACGAATCGGCACGGAAAAATACCCAAGTGATACATACTAAAAGGAACGTGAGCACCGCCAATGAGAATCCTACGAAACCGGTTTTCTTTACCGGAGCGAGTCCTTTCGCTTTCCTTCTTTCAGACAATGCTTTTTCGATCCACAGGTACAAACCGTGGAGCGCGCCCCAGAAAACGAACGTCCAGCTCGCGCCGTGCCACAATCCGCCGAGCAACATCGTAAGCATCAAGGCGATGTACATACGCACTTTTCCTTTGCGGTTTCCGCCAAGCGGAATGTAGAGGTAATCGCGCAACCAGGCCGAAAGCGTGATGTGCCATCTTTTCCAGAAATCCGAAAAACCGATTGAGGCGTACGGATTGTTGAAATTCTGCGGAAGCGAGAATCCAAGACACATCGCCACACCGATCGCACAAGTCGAATATCCGGCGAAGTCCATAAAAATCTGGCCCGAGAAGGCGAGAACTCCGGCCCAAGAATCCAAAGCGTTTAGCGGCATGGGCGCGTTGAAGACCGTATCGGCCGTGTTGGCGAGCAAGCTGTCGGCGATCACGACTTTCATAAAAAGTCCCAGTGAAAGCAACAACAATCCGTCGAAGAACTGTTTGCGCGTGGCCATTTTCGGTTTCTCGAATTGAGGCACCAATTGAGGCGGACGCACGATCGGACCGGCCACAAGGTGGGGGAAGAAGGTCACGAACAACGAGAAATCCAAAAGTGATTTCACAGGCGCGCTTTCCTTTTTGTACATGTCGATCGTGTAGCACAACGTCGTGAACGTGTAGAACGAGATTCCCGCTGGAAGGATGATTCCCGGATCGGCCGGATGATAATCCATCCCGAACATGTTTACGATGGATACGAAGTTTTCAAGAATGAATTCCCCGTATTTGAAGAAACACAGCATACCGAGGTTTCCGATAAGGCTCACAACGAGCAACAGTTTCTTGCGCATTTTGTTCTCTTCGTAATATAATTTGCGTCCGACGAAGAAATCAATCACGGTAGACAGCCAAAGCAACAATATGAACGGCGGATTCCACGCCGCATAAAACACGTAGCTTCCCAAAAGCAGGTTGATTTTCTTGGTTTTCCAAGACAACGGCAAGTAGTGCAACAGCAGCATTACCGCAAAAAAGACGATGAATGTATAAGAATTGAATACCATTTTTTTCTAGTAAAGATTTGACAAAAGACGTTTCTGCGCCGGGATCCATTGTTTTTGCTGCAGGATTGAGGCAAGGCCGATGGTGTATTTCACCGCATCCGACCTGTCGAGGTGCGAAAACTCGGGACATTGCAGTTTGGCAAGTTCTGGATCGTCTGTAAAATGGATGCCTTCACAACCGGTTACCTTCAATAATTTATCCCAGAATTTCTGTCTAGGGAAGCCCATACATTCGCCTTGGTAGAACGGCCCTGACGACGGTGTGCGCACGAAAATCACTTTTCCGCCTCTTGCCTTGATCTTGTCTACGCTGACTTTGACGTTCTGCATGATGCCGTCGAACTGCGCTTGGGTCATCGGCGGACCCATTTTAGCCGACATGAGCAAGCCCCAAATATTGCGCACGACATTGACTTGTGTCGAATCCTGCACGAACCGGTCGGTCATGTACGTTTGACGGTCGAAAGTCGTGAGCCCGAATTCCGTAGGGAAAATCGGCATGCCGAAAACACCTTCGCGGTTCGGGATCATCAATCTGTCGAGTTTGGCGTTGAGCGCGTAATTTTCCTTGTCGAGGAACACCAGTTGGGATTCGACGACTTTGTTGATTTCGAAACTGGCTTGTTGCGCCAACGTCTCTTCGTGGAAATACTTGATGCTCGACGTCGGTTTTTCCATCAGGAAAGGCACGTTCGAAAAGAAAAGCGGTTCGGTCACGTCTATGACCAGGTTGCCTTTGAAGTTCGGGTCGTTGGCCAGATCCTCGATCATAGGAACGGGATTGCTTCCTACGTGCGCCAATTGGATGGCTTTCATTCCCGTTTGGGCTTCCCAAGTTGCCAAGTCAAGGTCGTATTTGATACGTGACGACCCTACGAAGACCACGGCGTTTTCTGCCTTGTTGGCTTCTTTGCGTTGGTTCGTCCAAAGCGGCGAGCCGTCGTCATAGCTGATCTGCATGCCTTGGCCGCGCAGGTACGATTCGTAACCGACGATAGACGCGATTACGACCACGGCCATCAATAAGGCCGATTTTGCGATTGTTTTCTCTGTCATGGATTTTGATTTTTTACCGGATTTCCCCGATGATGATTGTTTTGTTATGGGCGCAAACGATCGGCCTGCACTAAGCCGAGGCTGCGCCGGGTAAAAACACAGTGCCGGAGCGACTGCGTGACGGTTTCGTTTTTGGAAATTACTCCTTTATGATCTTGCGCGAAAGCAGGTTTTTGCCGCTGGCATCGGATACGTTCAGGAAATACAGGCCCGGGTTGTGGTTCTCGAGATCTAATTGGAATGCCGAATTTGAATCGAAGGCGATTTGTTTCTCGACCACTTTTTTTCCGAGCGCATCGTAAATGCTCAAGGTCGCGGCTTGTTCAAGATTGGCATCGCACGAAATGTTCAACGTTCCTTTAGTAGGATTCGGCCAGACAGCGAATGCATTTTTATGCTGGTCGCCCAAGCCTAGTGTGGTATTTTTGACAATGCCCAACGAATTCTCTTCGAGCACGGTCTGCATAAGCGGGTAGAACGGCTGCACGTTGAACCAATTGTAATTGGTCTGTCCGTTCTTGACGACTTTCTGACGGATCACGTTCGTGAATGTTCCCGTAGGAAGTATCAGCGTACCATATCCGTCGTAGGTAAGGGTCGCGGTCGTGGCGGATTCATCCTGTGTCGATTGGTAGGTGTCGGTGAAAACCGATTGGTACGTATACGGGAATTGCAGCCATTTCCTAGGATTCGGCGTGTAATCCCAACCTACGTTTCCGGCATAACCCAGCGAAAGGATCTCGTATTTTTCGCTCGTCACATTGTGGTAATAATAACGAGGCGGCAAACCCATACCTTCGAATTTGTACACGTAATTCGCCGTAGGAAATTGGGCGGCGTAGGGTGAACCAGCCACAGGAATCGACGTATCGGTCCCGATCAGGGTCAAATTGAGGCTTGAGAAATCCCAGGTTTGGTTGGCACCGGGAAGACCGGGGTTGAAACTCTCTCCGATTTGCGTCCAGTAAAATTCACCGGTAAAACCGAAATTGACGTTCGATAAAGTGATTTGGGGTTGTGCAAAAGCGCACGTGGGCAACAGCGCGACGATTATCGCGATCAGATTAACTTTTTTCATGATGATTGATGTGTTTTTTGATTTGTCCGATGCATTTGCGCTCCGGATGATGATTGAATGAGCTTGATTAGGGCTTTGCGATTGTGCGGAGTTTTTTCTTTTTTACATCATAGGCAGCTTGGTTTGATTTCGGTTTACAGACTTTTATCGCATCGTTTTGTTACATCGGCACGATAATTTTGAATGATTCTTAATTCTTGTTGTACAATTTATTGACGGCTTCTACCTTATTCTGCACTTGAAGTTTGGTATAGATGCTGTTCAAATGTCGTTTTACGGTGCTTATGGAGATGTTGAGCTTCTCTGCAATCTCCTTGTACAAAAATCCTTTGCTCAACAACTCCAGCACCTCTTGTTCGCGTTTTGATAATATCTCGTTCACGTCGCTTTCAACCGGGGCGGAGTTGAACGTCGATAATACTTTTCGTGCAATTTTGGGCGACATCGGGCTTCCGCCTTCGTAGAGTTCGATCAGCGATTCGATGATTTTCGCCGGAGCCGTGTTCTTGAGGATGTATCCGCTCGAACCTGCCTTAAGCGCTTCGAAAACCTGATCGTTGTCTTCATAGATCGTAAAGATCATGAACTGCATTTGCGGGAATTGGGGTTTGATCTCGCGCACACAGTCGACGCCGCTTTTGCCGGGAAGATTGATGTCGGTCAAAACGACATCGGGTTGGAGTAGGGGCAATTCCGAAATGGCTTCCTCGGCCGTGGTGAAACTTTTTTGAAGATGGAAACGTTCGTCGGCGAGAATGATCGACTGCAATCCGTTGCGGATATCGGCAATATCTTCTATGAGACAAATGTTTATCATGCTTTCAAATTCTGCGGGGCAAAGGAAAGCTCATTTTGCGTAGCTGGCAATGGTACAAAAGGTTCATTTTCAGCCGCAAAGCTTAAGGGAATGTTAAAAATTATCGCAATTCCGTCGGTTTCAACCACTTCCATGCTGCCGCAAATCGTTTCCATACGCGAGCGCATGTTCTTGATACCGTTGCCGTGCAGCGGATTTTTGGGTCCGTTTTCGTTCAATCCGACGCCGTTGTCTTTGATGCAAATCGTAAAGCCCGAATTGAACGACATTTTAATCAGCACTTTCGTCGCATTGGCGTGCTTGACAATATTATGTAAGGCTTCCTTTACGCATAAAAACAGGTGGCGGCGTTGTTTTCCGTCGAGTGTAATATTTTGGAAATCATCGGGTAACGAAACTTGTATGTCTATATCGTTCGACTCGAAATAATCTACCGCATACGATTTTATATACGTCGCCAAATCTTCGAGCGTGTTGTTTTCGTCTTTCATAACCCAAATCAGTTCGCTCATGTTGCCAATGAGTTCGTTGGCCGTTTTCTGGATTTTCTCGAGGTTGTCGCCCAGATCGCCATGCTGTGCCATTTGGCTCAAATACGTGATTTTGGTGAGTCCGCTGCCCAAATCGTCGTGCATGTCGGCGGCGATGCGTTGGCGTTCGTTTTCGAGTTCGGTCTGTTTGGCGAGGATCACTTTTTGCAGAGCGATGAATTTGTTGGCCTCTTCCAAAAGCGTCAAATTGAGGCTTTCCCATTGCAGCTTATTTCGGTATCCGATGGCGAGCGAGAAGAAGATAATGTCCAGAAAGCTGCCGATCATAAGCCATTCAAGCGGCCATATGAGCCAAGCCGGATCGCTGAAAAGGTTCGTGATGAAGCTCGTCAGTCCGCAAATCATATAAATCGTGCAGCCATACAGGATGATGAGCTGAAATTTGATCTCGCGCAATTTGAAGCTTTGGTACAGCATCGCGCCCGTGACACCGAAAATAAAGATGCGGATGCCGATAAACGCATAGGCATACGCCTCGTTGTCGACATCAGCATACAATTTGCAAACGGTGTAAATTAGGGCGTAAAGAATCAGGAAAGCGGCCGTGATATTCCAATATCGGAACAGGAACGTGTTTTTTTGTTTCGAGATTCCGACGGCCTCGACGATAAAATTGAAATAGGACGCGAGGTATACGATTTGGATCGCTTCGCGGAAGTTATGCAGGATGTAGCGTTCCCAACTTCCGAAGAAATACAGGATCAAACCCGTCTTCAGAAACAGGAAAACACTCGTAAAGAACAGGTACACAAGATAATGGATCAGCAACCGGTCTTTGTTGAACGCGTAAAGCACGACGTGATAAATGAACGCCAGTACGGTCGCGCCCAGAATGAAAAGGCTCATTACCAGTTCTATTTCTACATTGTGCATCAGATAACCCGTTGATTGAGAGGCGCTAAATTAGTCATTTATGCCAAACATTTCGGGCTGTCGCGATTTATGGGCGCGAGATAGTTAAATAGTGTAAAAGTGCGCTTTACGATTACCGTCCGTAGCTAAACTTTTGCTTACTTTTGCACACGATTAAGATCCACTCCTCACAATGGGAAAAAAACTCCTGTCCGCTCTTTTCTCGACCCGTTTAATGGCCATCCTTTTTATCGTTTTTGCCGCTGCGATGGCCGCCGGGACATTCATCGAAAACGACTATAATACCGATACCGCTCGTATTTTAGTGTACAACGCCTGGTGGTTCGAGGCCATCATGCTGCTTTTCATGGTCAATTTCATCGGAAACATCAAACGCTACAATTTGCTGCAACGCGAAAAGTGGCCGACGCTTGTGCTGCATTTGGCCTTCATCCTGATTATTTTCGGGGCTTTCGTGACGCGTTACATCAGCTACGAAGGCATGATGCCGATACGCGAAGGCGCTTCCGAAAACAAGATTTATTCAGAAAGGCCGCATCTTGCCGTTTTGGTCGACGGCCAATACAAAGGGCAATTGCGCCGTCGCATGTTCGAGAAATCGCTGTTGCTTTCTCCTGTTACCGACAACGGTTTTACGATGTCCGAGAAATTCGCCGACACGCCGTTCACGATCACTTACGAAAAGTACATCATGGGCGCGACCGAATCGATTAAGCCGAACGGTGGCGGACATACGTATCTGAAACTTGTAGAAGCAGGAGACGGAGGTAGGCACGAGCATTATCTCAAGGAAGGTGAAGTTCAGAACATCCACAATTTATTGTTCGCGTTGAACAAATTCACCAAAGGCGCGATCAACATCAATACTAAAGGCGGAGCCGTAACCGTGCAGATGCCGTTCGACGGACAGTTCATGCGAATGGCCGACCGCATGCAGGGAAAAGTCACAAAAGATTCGTTGCAACCGCTTATGTTCCGTTCGCTTTATAATGTAGGCGCGGCACAGTTCGTGTTTCCCGAAGCGCCGATCAAAGGTTTCCTCACGTATAAATCGAATGGCGATTTCAAGGATAAGAAGTCGCAGGACGCGTTGATCGTCAGCGTGAAATCGGGCAGTATGACTCGCGAAGTCACGCTTCTCGGCTCGAAAGGACGTGTGGGCGAACCCCAAATGTTCACGCTTGGCAAACTCGATTTTACGCTTTCTTTCGGAAGCAAAACTTACGATTTACCGTTCAAAATACATCTCAACGACTTCATCGCCTCGAAATATCCGGGATCCGAAAAAAGCTATTCGGCCTACGAAAGCCGTGTGACCGTCGAGGATGGCAAGGACAAATTCGACACGCGCATTTACATGAACCACGTGCTTGACCACAAAGGTTACCGTTTTTTCCAGGCGTCTTTTGACCCAGATGAAAAAGGTACGGTACTTTCGGTCAACCACGATTTTTGGGGAACCTGGATCACGTATGTCGGTTATTTCCTTTTGTTCGCCGGAATGCTCGCCATCTTGTTCACGAAAGGTTCGCGAATGGGAGAATTGAGACGCAAGCTCAAGTCGGTACAAAAGAAAAAGACGAAAATCGCAACGATATTGCTTTTGTTTTTAGGACTTTCGGGTCATGCGCAACAAGATCCGCACGCCGGACACGCGCACGAAGCCGAGGTTTCGAAACCGATGATGCCTTCGCTCAAACAAATCGATTCGCTTATCTCGAAATATAAAGTCAAAGAGGAACACGCGGCCAAATTCGGGCGTTTGGTAATTCAGGACGAAGGCGGAAGGATGAAGCCCGTGAATACGTTCTCGTCCGAATTGTTGCGCAAGGTCTCGAAAAAAGACTCGTACAACGGCATGAATTCCGACCAGGTTTTCCTTTCGATGACGCAATTCCCGACGGCTTGGTTCGAAGTGCCGTTCATTTATTTGAAATCGGGTAACGACAGTATCCGCAAGATCATCGGTATCAAACCCGAGGCGAAATACGCGAAATTCATCGATTTCTTCGACAATCAGGGAAATTACAAGCTTTCGCCTTATCTCGACGAAGCGTATCGCGCCGCTTTGCCGAGCCAGTTCCAGAAAGATTTCATAGAAGCCGATCGAAAGGTGAACCTATTGAATTCGGCTCTTGGCGGAAGTATTTTGCGCATTTTCCCGATTCCGAACGAAGAAAACAACAAATGGGTTTCGTATCTGCAGCTCGAACAAGCCGGACTCAAAGGCATCGATTCGACGTTTACGCGCCAGATCATCCCGATTTACCTGATGTCGCTCAAGACGGCCACCGAAACCGGAAATTATAAGGAAGCCGATTTCTATTTGAACGGAATCAATAAATTCCAGCATCGTTACGGATCGAAGGTCATGCCGAGCGACGACAAGATCAATTCGGAAATCCTATACAACAAATACGACGTGTTCAAACGCTTGTTCTATTTGTACATGACCGTTGGCGTGCTCATGCTTTTGTTTGCGATCGCGAATATTTTCGTCCGAAAGAAATTCATGGATTACATCATTTATTTCTTCCACGGATTGATCGTACTGCTGTTCTTGTTCCACACGCTCGGATTGATCGCGCGTTGGTACATTTCGGGTCACGCACCTTGGAGTGACGCCTACGAATCGATGATTTACGTGGGATGGGCGACGATGCTGTTCACGCTGATCTTCTCGAAAAAATCGCCGCTTACCGTGGCTTCGGGAACATTCGTGGCTTCGATGATCCTCATGATCGCGCACTGGAACTGGATGGATCCCGCAATCGCGAACCTGCAACCCGTGTTGAATTCGTATTGGCTCATGATTCACGTGGCCGTGATCGTGGCCAGTTACGGACCTTTCACTTTGGGAATGGTACTTGGCGTGGTGTCGTTGCTGCTCATGATTTTCGTCAACAAAGACAACAGGCAGCGCATGGAATTGCACATTCGTGAAATCACGTACATCAACGAAATGGCGCTCACGATCGGTCTTGTCATGCTTACGATAGGAAACTTCCTCGGAGGCCAATGGGCAAACGAAAGTTGGGGACGTTATTGGGGTTGGGATCCGAAAGAAACCTGGGCGCTGATCAGCATCATGATCTACGCGTTCGTGATCCACATGCGATTGGTTCCTGGCATGCGCAGCAAATGGATTTTCAACGTGGCCAGCGTTTTCGCATTCTATTCGATCATGATGACATATTTCGGCGTGAATTTCTACCTAAGCGGATTGCACTCTTATGCAAGCGGCGACAAAGTCGTGACACCGACGTTTGTGTATGTTTCGGTTGCGATCGCGATTGTTTTGAGCGTTGCGGCCTGGTTTGGACATAAGCGGATGGAGAGAAAATAGATTTTCAGATTTTAGATTTACAGATTTACAGATTTACAGATCGTAAAACTACTTGGAAGAAACTTCGATAAAATAGAAAAAGCCTCGGTACTGATCGAGGCTTTTTCATATCTGATAGTCTAAAATCTGAAATCTATAAATCTGAAGTCTGTAAATCTAAAAATCTTTTAAACTTTCCCCAAAGTATACAACTGCTCAAGCGTAGGCGACTTGCTTCCTCCCGCAGGTTCAAGCGTGATTCCGAAAGCCTCGGCTCCAGACGCGTTATCCACCGCAAAAATCCTGGTGCCGTTCGCTTTGAAATCATCCAAAAGACCGATGCTCGTCGGCGTAAGCGGCGTGAGTTTCAAAGCCCAGACCTGGTAGACTTTTCCTTCGGGCGGTTCAGGCAATCCCGACGCGTCCACATAAACGGTATTCGTCTGTCTGTTCCAATATACTTTAGCCGACGACTGAGGAGAAACCGCTTGCCCGGCAAGTGCCACGACCGTATTGTTCGCATCGCGCACCACATCGAGGGCCGTTTCGGTAGACCTGTTTTTGATTTCGAGATCGGTTACGGCATCCATGAGTTTTGTCTTTTCGTTTCCGGTTACGATCAGCTGCTCGTCGGTCTGTTGCCATCTGTAATAGAAATAGCCGGTTCCCAAAAGGAAAAGCAACGAGGCCGCCCATCCGATGAACGGAGAAATGCCGCTTTCGCGTTTGATCGGTACGACTTTGCCGTGTTTGAGTTCCAATGCCGATTTTATCTTTTCGAAATTCTCGGGCGATAGGAAAGGCGAGAAGCTGCTCGAAAGTTGTATGACGGCTTTTTCTATCGATACGATTTCGGCGTCGATGACCGCATGTTCCTTAGCCATTTTGCTCACTTCGAGGTTTTCCTCTTCGCTGAGCAAACCGTACACGTAAAGCTCGAGTATGCCGGATTCTATATATTCGTTGACTTCCATCTGTAATTATACCTGTAAAAAATTGCGCAAATCGTTTATGCAGTTGCGGTTCTGTGTCTTGACCGTGCCAAGCGGAATCCCGAGCTCGTCCGATGCTTCCTGTTGCGTGTAGCCTTTAAAGAACAGCAGGTTGATGATCTCGATACATTTAGGTTTGAGCTTCTTGACGAAATCGCGAAGTCCGATGGCATCGATGCGATACGTCATGCGGCTGCTGTCTTCAAGCAGATGTACGAAATTATCGCTCGGCAGGTTTTTCTTACTGTTGTTAAATCCTTTCGAACGCAGCTTGTCGATGGCCGTGTTTCGCGTCACATTTAAAATCCAGGTATAAAATCGGCCTTTGCTTTCGGTGTACGAATCGATGTTCTTCCAGATTTTGACGAAGCTTTCCTGCAGTACGTCTTCGGCTTCTTCTTTGTCTTTGATCATGTTGCTGATGACGGCGAAGAGGCTTTTCGAATACATATTGTACATATGCGTGTAGGCTCTTTCTTCTTTTTGGACGATCATCGCAAGCAGTTGCTCTTGGGTCATATTGTGTGTGTTTTACTCAAATTTATCGATTTTATTCTTTCTACGCCCATGATTTTTTGAGCAATAGTCAATTTATCGCCTTGAATTGAAAAAATAAAAAAAAGTGCATTTTTCGAAAACCAAACACATGCCGGTTTCGTATATGATGGCAACCCAATCTTTAGGTTCGGCTGTTTTCCCGGTCTTTACCCCAATAATTTCTTCGGGAAGACAGCCATATAACTTGACGGCAGTATCGGTTAGTTGTTTGGGATTCATACTGCCGTCAACATAAAGCCCGGAGCTACGAAAGCCGGGCTTTTTCTTTATTTTGTGCCAAAACCCTTCACGGCTTGCGGTTTATTCGCTAGATTTGAAAGGCATTTAACCCTAAACACTGCATCATGTCCAAAAAAATCATCGCTGCCTTCGTTTGCCTGTTCGGGCTCTGCGTATCGGCACAGAAACTTGAATCACCTTCACAGAAAAAAATGAACATCCCAAGCATCTATGACCAGAATTTCAAGGTGGAAACCTTGACGGGCGAACCTTTCGACTTGAAATCCCTCAAAGGCAAAAAAGTCATGATCGTCAACACGGCTTCAAAATGTGGATTGACGCCTCAATACGAGCAACTCGAAGAGCTCTACAACAAATTCAAGGGAAAAGATTTCGTGATCATCGGCTTTCCGGCGAACAATTTTGCCGAACAAGAACCGGGCACGAATGCCGAAATCGCCGAATTCTGCAAAAAGAATTACGGTGTGACGTTTCCGATGATGTCGAAAATTTCGGTCAAAGGAGACGACATGTCCCCGATTTATAAATTCCTTACCCAAAAATCCAAAAACGGCGTACAGGATTCAGAAGTAGAATGGAACTTCCAGAAATTCCTGCTCAACGAAAAAGGAGAGCTTGTCAAGGTCGTAAGTCCGAAGACGTTGCCGACCGACGAGAAAATAGCCGATTGGATCAAATCGAAATCATAAGGAGCCGAAAGGTTCCTTTTTTACGTTATGTTTTTACGCATAGAAGAATTTCCCGAAACGAGGCTTATCGGAAAGAAACTAGAAATGAGTTTCGCCCACAATACGACTTTCGAACTTTGGCGCAGTTTTATGCCCAGGCGGAATGAAATACGAAACGCGCACGGCAACGATTTGTTCTCTTTGCAGATTTATCCCGCGAATATGGATTTTTCGGATGCGTCGCGAACGTTCGAAAAATGGGCTGCGGTAGCCGTTGGCTGCGATGAGAATATCCCCGAAAATATGTACAGTCTTGTGATCCCGCCAGGAAAATACGCTGTTTTCCTGCACTCCGGACCTGCAAGCCTCGCCGCCGTCACTTTCGGTTATATTTTCAATGAATGGCTTCCGACTTCGGGTTTTACACTTGACGATCGCCCGCATTTTGAGATTCTCACAGAGAAATATCGCCATGATGCGATCGATTCGGAAGAGGAAGTCTGGATTCCGATCAGGTAATTCCTCAATCCAGAATCAATTGCATGAACAACAGATCCAGCCATCGGTCAAATTTCCACGCGGCCTGTTTGATGACGCCACATTCCTCGAAACCGAATTTGCGATGGAATCCGATACTGCCTAGGTTCGAAGCGTCGATTCCGCCGATCATGTTGTGGTAACCTTGTTGTTTGGCCTTTTCGATAAGGCGTTCCAATAACAGTCGCCCGATGCCTTTCCCTGCATTTCCGTCGGCCACATAAACCGAATGCTCGATCGTGAAACGGTAACCCGTGCGTTCACGGAATTTGCCGTAAGTACTGAAACCGATAACCTTTCCGTCAAGATCGGCCACAAAAACCGGATAGTCTTTTTCGCGTTTTTCGTCGTACCACTTTTGTTGTTCTTCAAGCGTCTGCGGATCGTAATTGTAATTCGCCGTAGTGTGCAAAATGGAGTGGTTGACGATTTCGAGTATGCCCGGAATGTCGGCCGCATTGGCTTCCCTTATCAAAATAGCGCTCATTTGGATTGCAGTCGGTTTAATAGTTCATCGGCTTCTTTGGTGCCGAACCCTACGCGTTCGCAGAATTCCTTTACCCGACGTGCCGCCGCGACGGCCTTTGGGATATCGTTGAGTTTTTCGTACAACTTGGCCGTTTGCAGCAATCCTTCCTTGGATTCCTGTAAAGCCGTAGAACGTTCGCTCCAGGCAACGGCTTTCTGCAACGCATTTTTGTCGTTTATGGCCGCAAGATAAACCGCAGCGGTATTTCGAAGTGCCGAATAATCTTTGGATGCGAAAACATCGGTGGCTTTGATCGTGGCTTTTTTGTACGCGTCCCAATCCTGGACTTTCTCGTAAATCTGTTTGTCGTAAACGTATACAAGCGAATCGGCCTTGCGAATGTTCATGGCTTTGGCCAAAACGCGTTGTCTGTTGTAGGAAACGGTGTCGCCTTTTTCGGCATTCGGGCGCAAGGCTTCCGAAACGATGTTCTCGATTTTGCGCTGCACACGTTTCTCGGACGAAACATCGGCAAATTCCTTTTGATGCTTCAACACATATTGGAATTCGCGAGAACCCATATCCGAAATGCCGTTGGCGATGATTTTCCAGTTGAGCGCGCTTACGAGCTGTTCTTCTTTCTGGGTGGAAAAATAACGTGTCGCGACGTTCGAAGTAGGTTGGCCGGCCTTTCGCAGCGCCATGATCAACGCAAGCGCACGATTTCCGTCTGAGGGCTCATTGCCGAATGCTTTTTTAAGGTAAGGCAGTTGTTTTTCCTCATCGGCCGCATCGGTGATTTCCTTGATGAAATCGGGTTTTTTAAGTTCGCCGTTGAATCCGTAAAGCAGTTCACCGTTTGGGTCGAGCACTACGAAAGTCGGGTAGGACGTGACGTTGAATTTACGCGCGATCGTACGTCCGCCGTCGAGTTCAACATCCTGGGCCGCGACGAGAAAGTTTCTGTTGAGCAAGGCCGCGACTTCGGGTTCGGGAAAAATTTCCTCTCTCATTTTGTGGCAATGCGGACACCAGGATGCGTAAAACATGTACAGCACAGGTTTGTTTTCGGCCTTGGCCTGTTTCATCACCGATGCAAATCCCGATTCGTTGAACGGAAACGGCGTCTGCCCGAACATCGGAAACGCGCAGAACAGCACAAAAAACAAGAGTTTCGGTAGCGTTCGACTTGCCATTTTTTAGTAATTTAGTGCCGGTTTTCGGGCCTTTGCGCAAATATAGTTTTTTAATGGCAATGTCTGTTTATGTATCCGAAACCATCGAAAATCCACTCAATGATTTATCCTAAAATACCTTTGGCGCAGAGCGTACTGCAAATTTGCCTCGCAAAAGGAGTCACTACCGTAGTCATATCGCCCGGATCGCGCAATGCGCCGCTGACCATCGGGTTTGCCAACCATCCTGAATTCACGTGTTACAGCATTGCGGATGAGCGTTGTGCCGCTTTCTTCGCACTTGGCATCGCACAACAAATCAAGAAACCTGTCGCGCTTTTGTGTACGTCCGGTTCAGCCTTGCTCAATTATTATCCGGCGGTGGCCGAGGCTTTTTACAGCCAGATTCCGCTGATCGTGATTTCGGCAGATCGTCCGGTTTCCAAAATCGACATCGGCGACGGACAGACGATCCGTCAGCGCAACGTTTTCGAAAACCATTCGCTTTACAACGCCAATCTCACCGAGGAAGCATCAGAAGAAAACGACGAGAAGATAAACGAGGCGATCAACAAGGCGTATATCAAAAAAGGCCCGACGCACATCAACGTACCATTTGAAGAGCCCCTTTACGAGACGGTCAAGAAGATTTCGGTAGACGCGACGATTTCGGCTACGGCCAAGATTTACCGCAATATTTCGGTTGAGGATATCATCGCTTCGACCAATATCTGGAATGCGGCCAAGAAGAAACTGGTTTTGGTCGGATCTGACGAACCAGGCGAAATCGATGCCGAAATTCTTGAGAATTGGGCGAACGATCCGTCTGTGGTCGTGATGACCGAAGTGACGTCGAATTTGCATCATCCCGACTTCATCTCGAATATCGACACCATCATCACACCTTTCAATGAAAAGGATTTCGAGGCTTTCCGTCCCGAAATCCTGATCACTTTTGGCGGTATGATCGTTTCCAAGCGCGTCAAGGCATGGCTTCGGAAATACCAGCCCGAGCATCATTGGCACATCGATCCGTTGCGCGCTTACAATACGTTTGGTTGTCTGGCGCATCATTTCGTGGCCAATCCGAACGATTTCTTCCAACAGATTTTGCCTTTCACGAAGAACGTCAAGAGTGATTACGCCAAGAAAGCCGCAGCTGTGATGCAACTGCGTGCCAAAAAGCATGCGGAGTTTTTCGAAAAGGCGCCGTATTCCGATTTCAAGGTATTCGGAAAATTACTGCCGACATTGCCCAAAGATTCGCTTTTGCAGATTTCGAACAGCGCGGCGATACGGTATGCCCAATTGTTCGATGTCGATCCGTCGCTTTTGGTGTATTGCAATCGAGGCACGAGCGGGATTGACGGCAGCACCTCGACTGCGCTCGGTGCCGCAACCGCTTCCTCAAAACCAACGATCCTCATTACGGGCGACATCAGTTTTTTCTACGACAGCAACGCACTTTGGAACAATTATGTCCCGAACGATTTCAAGATCATCATCGTCAACAATTCGGGTGGCGGGATTTTCAGGATTCTTCCGGGACATTCCGAAAACAAGGTATTCAACACGTTTTTCGAGACATCGCACCATTTGACGGCCGAACATCTGGCTAAAATGTACGGATTCGAATATATCGCTTCTACTGATGAAAATTCGTTGGACAAAGGTCTTTCATCACTTTACGCCTCGAAACAAAAAGCGATTTTGGAGATTTTCACACCCGAAAAACAAAACGACGCCGTGCTTAAAAACTATTTCAAAAACCTCGACTGATGGCGTTGGTTTCGGCAGATTGGTTGTATAATAATCTCGATGATCCGAAACTTATCGTACTCGATGCAAGCCTTGCAAATCCTGTCGCGAAGAATATCGACTACACTATCGATGTGATCCCGAATGCCGTTTTCTTTGACCTTGAACGACGTTTCAGTGACTTGGATTCGGATTTGCCGCACATGATGATTTCTGAATCGAAATTCAACCGGGAAGCGCAATTATTGGGAATCGACAACGACAACACCGTTGTCATTTACGATAACAAAGGCGTGTATTCGAGTGCGCGCGTTTGGTGGATGTTCCGTTCTATGGGATTTGATGCTTATGTCCTCGACGGCGGATTAGTCGAATGGAAAAAATGTGGGTTTCCGACTGTTGCACTACATCTAAAAGCTGAGAAAGCAGGCGATTTTTTGGCTACTTCCAAAAGCGGGTATTTCGTTTCCAAAAAAGAGGTCGAACACGCTATCGCACAAAAATCGGCACAAGTTTTCGATTTGAGACATCCGAACCGATTTAACGCACTTGAAGACGAACCGCGAAAAGGTTTGCTTCGCGGTAATATACCGACGTCGATCAATATGCATTTTGCCGAATTTACAAATGGAGCGCGAATGAAAAGTCGTGAAGACTTGACTGCATTATTAGCCGATTTTCCTAAAGACACGAATCTTATTTTCAGTTGTGGTTCGGGTGTTACCGCGTGTATCGGCGCTTTGGCTGCGACTGTTGTAGGATATTTTTCGGTGTCGGTTTATGACGGATCGTGGAGCGAATGGGGAATTCCGAAGCAATTCGAATCCTAAGCGAATAGTACTCAGCCTTTTTTCTTCGGCACGCAATTCGGTACTTCCTTTCCGTTTTTCTTTTTGTTTCCGATGCGTTCGTAACCTTTCCAACACGGGGCTTGTTTGGATGATTTGTTCTTGGTTGCCATAAATTCGGGTTTTAAACTCAAAGTTCGCAATGGCAAAGATTATAGACCTTATCGATTTGAGCGAAAAGATTGCAGATTTTACTTCGTACCTTTGGCCGCAATTAAACGTATACAAACGTTTATAAACGTTTACAAATGATTAAAATCGGTAAATACAACACGCTTAAAATACTTCGTGAAACCAAGGTCGGACTTTATTTGGGCGATGGTTCCGAAGAAGTGCTGTTGCCTAACAAATACGTGCCGCTTCGCTATGAAATAGATCAGGAAGTTGATGTTTTCGTGTACCTCGACCATGAAGAGCGCAAAGTCGCCACGACGCTCGAGCCGTATATTTACCTGAACGAGTTCGCTTTGCTTCGCGTGAATTACACCAACGAATTCGGTGCGTTCATGGATTGGGGAATGGAAAAGGATCTGTTCGTGCCGTTTGCCGAACAGGCGCGAAAAATGGAGAAAGGCAAGCGCTATATCGTCTATATGTTCCTCGACGAAAAGTCGAACCGTTTGGTCGGATCGAGCAAGACCAACCAATTCCTCGACAATGAAAACCTTAGTGTCGAAGTAGGTGACGAGGTCGATTTGATCGTTTCCCACATTACCGAAGCCGGAATAAACGTGATCATCAACGAGCAGCACAAAGGACTTTTGTTCCAAAGCGAAGTGTTCGACGAAAACATAAAACCCGGAGACCGATTGGCGGGCTTCATCAAGAAAATCCGTCCCGGAAACAAAATCGACGTATCGCTTGAAAAACAAGGATATGAGAAAGTTGAACCGAACGCCGCCAAAATTCTCGAAAAATTGCAATCGGGACGCGGGTTTTTACGACTCAACGACGAAAGTTCACCCGAAGACATCAAATCGGTGTTGCAAATGAGCAAGAAGACGTTCAAGAAAGCGATCGGCGCTTTGTATAAGGAGCGCAAAATCGAAATCAAACCGGACGGCATCCATCTTTTGAAGTGATATGCAAGGAAAAGGCGCGGTAAACGCATTGCTCGAAATCTACGGAAATGCCGTCGATGGCCTGAAAGCGACGGTTCGATCGATTTCTGCAGAACAACTTATCGAAATCGCCGATTCTAAAACCGCAAATCCCGATTGCCGTTCCATACAGACGATTTTGACGCATGTGGTATACGCGGGATTCGGATATGCGACGACCATCATGAACCGCAACGGTCATATCAACGACCGACCGCCCAGAATTTTACTGCACGATTCCCAATCGTATTGCGATGCGCTCGACGACATGATGCGATTCACCCAAAGCGTTTTTGCCGATATTACCGATGATGAGCTCGAAACGTACGACGAGTCGTCCAAAATGCTAACAGGCTGGAAGCAACGTTACGATATAGAACAGCTTGCTGAACATGCGATCGTCCACATTCTTCGCCATCACAGGCAAATCCACAATTTGCGTAAACGTTAATTTGGTGTTTAAACTAGTTCGCATCCCTACTTAAAACCATATATTTGTATATACAAATGTTGTATGAACCGAAAGGATTTCATCAAAACGATACTAGGAGGGACGCTTATGGCTTCGACACAACCATTTTACAATTGGACCAAAGACTTATCAGAAGAAGATATTTCGCATCCGGTTTTGTTTATCGGACACGGTTCTCCTATGAACGCGATTGAAGACAATGAGTTTTCGCAAACCTGGGCAAAATTCGGCAAAGAAATCCCGAAACCCAAAGCCGTGCTTGTAATCTCGGCACATTGGCTTACAAAAGGCACTCACGTAACGGCAATAGATATCCCGAAAACGATCCACGATTTCGGAGGATTTCCTCAAGCGCTTTTCGACGTGCAATATCCCGCGCCCGGAAGTGCGCAATTGGCCAGGGAAACGGCTTCTTTGTTTTCGGAAACCAACGTCGGGCTCGATCACGATTGGGGTTTGGATCACGGTACTTGGAGCGTCGTAAGACATATGTATCCCGATGCTGACATTCCGGTGTTGCAGTTCAGCATCGATTATCACAAACCGCCCGAATATCATTACAACCTTGCCAAACAACTCAAGGCGTTGCGCAAAAAAGGCGTTTTGATCATCGGAAGCGGAAATATGGTGCACAACCTGCGCATGGTCGCATGGGACAAGCTCAACGAACCCGAATACGGTTACGATTGGGCTATTGAAATGAATACGATTTTTAAGGAACGCATCGGCAACGGAGATTTCAAGGCGCTCATCGATTATGAGAAGCTCAATCCGGCGGCAAAACTTGCGATTCCGACACCCGATCATTATTATCCTTTACTCTATACGATGGCTTTGCAGGATTCTAAAGATGACGTCGGTTTCTTTAACGACAAGGCCGTTGGCGGTTCGTTGACGATGACGGGAGTGAAGTTTGGATGAGGGCAGAAAACAGATTGGTAGAAAGTAGATTTACAGATTTTCTGAAGGCAAAAAGAAAACGGGAGTCATTTTGAACTCCCGTTTTTTATGGTTTTTGATCCAGATTATTACAAATCCAATTCCTTTTTGGTTTTCGACAACAATGCTTTTTTGTGCACCATGACCGAAATCGCCTTGAGGCGCATGTAAGGCACGCTCATATAGACGAATCCGCCGTTCGCGACTTTTTCAGGATCGCTTCCCCATGAATTCTTGACTTTGTAGTACACGTTTCCTTTTTGGTCTTTCACTTTGCCAACGATGTGCATCAGGTGGTCGTCTGTCGTGTTGAAGTTCTCGAATTCGGCCTGGCGGAATTGTTGGGTGATTTCTTTTTCAGGCTTGATTTCGGTAAGGATCAATTTCTCGTCGGCCTCGTTTTGCGGAACCACGGCAATCCCATATTTGCCAGAAAACGTCCTTTCGCTTACGTCGGCATCGAGCGCGAGCGTATAGCCTTTATCGAGTGCGTTGTTGATGTTGGCAATGAATTCGTCTAGCGGCACATTATACATTTTTCCGTACGAGAAATTGTCGGGAATATCGAGGATGAAATTCGAATAAAACGGTGATTGCGTAAACGAGGTAATCGTCACGTAATCATTAAGCTTAAGTTTTGTCATTTCAAGGAACGACTTAGGCGTGTAGGTCTTGCCTTCGTACGTGAATCCGGTCACGTCTTTACCCATGTATTTTTCGAGAACGGCGTCTACTTTATTCTGCCACGCCGGATCGGGTTTCTTCGCGTTCTCTTTGACCAAAGCGTCGAGTTCCTTTACCATTTGGGCATGGTTGTGGGCTTTCTGTCCTTCGGTCATTCCCGAAAACGCACTCACAGGGACGATGCCGAAATCGCGAGCACTGTTGATCACGTCGTGGTTCAGTCCGCCTTCGCCAAATTGGGCATTGCCTTGGCGCATGATGTAATTCCACGCTTTTTTCGGATAAGTGTGGCGTACGTTATACATTTCGGAAAGATCAATGTGCTTTCCGTTGATGCGATAAATTTCAGATTCGAGGAACGAAGTAGAGGAAAAACTCCAGCAAGTTCCCGTTTGCCCTTGTGAAATGACGGGTTCGCACTCGAGATCCTTAACGGTTTGGAACTCATATTTTTGCGAAAAACCCGAAAAGGCGACGGTCAGGAAGGCCAAAGAGGCAACGTATTTTTTCATGTACAGCTAATTTTTATGCGGCCGAAAAGTACTATTTTTACGCAAACAATCCTGAAAAATGGCAGAAATTAACTGGCAAGTCGCCAAAGAATTCGAAGATATCACGTATAAGAAATGCAATGGCGTGGCGCGAATCGCGTTCAACCGCCCCGATGTGAGGAACGCTTTCCGCCCAAAAACCACAAGCGAGTTGTACCAGGCGTTTTACGATGCGCAGGAAGACACGTCGATCGGCGTGGTCTTGTTGTCTGCCGAAGGTCCTTCTACAAAGGACGGCATCTGGAGTTTTTGCAGCGGAGGCGACCAAAAAGCGCGCGGCCACCAAGGTTACGTTGGCGAAGACGGCATGCATCGCCTTAATATCCTCGAAGTGCAACGTCTGATCCGTTTTATGCCGAAAGCCGTCATTGCGGTCGTACCGGGATGGGCCGTCGGTGGCGGGCACAGTCTTCACGTGGTTTGCGATTTGACGTTGGCGAGCAAGGAACACGCGATCTTCAAACAAACCGATGCCGACGTCACGAGTTTCGACGGCGGTTACGGATCGGCTTATCTCGCCAAAATGGTCGGACAGAAAAAAGCGCGTGAGATTTTCTTCCTCGGACGCAATTACTCGGCTCAGGAAGCTTTCGAAATGGGCATGGTGAATGCCGTGATTCCACACGACGAGCTCGAATCTACCGCTTACGAATGGGCGCAGGAAATCCTTGCGAAATCGCCGACTTCGATAAAAATGCTCAAATTCGCGATGAACCTTACCGACGACGGTATGGTCGGACAACAGGTTTTTGCAGGTGAAGCGACACGCTTGGCGTATATGACGGACGAAGCGGTTGAAGGACGCAACGCTTTCCTTGAAAAGAGGAAGCCGAATTTTGAGAAGAAGTGGATTCCATAAAAAAGTGCCTGAGTTGGTACGGTTTAAATGACATTTTTGTCTTAATGTAAATCTCGATTTTATTCATGGAGTTCACGAATAATACCTTAGACGTTACGAGCCTTCCTCGCTTCGAAGAGGTCAAGTTCAACAAAATCCATAGCGATTACTGGAAAGTGATCCTCATAGTCGAGGCTATCATTTTTTTGGTTGTCGGCATCGCGCTCGGATTGGTGTATTATTTCCAACAGGAATTTCGCGGTTACGCCTCGTATTTCGGATTGTCATATGTCGTGTTGATTTTGATTGCCGTGTGGTTTTCGCGCCTGAGTTTTTCCAAGAAAGGATTTGCGTTCCGCGAGCACGATGTGTTGTATAGAGATGGCGTAATCGCAACCCATACGATGGTAATCCCGTACAATCGCGTACAGCATGTAGCGTTGCACGAAGGTGCTATCTCGCGTATTTTCGGGTTGGCCAAAATCGAGATATTCACCGCGGGCGGCCATCAAAGCGATATCGAGATTCCCGGCATCGAAAAAGAACAGGCCGAGAACATCAAGCAACTGCTCATGGGCAAAATCAGAAAAGAACTGTAAACGTGGCAGATTTCAGCAGCCCGCAACGGCAATCCAAAATCGGGATTTTGATCATGTTCGCCCACACCGTACAGGAATGGGGACGTGCGTTATTCCCGATGCTGATCGTACTTGCCGTAAATCTCAACAATAAAAAAATCATCGTCGGATTGATGACGATTGCCATTTTCCTGGTCATCGCGATCGTCGTCGGATGGTTGCGCTACCGTAATTTCACGTTCTGGATCGATGAGGAAAACGAGGAATTCGTTATTACGGAAGGCATCCTCAACAAATCGAAAACCGTCATCCAACTCGGCAAAATCCAGCAGGTAAACATCGGACAATCGCTTTTGCAGCGCATCATCGGGGTTTACGCGCTCGACGTGGACACGGCAGGCTCGAACAAAAAAGAAGGCAAGATCCGTGCGATTTCTCACGGTTTGGCACTCGCGCTCAAGGAACGCCTGCTTGAGAATTCGGGAAAAATCAAATCTGACGTTTCGAATCCGGAAGCATCAGAAACCTTGGACGCATCCGAAAAACCGTTCATCAACATCAGTTTCTTCAGTCTTTTCAAATATGGCATCACATCGAATTACCTGAGAACGCTGGGCGTGATCCTTGCTTTTTTCGCAACGGTTTACGAAAACGTGCACCGTTTCATGGAGAGTTCAAAGTATGAGGCCAACATCGACAATTACGTGGGTGAATCGCTTGCGTTGAAAACCGGGATGATCCTCGTCGGTATGCTGTTGCTGGCGATACTCGTGATCAATGTGCTTCGCGTCATCATCCGATATTACGGCTTCAGGATTGCAAGGCAAAAAGGATCGTTGCTGTTGTCTTTCGGGCTCATCAACACCAAATCTACAATTATCAAACCCGAAAAAGTCCAGATCACGACGGTTTCCCAAAACTATTTCCAAAAAAAGCTCGACATTCTGGAATTGCGTATCAGGCAAGCTACCGGAGGCGAAGAGGAAAAGAAGCGTTCGGCGATCGAAATCCCGGGTTGTGACGCACGCGAACGCGATTCGATCCTCAAGCTATTGTTCAAATCGATTCCCGAAAAAGGGGTTATGCTGCAGCCGAATTATCGCAAGCTCGTGTTTTCGATATTCCTGTCAATTGTGTTACCTTTAGGTATAGCCTATATGGCGATCCCATCCGACGTTCTTTCCGATTTCCTGTGGGTTTTTCCGCTGTGGACGATACTGCGCGGTTTGATGCTGTATTTCGGTTTCCGCAATTACCGCCTGTTCATCCACGATAAATTCATCATAAAACAAAGCGGCGCTTGGGATATAGCAAACCAGATCATCGAGCCTGAAAAAATCCAGGCGTTGTCGGTTTCGCAGCTGTTTTGGCACAAATCGGCCGATATCGGTTATCTCACGATTTACACCGCGGGCGGAAACCTGTCGTTCCAGCTCGGCGATTATACCGTAATCAAGGGTTACGTGAACAAATGGCTGTACGAGATGGAGACGAGCGATAGCAATTGGATGTAAACTGAATTTGAAAATTAGATAATTTGAAAATTTGGAAATGAAGCTTGAAGTGAGTTGAAGTTTTTATTTAAAATTGAACCTATGAGAATATTCGTCAAAGTAAACCAGGGCAAAAGCCTCAAACGAGAAGTAATCGACTTAATGAGCCATTTTCAAATTTTCAAATTCCCAAATTTCCAAATTCAATGAAACACTGGATTGAAGCCGCACGCGTACGAACCTTACCACTTTCCGTTTCGGGAATCCTGATCGGCTGTTTTTACGCCATGTCGCAAAGCACGTTCAACTGGAATATCGTGTTCTTCGCACTAACGACGACTTTGCTGTTGCAGATTCTGTCCAATTTCGCCAACGATTACGGAGACGGTGTCAAAGGAACCGACAACGCCGACCGCATCGGGCCGACGCGTGCCGTGCAAAGCGGCGTGATTTCGCCTGCGCAGATGAAACGCGCCATGGTCGTGACTTCGGTGCTCACGATGATTTCGGCCGTCGCTCTGATTTATTTCTCGTTCAAAGAGAAGTATTTGCTGTATTCGCTCGCGTTTCTTTTCCTCGGATTCCTGGCCGTCGCTTCGGCAATCCGTTATACGGTTGGGAATACGGCTTATGGCTATCGCGGTTATGGCGACTTGTTCGTGTTGGTTTTCTTCGGATATGTAAGTACGCTGGGCATCTATTTCATGTTCATGAAGGAAATCGATCCCAAACTCATCTTGCCGGCGACCGCCGTCGGGTTTTTGAGCGTCGGGGTTTTGAACCTGAACAACATGCGCGACGAGGAATCGGATAGGAAATCCGGAAAAAATACGATTGTCGTCAAAATCGGAGGCGCAGCCGCCAAGAAATACCATTTCTTCCTAGTAGTTTCGGCCATGCTCATGGTCGTGATATTTTCGATTCTCGACGGATTCACCGCGGGCCAATACATTTACCTGATCGCTTTTCTGCCTATGTTGGCGCATCTTGGCAGGGTCGCCAAAAATAAGGAGCCGAGAAAACTCGATCCCGAACTCAAAAAACTCGCCATCAGCACATTTTTAATGTCGGTGCTGCTTTCGCTTTCGTTCATTTATTTCCTTCAGGATATTTTCGTGCAGATTTATGTCGCGCTGACGAATCCTCACTAATGGAAAATAAAGAATAAAAAATCAACAAATCAAAAACATGAAAATCACATACCTCGGCCACGCCAGTCTTGCCATAGAAGTCAGCGGACGCCATATTATCGTCGACCCTTACATTTCCGCGAACGAACTCGCTTCGCACATTAATATAGAAGACCTGAAAGCCGATTACATCCTTGTGACTCACGCCCACGGTGATCATGTGCTCGACGTAGAAGCCATTGCCAAACGCACGGGCGCGATGATCGTTTCGAATGCCGAAATCGCTTCGTACTACGAGAAAAAAGGCTTCAAATCGCACGGAATGAATTACGGAGGAACCTGGAATTTCGATTTCGGAAAAGTGAAATACGTGATCGCGTTGCACTCGAGCACATTCCCCGACGGTTCTCCGGGCGGAAATCCCGGCGGATTCGTGATCGAAGGCGAACACAAAAACGTTTACATTGCCGGCGACACCTCGCTGACTTACGACATGCAGCTCATCGCGTTGCGCACCAAGCTCGATTTGGCGATTTTGCCCATCGGAAGCAATTACACGATGGATGTGGACGATGCGATAACGGCTTCCGATTTCGTCGAATGCGATAAGGTTTTGGGCTATCATTACGATACTTTCGGTTACATCAAGATCAATCAGGAGGACGCCAAGCGCAAGTTTTATGAGGCGGGGAAAGATTTGATGCTTTTACCGATAGGTGACTCTATAGATCTTTAATTTTCTTTTCACTATTAAGATAGTTAAGTTTGTTGCGCTCAGTTTCGGTGTGATCTTAACTTCCTTAACTATCTTATTTGTTTAAAATAATTCTGATTGTCCGAAACAAACGGTAACTCAAATTTTTAAATGGTTTTTCCGTTTAGTACTTTTGGCAGCAAATTCCGGCTGTACGTTCCAAGCTTTCACCCAAAAGCTTTTTTTGAACCGCGCGCCAATAGCTTCCTTTGGTCGCTTTGGCACACGTACAAAAAATAGCTTTTCGTTCAAAAGGCTTTCCTCTTCCATCCGGGCTGCATCAAACACACGCAGAATGACCGTATCAAAAACAATATTCCTTTCCGCTGTGAGCGTTTTCACGACGAGCCTTTTCGCCCAAACCGGCTATTGGGACAAAGACCGCGCGACCTCACGCGAAATCATCGTTCCCGCAGGCGAACGCGTCGTAGTCAAAAGCGAGAATTTCCCGCTGGGCACGACCGAATTCGTCTACCGTATCACCGTTCTCGACGAAAACCAGCAAATGGCCAACAGTTTGGTGTCTTTGCTCAAATCGATTCCCGATCCTTCGGGCATCAGCCAAGGTTCGGCCGGAGCGGTGTTCTTGTTGTCGAAAATTTCTGGAGATGACAAATGCAAATACGCGGTCTTTACAGACAAGGACAAATCCGAGGATTATCGCACATCGGGAAAAACCGAAAAAGCCTGTATTTATCAAAATAAAGCCGTTAGTAAAGAAGTCAAGCTCGTCACGGGCCGATCGCTTTGCCTCAACGCGCCGATCGTCTATTTCGGATTCGAAAGCGACAACTGGATCATGAAACAGAAAATCGTGCTCGAAGTCGTGCCTTGGGTCGATAAAAAAGCAAGTACGGGCTGGACGAACGAAAACAAAAAGTCGGTTCTCGAATTATGCGGTACATCAGGGCTTGCCCAACTCATGACCGATTCCGAAAGTCTTTGTACCTGCGTGCTCGACCAATTTACGTTCAAATACACGTTCGACGAATACCAGAAACTGTTAGTAGAGGAAAAAGCCAAGGCATTCCGCGATTTCGGTGACAATTGCCTCGACAGCAAATCGGCCAACAAAGGGTTGCTTACGGCGATTCGCACGCAAGTCCAACAACATTTCGCCGCAGCGCGTTACGACAAGTCCATCGATCTCATGAATTCGGCCATCTTCGCCAACGGCAACGCCAATTCAAAAGATTACTACAGCCAAGGCTTGAATTATCTGTATTCGCGCCAATTTACCAAAGCCAGGCAGATGTTCGAGGAAGGCGAGAAGCTCGACGATTCCGATTTGTTGCTCAAACTCGGCAAAGCCCACACACTTTTGCTCAGCGACGATTTTTCGCGCGCCCGCGACATCTATCGCAAATACAAAGGCGAGAACGTGAACACGGCGACAAGCTGGAAGGAACGCGTCAAGAAAGATTTCGCCGACCTCAAGAAAGCGGGCTTCGATTCTAAAGACTACGACAAGATCATTAAACTTCTCGAAGACTGATTTGAAAGCCACTTACAAGCGATACGACCTGAACTTCAAGCGTCCGTCGGGAACGTCTCGCGGCGTACTCACGCAAAAGGAAACCTGGTTTTTGTTTTTGGAACACGACGGGAAAACCGGAATAGGCGAGTGCGGGCTTCTTCGCGGCCTAAGCGTAGACGATAGGCCCGATTACGAACAAAAACTCCAATGGGTTTGCAAGAATATCCATTTAGGGGAAAAGGTGCTTTGGGAATCGTTTGTCGAGTTTCCGTCGATCCAGTTTGGGATTGAGATGGCTTTCCGTTCTTTGGAAAGCGAAAATCCATTCGTATTATTTCCTTCCGAATTCACGAACGGGCAAAAATCGATTGCCATAAACGGCTTGGTGTGGATGGGAAACGAGGCGTATATGTTGGAACAGATCCGCGAGAAAATCGCTTCGGGTTTCAGTTGCATAAAACTCAAAATCGGGGCTATCGATTTCGAGAAAGAACTCGATTTATTGCGGTTCATACGGTCGAATTTCACGTCTGGACAAATTGAAATCAGGGTAGATGCGAACGGTGCTTTTACATACGATTCGGCTTTAGATAAACTAAATCAATTGTTTGGTTTTGAATTACATAGTATTGAGCAACCTATAGCGAAAAATCAAACTGACAAAATGGCAAAACTGTGTTCGGACACGCCTTTCCCTATTGCTTTGGACGAAGAACTTATCGGTGTTTTTACAGCTCAGGAAAAAGCCGATCTTCTGGACAAAATCAAACCTCAGTACATTATTTTAAAGCCCAATTTTGTCGGTGGTTTTCGAGGTTCGCAGCAATGGATCGATTTGGCCGAAGCGCGAAACATCGGCTGGTGGATCACATCGGCTTTGGAAAGCAACATCGGCCTGAATGCCATCGCCCAATGGACATACACTTTGGGTAATCTTATGCCGCAAGGTTTGGGAACGGGTGCGTTGTACACGAACAACATCGATTCGCCTTTGGTAGTCAAAAACGGTTCTTTGTGGTACGATCCCAAATTGGATTGGGGAAAAATATAAGCCACGAATGGCACGAATGTCACAAATAGATTAGTGAAATTCGTGCCATTCGTGGCTAAAAACCTTTTAGTTCCGGTCGATCCAATCCAAAATGTAATCGGCTTCTTCTTTCCAGGTCGGCAAGCTCAACACGAAATGGTTCTTGCCTTTGAATTCCTTGTAATCGGTAACCGAACCCGGTGTCTTGTAAGCTTTGAAGTTTCTTAGGTTCATCGATGCCGGAATGATGTTGTCGGTGCTTCCCGAAACGATCAGCAACGGTACGTGCGGTTTTTTGAAATCGACTTTGGCTGCGGAAGTCAATCCGCCACGGGCCACGGTTTTCGATTCGGGAATCACGTTTTCTTCCCACGATTTCTTCTGTTCTTCGAGCGTCATGCCGTTCGTGAACGCGTATTGCCAGTCGGAAAGCGACATGGTGTACGTTTTGTCGAGCGATGTGAACAAGCCCAAAACTTTATATCCGGCTCTCAAAAACGACAATTCATAAGGGATTACGGGTTGAGGCGGAACCGGATGTATCGCGATTCCCGCTACGCCCAAACCTTTGTTAATCAAAATTTGGGTAATCATGCCGCCTAAAGAATGTCCGATGATGATCGGTTTTTCGGGCAATTGTTTGATGAAGTTGGCATAATGGTCGATGAGTTCGGTCAACGTCAACCGTGCCAATGGGATATCGTTTGGCGCTTTGTCGCGCAATTCCTTGGCCGTACCTTCTTTGTGCGGCCAGGCCGGATTGTACGTGGTGTAGCCTTTGCTTTCGAAATATTCTTTCCACGGTTCCCATCCTTTATGGGTTACGAAAGCTCCGGTGACGAATACGACGGTTTTAGAATCAATAGTTTTCATATCAGTATGTTTTTTAATTAATGATTTTACTGATACAAAGTTCTGATGTTCAGTTGGATAAAATTTTAACTTGGGTTAAAATGTGATATTTATTATTTATTTTTTATTCGACCTGATAAAGAATAAAAAATTAAAGAATCATTTTTTAACCAAACGCTTACGTATCCTACTCAAAGACGGGCCTTGGATTCCGAGATAAGACGAAATATGATACAACGGGATCGCATTGAAGATGTCCGGATGATCGTTCATCAAATCCAGATACCGCTGTTCGGGCGAAAGGAACATAAAGCCTTCGGTTCGTCTCAGCGACATCGAAAACGCGGTTTCTGCGATCAACCTGCCCAATTTTTCCCATGCGTGCGATTGTTTGTAAAGCTTCTGGAGATCATCGACATGGATGTAAAAAATGCGTGAGGCCGTCATCGATTGGGTATAGTAATTACAAGGCGCTTGTGCGATAAAGCTCTGGAAGGACACCACGACTTGATGTTTCGAAAAGAAAAACACGTTCTTCTCCTCATCGGTGCGGTCATCTACATAATACGTGCGGAAAACCCCGTCGAGGATAAACCCGAGGTATTTGCAAACGTTTCTGTACTCGTTATAAAATTCGCCTTTCGAGAATTCGCGGTATTCCCAAAAATCGCGCGACAATTCGAAATCCTGAATCGAAAGCCCTGCAAATTGACCAAGTGCGCCTGCAAGTAGTTCTTTTTCGTCCGTCATAACACAATATTGTTTTTGGCGGCGATAGGCGGCGGCAAGTTTTCTTCGTCGAGCATGTCGCGCAAATCAATTTCTATGGTGCGGCTCAAGCTCGCCATCGGAATGTCGTTCGCGCTGCCTTCGAACGGGTTTTCGGTAGCTTCGCCCACGCGATCCATAGACGTGAATACCCACGAAACCACGGTGCTGAACGGGATCGCGAACCAAACGCATTCCGGACCGATCTTGGCGAATTCATTGAGCATGCCCAACGGAAGCAAAAACACGAACAGCCAAACGAAAAACATCGTCAGGCTCGCGAACTGTCTCGGATACGGGAAATTCTTGATGCGTTCGCACTTTCCTTGCTGTTCGTAAAGGTTTGACAGCGTTTGCGCAAGTTCGACATATTCGAATTCTGCTATTTGGTTGCGCTCGCGAAGTTCTTTCAACCGCTTGGATTGTATCGCTATAAGTTGGGTGGCGCGGTTTTTCTTGGACAACACATACGCCAGTTCCGATTCAGGCAGATACTTTTTGAGTTCGTCTTCCAAGGGTGTTTCCCATTCCGGAATCGAATAGAATTTGCGGTATTCCTTGAAATGCGGCTTGTTGGTGTTTTCCCATCCTCGTGTTTCGCGAAGCTGATAACGCAAAGCGGTGAGCCACGCGCAATGACGCAGCATCAATTCCGAATGTACCGATGCGTCGGCTTTTACGAAATCACGCGACAAAATGCCCCAACTGCGGCTCGTATTGACGATGGCGCCCCAAATTTGCCGGGCTTCCCACAATCGGTTGTAGGTTTGGGTGTTCTTGAATCCGATGATAAAAGCGGCTGCCGTACCGATAACGGCAATCGGCACCCATGGGATCGCTATCCATTTCCATCCGAGAACGGCGTAAAGTGTGGTCGGGATTGCGGCCAGCCCTAACAGCCAATAGATGTCGCGACGCGTCCAGATCAGAAATTCGACGAGTTTGTATTGTTTGCCGATGTGCATAAGTTAAGAAGTTGGTTCGGTTTGGACGAATTTAGGAATTCGCTTCAACCCTTCAAAATTTCGGCTCCCAAACAGTTTTCGGGTATGGCGAAAGCATCGACCAGCGGAACGGCGTCAATTCGGATATCCCAACACAATTGGTTTACGAGCTTGCGTATCGCTTTGGTTTTGGCGTTTTCCATATAGCCGTCCTCAAGATACCAACCTTTATGCACTTCAATCTGATACAACGCGAACAGGTTGCGCAATTGTTCGAGCCGCTTTTTGCACGCCACATCTTCGGTCGCAATTATACTTTTTTGAAACTGTTCAAGAATGACACGCTCCAGATAAGCCGTCGCGACGTCTATCATCTGATGTTGGGTCACGTTGAAGGCGTCGTACGCATCCATACCCGAATCGATAAGCTTTTTAAGTCGCCTCGCGGCCGATGCCAAAATAGTTTTCTCTCGATATTGGAATGCCTGCAGATGAAAGTCGACATCGAGCAAGTGGGCTTCGTCGGTACGTCTTGTTATGATAGGATTTTTCTCGGCGACCGCGGTTTTGGCGTTCTCGAATACGTAAGTGATCATTCCGGCAACGTCAAGTTTCCCGAATTCCTTCCTGAAAACCGAAAGGCGGTTTTTGGCGACCAATTGCATGAGTACAGTGTTGTCGCCTTCGAAAGTCGTGTAGATTTCGGTATCGTTCTTCAACGCGTCTATACGATTTTCAGACAGATAACCTTTTCCGCCCATCGCTTCACGGCATTCCTGCAATCCATCGCGCACCGTCCAGGTCGTGTAGGCTTTCATGCCGGCCGCAAGCGCTTCGATTTCCTGCATCTCGTTCTCGGTGCGTTTCAAAAAGCGGTCTGTGAGGTAACGCAATGCGAAATGCAGCGCATACGACTTCGCGAGATAGGGCATGAGCCGTCTTTGATGCATGCGATAATTGAGAATCGGCACTTCCGATCCGCCTTCGGGCCCAAACTGACGACGCCTGTCGCTATACCGGATCGCGATTGTCAATCCTGATTTCATCGCCGACAGACCCGATCGCGGTATTCCGATGCGTCCGCCGACCAAAGTGCCAAGCATCGTAAAGAAACGTCGGTCGTCGCTTGGGATCGGGCTTTCGAATGCTCCGTTTTCGTTTACAGAAGCGAACCGGTCGAGCATGTTTTCTTTCGGAATTGTCACATTGTCAAATCGGATCGTGCCGTTATCGACGCCGTTTAATCCCATCTTATGGCCGCAATCGTCTATGGTTACACCATCGACTGTGGTCATATCGGCATTTCGGATCGGGACGATGAACGCATTCACGCCATAATCCTTACCATCGATGATGAGTTTTGCGAAAACGGTTGCCATTTGCCCGTGTTTGGCCGCATTGCCGATGTATTCTTTCTGGTCGTTTTTGGAAGGCGTATGGATGCTGAAGGTTTGGCTGGAATGATTGTAAGTCGCCGTTGTCCTCAAACCTTTCACGTTCGATCCGTGATGGGTTTCGGTCATCGCAAAACAACCCGGGATTTCGAGCGTCCCGATTTTTTTGAGGTATTTTTCATGGTGTTTTTGAGTTCCGAGGAAATAAACGCTCATGCCCCAAAGCCCGAATTGCACGCCGAATTTGATCACGAGGCTCAAATCGTGAAAGCTCAGGGTTTCCATGATAGAGAAATACTCCTTCATGTTTCCGCCACCGCCGTATTCTTTTGGGAAAGCCATGTTTCCGAGGTTTTCATCGGCTAGTATTTTGCACCATTGCAGTACTTTTTCGCGGTATTTGGCAATGTCGGTCGTGGTCTCGTAGGCGAATTCTTTTCGGCTGATGATTTCTTTGACGCGTTTGATGATCATCGCTTCGTCCGAATCCAGGATTTCGGTCATTTTCGAAACATCGAATCCGTAAGCCGTGTCGTATTTGGAAGTCAGCGAATCC
The DNA here is from genome assembly GCF_013401995.1 of Flavobacterium agri. GTDB lineage: Bacteria > Bacteroidota > Bacteroidia > Flavobacteriales > Flavobacteriaceae > Flavobacterium > Flavobacterium agri. The sequence continues at coordinate 589,460 of NZ_JACBJI010000001.1, forward strand.
TGTACAGACCGGAATCCGGACAAGACTTCCTCTCCTAAAATACCGAGTTCGCTCTCTAATTGAAGAAATGAATTTCGTGCCTCGCTGAAAGCGGTTTCTTTTCCCGATAAAATAGTGGAAAGCTCATATAGCGAAGTCACTTTCGGATTTTGTTTCAACGTCTCGTGAATCGCGGTTTTCCAATTCGACAATAGTTCGCGTGTCGGCGGATTCGAGACATCTACTTCTGAAAGAAGTCGTTTTTTGTCATCCGGACTAATCCAATCTTGCTTGGAAATAAAATCGCGTACGGTTTCGAATTCTTTCTGAGTCAATAAATCATCGGACCAGATCAGATAGAAAAGCGGAAGGAAAGCCTTGTTCATGGCGTGGAGTTTTGGTTTTGCCAATGTTTCAATGAAGCAAGCGCCTGGTTTCGGACCTTATTTTTGAAAAATGCCGTATTCCCGATAAGCCAACCCGTGAATCCGAACGCCTGAGACGCCCATTTCCCGAAATCGAAGTCGTCTTTGTGCCCAATGATCAATCCGTCCTTGAAAACGAAATTGGCGGTCACTTCGTTGGTAACCTGACGGCCGGTTTTCGAGAACTCATAACGTGCAATCCATTTGGCCGAACCGCATTGTTGGTCGGCTTTTATGTCGGAAAACTCTATATGGAGCTTGCCTTTGCTTCTGTGCAAGAGCATGCGCCACATGTCGCTTGCGTCCTTTCCGTGAAGCGTACCGAATGCGGGATCGGAAAACGCAATTTCAGGATGATAGCAACTCGCCATGGTTTCTGCCTCGTGAGCGGAAAACGCAGCATAGAATTCTTCGATGAGCTGTTCGTGTGGGTTCATTTAAGACGTATCGTTTATACATTGAGCGAGTCTTAAATGTAGGCATTTCCACCTAAATCTTTTCGATGATTATGACTTCGTTATGGTTTTCGAGTCTGGGAATGGTGCGCGTTGCGAAAGAATCAGATGAAAAATATGAAAGGTACTTTTCGTTTCTGGCGTCGTGCTCGCCGTTCAGCGTCATCGTGTTGAACAATATGAAGCCGTTTTTTTTGAGCAGGAATCCCAACCGGTCGGCGAAAAATTGCTCGAACAGGAAGTTGGGCATCGTCGTATCCTGAAAAACATCGATAATGATTAAATCATAATATTTCTTGGTCTTGAGCACATATTCGAAAGCGTCGTCGATCACGATTTCACAGTTCGGAATTCGATCGAGCCCGAAATATTCGTTGGCGACCTTTATGATTTCGGCATCGATTTCCACACCCGTGATCTGGCCTTTGCAGCCGATTTCGTCGGTCAGGGTTTTGATCACGCTTCCGCCGGCCACGCCCAAAACAAGTATTTCCTGCATGTTCGTGATTTTTTGGAAACCGATGTTCTTGAGTCCGAGCCGAAGCACGCGTTGCAGGCTTCCGTACGAATAATTGGTGTTCTTGGAATCCATCACGAGCTGGCCGTTTGCCCATGTAACTTCTATGGTTTTGCTGATGGAGGAATTCCGGCTGTGGATGTTGATCGGAAGAAGGTAACTTAAAATGCGCCGGAACATGCAGAATTTTTGGTAAATGTAGGTTTTTTGTTTATTTGTTGGATTCAAGATTCAAAGATTTGAAAAAGACCTTGTACAAATTCATTTTCTTCAAAATCCTCGGATGGAAAATCACGGGACACATGGACGCATCGATACAGAAAAGCGTCCTTATGATCCTGCCGCATACGAGCATGTTCGACTTTTTCGTGGGCATGTTCGCGCGTGGTATCATCGGGCTTGAGATGCATTACGTGGCCAAAAAGGAGTTTTTCAGGTTTCCTTTGGGACGTTGGTTCCGATGGATGGGCGGCGCACCGCTCGATCGCACAGGAAACAAAAACAAAGTGGATGAGATCGTCGATATTTTCAAAAAGAAACATGTTTTCCGCATGGCGATCGCGCCCGAAGGCACTCGTTCCAAAGTCGATACGCTCAAAACAGGGTTTTATTATATCGCTTTAAAAGCCCAAGTCCCGATAATTCCCGTCGCTTTCGATTACGGAAATAGGGAAGTGCGATTGGGGAAAGCGTTTTTTCCTACAGGTAATATCGACGAGGATTTGAAACAGCTTGTACTTCATTTTAAAGGTGCCGTCGGAAAACATCCCGAAAAGACTTTCGATGTCGAAAAATTTCTGGCTTCGTGAATCCAAATCGTTGTCGATTGCGTAAATAAACACAAAGCAACAGGTTCGGCCTTGCGATAATTTGTGTTTGTTTTATTGGTTCTGGAGCCTCCGATGCCTACGCGTTGGAGGTTTCCTATTTTAACATGTATGCGTACATTTGCTATGCCAAATGGCCAATCGACCAATATCTTTCAAATGGATTATCGCGAACTTTTCGACACGTTTAAGGAAAACACGATCAGCGGACGTTACATAACGCTCGAACACATCCTTCCGTTATTAAAAAAACACAGTACGACCGGATTGGTCAAAGAAATTGGTCAGTCTGTCAAAGGAAAACCGCTGCTTGCGTATTACAAAGGACACGGAAAAACAAAAATCCTGTTGTGGTCGCAAATGCACGGAAACGAGTCTACGGCGACCAAAGCGCTTTTCGATGTTTTTAATGTGTTGGATAGCGGGTCGGAGTTAGCCGCAAGATTACTAGCCGACTACACGTTCTGTTTCGTGCCCATGCTCAATCCCGACGGGGCAAAGGCGTATACGCGTGAAAATGCGAACACAGTCGATCTGAACAGGGATTTTCACAATCTTTCACAGCCTGAAAGCCGAGCACTTACCGAGCTTTTCGAACAATTCGAACCCGATTACTGCTACAACCTTCACGACCAACGTACGATCTTCGGGGCCGGAAATACCGGAAAACCCGCTACGATTTCGTTCCTGTCTCCGGCCTATAATCACAATCGCGACATGAATATTACACGTGAAAAGGCGGTACATATAATCTTGGCGATGAATTCGACTTTACAGGCTTTAATTCCCGGGCAGGTAGGAAGATTCGACGATTCGTTCAACATCAATTGCGTGGGTGATAACTTCCAGTTCCGCGGTGTTCCGACCATTTTGATAGAAGCCGGGCATTATCCCGAAGATTACCAGCGTGAGCAAACACGGTTTTATTTCTTCGTGGCTTTACTGTCTGGATTTGAGCGAATTCACGAAAACGATATAGTTAACAACGCAATTGAAGAATATTTAAATATTCCTCAAAATATGACGCCGTTTTTTGATTTTGTGTACAGAAATGTCAGAATAAATTATGATGGTATTGATAAAATCACGAATTTTGCAGCGCAATTCAAAGAAGAACTTGTCGGAAATTCCGTCCAATTTAACGCATACGTTTCACAGATAGGCGATTTGGAAAATAACTTCGGGCATTTCGAACTTGACGCAAAAGGCGCTGTTTTTACCAATGACGGGCAAAATTTTCCCGAAATCGGCCAAAAAGCCAATTTTAACTTAGGAAACGATGTTAAAATTGTTAATGGTTTAAAAAAAATGTAGTCTTTTCGTTTTTTTATTAAATAAAAAATATTTCTTTTGTATTGCTAAGACAATTCAAAGACCGATAAAAACAAATACACAATTATGAGCAAGTTTCGTTTAGATGAAGTCGATCACCAGATTTTGGACATGTTGATTGACAATACCCGCGTACCGTTCACTGACATCGCCAAAAAACTTTTGATTTCTGCCGGAACAGTCCACGTGAGAGTCAAGAAAATGGAAGACGCCGGAATCATCATGGGTTCTTCTTTGACGCTTGATTATGAAAAACTTGGTTATTCTTTCATCGCTTACGTGGGGGTTTTCCTTAACAATACTTCACAGACCAAATTCGTTTTGGAACGGATCAACGAAATCCCGTTCGTAACCGTTGCCCACGTGACTACAGGAAAGTTCAACATTTTCTGTAAAATCCGTGCGAAAGACACCAAACATGCCAAGGACGTCATTTTCATGATAGACGACATCGACGGCGTTTACCGCACGGAAACCATGATTTCACTAGAGGAAAGCATCAACGACAAAAAACGTCTGATGCACACGATCTTCAAAAATATGTAAGCCAACGACTTAACAAGTTATGAACCCCGACGGTACGTTCGGGGTTTTTTTATACCTTAAAGCAAAAAACAAGACCCATGTATACGCCTGCCAAAATGGAGCGTTTCGAAAGGAACGTGCTCTCTAAATACAATGTGTACAACAGCGTTTTCCTTACGCTTCCGTTTGATGCCATAGACAACACAGGTGCATTTTTACCTTTGTTTACCGAAGTTTGCGAAAAAGGATTTGCCAAACAGGAAACGCCCGAACAGATCGTAGACTTTTTCGTAGGCAAGTATTTGGACAATCCGACCGAGAAGGAGCGCATCGATCTGATGTTCCGTTTCATCCAATATATAGAACGACAGATCGTACTTTTCGATGCGATCGAGGATGCGGCTTTTCCGGTCGTGAACAATCTCGAAGGAAAAGGCTCGCTGCGTGAGGTTCGCGATGCCGCCGAAACCGATGATTTGCGTGAAAGACTAAAGGGTTTTCTCGATGAATTCAAGGTCAGGACGGTTTTGACCGCGCATCCGACCCAATTTTATCCGGGATCCGTTTTGGGCATCATCACCGATTTGACCGAAGCCGTGCGCACCGACAATCTTTATGAAATCAAGCGATTGCTTTCCCAACTCGGCAAGACGCCTTTCCTCAAAAAAGAAAAACCGACACCTTTCGACGAAGCCGTGAGTCTTGTATGGTATCTCGAAAACGTATTTTACGATACCTGCGGCGATATAGTCGATTTTCTTTGCCGCAACGTCTATCAAGGCGACCGCATGAAAGGTTCGATTTTAAGCCTTGGATTCTGGCCAGGAGGCGACCGTGACGGAAATCCGTTCGTGACGACCGAAATCACGTATAAGGTAGCCGACCGCCTGCGTACTTCGATCCTCAAATGCTACTATCGCGACATGCGCAAATTGAGACGCAAGATCACATTTTCGAAAGTAGAGGCGATGGTAATCGAACTCGAGTCCAAAATTTACCGTTCGGCATTCAGTCCCGAAGGAGAACTTTTCCTTTCACCCGACGAATTCAAGTCGGCTTTGCTTGAAATCAGGAAAATAATTGTCGACCAACACCAATCTTTGTATGTAGAAGAAGTCGATTCGTTACTAAACAAACTCCAAGTATTCGGTTTTCATTTCGCTTCCTTGGATATACGCCAGAACAGCCATATCCACAATGCGGTGATCGAAAAAATAAGTCATACAGAAAATTCGGATTTGCCGCAGGATTACATCGAGCTCGACGAACAAAGACGTATGGAAATCGCCTCGCTAATACATTCCGAAAAAAACACGCCCGATTTGGGCGACGAACTCGCCAACCAAACGCTCGATTCGATGAAGGCGATGCGCGAAATCCAACAAAAAAGCGGTGAATTGGCGTGCAACCGATACATCATCAGCAATAACGAAAGCGCGTTGAACGTGTTGGAAACTTTGGCGATGTTCAAATTGTCGGGTTGGCAAAATCCGTCGGTCGATATCGTACCGCTTTTCGAGGCCGTTGAAGACTTGCGACGCGCCGACAAGATCATGGAACAGCTTTACACGAATCCCGAGTATGCGCGCCATCTCGAAAATCGCAATAAGACGCAGACCGTAATGCTCGGCTTCTCGGACGGGACGAAAGACGGCGGTTATCTCATGGCCAACTGGAGCATTTACAAAGCCAAGGAAACCATCACGGCCATGTCGCGCAAATACGGCATCAAAGTCATTTTCTTTGACGGTCGCGGCGGTCCACCCGCACGAGGCGGCGGAAAGACACATAAATTCTATGCTTCTCTAGGGTCGCAGATCGAAAACCACGAAATCCAGCTTACGATACAGGGACAGACCATCAGCTCGAATTTTGGGACCGAAGATTCGTGTCGCTACAATCTTGAGAATTTGTTGAGCGCGGGCATCAACAACGGGATTTTCGACAAAGGAAAGAACGATTTGTCTGAAGACGATAAGAAACTGCTCGACGATTTGTCTGAACTCGGATATAAAAAGTACACCGATTTCAAGAACCACCCGAAATTCCTGCCGTTTCTTCAGGATATGAGCGCGCTCAAATATTATTCGATGCTCAATATCGGCAGCCGTCCGGCCAAACGCAACAAAGGAAGCCAGCTCAATTTCGGCGATTTACGTGCGATTCCGTTCGTTGGTGCATGGAGTATGCTCAAAATCAACGTTCCCGGATTTTTCGGCGTCGGGGCGGCACTCAAGGCATTCGAAGAAAACGGCCGATGGAAAGACGTGCAGGAATTGTTCGATCGTTCGCTTTTCTTCAGGACGTTGCTCGAAAACAGTATGATGTCGCTCGCCAAATCGTTTATGCCGTTAACCGCTTATATGAAGGATGATGCCGAATTCGGCGAATTCTGGACCGTGATTTTCGACGAGTATCAAGAAACGAAACGCTTGTTGCTCAAAATCGCGGGTCATGCCACGCTTATGGAGAATTATCCCGACGGAAAAGCTTCGATCGACATACGCGAACACATCGTATTGCCGCTGCTCGTGATCCAGCAGTATTCGCTTCAGCGCATAAACGAAATCCAAAAACAACCGAAACCCGACGAAAATCTGATAGCCGTATACGAAAAACTCGTCACACGCGCCTTGTTCGGGAATACCAATGCCAGTAGAAACTCCGCTTAAATATGAAACCAAGCCAATTGCAGCCGGGCGAATATCCGGCTTATCAAAAAACGTATATCGACACGGTAGACGAGGTCGATCTGATCGAGGAACTTGAAATTTCGCTGCATCGCTTCATCCGATTCGTGCGCGAAATCCCGATGGACAAATTCGATTACAGATACGCCGAGGGAAAATGGACAATCAAGGAAATCATCCAACACATCATAGATGCGGAACGTATTTTCGCATATCGTGCATTGGCTTTCGCGAGGAACGACAAGACTTCATTGCCCGGTTTCGAAGAAAACGATTATGCCGACGAATCGAACGGGAATTCACGCCACCTGACTTCGCTTCTCAACGAATTGTCGGAAGTGCGCCATTCGAACATTTCGCTTTTCAAGTCGTTTACGCCTGAAATGTTGTTGCGTATCGGGACGGCGAACGGGAATCCTAATTCGGTACGGGCTTTGGGTTTTGCGATCATCGGGCATCAAAACCATCACCAAAACGTGTATCAGGAACGTTACCTGTGATTTTTAGTCACGGATTTGAGGATTTAGATCACTTTAATCCTTGAATCGCGGTCTAAATATTTTTTGATGACCGACCACGATTCAAGTTTCGTTTCGAATTTCATCGTATTGGCCGGACTCGTCGAAGGCATCACGATTTGCGGCAACGAGATCGAATCGCCGAAAGTCTTCACGAACAAACGATGGCTTTCCTTTCCGTTGAAAACGACTGCTTTGATATTTGGATAGGCGGCAAGCAATTCCCGAATTTTGTTCGGGATCCCATTTTTGATATTGGAGTCGAGGCTACCTTCGCGATGGCAACTTTCGAGTACATCCCAAAGCGCGATGCCGTTTTCGATGAGCAGTTTCTTGCGAAGTTCAAATTCTGACGGAACGGGAAGTTCATCGAAAAGCGAGAACAGGATTTTCCAAAACGCGTTTTGCGGATGTGCATAATACTGCTGTTTTTGCAGCGATTGCACACCGGGCATCGTTCCTAACACGAGGATTTTTGAGTTAGCGTCTGCCAGCGCAGGAAAAGAACAGATCATTTTTTGAAAGCGGTTATAGAATAGACCATAGGAATATGGTTGCCCAAATGCTTGATGCGGAATTTTCCGGGCTCGAATTCCTCGGTTTGGTTGAAGCAATCGTATGGAGAATAATCGTACTCGTTGAACTTCTGTATAGTCAATCCGTTTGAAATCAAGCTCGTAAAGACTTCGGAAAGCGAATGATTCCACGAAATGGTTTTATTGACGATGTCGGATTCTTTTTCGGCGTAAGTACCTGTAGATTCTTCGAGTATCGGATCGGATTTGAAATAATTATACGTGATTTTCGAAAAATCGTCGTCGTACATCCAAATGACGGGATGGAATTCGGCGAACACGAATTTTCCGCCTGGTTTCAGGAAATGGCTGATGACTTTGGCCCATTTGTCGAGGTCGGGAAGCCAACCGATCGTACCGTAAGACGTAAAGACGATGTCAAATTCCTGATACATGCGATTCGGAAGGTCATAAATATCGGAACAGATAAAACTAGCATCGGCGTCGAGGTCTTTAGCGAGTTTTTCGGCGACATCGATCGCTTTGTCCGAAAAATCGACCCCAACGGTCGTCGCGCCCATTCTTGCCAATGAAATCGTGTCCTGTCCGAAATGGCATTGCAGATGCAAAATCCTTTTATCTTTTACATTTCCGAGCAATTCGAATTCGATCTGCTGAAGCGTGTTTTTTCCGTCCAAAAAATCCTGTTGCTTGTAAAAGTCGGAGTTTACATGGACGTTTACTTTTTCGTTCCAGGTTTTGCGGTTGATGTCGAGATAGTCATTTTCTTGACTCATGGGTTGATTTTTTGGTAATTTACAAACAAATTTTTTGGAACGCCGATAACGCTGAAAGACGCAGATTTTCTCAGATTTTTTTCATTCCACTAAAAACTGACTCTCAAACAGAATCAGCGAAAATCAGCATGATTCTGTGTTCTCAACGTTCCTTAAAACTTAGTGTCTTCACAAAAAAAAAGGAATCCTTTCGGATTCCCTTATACTATTTTTCGTCTTCTTCGTCTTCGTCCTCATCGTCGCCGTAGTCCTTGTCGTCCTCATCGTCGAAGTCTTCATCGTCGTCATCGTCTCCGTCTTCATCTTCGCCTCGGCTGCGTTTCGGCTTGTCGGCATCATCATCTTCTTCGTCTTCTTCCTCGTCTGCAGAAGGCGCATCCTCGTCGTCGATGTCCATTTTGATGGAATCGATCGGTTCTGCGATGTCGTCGATATCATTGTCGTCGTCGAATTTCTCGAGACGGCTCGCAAGTTTGGTACTTACTTTTACCAGATAAATCGTGTCCTCGGTGCGGACTTCAACGGCTTCTACAAGTTCGTTCTGGGCGTTGCGGAAACGGATGATATGCGAATCGTCATATCCGTCCGGGAATTTTTCCAGAAGCAAGGTCAGGATTTCGTTGGTCAGTTTGTTATAGTCTACAATTACGCGTTTCATAAGCAGAGGTTACATGTCTAAAAGGTAAGCGAAAATAAGCGGAGCCACGATTGTCGCATCCGATTCTATGATAAATTTGGGCGTGTTGATGTCAAGTTTTCCCCAAGTGATCTTCTCGTTCGGGACGGCGCCCGAATACGATCCGTAACTTGTGGTGGAATCGGAAATCTGGCAGAAATAGCTCCAGAACGGAATGTCGTGCATTTCCATATCCTGATACAGCATAGGAACGACGCAAATAGGGAAGTCACCTGCGATTCCGCCTCCGATTTGGAAAAATCCGATGCCGTTGTCTGAATTCTTGGTGTAATAATCGGCGAGATACGTCATGTATTCGATACCCGATTTCATCGTAGTGGCCTTAAGCTCGCCTTTGATCACGTAAGATGCGAAGATGTTACCCATTGTGGAATCTTCCCAACCCGGAACGACGATCGGCAGGTTCTTTTCCGCGGCGGCGTACATCCACGAATCTTTCAAATCGATTTCGTAATATTCTTCGAGAACGCCCGAAAGCAGCATCTTGTACATGAATTCGTGCGGGAAATAACGCTCTCCGTTGTCGTCGGCGTCTTTCCAGATCTTGTAGATGTGTTTCTGCAGGCGACGGAACGCTTCGTGCTCCGGAATACAAGTGTCGGTCACGCGGTTGAGTCCGCGCTCGAGCAAATCCCATTCTTGCTGCGGTGTCAAATCGCGGTAATTCGGAACTCTTTCGTAATGGGAGTGGGCCACGAGGTTCATGATGTCTTCCTCGAGGTTGGCTCCGGTACACGAGATGATCTGTACTTTGTCGCGACGGATCATTTCGGCGAAAATTTTGCCAAGTTCAGCCGTACTCATCGCGCCTGCAAGCGTCACCATCATTTTCGCACCCGAATTCAGTTGGTCTTCGTAGGCTTTCGCCGCGTCTACCAAGGCTGCCGAGTTAAAATGCAGGTAATACTTTTCAATAAACTGGCTAATTGGTCCTTTACTCATTGTCGTTGTAATCTTGTTGTTGTCTTAGCTTTCAAAAATAAATTATTTTTCGTCGTAACCTAGAATTTTAAGCACGTCTTCCGATTTCTGTTCCGGAGAGAACACTTCTGTAGCCAAAATCCCATTTTCGTCACGATCGATCAAAATATGTTTCGGTTGCGGAATCAAACAGTGGTGCAAACCGCCGAATCCACCGATGGTTTCCTGGTAAGCGCCCGTGTTGAAGAATCCGATATAAAGCGGTTTTTCCTTGTTGTATTTCGGAAGATATACCGCGTTCATGTGTTGTTCAGAGTTGTAATAATCGTCCGAATCGCACGTCAATCCGCCCAAAAGCACGCGTTCGTACGTGTCGTTCCAACGGTTCACGGCCAGCATCACGAAACGTTTCGAGATCGCCCATGAATCGGGTAGGGTCGTGATGAAAGACGAATCGATCATGTTCCATTTCTCGCGGTCGTTCTGCTGCTTCTGGTGGATGACTTCGTAAATCGCGCCACCGGATTCGCCAACTGTAAACGATCCGAATTCGGTAAAGATGTTAGGAACGGGAACTTCGGCCTCGTCGCAAGCGGTCTTGATTTGGTTGATGATCTCGTCTACCATATATTGGTAGTCGTATTCGAACGCGAGCGAGTTCTTGATAGGGAAACCGCCACCGATGTTCAAACTGTCCAAAGTAGGACATTCGCGCTTGAGGCTGATGTACACTTTCAAACACTTCAAAAGTTCGTTCCAGTAATACGCCGTGTCGCGGATACCGGTGTTGATGAAGAAGTGCAGCATTTTAAGCTCGACCTGTTTGTTGTCGGCAATCGCTCTTTTATAGAAAGGAACGATGTTTTTGTATCCGATGCCCAGGCGTGAAGTATAGAATTCGAATTTCGGTTCTTCTTCGGCTGCGATACGGATTCCGACTTTGACTTTTTTGGTTGGGACTTTTTCCAATATAAGGTCGAGTTCTTCGTAATTGTCGATTACCGGAATCGTCTTGGAATGCCCGCCGTTGATCAGACGCGCGATATTCTCGATGTATTCGTCGCGTTTGAACCCGTTGCAGACCACATAGGTATTTCGGTTGATCTTGCCTTTCTTGAGCAGGTTCTCGACGATGTTGATGTCGAAAGCCGAAGACGTCTCGATGTGGATGCTGTTCTTGAACGCCTCGTTCATCACGAACTCAAAATGAGAGCTTTTCGTGCAATAGCAATAGTGGTATTTGCCTTCATACCCACTTTTTTCCATCGCTTTCCTGAACCAGCCTTTGGCTTTGTTGATGTTGTTGGAAATCGCGGGAAGATACGTGAACTTCAAAGGCGTACCGTATTCCTCGACGAGTTTCATCAAATCGATGTTGTGGAAAAGCAAGGTGTCTTTGTTGAGTCGGAATTCTTCCTGAGGAAAGTAGAAAGTCTGGTTTATGAGGTCGAAATATTTTGTATTCATTTAGTACCGGATTGAAATTGAAAAAGGTTTAAAAACAGTAGCGAATGCAAGCTGTCCTCAAACCCGTATGTTGGCAAAAATGATGGGGAGTTTCTCGTTTTGGAACGCCGGGCCAGGCTCGATGTTGAACAATGCCCTTGCGATACGGAAAACACAGACGGCCTTGCGGGAAATCCGCTTGCCCATTGAGGCTGGAGGCTCGTTTTTACAAGTGTTTTGCGCTTTGTTCATTGGGGCAAATGTAAAAAATAATGTATCCTATATACAAGCGTTTTTATTAAAAATATATTAAGATTTGCAGGCTTCGAAGGCTTTGAGAATGAGGTCGTTTTCTACTTGCTGGTCGATTTTTATTTTGCCGATGCCATCCAAAAGCGCAAACAACACGTTCCCGTACTCGTTTTTCTTGTCGTGCTTGAGCAATTCCAATACCGATTCTATATCGGAACCGTCAATATCGACCGCATCGAAAATACTGTTTATGGCCGATGCGATCTGCTGGTATTCAGATTCGGTAAGCAAGTCTTTTTTCCAGGATATGTACGCTTCCAAAACCATCCCGATCGCGATCGCCTCACCGTGCAACAATGCCTCTTTCTCATCATTTTCAAGGAAGTGGCTTTCTATGGCATGTCCTAAAGTGTGCCCGAAATTAAGTGCTTTGCGGATGCCTTTCTCGGTCGGATCCTGGGTGACGATTTCATTCTTGATTTCGATCGATCGATAAATAAGCGTGTCGAAATCGGCGAAATCGAGCTGTGACAAATCGAGGAATTTTTCCCAATACGGTTTGTCGTAAATCAAGCCATGTTTGAGCATTTCGGCAAGACCGGATCGCATTTGCTGTTGTGGAAGCGTCGCCAAAAAATCGGTATCTACCAAAAGCAATTCGGGCGTCGTGATCGTTCCTACCTGATTTTTGAGATGCCCCAGATCCACGCCGTTTTTCCCGCCTACGGATGCGTCTACCATAGCAAGCAAAGTCGTCGGTACATGAATGAAATCGATGCCTCTTTTGAACGTCGAGGCTACGAATCCGCCCAAATCGGTCACGACGCCGCCGCCAAGATTGATAATCAGGCTTTTTCGGTCGGCTCCATATTCCGTAAGCACGTTCCATACGGAAACACAGGTGTCGATTGTTTTCTGTTCTTCGCCAGGCTCGATCTCGAGTATCTCGATTTCCGATTCGGTTTCAACGCGCGACATGAAATCGGGTAGGCAGAACTCGTGCGAGTTGCTGTCGGTGATGATGAAAATGCGCGAATATTTTTTAGCGGAAAGGAGTTTGTTGAGTTCCGAATATCCGTATTCGTTAAAGACGATAGCGTATCCGTTGGCCTGTATTGCATGCATGTGATCGAAATTGGAACGCAAAAATACGGCAATTATCGGGGCATTGGATGAAAATTATTTAACCATAGCCGCAAATCGTATAACACGAATCGGCGGTACAAAAAGGAACTTTACTTACAGACGGCCAAAAACCGCGATTTGATTTTAAGTTAGGTTACCCGGCTTTTTCAGAGCCGGGTTTTTTTATCTCTTATTTGTCTGATTGGGAATATTTTATTAAAATTGAATGTTCCAATCTACGCTTACCGATGCTCAAAACTTTAGCTATATGGATGAGTGTCAGAAACAATTTCTCTTGGCGGAATACACGTCTATTTCAGAGCATTTCAGGTCGTATCAGATGAACAGGCTCAATATCGTATTGTTGTCTATTCCGGCCGTCGGCGCCATTATGCTCAATTGTTATGAGAAGGAACATCAGGTGCGGATCATTTCGGTAGTGCTTCTTTACATATTGTTATGCCTTTTGATCACACTGGACAGCGTCTTCATGAAACGCTTGCGGAATTACACGCGCAGGCTCGCCCAAATCGAAAAAGAATTCAAGGTTATCGGGTATTCGACACAAAGGATAAATGACGTGCGCAACAACCACAAGGACGCCACTACCAAAAGTTTCAGGATCATTTTCCATCTGATCAACTGGACGATTCTTTTTTATTCGTTGCTCACCTTAATCAAGGTCAGGGAATTTGTCATAAAAATTTTCGAGTTCGAGAAATACGTGCTCGACAGGATTTTTCCAACAATAATCGTATTTCTGTCTTTGTTGTTCTATGTCATCATCGTGAAGCAACTTGACACGAAAAGGCTTTCATCCTCGATCGATCATAACGATAAGCCAGACACGCAAGCCGTTCCACTCGGAAAAATACTCAAGAAAATTACGCCGGCCTTCTTGAAAGCCAAATGATTCGGGGATTCATTTCTTGAGGTACTCGTCAAAATAACGACGTACGGCATCGTTCGAATATTTTTCGGAAGCGCCTTCGAAGAAATGCGTCTGCTGCGGCAAAAGCAACAAATCGTATGGTTTGCCGGCCTTGACCAAAGATTCGATCATCCGTATCGTGGCCGAAATAGGAGCGTTCACATCGCTCGTGCCGTGTATGAAAAGCAGTTTTCCTTTGAGATTGGCGCCGAGATTCGTATTCGTTCCCAGTTCATAACCCGAAGGATTGTCTTTGGGCAAGCCCATGTACGGCTCCATGATTTCCGCACCTTCGGTCAGTTCTCCGGGAGCGGATGCGATACCTGCTTTGTACACATCCGGAGCTGTAAGCATGGCCCTTACGGCAAAATAACCACCCCAGGAATGCCCGTAAATCCCGACTCTGGACAAATCAATATACGGTCGTTTTGCAGCCAGTTGGTTTAAAGTCGCCACATGATCGGGAATCTCAATTTGACCGATTTTACCGTAAACAGCATCCTGAAACGCTTTTCCGCGTTCTGTAGTGCCGCGACCGTCTACCAAAAAAGTAATGTAACCCAGTTGTGCAAGCGCTTGGGCGTGTTGCGAGAGATCGGTATTCGGGATGAATCCGTTGGGCACGATCGTCATGAAAGGCCCGGCATAAATGAAATCGACGACCGGATATTTCTTTTTAGGATCGAAGTCGTACGGTTTGTAAAGGATGCCGTATAAATCGGTAATGCCGTCGGCTGCCTTGACGACGAAAGTTTCGGGCGCTTTCCATCCGATTTTCTCAAGCGGACTTATATCGGCTTTCGTAATTTGCTGAAGCAATTTCCCATCTGCCCGCCTTAATTCAACGATCGGCGCACGATCGGGCCCCGAATGCATGTCGAGGAAATAATTGCCCGACGGAGAAAACCTCAAGTAATGATATCCGCCGTTTTCTGTCAACCGTTTGAAGTTTTTTCCTTGGAAATCTATCCTATAGAGTTGCGTATCGTACAGATTGCTTTCGGCATTTGCCCTGAAATAAACCCACTCCGATTTTTCATCGATCTTAATCGGTTCAATCACAGGAAAATTGCCTTTTGTGAGTCTTCGGATAAGCTTTCCGTCCATATCATAAAGATACAGATGCTTCCATCCGTCGCGCTCCGAAAGCCAAATGAACCTGTTTCCATCTTTTAGTAAAGTGAATTGCCTGATCCATTTTTCTATGATGAAATCGAGACCGGCCACAAAAGTTTCGGATTTTTCTTTGATGATGACACGGCTGATTCCCGTATTTGGGTCGGCGGCGCACAATTCCAATCTGTTTCCCGTGCGCGAAAGCCGCATAAACAGCACTTCCGATGCATCGGGTCGCCAACCTAAAGGAAAAATGTATTGTTCGGGCTCGCCTCCGACTTCTATTTTTGTTTGATTGCCCGTGGTGATGTCAACAACGAAAAGTTCAGGGATTTCGAGCGCGTCTCCGGTTTTGGCGTAGATGTTCCATTGCACTTCTTCGAGCGGCTTTGAATAATCGACGATGGCGAGGTGGTGCACTTTGCGGTCATCAAGCTTTCTGACTAACAATTTATTCCCATTCGGCGACCAGCTTGCATTCTGTAAACTCCAAGCGTAATCTTTTATGCCATCTTGGGTCAATTGCGAAGGCTTGGGATTGGCAGCATTTCCTAACCAAATATTGTCGTTACGTATAAAAACGAAACGTTTGCCGTCTGGAGAGAATTGCTTGGGTTAGGCTATGGGTTCGGGTTTTGAAGCGGAAGCAGATGAAATTCCGTAATCGCGAAGATGAAGGCGAAATTTTTGCCCTTCTGTCATAAACGCTATGGAATCTTTGCCCACAAACTCGAATTCCTTAAACGGAACGCCTTTATTCACAGGCTCGTGGCCAACAACCGATCCAACGGCTTCGCGCAATCGCAACGTTTCGAAAAACTCTTTTTTGGAATTGAGGCGCGGGTTTACTTCATAAATCGTATTAGTGCCGTTTTTGTCTTCTGCAAACCAGAATCGGTCACCGTCTGAGAACCAATGCGGGCGGATATACGGCGTTTTGACAAGCGAATTGAACTTGAGGTAGCTTTCGTAACGTTTTTCGTTGTCGGCCGGTTCGTCGCTTTGCGAATAAGCAAATGTCCAAAATACCAACAGGAGTAGGGCGGCGGTGCTCTTTTTCATGTCATTTGCAGTTTTGGGTTATCCTTTCAAGTAAATTTTTGAGCGTTTCAATTTCGTAGGCAGAAATGCCTTCGAGCGCTTTTGTACGGTTGCCGACGACGGTCTTTTCCATTTGGAGCAACGTTTCGGTGCCCGATGCGGTTACCGACAATTCGAATCTTCTTCTGTCATCGCGATGGAAATCGCGCTTGAGGAAATCGCGTGACACCAGATTTTCTATGATGCGCGTCACCGAAGCGTGATCCTTGAACGCTCGGACTGCAATTTGCTGTTGTGTTATACCAGGATTGTCCTGTATCAGGCTTAGGATAAGACCTTGGTCGATGGTAACTGAAAAACCGTTGTCTGCTAGATTGCGCTGAGCGAATTGCCTGTAGGATTTAATGGCTTTTTCGAGACTGTAAAAAATCGTTTGTGCCGGCCTTTCCATAAATTCTTTTTTTATTGATACAAATATAATTGATATATCAATTAAAAATATCTCAAACCGATTTTTTTCATAAGTATTGAAAACCAACACTGCAAAAGCCGTTTCGTCCATTTCGCGAACAACTTCCTTAACATTCGCCAAAATTGAATTAATAAATTGCAAAATGTGATTTTTCCTTGATGGGTCGCTAGGCGGATCACATTCAGAAGTCGTTGGATCAGAGTAATAAGCAAAACCGATTAACATCAAATAAAGACAGCTAAAGTTGGCTTGAGGAAACAATAACGATGTGGTTACGAAACCGCAAACTCCCAAAGACAAGTGTATGCCTTTCTTGTATTTAAGTTTGTATTGCGTTGATAATCAATGCATGAACAACTAAACTAATACTTATGAAAACACGTTTACAAAAGGCATTCCTCAATGCCTATTCGCTGTTGGCCGTCTTATTGGCGTCTTCGGCGATGACGGGTCAGGTTACCTTGCCGGGAACCTCTCCTTATTCAGAAAATTTCAACACCACGCCGGGCGCTTCGGGGACGTCTTATCCGACTGGTTGGGCGTCTTACGACGGTACTACGGTCGACAATGCGATGAACGTCGGCAATGCAGCTTCGGTTTCAGGCGCCAATTACAATTATGGTTCGAGAATCGGTATTTTGGGATCGGGAAGTGCTTTTTCGCCTTCATCGATCGTATTGCGTATCGCGAATACTTCGGGCAAAACCGGCCTTAAGATTTCGTACGACGTGGTAAAAATCCGCGAGCAGGCGAGAAGCAACTCGTTCAATCTTGAAGTCAGTACGACATCGGCTACAGCCGGATTTACATCTGTAACCGGAGGTTCTTACGCTTCTGGCTCGATTGCCGAAGGCACGTCTACGGCTTTCACCAACATCGACATCTCATCTGTAGACAACACCAGCGGAAACGTTTGGATCAGATGGTCGTACACCGAAATCAGCGGAAGCGGAAGCCGCGACGGTATCGCCTTGGACAACGTATCGGTTTCATGGGGCGCGTCGGCTCCGGCTGTGACGACTTCTACCGCTACAAGCATCACGGCATCTTCGGCCACTTTGAGAGGAACGATCAACGCCAACGGACAGATCGTAGCGACTTCATTCAACTGGGGAACGACTACAAGCTACGGCAGTTCGGTAGCCGGGACGCCTTCTTCGGCTACGGGAACTTCGGTTACGAACATTACGGCCGGAATCAGCTCGCTTTCGCCGAACACGCAATACAATTACAGAGTCGTAGGAACCGTTAGCGGAACACCTACAAACGGTGCCAATTCAAGTTTCTATACTTTGGCTAAAGTGCCTGGCATACTTACGGTGAACAACGCCGCAATTTTCACGCTTGATGTTACTGTGAATGCTACGACCCAAAACGGAAACCCTGCCGCTACACAGTACGCCATCCGCGAAGACGGCGGTTCTTACGTTCAGGCCGACGGTTCACTTGACGCTGCTGCCGTTTGGCAAACCGCCGCTCAATGGGCAACCGTGACCGTTATCGGGCTTACGGATAATACGACTTACGGTTTCAGCGCAAAAGCAAGAAATAATGCCGGTGCGGAGACTGCGTTCGGAACTTCGGCTTCAGGGACGACTTTGGTCAATACCAACCCAACTTTGACCGTATCTACACTTGCTGGTTTTGGGGATGTTTGCGTTTTCCATACTTCAGAAGCGCAATCGTTCACAATCGACGGTATCAATTTGACCGCCGACGACATTGTGGTAGGTCCGCTTGACGGATTCACTTTTTCACTTACCGAAACCGGAACATATGTGCCGACTTTGAACATCACCCAATCTGGAGGAACATTCTCTGGTGAGGTTTTCGTGCGTTTCGAACCGACTGACGCGATCGCTTACGGCGGAAATATCGACGTAGTTGGCGGTGCTGCCGACGCCGTTGCCGTTGCTGCATCGGGAACAGGAATCAATACCTTGTCTCAGGTAAATACGACTTCTGCCATGGCTTTGACGGCTTCTACTGCCGAAGTTGGAGGAGAAGTGATCAGCGAAGGTTGCGCTCCCGTAACTGAAAAAGGTATCGTTTACAGCACGACATCGAACCCTGAATTGGGCGGAACCGACGTGACTAACGTTGTAAGTTCTGAGGTTACTGCCGCTTATACGGTATCGCTATCGGCTCTTGCCGCAGGAACGGTTTATTACACGAAAGCCTACAGCACGACTGCTGCCGGAACGAGCTACGGAACAGAATTGACGTTCACGACAGCCGATGTAGTTGCCCCGGTTGCGACTGCCGCAACAGATGTGAACCACAACAGTTTTACTGCCAACTGGGATGCTTCGGAAGGTGCAGTTTCGTATCGCCTTGATGTGAGCGAATCAGCTACTTTCGGTACTTCTGCTCCGGCTACGGATTTGTTCTTTTCGGAATATGCAGAAGGTTCTTCAACCAACAAATACCTTGAAATCTATAACGGAACAGGTGCTTCTGTAGACCTTTCCGATTATCGCGTGAAATTGTACTCGAACGGAAGTACTTCGACTACCGGAACGTCTAACGACGTGCAGCTTTCAGGAACGCTTGCCAATGGTAACACTGTAGTGATCCGCAATTCGGGCGCAACCATCTATTCAGGAACGGCTACGGTCGTGGCTTCGGTCAACTTCAACGGAAACGATGCCGTGGCACTTTACAAGATCTCGACGGCTTCTAACGTGGATATTTTCGGACGCATCGGTGAAAACCCAGGTTCGGCTTGGACTTCGGGCTCAATTTCGACTCTTGACAAGACATTGGTGCGTAAATCATCTGTAATTTCAGGTGTCACTTCAAATCCGACTTCTGGTTTCCCAACACTTGGAACAGAGTGGAATGTGCTTGACCAAAACGACGTGACCAACCTTGGATCTCACACGTTTGCCGGAATCGCTGCGTCTTTCGTTGCCGGTTATGAAAATCTTGAAGTTTCTGGTTTGAGCGCTTCTGTTACAGGTTTGACATCGGAAACCGACTACTATTACAGAGTCAGGGCCGTCGCCGGAAACACCAGCGCGAACTCGAACACGATTTCCGTGACGACTTTGGTCAACACGACACCGACACTATCGGTAACGCCGTTGGCATCTTTCGGATCGGCTTGTATTTTCACTATCGGTGAAATCAACAGCATGACCGTATCGGGAATCAACCTTACAAATGCCGACATTATCGTTGGGCCACTTTCTGGCTTTACGTTCTCCACTTCGGCCACAGGTCCTTTTACAAGTTCGGTATTGCTTACTCAACCGGGCGGAACATATTCACAGGAAGTATTCGTGCGTTTCCAACCTATAGAAGCCGTGGCTTATACAGCCGAAGTCGAAATTGACGGAGGTGGCGCATCGAGCGTTTTGGCCGTAGTCGATGCTGTTGGATTGGATACCGTTCCTACCATCGAAGTTACAAACGCTACGGAAGGCATAAGCGATGCGGAAGTCGATGTGGAATTGATTTCTGAAGGTTGTTCGGATGTGATCGAAAGAGGTGTGGTTTACGCGACGACGATCGATCCTGAAATCGGAGGTGTAGACGTGATCAACATTCCCGATGCAGGAACTTCAAGCGATTTCACGGCTTCACTTTCGGGTCTTTTCGGAGGAACGACTTATTACGTACGTGCTTATGCCGTAAACAACGGAGGAACGGCTTACAGCGAATCTTTCACATTGACCACGATGAACGTTGCGGCTCCTTTGGCCATCGATGCTTCGGATATTTTGGCTGATGGATTCACGGCGAACTGGGAAGCTTCAGAAGGAGCTCAAAGCTATAGGTTGGACGTAAGTGAATCGGCTACTTTCGGCACGGTTACACCGGCGACAGATTTGTTCTTCTCTGAATATACAGAAGGTTCGTCTTCTAACAAATATCTTGAAATCTACAACGGAACGGGTGCTTCTGTAGACCTTTCTGACTACCGCGTGCGTTTGTATTCCAACGGAAGTACTTCGGCTACCGGGACGTCTAACGACGTACAACTTTCAGGTTCTTTGGCCAACGGAAGCACGGTTGTGATCCGCAATTCGGCCGCTACGGTTTACACGGGAACGGCTACTGTAGTGGCTTCTGTAAACTTCAACGGTGACGATGCCGTGGCTTTGTACAAAATCTCTACTTCTTCGAACGTCGATATTTTCGGAAGAATAGGAGAAGATCCGGGAACTGCCTGGACTTCCGGTTCATTGACTACTGTCGATAAGACTTTGGTGCGTAAATCGTCCGTCACTTCGGGCGTAACCATAAATCCGACATCGGGCTTCCCGACACTTGCTACAGAGTGGGATGTGCTTGACCAAAACGACGTGACCGACCTGGGAGCGCATACATTCTCGGGATCTGCGCCATCGTTCGTTGCCGGTTATGAAAATCTTGAAGTTTCTGGTTTGAGCCAAGTGGTGACCGGATTGAATTCCGCTACGACGTATTATTTCAGGGTTCGTGCCGTAGCGGGAAACACAAGCGACAATTCGAATACGATTTCAGTGACTACAGATAGCGCGTTCGCAAAATCTTCATTGAACTCAAAAGGAATCGCTTCGAACAATACGGCTGTAGTTTACAAGCAAGCAAACGTGCTCAACATCCATACGGTTACAGATGCGATCGCTTCTGTAAAAGTGTATGATTTGACCGGAAAGCAGTTGTTCGCTTCTTCAGACATCAACCGCAACGATATCGAATTGAACGATTTGAGCGCTTCGAACCAAGTGCTTGTGGTGAAAGTGATGAGCGTTACCAACGAACTTTTCATCAAAAAAGTACAGTTCTGATAAACCGCAATTTTTAGTTACTTATTGAATGGGAAACCGCAGCGTCTTGCTGCGGTTTTTTTGTTCTAGAAATCGTGAATGACGCGCTTCAGACTCTTACAATCGCGCGAAAACCTCTTGCCGCATAATAGGAATCGGCTCCGTTGTGATATAGAAAAACGGTGTCGTAGCGTCTGTCACAGAACACGGCGCCTCCCAATTTCCGGATGTTGTCCGGCGTTTTTACCCAACTCGACGTCTTGAGGTCAAACTTGCCGAGTTGCTGCAACAGGCGGTATTCTTCTTCGGTAAGTATCTCGACGCCCATAGATTTGGCCAGATTCATGGCGCTGTTGGCCGGTTTGTGTTCTTTTCGCGCTTCGAGTGCGGCTTGGTCGTAACAGATGCTGCGGCGGCCTTTCGGGCTTTCGGCACAACAATCGACAAACAGGAATTCGTTTGTTTTTTCGTCGATTCCGATGACGTCGGGTTCGCCTTCGGTCTGTTCCATTTGAAACAGCGCCCATAGTTTTTTGGTATCGGATTCAAGCCTTCTTTGGATTTCGGCCCATTCGAGACCTTTATGTCGCGCGATATTTTTCTCGAATCGCGTTTGCAGCATCTCGATAAATTCTTTTTGTTGTGATGCAGATAAAGTATTCATGTTGAAGTGTTTTTATGGTTCGACTTGGTGTGTCATTTCAATTTACCGACGATTTCCTCAAGGCGGTCGTGCGCCATATTGATGCCGTAAGCGAACGGCAATTTGAGCATCGCATCCCTTAATGCGACTGACTTATAAACGACATGCATGGTAAGGCGGCTCGTCGCTTCCGTTCTTTTTTCGAACTCAAGGAACTCGAGTTGCACGTCGAACGGAGCATTCGTCATTTCGAAAGTCCGGACGATTTTTCGGTTCGGAATGAATTCGTGAATGCAGCCATTGGCCTCGAAAACCACATTTCCGTTCGCATCGGATTTCTGGAATTCGTAACCGCCATGTCTTTTGTTTTCGAGAAGCAGTACGTTATTGTCCATCCATTGCTCGACGATCCGAGGTTCGGTATACGCTTTGAACAACAATTCCAGCGGCAGGTCGAACTCGCGTGTAATGGTTAGGTCATGTCTGTTGTCTTCGGCGTGGATTTTGGTTTTTCTTTCCATTATGCATCGTTTTTTTGTTGGTATGCTTTCATTACGTTTTCGAGTTTGTTGAACCTGTCGTCCCACATTTGTCGGAACGGCTCAATGAAATTGGCTATTTCTTTCATCTTTTCGAGATTCAGGTGATAATGGATTTCGCGGCCTTTTTGTTCCTGCTGAAGCAATTCGCATTCGGTAAGTATCTGTAAATGCTTGGAAATCGTGGGTCGGGCCGTATCGAAATTCGATGCGATCGCGCCGGCCGTCATAGATTGCGTGGTCACCAAAAGCAGTATGGCTCTTCGGGTAGGATCGGCAATGGCCTGGAAAACATCCCTTCTTAAATTCATCGTGTAGTTATTTGACTACGAATATATATGTAGTTATTTAGCTACACAAATTTTTGAACGAATTTTTTATCAGATTCAAATAAATTTTGTCTTCGAATTATTTGCGGATGCGTTCCCTATGCGCTTTTCCCCATTTGATCATCTCGAGGATGATATCACCGAACGAATAGCAATACTCTGTAGAAAAATATTCAACCAAAACAGGTGAAGTAGGCGTGACGGTACGCGTAATGAGCTGGTTGGCTTCCATTTCCTTGAGTTCTTTGGACAGCATACGCGTGGTAATTCCCGGAATGCTGCGCTCTATTTCCCTAAAACGCTTGTTCCCGTTGCAGATAGAGTTGATTATCGGAAGTTTCCATTTGCCTCCGATTACATAAATGGCATCCTGCAATGCCTGGATTTCCTCTTTTTGGTCGCGGAGTTCAGACAGTATTTGTTTGGCTTTTTGATGAATATCTGTGCTTTTCATTTTGATATACTCTGTTATACTGGTTACAAAAGTATATCAATTGCATTGTAAATTTGCATGAAATCTTAAAAACATTAAATCATGCAACTAAAAGATAAAATTGCGGTCGTGACCGGCGGAAACAGCGGTATAGGATATGCGACGGCAAACGAATTGAAAAACCAAGGCGCCAAAGTCATCATCACAGGAAGGCGTAAAGAAGCGGTATCGCAAGCGGCCGATGAATTAGGCGTCGATTGGATCGTCGCCGATCAGGGCAACGTTTCCGACATCGAAAACCTCGTATCCGAAATCAAACGCAAATTCGGAAAAGTCGATATACTGTTCATAAATGCCGGTGTTCTCGGCGGAAGCGCGATCGCAGAAGCCACCGAGGAAATCTTCGACCAAGTGATCAACGTGAATTTCAAAGGCGCCTATTTTACCTTAAGTCGTTTCATACCGATTCTCAACGACGGGGCTTCGGTCGTATTCCTTTCGTCTAACACTGCAAGCATGAACGCCGCGAACTCGTCGATTTATTCTTCGAGTAAGGCGGCGTTGAATTCGGTGATGAAGATTGCCGCTGTAGAGCTTGCGCCGCGTCACATCCGGGTCAACGCGGTCAGTCCCGGGCCGATCGAGACACCTATCTTAAGCAAGCAAGGATACGATCAGGCCACTTTAGACGGAATCAAAGACTGGATCATCGAAAGAGTGCCGCTCAAGCACATAGGCAAAGCCGAAGACGTCGCCAAACTGGTTGCTCACCTAAGCCAACCTGAATCTTCATTCATCACAGGATCGGAATTCCTGATCGACGGTGGAATGAGTTTGTAAACCATATACCTATAAAAAGCACAAAAGGCCGCGGTTTCCCGTAGCCTAGTGCTTTGTTTATGGTATTTACGTTCTTGGGAATGTCCCTGGATTATAGTATTTCTATTTCCATTTCTTCAAGTAGCGCGGCCAAAGGGAAAAATTCTGTGCCGTCGTATTTCTCTACACCGCTCATGTACCATTTACCGATCACACGGATCTGGAATTCGGAATATCCGTCAAGATCGATACTCATGCCCAACACGCCCGAAAGCATGAAATCCTCAAGGATATCGTTGGTCAGGATTTTGCGCGGTATACCGTTAGTGACCAATCCGTTTTTGCTTTCGTAATTATGGCGGCCCGAATAGAATCCGGTGGCAAAAGCTTCCCCGCAAACGCTAAGGTCGCCGTCTATGAATGGATTGAGTCCGAAAATGTACCCATCCATGTATTCCTTTCTGTATACGGGGTCGAAAATTTTATCCATGTTCGTGTGGTATATCTGATCTTAGATTTCGAAGCAAACTTATCAACAATCCTATTGCTGCCCTTTTAAAGTCGTTGAATAGCCAAAAAACTCTTCCAATCACCAGCGGCGTGGCGTTCGTCGATAAAAAAAAGTGCGATTACCGACAAAAAACAAACCCTGCATTTTTTACCGATGAAGTGCGAAAACGATATCATATTTTTCCAATCCGTCAAGAGGAAATGAAATAGTGTGTCTATATTTGCATAATCTTCAAAAAACCGATGGAAAAGATCTTCAACGACACACAAATTGCATTCGCGCTCAAAAGCGACACCGAACTTGACCGCGCTTATTTCCTTTTCAAACTCATAGACAGCGAACCGCTAGTAAGGATCGGTACGGCCGTGACGAATTTCGCGATCAAGGCGCACCTTCCGGTAGAAGGCCTGATCAGGGCTACGGTTTTCGACCATTTCTGCGGAGGCGTGAACGAACAGGACTGTCTTCCGGTGGTCGACAAGATGTTTACTAAAGGCGTTTCATCGGTTCTTGATTATTCGGTAGAAGGAAAAGAAGAAGAAGAACAGTTCGATGCGGCGCTGAAGATGACGCTCAAAACCATAGAGTTTGCCGAGCAAAGACAAGCGATTCCGTTCGCGGTTTTCAAACCTACGGGCTTCGGGCGATTCGAACTGTACGAAAAATTGGGCGAAGGGCAGGAACTCAATCCTCAGGAAAAAGCCGAATGGAGTAGAGTAGTGGAGCGTTTTGACCTCGTTTGTAAAGCCGCACACGACAAGAACGTCGCACTTCTTATCGATGCCGAGGAAAGTTGGATGCAGGACGCGGCCGATGATCTCGTCGAAGAGATGATGCGCAAATACAACAAAGACAAAGCCATCGTTTACAATACGCTTCAATTGTACCGCCACGATAGATTGCATTATTTGCAGCAACTGCACGACCGCGCCAAAAGAGACGGTTTTTATATTGGAATGAAATTAGTTCGCGGCGCTTATATGGAAAAAGAGCATAAACGTGCCGAAGAAAAAGGCTATCCGACGCCGATCTGCGCCACCAAAGAAGCCACCGACAAGAATTACGATTCGGGAATCGCCTACATGCTCGACCATATCGATTCTATGGCCGTTTTCGCGGGAACGCACAACGAAGAAAGCTCCTACAAGTTGATGGAATTGATGCAGCAGAAAGGCATCGCCAAAAACGACGAGCGCGTGTGGTTCGGTCAATTGTACGGCATGAGCGACAACATCAGCTATAATTTGGCAGCCGACGGTTATAATGTGGCCAAATACCTTCCGTTCGGGCCGGTGCGCGACGTGATGCCGTATCTTATACGAAGAGCCGAAGAAAACACGTCGGTTGCAGGCCAAACAAGTCGCGAATTGACCTTGCTCAAAACCGAACGCAACCGTCGCAAAGGCAAATGATGTCGGGCTATCTCGAACATCTGTCGCAAGACAAAGCGTTGTTGCCGATTTTGGAAAACGCACAACAAGTCGAGCTTAAAAGACAGCAGAACCTGCCTCAGTATTTGTATCGGACGATCATCAACCAACAGCTTTCCACGCGTGTCGGCCAAGTGATATTGGAACGTTTCCTGAATTTGTTCGGAGGAAACGAACCGACGTCCCAACAAGTGGCTTCGATAGATTTCGACACGCTCAAAAGTATCGGGCTTTCGAAACAGAAAGCGACTTACATCCAAAACGTGGCTAAATTCGATTTGGAAAACGGCATCAATTTCGAATCCTTGTCGAAAATGTCCGATGTCGAGGCGATCGCTTACATTTCCTCAATCAAAGGTATCGGCAAATGGACGGCCGAACTTTTCCTGATGTTCGCATTAGGGCGCGAAGATTTGTTTCCGGGTGACGACTTGATCCTTCAGAAAAAAGTAGCCGAACTATATGGTTTGGATCGATCCGACAAAAAGAAATTCCTTGCAGACATGTATGCAATCGCCCAAAATTGGAGTCCGTTCAGGACGTATGCGAGCGTTTTGATCTGGAGGAGTTAAAGGGTGAATGGTAAAAGGTGAAATGTGAAATGTAAAATACTATTTGGTGGATTAGGTGTTGAAAGCTTTTCGTTTTCTGACAACCATTCACAAATCACATTTTTACATTTCACATCTCACATTTCACTTTTCACAAATCACCTCTCAACTCAATCCAAACCGGCGCATGATCGCTCGACTTTTCCCAACCGCGCACATGCTTATCCACTTTAGCTTCTACCAATTTATCCTTGAGTTCGGGGCTTAGCAGGAAATGGTCGATGCGCAATCCGGCGTTTCTTCCGTAAGCGGTCCTGAAATAATCCCAAAAGGTGTAAATCACTTCGGTCGGATACAATTTTCGGATGGCATCCGTCCAACCTTGTTCCATCAACGTATGGAAAGCCGTCCTTGTTTCAGGTCGGAATAAAGCATCGTCAACCCATCGCTCGGGTTTGTAAACGTCGAGTTCGGTCGGCATTACGTTGAAATCGCCAATAAGGATTGTAGGTGTCTTGAATTCCAATAGTTTTTTAGCGCGATCCTGTAAACGTTCGAACCATTTGAGTTTGTAGTCGAATTTTGGCCCAGGCGCCGGATTCCCGTTCGGAAGGTACAGGCAACAAATCAGGATTCCGCCGACCATGGCTTCGAGATAACGACTTTGCACGTCTTCGGCATCTCCGGGAAGTGCACGCCCGATTTCTTTTATTTCGTGATTTTTCGAAAGAATTGCCACTCCGTTCCAGCTTTTCTGTCCGTGCCAAACCGCTTGGTAACCCGCGCCGTTTATGGCTTGCTCGGGGAATTTTTCCTGAGGTGCCTTGAGTTCCTGCAGGCAAACCACGTCGGGCCGGGTTTCTTCGAGCCAACGCAACAATACGGGCAACCTGCCGTTGACGCCGTTCACGTTATAAGTCGCTATTTTCATATCACCACGTTTACCACACTAATTTACGGATTTAATCTGTAAGAATTATCGATATAAAAACATGTGAATCATGTAACACCGCATTAAATTTTAATAGCAAAATTTGTGGGTTGAGGCCATCATCAAGCCAAAAGAAAACGAACACATTCAGTTTATGTCTTATTTCCGAACCCTTGCCGATTCTACGATCAGCCGTAATTTTTGTATTTCATGATCCTGATCGTAGACGACAAAAAGGAAAATATTCTTCCGTTAAAAAAAATCCTTGAGGTACATGGGCTCGAATCGGATGCTGCCGAATCTGGTGAAGAAGCACTTCTTAAAATCCTCAAACGGGAATATTCACTCATTATCATGGACGTGCAAATGCCGGGCATGGACGGTTTCGAGGTCGTAGAAACGCTCGCCGGAAGCAGCCGTACGAAAGACCTTCCCGTGATTTTCCTGTCGGCAATCAACAAAGAAAAGAAATACATCACCAAAGGATACGAATCCGGAGGCGTCGACTATATCACGAAACCCGTCGATCCCGACCTGCTGATCCTCAAAGTCAAGACTTTCCTTAAATTGTACCAGCAAAACAAGGAACTTAAGGACATGCGCGACCTGCTTTCGAAGGAAATCGAAATCCGCAAGGAAACCCAGCAGGAACTCATGCTGGCCAACGAAAATCTTGAATTCAAGGTAGCCGAAAGAACGTCCGAACTCACCCAAAAGAACGAAGAACTCGAATTGCGCAACCACGAACTGCAGCAGTTCGCTTGGGTCGTTTCGCACGATTTGAAAGAGCCGCTGCGCAAGATCGAGACTTTCGTGAAACTGTTGCGCGACCGTTACCTCACAGACGATCCGAAAGGAATCGATTACGCCAACCGCACAGTGGGTTCGGCCGCGCGAATGACCAACCTGATCAACGATCTGCTCGATTATTCAAGGCTGTCTTCTACCGTCGTGACCGAAGACGTGTATCTCGACGATACCGTAAACGAAGTCCTGTCCGACCTCGAGCATCAAATCAGCACGAAAAAAGGTGTCGTCAATGTTGGCGAATTGCCAAAAATCGATGGGATTCCGGGACAATTGCGACAACTGTTCCAAAATCTTATAGGAAATGCGTTGAAATTCTCGAAGGATGGAACAGCTCCCGTAATCAACGTTTCCTGCGAAACCGTAGCCGATAAAGATTTCGACGCCAAGCCGCATCCGCAAGGTAAATACTGCCGCATCCTTATCGAAGACAACGGCATTGGTTTCGACGAAATGTACCTCGACCGAATTTTCGTAATTTTTCAGAGTCTGCACGACAGGCAAAGCTATGAAGGAACCGGGATCGGCCTGGCCATCGCCAAAAAGATCGTCGAACGCCACAACGGACTGATCACCGCCAAAAGCAAGCCCGGCGAAGGTGCCAAATTCCTGATCATATTACCAACCTGACCAAACAACAGCCGATGTACACCAATCTTAGGTGACACATTGGAATAAAACCAATACAAATGCAAAACACGTTTAAAAGAAACCTTATCCTGAGCTTCGGCGCTTCGATATTGCTGCTTTTGGTAAGCTCGGGAGCGGCTTACCTGAGTATCCGCAGTCTTTTGGGAAGTACCGAACTCGTCGATCACACGAACGAAGTCATCTACAACCTCAATCGCGGGCAACAGGTGATGACCGACGCCCAGGCGTCCATGCGCGGCTTCCTGATTACGGGAAAGGATGAATACCTTAGTGAATACAACGGATCGGAGGTTCGGGCCGAGGCGTATTTCAACAAACTCAAGCAACTTACGCTTGACAATCCGGTCCAGCAGAACAATTTGCGCGAGCTCGTGCCGTTGAGACTCAAGTATTTCCTGTACCTGCAAGCGCGCATCGGCGAGAAAAAACGAGGTGAATTTTCGGTTTCGGAATTGGGCAACGGAAAAGCCATGATGGCCGAGATGCGCACCATCATCCGACGTATGGAAAGCGAAGAGTTGCGATTGCTCAAGATGAGGACGACCGAATCGAAATCGTACGCGAATTACAGCGTGTCGCTTATCGTGGCTGCGGCTTTGGTTTCGTTGTTGCTCAGCGGACTTTTCTTCGTGAGGATTCTCAACGACTATAACGAACGTACGAAACTCAACCGTCAGCTCGTCGACAAGGAAGCCGAAATGGCCGAGCGCATCCGAATCATCAGCGGGATTGCCGTGCAGATTTCCCAAGGGAATTTCAAGGTGCGCGTCAAGGATTCTACAGCCGATTCGCTCGGAAGTGTGGCCGATTCGCTGAACAATATGGCAACGGAACTCGACCGTTCGTTCCAGTCGCTTTCCGATAAGGAATGGCTACAGACAGGCGTGGCCGGACTTGCCGACGTGATGATAGGCGAGAAAAGCACCAACCAACTCGCCAAAGACATCATAACATATGTATCCGAATATACTTCGAGCAATGCCGGCGTGCTTTACATTCAGGACGGCGATTCGCTTTTGGCCACGGCCGGATACAGTTATGTACCGAACCCGAAACGCGAAAGGCTGCAAATCGGGCAAGGTTTGGTCGGCCAGGCGGTGGAATCGGACAAATTGATACAACTCAAAGCCGATTCTCCGGACAACATCAGCATTTCGTATGCGCTCGGAGAGATGAAACCCAAACACATCATCGCAATCCCGCTCAAGGAAACCAATGTGGAAGGAGCGCTTGAGCTTGCAACCGCCAATTCGTTCACGGCATTGCAGTTGGAATTCATTTTGGCCGTCGCGGATAACATCGCCATCGCGTTGAAAGGAGCACAAAACCGTGCGAAAGTGCAGGAACTTTTAGAAGAAACCCAGGCACAGTCTGAGGAATTGCGCGTGCAGCATACCGAACTCGAAAGCATGAACGCCGAACTCGAAGCCCAGACCGAGAAACTGCAGGCATCCGAAGAAGAACTCAAAGTGCAGCAGGAAGAATTGCAGCAGACCAACGAAGAGCTGGCCGAACGCAGCGTGCTTTTGGAAGAACGCAATACCGAAATCCAAAAGAAATCTGAAGATTTGGAACGCACCACACGCTACAAGTCGGAATTTTTGGCCAACATGTCGCACGAATTACGCACGCCTTTGAATTCGATATTGTTGTTGAGTCGATTGCTTTCCGAAAACAACGAAAAGAACATGACCGAGGAACAAGCCGAATTCGCTCGTGTCATCAATAGTTCGGGCAACGGATTGCTTGGCCTCATTGACGAAATCCTCGATCTTTCCAAAATAGAGGCGGGCAAGATGGATTTGGAATTCGCCGAAATATCAGTACCCGAAATCACCGGTTCGATGCGCAGTTTGTTCGGCGAAGTGGCCAAAGACAAAGGAATCGAGTTCCATATTGACGATAAGGGCGCGCCGATCGTCGTCAAGACCGACAAGATGCGTCTGGAACAAATCCTCAAGAACCTGATTTCGAACGCGATCAAATTCACCGAAAAAGGTTCGGTCACGTTGTCTATTGCCAAATCGTCCGAGAAATCGGTTACGTTTTCGGTCAAGGACACGGGCATCGGGATTCCGCCGGAAAAACAACTGCTGATTTTCGAGGCTTTCCAACAAGCCGACGGTTCAACCAAACGCAAATACGGAGGTACCGGTTTGGGATTGTCGATCAGCCGCGAACTCGCCAAACTGCTCAGAGGCGAACTCAAGTTAAACAGTGTGGTCGGCGAAGGGAGCGAATTCACGTTGACGATTCCGCTTTCCGCTTCATCCGCGCCAGTTGTGATCACCAAGGTGAAAGAAGACACGGACGAAACGACAGAAAGCGATATCCAAATCCAAAAGAAAGACGAGTACATCAGCCAGGATATTCCCGAGGCCGTTCCCGACGATCGCGACAATATTTCCGAAGACGACCGCACGATCCTGATTGTGGAAGACGATACGAATTTCGCCAAATCGCTTCTCGAATTCACGCACCAACGCGGCTACAAAGGAATCGTGTCGGTTCGTGGCGACCACGCGCTCAATCTGGCCTTGGCGTTCAAACCCGTCGGAATTTTGCTCGACATACAACTTCCGGTCAAAAGCGGATGGGAAGTCATGGAAGAGCTCAAAAACAACGGACAGACACGTCATATTCCGGTACATATCATGTCGTCGCACAAACTCAAGCAGGAAAGCTTGCTCAAAGGTGCGGTGAATTTCCTCGACAAACCCGTGGCTTACGAACAGATTCCCGACGTGTTCAAGCGCATCGAACAGATCGTGAACCGCGAATCCCAAAAAGTACTCATCATAGAAGACAACCCGAAACATGCAAAGGCGCTCGCGTATTTCCTCGACGCACACAACATCAATTCCGAAATCAAGAGCGATATTTCGGAAGGCGTCGACGCACTCAAGAAGACCGAAGTGCATTGCGTGATCCTCGACATGGGAATTCCCGACAAGCATTCGTACGAGATATTGGAAAACGTCAAGAAAAACAAAGGTTTCGAGAATCTTCCGGTCATCGTCTTTACGGGAAAAAGTTTGTCGCTCAAAGAAGAAGTGAAGATCAAGCACTACGCGGATTCGATCATTGTCAAGACGGCACATTCGTATCAACGCATGCTCGACGAGGTGTCGCTTTTCCTGCATTTGATGGAAGAACAGAAAAAAGCCGACGGCAAAAACAAAAAAGTCAACCTGCTCAACAACGTGCTCAATGGCAAAACG
Source organism: Flavobacterium agri (assembly GCF_013401995.1). GTDB lineage: Bacteria > Bacteroidota > Bacteroidia > Flavobacteriales > Flavobacteriaceae > Flavobacterium > Flavobacterium agri. The sequence continues at coordinate 621,663 of NZ_JACBJI010000001.1, forward strand.
GTTCTGGTCGTTGACGACGACGTACGCAACATCTATTCACTCACGAAAGCGCTCGAGACCTTGAAAATGAATGTGATTACGGCCATCGACGGAAAAGAAGCGCTCAAAATGCTCGATTCCCATCCCGAAACCGATGTCGTGCTGCTCGACATGATGATGCCCAATATGGACGGATACGAAACAGCCACGCGAATCCGCGAGAACAAAAAGTACAAGAACCTTCCCGTGATCGCCGTGACCGCGAAAGCCATGACGGGCGATCGCGAGAAATGTATCAACGCGGGCGCATCCGATTACATTACGAAACCCGTAGACGTGGACCAGCTCATGTCGCTGCTTCGCGTGTGGCTTTACGATAAGAACTAGTCATGGAAAAGAAAAAAATACTTGTCGTCGATGACGATTCGCGCAACATTTTCGCGTTGTCGGCCGTACTCAAATCGAGGAATTTTGAATGCATTTCGAGTTCGACCGCAAAAGAGGCTATCGATTTATTGCGATCGGATATGCCACTCAACTATGTACTTCTCGATATGATGATGCCCGAAATGGACGGCTATGAAGCGATTTCGATCATAAAAGCGCTTCCGAACCGACAAAAGCTTCCTGTAATCGCGGTGACGGCCCAAGCTATGGTGGGCGATCGTGAAAAATGTCTTTTGGCAGGTGCCGACGAATACATCTCGAAACCTGTCGATATCGACAAACTCGTACAATTGTTATCCAAATTCAAATGACCGACGAACGCGAACTTGATTTGTTGATCAACGAGGTTTACGAATATTACGGCTACGATTTCAGCGGATATTCGCAGGCTTCTTTCGGCAGGCGCATTTCACGCCTGATGGAAGTGGACGGTTTCAAATCGTTTGCCGATTTCCTGTCAAAAGTAAGGTCGGAACCCGAATACTTCAAACGCATGGTTGAGGAAATAACGGTAAACGTAACCGAAATGTTCCGCGATCCGGCTTTTTATCGGGTGTTGCGTACGACGATTTTGCCCGAACTCGCCACCAAACCGTTCATCAGGATTTGGCACGCGGGCTGTTCTACGGGCGAAGAAGTGTATTCGATGGCGATCATGCTCGAAGAAGCCAACCTGATGCACAAGGCGTTGTTGTATGCGACCGACATCAATCCGCAAGTATTGGAAACGGCCAAAAAAGGGATTTTCCCGCTGCGGATGATGAAGGAATACTCCGAAAACTATGTGCATTCGGGAGGCAAGAACGATTTTTCGGGCTATTATACGGCCAACTACGGATTCGCCAAATTCAATGAACGCTTTACCGAAAAAATGGTGTTTGCGCAGCACAATCTCGTGTCGGACCGCTCTTTCAACGAATTCGACCTGATTTTGTGCCGAAACGTACTTATCTATTTCGACAAACAATTACAGGATCATGCGTTGTCGCTTTTCGACGAAAGCCTAGCCAATCTCGGATATTTGGCTTTGGGTACGAAAGAAAGCATCAAATTCTCGTCCATACAGAAAAAATACCAGCAACACGACCGCGACAAGATATGGAAGAAAATCAAGTGAAAAAGCTCGTGCTCATTGGCGGATCGGCTGGAAGTCTCGAAGTTTTGATGCACGTATTGCCCGAACTTTCCACGGGTTTGGCGTTTCCGATCGTGATCGTTTTACACCGCAAGCATTCGGACGATCTTACGCTCGAAGAACTGATTGCAATGAAGACTTTGGTTCCTGTGAAAGAGGTCGAGGACAAGACCGTCATGACAAACGGCGCTATTTATATCGTGCCTTCCGATTATCATCTGCTTTTCGAAAAAGACGGCACGCTCGCGCTCGACGCTTCCGAAAAGGTCAATTACAGCCGACCGAGCATAGATGTAGTTTTTGAATCGGCGGCCGATGCTTTCGGGCCTTCTGTAATCGCTATTTTGCTTTCGGGTTCGAATGCAGACGGCGCTTTCGGTTGTTCTCGTATCAAGGAAAATGGTGGCACGATCATCATCCAGGATCCGAAATCGGCGGGAATGTCGTATATGCCGTCGAGCGCGATCCAAATGGTGGAACCCGATATGGTGGTCGATATGGACGAAATCGCATCGGTCATCAACCGCATCTGAATCCAAAATTATAACGTTTTCGCTTTTGCAGGTTTTGATGCGAACGATTACCTTTGCCGCACTCGCGCCTTAAGGCCGAATTGAATCTTAGTAAACACGACGCCATGAGTCCAGAAACGGCAACCAAAACTTCGTTGGAGCAGTATTTCAGCAAATTCCGTAACCATATCATCGGGATTTCCCAAGAATTCGATTCGCCTTTCGGCACCAAAAAAATCATCTACACCGATTGGACGGCAAGCGGCCGGCTGTATCGTCCGATAGAGGAGAAGCTGCTCAACGAATTCGGGCCTTTCGTGGCCAATACGCATACCGAGACTACGGTTTCTGGAACGGCGATGACGATGGCGTACCACAAAGCACGTCACATCATCAAAGACCATGTCAACGCCGGAAGTAACGATATTTTGATTACCGACGGAAGCGGCATGACGGGCGTCGTCAATAAATTCCAACGCATTTTGGGGTTGAAAGTCCCCGAAAATCTTCAGAAGTATACCGATATCCCGAAAGAAAAGCGTCCGGTGGTCTTCGTTTCGCACATGGAACACCATTCGAACCAGACGTCATGGCTTGAAACCATTGCCGATGTGGTCGTTGTTCCTGCTTGTGAAAAAGGGCTTTTCTGTCTCGATACGTTCGCTAGTCTTTTAGAAGAATACAAGGACAGGCAATTCAAGATCGCTTCGGTGACTTCATGTTCGAACGTGACGGGAATCAAGACGCCGTATTATGAAATCGCGCGTTTGATGCATCGCAACAACGGTGTGTGTTTCGTCGATTTCGCGTGTTCCGGACCTTATGTAAACATCGATATGCATCCGGCGGACGAAGAGTGTTACCTGGATGCCATATTCTTTTCACCTCACAAATTCCTTGGCGGACCCGGCACTTCGGGCGTTTTGGTGTTCAACAAGAAGTTGTACAAGAACATGATTCCCGACCATCCGGGCGGTGGAACGGTGAGCTGGACGAATCCGTGGGGCGAACACAAATACATCGACAACATTGAAGAACGTGAAGACGGAGGTACTCCGGGCTTTCTTCAGACGATAAAAACCGCACTCGCGATTCGATTGAAAGAGGAAATGGGCGTGCAGAATATTTTGGAAAGGGAAGAAGAGATCGTGAATTTCGTTTTTTCGGAACTTGAAAACATTCCGAACCTCACTATTTTGGCGGGCCAACACAAAAGCAGGCTCGGCGTCATTTCTTTTTACATCGACGGATTGCACTTCAACCTGGGTGTGAAACTACTCAACGACCGTTTCGGCATCCAAACACGCGGCGGCTGTAGTTGTGCCGGAACTTACGGCCATTATCTGTTACACGTCGACCAGGAACAATCGCATTACCTTACCGACAAGATCACGCACGGGGAATTGCTTGAAAAACCGGGATGGATCCGTATGTCAATCCATCCGACGACGACCAACGAAGAAATCGCATTCGTGTGCAAAAGCATCCGCGGATTGGCCGCCAACCATAAGGAATGGGCCAAAGATTACCGATACAACAACGCGAACAATGAGTTCGTGCATCAATCGGCCGGCAACCAGATCGGGGAAATGGTCAAGGATTGGTTTGAGTGACGCGTTTGTGTTTCCAGCGTTTGTGCGTCCATAAATAGTATTCGGGAGCTTCAAGGATTTGCTTTTCGACGCGTTTCATGAATTCGTCGGTAATCTCATAATTGGGAACCGAGCGCGCATCTGTCGACAATTCTTCTAGCGTAGCGCGATAATAGCCGCGTTTCACTTTTTCGACGCGCAAAAAAATCACGTTCATGTCGAACTTCTTTGCAAGCATTTCGGCGCCCGTGTGAACTGGTGTTTCGATGCCCATGAACTTCGTCCAGTGATGCGCTTTGCCTGCTTTCGGCGATTGATCGCTCGCGAATCCGTAGACGCTTGGTTTGTGCTCGTGCAGGTTGTGCAATATGGTTTCGCCGGTTTCTTTGGTCGTGATCAGATGGGCTTTGAATCGGGATCGGATATTGCGCACTAGTTTGTCGAAATGCTTGTTCGCAATGCGTTTGTAAATGGCGTATCCGTCGAAAGTGATGTATCGGTTCATCGAAATCACCCACTCGTAACTGGCATAATGCGCGCACATCAACGCAATGTTCTTGCCTTTTTTTTCCATTTCGAGATAAACCGGAAGATTCGTAAAAACGAAACGCTTGTCCATTTCGGATTGGGAAATCGACATCGTCTTGATCATCTCAAGGAACATGTCGCACATATGACGGTAGAATTTCTTCTCTACGATTCTTCGTTCCGATACCGACAAATGAGGCAATGCCATTTCGAGATTGGCGCGCACGGTTTTTTTTCTGTAGCCGATGATGCGGTACACCAATATATATACGGCATCAGAAAATGCGTAAAGCAATCGGAAAGGCAAAATGGAAATCAGCCACAAGGCCGGATAAACCAACAGGAAAAGCAGCAATTGCATCCGTTAAATTTTTGGCAAATATACGTTATAATGCCGTGGAGCGTTGCGCACGTTAACAAAACCACAGCAAAGATTCGTATTTTTGATAGCGTAAAATCACTTCCATGGATATTGTTCTGATCGCGCTGATCGCGGCCACCGTGCTCATTAGCGCCAAAGGTTTCAACGATCTTTATTTCTTTAGAAAATACGACTTTCATATCGGCAGTATACGTTCGGGCGAACAGATCAGGATGATTTCTTCCGGTTTTCTGCACGCCGACGTGATGCATTTGGCGTTCAATATGCTCACCTTGTATTTTTTCGCTCCGACTGTAATCGATGAATTGGGCAGGCTTTCGTTTCTTTTGGTTTATGCCGTGAGTCTTGTTGCGGGAAGCCTTCTGACGCTCGTTTTGCACAAAGACGATTATTCGTATCGGGCGATTGGCGCATCGGGAGCGGTCACAGGTATTCTTTTTTCGGCCATTTTGCTTGACCCGAATCTCGGTGTTGGTTTGATGTTTCTTCCGGGAATCGCCATTCCGGGCTGGCTTTTCGGTATTTTGTATTTGGCTTATTCGATTTATGGGATGCGTGCCAAGATCGACAACATTGGACACACGGCCCACTTTGGAGGCGCGATTGGCGGTTATGCGATCACGCTTTTATATCGCCCACATATTTTTACCGATGACACCTTCACAGTCATCGCTTTAGCCTTGCCGATAGCGGCTTTGTTCATTATGGAGCGGTTCGGAAAGCTGTGATGGCACAATAATTGGAAACACGACAATAACACAAATAACAATCACTATGAAAAAGTTTTTTCTCTTGTCGGCTGTTTTGGTATCTATGGCCGCCACATCCCAAATCCAGGTCGTTGACCAAAAGCCGCAAATCAACGTTTCGGGCGAAGGAAAGGTAAAAGTTACGCCCGACCAGGCGCACATTTCCATCGGAATCGAGAACAAGGGCGCGAATGCTACCGAAATCAAAAAACAGAACGATTTGACTACCGAAAAAGTCATTCAGTTCCTCAAAAAGTTCAACCTTCCGAAAGGCGATGTCCAAACGCAAAAGGTTTCGCTCACGCCTCAATACGATTACGACAAAAAGAAATATAGTTATATCGCGAATCAGACGATCGTGATTTTCCTTCGCAATCTTGACAAATACGACGAACTGATGTCGGGGCTTGTCGATACTGGAATCAACCGAGTGAACTACATCAATTTCGAATCATCCAAAGAAGAACAGTTCAAATCTGATGCACGAAAACTCGCGATGCAGGACGCCAAGCGAAAAGCAGACGATTACGTTTCGGTACTTACGCAAAAAGTAGGCAAGGCACTTATGGTAAACGACAATACGCAGATTATTTATCCGCGTGCCGAGAAATTCATGGCAATGGCCAATGCAGATGCGATGGCTGGCGGCGCTCCCGAAACACTTGCAATCGGGGAAATCGAAGTTACGGCGAATGTAAGCGTGAGTTTCCTTCTTGACTAAATAGTAAAAACACGATAATTTAAAGTCCCGGTTCGTCCGGGATTTTTTTTGGCTTGAAATGAATTTGAAAAGACGGTTTCGAAGTGAAAATTCGTGATTTCGTTTCCGAATTGATTTTTAAGCGATTTGCCGAAAGATTTTTTAAAAAAGGTGAGAATGGGTTCGCGTTTTTTATAGATGCGACAGAAGGAAAATATGGAGGTTAATTTTTATAATTTTTGATTATTGCTTTTTGGATTGAAATAATCTTGGACAATGATTTAGAATTGCAAGGTATCGGTGAAATTTCTATAATTCAAATCTATTTTTAATGGATTGCTCTTTACTCGTGATGTGTGAAGGTGAATCTTTGAAAAAATTAAATTCGAAATGAGTTAGAGTTTTTGATAGCGACATTCCCACAGGATTAACTCGCTGCGCTCGTTCATCCGTGAAGGTGAACCTTCACAAAGCAAAAAAAACTCTTTTCGAAACCGCAATCAAGCGAAGCTTGTTGCATTTCAAAAAGAGTTTTTCACTTAGTGGGAAGAGCAGGATTCGAACCTGCGAAGGTTTCCCAACGGATTTACAGTCCGTCCTCGTTGGCCGCTTGAGTATCTTCCCGTGGCGTTAACCGGCTGCAAATATAGTGCGGTTTTTGGGCTTTGCAAGTTTAAGCCCAATATATTTCGGAACTATTTTTTAAGGATTTGAATGCCAGTAAAATAAAAAATCCTCCGATTGGAGGATTTGCTATTATTTCGGTACATCTGGTTTAGCTAGCCATTCCTCTATTTTTTTCTTGAGTTCGGCTCCGTGGAGGTCTTTTCCGACAACCACTCCGTATTGGTTCACGATGAAACTGCTTGGTATGGCCTCAACCCCGTAGCGCATCGCAATCGGATCTTTCCATTCTTTCAAATTCGAGACTTGTGTCCACGTAAGTCCGTCTTTGGCAATCGCTTCTTTCCATTTGTCCGCTTGTCCCGGTTTATCCAACGAAACTCCGATAATGTTAAGTCCTTTCGGATGCAATTCATTGTACAACGCCACCAATTCAGGATTTGCTTTACGGCAAGGTCCGCACCATGATGCCCAAAAGTCGATAAGCGTGACTTTACCGCGTGCGTCCTTTAGCGAAACCGTTTTTCCGTCTGGAGTCGTGGCAGAAAATTCGGGTGCGCGACGGCCTACTTCGACCACTTTGAATTTTTTGATGTTCTCGCCCAATTTTTTGCCCGCTTTCGTCTTTTTCAGTTCTGGATCGAGATTGTTGTAAAGCGTCTCGATTTCTTCGATATTGGGTTCGAAAGCCCTGAATCCGTTCTGGATAAGGAAAATGGAAATGTAAGCCTTAGGATTGCTTTTAGCCCAGTTGGTCATCTGGGTTCCCAAATCTTTCTGCATGTTTTCCATTTGCGTCTGGATCTTACGCATGGCCGCCGTATCCTTAGAGGATTGTGCCTTCAGGTATTCGGGCTGTAGTTTTTTCCATTTGTCACCGATGCCTTTGGTGAGTTTGGTTGAAAACTCACCATATTCAGTAAATTTCTCATTGTTGAAAGTTCCCGATATCTTATTCTTGAAAATGCTGTCTTTATTGATTGCAATCTCGATTTCACCATTTTCTGCAATGAAAGGAGAAACGTTCGGCTGATCCTGGATCTGCAACCCGTACATTTCGGGTTCATTGATCGTACCTTTGAACTCAAATTTTCCTTTTTCAATCTTTACGGTATCGAGATTTACCTGACCGAGGGAATCGTCCTGTCGTTTCAGGATGATGTTTTTCCCGTCGACGCCCGAAACGGTTCCTTTAAGTACGAATTCGTTGTCACCAACCGAATTACAGGCTACAAAAAGCGTCGGTATCGCCAACGCCAAAAAAGCTTTTTTCATTATTCAAATGTGTTTTCGTGTGCAAATGTATCCAAAAATAAAGCCGCACACGAATTGGACGGCTTAATTTTGTTATAAAAAACGGTATTATTTAGAACCCGACGGACAGGCGAAATTCGTAAGCGGCACTTCGGTTTTCCTGATGCCGGCCATGCCTTTCTCTACGTTTATGAAATTGTGGATGCCGCGCGATTTCAGGATAGATCCCATAATGACCGAACGATAACCGCCGGCGCAATGCAGGAAAAATTCGGTTTTAGGCAATCCCGCGAAATTCTCGTTCACCGTATCGAGCGGAAAATTGAGCGCGTTTTCTACATGTTCGGCTTCAAATTCTCCGGGTTTTCTTGCATCGATCACCGATTTTTTATCTGAAATCTGCGATGCGAACTCCTCGGGTGAAATCGAAGCCATGTCATCCGTTTCGAATCCGGCATTCTTCCAGGCAGCTATTCCGCCTTCAAGATAACCGAGCACATGGTCGAACCCGACACGCGACAGCCGCATGATCGCTTCTTCTTCTTTTCCTTCGGGAGTAACGAGCAACAACGGCTGGTTCACATTCATGAGCAAAGCGCCGACCCAAGGTGCGAAATTGCCCTGAAGTCCTATAAAAATCGAATTGGGAATGTGTTCTTTGACGAACTCGCTTTCGTGTCGGACGTCGAGAATGATGGCATCCGTCTCGTTCACGGCCGCTTCGAAAGCTTGAGCCGACATGGCTTTTTTGCTATGCGACATGATGTCGTCAAGGCTTTCGTATCCTTTGATGTTCAATTTTACGTTTTGCGGAAAGTAGGCCGGAGGTGCACCCAAACCGTCGAGCAGTTCCGAAATGAACTCGTCTTTGGTCATATCGGCGCGCAAAGCGTAATTGGTCTTTTTCTGGTTGCCGAGCGAATCGGTGGTTTCCTTACTCATGTTTTTACCGCACGCACTTCCGGCACCGTGGCTTGGATAGACGGTCAAATCATCGGGCAAAGTCATGATCTTGTTGCGAAGCGAATCGAACAGGTAACCCGCGAGTTTTTCCTGGGTGAGTTCAGAAACCATTTCCTGGGCCAGGTCCGGACGTCCGACATCACCGATAAAAAGCGTGTCACCCGTAATGATTCCGTGCATCTTTCCATCGGCATCAATCAAAAGATAACAAGTGCTTTCCAGAGTATGCCCTGGCGTATGAATCGCCTTTACGGTATATTTTCCGATTTTGAATTCTTCGTTATCGGATGCGATATGCGCCTCGAATTCAGGTTTTGCGGTAGGTCCGTAAACGATCGTCGCGCCCGTTTTCTTGGCAAGGTCGAGATGTCCCGAAACGAAATCGGCATGGAAATGCGTCTCGAAAATGTATTTGATTTTGGCGTTGTCCTTATTGGCCTTGTCGATATAAGGCTGTACCTCGCGCAACGGGTCAAAAATGGCTACTTCACCTTCGCTTTCCAGGTAATACGCAGCCTGGGCGATGCATCCGGTATAGATTTGTTCGATTTTCATAATGTTCGGGTTGGCTTATGCCGGGCATAAAAGTACGATTTTTATAGGTTTGGGCGGAATCCGATTTAACTTAAAATTAGTATCGTCAGCAGGACGTCGGCTTTGATTTTGCCGTAATTTTATCGGTATGGACAATACGCATAGAAAAGGCTTTTACTTCCATTCGTACAAAGCGCCTGAATTGTCTCCTTTCGACCGATTGTTCGACATTTTCAAGGAATTGATTACACATACCTCTGGCGATCTCGATGAAGCTTTAGACTGGCTGCGCGAACTGGATTCCGAATACAACCTTACAGACGAAAATTACACCATAGACGATTTTGTAGAGGACCTCAAGCGAAAAGGTTACATACGCGAAGAGTTCGAGGACGACGGCACCCCCGGCTTGAGCATTACCGCCAAAACGGAGCGCGCCATCCGAAAACAGGCTTTGGAACAGATTTTCGGCAACCTGCAGAAAAGCGGATCAGGCAATCACAAAACCAAATTTACGGGTAGAGGAGACGAACACACGGGCGAATTCCGAGAGTACCAATTCGGGGACGGCCTCGAGAGGATTTCGCTTACGGAGAGTTTGAGGAATGCGCAAATCAACAACGGAGCCGATGAATTCCGCCTTACGGAAAACGACCTGATCGTAGAAGAGGCGCGCTACAAAGCCCAGATGAGTACGGTATTGATGATCGACATTTCGCATTCGATGATCTTATATGGTGAAGACCGCATCACACCTGCCAAAAAAGTGGCGATGGCTTTGGCCGAATTGATCACGACGCGTTATCCGAAAGATACGTTGGACATTATCGTTTTCGGAAATGACGCCTGGTCGATCGCGATCAAGGATTTGCCGTATCTCAAAGTCGGGCCGTATCATACGAATACCGTCGCCGGATTGCAATTGGCGATGGATATCTTGAGGCGCAAACGCAACACGAACAAACAGATTTTCATGATTACCGACGGAAAACCGAGCTGCGTGCGCGAACGCGACGGTTCCTATTATATGAACAGCAACGGCCTCGACGAATATATCGTAGACAAATGTTATACGCAGGCGGCTCAGGCGAGAAGGCTTCATATTCCGATAACGACGTTCATGATAGCCGACGATCCGTATCTGCAGCGTTTCGTAAGTCTTTTCACCGAAGCTAATCAAGGGAAGGCCTTCTATACGGGACTTCAGGGATTGGGTGAGATGATTTTTGAGGATTATGAGACGAATCGGAAGAAGAGGATTCGCGGTTGATGATAGCAGGCACTGACAGTTGTAGTTGCGGTATCAGCGGCAGTAGAAAATAACTTAAATAGAAATTAGCGGAAATCTGGAAAATCAAAGAAATCCGCATTCCAAAATATGAAGACAGAAAACATAAAAACATTGGGCGAGCTCAAAAAATCGGGCTACGTCTCCAAATCGATAAAAGACGAATTGCGCGACAATTTACGTGAGAAAATAAAAGCAGGAAAATCGGCATTCGAAGGCATTCACGGATTCGAAAATTCGGTTATACCAGAACTTGAACGAGCGATTCTTTCACGGCACAATATCAACTTGTTAGGATTGAGAGGTCAGGCAAAAACGCGATTGGCGAGATTGATGATCAATCTGCTCGACGAGTACATTCCCTATGTAGACGGTTCCGAAATAAACGACGATCCTTTACAGCCGATCTCGCGTTTCGCAATTGAACTGATTTCTGAAAAAGCCGATGAAACACCAATCAAATGGCTGCACAGGAACGAACGATTTTTCGAAAAGCTGGCGACTCCGGATGTAACGGTTGCGGATCTTATCGGTGACGTCGATCCGATAAAGGCCGCCAATCTGAAACTGTCGTATGCAGACGACCGAGTGATCCATTTCGGCATGATTCCCAGAGCGAACCGTTGCATTTTCGTGATCAACGAACTACCCGATCTGCAAGCAAGAATCCAAGTCGCGCTTTTCAACATCCTTCAGGAAGGCGACATACAGATTCGCGGCTTTAAAGTGAGGATGCCGCTCGATATGCAGTTCGTATTCACGGCCAATCCCGAAGATTATACGAACCGCGGCAGTATCGTCACTCCGCTTAAAGACCGTATCGGTTCGCAAATCCTGACGCATTATCCCGAATCCATAGAAATAGCCCGCACGATTACCGAACAGGAAGCCCAACTCGACACAAGGCAGCAGCAAAGTATTTATGTGCCTTCATTGGCTAAAGACGTGCTTGAGCAAATCGGTTTTGAAGCGCGTGAAAGCGAATTTGTAGACAACAAAAGCGGCGTGAGCGCACGTATGAGCATCACTGCTTATGAAAACCTGCTGAGTACGGCAGAAAGACGCGCGCTGAAATCGGGAGAAGACAAAACAACAGTACGCTTGTCGGACTTTTTGGGAATTGTACCGGCGATTACCGGAAAAGTAGAATTGGTATACGAGGGCGAACAGGAAGGTGCGGCATTCGTAGCCCAAAGGTTGATCGCCGACGCGGTCAAAACCTTGTTCTCGGACTTATTCCCAAAGATCGAAAAACTCGAAAAACAAGGCCAGTCGAATCCTTATAAGGAAATCATCGATTGGTTTTTTGCCGAAAGCGGTTTTGAATTGGCCGATGAAGCTTCCGAAAAAGAATACCGGAAACAATTGGATTCGATCGCGCCGTTGACCGACCTGATCAAAAAATACCAGCCCGAAACAGAAAAAGAAGATTCGTATTTCACGAAAGAGCTCGTGTTGTGGGGATTGGTCGAATACAACAAACTCAGCAAGGATCGTTTTACCGAAGGTTTTCAGTTCAAGGATCCTTACGGAAGTTATATCAGCAAGCTGTGATTAGGTAACGGCTTTCTTTAGACTGGATTTGTTTTTGGAGAGACAGTTCTCCAATTTGGATTGCGCATGCTCAAGCTCGTTCATGGTAATTTTCATGTCGAGCGTGAGCTGCTTGAGTTCACGTCGATAAACGGCATCCTCTGGCTTTTTGTCGAGTTTAGAGCGAACCGACACTAAACGTTCTTCAAGAATCTTTACGGTTTCCTGCGCCTTTTCAATCTGTAACTCATATTCTTGGCAAGAAATACTCATACGCATTTGTGGTTAGGTGTTTCGTGATACTAATATACTTACTATTACAGTTATGGCAATGCCCGAATACCGGTATTTTGGCGATATCCCTAGTTTCAGGGATATTTAACATGGTAATTCTGCGCTTTTTAACCTTGAATTCATTTGGTCCGACTTTTATTCGCTTACCTTTATCGCGACTAAAATTCCCGAAATGATCAAAATTACGCTCAGGCTACTTTTAATAACACTTTGTTTTACAGCGAATTCACAGGTTGTCATCAATGAGTTGGATACGGACACGCCAAGTACCGACGACAAGGAATTCATCGAACTCAAATCGACTGTGCCTAATTTCGCGCTCGACGGTTACGTATTGGTGTTTTTTAATGGTTCTACAGCTTCGAGCACCGCAAACAAAAGTTATTTCACGATCGATCTTGACGGATTGGTCACCGATGTGAACGGATTGGTACTTATCGGAAATGAATTGGTATCTCCGGTTCCCGAGCGTATTTTTGCCAACAGCGTGATCCAGAACGGTGCCGATGCGATTGGTCTGTACCTTGGCAACGCTTCCGATTTTCCCGACCAGACTTTGGCCACGTCGACCAACCTCGTGAGTGCTTTGGCTTACGATACGAGCGATGCCGACGCCACCGAACTTATGGCTCTTTTGGGACTGACCGTTCAATACGACGAGAACGCGAACAATCTCGGCACGACCCAATCGGTGCAGCGCAAACCCGACGGGACTTACGAAACCAAAGCGCCGACTCCGGGAGCGAACAACGACGGCAGCGGTATCGGTTTCAACGGGATTACGATATCGGCCAACGCGACTTACGAGATCAGCGAAGGAAGTACTTTGACGATAACCTTCACGACCCAAAATCCGGTGAGTTCTACTTTGAATTTCACGTTCAGTCTTCAGGGAAGTCCTTTTTCTTTAGCCGATTTTACGGGAAATACCGCCGTTTCGATTCCGACGGGAAGTTCTACTTTCAGTACGACTATCACTTTCGTGGATGACAATTTAGACGAAGGTGACGAGACTTTCCGCATCAAGTTCGGCACTTTGCCGACGGGTTATAACCGCCTCAACGACAACATCCCGTTTATCGTGATCGACAACGATTTTACGACGGCAACTTACGGAACACCCGTAAATCCTACATACGGACTCGTCACGCCGCAAATTCCGGCGGGTTATTACGATTCGCTCGAAGGGAAATCCGGAAACGAACTCAAGCAGGCGATCCAGGACATCATCGCGAATCTGGCGGTCGTGCATGCACAGAATTATGGCGACATCGAACTCATGCTCAAACAGGCCGACCAGAATCCGCTTAACAGCAACCAGGTTTGGCTTATGTATGTGGAGCAGGGAAGAGGCAAGTATAAATTCCAGTCGACGGCGAGCAATATAGGATCGTGGAACCGCGAGCATATTTTCCCTCAATCGAGAGGCGGATTTTCGGACGGGACAAGCGACCAGGCCGACGGCATGAATGTGTGGCTTCCGACAGGTCCGGACGATATTTTGGCGGGTCATGCCGATGGTCATCACATCCGAGCCGAAGACGGACCCGAAAACAGTTCGCGCAACAACCGCGATTACGGTTCGGACTATAACGGTCCGGCGGGTAACCAAAATAGCTGGAAAGGCGATGTGTCACGCAGTTTGTTTTACATGGCCGTGCGCTATAACGGACTCAACCTCGTCAACGGAAATCCGACGGATACGGCCGGCAACCAGATCATGGGCGACCTTGCATGGATGCTGACCTGGAACCATAGCGATCCTTCGGACGATTTCGAAATGCACCACAACAACGTCATCTATCAATGGCAGGCGAATCGCAACCCGTTCGTGGATTATCCTGATCTGGCCGATTACATTTGGGGAACGCATACGGGCGAGCCTTGGTTCGCGAATCTTTCGAATCCAGAAAACCAGATCGATGCGGTCGTGTTATACCCGAACCCGGCGCGCGATCATTTTTCTATAAAAGGAATCGACAGCGGGCAAGCCGAAATCTTTAACGTAAGCGGAATGAAAGTAGGGGAATTTGAAATCGACGGGAATCGTGAAATCGCGATCGATTTTCCAGTCGGGCTTTACCTTGCGAAAATCACTTCGGATTACAAAACCGCCACGGTCAAACTGATCGTACGCTGATTACTTGAACCGCACGGTAAAAGTCGTGCCTTTATGGGGCTCGCTTTCCACCGAAATACTGCCGCCCATAGCCTCGATCTGATTCTTCGTGATGAACAATCCGATGCCACGCGAATCGGGATTATTGCTGAACGTCTTGTACATCCCGAACAACTTGTCGCCGTACTTGTCAAGGTCGATGCCGATGCCGTTGTCGCTTACCGAAAGTGTTTTTCCTTCGGCATTTTCAATCCATAAGATGTGGATTTTAGGCTGTCTTTCGGTGCTCGAATAACGGATGGCGTTCGAAATGAGATTCAAAAGGATGCTTTCCAGATACGCCGGATTGAACACGATTTCTGCCCAACGCGGCACGTCTATGCTGATGTCGGCGCCTTTGAGTGCGATCTGTTCCGACAAAACCGCAACGGCACTTTCTATGTAATGCCTCAAATTGAGCTTTTCCGAAACCAGACTGATATTGGTCTGGATGTTCACGACCTCGTTCAGGTTGGTCATGGTTTCGTTTAGAGAAGCCGAAACCGTCCGCAACATTCCCGTCATTTGCTGGCGTTCCCTTTCGGATTCTACGGTTTCCATCAAAGCCGCGATTGATTGGATGTTGCTCGTGTGCGAACGCAGGTTGTGCGACACGATATACGAGAAATTCTGCAACCTTTTGTTCTGTTCGATGACGAGTTTGAGCGATTCGTTGAGCTTGTGGTCGGCTTCCTTGGTTTTAGTCACGTCGATCGTAATACCGCGCACATAGGCCGGTTTGCCGTTTTCGGACACTACATTCACATAATCCTTTACCCAAATCACGGTTTCGTCTTTTTTAAGGAAACGATACTCGAATTCGAATTGTTGTTTGGTGTGGACGTTCGCAAAATACGTTCGCAACGCTTCTTCGCGGTCATCGGGATGGATGTGGTTCGTCCAGAAATTAGGTTCCGAAAGCCATTGTTCCATCGGATAACCCATGATTTCCTCGGCTTTCGCATTGACGAACGAAATGTTGTCGCTCTCGAAATTGCTTTCCCAAACCACGCCGTCAATCGTATTGATCAACGATTTGAGCCTTTGCTGGGAATCGGATATGAGTTTTTCGGCATTTTTGCGCTTGGTGATGTCTTCTGTAGCGACGATCACACGGTCAAGCGAATCCTCGCAGCCGCGCATGACGGTCCATTGAAGGAACAAATCCCGGAAACCGCCGCGTCCGTCGATCATACGCGTATCCATCGTGACCTGGTATTGGCCGGCGGCAACTGCCTGTAGTTGTTTGATAAAATCTTCGTACGTGTCCGAATCCATGATCGAATTCAAGTTGTGGCTCAACAATTCCTCACGCGTTTTGGGATAATGCAGACGCAGGCATTCGTTGTTCACATTGATGATCCTGACCAGTTCAAGACATTTGTGGATTTCTTCGGGATGCGTCCTGAAATACACTTCCACGGTTTCCTTGTCACGACCAAACATCCCGATACTTTTGATGTATTCCTTGACTTCGGAAAAATCCTCTTCCCACAGCGCGATAGGCGAATCGTTGAACAGGCTTTCGAAACGCGCTTCACTTTCGCGTACGGCTTTGGCGGGTTTCTCAAGTAATAACGTAATCACGAATCCGAAAAGCAGCGCGAACGAAAATCCGAAAAACACGGTCGGCAATATCGCCCAAAGACTGCTGTAATTGTTTCGGGAAGACAGCACGAGTTCCCAACCGCCGTCGGGAATCGCTTTCGAGACGTAGTAATGCTGCTTGTAATCGTCGGCTCCGGGAAGGAAATATTGGTTTTCACCCGTGACCGGATTGTTTTTCACCAATTGAAAACTGTATTTGCTTTCGTCTACCGACGTTATGCCCGCCATCCTGAAAAGCGTTTCAGGTTTGATTAGTACGGCCGAAAATCCCCAGAATTTACCGTTGACGAAAACCGGCATGCGACCGACGATTCCCGATCCGCCTTGCTGCAATTTTAGAGGTCCTGCGAAATATATTTTGCCGTCGCGTAAAGATCGAAGCGCTTCTTCTCTATGCTCACGTGATTTAAGGATGTCGAATCCTATGGCTTTTTCGTTGCCGATCGTCGGATACACATATTTGATGACACCGTTCGGAACGAGTTCAACGGCGTTGATGACAGAATTTGACTGGAGCAAATCGGCTGCGACCGCTTCAAAATCCTGCGGAATTCCGTCGTCGCTGATCGTAAGGGCTAATGAAAGCGAAGTCGCATAACAGCTTTTTATCGATTGTTCGAGGTTGTGATGGGCCACATCGATCAGGCTGTACATTTCGCGCTGCTCGTTATTGCGAGCCATCTCGTAGCGTTGGAACGAAATGATCGATACGACCACTATCAATACCAGCGACACAAGGACTCCCGAAGTACGGGGCCTTTTCGCGAAGTAGGAAAAGATATTGCGTCTGTGCCGGGCTACCATCCTTGCGCAAACCTATGGGTTAGGTTAGTTGGACAAAGTTAGGCATTAACTTTTAATTAACATTGTAGAATGAATTTAAAGAGTAACAATTCTACTGACAATTAAAGTTCCTTAGCTAAGAACCTGGCCGTATGGCTTTTTTTGACTTTCGCGACTTCTTCGGGCGTTCCGGTAGCCACGACCGTACCGCCGCCCTGACCGCCTTCCGGGCCGATATCGATGATATGGTCGGCAAGTTTGATCACGTCCATATTATGTTCGATGATCAGGATGGTGTTGCCTTTGTCGACGAGTTTGCGGATGACTTCCATAAGCACGCGAATGTCTTCGAAATGCAAACCTGTCGTTGGTTCGTCCATGATGTAGAACGTGTTTCCGGTGTCTTTTTTGGACAATTCCGTAGCGAGTTTTATACGTTGGGCTTCACCTCCGGAAAGTGTCGTGGATTGCTGCCCGAGCGTGATATATCCTAAACCGACGTCCTGAATCGTCTTGATTTTGCGGTAGATTTTCGGGATGTTCTCGAAAAATGTCACGGCTTCGTCTACCGTCATGTTGAGCACATCCGAAATCGATTTGCCTTTGTACCTGATTTCAAGCGTCTCTCGGTTAAAGCGCTTGCCCTGACAGGTTTCGCATTCCACATAAACATCGGGCAAAAAGTTCATCTCGATCGTACGGACTCCAGAACCTTCGCAGGTTTCGCAACGCCCGCCTTTCACATTAAAGCTGAAACGGCCGGCCTTATAACCGCGGATTTGCGCCTCCGACGTCATCGTGAACAAATTCCTGACTTCCGAAAACACGTCCGTATAGGTTGCAGGATTCGACCTCGGCGTACGTCCGATAGGGCTTTGGTCGATATCGATGACTTTGTCGATGTGTTCCAAACCTTCAATCGATTTATACGGCTGCGGTTTCTTGACACCGTTGAAATAATGCGCGTTCAGGATCGGATACAACGTCTCGTTGATCAACGTCGATTTTCCGCTGCCCGAAACGCCCGTCACGACGATCAGTTTGCCAAGCGGAAGGTCGATGGAAACGTTTTTGAGGTTATTTCCGGTCGCGCCTTTGAGCTTCATGAAATTGCCGTTTCCTTCTCGTCTCTTTTTCGGGACTTCGATAGATTTTTCGCCGTTCATGTATTGAGCGGTCAACGTGTGTTCGGCGAGCATTTGTTTTGGCGTTCCCGCAGAAATGATCTCGCCTCCGTATTTTCCGGCTTTTGGGCCGATGTCGATCACATAATCGGCGCGTTCGATCATGTCTTTATCGTGTTCTACGACGATGATCGAGTTCCCGATGTCGCGCAAGGATTCCAGGGAATGGATGAGTTTTTCGTTGTCGCGCTGGTGCAATCCGATGCTCGGTTCGTCGAGGATATAAAGTACGCCGACGAGTTGCGATCCGATTTGTGTCGCCAATCGGATGCGCTGCGCTTCACCGCCCGAAAGTGTTCTCGAGCTGCGGCTCAACGACAAATATTCCAATCCGACATTGACCAAAAAGTGCAGGCGATCGCGGATTTCCTTGATGATCTCGACGGCGATGATTTTCTGTTTTTCGGATAATTTGTCCTCGATCCCGTCGAACCATTTCGTCAAATCGGAAATATCCATATTCGACAGCTCGGCGATATTCTTGTCGTTTACACGGAAATACAGCGCTTCTTTTTTGAGGCGCGTGCCTTCGCAAACCGGGCATTTCACCTCGTCCATGAACTCTTTCGCCCAACGTTTGATCGACGTCGATTCGGTTTCCTCGAACTGGTTCTTGATGAAATTGGAAATACCTTCGAACTCGATCTTGTATTCTTTGGTGACGCCGGCCGCTTTCGACTTGACTTCGAATTTTTCCTTTCCGCCATTGAGAATGACTTCCATGGCTTCTTCGGAAATCTTCTCGATCGCATCGGTGACCTTGAACCCGAATTTCTCTCCGATCGTTTCCAATTGCTTGAAAATCCAGCTTGCCTTGTACTCGCCAAGAGGAGCGAAACCGCCTTGTTTTATCGATAATTTCGGATTCGGAATGATTTTCCTGATGTTGATTTCATTGACCGTACCCAAACCTTTGCAATGCGGACAAGCGCCTTTAGGAGAGTTGAACGAAAACAAGTTCGGTTCGGGATTCGGGTAGGAGATTCCCGTGATCGGATCCATTAATGTACGGCTGAAAAAACGAGCATCGCCCGAATCGTGGTCCATCACCATAAGCACATCCTCTCCATGATACATCGCGGTTTTGATGCTTTCGGTAAGGCGTTTGTCGGTATCTTCAGAATTGTCGATGGCCATGCGGTCGATGACGATCTCAATATCGTGCGTCTTGTAACGGTCGAGTTTCATGCCCGGCGTGATTTCCTTGATCTCGCCGTTGATGCGTACGCGCAGGAAACCTTGTTTGGCGATCTGTTGGAATAATTCTGCATAATGGCCTTTCCTGGCGCGGATGACGGGTGCGAGTATATTGATGCGTTTCGATTCGAAATCCCGTTTGATCAGGTCTTTTATCTGGTCGTCCGAATAACTGACCATTTTCTCGCCCGTGTTGTAGCTGTAAGCTTCGGAACCTCTGGCGTAAAGCAATCGCAAAAAGTCGTAGATCTCGGTAATCGTCCCCACGGTCGAGCGCGGGCTACGGCTCGTGGTTTTTTGCTCGATGGCGATCACGGGAGACAATCCGTCGATTTTATCAACGTCCGGACGTTCCAACCCGCCTAGGAACTGACGCGCGTAAGCCGAAAAAGTTTCTATGTAACGACGTTGTCCTTCGGCGTAGATCGTGTCGAAAGCAAGCGATGATTTTCCCGAGCCGGATAAGCCTGTGATGACCACAAGCTGCTCTCTCGGAATGGTAACGTCTATATTTTTAAGGTTGTGTACGCGGGCACCGAGCACTTCTATAGTTTCGTCTGTCTTTTGCATAAAATTTCGCGGCGGAATATAAGGTGCAAAAGTACGATTTTGGGCTTGATTTTCAGGCAGTGGTTCGGTAAGATTGTGTTAAAGAAAATCCGGATGGCTCATGTACCAAACGCAGTCATATCCTTTGATTATTCGATGACCATCTGCTTGAGCTGCTCGCGATACGCCTCGAGTACGTTGACTTCGGAAAGTAATCCGAAATACTTGCCGTTCTTGATTACCGGCAATGTTTTGATACCCGAAGTCTCGAATTTATGGACGGCGTTCGCGATGCCTTCCTCGAGCGAAATCACTTCAGTTACCGGCGAAATGATTTCTTTAAGAGGCGTGAATTTGATGCGGAACGAATTGAAGATGACAGGTCGGATGGCATCCAGGCAAACGATTCCCACCAAATTGTATTTCTCGTCGATCACCGGAAAAACTTCCTGTTTGGTTTGCGACAGATAATCGACGAGGGTTTCCATCGTGTCGTCGGGCTTGAGCCATTTGGCCTCGTGATGCACGAGTTTAAGGATGTCGATGCTCAAAAGGATGTTCTTGTCTTTATCGGACGTAAACACCTCGTCTTTGTCGGCCAGGTGCTTTACATCCATGGAATGCTTCTCGAATTGCTTGGAAACGGCATAACTTATGGACGATACGATCATCAGCGGCACCATCAATCCGTAGCCGCCCGTAATTTCCCCGATAAGGAAAATAGCGGTCAAAGGCGCATGGAACAAACCGCTCAAAATACCCGCCATTCCGACGATCGTAAAATTTCCGACGGGCAACTGATGACTCATCAAACCTGTCATATTTACGAGTTTCGATACGAAAAAGCCAAGATACGAACCCACGAAAAGAGAAGGAGCGAAGTTACCTCCGTTACCACCGCTGCCCAAAGTCAAGCCCGTGGCAAATGCTTTGAGCAACATCGTAATTCCGAGAAAAGCCAACAAAATCCAATCGTTGTCCTTGAAACGCTCGAGCAACGTATTGTCGAGCAAAGCGCTTGGATTTTCGTTTGACAACGTCTTGATGCTTTCGTATCCTTCGCCAAAAAGCAACGGGAAAAAGAAAATCAGTATGCCGAGTATCGTCGCCCCGAAAAACGCGCGTTTGTACGCCTTGTTTTTCATCCGCGAGAAAAACTTCTCGACGCGCTGGAAATTGCGCGCGTGATAAAGCGACACGAATCCAGCCAAAATCCCAAGCAAAATATAAAACGGAATGTTGCGGTAATCGAACGTATTGAGGCTTTTGAACGACAGCAAAACTTCTTCGTTAAGCAAAACCGTCGACACCAAAGCGCCCGTCGCCGCCGAGATGATGATCGGAACGAAAGCCGAAATCGTCACATCGGTCAACACGACTTCTATCGCGAACAAAACCCCGGCGATCGGAGCGTTGAAAGCAGCGCCGATTCCCGCGGCAACACCGCAGGCAAGCAACAGCAGACGATCTTTTTGCGACAGTCGGTACTTTTGGGCGAAATTCGAACCGATGGCCGCACCCGTAATGGTAATCGGGCTTTCGAGTCCGGCCGAACCGCCAAGTCCTACGGTAAGCGAGCTCGTCACGATCTGCGCGTACATTTGTTTGCGCGGCATGATTCCGCCTTTTTTGGCGATCGCGTACAGGATTCGCGAACTTCCTTTTTCAAGGCTGCCGTCGAGAAAATTCCTGATGACAAAAACAGTCAAAACGATTCCGATAATCGGAAAAATAGAATTGATATAAGGGAGTTTGAGATACGTATTCACATAATTGGCGAACACGAAAACGTAATGGGCGAAACTTTTGAGTACGATTACCGCAAGCGCGCAGCTCAACGCGACGACTACGCAAGACAAGTAAATGAAGTGCCTCTCGGACAACAAGGTTTTCGCAATGAAAAACAAGCGTTCGAACTGTCGGGCGATTTTGCGCAGAAGTAAAATTACGGCTGATATTTTTCGTTCGGGCATCGTTCGGGAATGGATTCGCTAAAATACGCCAACCAAGCCAATGTCACAAGTTTTTAAGAGCCTCGCGCTTACTCAACGGAGAAAGTCGGTTTTTTGACACGAATTCAACAACGGCTTCGGGATTGGTCTTGGCGTATTCGCGAAGTGCCCATCCGATGGCTTTTGGGATGAAAAACTCTTTGTTCGACGCATGTTTACGACATTCTCCGAACAATAATTTCTCATTGGTTTTCGATTTATACCCAAGCTGGAAAAGAATTACCGAACGATTGAGCCACATGTTTTCGGAATCGGAAAACCGCTTGACGACTTTAGGGATTTCATCGGGAAAAGCCAACAGGTAATTTCCGAGAATGTGCTTGGCCAGGAAATCGACGGAATCCCACCAACTGTGCGTCGTCAGCAGCTTTTCGATTAGGCCGATGTCCTCTTTTTCATATCGGTTCTTGATTTCTTTGTACAGGATTTCCATGGCGCAATAATGGAATTCGCGTTCGGGAAGCTTCCAAAGTTCGAGCGCGATGTTTCGATAATCGGACTTTATTTCTGCCGAATGTTCATTCCAAATCGGTTTGAGAATCCCTTTTCGTTTCTCGTTCCTAATACCTAGATACGGAAATAGGTTTTTCATATAAGCGGCCATAGGTTCCGCGGCCTTTTTATCGCTGTTTTCGTCCAGCACGCGTTTCAATTCTTTTACGAAATCCATAAGTATGGTTTTAAAAACCCGATGCCGCATCGTCACCTCGTTTGTCGGCGCCGGCTTCTTTTGTCCCGTCTTTGCGGATCAAGATCGCATCGACCTTACCGATTACGGGCGCATATTTCTCGTCGATTTTATATCCTTTGGCTTCGAGATTGGTGATTTGCTCGCTCGAAAGCGTACCCGGTTCGATCATTACCGAATCGGGCAACCATTGATGATGGAAGCGTTTGGCCTCTACGGCTTGTTGCATGCCCATCCCGAATTCGGTCACGTTCAAAATCGTCTGCAATACAGAAGTGATGATCGTCGAACCGCCCGGAGTTCCTAGAACCATGAACAATTTGCCGTCTTTTTCTACGATCGTAGGTGTCATCGAACTCAACATACGCTTACCGGGAGCGATGCTGTTGGCTTCGGAACCCGTCAATCCGAAATAATTCGGGACGCCGGGTTTTGCGCTGAAGTCGTCCATTTCATTGTTCAGGAAAAAACCAAGCTCATCGCAATACAGTTTCGAACCGTAGGCGCCATTCAAAGTCGTAGTTACCGAAACCGCATTGCCAAAAGAATCGACAATAGAAAAATGCGTGGTCTCGTCGCTCTCGGAAAACGCGATTTCACCATGGGAAACATCGGACGATTTCGTGGCTTTTTCAAAACTAAAACCACTCATGCGTTGCTTCAGATAATTTTTATCAAATAATTGATTTTTAGGTACATTGGTAAAATCGGGGTCACCTAAAAAATGATTGCGGTCGGCATACGATCGGCGCTCTGCTTCGGTAAGTAATTGAATGTATTGTTCCGAATTGTGGCCAAGGCTTTTAACGTCGTATGATTCGATCATCTTGAGGATTTGACCCAAACAGATTCCGCCGCTGCTTGGCGGCGCCATGGTCGTCACGTGTAGTTTTTTATAGTAAAATTCAATCGGCCTTCTCCATTTGGACTTGTAGCTTTCAAGATCCGAAAGCGTCATGATGCCGCCTTTTGCCTTTAGGTAAGCGATGAGCTTTTTCGCGGTTTCGCCTTTGTAGAACTCATTCCGGCCGTTTTTGGAAATGCGTTTCAAGGTTTCGGCCAGTGCAGGAAAACGAATGGTGTCGCCAATTTTGTAGCTTTTCGCATATATCGTGTTTATTCCGTTGAGGCGGATGATATCTTTTTGGTTGTTTTCGATGTGTCTGATGTCTTTTTCAGAAAGTACGATTCCTTTTTCGGCTAAAGCGATTGCGGGTTCAAACAACTTTTTCATCGGAAGCGACCCGAATTTGGCATGTATGTCGTAAATCGCCGCGATCGATCCCGGAACGCCCACGGCCAGCGCGGTTTCGGTACTTTTTCCGGGAATCACGTTGCGGTCTTTATCGAGGAACATGTCTTTCGACGACGCTTTCGGTGCGGTTTCACGAAAATCAAGCGTGCCTTTTTCGCCATTGGCCTTACGATATACCATAAATCCGCCTCCCGAAATATTGCCCGCATATGGATAAGCGATCGCCAATGCGAGTTGGGTAGCGATCATCGCATCGAAAGCATTGCCGCCTTGTCTGATGATTTGAAGTCCTATGTCCGAGGCTTCTTTTTTGGCCGAGACGACCATCGCTTTTTTGGCCGTGACCTGAGCGAGTGAAAGTTGACACGAAAACAGTAACAGTAGCAGGCTGAAACGTCTCATAAGGAATGCAATTTCTGTGCTGCGTTTTGTCTCAAATCCTCGAAAAATTCGATGAATTCCGATTCGAATTCGGTATAGAATTCCTTGAGTTCTTCTATGGCGAACTGCATTTTCGAGTTGTTTCGCGTGCGTTGGTCCATTTGGTACAGGATGCGAGCGATGCCGTCGACGAATTGGTAATCCCAAAGCCAATTGTATTTGATCATATACGGCATCATACCTTTGGTTTTGTCGGTGAGCAAATCGTAATTCGACTCGAGCGAACGATAGAAGTTGTCGACGAAATCCTCAAGTTTCTCATCGGAATACCTGCTCCAGTTTTTGGCCAGGAAATGATCGTAAACCACATCCACGATCACACCCGCATAATGGTGGTATTTCTCATGAAGCCTTTTGGTACTTTTCCTGAAAACAGGATGGGAATCGGTATACGTATCGATGAACCGATGCAGCATCACGCCTTTCTGGATGTCGGGATGCATGGTTTCGTATTCTTTTCCACGGATGCCGTCGGCCATGAAATTACCGATTTTCAAAAGGTCGCTATTGCCCGAAAGATAAATGTGTGCGAGGAAATTCATAAGTTAAATGTAGCGAAAAGTGCCGAAGTGCTAAAGTGTGGGGCGTTTAAGTTTCAGATTTGCGCCGATTGTCGAAAATCTGTTCAAATCAACGAATCGGCTTATGAGCGAATCGACAAACGATTATCTTTGCCCATCCAGTAAATAAAAATCAATAAAATGACATTAATAAAATCCATATCGGGAATCCGCGGCACGATAGGCGGCAAGACCGGAGACAACCTGACGCCCGTCGACGCCGTAAAATTCGCCTCGGCTTACGGAACCTGGCTCAAAAATTACAGCAAAAAGGAAAAGCTTACGGTCGTAATCGGTCGTGATGCGCGTATTTCGGGCCCGATGATACACAATTTGGTCGTGAATACGCTTATCGGTCTTGGGATCGACGTCATCGATTTGGGACTTTCCACAACACCGACCGTAGAAGTGGCCGTGCCTCTTGAAAAAGCAGACGGCGGTATCATTTTGACCGCTTCGCACAATCCGAAACAATGGAATGCGCTCAAGCTTTTGAACGAAAAAGGTGAATTCCTCAATGGAGCCGAAGGTGCCAAAATCCTCGATATCGCCGAAGCGGAAGCGTTTGATTTCGCCGATGTCGACAGTTTGGGCGAAATCATCCCGAACGATGCGTATATGGACATCCACATAGACGAAGTGCTCGAGCTTCCGTTGGTCGATGCCGAAGCGATCAAAGCCGCAAAATTCAAGGTGGTCGTAGACGGCGTGAATTCGTCCGGAGGCGTCATCATCCCTAAACTTTTGGAGCAGCTCGGCGTCGAGACCGTAAAATTGTATTGCGAACCGAACGGGCATTTCCCTCACAATCCGGAACCTTTGAAGGAACATTTGGGCGATATCTGCAAATTGGTCGTCGAAGAAAAAGCCGATTTCGGAATCGTCGTCGACCCCGATGTGGATCGTTTGGCGTTCATTTCGGAAGACGGTGAAATGTTCGGGGAAGAATATACGCTTGTCGCAGTTGCCGATTACGTGTTGAGCAAAACGCCCGGAAATACGGTTTCCAACATGTCGTCGTCGCGCGCTTTGGCGGACGTGACCGCAAAACACGGCGGAAATTATGAAGCCAGCGCGGTAGGCGAGGTGAACGTCGTCGAACTCATGAAAGCGAACAATGCCGTAATCGGAGGCGAAGGAAACGGCGGCATCATTTATCCGGAATTGCATTACGGACGCGACAGTTTGGTTGGCGTAGCGCTTTTCCTTACACATCTGGCCAACAAAAAAATGAAGGTTTCAGAGCTTCGTGCTTCGTATCCAGAATACTACATGAGCAAGAACAAGATCGAGCTCACGCCGACTTTGGACGTGGATGCGATCCTGACCGCGATGACCGACAAATACAAATCGGAGAAAATTTCGACGATCGATGGCGTAAAAATCGATTTTGCCGAAAATTGGGTACACTTGCGCAAATCGAATACCGAACCGATCATCCGCATCTATACCGAAGCGAAATCGCAAAAAGCAGCAGACGATTTGGCTTTGCGCATCATAGACGAAATCAAAGCCGTGGCCGGAATCTGATGAAAAACATTTTTTCGGCTTTATTGCTACTCATCACCGTTTGCGGGTTTGCACAAGACAAAGCCTGCGGATGGTACGGGACGCTTTCGGCCGAAAAAAGACGGACGATGCCTCCGTTCGCTTCGGCGCACAGGATTTTCGCGATCTCGTTTTTCACTACGGCTTATTCCGACAAGCCCATCGTAGACGACAACGGACGCGAAATCGTAGCCGAGGACAGTGCATCGGTCGCCGGTAAAATGGGTTTCAAGGTGCTGCGTGAATTCGACGTCTCGCATATTTTGGGCGGAAGGACGAAAAAATTCGCCGCAATCGAAATGGCCGAACTCAATAAGGCCGAGAAAGATTCGTTGAGCCGTTGGTTTTTCAATTATCGCGCGAATCCCAAAGCAAAAGAGCTTGGGATGCAGACCTCGAAGTGCTACACGCCGCGCAATGCCATTATGTTCGTCGACGCTTCTAACAAAGTCGTAGCTTATATCGAGGTAAGTTTCGAATGCAACCGATTTGTGATCAGGCCCGATGTGGATTGGTTCAACCAGTTGAGTTTGCTTTCGGGATGCGATGGGAAGTACGCTATTTTGAGGCAGATTTTCAGGAGAAAGAAAATAGGGTATGGGGTTGATGCGATGAAGTAGCGGGTAAAATGTGAATGGTGATTGTGAGATGTGAATCGTGAAATGACTGAATAAAAAAATCCGTCTTTTTAGGACGGATTTTTCTTTTGTACGGGTTTGGTTATTCCGCGTTCTTATTGCGTTGAGGCGGTTTCGGATTCGACTTGGCGTTTTTCGCTTCGTTGGCGTCCATCATTTCCATGAGTTTGAGCCCGAGCAATCCGCTTATGGAACCTTCCGATCCGTTGTTGCCTGAAATCAGGACATCCGGAATGACTTTGATGTTGCCTTTTCCGATTTCCTCGGTAATCTTGTACTTGGTAAAGTTGTCGCCCCCCATGGCCGAAACCTGCAATTGATAAGCCTCGGCAGTCGATTTACCTACGGCCATGATTTTTTCGGCTTCGGCAAGACCTGTTTTCGAGATGCGTTCGGCTTCGGCACTTGCGGTAAGTTTCGTTGCTTCGGCTTGCGCGCCGGCTCTTGCTTTGGTCGCTTCGGCTTCTGCATTGGCACGCATTTTTGTGGCTTCGGCTTCGGCGTTCACGTTGAGTTTCAAACTTGTCGCGTCACCTTCGGCTTTCTTGACGGCGGCGTCGGCGGTGCGTTGCGCGATTTCGACACTTTGGGATGCACGTACGATTTCTTTCTGCATATCGGCGATCGCTGTTTCTTTTTCAACCCCTTGACGTTGTTCTTGCGCCATTTTCTGGGTTTGATACGTCTTTTGCTCTTCTTCGGCGATTTTACGGTCGGTAAGCGTTTTCATCAACGATTCTGGCGGAACGATGTCTCCGATCAACGTATCGACCGCATTTACGTTGTATTCGTCTAGTACTTCGCGAATGTGGTTCTTTGCCGAATCCTGTCTTTCCTTACGTGTGCTAAGGAATGAAATCACGTCGCTGTCTTGGGCTGAGTTACGGAAATAGTTACCGATAGTAGGTTCCAAAACCTGTGAAACCAGGTTGGTCATCGATCCGAAACGCGCAATTACTTTAGGCGCTTCGTTTGCCGGAACGTGGATGATTTGCGCCACGTCGAGGTTGAACGGGAATCCGTCTTTGGAACGCACGGTAATCGTAGACAGGTTTTTATCAAGATCGTGGGATTCGCTGCGTGCGTTCGCCCAGTTCAAAACGAGGTTCGTCGTCGGTACGGCTTCGAGTTTGGTCGTGTACTTGTTGAGTGCGTATTTTCCAGGCCCAAGCGGTTCATGCCAAACGCCTCGTTGACCTTTGGACACGATGTTTCCGTGTTTGAAGGTTTCCCCCGTAACGTCGAGCCCGTCTTCTCCAATATACGAAATCACGACGCCGACGTATCCGATAGGCACATCCGTCATCGGATTCTGCTCGATCTGAACAGCCCATGTGTTCAGGTAATACGAACCGGCAAGCATGACCTGAGGCTGCAATCCCCGGTTTCCGCCGTTGCCCAGGAAAGCATCGATATCCTGAAAATTGTTGTGGCCTTCGACAAATTTACCGGCAATTTGTCCGAGTGGAATCGGCTCACCGTCCATTGCCGTAACGATTCCGACCATATTTTCGAAAATCTTTACCTGATCGACGATCACGATCTCGAACAAATAGGTGTTGATACGGTACGAACCAGTCGTAATGAACGCCGTCTGTCGGCCTTTTTGTCCTCCATTGTTGAGAAATGCCATCGCATCCTGGAAATTGTCCGAATCGACACGACGTGCCAAGATATGGCCTGTCGGGATTTCACGTCCGTCCTTTGCCAATACCAGTCCGACTTTGCCTTCCGGAATGATTGTGAAGGATACCATGTCGACTTTGTATTGCCAGAACCACATGGCCCAATACAATCCTGGCGCGAGTGTCTGGGCTTGGAAACCGGCTTCTCCTTTGGTGGCGATGATTCGTCCGTCGGGAAGTGCTTTGTCGGCTCCGAAAATCACGAATTTTTTGGTGACAAGCCCGATTTTGTCTTCGGGAACGATCACCATCCCAAAGAATACCCTTAGGACGAATTTGTACAATACGATACAGATAACCACGGGAATTACCCAGGCTAATAAAGAAATGTTTGTCATGGTTTTGGTGTTTTAACGAGGACAAAATTAGGAGGACGTCGAATATGATTTAAGAAAAATCTTAAACTTTAACATTCGCAAAAATGCGATTAAAAAACTTCGAAAAACACCTCGTTTAAGGCCTGAAATTGACAAGCCGTGACACGATTTCACTTGTCGCCAACCATGATTGGCATCTTGAGTTTTAACAAGCCTTAAGATGAATTTAAAACGAAATCGCTTTAGCTGAACTGCAGCGTGCTCAAACTTCTGTAAAGTCCGTTTTCATGCAGCATCAATTCGGAATGCGTGCCTTGTTCGATGATTTCGCCTTTGTCCAGTACCAGGATTTTATCGGCGTTGCGGATGGTGGACAATCGGTGGGCGATGATGATGCTCGTACGTCCTTCCATCAAAACCTCGAGCGCTTCCTGTACGAGTTTTTCGCTTTCGCTGTCGAGAGAAGACGTAGCTTCATCCAAAATAAGAATAGCAGGATTTTTCAAGAGTGCGCGTGCAATCGCGATGCGTTGGCGTTGGCCGCCCGAGAGTTTGATGCCGCGTTCACCAACGATGGTGTCGAATTTTTCAGGGAAGCCATTGACAAAATCATACGCATTTGCACGTCTTGCAGCGGTTTCGATTTCCTGTTCGGTGGCTTCGGGTTTTCCGTAGGCGATGTTTTCGCGTATCGTTCCTCCGAAAAGAATCACGTCCTGCGGCACGATGCTCATGTTTCCGCGCAACGTTTCAAGGTCGTATTGGGAAATGTCTTTTCCGTCGATCTGGATGTGTCCGCCTTCTATATCGTAAAAGCGCAACAACAATGAGGCAATCGTAGATTTCCCGACGCCGCTTGGGCCGACGAGCGCGATCTTCTGTCCGAAATCGGCACTGAAATTCACATCTCTCAAAACCTGGATTTCTTGTCGCGACGGATAACTGAACGCAACGTGCTCGAACGCAACTTCCCCTTTTATTTTAGGGATGTCGCTTTGTGGGACAGATTTTATTTGTTCTGATTCTTCTCCCAACAATTCGAAAACACGTTCGGTCGCGCCTACGGCCTTTTGTAATTGGGAATAGATTTCTGCAATTCCGCCAAATGAAGCTCCTACAAAGATAGAATACAGCACGAAAGAAACCAATTCGCCTATTTTCATGTCGCCTTGGATAATCAGTACCACGCCGTACCAAACCACCGCTACGATCGAGCCAAAAAGACACAAGATGATGAACGAAGCAAAGTAACCGCGGTATTGGCCGCCTTTAATTCCCAGATTAATGACTTCCTTGATTCTTTCCGAATAGCGTCCGATTTCGAACCATTCGTTCGCAAACGCCTTGACATTTGTTATGCCTTGCAAGGTTTCCTCGACCACAACTTGACTTTCGGCAACGGCGTCGGACGTCTTTTTGGAATATTTGCGGATAAACCTTCCAAAAATCACGGCGGCAATGACAACCAACGGTACGATTGCAAGCATCATCAGCGTCAGTTTCTCGCTCATGAAAGCAAGCAGGATAATTCCTCCTATAATAAGCGTGAATTGTCTTAGGAATTCGGCAAGGCTGGTGGCTAAAGTGTCATAAATTTGAGAAGTATCGGCGCTAAGTCGGCTGTTGAGTTCGCCAACACGTCTTTGGGAATAGAACGTCATTGGCAACTTTATCAAATGGCTGTAAAGCGCAAGACGCAGGTTTCCAAGCGTGTGTTCAGTGAATTGGATGAAAAGCGACAACCTGAAAAACGAAAAGAATGCCTGGCAAAATAAGATGCCGAGCAAGCCCAGGGCAATATTGTTCGCTTTCGGCAGATTTCCTTCCTTGGCGCAGTCGACCAACATTCCTACAAGTTTTGGAAAGGCTAATGCCGTCGCACTTGTCAAAATCAAAAAGACGAGCCCTAGATAGAATTTCCATCTATGGTTTCCCGAAAATTTAAAAATCTGTAATCCTCTTTGAAGTGATGAAGCCGTTATCTTGGCTTTGGGAAGGTCGTTTTCCGCTCTGCGTGGCATTGGGTTGGAGTTTGCCCAAAAATACGAAAACGAGTTGTTAAGGATTCTTTAATTATTTGGGAATCATCACAAGGCAACTTGAATTTGATCGAACGAATTATTTCGATTTTTCGATTTTCCTCAAAAGCGCTTTGTCTGAACCGTTGACGACTTCGAGCACGACCGCCTGATTTTTTGTGGTTTCGCCCGAAATGACATACAATTTACCGCCTTTTACCGAGACATTGCTTTTAGAAAAGTCTACATCTCCTTTGGTCAGTACATATTTGATGTCGTTCTTATCGATCCAGCCTTGCGCGAAAGTACTGTCGGCCTGGGTTGAATAATAGAACGGTTTTTGGCGGATATCGTTAAGCACACGCGCGTTCGGAAAGTAGTTACAGCTCACGCCTTTTTGGCTCCACATCATGGAAACGAAGAAAATACCGATGGCGAATCCGAAAATATAGTAGGCGAAACGGGCGTAGAATTTCATGTGGTCTGATTTGGGCGCAAAGGTAGCAGGATTTGTAGGATTGGCAAGGTGTAATATGAGTTTGTGAAATGTGAAATGTGAAATGTGAAATGTGAAATATGAAATGTGAAATGTGAATGTGACGTCTAACATTTCACATTTTACATTTCACAATCAAAATACGATCAAATTCACGTCGCTGTCCGGAAGACCGAACCAATCGCCGATCACTTTGTTGGTGAGTATGCCGTGATACATATAGACGCCGTTGCGCAAGCCTTTGTCCATGCGGATCGCGGGTTCGATCCCACCGTTTTCGGCAATCTGCAACAGATAAGGCGTGATGATGTTCGAGATTGAAAGCGAGGCCGATTTTGAATAACGCGAAGGAATGTTCGGCACGCAATAATGGATCACGTTGTGCTTGATGAACGTAGGTTTTTCGTGGGTCGTGACTTCGGATGTCTCGAAACAGCCGCCCATGTCGATCGACACGTCTACGATCACCGCGCCGCGTTTCATGTGTTCGACCATGGTTTCGGACACGACGACGGGACATCGATCTTTGCCTCTCATCGCCCCAATCGCGACATCGCAACGCCTAAGCGCTTTGAGGATGCTTTTGGGTTGTATGGTCGAAGTGAAGATGCGGTTGTTCAGGTTTTGCTGCAAACGACGCAATTTGGTGATCGAATTGTCGAAAACCTTGACGCTTGCGCCCAATCCCAATGCGGATCTTGCGGCGAATTCACCTACTGTTCCGGCTCCGAGGATGACGACTTCTGTAGGTGCGACGCCCGTAATATTTCCAAACAGCAAGCCTTTCCCGAATTCGTTGTTGATCATGAGTTCGGCCGCAACCAAAATGGAAGCTGTTCCGGCAATTTCGCTCAAGGATTTTACGGCCGGATACGATCCGTCTTCGTCCTTGATATATTCGAAAGCCAACGCAGTGACCTTCTTCTTGGCCAAAGCTTCGAAATATTCTTTTTTGCGTGTTTTTAATTGGATGGCCGAAATGACGATCGTCGAAGGCTTGACCATCTCGATTTCCTTCATCGTAAGCGGCTCGACCTTGAGTAGGATAGGGCAACCCATGACTTTTTTGGTGTCGGCCGTGATTTCGGCTCCGGCATCGCTGTATTCCTTGTCGCAATAGCTCGCGGAAAGTCCGGCACCTGCTTCGATCATCACGCGATGACCGTGGGATACCAACGAATTTACGCCGTCCGGAGTCAGGCAGATACGTCTTTCCTGATAGGAAGTCTCTTTGGGAATACCGATGAAAAGCTCGCTCTTTTGAGGCGTCACCTCGAGAGTTTCTTCCTGCGGCAGCAGTTGCTGCTTGGTGAAAGGCGTTAAGGCCATGGTTTGGGAATTTGCTTGCCTAAATTAGGCAAAAATGTGGAATGGAGAAAGGTTTTTTTAGTTGTAGAGGCAGTTGCGGTTACAGAAGACAATTCTTGGCCAAAACCACTGTATTTTCTGCTAACGCAACTGTCGACTATCCTACTACGTTCTCCATCTCCAACCTGCGTCTTCCGTCTTCCAAAACCGATAAACGGATGACCGAATGTGACTCCGGGATCAGGTTCGGGATTTGTTCAGGCCATTCGATAAGGCACCAATCACCCGAATACAGGTATTCATCCATGCCCATGTCGTACGCTTCCGACTCGTTTTTGAGTCGGTACATATCGAAATGATACAAACGTTCGTGCGGATTGATGTGATATTCGTTCACGAGCGAGAATGTCGGGCTGCTCGTTGCACCTTCAACGCCCAGAGCGCGCGCGATCTCTTTGACCAACGTGGTTTTTCCGACACCCATTTCGCCATAGAACAATAGTACTTTTTTAGGCTCGGAATCGAGGATTCGGCGTGCGGCCAGGTGGATTCCGTCTAAATCGAATTCAAAAACCATAGTTTATTTCGGGTTGAATACCAAAAACGGGACGATCATCTCTTCCAGCGAAATACCGCCGTGCTGATACGTATTGCGGTAATAGCTCACGTAATGGTTGTAATTGTTCACGTAGGCGAGGAAATCGTCGTTTTTGGCAAAGATAAACGACGAACTCATATTGATCGCAGGCAACCCGATTTTCTTCGGGTCTTTCACCGCATAGACTTCTTTTTCCTCGTACGACAAACTGCGGCCTGTTTTATAGCGCAGATTCAAACTCGTGTTCTTGTCGCCGATGACTTTCGACGGATTCTTGACGTTGATCGTACCGTGATCGGTGGTGATGATGAGCTTGAAGCCCAGCGATTGCGCTTGCTGGATGATTTCGAGCAAAGGCGAATTGCGGAACCAGCTCAACGTAAGCGAGCGATAGGCTTTGTCGTCCGAGGCGAGTTCTTTTACCACGTCCATTTCGGTTTTGGCGTGCGACAACATATCGATGAAGTTGTACACGACCGTCACCAGATCGTTGTCTTTATAGGTCTTGAACGATTCGGCAAGTTTTTTACCGCCCGCAAGGTTCGTGATCTTGAAATAATCTTGTTTGATATTGAGTCCGAGGCGTTTCAATTGGGCCGTAAGGAATTCGGCTTCATGCAGGTTTTTTCCGCCTTCGTCGATGTCGTTTTTCCAGTATTGCGGGAATTGTTTTTCCATTTCTATTGGCAGCAACCCCGAGAAAATCGCATTCCTCGCATATTGCGTAGCCGTCGGAAGGATAGAGTAGTAGGCCGTTTCCTTTTCGAGCTTGTAATGGTTCGACACGACAGATTCGAACGACTTCCATTGGTCGTAACGCAGGTTGTCGATGACCACGAACAGTACCGGCTTATCCTTTTTCTTGAGTTCGGGCACGACCAATTCCTTGAAAAGCACGTTCGACGTGACCGGTTTGTCGGCTTTTGGCTCGAACCAATCCTCGTAATTGCGCTCGATGAATTTTCCGAATTGGGAATTGGCTTCGGTCATTTGGGATTCGAGGATTTCGATCATGCTTTGGTCTTCGATGTTCTCGAGTTCAAGCTCCCAGAAAATGAGTTTCTTGTACGTATCGACCCATTCTTCCCAAGAATTCACCATGGCCATTTCCATGGCGATCTTACGGAATTCCTTTTGATAGTCGAGCGTCGTCTTTTCTGAAACCAGACGTGAATTGTCGAGGTTTTTCTTGAGCGAAAGCAGGATTTGGTTCGGATTAACGGGCTTGATCAGGTAATCGGCGATCTTGGAACCGATGGCTTCTTCCATGATATATTCCTCTTCCGATTTGGTGATCATCACCACAGGCACCGACGCTTTCTTTTCCTTGAGTTCAGCAAGTACTTCGAGGCCACTCATTCCGGGCATGTTCTCATCGAGGAAAACGATGTCGAAGTTCTTCTCGTCGAAGACATCGATCGCATCCGGGCCGTTGTTACGCGTGGTCACTTCGTAGTTTTTCTTCTCGAGGAATATGATGTGCGGCTTGAGCATGTCGATTTCGTCGTCTACCCAAAGTATTTGAATTTTATCCATTTTGTGTTGTCTAATTTGGTCGGCAATTTAACATTTTAACATCTCGGCCGATGCCAAAATTTTTATAAACTTACTCAAGGCACTCACGCACTTTTTTGCTCAGGCACTTATACAAACAGAAAGAGGTTTCATAAAAATGAAACCTCTCTCATCAATAACCTAAATAACAAATAGAAATCTAACTTTCTGAAATTGTTCTTCAGGTTCTTAAGTATTTATATCGCTATAATTACAAGAACTAAGTTAGCTCAAAAATCTGTTGCGAAGGCACTGATTAACGTTTATTTAACCGCTTTTCGGAAGCTTATTTCGCTGGTTCCCACAATTCGATTTTGTTGCCTTCGCAATCACGGATGTGCACGAATTTCCCGTACTCATAAACCGCGATTTCGTCTACAATTTCGACGCCTTCTTTCTTAAGTTCCTCTACGAGTGCTACAAGGTTTTCCACGGTGTAGTTGATCATGAATTCCCTTGAAGACGGTTCAAAATATTTGGTCGTATCGGGAAACGGGCTCCAAAGCGTATAGCCGTTTTCATCGGACTCGATTTGCTGTTTCCAATGAAATTGTGCCCCGTAAGGACTTACGTTGATCCCGAGATGCGTTTTGTACCATTCGTTCATCTTTTGCGGATCCTTGCATTTGAAGAAAATGCCTCCGATTCCTGTTACTCGTTTCATTCTTATTTTTCTTTAATCGATTAGTCGAATTTTATTTTAAGCTTTTACGTACTTTCTTTTCATGACAAGCGCGGCAATCAATGAAACCAGGATTCCCAACGGCAGAATTTCGGTATAAGTGACCAAGGCCACGCCAAGAGGCGTCGAATACATCTTGCGCGAGAACTTGAAATCTTCATTCATCTTGCGCAGTTCTTCTGCGGTCTTGCCGGCCTGTTTCGCTTTTTCCATGCACATGGCGATGTACTTTTCCATAAAATCGGGATAGAGCATGTAATATTCCACAAGCCATGTCAAAACATAAAATGTGGACGCGATAAGACTGATGAGAAGCCCGACCTGTAATGCTTTCCCGAACGTGATGGTTCCGTTCGAATAGTTGTCGCGATAACTTTTGATGCCTACGAAAATGAATGCGAAAGCGATGATCATCGATCCGAAACCGACGACCATTCCCCAATCGCCCATCATCACTTCTTCGATACCGATTATGGCCGACAGCATCAACGTGAAACTTACGATCAGACCCGAAATTAGTCCGTACTTAAAAATTGTTTTTTTCATGTGGTAAGGTTTTGAGATTTATACCGCAAAGTTGTGTCGGACACTACAAAATCGGCTCATACTTTCGGGTGATTTTACCAAAATCATACTTTTAGGCGAGTGGTTCAGGCCAACAAACCGAGCTTTTTTGCCTTTTCGACGGCTTGCGTGCGACGGGCGACCTCAAGTTTTTCGAATATGTTGGCAGCATGTGTCTTGACCGTATTCAGCGAAACGAAAAGTTCAGATGCGATCTCGTTGTTGCTATGGCCTTTTGCCATGAGTTGCAGCACTTCCAGTTCGCGTTTGCTTATGCCGAGGCGATCGAGTTCGGCCTGGTTGATTTCGATATCGATTTTCGCCGGAACCATTTTCTCTACGATCACCGTTTTCGGCTTGACCAACTTGAGCGCCAGCCAAATCCCGAGTGCCGTGAACAGCAATGCGATTCCTGCGACAAAAAATTCCATCGTATAATCGAAAACGAAAAACCGAATTTCGAGGAAGCGCAACGCGAACAATGCGATGCCCATGATAAGGCTGTAAAAAATCGTCTCTTTGTGTCTTGAAAAAAATCGAGGTTTCATCGGTTCAAATTTATGAAATCACGTTTGGGAAATGACTCTTTCGATTTCATAAAGTGATTTGTCCGAATTCAGCAGAAGATGCAAAACTGATTCGGAAACCGCACCCTTCTTTAAATAATTGCGGATTTGACGGATGCGTTTCATCGTATCGCCAGAAGTCCTTAAGAATTCGCCTGTGTAATCTGAAACATCTTTGTGGAAGTAATGCAACGAATTTGCATCTGACTTCAGAAAGTACAGTTTTTCATGTTCGTTATCGCTCGCAAAACCTGACCAATCGGCATATCCGGACTTTTGACGCGATGTTTTTCCCGTGCTGGCGACCAACCTCCATTTGCATTTGGCGGCACGTCCCCAATGGTTCGATTTGCGGAAAACTCCCTCATCGGAAAACCAATATTGGCTACCCGAGGAACTTGTGTAGTCGGGAGAACGGTCGGGGGTTTCGGACTCCTTGAAAATGCAGAATGTGCTTTTATGGAAATTGGCGCGATTGAAAGGCATGGACTATTTTTTACCACTACAAATCCCCATCATGATTTTGGGGTTGCAGACCTAACAGGTTTCTAAAACCTGTTAGGTCTGCAAAGGTCGGCTTTTATCACAATCGTCCTTTACATTTTTTCTGCCTTTTTTGTTAATTACGGCTGAGGCGTCACCGCTTTCTTCTGCGGCGGATTCAACGTATCGTTCAATTTATTCGGCACGCCGCTGTTTGGTTGGGTTTTCACGTTCTGGCTTTGACCTTTCTGTTTGGCGCGCATTTCACCTTCCAATTCCTTCTCGCTTTGTTTCTTGACCGAATTGGCTTTCGCATCGACCGCCGCCGAGCGCTCTACTTGCTTTTGTGTCGGTCTTGGCGGTTCCTGTTGAATCTTATCCTGGTCGGCTTGCCCGTCTTGCTGGGCGCTCGCTATTCCAAAAAAGGCGAGCATTGCCGAAGTGATGATGAACTTTTTCATGATTTCGCATTTTGGATTTATTTAAAGGTACATCCGACGTTTCCAAACGTTTTGCATTTAAATCGGATTAACGCGGGTTTAACCGCTTTTGCCAATGAATGTTAACGGGAAAGCGGCTATATTTGTGCTTCAAATTGTACGCCGTGGCCCAAACGAATAAACTCAAGATTCTCAACGATCCGATTTACGGGTTCATCACCATCCCAAACGAGCTTATTTACGACCTGATCGAGCATCCGTATTTCCAGCGTTTGCGCCGGATTTCACAGATGGGATTGTCGTATTTGGTGTATCCGGGCGCACATCACACGCGTTTCCATCATGCAATAGGAGCGATGCACATCATGCAAAAAGCCGTCGAGGTCCTGCGTTTTAAGGAGGTCAGGATTTCCGATGAAGAAGAAACCGCTTTGCTCGTCGCGATCCTGTTGCACGATATCGGCCACGGACCGTTTTCGCACGCCATGGAGCATTCCATCGTCGAATCGGTGAACCACGAGTCGATCTCGCTTTTGTTCATGGAAGAGCTCAACCGTCAATTCAACGGAAAACTATCGCTCGCCATTCAGGTTTTTAAAGGCGAATACCACCGTAAATTCATGCTTCAGCTTATTTCAAGCCAGCTCGACATGGACCGCATGGATTATTTGAAACGCGACAGCTTTTACACGGGCGTGGCCGAAGGGAATATCAATTCCGACCGCCTGATCCAAATGATGAACGTGGTCGACGACACGCTTGTGATGGAGGAAAAAGGCATCTATTCCGTAGAGAAATTCCTTATGGCGCGCCGGTTGATGTACTGGCAGGCGTACCTTCACAAAACCAGTCTCGTCGCCGAATTGATCCTGATGAAAGCGTTGAAAAGGGCAAAAGAGCTCGTGCAGAAAGGGCAGAAGCTCGAATGTTCGGGAAACCTTCAGTTTTTTATGGATAACAAGGTCACGCTTGACAATTTTGACCGAAATATCCTCGACCGATTTTCGAGGCTCGACGACTACGACATCGTGAGCGCGCTCAAAAGCTGGCAATTTTGTGACGATTTCATCCTTTCGGAACTCAGCCGGATGATCGTGAACCGCGACCTGCTCAAAGTAAAATTAGGCGCCGAAAAGTTCACGAAAGACGAAATGGATTCGTATTTGAAAAGTTACGCTTCAGAAAAGGGCATTTCGATAGAAGAAGCGCATTATTTCGTGTTCAAAGGCAAAATCAAGAATCAGGCGTACAGCAAAGAAGCAGAACCCATCCGCATCCTTAAGAAAGACAGGACTGTCGAAGATGTGGTCGAGGCTTCTGACCAATTGAACCTCAAGGCACTGTCTAAA
Organism: Flavobacterium agri; assembly: GCF_013401995.1. Lineage (GTDB taxonomy): Bacteria > Bacteroidota > Bacteroidia > Flavobacteriales > Flavobacteriaceae > Flavobacterium > Flavobacterium agri. The sequence goes on from NZ_JACBJI010000001.1 coordinate 660,858, forward strand.
CCGGTGACCAAATATTACATCTGTTTCCCAAAACATCTTTCAGAAAAATAAGGTAGAAAATCAAATTTTTATATTTTTGTCGGGATGGAGACGAACCAAAATTTCGCATATAAGTACGGTAACGTTTTCACGGATTCCATTCTATGTCAATGGAAATTTTAATCAGATAGAATGAAATTCACAGCAGCACAAATAGCCGGAATACTAGAAGGTGAAGTCGTCGGGAATCCCGAGGCCGAAGTATCGAAGCTCGCTAAAATAGAAGAAGGAACCCCAGGTTCGCTTACCTTCCTTTCCAACCCGAAATACGAGAATTACATTTATTCGACACAGGCTTCGATCACGATCGTGAACGCGTCTTTCGAGCCCGAATCTCCTATAACCACCACGCTTATCAAAGTTGCCGACGCTTACGGCGCGTTTACCCGATTGCTCGAAGTGTACAACCAGGTCAAACTAAACAAGACCGGAATCGAACAGCCATCGGTGATTTCCGATAGCGCGAAATACGGCGAAAACCTGTATTTGGGAAGCTTCAGTTATTTGGGAGTGAATGCGGTTTTGGGCGATAACGTCAAGATTTACCCGAACGTTTTTATCGGTGACAATGTGATAATAGGTAACAACGTAACCATTTTTGCAGGTGCTAAAATCTATTCGGAAACGGTGATCGGGAACGATTGCACGATCCATTCAGGCGCCATTATCGGTGCCGATGGTTTCGGATGGGCGCCGACACCCGATGGTTCGTACAAAAAAGTTCCGCAAATCGGAAATGTCGTAATCGAGGACAATGTCGATATCGGCTCGTGCACCACTATCGATCGTGCTACGATGGGTTCGACCGTGATCCGCAAAGGCGTGAAACTCGACAACCAGATCCAGATCGCGCACAATGTCGAAATCGGCGAAAATACCGTAATCGCAGCCCAAACTGGAGTTGCGGGTTCTACCAAAATCGGTAAGAATTGCCAGATCGGCGGGCAGGTCGGTATCGTAGGCCATCTCGTAATCGGCAATAACGTACGCATCCAGGCCCAATCGGGAATCGGAAAAAACATCAAGGACGACGAAGTGCTTCAAGGCAGCCCGGCGTTCACATACGGCGATTACAACAAATCCTATGTCCATTTCAGGAACCTTCCTAAAATAGTTTCGGACATGGACGAATTCATGAAACAAACCAATAACAACAAATAATGGTTAAGCAAACAACCATAAAAAATGAAATATCGCTTACCGGAGTAGGTCTTCATACCGGTAAGGACGTAAAAATGACCTTCAAGCCCGCACCCGTGAACAACGGGTATACTTTTGTAAGGGTAGACCTTGAAGGAAGCCCCGTAATCGAGGCCGACGCGAGTTACGTAGTCAATACGCAACGCGGTACGAACCTGGAGAAATTGGGCGTCAAAATCCAGACTTCTGAACACGTTTTAGCGGCTTTGGTCGGATGCGACGTAGACAACGTGATTATCGAGCTCGACGCTTCGGAACCGCCGATCATGGACGGTTCTTCGAAATATTTCGTCGAAGCCATTGAGAAAGCGGGAATCGTGCAACAGGACGCCGAACGCTATTATTACGTGGTCAAGGAAGTCATCTCTTTCAACGACGAGGCCACCGGAAGCGAGATCATTGTGATGCCCGCAGACGACTATCAAGTGACCGCAATGGTCGATTTCGGTACGAAGGTATTGGGCACACAAAACGCGACGATGAAAAACGTTTCGGAGTTCAAGACCGAAATCGCCGATTCGCGTACATTCAGCTTCCTTCACGAACTCGAAACCTTGCTCGATCACGGTTTGATCAAAGGAGGCGATTTGAATAACGCGATCGTTTACGTGGACAAGGAAATTTCCGAAAACACGATGAAGAACCTCAAATCGGCTTTCGGGAAGGACAATATCTCTGTCAAACCGAATGGCATCCTCGACAACCTTACGTTGCACCATCCGAATGAGGCCGCACGCCACAAATTGCTTGACGTGATCGGCGATTTGGCGCTTATCGGTACGCGCATCAAAGGAAAAGTCATCGCGAACAAACCGGGACATTTCGTCAACACGCAGTTCGCCAAGAAAATGCAAAAAATCATCAAGATAGAACAGCGCAACCAGGTTCCTACTTTCGACATTTACAAAGAGCCGTTGATGGATGTGAACAAGATCATGTCTATGTTGCCGCACCGTCCGCCGTTCTTGCTTGTCGATAAGATCCTCGAGATGTCGGACAGCCATGTCGTAGGTTTGAAAAACGTGACGATGAACGAAAGTTTCTTCGTAGGGCATTTTCCCGGAGCGCCCGTAATGCCAGGTGTTTTAATTGTGGAAGCCATGGCGCAAACCGGCGGCATTCTTATTTTGAGCTCGGTTCCGGATCCGGAAAACTACCTCACGTATTTCATGAAGATCGACAACGTGAAATTCAAGCAAAAAGTACTTCCGGGTGATACGCTCGTATTCTATTGCGACCTTATTTCCCCGATACGCCGCGGTATCTGTCACATGCAAGCCAAAGCTTATGCCAACAACAGATTGGTAGCCGAAGCCGAACTGATGGCACAAATCGCAAAAAACAGCTAAACAAGAACTTATGAACCAACCGCTGGCATACGTCCACCCGGGCGCTAAAATAGCAAAGAACGTCGTGATCGAACCGTTCACGACCATACATAACAACGTCGTCATAGGCGATGGCACCTGGATAGGATCTAACGTAACCATCATGGAAGGCGCGAGAATCGGGAAGAACTGCAATATTTTCCCGGGCGCGGTCATTTCGGCCGTTCCCCAGGATTTGAAGTTCGGAGGCGAAGAATCACTTGCGATCATCGGCGACAACTGCACGATCCGCGAATGCGTTACGATCAACCGCGGTACGATCGCTTCGGGCCAGACCACTTTGGGCAACAACTGCCTCGTGATGGCTACGGCACACATCGCGCACGACTGCCATATAGGCGACAACGCAATCATCGTCAACGGTGTGGCGTTGGCCGGACACGTGACCGTAGGAAATTATGCGATCATCGGAGGTCTTGCCGCAATCCACCAATTCATCAGCATTGGCGACCATGCGATGATTTCTGGCGGATCGCTTGTGCGCAAAGACGTCCCTCCGTATACGAAGGCCGCGAAAGAACCGCTTTCGTATGTCGGAATCAATTCGGTAGGATTGAGAAGAAGAGGCTTCACTTCGGAAAAAATCCGCGAACTGCAGGACATTTACCGCATCCTATACCAGAAAAATTACAATACTTCCCAGGCTTTGGGCATTATCGAGGCCGAATTCGAGGCGACTCCTGAACGCGATGAAATCATCATGTTCATCAGGAATTCTTCGCGTGGTATCATGAAAGGATATTCGGGAAGTTATTAATTTTGGAATTTGGAAATTTGGAAATTTGGAAATTTGAAAATGAGGCAATTGTAGTAAACGGCTAGCCGTATTATAGAATTGAAATTCAGAAGTCATTTTTTCATAAATCCAGTACATTTCCAAATTTTCAAATTCTCAAATTTTCAAATTAGTTAATACATAATTTTATAATTCATAATTCCAGATAATGGCAAGTACAGCTGACATCCGCAACGGATTGTGTATCAAATACAATAACGATATCTACAAAATCATCGAATTCCTTCACGTAAAACCTGGTAAAGGACCGGCTTTCGTTAGAACGAAACTCAAAAGTCTTACGAACGGAAAAGTGCTTGACAACACGTTTTCGGCTGGCCACAAAATTGAGGAAGTACGTGTAGAGACGCACGAATTCCAGTTTTTGTATGCAGAAGGCGACAACTACAACTTCATGCACACCGAAACTTACGAGCAGATTTCTTTGAACAAGGACATCCTCGATGCACCTCAATTGCTCAAGGAAGGTTCTACGGTAAAGGTCATCATCAACGCCGAAACCGAAGCGCCGCTTTCTGTGGACATGCCGGCATCTGTAGTCCTTGAAGTCACTTATGCCGAGCCTGGAGTAAAAGGAAACACGGCCACGAACGCTACAAAACCTGCTAAAGTAGAAACAGGAGCATCGGTAAACGTGCCGCTTTTCATCAACGAAGGCGACAAGATCAAGATCGATACGGCTTCGGGTGCTTATATGGAACGCGTTAAAGAATAATTGAATTTGAAAATGCGGGAATTTGAAAATTTGAAAATGCCATGCGAACCGCTGAGTCATTTCCAAATTTCCAAATTTCCAAATTATCTCATTTTGTAAAATGAAATTCCCCAAAGTCCATTCGCTCAAAGAAATCGCCGACATAATCGGATGCGAGTTCGTAGGTGACGCCAATTTTCCGGTATCGGGAATGAACGAGATCCACGTGGTAGAGCCAGGTGATATCGTGTTCGTAGACCACCCGAAATATTACGACAAGGCATTGCAATCGGCTGCGACCATCGTACTTATCAACAAGAAAGTCGATTGTCCGGAAGGCAAAGCGTTGCTGATTTCTGACGATCCGTTCCGCGATTTCAACAAACTGACCAAACATTTCAAACCGTTTACTCCGGCTTCGGTAGCGATTTCGGAATCGGCCACGATAGGCGAGGGCACGGTCATCCAGCCTAATGTTTTCGTCGGCCACAATGTGACGATCGGGAAAAACTGCGTCATCCATGCCAACGTCGCGATTTACGACAATGCCGTGATAGGCGACAACGTAACGATCCATTCGGGAACGGTTTTGGGAGCCGACGCTTTCTATTACAAAAAACGTCCTGAAGGTTTCGACAAACTGCTTTCTGGCGGACGAGTCGTCATTGGAAACGACGTTTGCCTCGGTGCGCTTTGCACGATCGACAAAGGCGTTACGGGTGACACGACCATCGGCGACGGCACAAAAATCGACAACCAGGTACACGTGGGGCACGATACCGTAATCGGTAAAAAATGCCTTATCGCTGCACAAACCGGGATCGCGGGCTGCGTCGTCATCGAGGACGAAGTCACGATTTGGGGCCAGGTCGGTATCAGAAGCGGCATTACTATCGAATCCAAAGTCGAGATTTTCGCCCAAAGCGGTATCAGTAAAACGCTTGAAGGCGGAAAACAATATTACGGAAGCCCAGCCGTCGAAGCGCGTGAAGCCATGAAACAAATGGCCGGCTTGCGTTTCTTGCCTGAAATCATACAAAAGCTGAAATAAATGGGACCGAAGAAATTTGTCCAACAATTCTACAAATCGGATGCGCTGATCGACCCTGAGGTCATGTCGGCCTACATCCATCCCGACATCGAGATCGAATGGCAAAGCAGCAAAGGGCTTATCGTGCTCGATCGCGAAAAGCTGCTGGCACTGACCACCGAATTGGGCCGAGCTTACATACGATCGAAAGCCCGGATCTCGCATTTGTTGCAGGAAGGGAACTCCATCACCGTGCGCTATTCGCATTACATCAAGACGATCGAGAATCCTCGTGAGGAGATGCTGCTCGCGCATTTCATGGTGATTTGGGAATTGAAGGACGACAAATTGTACCGAGGTTACCAAATCAGCCAGCTGTCTTAAAAATGCATTTTAAAATCGCGAAAGTTCGAACGTAAAGCCGTACTTTTGCAACCGAAAATTAAACCTAATAACAGAACTGCAATGAGCGTTTTAGTCAATAAGAATTCCAAAATAATCGTACAAGGATTTACAGGCAGCGAAGGAACTTTCCACGCTTCCCAAATGATTGAATACGGAACCAACGTGGTAGGTGGCGTCACTCCGGGAAAAGGAGGAACTACGCATCTTGACCGTCCGGTTTTCAATACCGTGAAGGATGCCGTCGACAAGGCCGGAGCCGACACGACGATCATTTTCGTTCCGCCTGCATTCGCCGCAGATGCCATCATGGAAGCTGCCGATGCCGGAATCAAAGTCATCATTACCATTACAGAAGGAATTCCTGTTGCCGACATGGTTCGCGCTTACGACTATATCAAAGGAAAAGAGTGCCGCCTGATCGGACCGAACTGTCCGGGCGTCATTACGCCTGAAGAAGCGAAAGTGGGTATCATGCCAGGTTTCGTATTCAAAAAAGGAAAAGTAGGAATCGTTTCTAAATCGGGAACGCTTACTTACGAAGCTGCCGACCAAGTAGTGAAACAAGGTTTGGGAATCACGACAGCGATCGGAATCGGAGGTGACCCGATCATCGGAACCACGACGAAAGAAGCCGTAGAATTGTTGATGAACGATCCTGAAACCGAAGCCATCATCATGATCGGTGAAATCGGTGGACAATTGGAGGCCGATGCCGCAAAATGGATCAAGGCCGACGGAAACCGCAAACCTGTAATCGGGTTCATCGCAGGAGAATCTGCTCCAAAAGGCCGCACGATGGGTCACGCAGGAGCAATTGTCGGTGGTGCTGACGATACGGCCCAGGCCAAAAAACGCATCATGCGCGAAAACGGTATCCATGTGGTGGATTCACCGGCCGAAATCGGAAAGAAAGTGAAAGAAGTTTTGGGATAATTCTCAAATCTCATATAAAAAGAAGCCTTGCTATTGCAGGGCTTTTTTATTTGTAAGAAATTACACACGCAACCCATTTCGGTTTCTACCATCTGAACAATACTAAACCACAACTAATGAAAAACAACTACCTACTGCTCTTGCTGCTTTTTGCAGTCGGGGTCAAAGCCCAGATCATTTCAATTCCAGACGCTCAGTTCAAGGCCAAACTATTGTCGGGCGAATGCACTTTTGACAGCTCCGATAATCCTTTCCAGATTGACGCGAACGGCAACAACGAGATCGAACAAAGTGAAGCGTTGACTGTTTCCAGGATCAGCATCTACAATGCCATTCCCAAAATCCAAAGTTTTGCGGGAGTAGAGTATTTCACCAACCTCACGGAGTTCCGCACGTCAGAACAGAACGTTTCGACTTTAGACGTAAGCGCACTCTCGAGCTTGACTTTACTCGAAATCTACAACTCTCATTTGACTAGCGTAAACGTTTCGGGACTTTCAAATCTTGAGTACATCAATGTTTCGGGCAATGAAATTGGCACATTAGACTTGAATGGCCTTACCTCGCTAGAGAATCTACAGGTGTACAACAACAACCTGACGACGCTTGACGTACACAGTTTGTCGGCTCTTAAGTATTTTGAAGGCGCTTCGAACGACATTCATTCAATCGATTTTTCGAATCTTTCCAACCTGATCACTTTAAGGATGGACGACAACAACCTGCAAAACCTCAATCTTTCTGGTTGTACTTCGCTCGAGCAATTGCTGTGTCCGTCGAACGATATCGCGACTATCGACGTTTCAGGATTGCCGAGCCTTCGCATCATCTGGATGGCGTACAATCTTTTGACGACCATAGACGTAAGCCAAAATCCTTTGCTTTGGAATTTGGACGTGCAGCACAACAACATCGGAACGATCGATGTTTCCCAAAACACCATGTTGGAACATTTGGTTTGCAACGACAACGCCTTGGTAAGCATTTTCGCCAAAAACGGCACGGACGAAACGAGTTTTCAGTTTTTTGATAATCCCAACCTGCAATATATATGTGCAGACGAGTCTCAAGTGGCGGCCATAGGAACGCTCGCTTCAAATCTTTTTTACGATACCGTGGTGAATTCGTATTGCACGTTTGTTCCCGGCGGAGAATTTTACACCGTGAACGGTACGGCTCGTTTCAATCCTTCGACAGAAGCTTGCGATACAGGAAATGCAGAAATCCCTTTTTTCAAGTTAGGCCTTTCGGCTACAAACGTATCCGGACAATTGACGGCTGATCTAAACGGCAGTTATACGATGCCTTTACAGGCTGGCATTCATACGTTGTTTCCGATGCTTGAAAACCCAAATTATTTTAATGTTTCACCGTCTTCTGTCACGGTCGATTTCCCGACCCAGTCGAGTCCGTTTGCGCAGGATTTCTGTGTGTCGGCCAACGGTTCGCATCCAGATCTTGAAGTGGTCGTTTTTGCTTTGCAGACGTTCCGTCCGGGATTCGAGAACCAACTGAAAATCGTTTACAAGAACAAAGGCACGGAAGCCCAATCGGGTTCGGTGACATTTGCGTTCGATTCTACACTAAGCCAAATCGTTACAGTGACTCCAACCGAAACCAGTCAAACGGCTTCGATCTGGTCGTGGAATTTCTCGGATCTTCAGCCTTTCGAAACGCGCGAAATCAACCTTATCCTGTTGCTCAATACGCCAACCGATACGCCATCTTTGAATTCGGGCGACATCCTTCACTTTACGGCTTCGGTTACAGGAAATCCGTCCGATGAAACGCCTCTTGACAATACGGCACAAATCAATCCGGTGGTGGTGAATTCGTTGGATCCGAACGACAAGATCTGTCTTGAAGGCAACGTTGTCGGAAGCGATAAAATCGGGGAATACGTGCATTACATGATCCGATTCGAGAATACAGGAACGGCTCCAGCCCAAAACGTGGTGATTTCAGACACCATCGACCCGACGCGTTTTGACATGAACTCATTGGTGACGCTTAGTGCAAGTCATGACTTTTTTACACGCTTCGTAGGCATGCGCACAGATTTCGTTTTCGAGAACATCAACCTTGCGTTCGAGGATGGGCTTAACGACGGATATATCGTATTTAAGGTCAAGACGCTTCCTACATTGTCACCCGGGAATTTCCTGATAAATTCGGCCGGTATTTTCTTTGATTACAATGTTCCGATCCCAACCGGTTCGGCCATAACGTTCATCCAGGCATTGTCTGACCCGGATTTCGAGTTCAACGATTATTTCAGTTTGTATCCGAATCCGGCAAGCGATACCATTTCCATCCACGCAAAAGACGCGTCCATCATCGAATCGTTGGATGTGTACGATATCATGGGCAGGCAGGTTCTTTCTATAGCAGACCCGCGATCCTTAAATGCGATCGATGTGTCTAAATTAAAAACCGGGACCTATTTCGTCAGGATAACTTCCGATAAAGGAAAGGCAAACGCAAAATTTATCAAGAAATAAAGAAAAGGCTTCCCCAATCGGAGGCCTTTTTCAATCGTTGAAATATTCGCTGTTCCAAATGCTGCAGTTGAATTTCTTTCCCAGCATGAAGAAACTGTACATCGTCACTGCAAAAACAGATTTGAACGCGAACAGGAAAATGATCGTTCCGGCCATCGGTACGCTTTTGCTCAGATTGGTTTCGGGCGTAACCCAGGTCACCAAAAAACTGATTGCGATTGTCAGCAACGTGAATGTAATCAGGTTGCGGAACGGCCAAACCCAGATTTTACGCCACGAATCCAAATCGTTTCCCCATTTGTGCACGAGGTAATAATAGCCGTTTCCGATGGGCGCGAACAAAAGCGGGTCGTTGAAATTCTTCAATTGGAAGGTTTTGGTAGGCGCGACGATACGGAATCCGCCCAAATTCGTGGCATGGTCATTTTCGAGCATGCTGATTTGGGTTATGGCTTCTTCTGGAATACCGCCTTTGAAATACTTCGATTCAAGAAAACGCAGCCTGTAATCGATACAAATTTTACGGATTTGGTCCAAATGAAAAATCCTGCCCGTTTCGAGTAAATCAAATTCGAGATGGTTTTCGGATACGCCGTCGCCCGATTCGATCGCTTTGAGAATTTCGGCACGACGCACCGCATTTTCGTTCAAAATTTCGGAAACCCGCTCAAGAATCTGGTTTTCAGCAAGCTGCTTATTCCTGATTTCGAGAAGTTCCGTGTGCAGGTTAATGGTTTTGCGCAATAGGTTCATCACAAATCGAATCTGTCGCTTAAAGGTAGTCAGGATTTGGTTAAAGCATCACCGAACTATTGTTAAAAAACCTTGTGAAACTTTGGGAATGCGCACTTTTTAAGCCTGCAATAATTCCTATATTTGAAGGACAAATCAACTTTACATTCAAAACATGAAGTTACTAGAAGGAAAAACGGCCATCATTACAGGTGCGAGCCGCGGAATCGGAAAAGGCATCGCCGAGGCGTTCGCCAAACACGGCGCCAACGTAGCGTTCACATACAGTTCTTCGGTAGAATCGGCTAAGGCTCTCGAAGACGAATTGAATTCGATGGGCGTGCGCGCGAAAGGTTACCAATCTGATGCAGCCGATTTCAACCAGGCACAGGAATTCGTAGATACGGTTTTGGCCGAATTCGGTACCGTAGACATCCTGATCAACAATGCCGGAATCACCAAAGACAACCTGTTGATGCGTATGCCGGAAGAAGATTTCGACAAAGTCATAGACGTGAACCTGAAATCGGTTTTCAACATGACCAAAGCCGTACAGAAAACGATGCTTAAGAACCGCGCGGGCTCGATCATCAACATGAGTTCGGTTGTCGGTGTGAAAGGAAATGCCGGACAAGCGAATTATGCGGCTTCGAAAGCGGGAGCCATCGGATTCACGAAATCGGTCGCTTTGGAATTGGGTTCGCGTAATATCCGTTGCAACGCGATCGCACCGGGCTTTATCGAAACCGAAATGACGGGCAAACTCAACGAAGAAGTCGTGCAAGGCTGGAGAGACAGCATTCCTTTGAAAAGAGGCGGAACTCCCGAAGATGTAGCAAATGCTTGTCTATTCCTCGCTTCAGATTTGAGCGCTTACGTGACGGGCCAAGTGCTCAACGTAGACGGCGGAATGCTTACCTAAAAGACATAAAAATTGACTAAAGCTGCCCACGAGGCGGCTTTTTTTGTTTCATAAAAATGTGATAATGGCCCGCAAAGGCTTGTAAATCCTATGTTTTAATTAGTATCTTAGTTTTTTTATATCCACTTTCGAATATGACCGCCATTACGATCCTAATGCTCTTACTATCAATAGTTTTGGCGGCCGGATTGGCATTCTACCAATATCTTTTCAAAGCAGGACACAAGAGTAAAACCCATCTGTTGCTAGCCTTCTTGCGTTTCATTACGATTTTTGGCGTATTGCTGCTGCTTATCAATCCGAAAGTCACCAAAAGCACCTACGAGACAGAAAAGACACCTTTGCCTGTTGTAGTAGACAATTCCGCATCGGTAATTGACCTCAAAGCAGATGCCGCGGCTACCGAAGTTTTCAGGAAACTCACTTCGGATTCGCGTTTAAAAGACAAATTCGATATGCAGACGTACCGTTTCGATTCAGGCTTCGAACCATCCGAAAGCTTCGATTTCAAAGGCAGGCAGACGAATCTCGACGAAGTGGCCAAGAACCTCAAGAGTATCAACCGGAACCGCAAGTATCCGTCGGTCGTCATTACGGACGGAAATCAAACCGAAGGAAGCGATTACGTGTACAGCTTTTCGCCCGAGAATAAGGTTTATCCGATCATTTTGGGCGACACGACGACTTTTCTCGATTTGCGCGTGATGCAAGTCAACGTGAACAAATACGCTTTCCACAAGAACAAATTTCCGGTAGAGGTTTTCCTTCAATATTCGGGAAACAAAAGCGTGAACGCGAATTTCAGCATCACCAAAGGTTCGACTGTCCTGAGCCGTCAGCAAGTATCATTTTCGTCATCAAAACGTTCGGAAGTCGTCAATTTGCTGCTCCCGGCAGATAATGTCGGTTTGGAGGTTTTCAAGGCCAACCTGACGTCGAGCGAATCGGAGAAAAACACGTATAACAACACCAAGAATTTTGCGGTGGAAGTGATCGATCAACGCACCGAAATCGCGATCATATCGTCTATCAACCATCCGGATCTTGGTACTTTGAAACGTGCCATAGAATCGAATTCACAACGTAAGGTAACTATCCTTAAACCAAACGCTGCTAATTCATTACGCGACTACAATGTTTTAATTTTGTATCAGCCATCGGCCGAATTCCGACAAGTTTTCGAAGCCAATAAAAGTGCCGGCGTCAACACGTTTATCATTACGGGCGACAATACCGATTTCGGTTTTCTGAACCAACAGCAATCGGATCTGGAATTCCGCATGAGTTCGCAAAAAGAAGACTACATCGCAGCCTTTGATTCGGGTTTCAACCTGTTCGCGATAGACGATATAGGATTCGCATCGTTCCCGCCTTTGGAAAATACATTCGGGACGGTTTCGGTAAAAGGCAACGCGAATACGCTTTTGGGCGCGACGATCCGCAACATCGATGCGGGTTCGCCTATGCTGACGTTCTTTGAAAACGGCGGCAAACGTTCGGCTTACCTGTTGGGCGAAGGCATTTGGAAGTGGCGTCTGCAATCGCACATCGACAACAAATCGTTCGAAAAATTCGATATTTTCGCCGATAAGATCGTGCAATATCTCGCGTCCGACAATTCGCGCAAGTCGCTTGTCGTGAACCATGAGAGTTTTTACAATTCGGGAGAAGCGATCGCGATCACGGCCCAATTCTTCAACAAGAACTACGAATTCGACGACAAGGCGAGACTTACGATAACGGTCACGAACAAAGTCACGAAGCAAACCAAGCGTTACGATCTGCTCAAAACCAACAATTCCTATAAGGTCAACCTCGACGGATTGGCGGCCGGACAATACAATTTTTCGGTGCGTGAATTGGGCAGCAATACCAATTACAACGGCTATTTCGAGATTCTCGATTTCGACATAGAAAAACAGTTCGTGAATCCCGACGTGGCGAAACTGAGCCAATTGGCGTCGCAGACTTCGGGCAAAGCGTACCTTCCGAACCAAGTCGACGATTTGATCCAGTCACTCTTGAGCAATACCGACTACAAATCGGTAGAGAAGGAAATCGTAAGGAAAATACCGTTGATCGACAGCCTGCTCATGCTTATCCTGATCGCCTGTTCGCTGGCTGCCGAATGGTTCATCCGCAAGTACAACGGCATGCTTTAAAAGCCTTTTTCATCGGCCGAAGGACCGTAAACCGACGGCACCGCAATATCATTGAGCCTCATGTAAACCGTCAATTGCCCGCGGTGATGCACCCAATGGTTGAGCGTCGTCGGGATATCGTTTTTCTTGGAAGCCGAATACAGTTCCTTCCCATGATCCTTTAAATAGAACATTCCGTCGAGGTCTTTGTCTTTGGCTTTGGAAAGTGTCTTTTTCGCCTTTTCGACATTTTGATCGAAATACGCGACCAATTGGGCGTTCGTTTCGATTTTAGGTTGCGGAAACGTAGCAAAATCGATGACCGAATCTTCCATCATATGTACGATCCACAATGGGATTTGGGCCACGAGAACCGACAGGTAACCCATTTCCATGGATTTTGGGTGAGGTTTGAATCCGAATAGCGATTCGGGAATGCGCTCCAGGCATTTTCGTGTCGAAGCTATTTCGAGATTGAGTTCCCCGAGTAGCGCAGAGGTGAGCGTGTTGTCCATAAGTAGTTGTTTTGGTTAAAGTTACACGATACGAATTTCTCTTAAGCGAACTTTAAGTTGTATTTAAGACAGGCTTAAGCGAGTCCGGATACGGTTTTTTGACTTTTGTCGAAAATTGTATCCAATGTTGCTCCAAAGAATGTTTTCCGGGCGTTATGCGTTGCTGCTCGCCTTTATCAGCTGGTTTTTGGCAGTATCCTTTTTACTGCGCATCGTTTTTTTGGGATGGGAAGCCAACGAGGTTTCGCGAAGCCTGTTCGACATCGTCCGCACTTTTTTGACGGGTTTTTTCTTCGACATAGGAACCGCAAGTTTCATGGCTTTGCCGGCCTTGGTTTACTTCACCGTATTGCCCAATCGCTTTGCGGGTTCTAAATTCGACAAGGCTTTCAGCAGTTTCTTTGCCGTGCTTACGCTGTTCATTCTCGTATTCACGTTTTTTGCTGAGATCACGTTTTGGGATGAATTCCGCACGCGCTTCAACTTCATCGCGGTCGATTACCTGATTTACACGCATGAAGTCATTGCGAACATCCGTCAATCGTATCCGTTGCCGCTTTTGGTTTTGGGCGTGGCTACGCTCACGTTTCTGGTCACGTATATTTTCTATCGAAGACGGATTTTCGAAAACACGTTTACACACAAAGCGGGTTTCAAACAGCGTTTTGTCGTATTCGCGTGCATCGTTTCGATTGCGCTTTTCTTCTCGTTTTTCGTGACCAACAACCAGGCGGAATGGTCATCCAACCGCTACAATTCCGAAATTTCAAAGTCAGGGATTTATTCGTTTTTTGCGGCCATGCGGAACAACCGTATGGATTACGACGAGTTTTACACGACGAATTCCGATGCGGACGCCTTTGCGATGATGCGATCCAAACTAAGCGGACAGCAGGTTGCATTCTCGAGTTCGGGCAATTCCATCCATCGCAATATTGGAGTCGCGAATCCTTCAAAACAGAAAAAGAATGTCGTTTTTATCCTTACCGAAAGCCTGAGCGCCAAGTTCATGAACGAGTTCGGAAATAAGGAAAACATAACGCCGTTTCTGGACAGCATCGCCCAAAAGAGCCTGTTTTTCACGAATATGTACGCCACGGGAACGAGAACGGTTCGCGGTATGGAAGCCGTGACCTTATGCGTGCCGCCGACTCCGGGCCAAAGCATCGTGAAACGTCCCGAGAACAAGGATCTATATACGATTTCGAACGTTTTCCGCTCAAGGGATTACGCCTGCAATTTCTTTTACGGAGGAGACGGGTATTTCGACAACATGAACGCTTATTTCGGTGGCAACGGATTCGATATTTACGATCGCGGCCGCGGAAGTGTGCTCAGCGACAATATAAAGACCACACGTCACAATATCGAAGACCGTGAAGTGACGTTCGAGAACGCTTGGGGAATCTGCGACGAGGACATCTTCTCCAAAATGCTCAAAGTGGCCGATGAACAATACCAAAAGGGCAGGCCTTTCCTCAATTTCGTGATGACGACGTCGAATCACAGGCCGTATACGTATCCGTCGGGGAAAATCGACATTCCGTCGGGAACGAACAGGCAAGGCGCCGTGAAATATACCGATTACGCGTTTCGCGAACTTTTCGAAAAGGCACGCAAGAAGCCGTGGTTCAAGAACACCGTTTTCGTGATCATCGCCGACCATTGCGCGAGCAGTGCCGGAAAAGACGAAATAGACGTGGCCAATTACCACATCCCGGCTTTTGTGATCAATCTTCCCGAACAGCAGAACGCCAAAGTAGGGAAGTTGTGTTCCCAAATCGATTTGTTTCCGACACTTTTTTCGGCCATGGATTGGGATTACGAATCTGATTTTTACGGCAAGGACGTGCTTTCGGACACTTTTGAACCACGCGCGCTTTTCGGAACGTATCGCAAGCTTTGCCTTATGAAAGAGGACAAGGTCATGGTGCTTTCGGACGGCAAGAAGCAGAATTTCTACCGGTGGGAAAAATCGAACAACAATCTCCAGCCGCTCAAAATGGACCGTTCTTTCTTGTCTGAAGCGATTTCGTACTACCAGACCGCCGATTATTTATTCACACACAAATTGTTGAAATAAAGCCCCGATGATTCGACATCGGTTGGGAATTACGCAATACATTTATCCTCAAATTGCAGGATATGAAACCCATTCTAATCGCGCTGTTGCTGGTCTCGACCTCGCTTTCGGCCCAGACGTGGAAAACGGATCTCAACGAGGCTTTGCGTGAAGCGGGCAGCTCGGGAAAAAACGTGTTACTGTTCTTTTCGGTATCGGACGCTTGCGATATCTGCCGCAGGCTCGACCACGATGTTTTTCAGTCTCAGGAATTCCTCGACTACGCCAAAGACAATCTGGTTCTCGTGAAGCTCGATTTCAAAAATCAGGCTTCGCAGGACAAAGCCGACCAATTGCTCATCGTAGAAAAGTACAATAAAGACGGATTCTTTCCGTGGGTCGTGATCGTGAACGCCAACCAGAAGGTCGTCGGTAAATTGCCGATGTACGAAGACCAGAGCATACGCCAATACTTATCGCAGATCAAGGCCGCGAACCGCTAATCTTAAGGCAATCTTAAGCCGGTGCGGAAAATAGGTTGGAGGTACATGCGTTACTTTTGGAAATCCAACAAATATGAAGACACTCGTTTGCTTATTGCTTTTTGTGTTGCCTTTTCAATGGCAGACCGATTTCGACACGGCCAAAAAAACAGCCGGTCAAGAACACAAACTCATCCTACTCAATTTTTCGGGTTCCGACTGGTGCGGCCCTTGCATCCTTTTCACCAAAGAGTATTTGGGAAGTGAGGATTTTTCCCAAATAGCCGACAAGGACCTTGTTTGTGTCAACGCCGATTTCCCTCGTAAAAGCAAGAACAAGCTTTCTGCCGAATTGACCAAATCGAACGAAGCCCTGGCCGAACGATACAACAAAGAAGGCGTCTTTCCTTTTACGCTTTTGTTGGACGCAAAAGGCAACGTCATAAAGACCTGGGCGGGTAAACCCAAAGAAACCCCGGGCGAATGGACATCGAACCTCAAATCGCTCATCCAGTCCAAAAAATAATATGAAGGCATTCAAACGTTCCATGCGGCTTATGGGCAATACGTTTTCGTTTTCGGCGGTTTCCGATGACGAAAAAACGGCCCAACACCACATAGACGAAGCCATCGGCGAAATAAAGCGTATCGAAGCCTTGCTCACGACTTTCGACGCGAACAGCCAAACGAATGCCATCAACGAAATGGCCGGAAAGCGACCGGTAAAAGTCGATTCGGAAG
The DNA here is from genome assembly GCF_013401995.1 of Flavobacterium agri. GTDB lineage: Bacteria > Bacteroidota > Bacteroidia > Flavobacteriales > Flavobacteriaceae > Flavobacterium > Flavobacterium agri. The sequence goes on from NZ_JACBJI010000001.1 coordinate 677,439, forward strand.
TGTTTTCTCTGATCGAACGCAGCCTTGCCATTTCACGCATCACCCAAGGCGCTTTCGACATCTCGTACGGCAGCCTCGACAAAAGCCTGTGGAATTTCGACCGGAACATGACGCGTTTGCCCGATTTGGAAACTGCAAAAAAAATGGTGCATTTAATCGATTACCGCAACATCGAACTCGATCGGGAAAACGAAACGGTGTTCCTGAAAAGAGAGGGCATGCGCATCGGTTTCGGCGGAATCGGGAAAGGATATGCCGCCGAATGCGCCAAACGACTGGTGCGGAAAAACGGTCTTGAAAACGGCATCATCAACGCGAGCGGCGACTTGACTGCGTGGGGATTCCAGGCCGACGGCAAACCGTGGACGATAGGTGTCGCCAATCCCGACAAACCCGATTTCCCTTTTTCGTATCTCGAGATTTCGGGCAAAGCCGTAGCTACATCGGGCAATTACGAGAAGTTCGTCATGATAAACGGCAAGAAATATTCGCACACAATAGACCCGAAAACGGGATTGCCGATTTCGGGCATCAAAAGCGTCACGGTCATTTGCGACAATGCCGAATTCGCCGACGCCATGGCTACACCGATCGCGGTCATGGGAATCAATGCCGGAATGGATCTCGTGAACCAGATTCCCGGGCTGTACGCGATCGTCATCGATGACTACAACAAAATATATACCTCAAAAAACATCAACCTCAATTGATATGAAACTTAAAAAGAACAGCATCCGAATACTTTTTGTCCTTGCGATGTCGGCCACCGCGATTTCGTGCGCCGAAGTCAAGGAGTACCAGAAATCCAAGCTCAACGACTCCGAAATGGCGCTTACCAATCGCAAGGTCGAAAAGACAGAACTGAGTTTCCAATCGTACAGGGAAGGCGCATCGGGCGCGAATTCGGGAAAAAGCGGAGGCGGCTGCGGCTGTAATTGAACATGAAAAAGCATCTTATCACGGGATTTGCGCTGCTCGCGCTTTTCCAACTCAAAGCCCAACAGCAACCGACCGACAGCACATCGACGTATAAAAGTACCAAACTCACGTTGGACGAAATCAACCTCGTGTCGAGCTATTACAAGCAAGATGGCAACCATTCGGCCGTGGAAGGCGGTATCGGCACGCAGGAATTGACCGATTTGTCGAATACGCTCGACGTGAAGCTCACCAAATACGGCTCGACGGGAAAAAAGCACAGTTTCGGGCTTGAAGTCGGCATCGACCATTACACGTCGGCATCTTCGGACAAGATCGATCCGTCTACGGTTTCTTCGGCTTCGTATGGCGACAACCGATTCTATCCGTCGTTGAGTTACGGTTGGGAAGACGAGGAAAAAGGCAAGGCGATCACCGCCGGCGTGTCTTCGTCTACCGAATTCGATTACCAGTCTTTCGGGGCGAACATCGGTTATTCGAAAAAGACGAAGAACAAAAACGGCGAATTCAGCGCCAAGTTCCAGACGTATCTCGATCAGATCAAGCTCATCACGCCTATCGAATTGCGCACGTCGGGCGGATACGGTACCGACAACCGGAACACCTATGCTTTTTCGCTAGGCTATTCCCAAATCGTCAACAAATCGTTCCAGGTCATGTTCATGGCCGACGTGATCTCGCAGCAGGGTTACCTCGGATTGCCCTTTCACAGGGTTTATTTTACCGACGGAAGCGTACATCAGGAGAAGTTGCCCGATTCGAGACTGAAGATTCCGATAGGCGTGAGGGCGAGTTATTTCCTGGGTGACAATTTCATCATCCGTGCGTATTACCGTTATTATTCGGACGATTGGAAACTCACGGCCCACACGTTCGACGTGGAAGTTCCCGTAAAATTGAGCTCGTTCGTTTCGATAAGCCCTTTTTACAGGTTCTACAGCCAACAAGGCGCGAAATACTTCAAGGCGTATGCTCAACATTCGGATTCGGACGAGTTTTACACGAGTAATTATGATTTGTCGACTTTCGACAGTAACTTTATTGGAGCAGGCATACGTTTGGCGCCTCCGAAAGGCGTTTTCGGATGGAGCCATTTCAACATGCTCGAAATCAGATACGGACATTATTCAAGGACGGATGGGCTTTCTTCGAACATCATAAGCCTCAATATCCGATACAAATAATATGGCAGCAATTTTAATCGTAGAAGACGAAAACGGCATCTCGAAATTCCTTAAACAAGGGCTTGAGGAAGAAGGTTTTGGCGTGACCATAGCCGCAGACGGACAACAAGGGCTTTATTTGGCGCGTTCCAATACATACGACATAATCTTATTGGATTGGATGTTGCCCAAAATGCCCGGAATCGAAGTCTGCACACGGCTTAGGGAAACCGATAAGACCACACCGATCATTTTCGTCACGGCAAAGGACACGATAATGGAAACCATTGCGGGACTCAGAGCCGGTGCTAACGATTACATCAAGAAACCGTTCAGTTTCGAGGAGCTTTTGGAGCGCATCCGTGTCCAATTGCGCAAACAGGAAGCACCTCCGGCCGATTTAAGGCTCGGGCCGATTTTGATCCGCAAAGCCACGCATCAGGTGTTCAACGGCGGACAAGAGGTTTTCCTGACGCAGAAAGAATTCGCGCTGCTCGAATATCTGGTCGCCAACAAAGGCGCGGTGTGTACGCGGAACCGCATCATAGAGGACGTTTGGAACATCCATTTCGCTTACGATACGGGCGTGATCGACGTGTTCATCAATTCCATCCGCAAAAAACTCAACCTCAAAAAAGAAGAGGATTGCATCCGAACCATACGAGGTATCGGGTATATTGCTAACGATATTTCGGTCTAATGTTCAACCTTTCTTTCAGGAACCGCATTTCCATCTATTACCTGATCAGTTCGGCTGCGATCACGCTTGCCGTGTTTTTCGTGATTTTTCAGGTGGTGAGCACGAGCGCGATGAGCGACATCAACGAGGATTTGCACATAGAAGTCCAGCGGCATCAGCAAGATGTTTCCCAATTGTCGGATACGAGACGTCTCATAAAACCCAACGAATGGAACGAGAGCGAACACACCGAAATCCTGATAAATCCGATTTTCGTGCAAATCCACGACGCCGATGGACGGTTTATGGAAAAGTCGCCCAATTTGAAAAACAAACGGCTCAAACTTTTCCCTGTTAGTGAAGAAGACATTTTCCACGATCGTTTTTTGGGAACGGTGCATATCCGCCAAACGCAGACGCCTTTGTTCAACCAAGGCAAAAAAGTGGGATATGCGATCATCGCGATGTCTACCGAAACGCCTCATCTGGTCATCGAAAACCTCAAATGGGTACTGTACATCGCATTTCCGGTCGTGTTGGTCGTGTTGTTCCTGATGACTCGTTTTTTGGCGGGAAGAAGCATCAAACCCGTTTTGAACATCATCAATACCACAAGCCGCATCACGAACAACAATTTTGACGAACGCATCGAACTTCCGCGCAACAAAGACGAATTGTATGTGCTTTCGGAAGCGATCAACAGTCTGCTCGACCGAATCGAAAATGCGATCGCGAGGGAAAAACAGTTTACCTCGGATGCTTCCCACGAACTTCGTACGCCGCTTGCCGTGATAAAAGGGACACTTGAGGTTTTAATCCGCAAGCCTCGAAATATCAACGAATACGAAGAAAAAATCGCGTATTGCATCCATGAAGTCAACCGCATGAATACGCTTGTGGAGCAGTTACTTTTGCTCGCGCGTTTCGAAAGCCAGAAAAAAGGCATCAAGATTCAGGAAGTCGCGCTCGATGAATTGATCCTGGAATCGCTCCAACGTTTTTCGGGCGATATAGAAACCAATAAACTGTCGATCGATTTTGCGTTCGAGGAAAGGCATTACGTACAATCGGATGCTTGGCTTGCAGGTATCATTATCGAGAACGTGTTGTCGAACGCGGTCAAATACTCGAATCCGGCAGGAACGATCCGCATCGAGCTTTCGCATGAGGACAAATTGGTAAAATGTACGATTTCGGATAGCGGCATAGGAATTCCGGCTAAAGAACTCAACCGCGTTTACGAACAATTCTACCGATCGAACGCGGCCGAACACCCGGAAATAAAGGGAACGGGGCTTGGGCTTTCGCTTGTGAAACGCCTTTGCGACCTGCTCAGCATCGGCATTGAAATAAAAAGCGAAATCGATAAAGGGACATCGGTAATCCTTACATTTACCCAACAATAATTTAACATGAAGAAACTTTCGTTCTTGAAACCGGCATTGGTTTTCCTGTGTCTTGCTTTGCTCATCACGACTATCAGCCGATTGGCTTTGTTCTTTATTTTCAACGAACGCGTTTCCGAAACACCTGAGTTTTGGCTGATTTTTCCCATTGGATTGCGTTCCGATCTGATCATCATCAGTTATTTGTCGTTTCTTCCCGTCGTATTGTTGACGTTGCTTCCGACATCGGTTTTGATGAAAATAAGACGTTTTTTCAACGTATATTTCATCTGTTTCCTGTCGCTTTTCCTACTTATGGAGCTTTCGACTCCAGACTTTATCCGACAATACGACACGCGTCCGAACAGTATCTTTTTGGAATATCTTATTTATCCGAAGGAAGTTTTCGGCACGCTGTTCAAAAGCTATTGGATCATGCTTGTGGTCGCGGTAATCGTGATGGCGATATGCATATGGCTGTTGATACGCAACGCGAAGCGCCTGTTTACGCCGCGAGACACACCTTATACAACCAAATTGATATTGTTTCCTTTGATCGCGTTCCTTTTGGTTTTCGGCGCACGCGGAAGCCTTACTTCAAGACGCCCGATAAACGTGAGCAACGCCGTCTTTTCGGTAGACCAATTGACGAACTGCCTAGGATTGAACTCGCTTTACACTGTCGCGTTCGCCGCCTATTCGATGAAAAATGAAGGCAATGTAGACAAGATGTACGGCAAGATGAAAGAGGAAGAAGCGATCGCACGCGTCAAGAAATATATGGATGTGGATGCAAACGGATTCACTTCGGACAGCATCCCGTTGCTGCATATGATTCAACCCGATTCGGTTTCGGCCAAACCATACAACTTAGTCATCATCCTCGAGGAAAGCCTCGGAGCCGAATATGTGGGTTGCCTTGGCGGAAAACCGCTTACGCCTGAAATTGACAAATTAGCGCTTGAAGGCACGCTTTTTACGAATATGTATGCGACCGGTACGAGAAGTGTTCGCGGTATCGAGGCTGTCGTGACGGGATTTTTGCCGTCGCCTTCAGAAAGCGTCGTAAAACTCAGTGATTCCCAATCGGGATTCTATACGGTGGCCGCTTTGCTTGAGCAGAAAGGATACGACACGAGTTTCATTTATGGCGGCATGGCCAACTTCGACAACATGGCGTCTTTCTTTAACGGCAACGGATTCAACCGTATCATAGACGAGGACGATTTCGACGCTAAGAAAAGTGCCTTCCACGGAACTTGGGGCTGGAGCGACGAAGATGTGCTTGTCAAGGCCAACGATTACTTCAAAACGCTCAAAAAACCTTTTGTGTCTTTGGTGTTCTCGTCTTCGAACCACGAACCTTTCGAATTCCCCGACGGACGCATCCAATTGTACGACAAAAAGAAAAACACGGTAAACAATGCGATGAAATACGCCGATTATGCGGTCGGGAAATTCTTCGACCTAGCCAAAAAAGAAGCGTATTACAAAAACACGGTTTTCCTGGTCATTGCCGACCACAACACGCGTACGTTCGGTAAACATCTGGTGCCTATCCACAAGTTCCACATTCCGGCTTTGCTGATCGGGCCGAATGTAGAAAAAGGGAAGAGGTACGACGCTTTGTGCAGCCAGATAGACATACAACCTACCGTACTCACTAAATTGGGTCTGTCGCTTGAGACGCCGATGCCTGGAAGAAACCTGTTCAGGCTTGCGCCCAATGTGGCCGGACGCGCAATCATGCAATTCCACGACATCAATGCGTTTCGCGTGGGCAATCAGGTCGTGGTGATGCAGCCGTTCAAGAAACCGTTGCAATTCAGGTTGGAGAACGATACTACTTTCATTGCGGAACCGGTTAATCCTGAATTGGCAAAAGACGCGCTCGGCCACGTTTCTGCAGCGTCTTGGCTTTACAAAAACGAAAAATACCGCTTGAGGAAAATCTGGCGATAAATTTTAGTCGGGTTGCAGTTCAAAAAGCTGTACCTGGCTTTTGAGCCTTTCTATGAGCATGTTCATCATGCGTTTGTTGAGCTGTGACGAATTTTTGATGTATTGGTCGTATTCGGAGATGGTAAACAACGCGATGACCATTCCTTTAAGTGAATTCCTGAACTTGATGTCTTTCTGTATCGAATTTTCGATGTACTGCAGTTTCCTTTCGGCCGAATAGGAATAGAAGTCATTTTTGTACTTGGCCACATAATTCCTGAAAACGTCCAAAAAAAGGTCGTTCTGTATTTTGAGGATAGGGCGCATGACCTGATTCTGGAATTGTTCGTCTACAGTCGACTGGCTGTTTACATTTCCGATCGCTTCTCCTCTTAACGCTGTGATGAATTCGTCCCTGGCTTCCATGATTGATTTTATTTCTTTTCAAAAAAGTAATAAAAAAACCGCTGCGTGAACAGCGGTTTGATATGAAGTTGTCAACCGATTACTTGATGTGGAAAATCGCTTTTCTTACGAGTCTGCGCGCCATATCGGAATCTTTATCAACAGAGGTGTCTTCTCCTGCAGGAACGATGTTCAGACGAGAACCATCGATTCCGGCTTTTATGAGCACGTTGCGGATGTATTCGGCACGTTTGCCGGAAAGTGACTTGTTGAATTCGGTACCTCCGATCTCGTCGGCATAACCTGTGATATCAGCCGTAGTGGACGGGTTGTTTCTCAAGTAATTCAGGATGAATGCTACGTTCTCTGTTGACGAAGGCGTAGGTTTCACGCTTCCGAAGTCGAAGAACACGGCAATGTACCCGTCGTTGATGAGCTCCTTGACGATTTCGCCGTTTTGGGCCGCATCGGTAACCGCTTGTTGGGCGGCTTGTGTCGCACCTTCCTTAACAGAAGTATTCACGTATTTCTCGAGTTCGTCGGGAACACCGTTTTGGTTCATATCGACCATTCGTCCTTTCGTATCGACGGCAACACCAGGAATGGAATTGTTTTCTACGTCGAGATAATCGGGCACACCGTCTTTGTCGGCATCGTTCATCATCGTTTCCAAATCGCCTATACGCTTGTCAAGAGCAGCGATCTCGTCTTCTTTCTTATCTTCGATCAAGCCCCAATCGCCGTGAAGCGGATTGCTTCCCAGAGAGTAGGAGAGCCCAAGCGATCCCGTAAGCATTTGCCCTTGAAGGTTTTGGTCTTCGTTGGAATAGTGCCCGTCCCAAGCAAAGTGCTGACGGAAGTTATAGATTGAGCTTACGTCGAGGTAGATAGCCAATCTGTCGAGGATGCGGAACTGAGGCGTGAGCCCGAAAACCACACCAAGGTTGTTCTCGGTGCGTCCTTCGTTGGAAGGTCCGCCAACCGGATCGATTCCCGTATCCAATTTCGGTGTGATACGTCCGTAAGACAAACCACCGTGCGCCAACAATCCGAAGCGGTTGATGACTTCCTCGAGGTTCAACAAGCGAGATGCATTGATGACACCCTGAACCTGGAAACGCAGTTGTTGCACCTCGAACGGTTTGCTTTCCGTATCGTCGTTGTTTTCAAACTTGTCATAATTACCGTCAATCTTAAAACCGAATTTCGGACTGATCATGTAACGAACCCCAAGACTGTACGAGTTCAGACGGATCGAACCCAAAACCGAATTCGGGTTGCTCGAGTAATATCCTTCCGTATACGGACGCATTCCGCGCGCCTGTCCGACGCCCGCTTCTATAGTCCATTTGTTATACGTGTCTTCGATTGAAACTTCTTTGGAATCAGCTTCTTCGGTCTGGGCTGAAACCTGACCGAAAGCCAGAAGGCCGAAAGTAAGTAAGAGTAATTCTTTTCTCATAAAGTTTTGGCGTTATTAGCTGGATTGGGCCCGTTTTTGGAACAGACCAATGCAAATATAGGCTTTTACATTTAAAACACCCGATAAATCGTTTACATAAATACGCTCAAATCTTGTATTTTTCAAATTAATTTAACAAGAACGGGTTAAATCCTGAAGCGAAATCGGTTAAACTGTAATATCTGATATGCTTTTATGAATATCGTTGAAATCAGGCCTTTACGGCTCTTAGGTATTTCCAGTCGACGTAAAAAGTTCCCGCCGGGATAACCGACGCCACACAAACGACGCCGAGTTTCTTCCAATTCCAGTTTTCCTCGAACTTGAGCATAAACGCCATGATGATGTATCCGATAAACAAAAGCCCATGAGCCATCCCGATAGGACGGATGTAAGTATGGTCGGCGAACATGTATTTCATCGGCATGGCGAAAACAAACAGAACGAGCAAAGAAATCCCTTCCAGAAGGGCTACGATCTTAAATAATTTGAGCATCTTGCAAGTGGTTTAAAGTGCTGCAAAAATAGGCAATGAAACCCAAACCGGTTCTATCGGATCAATTAATTAACATGGGAAAACGCGACCTCAAAAACTACCTCGGGCAATTAGACAAAAAACAGATTGCCGACCAATTGCTCGAACTTTACGACAAATTTCCTGAAGTAAAAACCTATTATGATTTCGTTTTCAATCCGAAAGAAGAAAAACTCATAGGCGAAGCCAAGGCCAAAATCAGCAATGAGTATTTTCCCGTGAAGTCGCGCCGCCCCAAATTGCGCAGGTCGACGGCCCAAAAATACATCAAGCATTTCGTTTCGCTTGGAGTTGATCCTATTGCATTGGCCGACTTGATGCTCTACAATCTTGAAATAGCACAACGCTACACGGCCAAACGCGAGAGGCGATATGCCTCGTTTTACAAAAGCATGCTTAACTCATTTGTTCAAGTCATCGATTTTGTTATTGCCAATGGCCTTAAACCGGATTTTGCAGACCGCATTCGATCAATCTCCGACCAAACACACAAACAGAATTGGGAAAATTATCACGCTTTCGAACAAGAATTGGAAAGACTCATTGAACAATAGTTAAAGTGAAAATCCTGAAAGAAAACCTACAAATTCTGTAAACGCTAAAAATCGCATTATGTGAACTTTGTTGAAGTGCCAACCGATTAGTTTTGGTCGCAAGTTTAACCAATGCGTTTTATCATGCCGATTTCCGCCCCGATCGACAACCGTAGCTCCACCATTCTTTTCAGGATTCCTCATGTCTCAAAATTGCTGGCGTTCAAAGACGTGCTCAAAAACAAGGATTCATTGGTGAAACTTATAACGGCCATCCTCAAATTAGGCCTGCCCGAAATACTTTATGTCGGATATGATGATGCTTTTTCTCCAAAAAAAGACATAATCGCCAAAAAAAACGATGCGGCCATCATCAGGATTTGCCTGCACGGAAAAGAGCTCGTGAGGCGCAATCACGAAAGAACGATCAAAATGATCATTTCGGAACTCCAAAAGCCCAGGAATTTGATTTCTATGGCAAGCGAGACCTTGAGCCATGACAAAGACATCATTGCCGTGGCCATAAGCGTGGAATCACTGCTTCACCAAAACAAGTACAAAATTGATTGCGAACCCGTCGCCGATCACAATTCGTAAAGACCTTCGTCAAGTTTTCCGGTGCGGAACAGGTTCACTTTTTCGTGAGCGATTCTCGTCGGTTCGGGAATGCGGTATTTCCCGACGCATTCGGTCACGATTTCGAGGCTTTGTTCGTTGGAAATCATGTTTCCCGGAGAAATGTAAATCGGCTTGACCGCATTTTTAGTGCGCAATGCATAACCCGAAAGTTCTTCTTTTATCACGATTGGGGCCGAACTGAATTTCTCGAGTCCCAAATCGTCGAATTTACCCGAAAGCATGCTTTTCGCACATCCGATCGTCGGCTGATTCTCGAGAATGCCAAAATGTGTCGCGATGCCCATCTTCCGAGGATGCGTGATGCCTTGACCATCGAGGATCAACACATCGGGTTTTAAGTTGAGCATTTCCCACGCCTTTTGCAATGCGGGCATTTCGCGAAACGCCAGATAGCCCGAAACATACGGAAAAGCGGTCTCGTCTTTGGCTAGCGCGATTTGACGTATGGTCATTTGGGGAAAATCCATAACTACAATTCCGGCGTATACCGTGGTGCTGAACTTGTTGAACGACACATCGGCTCCGGCCACGAGTTTTATAGGCTTGTCGAGAGGCTCGAGGTTGATTTTCGCTCTTAGTTCTTTCTGGATATTTGTGGCTTCGGTAATGGTTAAGTTGTCGTAGGTCATCAAAATAATGATAATTGATTGTTGTTGTGATTAGGGGATTGGGATTTATCGAAAACCGTGCGTCCTCCATAACGCCACGACTCGTCCCGTTCTTTTCGGATAACGGCGTCGAAATTGGCGTTGGGTTCAAAATCGCTTTCGGCTTTTTGGGCTATTTCCGACAGTTTTCGAATAGCCTGCAACTTGTCGGAATTTCCGATCCTGGATTTATCTACGGCCGTTTTAAGCATAGCGATCGTTTCGTCATAAACCACAGTAGGTACGGGAAACGGATGTCCGTCCTTACCACCGTGAGCGAACGAAAAACGCGCCGGATCGTCGAATCTTGTAGGTGTGCCGTAAATGACTTCGCTAACCAGAGCCAGCGATTGCAGCGTCCTCGGCCCCATTCCTTTTAACAATAAAAGCTCTTCGAAATCCTGCGGCTGCTTTTCGTGCGTGAGCCATAACATCGACCCGAGTCGTTTCAGATCGACATCTTTTGCTTTTACGTCATGGTGGTTGGGCAAGGTCAAATGCCTGATTTCGGACAAAATCCTATCGGGATTTTCGGTTGCGATTTCGACCGATTTTTGTTTGGTGGATGCGGCGGCGGCATCTGTAAAATTCAGGATTTGTCCCTGATTTCGTCCGTAAATGAACGTATGCGGCTGCTCGGTGAACGATTGCACGTTTTCGGAATGCCAATGATATCGTCTGGCCATTCCCGAATTACCGTTCATACCTTGCTGGATGACCGACCACTGGCCTTTGTCGTTCACGATGAAATTATGAAGATACAATTGGAATCCGTCCTGGATGGCCGTGTTGTCTACTTTTGCGGCTAATTTGCTGTTGCGCACAAGTTCGTTTGCGTTGAGACCCGAAGCGTATCCGACTTTGAGAAGTTCATCGGGAGTTTGGGTCGATTGTTTGCCTTTTCCTCCGCAGATATAGATTCCCAAATCTTTCGAATGCGGATTGATCGCACGTTTCAAGGCGCCCATCACAGAAGTCGTGATGCCCGACGAATGCCAGTCCATACCCATGACCGCGCCCAGGCTTTGGAACCAGAACGGGTCGCTCATGCGTTTTATGACTTCTGACGAGGAAAATTCCGAAACCAATGTTTCCACAATGGCTAAACCGAGTTTCGACATTCGCTCGGAAAGCCAGATAGGGACGTGGCCGTTGTGCAGCGGTAAATCGGCGGAGCCTGATCGCTTCATAGGTTAGGGATATCGGTAATTTGGGTTCTTCAAAAATACGGATTACAAACGGAACGGGTTTTAAAATATTCGCAAAATGTTTATAAATCCGATTCAGAAAAGTTACGAAATGCGGATTATATCGTCAAGAAAAAAAACACAAAAATGATCGCCACTTTCCAAAAACAGATGCGCAGCTTACTTTTCTTCAAAGTTTTTACGTGGGGCACGCGCTTCTTGTTGTTTCTTGCTTTCTTGCCTTCGGGTTATAAAAAACTGGCTGGTTTGCGTTTTACCGACATCGGGACCGACAATCAGGTAGGTTTCTTTTTCGAAGCGTTGTTCAGATCGGGTTATTATTGGAATTTCCTTGGATTGATGCAGTTTACATCTGGAATATTATTGCTGGTTCCGCGCACGGCGACATTCGGGGCTTTGCTTTATCTGCCGATCGTTTTGAACATTTTGGTCATCGTGACTTCCATGCATTTTACGGGAACGCCCGTCGTGGTCGGAATGATGCTCATGGCCGTATTTTACCTTTTGGTTTGGGATTGGGCAAAAATCAGTGCGATGACCGCAATCCTTTTCAACAAAGATCTTTAGAACTCTATTCGGCAATAAGCGATACGCTACAAATAGCGGGCTGCGTTAAATTTAACTTTCCCGAAGTAGGAAAACTTCTTTTTAACCGTACTTTTGCAAAATTGTACCAAACCACGATGAATTCAGGGGAAATCGAAGCCGAAAAAGGGCAAAGGAAAGAGCTTTACGGCTACCAGAAAGGCGATATAGACGCTATTTTTGAGCGGCTTGACAACGCGCCCCAGAATTACCATCTGCTTTATCAATTGCCCACGGGAGGAGGAAAGACGGTCATTTTTTCTGAAATCGTAAGGCGCTACCTCGAACTTCACGAGAAAAAAGTGGTCGTACTCACGCACCGCATCGAGCTTTGCCGTCAGACGCATAAAATGCTCAGCGGTTTCGACGTCAAGAACAAGATCATCAACAGCAATGTCAAAGACTTACCCGATCAAAACGAATACTCTTGTTTCGTTGCGATGGTCGAAACGCTCAAGAACCGCATTAACGACAGCAAGTTGCATTTGGACAACATCGGATTGGTGATCATCGACGAAGCACATTACAACTCGTTCCGAAAATTGCTCGCTTTTTTTCCGAATTCGTTCATTTTGGGTGTTACCGCTACGCCTTTGAGCTCGAACATCAGGCTTCCGATGTATCAGAATTATAATGAGCTCATCACGGGCGACACGATCCGTTCGTTAATCGACAACGGTTACCTTGCCCGAGCGACCACGTATACGTACGATGTGGGTCTGACGTCGCTCAAAGTCGGGATAAACGGCGATTATACGGTAAAATCATCCGAGGAGTTGTATTCGACGATGCTCATGCAGGAAAAACTGCTGCATGCGTATTCTGAAAAATCGCTCGGAAAGAAAACGTTGATTTTCAACAACGGGATCAATACTTCGCTTTACGTTTACGACACGTTCAAAGAAGCCGGCTATCCTATCCGTCACCTCGACAATACGACCGGGGCAGAGGAGAGGCGCGACATTTTGAACTGGTTCCGCAAGACGCCAGACGCCATCCTGACATCGGTCGGGATTTTGACTACGGGATTCGACGAACCGACCGTGGAAAGCATCATTTTGAACCGCGCCACCAAATCGTTGACCTTGTATTTCCAGATGATCGGCCGCGGCTCTCGTCGTTTGCCTGCGAAAGATGAATTCCTCGTGATCGATTTGGGCAACAACGCCGCGCGTTTCGGCTTGTGGGACGAACCCGTCGATTGGCAGCTTATTTTCCGTTCGCCCGAATGGTATCTTGAAAATTTGCGTGACGATGCCGAGATCGAGATGTATTTCCGCTATCAGATGCCGGCCGAACTACGTGCCAAATTCGCCAAGACGGTCAACGTCGATTTCGATGTGGACGAAGAACATAGACTGGCCATGGCCGCTAACCTGCGTTCGAAAGTGGTATTCGAGAAATCGCTCGAGCAACATGCGACGATGTGCGTCGAAAACAGCGAAACGCTTATGCAGGCCAAACAGTTGGCGAAAGAGCTCGACGAAGACATCCGTTCACGCATGAAACGATACGCATCCTGCCTTAGCCATACGAGCAAGAACTATCGCGAGTGGCTCATAGACGACTATAAAACCAAACTCGTGTTGCTTATCGGGAAAAAATTCCGTGAGTCTTTAACGGATTGATATTGGTGATCGACGAACTACACGCAACGCTGCCTTTTCATCCATTAAATATTAGCAATCAGCACCGTTTGTCCGATAATCGGTAAAAAATCCCGAGAAAAGACAATGTTTTCCAGCGATAGTGCATTTCATCGACTTTATGAAGAGTTCAACTGAACTTTTTTTTTCGGCAAAAGTCTTGTCCTACATTTGCTTAACCTAAACAACTAAGAAGAGGTCATGCAATACCGTAGTCCGTTGCTTTCCTTTTTAAATGCCACCAACCTGAAGATTAGAATACCTGGACTTTGCCTGGATGATGGAGACATCGTCGTTGGCGACAGTGGAAACTAATGACTTGTTTGTTATGAGTGAAAAATACAATGTGTTATTGATTCTCGAAGGAACTTACCCGTACAATGGTGGCGGTGTTTCGACATGGGCGCATATGTTGTGCAGCGACGTAAGCAATGCCAATTATTCCCTTTACAGCATCAACGCCGATTTCGAGACCAAACCGAAATACGAGCTTAGCGACAACGTCAAAGATGTCGTGCAGGTTCCGCTTTGGTCGCCTCTTGAACCTCAGGAGATGATCAATTACGGCAAGAAATTCCACAAGTTCGTCGAGCGCAAGGAAAACACGAACGATACGAACATCGAGAACATTTTCCTTCCGATTTTCGAAAGACTCATCAAAACCATATACGCCGCGAATCCTGAAGCCGAAGACATGGACGACGTGATTTTCGACATGTGGCGTTATTTCCAAAAGAACGATTACAAGAAAACGATGCGCAGCAAGCAGGTTTGGGATGCGTTCCGCTACCTGATGCACGACATCATCGTTGCCGATAAAGACGAAGAAGCCACGCTTTACGACCTGACCGTTGCCATGCGTTGGATCTATCGTTTCCTTATCCCGCTTAGCATAGACGTACCGAAAGCCGATCTGACACATTTGACATTGTCGGGTTTCCCGGTAATTCCGGCTTTGGTCCTAAAATACAAATACGGTACGCCGATGATCGTGACCGAACACGGGGTTTTTATCCGTGAGCGCCTTATCGCGATCAATGCTTCGGAATACTCTTTCTTCCTCAAGAAAATGCTGATCAAATTCTCTGAAGCGATCACAAGCCTTGTGTATCACAAAGCCGACCGCATCCTTTCGGTGAACAAGTTCAACATGATCTGGGAGAAAATGTACGGAGCCGATCCGAACAAGATCGACGTGATCTACAACGGAATCGACCACAAATTGTTCGTACCTAAAGCAAAACCGGAGCACTTGGTCGGAACGCCGACCGTCGTTGCCGCAGCACGTATCTTTGAATTGAAGGACATCATCACGATGATCAAATCGTGTGCGGTCGTCAAGCAAGTGATCCCGAACGTGAAATATCTGGTTTACGGCGACAACAATGCCGTTCCTGAATATACCGCGGAATGCAACAAGCTGATTTCGGAACTTGGGCTGGAAGACAATTTCATCCTCGCCGGTTTCCACAACAAGCCTCACGAATTGTTTTGTGAAGGAGATATTTCTATATTGACCTCGATTTCGGAAGGTTTCCCTTACACGGTTCTCGAATCGATGAGCTGTGGGATTCCCGTAGTAGCTACCGATGTAGGCGGCGTTACCGAAGCATTGGACCCGACTTGCGGATTCATCTGCAAACCTAAAGACCATGTGGAAATCGGAAACAGTGTGATTACGTTGTTGCAGGACAAAGCGTTGCGCGAAAAAATGGGCGCGAACGCGAGAAAAAAAGTAGCCGAGAATTTTACCATCGGCAAATTCATTTACGAATACGAGCAAGTGTACGACAGGATGCTCTCCAAACGCACAAAACAAGTTGTCGAACCAATCTTTATCGAACTGGAAAGACAGGAAGCGTCTTAATGATATAATAACGAATCATTCTGATTCCATTTTTCCCCAAATCGTATGGAAGCTCAAAATGAAAATATAAAATCCCTGATCATCGACATCAGGGAAAAGGTTGGCAAGCCCGTAAGCAATCGGGTAGTGGTCGCCGCGATCGAGTCGCTCGGAATACGCGATATCGATACGCGTACCGACTACGGAATGCCGTCCATATACGAGCTCGCCGACTTGGTTTATTATGAGCTCACGACTTCGGAAGAGCACAAAGGAGCGAAAAACGTCAAAGAACGCGAAGCCCTTGCGAACAATCCCGAAACTATTACGACTTCCGATTACATGGCCGTGAAAGCCAAGATTTTCGCGCGCTATTATTCACAGGGTATTTTCCATTTGTTCCCGGTATTGCTGCAGATTCTGGCGATCATCTACTTCGGATATTCGCTTTGGACGTTCGTCGGATTCAACAACGTACAATCTACGGCCGTCGTTTTGGGCGTTGTCGTCGGATTGGTTTCCACAGGCGGATTCGTCCAGGTCATCGGGCGTCAGGCATCGTTCTACTGGAACCACGCCGATTACGTGATGACCAAACGCACGGTCGATTACCTGCTCAAGATCGGGTCGCTTTCGATTTTCGGCGTCTTGGGCGCTATTTTCGTATGCAACCTGTTTTTCCACATTTATCCTTATGCATTCCTTTTTATCGTTTTCACGTATGCGCTGCTTATCGGATTGCTCGTGTTGTTGCTCGCACCTTTGCATACGCTCGACCAACGTTGGGTAATTACGGTCGCGATCACATCGGGAACCGTTGTCGCGATACTTTTGAAGACACTTACGCCCATGCTTGTGTATTTCACGCACTGGATCGGAATTTCGGTCGCGGTTTTGGTCGCGTGGATTTTCCTAAAAGTATATTTCAAAAGATTACTCGTCGAGAAAAAAGCCAAATCAAATCTTGAAGTGAAACCGGCTTTGTTCCTGTACCACAACTATAAATACTTCCTTTACGGGTTGTCGATTTACGTGTTTATCTTCGTCGATCGCATGCTCGCTTGGTCTTCGGACAACAACGGGCCGCTTCCGTTCATCATTTATTTCGAGAAGAACTACGAGTTGGGAATGGACTTCGCGATCCTGGTTTTCCTGTTGCTTGCAGGCGTTCTCGAATTCGCGATCGCGTCGTTTTCCAAATTCATGGACATCGGCCAAAAGACCGTTTCGGCTACCGATGTTTCCAAATTCGGCAAAGACCTCTACAAAATGTACTGGCAACACGTGGGAATGCTTGTGTTTACCGGGCTTGCCGTATTCGTACTCGTGTACTTCATGATGTTCGCTTCTTGGGGTTACAGCGGCCAGTTCCATGAAACTCTTAGCGATGTGAGCGTAACGGTTTGTTATATCGGCGGTTTGGGTTATCTTTTCCTCGGATGGGGCATGCTCAATTCGCTATATCTGTTTACATTAGGACAACCGGACAGTCCGCTGCGCGCCATCGTTTTGGCTTGTATCGTCAATTTCGGCGTGGGTTTCGTGCTTAGTCGTTTCGTCGCTTACGAATACAGCGTCGTCGGATTGCTCGTGGCCGGAATCGTTTTCATGCTGATGACCTCGCGCGCGGTCGCCAAATTCTATAAAAACCTCGATTATTACTATTATGCGGCTTATTAAGATGTTTTTGTTCGTGTTACCGTCGATATTGACGGCCAATCCGCCGGCTGCGATAGGCAAGAGCACGGTTTTGGTGTGTTACGGACGATTGAATCCCGAAGACATCAAAGGATACGATTACGTGATCCTCGAGCCGCAATTCTACAATATCTACGAAATCCGCAAGATCAAATCTCAAAACGAAAAAGTACTGGCATACATCAGCATAGGCGAAGTCAACGCGAATGCGCCGCATTATGCCGAACTCAAGGATCATACGGCCGGGAAGAACGAAATCTGGGACAGTTATTACCTCGATCTCAAGTCTGAAAAGACCGTCAATACGTTATTGCGTATCATCGACAGGACTTTGGATAAGGAATACGACGGATTCTTCCTCGACAACGTCGACAATTACACGACCTGGGGCGCGCAACCGAACCAAAAACAGGATTTGGTGAATTTCCTCAAGACGATTTCAGAAAAATATCCTGAAAAGATCTGGATACAGAACGCCGGGCTTGAACTCATTCCGGATACGGCCCAATACGTGGATGCCGTCGTGATCGAATCGGTGGCGACCAATTACACGTTCGACGACAAGACGTACAAACTGCGAGCCGAAGCCGATTTCAAGGCCTATGCCGACAAACTTGCCGACATCAACAAAAAATACAACCTACCGATCATCCTCATCGAATATGCCGATACCGAAAAATTATACAAGCAGGTGCTTCACCGCATCAAACCGCTTGGTTTCGATTATTTTATAGGCAGTATCGATTTGCAGGGAATCCCAACTTTTAAATAAACAGATGCCAATCACCAGTTCCATATTATGGGGTTTCATACGGCTATGCTTCATGCTGTTGTTCATCTATTATCTGAACCGCAAGCTCGTGAACACCTCGTCATCGAATAACTTTTTGGAGTTTCTGGTTTGGCAGTGGTTCCGATACGGCGCGATCATGGGTATCCTGATTTTCACCTCGGTCCAGATCGGGATCTACAACCTGGTCAATTGCGTGATCATCCTGTTGGTCATTATCGCCGTCGATTATATCGGGCTCAGGAATCTGCGACATCCGAAAACGTATTATGAAAATACCGTGCGCAACAACGTACAGCTTTTGCTCAAGCGCATGGAAAACGAATATCCCGTCAAGAAATGGTTTCAGTTCACCAAGAGAACCAAAAATACCGGGAAGGTGAGCGGGCTTTATATTTTACTTTTGGTGATTGCGATTTCGGTGATCACTTTCGCGAGCCGTGTCTATTTCTTTAAATACGATTCGTATTCGCTTTCGCCGGTTTGGATCAGTGACCTTGAGACGATTGTAGGCTTCGATCTGCAGCAATGGTTCGGAGGCCAGTCTTCTGTAGTAGGCGATTTGGCGTATGTGAATTTCTACGGAAAGATCGCCAACGTAACGCCCGAGATCGCATTACAATCGATCGGAATTCTCGAATCGGTGTTGATTTCGGTATTGATTTTTTGGGTCGTGAGTAAAATCACCGCGTCCAAACAGATCGCACCGACAATAGCCGCGTTGATTTTCGCGATGGTGTACACGCTTTCGCCTTTGAACATTTATTTCATCTTGCAGAACCGCCCGATTTTCCTTGCGATGACATTCGGATTGCCCGTCATGGTATACTACCTCAAGCCCGGAATGCTCAAAATGAACAAGTGGCAGTTTTTCCTGAGTTTCCTTGTCGTTTTCGTGGCCATCGGACTCATCGACCTGTTCACGCTTTGTATCCTTTTCCCGCCGTTTATGTTCACGGGTTTGTTCCTGGCCAAGAAAAAATCGGGGAATTTCAAGTGGGTCGGGCTGCTTTCGTACATTTTGGCCGTCGGCTTGATGTTCGGGCTTTACGTGATTATCGGGCTGTATTTCGAAACCGACCTCAAAATGTTCCTGCATTCCAATTTATTGGCGGTGAGTTCGTATACTTATATTCCGCAGCTCGTGATGAATCTCGACGTACTTTTGCGTTATTATCAAATCGCTTCCGGAGTCGCAGTGGTCTTGCTTCTGGCTTATACTTTCATTTATAAGGAAGATTGGCGCGCCTCTTTCGCGTTCCTGATTTATTTCAATCTGCTGCTTGTGCTCAAAAGCATGAACAATGCGTGGATCGACGACGATTTGCTCACACAAGGCCTGTCGATTTTCATGCCGATCGTAGCCGGAATCGGGGTTGCCGTTCTCGTGCGTCCGTTTATCGGATTGTTTTCGAAATTCTCGAAATGGAATCCGATCATCATTTCGTTGGTTTTTATCGGATGCGTAGCGATCGGCGTGCAATCCCAACAGAAAAACCTTGGCGTGCTTACCGAATCGGATCCGGCCCAACGCGAAGTCCTCGAAGCTTACGACAACATCACACGCGATTATTTCCCGTTCTCGTATGCCGTCGTGAACAACAACATGACGCAGACGTTGAGCACGAACAAGCACTTTTTCATGAACTATTCGGATTTCATTTACGACTATCCGCAACAAGACTCGATTTATTTCAAGAACATAAAGAATCCAAAATTCATCAAGGAACATCCCGATGAAGTGATCCCGAAAAGCGTACTCGTGTTTGTATTCGACCAGGAAATGGCGGCCGATTCCGAAACCTATGCCGAAAACGGGGAACTTAAACCCATATTGATGGACCAGCTGGCCTTGCTCAAGAAAAGAGGAAGAAAAGTGCAACTGTTCTACGACAACGAACACGTAAAAGTATACGAGATCGTGAACGAACCCAAATCCAGCCGCATATCCGACCTTATATTCTAGACTATGACGATCAAGACTTACATAGCAAATTCGGCCCGCCTGCGACTTTTCGCTTTGGCCTGTTTGTTCGTAGCCGTAGGATGCGGTTCGCTCGACAATTTCGACGTGGACGATTTCAGCTTTTTTGACGATTCAGGAAAAAACCCGGCCACCGAACTGCGCCAGTACACATTGCCGGGTGAAAGCCAGTCGCCGGTCATTTTTTATATCCGTGACAACGGAGACAAGAACAGCGTCGCCAACGACCGAAACATCAGGAAAGTATGCGATTATACGAAGTTGCCATACAAGTCGATCGACATCGAATCGTTTAACGTAAAACCGGCACTGCCTGCTTCGACGCGTTCACTTTGTGTGTATAACATCAAGCGCCTCAATCAGGCCGCGCTCAACAAATTGACCGAATTCGTAGCGGCAGGCGGAACTTTATTGCTGCCGTTGGCCAGCGAAGACAGACGCATGCAGTTCTTTGCCGGATTGCGTCCCGATTGCGATTTCGAGACCGACATCACATCGAAAGGATTTTTCTTCAGCACTGCCATTTTACCGAACCTCAAAGGTAAGACGTATGATGAAAACGTACAGCATTACGGATATGCGCGCAGCAATTTCAGAAAAGACGTCAAAATATTGGCAACAGCCGCCAACAATAAAGAATTTCCGTCCATTGTCGAAAATCCGATAGGGAAGGGCAAGGTCATTTTTTACAATACGACGATAGAATACGAAAAAATCCACCGCGGTTTGCTGTTCGCAGGTTTGCTCAGAGGCTTGGATGGCATTCCGTATCCGATCGCCAACACGAGTACGATTTTCCTCGACGACTTCCCGTCTCCGGTGTACGACATCAAATCGGAACCGATCAAATCTGAATTGGACCTGACCATCACCGATTTCGTGAAAGACGTTTGGTGGCCCGACATGAAAAAGATCGCCGAGAAGTACAAGATCAGTTATTCGGCCATGATCGCTTTCGATTACAAGAACAATGTGGAGCCGCCGTTTTTGTTCGACCAATGGGATTCGCACAAGATCAAGGTCAATAAAAAGACCGAAATCCTTTCGGACTGGCTGGTTTTCGATTCCAAAAAACACGGACACGAATTGTGCCTTCACGGTTACAACCACGTCGAATTCAAGAAAGGGCATTGGAAAAACCCTGAATTTATCGGAATGGCGCTTAAATCAGTGCAGAAGAAATGGGGAATCGCCAATTACGGGCCGCTTCCGGTTACGTACGTTCCACCGTCGAACATCATCGATCCGGCCGGTGTGGATTATTTGCGAAAAGGCATGCCGTCTATCAAATACATCTGCAGTCTTTATCTGGGCGAACCGACTGAAGGTGGCGCGCGCGAATTCGACTTCGACCCGTACAACAAGGATTTCTTCGATTATCCGCGTATTTCGGATGGTTTTTATATGGAAACCGACAAGAAATTCTCTCTCGAATCCATGTATCTGTACACCGGAATCTGGACGCATTTCGTGCATCCCGACGACGTGTACCAGATTCCGAGCCCGTTCAACAAAAGCTCGGGAGACTTCGACCTTCGCAACGCCCGCGAGCTAGGGTGGCGCAAGACCAAAGGAAAAGGCATCGGGATGTTGGGTGAATTCACGGCAATCCTCGACGAAATGGCCAGGACCTATCCGCAATTGCGTTATGTAAATGCCGGAGAAGGAGGAAAAATCGTCAACGACTGGCGCGCATCCAAATTCGTGCACGAAAACAGGGGCGGATTGTACAGCGTGCGCGAGCTCGAACCCGAAAAATCGATGGGAAATACCCAATATTGGTTCCTATATGCAGGTTTCCAGAATGCGCCGAAAATAGACGCTTCTTTGCAAAAAGAAGAAGCTTTATACTCGAAAACGCCGTTTATGGAAGGTTTTCTGTATTCGGTCTACACGCATAAATCGGAACTTAACCTTACCGACGTGAACCAGAAATCGGCAGCTCAAAGAAAAGAAACCGACCGTATCGTAAAATCGGTCGCCCAACAATACAAGGCCTTCATCGCGAAGCAGAAGAAACACATGTCGGGCGTTGCCGATGTGGTAGAGGAGGAGGATCCCGATTTGGTCATGGATCGCGAAATGTTCCGATTCAGCCAAAAACTCATGGCCAAACCGACCATCGATTCTACAGAGTGGAACCGTTATGCGAAATATATGGCCTGGGATAAGGAGCGTCCGATCGACGTCTGGAAAATGCTCGAGGAATATTGCGTGAAGTATCCGACGAAAGACAACATCATGTATTCGAAGGAACTCGACCGCCTGATCGGTTATCCGAACGACCTTACGATGGAGAAGTGGCTCAACGCCCAATTGCTCGTGACGCCGAACGACGTGCAGTTGCTCAACAGTTACGTGGCCAATTTCTACACACCCGAAAATCAGGAGAAAATCAAGAAAGCATTGCAGGCGCTGCTTAAGGTAGAGACGAATTTTGAAACGTACCTGCAATATCTGCAGCATTTGATGACGTACGAACCCAAAACGGCCCGGGAAGAACTCGACAAGATAAAGCCCGAGGGAAAATACGGTCCGATCGCAACAGACGTGGCCTGGCTATACGCCGACAACAACGAATTCGAGAAAGCTTATGCATGGGCATTGCTTAGCGATGACATCGATTTTGCGTCGAAAATGTCGTGGATGCTAGAGATCAAGGCGTATAAACCGTTGGAAGACGAATACAAAAAGTACATCGCGATAAATCCGGACGATTACAAGACGAAAGCCGTGATGGCAGGCATTTACCATGAACAAGGTAGATTCCTCGAAGCCTGGATTCTGGCCAAATCGCTTCCCGACAGTCCCGAAAAAGACGAATTGCGCGCCATGCTCAACAAAGACGTGATGTATGTGGAAGAAGCGCTGCAACAGGAACTCGTGCTCAAGCATCCGGAACTTTTCTATCCCGAAGTGTTAGCCGCTCTTACCAAAGATTTCCGCAAGCAGTACGGAGATTTCGTATCGATCAACAGCGCGATGGAAACCAACAAAGACCTTCCGCAGTTCTTCAAGAATGTAGCTACTTACGGGCATTTCGACAAGAAAAAGAACATGCACAGCTTTAGTTTCACCTATAGCCGCATGTACGATATCAAAATCGATTTGTACGATCCGAAAGACAATCTCACCAACTCGGTGTACGGATTGCAATACCAGTTCAACAATCCGGTCGATGCCGAAAAACTGCAATATTGGGGACGTGGAAGAGTAGAGTATACTGACTACGGCAATATTTACTTCCACGCCGGATTGGGCGCGAGCAAATCGTTCGGGAAAAGCTTCTTCTCGGCCGAAGCCAAATTGTTCCCGGCCGAAACCGGACCGGCTTATCGCAAGGAAATCTATCGCACGCAGGCCGTGGCTTACGGAGAATTTTTCTTCCTAAAACATTTCAACCAGAACATGACCGTCGAAGGAAATTATTATTCGGCAAGTAAGTCGCGCACGCCAATCCAGATCGGGGCTTCGTATGAAGTGATCCTGACGAGCAAAACGGTTTGGGACAACGGAGCCGATGTGCGCATGCGCTTCCTTCCGTTTGTCGAGGCTTCGTTCTCTCAAGGATCGGTCGGTAAGAGCGTGAACGCCAATACCGCGTACGGATATCCGTATTGGGTACTCGATGAGCGTCTGTATTACGGAGGCGGAATCGGCTGGAGATACGGAAAACAGGACAGCGACCTGACCGCGAAACTCGAAGCGTCATATTTCCAGGACGATTACAGCGGCAACTTCATGCGCTATACAGGCGAGGCCAACTGGCAAATCTGGGATTATACCTCGCTTTCAGCAACATTCGAAATGTATACGCAGGACAAGTTCTATTCGAACGCTTTCCTTTTGGGAGTCAAGCACAACCTAAAGAAAAGGGCAAAAAAATAACCGGCAGAGGAACTTGCTGCCGGTTATAAATCAATCAATTAACTTATGCGTATCAGCTTAATTGCTGACGATGAATTTCTTGACCGTTTTGGTTGATCCGTTGTCGAGTTGCACGAAATAAATCCCGTTGCTCAAGCCCGAAGTATTCAACAACATCTTGTTTCCGTTTAGCGAAGAACGCACGCCTACGACTTGTCCGACAGAGTTGAAAACCGTGGCTTTGAAATCTTCGATACCGTCGTATTCCACGGTAAGTTCGCCATGCGTAGGAACCGGATAGATCCTGAGTTCGGTAGCGATCGGATTGTCGCCAACACCAAGAGCAGTTCCGACATTGATCGTATGATTCAAGCTGTTGTAACCGGTAGAGTTGTCCCAAACGTTGTCGTTCGCCATACGGATCGAATATTCGGGACGTGTGCTCAAAGCCGCCGCAGGATCAGGTAAATTCAAATACAGCTGATAAGCACCCGTCGTCATATTGTTAGGCAAAACGATGCTTTCGGTAACGGTTTGCGTCGTATTCGATTGCCACAATCTCACGTTAGTGGCCAAAGGAATGCTGTAAACGACTCCGTTTGTAGTATTTTTTAGGACGATGTAAGCCGTTCTCGGATTGTAAGGCGCGGCAAATCCGGTGTTTTTCACTTGGAACGATACGGCCATCGCACTTCCGATATTAGCGGTGTTAGGATACGTTCCCGACTGAAGCTCAAATCGATATCCCAACCTTCTTTCCATGTCGTCAAGGCAGGAATTGCTTTCGAATCCGTCGATCACGTCCGGGTGATAATCCACATTGAGATACGACCAGTGAAATTTGGCCATTTCCAAAAGCGCGGTCTCACATTCAGAACGCGGTTCGTTCACGGCACAGGTTTCACCGCCCATAGGCGTATATTTCGTTTCCTGCTCCAAATAAGGATATTCGCTGCCGATGTTGTTATAGGTTCCGTAATCGTCTTCGCTCGCAAGGAAGCAATCGTTGTGATGGCCGATACGCGCCACCGGAAGCGAAGTACTGAAAGCCTGGGCGGCGGTCAAAGCAGCCGATGTCGTATACGTATTCCTTTTAAGAGAAGGCGTGCGCAATTGCACCATGCGACTCGTAGGCAATGCGGCAAGCAAGGCATCCACGACGGCTTTGCGGTTTTGGTAATCGGTTGCGGTCGGTTCCATTCCGAAGTGATCGGTATAATACCATTCGCCCCAAGCACCGATAAAACCGGCCTGCACGACCGCAATCACGTCGGCATTTTCCTGAAGCATGTTCTGCAATTGTCCGATGTGTGCCAAAATCTGGGCCTTGCTTGCGTCTTGCGGATTTCCGTTGTCGTTGTCGTCGGAATAGGCGAAACGCAAAATACATTTAAGACCGGCATTCCTGATTTTGGTGAAATCGGCCTGCATCGCAGTAAGATAAGATGAAGAGATGTTCGCGTTCACGAAGTTTTCAAGATAGCAAAGTCGCAATACGAGCGTGTACTTGTTGTTGACGCGATAATTCGTCAGCGTGGTCTGATTTAGACTGCTGTATGAATCGGAGTGCGTTTCGGTGTGTCGGTAAAACCCTCTTTCCGGATTCGAAAAGCTTGCTGTAGTTGGGGCGTAGGATACAGTGGTAGTTTGCGCGATTCCACAAAAGGAAATCAGCGCCCCCGTCAGAGCCAATAATTTCTTCATAATAGTAGGTCAAGTTTTTTAAAAAGCACTACGCTGCTTTTTGGGGTTAATATTATGTTTTGGATTTAGGGCGTTTTGATTGAGATTCTTTCAAAAATGGCATTTAGAATCCCGTTCGCAAATCTAGTTTGTCGATGTTTTAAAAGTAGAAAAACAAATGTTAAAAAACCTAATTTCATCGATAAACTGTATTTTTTAAGAGTTTATGAAAAATATTTCCTACAAAATATTTTATTACTGTAAGAAATTATCCGACAAAAGACGAAAATAGGTTTTTAACAATTTCATTAAAAATTGTTCATAACTACGGTTTTTTGAAGGAAAAATCGGGTTCGCAGTTGGTCGATGAATGCGTGAATTTCGTCGATTATTTGAAAAGTTTCCAAAAATCGATCGAGTCGATGTGAATTCGGACATTCCGAGATTTATTTTTCGGGAGTCATTTTACTGGAAATTCGTCAAATTGCTGTAAGCGAATCCGTAAGTATTCGAGTTGAATATTTGGTATCAGTCCAGTATCGATTTTAGCAACAAAAAATCTAAGGAATAACGTCGAAGGCCTAAATCAAATTTATAGGTCAAAATTTGCGTTGCGGATTTTAGCGCGTAAACGTTTTACATTTTTCTTGAAGCGGAAAATTCGAAAATTTTGAATCCTTAAAACGTACAGGATTTTAGCTTGAATGTAAACCGGATTTTCAATTTGTTTGAATTTAAATGGTTCATATAATTATTGAAGTAATTCGGGACTGTGGTCGACATTGTCAATAAATCAAGAGCTTTTGATATATTTCCAATATCAAATACATGCACTATAATTTATATTATGTAAAATAGATTTTTAAACTATTCCCGTTCGAACCAGCTTATTCATAAAATCCCAGCCTCCTTTTCAGTTCCAAAACTTCCGATTTCAGATGCGCTTGTTTTTCAAGAAGATTCCGAATCACATCGATGCCTTCCATATTCACATGCAACTCATAATGCCAAACCCTGAAACGCTCCAAATCTGCAAAATTTTCCTCAAGTACATATTTGACGGATTTTTCGGTTCCGAATTCCACAAGACCGTTTTCCTCGAGTTCTTCCAAAAACTCTGGTTCGACTTTATATATACGGCAATATTCGATTATGGTCAGACGTCTGTTCATTTTTTATGCAGATTAGAAATTTCGGTAAACAATTCTTTTTCGCGTTCGCTGAGATTTTTGGGGATTTCCACTTTGTACGTGACGAAAAGATCGCCGAATTGTCCGTCCTTTTTATATATCGGCATTCCTTTTCCTTTGAGCCGTACTTTTGTACCGTTTTGCGTGCTTTCGGTAATTTTCAGTTTTACTTTACCCGACAAAGTTTCAACGGTAATTTCGCCTCCAAGCACTGCCGTAAACAAATCGATGGCTACGTTTTTATATAAATCGTCGCCGAGACGTTTGAACTCCTTGTCGTTTTCGATTACGAACGTCAGATACAGATCGCCCGACGGCCCGCCATTTGTGCCCGGAGCACCGAAACCTGTAAGTTTTATGAGCTGTCCGTCGGCAACACCCGCAGGAACCGTAATCCTGATATTCTTGCCGTTTACAGAAAGCGTCTGCTTGTGTGTTTCGAGTACATCGCGCAATTTCAGATGGATTTCAGACGAATAATCTTGTCCTTTATAAGCTGTTTGTCTGAAGCCGCGGCCTCTTGCGCCACCGAACATCGACTCGAAGAATTCCGAAAAATCGCCTTCATTGAAGTTGGAATTACTATACGTATAACCTTCGTTTTGGCCTTGCTGACGGCTTCTTTGTGCATTTTCGAACTGTTCCGAATGTTGCCAGTTCTCGCCGTATTGGTCGTATTTCTTGCGATTCTCCTCGTTCGAGAGCACTTCGTAAGCTTCGTTGATCTGTTGGAATTTGAGATTTGCGTCCTTATCGTCCGGATTCACGTCCGGATGATGCTTGCGCGCCAGTTTGCGGTAGGCTTTCTTGATGTCGTCGGCCGAAGCGTTCTTGTCTACTCCAAGTGTTTTATAATAGTCGATGAATGCCATGTCGAAGTATATTCTCTTTTTAAATTTACATCATATTTTACGCGGCCTGAACAGTTTAACACGAATTTAAAATCGTTGAAAAAATGCGCAAACTTTGCGTGTTTCGGACTTCTTCGACAGTTTTATTATTCGTATTTTTAAGTTTTTGAACCCTGGACATGAGAAACAGCATTGCAGAAAGAATCGCCGATTTCCTGAAGGACTTCCCTCCTTTCAACAAATTGTCTTACGACGACCTGATCCGTATTGCTACCGATATACGCGTGGTCACTTTAGACAAGAACCAAACGCTTTTCAAGATAAACGATTCGCTCCACGACAGCTTTTACGTCG
The DNA here is from genome assembly GCF_013401995.1 of Flavobacterium agri. Classification (GTDB taxonomy): domain Bacteria; phylum Bacteroidota; class Bacteroidia; order Flavobacteriales; family Flavobacteriaceae; genus Flavobacterium; species Flavobacterium agri. The sequence continues at coordinate 705,469 of NZ_JACBJI010000001.1, forward strand.
TGGCTTCGGGCGTAGTGAACCTCACCGTAATTGCCGACGCCGAGGAAAACCTTCTCAATAAGTGTCTTCCGGGCGATATTTTCGGCCTGAGACCGTTTTTTGCGCGTAACAATTATATGATGACGGCCAAAGCGAGAGAAGAAAGTATCGTGTATGCCGTACCTATCGCGACTTTTCGTCCGTTTGTGGCACAGAATTCCGAGGTACTCGATTTCCTTTTGGAAAGTTTCGCCACGAATAGCCGTAACCCGGCCGACAAGCAAACCCGCGGCAAATTGATTTCGGATTCGCACTTTTTACCTGAGCAACAACCCGAAATGCAGTTTTTCCAATCGCTTACGTACAATAAGACGCCCTTGAAAGCTTCGACAGCCTCGCTCGTAAAGGATGTCGCACAGCAAATGACCGAATACCTTTCGGATTGTGCGGTCGTGACCCAAGGCGAAATCCCGTTGGGCATTTTGACCGACAGCGATTTGCGGTCCAAGATCGCGACGGGACGTTTTCCGGTTACGATTGCCGTTGATCGCGTAATGGCTTCTCCCGTGGTTTCCGTTCCCGAAAATGTGTCGTTGGCCGAAGCGCAGTTGTTGCTGCTCAAGAACAATGTCACCCATTTGGTCGTGACGGTTGACGGTTCGGACAAATCACCGTTAAGAGGCGTCATTTCACAGCACGATCTCATTGCAGCTCAAGCCAATAACCCAGGCGTTTTAATCAAAGAGATCAAGCGTGCCCAACATCCTCGTGAATTGCGTGCGGTGCGTGAAAAAATGAGCGAACTGATCCGTTCGTCTTTGACCAAGAACATTCCGATGTCGCATGTGAACAATATCGGAAGCGAGATCAATATGGCGCTCATCAAACGCTCCGTGGAAATCGCGATTCTCGATTTGGGTTCGCCTCCCGCCCGATTTGCGTGGCTCGCCATCGGAAGCCAAGGCCGTAAGGAACAATTGCTGTTGACCGATCAGGACAGCATGCTCGTTTTTGAAGATGTCGCTCCAGAAAAATACAAAGACGTCAAGGACTATTTCTTAAGGCTCGCAAAAAGAACCGTCGCCGTGCTCGAAAAAATAGGATACGCGCCCTGCCCAAATGGTCATGTGGCCGGCAACATGATGTGGTGTAAATCGGTTTCGGACTGGATCAAGCAATTTCAAGGCTGGATGACGACTCCAGGTGAGAAAAGCAACGAGATAAGCCCGATTTTCTTCGATTTCGACCTGGTTTTCGGCGAATCCAAAATAGAAGAAGCCTTGATGGATGTGATCTACACGAGTACAAAACGCAATTCCTTTTTCGACTATCTCGGTAACGATGCCTTGCGCAAACCGCCGCCTTTGAGCTTTTTCAAGAAGTTCAACGTAGAGGAAGAAGGCGAAAACAGAAACAAATTCGACATCAAGCTCAAAGGCATCATGCCGCTTACCGACGGTGCCCGATTGCTCGCTTTGGGCCAGAACCTGCGCGGCATCACCAATACGTATATGCGTTTCAAGCAACTTGCGATGATCGAGCCCAAACATTCCGAAGTGTATCTTAATTGTGCAGAAGCTTACCTCACACTGTCGAAATATCGCACGCTCGAAGGTATGAAGTACGACAATGACGGACGTTTCCTCAACCTCGAAGAGCTTTCGCGCATCGACAAGGACCGACTCAAAATGGCGTTGGAACACATGAAAGACCTCGAAGAAATCATTAAAGACAAATTTAGACTAACGCAGTTTTCATAATGTTCGACTGGATCAAGCACATCAACAAGGAATATCCCGAATTCTGGAAAAAATACCTGGCCAAATTCGATCATCGCTCCAAGAGGTTTGTGACGTTAAGCCTGGAAACGTCGGGCACTAACCCGGAAAAGGACGTGATTTTTGCATTTGGCGCCATGGGTGTCTTCAACAACAACCTTATGATCGGCGACCATTTCGAGATCGTGATCCCGCAATACAAATTCCTGCACGACAACGAGATGGACAACGAATTCGTCATCGAAAGCAAACAAGACAAACTCGGCGAGCCCGAAGCCGTCGAAGCGTTCGTGAATTTTATCGGAAATGCCGTTTTGGTAGGGCATCGCATCCATCACGATGTCGACATGATCAATATGGCGCTCGAAAAATTGGGCTGCGGAAGACTCAAAAACGAAGCGCTCGACATCGAGATCATGCACCGCAAACTCAACGATATCACAGACAAGCAGTTCTCTCTGGACGAACTCGCACGATTTTACAAAATCCCGATTTCGGACCGTATGACCGCCGTCGACGACGCCTATATCATGGCGTTGTTGTTCCTCAAACTCAAGTCGCGCCTGGGCATCCAATAATCCATTAAAAACCAACAATCATGTCGAACATACAACTTATCATCGAAGAACGTCCCGCCGATATCGGCAATTTCCTCGTCGGACGTCTTTTGCCGTTCCGCGAAAAACGCATGGTCGGACCTTTCGCGTTTATCGACCACATGGGACCGGCCAAACTCAGCGACCACGAGAATATGGATGTGCCGCCTCATCCGCATATCGGATTGTCGACTTTGACCTATTTGTTCGAAGGCTCGATCATGCACCGCGATAGCCTGGGTTCGGCCGTAGAAATCAAACCCGGACAAGTCAACTGGATGACGGCCGGAAAAGGCATCGTACATTCCGAAAGGACGCCCGAATACCTGCGCCATTCCGAAAAAATGCTGCACGGCTTACAGATTTGGGTCGCACTTCCGAAACATCTGGAACAAGGAGAACCTTCTTTCCACCATGTCGAAGCCGAAGATATCCCTCATTGGGAAAGCGATGGCGTGCAATTCCGATTGATCGCAGGCGAAGCTTTCGGGCGCAAATCGGCCGTTCCCGTTTACAGTCCTTTGTATCTGATCGAAATCAAATCGACATCAGCCCAAACGATAAACATCGGCAGCGATCTTTTCGGCGAAAGCGGCATGTATATCCTTGAAGGTAATGTGTCGAACGACGGCCATATTTTCGGTCCGAAACAATTGCTTGTGGCCAAAGACGCCCAATTGTGTTCGTTCGAGATGGGCGAAAACACCACCGTTTATATTTTCGGAGGCGAGCCTTTCCCTGAAGAGCGCTTTATTTTCTGGAACTTCGTGGCTTCCTCCAAAGAAATCATCGAAGCGGCCAAACAAAAATGGACGGCTCAGGAATTCGACAAAGTACCTGGTGAAACCGAATTCGTACCACTTCCAAAACCGAGGTTCTGATGGCGAGCACGACTACGAAAATCGGACGCGAAAAATACAAGATGACGATCGTTTCCTCTAGCGGAAATACGTTGATTGCAGACGAACCGGTACATTTAGGCGGAAAAAATTCAGGCTTCTCCCCTTTCGAATTGCTGGCTTCGGCCTTGGGCACATGCACTTCGGCCACGTTGCGCATGTACGCCGACCGCAAAGGATGGGACTTGGAAGAAGTGATTACGCAGGTAAGTTTCGAGCGAGACGACAAGGCAGACAAGGCTACGTTTATCCGTCATATCGCATTTTCGGGAAATCTCGATCAGGAACAATGTTCACGGTTGTTGGAAATCGCCGAAAAATGTCCGGTACATCGCACTTTGGAAGGACAGATCTCGATCGAGACCATTCTTGAATAAACCGAATCGGAATTCGAATCGGCCGTGATGGCTGACCGTTGCGGGAAAATAACCGCCATGTTGATACACGAACGGCAAATCGTCTTTTTTGATGATTTGGGATTCGGAAAGCGAAGCAATCTTGTTCCAATCATTTCGATCCTCGACACAAATCGTATGGATGTATTGTGACGTGATCTCGGTTTTGGAATACACTCTCGAATCTCCGAAAACGACAATGCCCGAATCGTTCAGGTCGCGACAATGGAAATGTTTCGGATTGAACGCGCGTATTCCGGTGTTACGATTGAAGATTTTATACGCGGCTTCTTTCCTGCTCCATAAATTCCAAACCGAAATTTCTGGATTTTCGGATTCGAGTACCAATCGCATTTCATCTGCCGAAAATAACTTTTCGAGAAATCCTTTACGACGCCAATCGCTTTCGGCCGCAGCCAATTCAAGGTCGATGACGTCGTTGCCGATCATTCTTCGGACAATTTGGATTCGATGATTTCGAGTGCCGCTTTTACGTTTAGCATTTTCTCCATCGAAGCGTTGTCTATGGTGATGTCGAAAGCTTCCTCAACGTCGAGCGCGACATCTACGAGATTGGCCGAATTGATTTGAAGATCGCGAATGAAATCGGTGTCTTCGCTTAGGTTTTCAAAAGCTTCGGCATTCTTCACATACGGCTTCACGATGCTCTTGAGCTTCTCTATGGTTTCGGCTTTGTTCATGTTTTGGTGTTTATTCGGTCAAATATCGACTAAATATAACACATCCGTTCACATCGCCAAAACCGAAACTGGCCTTGGCCAAATAGTCAATCTGTTTTTCAATGAGTTGCGTCGGAATTTTTTCTGAGGACACCAATTCGGATATTTCCGGATGCAGGTCTTCGCAATTCGAATTCGGGAATACGAAACCGTGTTTCACCTGAAGTACGGCGGCCACGCTCTCTACGCTTCCGGCTCCCGACAAGCAATGCCCTACTGTTGATTTCAATGAGTTTATGTACGGAAAATCGTCGCCTTTCCTATCCAAAGCTTTTGTCCAGTTCTCGATTTCGAGGCTGTCTTTTGAAGTTGCCGTGAGATGTCCGTTGATCGCATCGATGTCTTTTCCTTCGATTCCCGCGTTTTTGAGCGCGTCCGAAATGCATTTTTGAACTGCAATAGGATTCGGTGCCGTCATCGAGCCTTCACCTCTTTGTCCGCCCGAGTTGACGTTTCCGCCCAAAACCTCGGCATAAATCAGTGCGCCTCTTTCGAGAGCCGAATCCAAATCTTCAAGCAAAAGTGCGCCTGCGCCTGCGCCCGGAACGAAACCTGAAGCCGTCGCGCTCATCGGACGCGAACCTTTTTCGGGATCGTCATTGTGTTTGAACGTACACACGCGCATCGCGTCGAAACCGCCCCAAATGTAAGGACCCGAATCGCTCGTGCTTCCGGCGAGCATGCGTTTCGCCTGACCTGAAACGATTCGGTCGTACGCCATCAGGATCGCTTCCGCGCCCGTCGTACAAGCCGATGAGTTCGTGGTGACGATATTTCCGAGCGCCAATTTTCCGCCTAGGTAAGCACTCACGCCACTGACCATGGTTTGCGCAACGGCCGTGCTTCCTAATCGGCGAACGTTTTTGTCGTCGATCTTATAGATGCTTTCGCGGAATTTGCCGATACCGGAAGTTCCAGATCCGAAAATCGTTCCTGAATCGAAATCGGTTTCTTCGGGATTTGAAGGCAAGTTGGCGTCTTTCCAGGCTTGCATTCCGGCAATTACGCCGTATAGGATACCATCCGCATCGAAATTGCGCAGTTCGAGTTCGGTGAAATATTGTTTTTTTATTTCGTCCGTGATTTGCGGTTTGGCCGAAATCTGACACGAGAATTGAAGATCGGCCAATTGCTCGTCGAATCGTATGCCCGATTTTCCCGAACGGATGGCGTCGAGGAATTCAGCGATACCGATCCCGTTCGGCGCACAAACGCCCAATCCGGTTATGACGACTCTTTTTTTCATTATTTGTTGGTTATGATGCCCGATATCGTGCCGCTGCAAACGATTTCATCTTTGGCGTTGCGCATTTCGACCACGCATTTGAGTTTGCCGAAACGGAAATATTTCTTACTTGAAGTTACGACGACTTTTTCGTTCGGAAAAACAGGTTTTAAAAATTCTATTTCACTGGAAGTTAATGCTATTGTCGTTTGTTTATTAAAGTCATCATCCAACAAATAGATTCCAAGGCTAACCACACCGATCTGCGCCATGGTTTCTATCAAAATCACACCCGGAGTAATCGGATTGTCGCGAAAATGCCCTTTGTAGAAATCGAGATCAGCATCAAAAAAGAAAGTGCCTTTTGCGCCATTTTCGTTCACGTCGAGCAACTCATCCACAAACAAGAATGGTTTGGAATACGGCAGTCTTTCGAGTATTTGCTGATTGGTGATCATTGCAAGTGTTCTCCTCCGTTTACGGGAATTATCGTCCCATTTATCCAAGCCGATTCGTCTTTGTTCATCAGATAAACCACATTCGCGACATCTTCGGGTGCAGTCAATCGCTTGAACGGATTTCTTGAAATTGAATGTTTGACCAAATCCTCATTTCCGGGAATCATGCGCAAAGCCGCCGTATCGGTAACGCCTGCCTGAATACAGTTCGACCGGATACCGTGAGGCGCAAATTCTAACGCGATACTTCGTGAAATGGCTTCCAGTGCAGCTTTCGCCGAAGAGACCGCGGCGTAATGCTTCCAAGCTTTTGTGCTCCCTTCGCTTGTGAAAGCCAGGATTCGAGCGTCCGCAGCGAACAATCCCGCGTTAAAAAGCAGTTTCGTCCATTCGTAAAGACTTGCGGCCATCGCATCGAAAGTGGTACGGAAATCGTCCGAAGAAAGACTGTCTAATCCATCCATCGCTTTCAGGTTTCCTTTGGCGATGCTATGCAGCAAACAACGCACTTTTCCTTCGCCCATCGCATTTTTGAGTTTGGAAAGGATTTCGAGTTGTTTATCGGAATTTAACGCGTCGGCATTGAATTCGAGAAATTCCACACCCGTTTTGCGGATTTGGTAGAAATTGGTTTCGAGCATTTCCTTTTCGGAACGCGGACTGCGGTAAATCACGCATACGTTCATGCCGTGTTCGGCCAGTTTTTTAGCCGAAGCGAAACCCAATCCGCTGCTGCCGCCCAAAACGACGGCCCAATATCCCGTAGCAGAGAAGTCACCCATCAAAAACGCAGCAAGATCCTTTGGGCCGAAAATCCGGGACCGAAACTCAGCATAAGACCGGTCTCGCCTTTTTTGGGATTTTCGTCCATAATTTCCTCAAGCACGTACAACACGGTCGCGCTCGACATATTGCCGTAATTGCGCAAGATCGCTTTGGTCATGTCGATGTTCTTGCCCAATCCGGCGAAAAGCTCCTCGACGGTCTGGATGATCTTTCGTCCGCCGGGATGGAAAATAAGGTGGTCGATATCTTCGATGCGCAATCCGTTTTTTTCAAGGAACGGATGTACGATTTTAGGAAAGTGGGCCGCGATCGTCTCGGGAACTTCGACATCCAAAACCATCTGGAGACCCGAATTGGTCAGCTTGAAGCCCATCATGTGTTCGTTGTCGTAAAAGTGGTACATCTCTTCGGCTACGACTTCGGGACCTTCGTCATTTTCATCGGAAGAAAGCAGCACACAAGCCGCCCCGTCACCGAAAATAGCGGCACTGACCACGTTCGGCATCGAATAATCATTCAATTGGAAAGTAGCCGTGGGGCTTTCGACCGCAATCACCGCCGCGCGTTTACCAGGATTCGCCTTCAGGAAATTCTTCGCGTAAATGATGCCCGAAACGCCGGCCGCGCAGCCCATTTCGGTAACGGGCAAGCGCACGATGTCCTGGCGCAATCCGACAAGATTGATCAGGTACGCATCCAAAGACGGAATCATGATGCCCGTACAGCTCACGGTAATGATATAATCGAGCGCGAGCGGATCCCAAGCCGCTTTGAGCAAGGCTTTACGCAAGACTTTTTCGCCAAGGTCGATGACTTCGCGCGTATAGATATCGTTCTTTTCCTCGAAAGAAGTAGCCGTGAACACATCGGTCGGTTCCATGATGGAATACCGTTTGTCTACGGCCGCGCCCTCGAAAATCTTCTTGACTTTCCGAACGAAACGGTCGTCCTGACCATCGAGCCATCCGTCGAGGAAATCGATGATTTCGGGAGTTTCTTTGCTATAATTCGGTAATTCTTTGGCTACTGCCTTGATTTTTACACTCATAAAGTAGAAATGATCCATTGGTAGCGGAACGCCCACTTCCATCGGATACTGTATTTTTCAAAGTTCAATTTACGGGAAAAATTGCGCAATTCGCTCTTTTTGAACCCGCGAAGTATAGAAATAAGCCCGTCGTTGGTAGGCATCGCGCCCAATCCGAAAACATAGCACACCAACTGGAAAAGACGGTATGCGATGGCCGAACGATGTAAGTCGTTGATTACGATTCCGATAGCCGATTGCTTGCGGAATTTCTTGAGCAGGCTGATGATTTGGGAATCCGAAAAATGATGTAGCGTGAGCGTGCAGATGACGATATCGCATTGGTTTTTTTCGAAATCGGGATGGAAGATGTTCTGGCAGGAATACGAAATGTCGGGATAATGCAGCGACATTTTTCGCGCATACGAAATCGTGTCTTCGTTAGCGTCGATGCCCGACAGTTTGAATTTACGTCCGGTTTGGTCTCCAAAATCGGCAAGGTCGCGCAGCATGTCGCCGTTTCCGCAACCGACGTCGACGATACGGATTTCCTGTTCCATCGGGATTTTTTTGATCAATTGTTTTACGCCTTCAAGCGTTAGGCTGTTGCCTCCGAGCTTTCGGTTCAATCCCGCTATTTTGTCGAGAGTGTCGCGAAGTTGCTCGCCTTTCATGTCGAGGTCGTCCATGATTTCGGGCAAATCACTGCGATAGGTTGTGTCTACTGTAAGGTTCATGCTGCAATCTTCAAAGGTTTTCCGTGGGTCATTCTGATAATTTGAGGCAGTAAAGACGGGAACAGCGACAACGTCCTGAGCAAAAGCCGGGAAACACCTTGTTTTTGTAGGATCGCCGCAAGTAACCGCCCTGTTTTCAATCGTTTTTTGAAATTATAATTCCATATATCGGCATAATTTTCTTCCATTTTTTGACGTGAAACGCCCGATTCTAGATAATCGTTCACGCATTCGCTGGCCAATTTGGCACTGTGGATCGCCATCGCCATACCGTTTCCGCACAGCGGATGGATCAATCCTGCCGTATCGCCAATCATGAGGATATGGTTTTCTACGGGTTCTTTTTTAGCGAACGAAACCTGGCTGATCGTCACCGGTTGTTCGAGCAAAGGCACAAAATTGTCGAAAAGTTCGCTAAGATGCGGATTCGCGCAAACCACCGCCGATTCGTATTCTTCTATGTTCTTGTATTTTTTGAACGACTCGAAATCGGCCAGATAACACACGTTTATGGCGCCGTTTTCGACTTTGGATACACCGCAGTAACCGCCGTCGAAATTGTGCAATCCGACGAGATCATCAGGGTAATCGCCCGAATAATGCATCTTTACGGCCAACCATGGTGATTTTTCGTGTATGAAATCGCGGTCCAATTTCTGGTCGAGCCCCGATCTTTTGCCGAAAGCTCCAAGCACTACACTCGCACTCAATTGTTGTCCGTTGGAAAGCACGACCGAAAAACAATTGGCTTCCGCATCGAACAAAATATTCGAAACCGAATCGCGTATCATGCGACATCCGTTCCGCAACGCCGTTTTATACAGCGTATTATCGAGCGCGTAACGGCTTATCCCTATTCCGCCGAGTGGCAAATCGCACTGGATCTGCTTGCCGTCGACGGTAGAAAAAACGGCCTTTTTTATATGAACGGGACCGATTTCGTTCAAATCGACATCGAGCCAATCGAGATACGGCATCACCTCGTTCGAGATGTATTCGCCGCACACTTTATGTTTTGGGTATTCCTGTTTTTCGACCAAGGTCACCTCGTTTCCGGTTTTGGAAAGATGAATGGCTGCGGTAAGCCCGGCGAGCCCGCCTCCGACGATGATGACGCGATTGTTTACCATAGCCGCAATTTACCAAATAGGCTGTTGATGGATTTGTAAATGAATTCGATTTTCTTACACGATTTACAGAAACCGATTCTATTTTATGCCAGTTCTAAAAAAATAAAATGACCGCAAATAAGCGGAAAAACCTACCCAATTGCGGTCAAATCTTTACTCTTTCTCGATCATTCGATTCTTCCCGATTTGATTTCCTCGACGATCTCCGGATTGAGCAACGTCGTCGTATCTCCGAAATTGCTGAAATCTCCCTCGGCTATCTTGCGCAAAATACGCCTCATGATCTTACCCGAACGCGTTTTGGGAAGACCGGACACGAACTGGATCTTATCGAGTTTGGCGATCGGCCCGATTTGGTCGGAAATGAGCTTATTGATTTCGTTCCTGAGGTTTTTCTGGTCGCGTGTCTCTCCGTGTTCCTTAAGGATGATGTAGCCGTAAAGCGCGTTTCCTTTGATGTCGTGCGGAAATCCTACGATAGCGCTTTCCGCAACCGCCTGGTGTTCGTTGATCGCGTCTTCGATCGGAGCGGTTCCGAGATTGTGGCCCGAAACGATGACGACGTCGTCTACGCGTCCGGTGATGCGGTAGTAGCCGACTTCATCGCGAAGCGCGCCGTCTCCCGTAAAATATTTACCCGGAAATGTAGAGAAATACGTGTCTTTATAACGTTGGTGATCACCCCAGATCGTACGTGCGATCGCGGGCCAAGGGAATTTTATGCACAGGCTTCCGACGACTTGGTTGCCTTCGATCTCGTTTCGTTTTTCATCCATCAAAACCGGTTGGATTCCCGGCAACGGAAGTGTCGCATAGGTTGGTTTTGTCGGAGTTACGAAAGGAACGGGTGAAATCATGATGCCGCCGGTTTCGGTCTGCCACCAGGTATCGACAAGCGGGCAGCGCTTTCCTCCTACGTGGTCGTTATACCAATTCCACGCTTCTTCGTTGATCGGTTCTCCGACCGAGCCGATTACTTTGAGCGATTTCAACGGATAGCCTTGCACGTAATCGATACTTTCTTTTGCAAGCGAACGGATTGCCGTCGGAGCGGTATAAAACTGGTTGACTTTGTGCTTTTCGATGACTTCCCAAAAACGGCTGAAATCGGGATACGACGGAACGCCTTCAAAAATCACGGTCGTCGCGCCGTTCAAAAGCGGTCCGTATAAAATATACGAATGGCCCGTAATCCAACCGATATCGGCCGTGCACCAATACACGTCGTTTTCTTCGTAAGCGAAAATATTCTTGAACGTATAAGCCGTGTAGACCATATAACCAGCGGTCGTGTGCAGCATTCCTTTGGGTTTTCCGGTTGATCCCGATGTGTACAGGATGAACAACGGATCTTCGGCATCCATGATTTCGGCGACGTTGTTGTCTGAAGCTTCGTCGAGCAAAGGCTGCAGCCACATGTCACGGCCATAGGTCATGTTCACCTCTTCGCCCGTGCGCTTCACGACCAATACTTTGTGGACCGTCGGGCAGTGTTGCAACGCCTCGTCAATGATACTTTTTAGGTGTACGGTCTTGTCGCCGCGAAATCCGCCATCGGAAGTGATGACCATATAACATTCGCAATCGTTGATACGCGTCGCGACGGCCGAAGCCGAAAATCCGGCGAAAACCACCGAATGGATCGCCCCTATTCTCGCACACGCCAATACGGCGACGGCCAATTCGGGAATCATCGGCAAGTAAATGCACACGCGATCGCCTTTCTTGACGCCTTGTTCGCGCAAAACGTTGGCCATTTTACATACGCGTTGGTGCAGCTCGTTATACGTGATGTGTTGGGCTTCTTCGTTCGGGTCGTTGGGTTCGAAAATGATCGCGGTCTTGTTGCCTCGTCGCGCCAAATGACGGTCGACACAGTTCTTGACGATGTTGACCTTGGCGTTCACGAACCATTTTACGTCGGCTTCGCCCATGTCGAAATCGATGACCTTGTCCCACATTTGGTACCAGGTGAAGTTCTCTTCGGCAATCTTGCCCCAGAATTTGCGCGGCTCGCGGATGGATTTGTTGTAATGTTTGAAGTATTGTTCCAGAGAGGAAATGCGGTAATAGCTCATTGATCTTAAAGTTGGTACTCACAAATTTAAGCATCCGCGGGTTTCGGCACTAACAAATGCGCGCCAAATGCGTCATAATTTTCGGTTGTCGTATTCGCCTTTGAGCGCGTACCATCCGAAAATCGCCAATCCGGCCACGATCAAAGGCGTGAGCACGAAAAGGATGATGATTCCGAACACGAGGTCTTCCTGTTTTCCCGTCGACAATTTGGGCAATCCGAAGTTGAAAATGCCGAAATAGGCAGCGGCGAGCGCCAATCCTATCCAAACGATGCCGAGTATTTTTTTGAGTGCGTCCATATCAGTCGTGTTGCGTGGTGTCTTTTTTGGTGAGGTAAATGAGTCCTATCGTGAAACTTATAGAAGCGATGATGATCGGATACCACAAGCCTTCGAGGTAAAATTCCACGTCTGCGGCTTCTTTGGCGTTCGTCACGAGATAAGTCGAAATCGCGGGAAGCAATCCGCCGAAAATCCCGTTGCCGACGTGATACGGAAGCGACATCGACGTATACCTGATCTTAAGCGGGAACATCTCGACGAGAAAAGCCGCGATCGGTCCGTAGACCATAGTGACGAAAATGACTTGAATCCAAACCAGAAAAACCAATGTCCATTTATCGGATTCGTTTGCGGTAACCGTCGCTTTGCTTTCCTTGAATTCGCCTCGTCCGAGAGGTTGGGATTCATCGAAATGATAAGTCGTTTTTACTGAAGCGGCAGTTCCGTCGGTATATCCTGTAGAAGAAACGAAATACACTTCGCCTTTTTCGAGATTCATTCCAGCCGGTAAACCATCGGTCTCGGTGCGCGTCTTGCTTGCGAGATCGACCGTTTGATACATCGTCTTATAAATAGGTCGATATAACAAAATGGCTAACAACATTCCCGTCAACATGATCGTTTTGCGTCCGATCTTGTCGCTTAACCATCCGAAAACCACAAAAAACGGCGTTCCGAGCAATAAGGCGATCCCGAGCAACGCATCGACCTGGTTAGACTCGATGTTCATCACGGTCTTGAGGAAACTCATCGCGTAAAATTGTCCCGTGTACCAGACCACGCCTTGCCCCATCGTGGCTCCGAAAAGCGCGAGCAGCACGAATTTGAGGTTGTATTTGTTGCCGAAACTTTCCTTTAGCGGATTCGTACTCGTCTTTCCCTCGGCCTTTGCTTTTGAAAACGCGGGCGATTCGTGCATTTTTTTACGGATTTGATACGACACGAGTACCATGAGGATCGAAATCCAGAACGGAACGCGCCAGCCCCATTCGTCAAACGCTTCGGGAGAAAGCACCGTTTTGGTGGCCAGGATCACGACGAGCGAAACGAAAAGGCCGACGGTTGCGGTAGTTTGTATCCACGACGTCCAATAACCGCGTTGGTCTTTGGGAGCATGTTCGGCCACATAGGTCGCGGCGCCTCCGTATTCGCCTCCGAGCGCCAAGCCTTGCAGCAATCGCAGCAACAGCACCAAAATCGGAGCGGTATACCCAATGGTCTCGAAACTCGGCACGCATCCTATAAGGAATGTCGCGCCGCCCATGAGCAGCAACGTGACCATGAACGTATATTTGCGTCCGATCAGATCGCCCAACCTGCCAAAGAACAGCGCACCGAACGGTCGCACGACGAAACCGGCTGCAAATGTGGCGAGTGTCGATAAAAAGGCTGCTGTCGGATTGTCGGACGGGAAGAATTTGGTCGAAATCACGACGGCAAGGCTTCCGAAAATATAGAAATCATACCATTCGATCAAAGTACCCATCGATGAAGCCGAAATGACTTTCCAGATACCGCGCGTAGATTTGTCCCTCATAATTAGTTGGTTTGGTTCCTAAATTTAGAAAAAAATTCCACAGTCGATAATTTCTTTGCCGATTGCGGAAAAAATCGAAAAAATAAAGCCCGATTTTTATTTAATTTGTGAAAACAACCAACCAACATGCAATTCGATCCCGAAACGCTCGACCAATCGGCCGTTTACAAACTGCTTACCGGATCGGTAATCCCGCGTCCTATCGGATGGATTTCGAGCATTAGCGAAGACGGAATCAACAACCTCGCCCCTTTCTCGTTTTTCAACGCCATCGGCGAAGACCCGCCGCACGTGATGTTTTCGACCGTGCGCGGAGGCGACAAAAACAAGGACACGCTTAACAACGTGCTCGCCACGAAACAGTTCGTCGTGAACATGGTCACCGAGGAAACCGTCGAGAAAATGAACCTCACGGCCTCGATCGTGCCACATGACACAGACGAATTCGTATTGGCCGGACTTACGCCGATCGCTTCACAAAAAGTAAAACCGTTCCGCGTAGCCGAAAGCCCGATCCACTTCGAGTGTGAACTCGTGCATCATTTTGCGCTCGAGAACCATAAATACGGTGGTGCGGTGATGATGGTCGGAAAAATCGTGATGATGCATTTCGACGACAACGTATTACTCGACAACCATAAGATCAACCTTGAGACGTATCGACCTGTGGCCAGGCTTGCCGGCGCGAACTATGCGAAATTGGGCGAGATTTTTACGATAAAAAGGTTGTGATTGACTTGGATTCTTTAAACAAGACCTCAAAGGTTTTGAAAACCTTTGAGGTCTCGAATAAACAATAAACAAAAAATGAAAATAACGGTAATCGGCGGCGGACCAGGCGGCCTCTACTTTTCCATCCTGCTCAAAAAAGCGCTTCCGCAGACGCAAATCGATATTTACGAACGCAACAAAGCCGATGACGCTTTCGGTTTTGGTGTGGTTTTTTCGGATGAAACGTTGAGCGAATTCCTATCGCGCGATCCAAAATCATACGAACTCATCCGAACGAATTTCGCATATTGGGACGAACTCGACGTAGCGCGCGACGGCGAAATCGTACGAATCACGGGCAACGGTTTCTGCGGCTGTTCACGCAAAACATTGCTTCAATTGTTGCAACAACGCTGCAACGAAGAAGGCGTCAATTTGCATTTCGAAGCCAATGTTTCGGATCTGTCGCAATTTTCGGATTCCGACTACATCATAGCCGCAGACGGCATCAACAGCCAAATCCGTGAACAGTTCGCTTCGGAATTCGGCACGAAAATAAAACTGCAGCGCAACAAATTCGTGTGGCTCGGCTCGACCAAACCGCTCAATGCGTTCACGTATTTTTTCCGTTCAACGGATTTCGGCGCATTTGTCGCCCATACCTACCAATACGAACAAGGCAAAAGCACCTGGATTTTCGAATGCACGCCCGAAACCTGGGAAAAAGCGGGGTTCGTGACCGAAGACGAAGCAGGTACGATCGCCAAACTTTCGGAGATTTTCAAAGAGGAACTCGACGGCCACGGTTTGATTTCGAACCGATCCCATTGGCGTCAATTCCCAACAATCACCAACGAAAAATGGCACCACGATAACATGGTTTTGCTCGGTGATGCCAAAGCGACGGCCCACTACTCTATCGGTTCGGGAACCAAACTCGCGATGGAATGCGCGATAGGCCTAGCCGATTCGATCATAAAATTCGGACCTGACAAGCAAAATGCGTTTGCACATTACGAATCGACAAGAAGAAACCGCGTTGAGCAAATCCAGCACGCTGCGGGCGTTTCCCTCGATTGGTTCGAGCATATGGACCGCCACATGCAACACGACTTCTACCAATTTGCTTTCGGGGTCATGACGCGAGCCAAAAAGGTCACGTTCGAGAATTTGCAGCTGCGCGATCCGTCGTTCACCCAAAAAGTATTGACCGAGTTCAATTGTGCAATCGGGAATTTCAAAGTAAGCGTTCCTGCGGCTTTTACCGGATTCGACCTTCGCGGCATGCATCTCAAAAACCGAATCGCGATGTCGGCTATGAGCCAATATTCAGCCGAAAACGGATTGGTTTCCGATTGGCATCTGGTACATTATGGCTCTCGTGCCACAGGCGGCGTCGGGCTTATCATTACCGAGATCACATCGGTTTCCGAAGAAGGACGGATTACTTTAGGTGACGCCGGAATTTACAATGAAGAACAGACACTTGCGTGGAAAAAAATAGTTGATTTTATCCATCGCAACAGCAAATCGAAAATAGGAATACAACTTGGCCATTGCGGTCGAAAGGGTTCGGTCAAGCTACCGCAAAACGGACAATTCACCGTGCCTTTGGAAAACAACGGCTGGGACATCATGTCGGCCTCGGCAATTCCGTTCAACGATATCATGCCGACACCTCGCGAAATGACCGTTTCGGACATGCACAAAGTTACGGCCGAATTCGTAAACGCCGCCGTAAATGCCGACGAAGCCGGTTTCGACATGATCGAATTACAAGCGCATCACGGCTTTTTGATCGCGTCTTTCCTGTCGCCTCTGACGAATATCCGAACCGACGAATATGGCGGAAGCATCGAAAACAGATTGCGTTTCCCACTAGAAGTATTTACGGCCATGCGAGAAGTTTTCAACGCCGACAAACCCATGTCGGTGCGACTTACCGCTTGCGATTGGGCCGAAAACGGAATTACCGACGACGAAGTCCTGATCATCGCCCAAGCTTTTAAAGAAGCCGGCGCGGACGTGATCGACGTTTCTTCGGGAAATACGGTTTCCCATCAAAAGCCCGAAGTCGGCAGGATGTGGATGACGCCTTTTTCGGACGCGATCCGCAACACGGTCCACATTCCGACGATTACGGCCGGTTTCATCCAGGATATCGACCAGATCAACACGATTCTTTTGAACGGAAGAGCCGATCTCGTCGCGCTCGGGAAACCCTTGTTGCTCGACCCGAATTTTGTGCGTCATGCTCAGGCTTACGAGCAATTCCAGCCCGACGACATTCCGAACCAATATACGTTGGCCACGAATTCGTTGTTCCAGTTCAAAAAATCGGAGCGAAAGGAAAAAGAAGGCATGAAGAAAGCGCTCAAACCCGAATCCCACAAAAAAACCAAATAAACCCAACACGGATTCGCGGCATTCGTGCAATTCGTGGCTAAAACAAAAAGGTATGGCTTACCTCGATCATTTCGCCCAAAACCATCTTCCTCCAAAAGAATTGATGGCCGACATCATCCTTGACGATCCCGATTTCCGATTCCCGGACGAACTCAATTGCGTCGATTACCTACTCGACCGCCACATCCGCGAAGGGAATGTCGACAAGATTGCGATACACACTTTTGACGGCAACTGGACATTCGGGCAGCTTTTCGAAAAGGCGAACCAGATTGCCCATGTACTCACAAATGATTTGGATTTCGTTTCGGGCAACCGTGTCATGATCCGTTCGGCGAACAACCCGATGTTCGTGGCTTGCTGGTTCGGGATTCTCAAAGCCGGCGGAATCGTCGTGGCCACGATGCCGCTTTTGCGCGAAAAGGAGCTTACCGTGATGTGCGACAGCGCCGAAATCTCACATGTGTTCTGCGATGCGCGGCTGCTCGAGGAAATGATCGCTGTGAAATCGGATTTTTTGAAAAAGATCTGCGCGTTTGACGGAACCGGAAACAATCCATCGGAATTGGAGCGTCTGATGCACGACAAACCGACATCTTTCGACAATTTCAATACGGCTTCGACCGACATCAGCCTTATCGGATTCACTTCGGGAACGACCGGAAAGCCCAAGATGACGTCGCATTACCACAAGGACGTACTCTTGATTTGCGAGGCGTTCCCTAAATATTCGCTTCAACCGACGCCCGACGATATTTTTACGGGAAGTCCGCCGCTCGGGTTTACTTTCGGGCTTGGCGGCATGGTGTTGTTCCCGTTTTATTTCGGGGCATCGACTTTTTTGATCGAGAAAGCGTCTCCCGATATGTTGCTCAAAGCCATTTCGGAACACAAAATCACGATCTGTTTTACCGCTCCGACGGCGTATCGCGTGCTTACGACGCTTGTCAGTGATTTCGACATATCGTCGCTGCGCAAATGCGTTTCGGCCGGGGAAACCTTGCCTTTAAAAGTCTGGAACGATTGGCACGAAGCAACAGGACTCAAAATCATTGACGGTATCGGATCGACCGAAATCCTGCACATTTTCATCTCGTCTTCCGAAGAAAACATGAAACCCGGCGCTACCGGATTGGCCGTACGCGGATACGAAGCGAAAATCGTCGACCACCTCGGAAACGATTTGCCTTCGGGTCATGCCGGACGACTTGCGGTGCGCGGCATCACGGGTTGCAAATACCTCAATGCGCCCGACAAGCAACGCGAATACGTCGAGAACGGCTGGAACATCACCGGAGACATCTTCAAATGCGACGAAGACGGCTATTTCTGGTTTGTGGCCAGAGGTGACGACATGATCATTTCGTCGGGTTACAACATATCGGCCATCGAGGTCGAGAGCGTGTTGCTCGGCCATCCCGAAATCGCCGAATGTGCCGTCACCGCCGCACCGGACGAAGAACGCGGCATGTTGGTTTGCGCCCATGTCGTCCTTAAGGATCTGGACGCCGCCTGTGCCGAAAAAGCCAAAGAAATCCAGGAATGGTTCAAATTGGCGGCCGCACCTTATAAATACCCGAGAATCGTTAACTTTATAGACCAGCTTCCGAAGACGGAAACTGGCAAAATCCAACGTTTCAAACTCAAACAGACATCATGAGAAAAGTTTTTCTGGTTTTCACGGCAACCGCTTTGGTCCTCACTGCAATTTTGGCATACGTGAACTGGAAATTCTTGTTTCTGCTCGTTTTTTTTCTGCCGCTTATCGGTATGGGATTGTTCGATATGTACCAATCGAGACACGCGATCCGCAGGAATTTCCCGCTTGTGGGCAGATTGCGTTACCTTTTGGAATCGATCGGACCTGAAATACGTCAATATTTTGTAGAAACCGACATTGCCGGACGTCCGTTCGACCGTTTACAACGCGGTTTGGTCTACGCGCGAAGCAAAAAAGAACTCGACACGAAACCGTTCGGCACACAACTTAACGTGTACGACGAAGGTTATCAATGGATCAACCACAGCATCAAAGCCATCGCTTTTCAGGACATAGACGAAAATCCGAAAGTACAGATCGGCTCTTCACAATGTACCAAGCCTTATATGGCAAGCCTTTTCAACATCAGCGCGATGAGTTACGGTTCGTTGAGCCAGAACGCAATCATTGCTTTGAATTCGGGCGCCAAGCAAGGAGGGTTTTTCCACAATACGGGCGAAGGCGGGCTTTCACCCTATCACCTCGACAACGGAGGAGACGTCGTCTGGAACATCGGTACGGGCTATTTCAGCTGTCGCGACGAATACGGCAATTTCTCACCTGAACATTTCGCTGCGCGCGCCACGCTCGACAATGTCAAGATGATCGAGATCAAGTTCTCGCAAGGCGCAAAACCGGGACACGGCGGGATTCTTCCGAAAGAGAAAGTCACCGATGAAATTGCGGCAATCCGTTTGGTCAAAAAAGGAGGCGATATCATCTCTCCGCCCAAACATTCGGCTTTCAAGACGCCTTTGGAATTGATGGATTTCGTGAAAACGCTACGCCTTCTGTCTGGCGGAAAACCGATCGGCATGAAAATCTGCATCGGCAACAAATCGGAGTTCATCGCGATCTGCAAAGCCATGATCGAAACCAAGACGTATTTCGATTTCGTCACGGTAGACGGTGGCGAAGGCGGAACAGGCGCCGCTCCTATCGAATATTCCGATCATGTAGGCATGCCGTTGCGCGATGCGTTGGCCTTCGTTTACGATTGCCTCAACGGATTCGGCCTCAAAGACCAAATCAAGATCATCGCGAGCGGAAAAATCATCAGCGGATTCGACATTATCCGTGCGCTTTCGATGGGTGCCGATTTGTGTAATTCCGCACGCGGGATGATGTTCGCGCTAGGCTGTATCCAAGCTTTGCAATGTCATGCCAACACCTGTCCGACGGGCGTTGCGACCCAAGATCCGAAACTCGTAAGCGGGCTCGACCCGAATCTCAAGAGCGTACGTGTGGCCCGATACCAACACGAAACCGTCAAATCGGCTATGGAGCTTATGGCTTCGGCGGGAATCGACCATCCGGACAAGGTGGGACGCGACGTAGTGAGTATGCGCATCGACAAGACCAACATCCGCACGTTCGCCGAATTGTTTCCCGAACTCAAGCCTGGATGCATGCTGCAGCCGGAAACCGTTCCCGACAAATTTTTTTACGATTGGAAGAAGGCGTCTTCCGCAACTTTCTGAAACACCAAACAACATGATAAGAAATTTACTTTTATTGACGCTTCCGTTATTTGCGATGGCCCAAACGCCCACCGTGCAATGGACACAATCGCTCGGAGGATCTTCTTCGGACATGGCGACCGACTTGATCCAAACGGCCAACGGCGGCTCTGTGATGATCGGCGACGCCTGGTCCAACAACGGACAGGTTTTTGGCGCGCACGGCGAGAATGATATGTGGATGGTCTTATCAAGTGACCGTAAAGACTTCCGACAAAACGTTTTCGACCAAATTCATCAAAAAATGATGTTTCGGAAATCGCAAAAATCCTAAGCGAAAAACAACACAACGACACATATGATAAAAAAACTACTTTACCTGCTATTACCTGCCTGTGCCCTCGGTCAGGCGCCCGTGGTACAATGGAACCGCACATTGGGCACAAGCTCCGTAGACATCGGAATGGACATTGCCGAAACCAACGACGGCGGAATCGTCGTTATGGGCGACGCTTGGTCCCAAACCTCGGCCGTCCAGAATGCGCACGGCGACAACGAAATGTGGCTCGTAAAACTCAATCCAGACGGAACGACTGCCTGGAACCGCGCATTTGGCGGCGCATTATCCGATCACGGCCGCAAAGTCATCCCGACCCAAGACGGCAATTACATCATAGCCGGCACTACATATTCGAGCAACGGCGATGTTTCCCAAAGCCACGGCATGGGCGATTACTGGATTGCGAAAGTGAGCGCGTCGGCCAATACGGGAAATGTGTTTTGGCAGAAAAGCTTCGGCGGAACGCACAACGACTTTTTGGATCAGGTGATCGAAACTCCGGATGCGGGCTATGTCTTATTTGGCCATTCCCGATCTACGGACGGCCAAGTTGGCACGAATCACGGCATCGAAGACCTTTGGATCATAAAAATAGACGCATCGGCGAATATCGTTTGGCAACACGTGTATGGTGGTTCGGGCGAAGATATCATCCACAAAGCGATTTCGACATCCGATGGCGGTTATCTGGCTTTGGGCTATACGAATTCGAACGACGGCGACCTTACGCAGAATCACGGGATTGAAGATGGCTACGCGTTGAAAATCGCTGCCGATGGCACGCTTCAATGGAGTAAACAATACGGAGGATCTTTGTTCGACGTGTTCTATTCGGCGGTTGAAGTAGATGGCGCTTATATTTTGGCCGGAACTACCGCCTCCGATGACGGAGACGTAAACCAGCAGCACGACGTCCACGACGGTTGGCTTTTGAAAATCGGCATGGACGGCCAGATTCTGGAATCGCATCTTTACGGTGGCGAAGGTTCCGATTCGTTCGAATCCATCGAGCTTGCAAGCAACGGCGATATCGTCGTGGCGGGCAATACGCTCTCGAATACGGGAGACGTTTCGGGAAATCACGGGCAATTCGACGTTTGGCTCGTGCGATTTGACCCAAACCTCGACATCATTTGGCAAAAATGTATCGGAGCCAGCTCAAGCGACGTGGCATACGGCCTTTGTCTCACTTCCGACGGCGGTTATGCGACCATTGGCTACACCGAGTCGAACAACGAATATGACGTGCAACCCAATCACGGCATTTACGATTTTTACGTAACCAAATTGGTTCCGGAAGCATTGGCGGTCGACCATCCGGATCCGATTAGTGTAGAATTGTTTCCGAATCCTGTCGCAACCGAATTACAGCTGCGCTTCCGAGACGGAATGACGGCTGATTCCGTTACGATTACCGATATGACAGGTAAAACGGTATTGTCTGAAAATCCGGTTTCGAATTCCGTTGACGTTTCCAGTCTGGCTTCGGGAACGTACCTGATCGCGATTTCGGCCGGCAACAAATCATTCACTTCAAAATTCATCAAAAAGTAATGTTCACCAAAACCGAAACCATCCGTTTCAAACACGTCGATTTCGCCGGGATCGTCTTTTACCCGAGATTTCTCGAAATGCTCAACGATCTTGTCGAAGATTGGTTCGAGGAAGCACTCGACCGTCCGTTTTCTAAAATACACGAAACCAACGGTATTCCGACCGTCGACCTCAAAGTCCAGTTTAAGAAACCCGGACGCATCGGAGACGTGCTTACCAAGTCGCTTTGGGTCAAAAACGTAGGCGGCGCATCGGTTACTTGCGGTTTCCAGTTCAAGCAGGCCGATTCGAGTGTTTGCCTTGAAGGCGAAGTGACGCTCGTGAATGTCGGGCTCGACAAAGCATCGAACCAGATCAAAGCCGTTCCTTTTGAGGACGACACCCGAAATAAAATTTCCAAATTCCAAATCCCGACTGATGGACTTTAAAAAATTCAAAGCCGCCACCGTTCAGACTTCACCTGTTTTCCTAAACGTCGAAAAAACGGTAGACAAAGCCGTTTCCATCATAAAGGAAGCCGCTTCGAACGGAGCGAAACTTATCGCTTTCCCAGAGGTTTTCATCTCAGGATATCCATATTGGAACTGGATCATGACGCCGGTTCAGGGCAGCGCCTGGTATGAAAAACTGTACCGCAATTCGGTAGATGTTTTCGGACCCGACATGCAGAAGATTTATGATGCGGCGAAAGAATTCGACATCCATATCGTGATCGGAATCAACGAAAGAGGCGAAAGTTATGGCGAGATCTACAATACGAACCTGATTATCGACAATTCGGGCAACCTTATCGGAAAACACCGAAAATTAGTTCCGACCTGGGCCGAAAAATTGACGTGGACTTCGGGCGACGGTTCTTCACTTAAGGTTTACGATACGCAAGTCGGGCCTGTGGGAACGCTTGCCTGCGGCGAAAACACCAATACGTTGGCACGTTTCACGTTGCTTTCCCAAGGCGAACTCGTACACATCGCCAATTACATTTCGCTTCCCGTCGCTCCACCCGATTACAACATGGCCGAGGCGATAAAAATCCGTGCGGCCGCGCATTCGTTCGAAGGCAAGTTGTTCACGATTGTTTCCTGTTCAACGATTTCGCAGGAAATCATGGATGCGATGAAGACCGATGTTCCGAATGCCGAAGAATTGCTGACGCGCAAAAATTCGGCGTTTTCCGGATTCATCGGACCCAACGGCGCCGTGATTGGAGAGCCTTTGATAGACGAGGAAGGCATCGCGTATGCCGAAATCGACCTTTCCAAATGCATACAACCCAAACAGATGCACGACATTTTGGGGCATTACAACCGCTTCGACATTTTCGATTTGCGCGTGAATGTGGCCCCGACGCGTAAAATAACGTTTGTAGACAAGCACGAGGATTTCCGCAAAGACTAATCTAAAACCACAGAAACGATGTCTGCCAACCCAAACAACAAACTGCAAAAAGTACTCGGATTGGGCTTCGGCATCGCTATTTTCGTGGGCGGAACGATCGGCGTCGGCATTTTGAGGACACCGGGCGAAATCGCCACTTATCTCGACGACGGCTGGCTTATCGTAGCCTGTTGGCTGATTGGCGGGCTTTATATCCTGATGGGTTGCGGCGCGTATTCGGAGCTCGCCACGTCCATTCCGAAGGCCGGCGGTTCATACAATTACATCAAACGCGCGTTCGGCGATTATGCGGGATTCCTTTCGGGTTGGTTCGATTACATCACCAACGCGATCGCTCCGGCGTTCTTTTGCATCGTCATCAGCGAATACATCGCGATTTTGATTCCCGAAATAAAAGGCCAGACGACGGTCGTAGCCGTGGGATTCCTGATCGGGTTTATGCTGATCCATGTCAGCGGCGTCAGGAACGGCAGTATCGTGCAGCAAATCACGAGCATCATCAAAGTGGCGTTTTTCGTGGCTTTGATCGTCGCTTGTTTCTGGTATTCGGACATTGCCGTAAAACGTATTCCGATAGAACCGCGCCTCATGCCGCTCGGGGTCGTGATCGGCTTTTTCAAATCGTTACAGATGGCTTTGGGCGCTTACGACGGTTGGTACGCGGTGTGCTTTTTTGCCGAGGAAGACGAAAATCCGAACAAGAACATCCCGAAATCGCTTTACACGGGCGCGATCATCGTCATCGCCATTTACGTCGTGATCAATATGGCGTTCCTTCACGTGTTGCCTGCGGCCGCCATTGCCGATTCTCCGTTAGCTGCTTCCGATGTGGCGAAAACCGTGTTCGGGCAAAAAGGCTCGACGATCGTAACGGTCATCGCTATTTTTTCGATTATCGGAATCCTCAATGCCTATATGATGATTCCGCCGCGTATCCTTTACGGATTGAGCCGCGACGGGTTTTTCGTGAAATCGGGCACCAAAGTCAATAAAGGTGGTACGCCTATCGTCACGCTTTTGTGCTCGTCGGCGTTTACGTTGGGATTGATACTCGTCGGTTCGTTCGAGGTGTTGTTCGCATTGGCCACGTTCATGTCGGTCATCGTTTGGGGATTGGCGTATTGCTCACTGATCAAACTGCGTATTTCTGAACCTGACCTGATCCGCCCTTACAAAGCATGGGGTTATCCTTTTACCGCCATTTTACTCGTCGGATTTTCGCTGGCCGTGTTTTTGGGATTCGCCTACAGCGACCGCAACAGCTTTTTGGTCATTGCGGCCATTGCCGTGGTTTCTTACCCTATTTTCCGTCTTATCCAACCTAAAACAAATAGCACATAACCCAATTTCCGATAAAGAAAACGATTGCGAAATACACGTCTAAATCGTAAGTTTGACCTTTAACCACAACCTATGGAAACACAACATTCCGACGATGTGATCGGACGCGCCCGAGTCAAGGACACGCCCGAACTCGAAGCCTACTACAAAGAACTCGAAACCCTTGGTGCGGGCGCGCTTTGGACCGTCGCCAACGATATAGAACCTTGGGAACCGCGCACGAATTCGGTTCCTATGTTATGGAAATACGAGAATTTGCGTGAACTCGTGCTCAAATCTTCGGAACTCGTCACACCCGAACAAGCCGGAAGACGCGTCGTGTACCTCGTGAACGACAAACGCAGGGACGTATCTGCTGCGGTCGGTTGGTTGTATACGGGAATCCAGGTGACGCGTCCCGGAGAAAGCACTTCGGCCCATCGCCATAAAGCATCAGCATTGAGATTTATAATGGAAGGCTCTGGCGGTTATACGGTCGTCGACGGAAATAAAGTCACGTTCGAGGTCAACGATTTCGTGATTACGCCGAATTCGGCCTGGCACGAGCACGGTTGCGATGAAAACGGAAAAACCTGTATTTGGCAGGACGGACTCGACATTCCGCTCGTGAATGCGCTCGAAGCCAACGATTATGCGGTTTTTGACGGAAAACAGCCGTTGAAAACACCAACAAATTTTCTGCCTCTTTCCTACTCCGGCGCCGGATTGCGTCCGAGCGGACACGATTGGGACAAACCGTATTCGCCCTTATTCAAATATGCGTGGAAAGACGTATATCCGACATTGGCCGAGGCCGCGAAAGTCACCGAAGATTCACCTTTCGACGGCGTCATCATGCAATATTCGAATCCGCTTACGGGCGGCCATGTGATGCAGACGATGGGCGCATCCATGCAATTATTGCGTCCGGGATTCAAAGGAAAAGCACACAAACACACGGGCTCTTTCGTATACCAGTGCGCCAAAGGGCACGGGTATTCGATTATCGGCGGAAAGCGTTTCGATTGGAAAGAACGCGATATTTTCTGCGTGCCAAGCTGGACGTGGCATGAGCATGTGAACCTTTCGGATTCGGAAGATGCATGCCTGTTCTCGTTCAACGATTTGCCGACGATCGAAAAACTCGGGTTGTACCAAGACCAGGAATTGACAGAAAACGACGGATTCCAATCCGTAGCACAATAATGACGATCCCAACTGCCATAACCCATCAGGAAATCATGCAGTGCGAACAGCTGCTGTTTGAAGCCATGCGTTCGAGCGACGTGGAAACCCTCGACAAATTGCTGCACGACGACTTGATTTTCATGATCCCGAACGGACAAACCGTCACCAAGAAAGCCGATCTCGATTCCCACAAGGCCGGCACGATGACCATTGACGAGGCCAATTTGACTTTCGGGGAAATCGCATTGATCGACGATTGCGCGGTTTCTACCGTGACGATGACGGCAAGCGGAAAAATGCTCGGCCAACCGTTGTCGGGAGAATTCCGTTACGTGCGCATGTGGAAAAAATTCGACGGACAGATGAAAGTCATCGGCGGAAGCTGCATCCAAACCCAATAAAAACAATAAATAAAATTCATTAGTATCCCAATAAAGTGAAACTACTTACATACACTACCCAAAATTCCGAAGCCAAACTCGGCGTGTTGCACCAGGACGCGATCATCGACCTTGAAACGCTTGGCTTCAAACACAATCTCACGTTTCCGAAAACCATGCTCGACCTTATCGACGCCGGATTTGACGAAGTGAAACGCATCGAAAACACCATAAAAGAATCGAGTGAGAATGTTATCGCCTCGAGTTCGATCCCGATTAACGAAGCGACGTTATTAGCGCCGATCCCGCGTCCGAGGAAGAACATCATCGGCATCGGATTGAACTATACCGAACACGTGGCCGAAAGCGCACGTACTTTGGATACCGACAAAGCGCTTCCGCAAAAGCCCGTGATTTTCTCGAAACCGCCGACGACCGTAACGGCGACCAAGACTGATATCCTTCACAATGAAAACCTGACCCAACAACTCGATTGGGAAGTGGAACTTGCAGTTGTCATCGGCAAAAAAGGAAAATACGTGACCAAGGAAAATGCTATGGATCATGTTTTCGGATATACGGTTATCAACGACATTTCAGCCCGTGATTGCCGCCGCGCCGGACAGTGGATCGTCTCCAAAGGACAGGATACGTTCGCTCCGATGGGGCCGGTTTTGGTGACCAAAGACGAAATTGAAGATCCGCACAACCTCAATTTGTCGCTAAAACTCAACGGAGTCGAAAAACAGAATTCGAATACCAAATTCATGTTGTTCCGAATCGAAGACCTGATACAGGATTTGAGCGAGGTCTTTACGCTAGAAGCGGGAGACATCATCGCCACGGGAACGCCTGCCGGTGTCGGCGCCGGACGCGAACCACAGGAATGGATGTGGGACGGTGACGTCGTGGAAGCGACCGTCGAGAAAATCGGGACGCTTACCAATCGCGTAAAGAAAATCGATAGACCATGAAAAATAAAACCGTCTTACTCGTGCTGATCGTGTTGAATGTGTTGGTGTTGCTGGGTCAACTCGTCCCTGACATGACGCCGCCTTTTGCGCGTACGGTCAATATCATTTTCCTGATCGGCAGTTTTTTGTTTTTCGCTTCGGCTTTGTCAAGTCTCAAAAAAGGTAATAATTAAAAATATCAGCCACGAATGACACGAATTTTCACAAAGTCAGATTAGTGGAATTCGTGTCATTCGCGGCCAAGCAACTACTATGAAAAAATACAGAATCGGCCAGATCGTGCCGTCATCGAACGTTACGATGGAAACCGAAATACCGGCAATTTTCCGTTCACGCGAAACCATCCTTCCCGAAAAATTCACGTTCCACTCGAGCCGCATGCGCATGAAAAAAGTGACCAAGGAAGAATTGGAAGCTATGGATGCGATGAGTTTGAAATGTGCCCAGGAATTATCGGACGCGCATGTGGACGTCATGGGTTATGCCTGCCTTGTGGCCATCATGAGCATGGGACGTGGCTACCACTGCGTTTCGGAAGTGAACCTACACCAGGAAACCGTAGCCAACGACTTCCCTACTCCTATCGTCACGAGTGCCGGTGCGTTGATCAACGGATTGAAGGTTCTCGGTGCGAAAAAAGTCGCCGTGATCACGCCATACATGCGTCCGCTTACGGATTTGGTCGTCGATTATATAGAACATCAGGGTTTTGAAGTCGTCGACTCGATTGCGCTCGAAATACCCGACAATCTTGAAGTCGCGGCCCAAAATCCGATGAACCTTCTGGAAATCTACAAACGTCTCGATTTGACAGGAGTCGATGTCCTCGTGGCTTCGGCCTGCGTCCAGATGCCGTCTTTGGAAGCGATCGATTTGCTCGAGAAAGAAGTCGGAATACCGGTAACCTCGGCCGCGGTGTGCACTACTTATGAAATGATGAAAAAGCTCGGAATCGAAGCAAAAGCCCCTATCGGCGGGCAATTGCTCAGTGGAAAGTACTGATTTCGGTAAATTGTGTAAGCGGAGGTGAAAATTCTGTAAGAATCCTCTAAATCGTTTTCGTCAATTTTGTGAAACAACACTAAAAGCTACCACCTATGGAAACGAACTACAACAATTACGACATCGATTACAGTGCAAATGAGGATTTCGACAACATCATCCGAATCAATAATTCCGAAGAGGAATCGGACGATCAGGATTACGACCTCGACTACGATCCGAATGAGATGTATTTCGCTCTCCTGAACGACAACGAAAACAACTACTAAGAACAACAACCCCTTAAGAAGCTGGCTCCCAAAGCCGGTTTTTTTTTCGCGAAATGGTGAAAAGTTTCATGAAAACTGCATAACACGATTGCAGATTTTGGGCGGTACTTTTATCGTCTAACAAAAAACATGAGTATTATGGCAACTGTAAACAAAGGCGGACAGGCTCGTCACGACGGGCAAAAAAATTACGACCATTCGAACCAGCGCAACGCAGACAACGTACGCAACGCCACTCGTAAACACGAGTACAAAGAACACGACGAAACCCTTACCAACGATGCGAACTACGATGCCAAAGGCCGATTGACGACCGATGGCGAGTTCGATGACAAAAACCAAAACGTAGACCGTCACGCCAACGATCACGGCATGGAGTAAATCGGAACCAATAACCTAAATAACAAACAACATGAACGGATTCTTCAAGACCATCATCGCCGGATTCACAGCCAAAAAGCTTGGAGGCGGCTGCCTTAGCATGATCATTATTTTTATTATCGTGTATTGGCTGTTGGGGAAATTTTGAGTGAGAAGTGCTTACATGCTAAAGTGCTTAAGTGCTAAAAAATTAGTACGGTAAGATTTACCGGCAGCGACTTTCGCACTTCAGCACCTTAGCACTTCAGCACAAACGTTTAACCTAATTCTAAAGCTATGATTGCAGACGACAAAAAACGAGGCATAGACGATCCCGAACTCAATCAGGACGCCTCGACATACGATAAGGATGAAAGCTTCGAGGACTCCGACGACTTTCACAAATACGACGACACACAGAACAGCAACGTAAGCCAGGACGATGCGATTGCCCAAAGCAACGATTCGGTCAATGCCAATGCCCGAAACCATACGCCTACGTTCACGCGCACTTACGACAAAAACGCTTCAGACGAAGTGGACCGGTCAGGACGATATGATGGTGAGATCAACGTCTGATCGTCAATCAAAAGGAAAGCCCCGAGGTATCGCACTTCGGGGCTTTTTATTTAGATATTAGACCTTTAGACTATAAAATCGATAATTCGTTCGATAATAATGCTATCCGTCGGCTCGTTCGGGCAAGAGGTCTGGTTGTCTTTAGTGAAGCGTGTCCCAATCATCCGCCTTTAACCAATCTATCCAACAGCAAATTCAAATTGACGGTTGCGAATCCCGAACTGTGGTCGCTCAATCCGTACGGGATGATCAAATCACCATTGTGTATGATTGACCCGCACGAATACACCACGTTGGGCACGTAACCTTCGCGTTCGTCAGGATTCGGCATGATCAACGGTTCTTTGAGCCTTCCGATTTCTTTTTCGGGATTGTTGATATCGAGCAAAGAAGCTCCGATGCAATAACGGCGCATCGGCCCGACCGCATGTGTCATCACGAGCCAACCGTGAGGTGTTTCAATCGGAGAACCACAATTTCCGATCTGCACCAATTCCCACGGAAATTCCGGCGATTGGATCTTGATCGGGTTATCCCAAATGTTGATGTTGTCGGAATACATCAAAAAGTTGTTCCATCCGTCGATTCGCGAAAGCATGGCGAATTTGCCGTTGACTTTCCGTGGAAACAACGCGAGATTTTTGTTTTTGGCCCCGTCTCCGTTTAACGGCGAAGTTTTGAAATCGTAGAAATCGGTGGTCTGCAACAGTTTGGGCATGATGTGCGAACCGTCGTAAGCCGTGTACGTCGCGTAATAAATTACCTGGCCGTTTTCTTTTACGAAACGCACGAACCGCGCATCTTCTATGCCTTTGCTTTCGAAATCCGAAATCGGGAAAATCACGCGGTCGCTGATGTCGGTATCGCGCGAAAAACTGATTTTGCGATAACTGTCCGAAAGCGCGAGGATTTGTTTGTATTGGGCGATGCGGTTGTCATCATCGGTTTTTTCACGGGCCGCGATGATGATTTTCTTTAGGCTTTCGTAATCGAAGCGATCCTCGAGTTTTTGATCGACTTCGGACAGGAATTCCGGGTCGATTTCGGCTTCTTCCCCTTTTTTCAAAAACAGTTTCTTTTGATAGATTGTCTGGTGCATCTTTTCGGCCTCGTCTATGTAATTTCCGGCCGGGATGATCGAAATGTTGTTGTGCTTGTCTATCATCGCCCGGCGAAAAACCACAGACGAGATGTGTCCCTCACCTACCGCACGAAAACTGATCAGTAAACGTTGTTGGCCTTCCTCGAGGTGGCTCTGGTCTGGATCGATGATGATCGACGGATTGAAGAACGCCGCCGATTCTATCGAATATTCATGTGTAAAATACGATCCGATAAGATATTTCTGATAATCGGTAAGTTGGCTGTAATCGTAACCCGCCTTGATGATGTACGGTTTGACTTTTTCGCAATGCTTCATCAGTTTTTTGGTGATGTTGCGATGGCGTTTCGAAAAATCCTGAAGCAAAGGCAAAATCAGCGCTGCCACGGTTTCGTTGTTCAGCGCCAGTATTTTTTGGAGTAAAAAAACCGCGCGTTCCTCACCGTTAAAGAAATAACGTGCGATCACGCGCCTCGGGTCGGGATACACTTTTACATCCTTTCGTTCTACCGATAGTCGCATAGTTGTGGTTTAGAGGTTTTCTCTAAGTTACGGGTTTTGCGATGGGCAAAGTGTGAAAGGAGTGCTAAAAGAGTGCCTGAGTAATTGAGTTCTTGAGTGCCTGAGTATCTTAGTTTGTTTGGCACGTCGGCGGCTTGGAGCGCTTGGATGACGATGGCAGTCCTGTAAAAGCCGCCGTCGGGCTTTCCGCTGCTATCTTTTTGGGTCTTCGACTGCGCTCAGACCCAAAAAGGATATCCGCTTCAATCCCTCGCGCGATCCCGTTTCCAAACCAAGTCTCAACAATCACATCTGCGAAACACGTCTCAAACGCTTCGCCGCTTCAAGCAACGTGTCGTCTTTCTTCGCAAAACAAATCCGGATCAATCTGTCGTCGTGCCAATCCGAATACAGGCGCGAAACGGGAATCGCCGCAACACCGAATTCCTTTATCAGACGAACGCAGAAATCAAAGTCGCTCTCATCCGAAACATCAGAATAATCGAAAAGCAGGAAATATCCGCCTTCGCACGGCAACGCTTTGAGTTTCGTGTCGCCCAAAGCATCCAAAAACAAATCGCGCTTGCGTTCAAAAAACGCCGACAATTCCAAATGGCTGCCCGACTTTTCCATGTATTTCGCGATCGCTTTCTGCAACGGATGGCTCGTGCAATACGTCGCGTTCTGGTGTACTTTCCTAAGCTCGCCCGTCAACAGTTCGGGCGCGACGCAGTATCCGACTTTCCAGCCCGTGATGTGATAGGTCTTGCCGAAAGAGAACGACGCGAACGTCCTTTGCCTCAATTCGGGATATTGCAACGGGCTGATGTGTTTTTTGCCGTCAAAAGTCATGTATTCGTACACCTCGTCGCACAACAGCAAAATATCGGTTCCTTTGGTAATCGCGATCAATCGCTGCATGTCGTCGTGCGTGAAAACCGTTCCTGTCGGATTGTTCGGCGTGCACAAGCAAATCATTTTGGTCTTTTCCGAAACCAATTTCCCTACTTCATCCCAATCGATTTTGAAATCGGGCGCTTTCATTTTATAAACGACGGCTTTTCCGCCCACGACCTCAATCGCCGGCCGGTAGCAGTCGTAGCACGGTTCGATCAGGATCACTTCGTCACCGGGCCAGACCGTGGCGGCAATCGAGGCGAAAATCAGTTCGGTTGCGCCCGTGCCAATCGTGATTTCGGTTTCCCAATCCAAATCGAGGCCGTAACGCGAATTCATTTTGGATGCGATTTGCTGGCGAAGTATCGGCAAACCCGGCATCGGTGCGTATTGGTTGGTGTTTTCGTTTAGGGCTTCATCGACCAATTTCACCAATTCCGGATCGGGATCGAAATCGGGAAAACCTTGTGAAAGGTTGACGGCGTTATGCTCATTGGCAAGCGCGGTCATGTGCGAGAAAATATGGCGGCCTAGGTTGGGAAGTTTGGATTTGAGTTGCATCGTTTGGTTTTATGTTCAGCCCCGAATTACACGAATAAGTTTTGCTGGAATCAGAAATGTATCCTACGCCTATTTTAACAATTTGTGTAAGTCTTGTAATTCGTGGCCAGCCTAAAAAAAAGCCACAGAAAAATCCGTGGCCCAAATATCGTAAGTCAAAAAATCAATATGCTACCAATTCCTTCAAGGTTTCCTCGAATCGGCCTTTGGCGAGATATTGATCTTCCAACGCCTTCGTAAACGGAATAGGCGTGTCCAAACTCGCCACGCGACGCACCGGCCCGTCGAGGTATTCGAAACAATCTTCGGTAATCATGGCCGCGATATCGCTCGCAATCCCGCCGAACAAGCTGTCTTCCTGAAGGATGATGACTTTGTTTGTTTTCTTGATCGACTTGTAGACCGTGTCTTTATCCAAAGGCTGAAGCGTTCTCAAATCAATCAGATCTGCAGAGATTTCAGGGTTTTTGTCAAGTGTTTCAAGTGCCCAATGCACCGCGGCACCGAAAGCGACGATCGTGACGTCTTTGCCTTCGCGCAAAACCGCAGCCTGGCCTAATGGCAAGGTGTAATAATTCGTCGGAACGTCTTGGTAAATGCTTCGGTACAACAATTTGTGTTCGAAGAACATGACCGGATTCGGATCGTTGATCGACGCGGTCAAAAGTCCTTTCGCATCGTATGGAAAAGCCGGATAAACGACTTTCAATCCCGGTGTTTTCGTAAACCAAGCCTCGTTCGTCTGCGAGTGGAAAGGTCCGGCCTGTGTTCCGCCACCGCAAGGCATACGCACCACGACATCGGCATTTTCGCCCCAACGGTAGTGCACTTTCGCGAGATAATTCACGATCGGGTTGAAACCGGTCGACACGAAATCGGCGAACTGCATTTCGACTATAGATTTGTATCCGTTGATCGAAAGCCCCATTCCCGCAGAAACGACGGCGCTTTCGCAAATAGGTGTGTTTTTGATCCTGTCTTTTCCGAAAAGGTCTACGAATCCGTCGGTAATCTTGAACGCACCACCGTATTCGGCAATGTCCTGTCCCATGATCACAAGGTTTTCATGACGTTCGAACGACTGGCGCAAACCTTGGGAAATCGCATCGACGAATCGGATGTTTTCGGTTTCGGAACCTGGTTTTATTTCTTCGAAATCATAAGGCGCGTAAACGTCTCCGACTTCTTGCTCGTAGGTCGCTTTTATGTCGGCTTCGGTATTGGCGATCAAAAGGTTATCGTCGATTTCCTTACGGATTTCTTCACGCCATTGGTCGTCTTTGTCCTGACGCAGGATATTCTGTTTCAACAGATAACGCCGGAAATTGTCGACCGGATCTTTTTCGGCCCACATGTCCATCAATTCCTGGGGAACGTATTTCGTTCCGCTGGCTTCTTCGTGCCCGCGCATCCTGAACGTCTTGAACTCGATCAACACCGGACGAGGATTGGTGCGCATCGATTCTACGATTTCGGACAGTTCGTTGTAGATTTCAAGGATGTTGTTCCCGTCGAGAATATGCGCTTCCATTCCGTAACCGACGCCTTTATCGGCAAGGTTCTCGCAGCGGTATTGCTCGTTCGTCGGGGTCGAAAGTCCGTAACCGTTGTTCTCTATAATAAATAGGACAGGCAAATCCCAAACGGCAGCGATGTTGAGCGCTTCGTGGAAATCACCTTCCGAAGTCGCGCCTTCACCCGTAAAAACGGCGGTCACTTTGCCATTCTTCTTGAGTTTATTGGCCAAAGCGATTCCGTCTGCGACGCCCATTTGCGGCCCGAGGTGCGAAATCATCCCGATGATCTTGTATTCCTGCGTCCCGAAATGGAACGATCGGTCACGACCTTTTGTAAAACCGGCAGCTTTTCCTTGCCATTGCGAGAACAATCGATATAAAGGAATGTCGCGTCCCGTGAAAACACCAAGGTTTCGGTGCATCGGCAAAATGTATTCGTCTTTGCCCAGAACGGCCGTGATACCACACGAGATGGCTTCCTGCCCTATTCCCGAAAACCACTTCGAGACTTTACCCTGACGGATCAGGATAAGCATTTTTTCCTCGATGAGGCGCGGTTTCAATAAACGTTTGTAAAGGTCGAGCAGTTGGTCGTCTGAAAGGTTCCGGCGTTCGAAATTCATTTGATTTGGAATCTGTTTGGTAAAAACTCTGTCAAAAGTATGAAAAATTACCACTTTCGCAGGTTTCCATTGTGGATTTTTCGATGTTGATAAGTTTAAATCCGACGAGCGTCAATATTTATTTACATTTGTGAATTCAAGGCCTTGACTGGCTTTGAGTTATTAACAAAAAAGTAAACCTATGCAGAACATTCCAAGTGTGGATTTACGTGATTTCCTTTCGGGCGACCCGGAACGTAAACAAAAGTTTGTAAATGAAATCGGAAAAGCCTACGAAGACATCGGATTCGTAGCACTCAAAGGTCATTTCCTCGATGACAAACTCGTGGATGAATTGTACACAGAAGTACGCAACTTCTTCAATCTTCCGCTCGAAACCAAAAAAGAATACGAAATCCCGGGAATCGGCGGCCAGCGCGGCTACGTTTCTTTCGGGAAAGAACATGCCAAAGGACGCTCTGCGGGCGACTTGAAAGAGTTTTGGCACTTCGGGCAATACGTGCAGGACAATCCGGCTCTTGAAGCGGAATATCCGGCGAATGTCGAAGTAAAAGAACTTCCTAAGTTCAACACAGTCGGTAAAGAAGCGTATCAAATGCTTGAAAAAACAGGTATTTACGTGCTTCGCGCTTTGGCCATATACTTAGGATTGGACGAATTCTACTTCGACAATTATATCAAGAACGGAAACAGCATCCTGCGTCCGATACATTACCCGCCGATTACCGATGAACCAGCAGACGGAGCGGTCCGCGCGGCGGCTCACGGCGACATCAACCTGATCACGCTTCTTATGGGCGCGCAGGGAAAAGGCCTTCAGGTGCAGAACCACGACGGCGAATGGATCGATGCGATCGCGGAACCCGACGAATTGGTGATCAACGTAGGCGATATGTTGTCGCGTCATACGAACAACAAACTCAAGTCGACGATCCACCAGGTGGTCAATCCTCCTAGGGAATTATGGGGGACTTCGCGTTTTTCGATCCCGTTTTTCATGCATCCGATCAGCGAGATGAAACTCGACGTTTTGCCGCATACGATAGATGCCCAACATCCGAAACAATACGACGACATTACGGCGGGTGAATTCCTGCATGAGCGTCTTGTCGATCTTGGACTGATCAAAAAATAATAACAGAATAATTAGACGAACAGCTAATGGACAAGGCGTCGGGATTTCCTGATGCCTTCGTTTTTATATCGGATTTATCCGCGTAAATTTGTGTAATCCGCAATACGAAGATGGCAAAGAAACTTACATCACTGAACGACCTCGGCGGTTTCGTGTTCTCAACGAACAAAGACTTCGAGTTCGACACCAACGAATCACCTGAAGAAACCCTCGAACGCGGTAAACAACTGCTTGAAGTCCATCTCGACAAGAAAAACCGAGGCGGAAAAGTCGCGACCGTAATCAAAGGTTTCGAAGGGAACGAAGACGATTTGAAAGCGCTCGGCAAAATGCTCAAGACCAAATGTGGCGTCGGCGGAGCTGTGAAAGACGGCGAAATCATCATCCAGGGAAATTTCCGAGACAAAGTCATGGAAATATTGAAGGTTGAAGGATATAATGTGAAACGCGTCGGCGGATAGAACTTAAAGATTTACGGATTGTCAGATACCAGTTTCTCAGATCATATTCCAAAGTCAATCTGTGAATCTGTTATCTGACAATCTTCAATCCAAAACCAACCCAAACATGATCAAACAATCTGAACTTATATTGAATCCGGACGGCAGCGTTTACCACTTGAACCTGCGTCCGGAACATATCGCGCACGACATCATTTTCGTTGGCGACCAGAACCGTGTGGAAAAAATCACACAATTCTTCGAAAACATCGAATTCTCGACCCAAAAACGCGAATTCAAAACCCAAACGGGAACGTACAAAGGCAAGCGCATAACCGTAATGTCTACGGGAATCGGGCCTGACAACATCGACATCGTGATCAACGAACTCGATGCTTTGGTCAATATCGACCTAAAAACGCGTTTGCCGAAAGAAGAATTGACGTCTCTCAACATCATACGCATCGGCACTTCGGGCTCGCTTCAAGCGGATATTCCGACCGACAGTTTCGTAATGTCGAAATTCGGTTTGGGAATGGACAACATGCTTCGCTCCTACCAGATCGACAGCGTTTCCGATAAAAATCTCGAGGAAGCGTTCATCAAACACACGAATTGGGACGCCAAAAAAGGACGGCCTTACGTGACGCGCTGTTCTGAAAAGCTTGAAAAACTCATCGAGAGCGAACGTATTTTTAAAGGGATTACGGCTACTGCGGGCGGATTCTACGCACCACAAGGACGCGTTTTACGATTGGCTTTACAGGATGCCGACCTCAATTCAAAAATGGACAATTTCGAATTCGAAGACAGCAAAATCACGAACCTCGAAATGGAAACGGCCGCGATTTACGGCTTGTCGGCTTTGCTTGGGCATAACGCGCTGTCGTTGAACGCCATTATCGCAAACCGCGCTTTGGGCACGTTCAGCGACGATCCGTATAAGGCTGTCGACGAATTGATTGCGTATACATTGCAAAAAATAGCTTCGGTAAAATGATGGAAAAAGTCTCGCTTAGGATCGAAGCGCTTTTAAAAGAAGGCACTCGGTTTTTCATGCACGCGTCCGAAGATGAGCTATCGCGAAAACCTTCGCCCGAAAAATGGTCGAAGCGCGAAATCTTGGGACATTTGATCGATTCGGCCATCCACAATCTCGTGCGCTTTACCGAATCGCGATATCAAGCGCAGCCATACAAACACAGGCCTTACGACCAAAACGAACTCGTGCGCATCAACGATTACCAGAATCAGGAAACCGAAGACCTGATGGTGTTGTGGCTTTCGTTGAACAGAAGAATCGCGTCACTTATAGCATCGGTTTCCGAAAACGATCTTTCGATCCCGATCCAATTCACCGACGGAACGGCCAAAGACCTCAAATTCCTGATGACCGATTACGCCGATCATTTGGAGCATCATTTACGCCAGATCGACCCGAGCTTCGGACGTTAATATTTGGTGAAAGCGATTTGGCAATGGCTGTAAAAAATGTAATTTAATTTCGTTGGATGAGATTCCTCCTTCGTCGGAATGCTCAAAGATTCCGACGAAGGAGGAATCTCATCCTCAAACCTTAAACTCAAGCTTCATGAACCTAAAAATCGCCGGCGTTCCCGAACATTTCAACCTGCCATGGCATCTGTGCATCGAAAATGGTGACTTTGCAAAAGCCGGACTCGACGTACAATGGACCGACGTTCCCGAAGGCACGGGCAAATTATGCCAAATGCTGCGATCGGGCGAAACCGATGTGGCCGTGATTCTCACCGAAGGCATCATCAAGGACATTTTGGCCGGAAATCCGTCGAAAATTGTACAAATCTATGTGCAATCGCCTTTGATTTGGGGCATACACGTTGCGGCAAAATCCGATTACCTGACCATTTCGGATCTTAAAGGAACCACGGCGGCGATTTCAAGGAACGGTTCAGGCTCCCAACTTATGGCCTATGTGAATGCCGACAACCAACGCTGGCCCAAAGACGATCTCAAATTCGAAATCGTCCATACGATAGACGGCGCGGTCGAAGCCTTGACAAACGGTACTGCCGATTATTTCATGTGGGAACGCTTTATGACCAAACCGCTCGTCGATAACGGGACTTTCAGGCGTGTAGGCGATTGTCCGACACCGTGGCCATGCTTCGTGATTGCGGTGAGAAGCGAGATTTTGGAGAACAATTCCGAAGCGATCGAAGCACTGCTTTCGGTCATCAATGAAAAAACGGCCGGATTCAAGCAGATTGCGGGAATCGACGAGCTATTATCGCATCGGTATCATCAAAAACCCGAAGACATCCGCCAATGGCTTTCGCTTACCGAATGGTCGCAGGCGAACTTTGGCGAATCGGTGTTAAACAATATTCAAAATCAATTGGCCGGCTTAGGCATTATTGTGAAAAAAGGTACTTTTGCCGATATCGTGCACGGCTGACACCGCGCTATTTCCCATGGTAAAACTCAGCGAAATCCCTTTCCGCAAGATCAAAGACAGGCTTACGATCAAGAAGCCGTGGGACAACGTCATCATTTTTTTGCTCAACATATTGATCGCGATTCCGGTGTTCATCATCATGCACCGCTATATCATTGATCCGGGTTGGCCATACCACATTGACCGCATTTTGCTTTTTGTCGGGATTTTGGTCGTCATCCAATTGGTATTGCGGCTTTTGCGTACGATTATCATCATCTGCATCGCGCTATATCTGGTGATGCTGGTTTGGGGAAGTCTTTTTGGAGGCTACGGATTCACGAGCGTTTTTGAGGATTACCGCTATATGGTCTATGCGATGAACGACAGCCCGAACCCGCAGGATCTGATTTTGTCGCGTCTTTTGCCGTTTCCGAACAAATCGCGCATCCTTAAAGCCGTCCAATACGACAATCCGGCCGTGCGCAACTTTTCGGTCATGGCTACGACAGAGCATTTCCGCGATGTGAAAGGTTACGGAGATTACCGCACGATTATCCAGTGTTTCGCGGTTTTCAAGGAAATCAACAGCCGATGGAACTACGTAAGTGATCCGAAAGGACGCGAATACATCGCCACGGCTTCGGAATCACTGCGTTACCTGTCGGGCGATTGCGACGACCATTCGATCCTGATGTCGTCGTGCGTAAAAGCGATCGGAGGCACGCCACGGCTCATCCACACGGGCGGTCACATCTATCCCGAAATCCTTATCGGTACGAAAAGCGACCTCGAAACCGTGAACTACCTGATCAAAAAAGTGCTGTTTCCGAAAGAAAGCAAAGACAAGACGATCCATTACCACATAGACGAGCGCGGACAGGTGTGGCTCAACCTCGATTATACGGCGACTTATCCGGGCGGACCGTTCATGCACGAGGAGATTTTAGGTGCGTTGACGCTCGATTAAACGCTTCCAAGTCGTACATCGATTAAACGTTTTAGTGTAGCGGCGAATCAATAAATCAACTTATATTAGCGGTCAAAATCATGCTTATGAAACATTTTCTCGTAGGCTGTCTCCTACTTTCGGGGATTGCTTTTGCCCAAGATACCGAATCGAAAAACGAAGGTCCGGTCGCTTCAAAGAAGAATGAAGTGCGCATAGATGCGTTGTCGCTGATCGCTTTCGGCAAGGCGAACATCTCGTACGAGCGTTTCACTTCGGGGAAATGGTCGTATGGTTTGACCGGAAGTTTTACCGTAGGCGACAAATTCGAGGAAGATTTCGACGAAGGTTACCGCAGCACGTTGCCCAAATTCGAGATCATCCCGTATGTACGTTATAAAATGTCGGACAGCGACGCGCATTATTATTTCATCGAAGGATTCATCTCGGCAAACGGAGGTGATTTCCGCCAGATTTTACGCGCAGAAGACGGAACGAACGGTTATTACATGATTTCGAAAGAAGACTATTTCTCTGTAGCTCCGGGCGCAAGCGTCGGTTATAAAGTATATTTCGGTCATGCCGTGGCACTCGAATTCCTAGTCGGCGCAGGATTGAACATCATGGATACCGACAAAAGCCCAGATGTGATCTCGCGTATCGGTTTGAACCTTGGTTACAGATTTTAAAAAATTGCACACATGAAAAAGTTCACCCATCTAGCGATCGCCCTTTCCGCCCTGTTTCTGGCTTCTTGCGATGACGAAGACGGATTTTACAACGAGAAATACATCGACGTCCCGAATCTTGTACAAGTAGAAGCGCAAGACGTATATCAGGTTGGCGACAACATGTATATTTTTGCCGATTTTTCGAGATACCTCGACGAACCAGGATTTTCGACGCCTTTGGATATTTTCAAAACGACAAGCGGCGCCCAAGGTTTTGTGTTTTCGTACACTTTCGAGCGTGAAGTCTCGCCGGGCGTATGGCAGCCAGTCTCGACTACGACACAGGAAATGCATGTGGTCAACGGATCGGTACAAGCGGGAAGTTTCGTTTTGGCGACCGCAGTTTATGATGCTACCGATGAATCCTACGAATATTACGCAGGTTTCCCGTTGGATGCCGTAGGAAATTACCGCATCAGCTTCGGTGTCAACAGCGATTCGACGAACGAGATAGAATTGCGTTCCAAAACGCAGGGCAACAATCTTTTCCTGAATATCATTTCAGGTACGAGCCAACTCGACAATTCAGGTTTTTACCATTTTACGGTAACCAACTAGTCACCACTCGATTTGCGGAAGACCTTTTGATTCGAGATAAGCGTTGGCCTGGCTGAAATGCTTGTTGCCGAACCATTTCCCTTGATTGGCGCTCATTGGCGACGGATGACCCGATTTCAACACCAAGTGTTTTGTCGCGTCTATGTTTTTGCCTTTTTGTTGGGCGTAACTTCCCCAAAGTAAAAACACGACATTTTCCTTGTCGTCCGAAACACGTTGGATGACCGCGTCGGTAAAGGTTTCCCAACCATGGCGTTGATGGCTTCCGGGCTGCCCCTGTCTTACAGTCAATGTCGCGTTGAGAAGCAAAACACCTTGATCGGCCCATCGTTCGAGATTTCCGGTTTGCGGAACGGGTTTGCCTAAATCTTCCTTGATTTCCTTGAAGATGTTGACCAACGAAGGTGGAATCGCGATGTTGTCGGCGACAGAAAAACACAGTCCGTTTGCCTGTCCCGGCCCGTGATAAGGATCTTGTCCGATGATGACCACCTTGACTTTATCGAACGGACAACGGTCGAAAGCCGCGAAGATTTTCGGTCC
This sequence comes from Flavobacterium agri, assembly GCF_013401995.1. Classification (GTDB taxonomy): domain Bacteria; phylum Bacteroidota; class Bacteroidia; order Flavobacteriales; family Flavobacteriaceae; genus Flavobacterium; species Flavobacterium agri. The sequence goes on from NZ_JACBJI010000001.1 coordinate 746,789, forward strand.
CGGCGGAAAACAGGCTTTGGGATGATCGGCGTATTCCTTTTTCACGAAGTCGATGAGTTTTGCGAAATACGGCTTTTGGAATTCGTCTTTGAGTTCGGCTTTCCACGAAGGATCGATGGCGATGTCGGTCATGTGTCAAATTTTCCCAAAGATACGACTCGAGCGAGGCTGACACGAATCGGTCCACCCAATTTTTTACGTAAATTTGCTAACCTTTTTTCATCATTTTAATGATCAGCATAACAGAAAAGACACTGCATGATCTGCAGTTTCCCACCATACTCGAAACCGTTTCCGAAGCCTGCGTGACCGACATGGGCAAAGAAAAAGCGCTCGGCATCAAACCTTTCCGCAATAAGGAAGATCTGATGGACGCGCTTTCACAGACCTCGGAATATGTTTCCTCTTTCCAGAACAACAACGCGATCCCGAACCACGGTTTCGAACCGATTTCGCACGAGATCAAATTCCTGTCGATTGAAGACAGTTTTCTCGACGCGGCATCGTTCCGGAAGATCTCGGCTATTTCGGAAACCTCGAACTTACTTATCCAATTCCTCAAAAAGTTCGATGATTACTATCCGAAGCTCAACATGCGCGCTTCCCAAGTCGGATTCACGAAAGACATTGTCACAAAAATCGACGTTATCGTAGACAAATACGGAGAAATCAAAGATACCGCCTCGATCGAGCTGCAGGAAATCCGGAGCCAGATGAACGTGGTTCGTACCAAGGTCAACCAAAGTTTCGGGCAGGCGCTCGCTTCATACAACGGATTGGGTTATCTCGACGACATCAAGGAAAGTATCGTCGAAAACCGTCGTGTGTTGGCTGTTCTGGCCATGTACAGACGTAAGGTCAAGGGCTCGATTTTGGGCAGTTCCAAAACCGGTAGCATCGCTTTCATCGAACCCGAGGCCACACTCAAATTCTCGCGCGAATTGTCGAACCTGGAATACGAGGAAAAACGCGAGATCGAGAAAATCCTGCGCAGACTTTCGGACGACATCCGTCCATATCTCGAAATCCTGATCCAATACCAGGATTTCCTGAGTGACGTGGATGTCGTATGCGCAAAAGCGAAATACGCCCAACGCATAAACGGCCTGCTTCCTAAAATCTCGGATGAAAGGCGACTTTATTTCCGTGAGGCGTTCCACCCTATTTTGTACCTCACCAACAAACGCAAACAAGCCGTCACGTATCCGCAGACGTTTGAATTGTCGCAAGGCAGCCGGATCATCGTGATTTCAGGACCTAACGCGGGCGGAAAAACAATCTCGCTCAAGACCGTCGGATTGTTGCAATTGATGCTGCAAAGCGGCATGCTGATTCCGGTTCACGAACGCAGTGAAACGTTTTTGTTCGATAGGATCATGACCGATATCGGAGACAATCAATCTATTGAAAATCATTTAAGTACATACAGTTACCGACTCAAGAACATGAATTACTTTTTGCGTAAGTGCAACGATAAGACTTTGTTTCTCATCGATGAGTTCGGTACGGGTTCGGATCCCGAACTGGGCGGCGCTTTGGCCGAAGTGTTCCTCGAGGAATTCTATCATCGCGAAGCTTTCGGCATCATAACGACGCATTACGCCAACCTCAAGATTCTCGCCAACGAAATGCCCAACATGACCAACGCGAACATGCTTTTCGACGAGAAATCGCTAGAACCGATGTACAAGCTGGTTTTGGGACAGGCGGGAAGTTCGTTTACGTTCGAAGTCGCGCAGAAAAACGGCATTCCTTACGGATTGATCAATCGTGCGAAAAAGAAAATCGAAGGCGGAAAAGTGCGTTTCGACAAGACGATCGCGAACCTTCAGAAAGAACGCTCCAAACTCGAAAAGACTTCGCAGAATCTCAAGGAAGAAGAAACCAAAGCGCGAGAGGAAAGCAAGAAGCTCGAAGATACGAACTCGCGCATCCGCCAGAAACTCGAAAGCTACCAAGAACTTTACGACGCCAACCAAAAGACGATTTACCTGGGCCAAAAAGTAGAAGACATGGCCGACAAATACTTCGGCAACAAAGACAAGAAACTGTTGATCGGGGAATTCCTCAAAATGGTCGAAATAGAAAATTCGAAGCGCAAAAAACTCACGCCTAAAGAGAAAAAGGTCGAGCAGGAAAAGAAACAGGAAGTCATCCAGGAAGTCAAGGTCGTCGTCGAGGAAATCCGACAAGAGAAAAAGGAAAAGAAAAAGAAAGAAGCCGTAGCTCCAAAACCGAAAGCGATCCTTAAAGTCGGCGACAGGGTGCGCATGCTCGACGGAAAGGCCATCGGTAGCATCGATGCGATCGAAAAGAACAAGGCGACGGTCAATTACGGATTGTTCACCTCTAAAGTAAGCCTGGATGAACTCGAACTCGTCGAAGCCGCGAAAAAGAAATAAATCGTTGTTAAACAAACTAATCGCGTCGGCATTTCAAACTACTTTAGCACCTTGCTTTTGAGCACTTAAATTATGAAACTTTCCGAGCTCCCAAAAGGTAAAAAAATTATCCTGTTCGACGGGGTTTGCAACCTTTGTGACTCGTTCGTGCAGTTCGTGATCAAACGCGACAAGAAGGACGAATTCCGGTTCGTGCCTTTGCAGTCGGAATTGGGAGAAAAGATATTGGAGCACATCGGTATCGACCGCGAACACATCGACAGCATGGTCTTGTACGAACCCGGTGTCGCCTACTTCTACAAATCTTCGGCCGCTATCGAAATTGCCAAAAGCCTTGGCGGACTTATGAGCCTGAGTGTAAGTTTCAAATTGATCCCGAATTTTTTGAGGAACAAAATCTACGACTATGTAGCCAAAAACCGATACAAATGGTACGGTAAAAAGGACAGCTGCATGATCCCGACGCCGGAATTGAAAGCGAAATTTTTGGAGTAAAAAAACCGGACGTAAATCCGGTTTTTGATTTTTAAGAGCCTTACTCCTTTTCCCATTTGCCGACAACCGACGTCGCCAAAGCGTTGCCCAAGACGTTCGTCGCGCTTCGGAACATGTCGCAGAAGTGATCGATCGGCAAAATCAACGCGATGCCTTCGATCGGGATATCGAACATTCCGCAAGTAGCCGCCACGACGACGAGACTGGCGCGCGGAACACCGGCAATACCTTTACTGGTAAGCATCAGCACCAAAAGCATCGTCATTTGGGTCGGAAGATCGAGATGGATGCCGTACACCTGAGCGATAAAAATACTCGCAAAAGTCATATACATCATGCTGCCGTCGAGGTTGAACGAATAACCCAGCGGCAACATGAACGACACCACTTTATCCTTTATGCCGAAACGCTCGAGTTCTTCAGTGAGTTTCGGGAAAACAGCCTCACTGCTCGTCGTACTGAAAGCGATGATCAGCGGACTCACGATGCGTTTGAGCAAAACGCTCATGGATTTGCCCAAAAACAGGAACCCCACCACAAGCAAGACGACCCAAAGCGAACTGATGCCGACGAGGAATGACCCGAAGAACCTTGCATAAGTAATCAAAAGTTCGTCTACGTCGCGTATGGCAAAGACACCGGCAATCGCACCGAAAACGCCGATCGGAGCGAATTTCATCACGTAATTCACCATTTTGAGTACGATGTGCGAAGCCTTGTCCAATGCGTTTATCACGGTTTTCGAAGCCGTTCCCAAAGAAGCTGCGGCCAAACCGAAGAAAATCGAGAAGATTACGATCTGCAGGATTTCGTTTGTAGCCAACGCCTCAAAAACGCTTTTCGGGATGATGTGCTCGACGAAATTCTGGGCCGAAAAGTTCTCAGTCTTTGAAGTCACTTCGGCGGCGGCTTCGGTGTCGAGGTTGCCGAGTTTGAGCCCTTTGCCCGGTCCGAGTGTGTTCACAAAGAACATCCCGATCAAAAGCGAAACCAACGAAGCGGTAAAAAACCAGCCAAGAGCCTTCCCGCCTATTCGGCCTACGGTCTTGAGGTCGCCGAGTTTGGCGATTCCGACAACGAGCGTCGTGAATACCAAAGGCGCGATGATCATTTGCACCAGACGGATGAAAACGGTCGCGAGCAACTTGATGTAACCGCTGAAATTCTTGGCGGTCTCTTCGTCGTAATTGTTGTGGATGAGGATCCCGAGCATCGCGCCGAGAATCATCGCGATCAGGATTTGGCCCGTAAGGCTTTTGAGGAACGGTGTTTTTTGGTTGGTTTCGGTCATTGGTTTGGTCAGGTGGTGTTTTTGGTGCGAAGCCTTAGCCCGGATAGCAGCGGATAGCCTTTTGAAGAAAAACCGTCGATTTTGTGCGGCTGCGAAGGCGACCGCAGGAAGCCCTTTGCGGGCGTTACAAAATAAGGTTTTTCAAGAAAGCTAGCAGCGGGTAGCCGGAATAGCTACTTATTATACGTTTTGTCAATCAGGTAAAAATCGGCGAGCACGATGGCCGCCATGGCTTCGACGATCGGCACGGCGCGTGGCACGACACACGGATCATGACGGCCTTTGCCCTGCATTTCTACGATATTGCCTTGGTTGTCGAGCGCTTCTTGCTTTTGGATGATCGTGGCCACAGGCTTGAACGCGACGCGAAAATAGATGTCCATTCCGTTCGAAATACCGCCTTGGATGCCGCCCGAAAGGTTCGATTTGGTCGTCCCGTCGGGGTTGTACAGATCGTTGTGCTCGCTGCCTTTCATCTTCGCTCCGCAAAAACCACTTCCGTACTCAAAGCCCTTGACGGCGTTGATCGAAAGCATGGCTTTGCCGAGTTCGGCGTGCAATTTGTCGAAAACGGGTTCGCCGAGCCCGATCGGAACGTTTTGGATCACGCAGGTGACCGTGCCTCCGACAGAATCGCCCTGTTTGCGGATTTCCTTGATATAGGCTTCCATTTTTTCGGCGGTCGCGGTATCGGGACAACGCACGTCGTTCGATTCGATCTTTGAAAAATCGAGCGCCTGATACGGTTTGTCTATGAAAATGTCGCCTACGGACGAAACGAAAGCGTTGATTTTGACGTCTTTGAGGAATTGTTTGGCAATCGCACCGGCTACGACTCGTGAAGCCGTTTCGCGTGCAGAACTTCTTCCGCCGCCGCGGTAATCGCGTAGGCCGTATTTCTTTTCGTATACGTAATCGGCATGACTCGGACGATATTGGTCTTTGATGTGCGAATAATCGTGCGATTTCTGGTCGGTGTTCGGGATGATGAACCCGATCGGCGTTCCCGTGGTCTTTCCTTCGAAAATGCCCGATAGGAATTGTACTTGGTCGTTTTCCTTGCGCTGTGTCACGATTGCCGATTGTCCGGGTTTGCGACGTTGCATTTCGCGTCGGATCGCATCGAAATCGAGTTCGATTCCCGGCGGGCAACCGTCTATGATACCGCCAAGGGCTTCCCCGTGCGATTCTCCGAATGTGGTGATTTTGTAAAGTGTTCCGTATGAATTTCCTGCCATGGCGTAAAAATAGGGAAAAGTGCCGAGGTGCTAAAGTGCTTGAGTGCTCAAGCGCGAACATTAAGACAGAAAGCTGCTTTCTTTAGCACGTTCGCACTTCAGCACTCAAAAATAACCTTCGCTTCTCACCTACTTAACATCAAAAAGACACATTTGCAAAACTCCAATCCGATGAAAAAGAGAAAAATAGAACTCGTAGTCCTGTCGGACGTGCATTTGGGCACATACGGCTGCCATGCCAAAGAACTGCTGCAATACCTGAATTCGATCAAGCCGAAAATCTTGGTACTCAACGGCGATATCATCGACATTTGGCAATTCCGAAAATCGTATTTTCCGAAATCGCATTTGAAAGTCATCCGAAAAATCATCGATTTCACGTCTAAAGGTACCAAAGTCTATTATTTGACGGGCAACCATGACGAAATGCTGCGCAAGTTCAGCGGAACGAATTTCGGCAATTTCAAGCTCGACGACAAACTTGTGCTCGATTTGGACGGTTCACAAGCATGGATTTTCCACGGCGATGTTTTCGACGCGTCGGTACAGCACTCCAAATGGATCGCGAAATTAGGCGGTTGGGGTTACGATTATTTGATCCTGTTGAACCGTTTCATCAATTGGTGCCTCCACAAACTCGGAAAAGAACCGTATTCGTTCTCGAAGAAAATCAAGGGAAGCGTAAAGAAAGCGGTCAAGTTCATTTCGGATTTCGAAACCACGGCCACCGAGCTCGCCATAGAAAAAGGATACGATTACGTAATTTGCGGACACATCCACGAGCCCAAAATAACCGAGATCGAAAATAAACACGGCAAGACGATGTACCTCAATTCGGGCGATTGGATCGAGAACCTTACCGCTTTGGAATACAATAAAAAACGTTGGAAACTGTATCGTTATGCCGACAACAAACCCGAAATCGACGAAGAACTTTTCGAAATGGAAAACATGTTGAGCCAGACCGATTTGACCCAAATGTTATTCTCCCAAACACGTCTCGTCTCTCGTCGCAACTGATTTCGTTCCGTGTTAAATAAATGATAAGCGGTATCGCCTACCGGTTTTCAAAAGTTAATTTTGGGTCTTAACCTAAAATGACACGACATGAAGAAATTGCTTTTGTGCGCCGCTTTCCTACTGGCCGGCGCGTTTTCGGGAGAAGCCCAGACCATTCGCGAAAATGCGATCGGGTTAAGGTTGAGTGCCGGTGACGGAATCGGTGCCGACGTTTCCTACCAACGCAAGGTCTTTACCAAAAATCGACTTGAATTCGACTTGGGCCTTCGCGAAGACGACCATTACGATATCGGTAAATTCGTAGCCACGTTCCAATGGGTTTTCCCTATCGACAACGGCTTCAATTTTTACGTCGGACCCGGAATTGGTGCCGGACGCTGGGAATACGACCGCAACGTACCGCCGGGATACGATGACGACGGCGGTTTCGGTATCTTGACCGGAGTGGCGGGAATCGAATACGTGTTTCCGGATGTGCCTTTGCAATTGTCGTTCGACATCCGTCCGGAGCTTCACTTCGGTGATGACCGTGATGATTTCGACGACGATTACAACGAGCTTGTTCCCGATATCGGACTTAGCTTGCGCTATACGTTCTAAAACAAAAATCCCGGCTCTAAACCGGGATTCTTTATTTTATTTCGATAGGTTTTTTCGAATTGATCTTGATGATCGCATACGGATATGTGATGACCTGAACCGTCATGTCACCAGACTTGGGTTCGGTCTCTTTTACCGTAACCACGATTTTGTCGGGCTTCTCCTCTACCTTGTCAACCGTGATCGCATAACCGCCCGTATTTTTCTCGCCCATGTTGAGGATGATGAAATTGGCCGTGTCGAGATCGGAAGCCGAAATTTTCTTCCTGAGATTCTCGTCGGCCTGAAGCATCTTGATTTCCTCGGGAGTCGTGAGGATTTCGAAGAAGTGGATGTTGCCGCCTCCGTCGGACTGACTTGTCAAAACTTCGTAAATGGGTTTTTCTCCTTTCGATTTCGGAGCCGACGAACAAGCCGCCAAAAAGACTAAAAGTGCTGCTGTTGCGATTTTTCTCATACTTTGATTTGTAAAGCTTCTTCGTATAACGCTTCGTATAGCGGCAATATTTTCTTGATGTCGAATTGTTTGGCAACACTAAGAGCATTTGCCCGGAATTGCTGCAGGATGGAATCATCTTTGAGGATACGGATCGCGTTGGCGCCCATTTCTTCTACGTTGCCTACATCGCTGAGATAGCCCGAGATTCCGTTGAAATTTACCTCGGGCAAACCACCCGAATTGGTAGAAATCACGGGAATTCCCCAAACCATCGCTTCGAGCGCGGCCAATCCGAAGCTTTCGGTTTCGGATGGCAACAGGAACAAGTCGGTATAACTCAAGATCTGGTCGATCTCATTGCTGTTTCCGAAGAAAATCACCTTGTCTGTAATACCAAGTTTACGGCAGAGTTTCTCGGCTTTAGGACGCTCTGGCCCATCTCCTACGAGCATCAGTTTCGACGGGATTTCCTGTTGGATCTTATGAAAAATCCTGATCACGTCCGGAATCCTCTTGATTTTCCTGAAGTTGCTGATATGGGTTACGATGCGCTCGTTTTCCTCGGCCATGACCGAACGGCGGCAACGGATGCTCGGATCTGACGTATTTTTATTGAGTTCGACGAAATTGGGAATCACATGGATGTCCTTGTGCACGTGAAAATGACGATAGGTATCTTCCTTAAGGCTTTCCGAAACCGAAGTCACGATATCGGATTTATTGATGCTGAACGTAACCGCGGGTTTATAGAACGGATGGCTTCCGACAAGCGTGATATCGGTGCCGTGCAACGTGGTCACGATCGGGATGTAAATTCCTTCTTCCTTGAGCATCTGCTTGGCCATGTAGGCAGCGTATGCATGAGGAATCGCATAATGCACGTGCAACAATTCGATTCCGTAAAGCTTGACCATATCGACGAGTTTGCTCGAAAGCGCCAATTCGTAAGGTTGGTAATGGAAAAGCGGATATTCGGGAACGTTGACCTCGTGGTAATGTACGTTAGGGCTCAATTGTGAAAGACGTACGGGCTGGCTGTATGTGATAAAATGGACTTCGTGTCCGCGACGGCCCAATTCTATTCCTAATTCAGTGGCGACGACACCCGAACCTCCGAAAGTCGGGTAACAGACGATTGCTATTTTCATTGTAGTTGCATTGTGACGCGAAGGTACGAAAAACAGCTAATGGCTTGGCGTTACTGTGCAGGAGAAAATGTGGTTTCAACATAACCCGCAATCTTGTAGATGGTATGATTTATATCTCCGTCATTAATACGCACGTTGTGGTATTGTATACGATACGTGCCGTTTTGTTGGTCCTGGATGGAAAGCGTGCCAAAGAAAATACTATGGCCGGTATAATCGGTTGTGAACCAAGATTCCGAATTGCCGTTCGTATTGAAGGTATAGTTGCCACTAACGTCTACAGCTTCTGAAGCCGCTGGTATCCATATCGTAAAAGCTTCCTTACTGGCACTGTAAAGACCGTTGCTGAACCGGAACATACGCTGGCCGCTTTCGGCATCATAAAACGTTTCGGCATCCTCGGGATCGGCTCCCAATTGAAACAAGTGTCCGTTGATTTTTAACGGACCATCATAATTTTCGACGTCGAAACCTTCGCTATCGGAAGTACACGAAATCAAACAAAAGACAATAAGCAAGAGGCTGAACAGTTTTTTCATGTTTGGTTGTTTGACACGAAATATACTGCTTTTTTAAGATTTCCGAGTCTATTTTAAAATAGCTTCCTGAATCACTTTCTGCATATCCTCGCGGATGTTCTCTTTAGAAAGCGTATTTACGGTGCTATCAGGGAAAGTGCGGTTCGAAAGGAAAATGAAGATCGTCTCGGTTTCAGGATCGGCCCAAGCCATCGTTCCCGTGAATCCGGTGTGGCCGAAGCTTTTCATCGAGACACAATTGCACGTCGGTCCTGCCTGTCCCGGAAGTTGCGGCTTGTCGAAACCGATTCCGCGACGGTTGCCGTCCTTGATGAAATACGTCGTGTTGAAATCGTCGAACGTTTTTGGCGTGAAAAATTGGTGTCCGGCGTAATGGCCTTTCCACAAATACATCTGCATGATTTTGGCCACGTCCATGGCGTTCGAGAAAATTCCCGCGTGGCCCGCGACACCGCCTTCCATGGCTGCTTCCATGTCGTGCACGTAACCCTGGACAATCTGATATCTAAAATATTTGTCGTCTTCTGTCGGCGGAATCACGCTCATATCGAACTTGCGCAACGGATTGTACAATGTATGATCCATTCCCAAGGGCTTGAAAATACGATTCGCGCTCAACGAATCCAGCGTTTGCTTTGTGGCTTTCTCGAGGTATTCTTTCATGATGATGAAAGCAAAATCGCTGTACTTGTATTCCTTTTTCGGAAGCAGTTTACTGTTGGCGATGAACTTCATGATCGAATCGTGGTAATCGTTTCGGATGTACAGGTTTTCGGCCACTTGTTTCGAAAACATCGGATCGTACATCTTGCGGTAATAACGGTCGTCGGGATGTTTGGTACTGTCGAGCGTCGCTTTGTAGAACGGCTCCCAAGCCTGAAGCCGCGCGTAATGCGACAACAGTTCCTTGATGCGGATGTTCTTTTTGTCGGAATGATGAAAAATCGGAAGCAAATCGCCGAGCTTACTGTCTAAAGTGATTTTCCCTTGATCGTATTGTTGCATCACATTTGGTAATGTGGAAACGATCTTGGTAAGCGATGCGATGTCATAAATATCGGAATTCATCACCTTCATCATGCCTTCGTACGTGTGATACCCGAATGATTTTTGATACACGACTTTTCCTTTTCTGGCCACCAAAACCTGAATTCCGGGCGCCATTTTGCCATTGATCGCTTTATACGCTAGCATGTCGATATTGCTCAATCTGGCCGAACTCATCCCGACATTTTCGGGAGCGGTAAAACCAAGTACATCGAGTTTTTCGGTAGAAAGTCCGGCCCCAACGCCGAAATTCGTGCCTATGGAAACCGGAAGTTTGCCTTTGGCCGAAATCGCTCCGAACAACAATTCCGCCGAAACGATCTGTGCTACTTCGCTGTTTTGGTAAGAAACCACCAATCCTTTGAATTTCGAGAAGTCGGTAACCGGCAAAAGCGCATACGGCTTGGCGAAAATATCGAGGATGACCTTATTGTATTTGGTTATCGAATCGAGTTTAGCCAACTCCTCGGGTTTGAAATCGTGGTTTTTCCACGCGCCGTCGCTTTTGTGGTAACCGACGATTACTTTCGAAAACGGCTTCAGTTTTTCGAGCAACAGATGGATGCTGTCGTCGGCGACTTCGGTGACTTCCGTATATTTTTTGAGCGTGGAAACGAACGCAAGATTGTTGTCGTCCCCAAGTTTAACGTAAGCGATTTTTTCAGACGCCAGATTCCTGATCGGAAGCGTCTGCTCTTCGTTTTTGAGTACGGTTATCGCATTTTCGTACAACGTGTACTGCAAAGCCGCGTCTTCTTTGGTATTCACCCCTTCGTACACGTTTTTCGTATCGACAGGCATGTACATGTCCAATCCAACCTTGTATTTGTATCTCAGGATTTTCTTGACGGAAAACTCGAGGCGTTCTTCGGTCAAAATAGTATCCTGGATTGCGACACAGATCTTGTCAAGCGCTTTCGGAACGTTTTCTGGGCAAAGCAACATGTCGTTTCCGGCTAAAAATGCCTCTAGATCGATGTCTCCGGGCGATTTGAAATTCGATGCTCCTTTCATATTGAGCGCATCGGTGAAAATCAAACCGTTAAACCCGAGTTCTTTCTGCAAAAGCTGCGTGACCACGGCATACGAGATCGAAGACGGATAATTCTCGCGCGTTTCCAGAACCGGAATGTTCAGGTGAGCGACCATGACCGACGACAATCCTTCGCCTATAAGCCTTTTGTAAGGATAAAGTTCGATGTTATCAAGCCTTTCTTTCGTAAAATTCAACGTCGGAAGCGAATAATGCGAATCGGTTTCGGTATCGCCATGACCCGGAAAATGCTTGCCTGTGGCGAGTACTCCGTAGCGTTGGATGCCTTTCATCAAAGCGGACGCTCGTTCGGTCACGTTGACTTTGTCCTCGCCGAAAGAACGCGTCCCGATAATAGGGTTTTTCGGATTGGTGTTGATGTCGACTACGGGAGCGAAATTGAAATGGATGCCCATCCTTCGCGCTTGTCTGCCGTAAGATTCGCCGACTTTTTCTATCAATCCGATGTCTTGCACGGCGCCCAAAGTCATGTTCCAAGGGAATCTCGCGACAGAATCGAGTCGCATCGAAAGTCCCCATTCGGCATCGATCCCGACGAAAAGCGGGATTTTGGATTCGGATTGGTAGCGGTTCGTAAGGTTGGCTTGCCTTCCCGGTCCGCCCTGAAAGAAAATCACGCCTCCGATATGCTGGTTTTTGATCAGTCGCGAAATCGAATTGACGTGGGCCGTGTCCTTGTTCGAATAAGCCGAAACCATGAAAAGCTGACCGATCTTTTCGTCTATCGTCATGCTTTTGTAGATGCTGTCGACCCACACGTCTTCGCGTACGCGCTGGATCGGCGTCTTAGCGAACTGAGCCGAAGCGAACTGGAAACATACGATAAAAGCAAAAAAGGAAATGCGCATGACGATCTTTTAAAAAAAGCGGGAATGCCAGCTTTCGTTTGCGGGAACTTCCCAAAATTCATTCCATTCCCCAATCGTGTTCACGAGATTGTTGAATACGATCGTGTTTCCGGTCACGGCTTTTTCTTTAGCCATTTTCTTGAAATCCATAAGGGTTTTATGTGCGATGTGCTCGCCGTTGCGGAACGTCACGTTCATTTTGTCGAGCAGATCGACTGCATATTTCTTCTCGATCTGTTGGATGAAATGTACAGAAGCATCTATCGAACAACCAGTAGCCGCTTGGGTTTCCTGATTGATGGCCAGGATGATGAAACGGTTGTATTTCAATTGGTAGGACGCCTCGAGCCCGCTGCCGTGAGCGGCCCAATTTTCGACGAAAGATTGTAGCTCTTTGTCGATTTCGGCTATTTCTTCATCCGAAAATTTGCGGTTGGATTGGTAGATCCAGATGCGCGAATCTTCGGGTAATGTGTCAAATGGTACGTACATAGGGTGTGCCGGTTCATTTTGTCAGTCCGGCGATGACTTTGTAATAACGGAATTCCTTCATTTTAGGATCGTACAATTCGATTTCGTTGTACGAAACTTTCGCTTTATCTCCTTTTTTGAGGTTGCCTTCGGTAAACAACGAAGCCGAATCGAAATAATCGAGGAACAGCATCGTATGTGTACGGCCGTTTTCGTCTTTCACTTGTATACTGACGAACTGTTCGGTCTTGATTTCCAAAATCTTGCCCGTCACACTGGCCAACACGGTTTCTTCTGCGGCCGCCTCTTGCTTTTCTTTTATCGCATGTTTGCCCAAAGCGAGAATATAATCCGGGCAGATATTGAGCATTTTGACACCTATCTCGGACCCTAACTTCTCTATGGATGCGGAATCGTCAAATTCCAACTCTTCGCCACCCATGGCTTTTGAATTTGCCGTATAGCTTTGGATCATGCACAATCCGAATTGCCCTTTGAGGTTTTCGAAATCACCGGACATGTCCAACTTCTTATCCTCTATGCATTTACAGGTTTCTTCTGCAACTTTTTGCAGCAAGGCGTCTTTCTGGCTGAACATGAAATTACCGGCAAATAAAACAGCGACTACGATCAATTTCTTCATAGATCGTGAGCGTTTGCGATCAATTCGGCCACATCCAATACTTTGACTTCGGCTTCTTTTTCTTTGTTCTTCACGCCGTCGGTAAGCATGGTATTACAGAACGGGCAGGCCGCCGCAATGATTTTCGAGCCTGTATCCAAAGCTTCTTCGGAACGTTCGATATTGATTTCCTTGTCTCCCGGTTCGGCGTCCTTGAACATTTGCGCTCCGCCGGCTCCACAACACAAACCGTTGGTACGCGAACGCTTCATTTCGACAAGCTCGGCATCGAGTTTCTGGATAAGCTCACGCGGCGCTTCGTAAATGTTGTTCGCGCGTCCCAAATAACAAGGATCGTGAAATACGATTTTCTTTCCTTTGAACGTGCCGCCTTCAATCGTCAATCGTCCGTCGTCTAGGAGCGATTTGAGGAATTGCGTATGGTGCACGACTTCGTAACTTCCGCCCAATCCCGGATATTCGTTCTTGATCGTATTGAAACAATGCGGACACGCCGTCACGATTTTCTTGACCTCGTAAGCGTTCAAAAGCTCGATGTTCATCATGGCCTGCATCTGGAACAGGAACTCGTTCCCTGCTCTTTTCGCGGGATCGCCCGTACAGCTTTCCTCGGTTCCCAACACGGCGAATTCGACACCTGCGCGATTGAGCAGACGCACGAAAGCCTTTGTGATTTTTTTGGCCCTATCGTCGAAACTTCCGGAACAACCGACCCAGAACAATACTTCGGGCGATTTTCCTTGGGCCATGAAATCGGCCATTGTGGGGACTTTGAGTTCTTCTGACATTCTTTTATTTTTTAGATTTTCAGATTTTCAGATCTTCAGATTGTCAGACCTCTGTAAATCTGTCAATCTCTAAATCTGTCAATCTTCTTATTCGTGTTTTCCGTCGTCGAAAACCTGGATCGTGACTTCCTTTTCGATCAGATCGGTGAATTTTCCGCGGTAACGCGTCGCTTTGACCAAATGGTTGTCGATCCAATGATAATTGCCTCCTCTCGGTTTTCCGAAAACGATGCCGTGATACCTGAAACCGTGCTTGTTAAGCCATTCTTCGGTAACCTGACGGTGCGCTTCGGTGCGCGAGGTGAAGAAGAAAATCACGTGACCTTCGTCGTACCACTTGTTCAACGTGACCAACGCATCGGGATACAATTCGGCCGTGGCCATCCTTTCAGGTTCTTCGTTCGGGATGTCGTCGCAAATCGTACCGTCTATGTCGATCAGGTAATTTTTGATCTCCGCTGGCAAAACCGGGCTGATGTGCTTGCCGTTTTCGGTCGCGGGCTGGAGGTTGTCCTCAATTTCTTCCGTTTTCATTTTGTCTGTCTTTAATTAATTTGATTTTTCGAATTGATTAAAAACATCCTTAACCTCACCTATAAGAATATTTTTAGCTTTTTTGATTTATGTTACTGATTCATGACTCGCATCTGCCAAAGCTTCTGTTACTGCCATTAATTCTCATTCTTCCAGTTCAATCGATCCTGTTGGTTATACGGCCAAGGCGCGGCGTTGTTCTCTACATTGCTCATCATCGCGTTCAACGATTGTGGCGCGGCGCTTTGCTCCATCACAAGGAAACGTCTCATGTCCATGATGATCGACAGCGGGCTGATGTTCACCGGACATTCCTCTACGCAAGCGTTGCAAGTCGTACACGCCCACAATTCCTCTGGTGTGATGTAGTCGTTGAGCAACGTTTTGTTATCGGGCACGAACGTACCTTTGTTCGCATCTATATTCTTGCCGACTTCTTCGAGACGGTCACGCGTATCCATCATGATCTTACGCGGAGACAGTTTCTTGCCTGTAATGTTCGCCGGACACGAAGAAGTGCAACGTCCGCATTCGGTACACGTGTAAGCGTTGAGCAATTGCACCCAATTCAAATCCTGCACGTCCTGAGCTCCGAATTTTTCGGGAACGGCATTCGGGTCGGCATTGGCCGGAGCCGCGAACGGGTCGGCATTCGGATCCATCATCAATTTCACTTCGGCCGTTACCGAGTCGAGATTGTTGAATTTCCCTTTCGCGTTCAAATCGGCATAATACGTATTCGGGAACGCCAAAAGGATATGCAGGTGTTTCGAGAAATACAGGTAATTCAAGAATACGAGAATGCCTGCGATGTGAAGCCACCAGCACGTTCTTTCGATCACCCAAACCGAATTGTCGGCCATCCCGTCGAATATCGGCGAAACCACAGCACTCACAGGAAACGCACCTGCTTGTATATAATGAGGGAAATTCCTGTACTGAAGTTGGAAATCGGTTGCGTTCATCAACAAGAAAAGCGTCATGAGCACGACTTCAAAATACAGGATGTAATTGGCATCGCTCTTCGGCCAACCCTTTAGGTCGGAATGGATAAAACGCTTGATTTTGATAATGTTCCTTCTGATCAAAAACGCAATGACCGCGAATAAGACCAATACGGCCAAAATCTCGAACGAACCGATCAGGAAGCTGTAGAATCCTCCGAGGAACGAAAATATGCGGTGTGTCCCGAAAAGCCCGTCGATCACGATTTCGAGCACTTCGATATTGATGATTACGAATCCCACATACACCAAGATGTGCAGGATTCCCGAAACCGGACGTTTTACCATCTTCTTCTGGCCAAGCGCTATCATGGCCATATTCGTCCAACGCTCGCCTGGATTGTCGGAACGGTCGATGTCGCGGCCCAGCTTGATGTTGCGGATCAGCTTCTTCACGTTCATCGCAAAAAAACCGACTCCTAAAGCCAGGATTACGGCAAAGAATATGTTGTCAAGGTAATTCATCGGTGTTTATTTTGGTGGAGTTTCTTCGGTAGGCGCCACATACGGCTTGTTCTTCTTTCCGAAAAGCGAGACATTTATATAGCGTGTCGGATTCAGCCTTACGTCCTGAAGCAGCAATTCGAGCTCGCGCGACGTCTTGGCGAGGTTGTCGTAAAGCGCGTCGTCTTTGATCAATTTACCCATCGTACCTTTTCCTGAATCGATCTGCGCCATCAGGTTGTCTACTTTGGTAAGTGTTGTCTTGAGACTTTCGACGGCTTTGTCAAGTTCCGCTTTTTCAAGATCGGAAGATATTTTGTTGAAATCGGAAGAGACCTTCTCGAAATTGCTCACGACGTTGTCGATCTTGCCTTTGTTGTTGTCGAGAATGCCGTTGAGGCTGTTCGATGCCTTGTGGAATTGCGCCATCGTCGCGTTGAGCTCGGCGATCGTATTCTTGAGGTTTTCCTGACTTTTCTTGTCGAGGATGTTGTTGATGCTCGTAATCGTGCCGTCCAATCCCAAAAGCACTTTGTCGAGTTTGGCCGTAATCGGAGACAGTTTGTCGCCGACCAAAGCCGTCAATCCCGGAACGCTTCCGCCCGTGAGCGTATCGCCCGAGACCGCGAAGTTCGTATCGGTAAGATTAGGGATGATCTGGATTTGCTTACCCGCGATAAGCCCTGGTTCGTACAGGTTGATCTGGCTCGATTTGGCGATTTCGACTTCTTCGTTGGTGATTTGGAATTCCACGACAGGCTTGTTGGTTTTCGGGTGTAGCCTGATTTTGGTCACCTTGCCCACGACCATCCCGTTAATCGTAACCGGAGCCGATTGCATCAAACCTTCGACATTGTCATACTGAACGTAAAATACCTTGTTGGAATTCAGGATATCGGTACCTTTCAAGAAGCTGTATCCCCAAATAAACAATAAAATAGAAGCGATTACCAGAATGGCAGTCTTGATTTCCCTTGTAATTTTCAAAGCTTTGCTGTTTTGAACAAAAGTAAGACAATTATCCCTGAAAATGGGTGGCTTTTTTTGAACTTAGAGATAATAGACCGATAGATAATAGACACTCTAAAGTAAATAAAATCTTGTTTCACATTTCGGACACTCTATTATCTATCCGTCTTTCATCTATTATCTTATCAACGGCGGTTTTTAAGGGCTTCGTCAAGGCTCACACGTTGTCCGTCGCGAAAAGCCACGATATAGGCCGACGGGAATCCTTTTGTTTTCGCTTCCGAAAGTTTTTGGCGCGCGCTCTCGTAGTTCGAGGTTTCTCCGTAAAAATATTTGTAGAGCTTGCCGTCCGAAATGATCGATACGCCACTCAACCCCTTGAAGTTGCTTGGAGTCGTCGCCAATTTGTTGCCGCTGGCCGAAATCTGCACTTTGAAAACCACTCCCGATACCGAATTGTCGACAACTACCGGCTCTACGTTATTGCGAACGGGTACGGTGTTCGAGGATGAAGTGTCCGCAACCGGGGTTTCAACAATCCTTTGGGACGGACGCTCATCTGCCGGATCGTAATTGCCGCTTCCGAAATATTCTTTTTTGTATCCGATGATGGCATTGGCGATCGCACGTGCCATTTCATCCTGTCCGTCTTCCGAATCGAGGAAAGAACCGTCTTTAGGATTGGAAATGAAGCCCATTTCTATAAGTACGCGCGGCATATACGCTTTATGCAACACCATATACGGCGCCTGTTTCACGCCACGGCTTTTCTTTCCGAGCGATTTTACGAACACATCCTGGATTTTGCTCGCGAGCGAGATGCTGTTGTCGAGAAACTCTTCCTGCATGAGCTCTACACCTATCATCGTTTCCGGGTTATGCGGGTCGAAACCTTCATATTTCTGTTTGTAATCTTTCTCCATCGTGATCACGTCGTTTTCGCGCTTGGCCGCCTCGAGGTTGGACGCGTTCTTGGTCATACCCATCACGTAGGTTTCGGTGCCTTCGGCCGCGCTATTCTTGTTCGCGTTGCAGTGGATGGACACGAAAATGTGCGAATCGGCACGGTTGGCGATGTTGGCACGCTCCACGAGTTCGATGAACACATCCGATTTACGGGTATACACCACATCGAATCCGGGGGTGCTTTCAAGGATCTTGCCTACTTTCTGGACGACGCCAAGCGAGATGTTCTTTTCGATGTGGCCGTTGTAGACCGCTCCGAAATCCTTACCTCCATGCCCGGCATCGAGCGTGACCTTAAATTTTTGATTTTGTGCGAAAACACCTATCGACGTGAAGATGAAAACCAATAAAACAGACGGTTTCAGCTTGTTGGAAATCCCCATAAATGCAAAAGTTAATTTTAATGAAATGCGCGAGGCTAAAGTCATTATTTATTTATTTTTGACGGAAAATTATATGTAAGTTTGGCGCTTGAAATCTAGCCATAATCATTACAAAAGTAGCATTAATAGCGTTGCGGGCAAACTTATTCCATATCGTTTTATCAGCAATCTTGCTAACAGTCGGAGCATCAAAAAGCTACTCCCAGGAACTCCGAAACAACAAGACAAATATCCCGCCAAAAAACCAGCCTCAAGCGAAAAAACCGGTTTCTCCTACTGTTAACGCCGATGACAGCCTAAAAATTGCAACGGTTTCGGCACCGGATAGCCTCAAACCCAAAAAGCCACTGCTCGAAAGCAAGATTACGAGAAAAGCCAAGGATTACGAGCGTTTCAACCAAAAGACCAAACAGCTTACTTTATTTAATGAGGCCGAAGTCTATTATCAGGACATCGAACTCAAATCGGGCATCATCGTGCTCGATTACGGAAAGGACGAAATCTATGCGGGCCGCATCAAGGATTCAACCGGAAAATTGACGCAACGCCCTGTTTTCAAGCAAGGACAGAACGTGGTCGAGCCCGATTCGATCCGCTTCAACACCAAGACGAAAAAGGCGCTTATCTGGAATTCGCGCACCGAACAGAGCGAATTCCACATAAAAGCTGATATCGTTAAGCGCGAGAACGACTCGGTTTACTACATGAAAGGCGCAAGATTCACGACTTCGAAAGACATCGACAATCCCGAATATTACTTTTATACGTCACGCGCCAAATTCGTACCGGGACAGAAAGTCGTTGTCGGTGGCACGAACATGGTCATTGCGGACGTGCCTACCCCTATTTTCCTTCCGTTCGCGTTTTTTCCGATGACCGATAAGGCGCAATCCGGGATTTTGCTGCCTTCTTACGGGGAAAGCAACAACCGTGGTTTTTTCCTCCAGAACATCGGCTATTATTTTGCGTTGTCCGACAATTACGACCTCGCGGTCTTGGGCGATTATTACACCAACGGAAGTTACGCGATGCGCTTTGAGTCACGATATGCGTGGCGCTACCAGTTCAGCGGAAACCTCAATGTACGTTTCGAGAATCTCATCAACGGCGAAAGAGGTTATCCCGATTATGCCAAACAGCGTATCTACAACATACAATGGTCGCATTCTCAAGATCCGAAAGCAAACGTAAACTCGCGTTTCTCGGCATCGGTCAACTTGGGTAGCAGCCAGTATTTCAGGCAATCGATCAACCAGATCAACGTCGGATCGTCGCTGAACAACACGTTGAGCTCGTCGATTTCGTATTCGAAGACATTCCAGACCGTGCCTCAGGTCAATATGTCGCTTACGGCAAGCCATCAGCAGAATACCGAAAGCAAGGCGATCAGTATGACTTTGCCGACGCTTCAGGTGAACGTGGACAGGATTTTCCCGTTCGCTCCCGGAGACGGCCCGAAGAAAGGCTTTATCAAGAACATGAACATCCAATATAGTTTGAAGGCCGAAAACCGCTATCAGACTTACGATTCGTTGTTCTTTAAATCGGAAATGTTCCGCGATGCGAAAACCGGTTTCCAGCATACGATTCCGCTTTCGACGAACTTCAAGCTGTTCCGTTATTTCAGTGCCTCGACCTCTGTAAATTATAACGAGGTTTGGTATTTCAAGACGATCCGCAAGGAGTACGATCCTACGACGACGCGTGACACGACGTATAACGTGAACGGTTTCGATGCATTTCGTACGTACAATTTCGGTTCATCGTTGGGAACGACGATTTATGGTACGTTCAACTTCGGAAAGGATAAGAAAATCCAGGCGATCCGTCACGTGATGCGCCCTTCGGTTTCTTACAGCTACACGCCGAGCTTTAACCAATACTACGACAAATACACGTCTCAGGCCACGGCCGAAACCATCGTCAAGGAATACACGCGTTTCGAAAACGGGATTTTCGGATCTCCGGGAAAAAATGTCTCGAACAGCGTCGGGTTCAGCCTTAGCAATACGTTCGAAGCCAAAGTGACCGATCGGGATACGACGAAAACAGAAGCGAAAAAAATCATGTTGCTCAACAACTTCAATTTGAGCACATCCTATAATATCGCTGCCGACTCCCTAAAGTGGTCGCCATTGCGCATTACGGGCGGAACGACTTTGTTCAAAGACAAGATGAACGTCAATTTCGGGGCGACTTTGAACCCTTATGCGCTTGACAATGCAGGAAGGACAATCAACAAGTTCAACATCGACAACGGCGGAAGCTTGTTCCGTATGACCAACGCGAACCTTACCGTCGGCTATTCGCTTGCCAGTACCGACGGAGAGGAAGGCAAAAAGAAAAGCCCGGATTCCCAAGGCGTCCGCAACGGTGGTCGCGAAGACGATCTGTTCGGCGCGAATACCGATCCCAGCGATCCACGTCAGGACGACCAAAAGGACGACGAAGCCACCAATGAAATCAAAGACCTGTTCAAACTCGATATTCCTTGGGACATGACTCTCGCCTACTCGCTGACGTATTCGAATTCAAGACGTGAAAGCGACATTACGGGCAACTCGCTCATGGTTTCGGCCAATACCGATATCACGCCTATGTGGAAAGTCGGGGTCTCTACGGGTTACGATTTTGTACAGGAAGGCTTTACGTTTACCCAAATACGTCTTTCGCGCGACTTGTTGAGTTGGAAAATGGATTTTAGTTGGGTACCTTTCGGACAGAATACGTATTGGAGTTTCTTCATCGGTATCAAGTCGAGCATATTGCAGGACGTGAAGTATGATAAACGCAGCGTGCCGAATCGCTAGTCGGCAGGAATCAGTTGCGGAAAGCAGTTGAAAAAAATTTCAGTCGAAAATCAAACAATCAACAACATAGCATCATGAAAAAAATCATTTACACCGATAAGGCACCGGCTCCGATCGGACCATACAGCCAAGCCGTCCAGTTTGGCGACACACTTTACACTTCGGGACAAATTGCGATCGATCCGACTACCGGACATTTGGTTTTGGGCAATGTAGAATCGGAAACCAAACAGGTAATGGAAAACCTCAAAGCGGTTCTTGAGGCCGCCGATATGGGATTCGAGCACGTAGTCAAAACCACCATTTTCATTATGGACATGGGCGATTTCACGAAAATCAACGCCGTTTACGGAAGTTATCTCGACGAAGCGAATGCTCCGGCACGCGAAACGGTACAGGTGGCCGGTTTGCCAAAAGGCGTTACGGTCGAGATTTCGATGATTGCCAGAAAATAGATTTTTATGTCGCGGATTCGCGGATGTGAATTCAATAAAAATCATTAAATAAAAAAAGGCGAACCATTGGTTATCGCCTTTTTTTATCTGGTAAAATCCGCGGCTAAAATCTTTTAGTTCAAAGAATGATACGCAATCAACCCGTCAATCGGGCGACGCAAAACGTTTCCGATCTTGATGTTGTGCTTCTCGAGAACTTCTTTCAATTCTTCGCGTAAATAGAACGCGATCGAACCGATGAAATGCACCGGAACTGTCGCATGTTCGTCGTACTGTTTGATGTACAATTCGACGAAATCTTCCATCGCGGCATAAATCAATTTCTTGCAGAACGCATCGTCCTTGTGCTGAATCAGGAATTTCGCAAAAGTCGCCAAGTACGCGTTCGGGTTGGGTTCTTTGTACAGATTGTGCTTGATCACATCGGGATCGAGATTGTGTACTTTTTCGAATTCAGTTGCCAGATGTGCCGGCATTTTGCTAAAATAATACGCACGGATCAACTCACGCCCGAAACGGTTTCCGCTACAGTCGTCCATCGCGATATATCCGAGTGATTGCACTTTTTGGTGAAGTTCTTTGCCGTCAAAATAACTGCAGTTCGAACCTGTTCCCAAAATGCAGACCACGGCCTTCTCGTTTTTCGGGGTTGTCGCGTAAACCGCGGCATACGTATCCTCGTTGACCGAAATGTTCGCGTTCGGGAAATAATCCCTGAAGATCGCGGCGAGAAAACTCCTCATGCGCTCCGTACCGCAGCCCGCTCCGTAAAAATACAGATGCGTCACGCTTTTCTTGTTGTGGGAAATGTCGAAACGGTCGTCCAAACGAGAAACGATCTCGTCCTTTCCGAGCACTTCGGGATTTACCCCAAGCGATTGTGTGGTGAACAACACCTTGCCCGCATCATCAATCGCGATCCAGTCGGCTTTGGTCGATCCACTGTCTACTAATAATTTCATTGGGTTCTTTGGATGGTTTGGTTTTATTCCGCTGCGCTCCTTGCTCCCGATGTTTCGGGACGGCTACGCCTCGGGTGTTATAATGGTTTAAAAAGCCCAAATACGTCCGCTTTTTGATGGAGAAAGTTCGCAGTTCTTCCTTTGGCTTCTGAATTCGGAAAATGCAATATAAAAGAAAAATCCCGCCTTGTTTCCAACGGGATTTTCCTTTGTAAAAATTATTTCAATCCGGCAGTGTGCACGGCAAGGTCGATCAATTTGCTAGAATAGCCATACTCGTTGTCATACCACGAAACGATCTTGAAGAACTGTGAGTTCAATCCGATACCTGCTTTTGCGTCGATGATCGAAGTACGTGAATCGCCTACAAAATCCTGTGAAACCACGTCGTCTTCGGTAAAGCCCAAAATGTTCTTGTAGTCGGTTTCGGAAGCTTTTTTCAAAACGGCCATGATTTCTTCATACGTCGTTTCTTTTTCCAATCTTACCGTCAAATCCACTACCGAAACGTCGATGGTAGGCACGCGGAAAGACATTCCTGTCAATTTTCCGTTGAGCGAAGGAATCACTTTTCCGACCGCTTTTGCAGCTCCGGTCGAAGATGGGATGATGTTTACGCTGGCTGCGCGTCCGCCTCTCCAGTCTTTTCTCGAAGGTCCGTCGGCTACCATTTGTGTAGATGTGGATGCGTGTACCGTCGTCATCAAACCTTCTACGATACCGAAGTTGTCGTTGAGGACTTTTGCCAATGGCGCAAGACAGTTCGTCGTACACGAAGCGTTCGAGATTACGGTATCCGTAGCTTTCACTTCGGTGTGGTTGACGCCCATAACGAACATCGGTGCGTCTGCAGACGGAGCCGAAATGATTACTTTTCTTGCTCCTCCTTTGATGTGCGCTTGTGCCGATTCGATCGTGGTGAAAATCCCGGTACATTCCGCCACGACGTCTACTCCTACTTCATCCCACTTCAAAGTCGAAGGATCTTTTTCGGCAGTCGTGCGGATGTGCTTTCCGTTCACGTATAGTTTTCCGTCTTTCACTTCTACGTCTCCGTTGAAACGCCCGTGTACGGAATCATATTTAAGCAAATAGGCCAAATGGTCTACGTCCAAAAGGTCGTTGATGGCCACGACTTCAACGTTGTCGCGGTTGTAGGTTTCGCGGAACACGATGCGTCCGATGCGTCCGAAACCGTTTATTCCTAATTTAACTTTTGACATTTTTCTTGTTTTATTTGATTTAATATAGAGTTCATGTAAAAAAATCAGGTTCAGAATTCAGGCGGAAACCCAAATCTTGAACCTTTTTTGTTATGTGGACATGATGTCTGCGACCTTGAGCAGCTCGCGATCAATCTCAGAATGTCCTTTGATGGCTTGGTCGATCGGCGTAAGTGTAATTTTGTCGCCCAAAATCCCGACCATGAAATTCGATTTGCCTTCAATAAGCGATTCGACTGCTTTCACGCCAAGACGGCTTGCGAGCACGCGGTCGAAACAGGTTGGCGCGCCACCGCGTTGCATGTGTCCGAGAACAGAAACGCGAACATCGTATTCAGGAAGGTTCGCTTCTACGTAATCTTTAAGTTCGAAAACATTCTTTCCGATCTTGTCGCCTTCGGCAATCACGACGATACTCGACGATTTGCCCGACGCTTTACTTTTCTTCAATGAATCGAGCAGACGCTCAAGCCCGAGGTCTTCTTCGGGAATAAGGATTTCTTCGGCACCCGCACCGATTCCGGCGTTAAGCGCGATATGACCGGCGTCGCGACCCATAACTTCTACAAAAAAAAGACGGTTGTGCGATGAAGCCGTGTCGCGAATCTTATCGATGACTTCTACAACCGTGTTGAGTGCCGTATCGTAGCCAAGCGTGAAGCTCGTACCATAAATGTCGTTGTCGATAGTGCCCGGAATTCCCATGATCGGGATGTTGAATTCGGAATTGAAGACTTCGGCTCCTGTAAAACTTCCGTCACCGCCGATGACTACAAGTGAATCGATTCCGGCTTTTTGGATATTGGAAAAGGCTTTTTGACGACCTTCCGGGGTCATGAAATCTTTGGAACGTGCCGATTTGAGGATCGTTCCGCCTTTATTGACGATGTTGTTGACGCTTCTCGGTCCCATTTCCTTGAAATCGCCTTCAATCATTCCTTGGTAACCTCTGTAAATACCTACGCATTCAATATTGTGATACGCACAAGTACGCACCACGGAACGGATGGCAGCGTTCATTCCGGGCGAATCCCCACCCGATGTCAGCACACCAATCCTTTTTATTGTTTTTGACATTTATTATGGTATTAAAATGTAAACTTAGCAAATATGGGCCATTTTTTCGGCACCATTATTACTACTTTAGCATTTGCGATATTTTCAAACGTTTTCGTTGATAAGTTTTCGGAAAGCCGCTTGTAATAAGTGTTTGAGGGATGTTTTTGGGATTCCGACGGAGGAGGAATCTCAGCCTTTAATCTACCCAGATTCCTCCTTCGTCGGAATAAATACGAAACTAAGATATCGTATCAATTACCGTCTTCTGGCGACGGTGGCGGAACTGCTTCCGTATTCGGTTTTGAAGTAGTCGGTTTCTTTTGTTTTTTGTCTTTTACGGGCGTAAAATTCATGCCTTCGTGTATGTACGAATCAGGCACTTCGGAATCGGCTTTTTCAAGATCGATCTTCGTATTCTTGAACAACTTATTGATGAGTTCCTTGAACGTATCGAAATCGACCTCATAGGTAATACCGACGCCTTGCGTATAACCTATTCCTTGTCCGATGTAGTTGATGTCGTTCTCTCGGTTGAACACGCGCAGGTTCATCGTACCGTCTTCGTTGACGCGGTATTGCACTTCCACATCGCCCACGATAGCCGATTCGTTCACGCCACCTACCGGAACGCCGACCTTTCCGTTGATCGTAATGCGGTCTGAAACCTGTGTTGAAACGGTAAAACCGACACGACCGTCGGCTTCGGTGCCGGGACGTCTGTCTGCAGCCACGAAATCGACGCCTACCTTGATGTTGGAATCGGGATCCTGGAAAATATCGCCAATCAATCCGCTTGCGGTTTCGAACAGGTTGCCCGCAAAATCGGACTCGTTCACGCCTTCCGGACTCAGGAACGTACCCGATGAAAGCAAATACAACGCCTGCGTTTGGCGTGTGTCCTTATCGTCGAGTTTGTATTGGATTTCCGATTTGAGCACCGAACTCACTGTCGGGAAGTTGATCGCAAAATCGGGCTCCGGGTTCGACAAGTTGCCGCGTACGCCAATCACGACTTCTACCGGAACTTTTTTGTTCACCGATGGATTCTCGAGCAAAATTGCCGGGTTCGCCGTCGTTTTATATACGGCTTCCATATTGAGCACGGCACGCATAGGGTCACCTTCCCAAGTGATCGAGCCGCCTTTCTTGAGCGCGAATTTCTTGTCGATCAAGCCGCCGTACTTGAAGTTGTAAATCCCTTCGTATGCCTGGAAATCGCCCCACATATTGAATTTACCGAGCGTATTGATCTTGAACAATAACGATCCGAAGCCTTTGCCTTTGATGCTGTGGCCGCTGTTTTTGTCAATGATGACTTCCACTTCGGCTTCAGGCGTGATATCGAAGTCGAACTCGAGTTCCAAACCGTTGTAATTGCGCACCTGTTCTACGATGCCTTTCTCGAGGTTGTATTTTTCTTTCGGACTCAGGAAGTGGATGTAACTTCTCGATCCCGTCGATTCCGTATTGTTGATCGGTACTTTGATCGAAGTGCCCTGTTCCGATTTCGCATCGACCTTGATGAACAAGCCGTTCGTCGGACCCGAAATAGAAGCCGTTCCGTTTATGAACGCCGTTCCGTAATACGCCGCGTCATCGCTGTCCTGTGTGTCGAGTGCAAGCAAGCGTTGTGAAGCGATGTTCAGATCGAGTTCCCAATCGGCAAATTTCTTGTGTTCGATGCGGCCTTCGAGCGTACCAACGGTTTTGTATTTCGTATCGGTAATCCCGGTATTGCGGATCAGGAATTGGGTTTCGGTCACATCGACTACCGATCGCTTATCCATTTCGTATTGCGTATTCAGGTACGGCACTTTGAGCGACGCGTCGTCCAGATACAACCTTCCGTTCACGTCGGGATCGCTGAAAGCGCCGTCGATCCTCGCATTGCCCGAAGCAAAACCTTTGATATCCGAAATGGCTTCCCCGCTTAGCAACGCATTGAGCATCGCGAGGTTGAACCTGTCGAAACGCATGTCGACATCAAGTAACGTCTGGCCGCCACTTACCGTGATTTCGCCATCTGCGCGGAACGCTTCGAAATTCTTGTTCTCGAGTACCGAATTCACGTAGAATTTCCGGAAGCTGTCGTCTCCGTCCACATCGAGCACGAGATTGCCCATTTCGGTTTCGTTGACGAACAGGTTATCTATGCGCACCGACGACATCGGCTGATAAATCTCGCCATCCTGCTTGAGGCTGACCGTTCCGTTAAGACTTCCTTTGACGCGGAAATTCTGGGAATCGGGCGTGAATTTCGAAAGATCGACATGATCGAAACTCAACGTGAGGTCTTTTTTGTTTTTGCCGTTGATCAATCCGTTGAACTTCATGCGTTCGTTGTAGTGCGAAAGCGTGAAATTGTCGAAATTGAAATTCTTGAACGAACGATCCATGACGACTTTGTTTCCGTCCTGATCATCCTCGTTCAGATACCACACGTAATCTTTGTATTTGAGTTCCGATTTGTTGAAACCCACGATCACGTTTTTCTGTTTGTCGAGCGTGTGATACAGGTTCAGGTTGAACGCATCCTGCCCTTTCGGTCCGCCTTTGAATTCCGTCCTTACGAAAAGCGTGTCGCGGGCCGTGACGTTGAGCGCGCTGAAATCGGAAATTTTGTACCATTTGGTTCGGATACTGTCCATTTCGACATAAGCGTTGTACAACGGATTCTTGTTGTCGACCTGGATGCGCACGTTGTCGAAATAATTCTCGTAAGCGCCGATCTGTGGCGAATCGAACCTGAACTTGAAGTCGTTGTTGTCGGAATTGATGCTGCCCGCGACCTGCGTATTCGGCCCGATCGTTATCCCCGGAAGGAAAATTTCGAGCACTTTGTTGTAAATCGCGAAGTTGAACTTCATGTACTGTCCTTTCGCGATTTTGTAAGGCGTGTAGTTCGCGTACAGGCTTCCGAGCGAGTTCTCTATCATTTTCGGCATCTGGTCGAATTTGTATTTTCCGACGATCTCGCCTTCTATGATGTCGGGTGAATTGATCGCTATCGTACGCACGCGGTTTTGGTCGAATGAGACGTTTATCGAAAAATCCTCGAAATAATAAATGTCGCGCTTGTTCTGGTAAGAGGTTTGGTTGATGTGGATGTTGCCCTGAAGATCGTCTATAGAATTTCCCGAAATCTGCGTACTGATGTCGCCTTTGAACACCGCGATCGAATCGTTCTTGACCCAACGCATCTTGCCCAGGTTCGCATAGTCGATCTTGGTGTGGAAATCGTATTCGATCTCTTTTTTGCCGAGGTTGACCTTTCCGTCGAAATCCATGAACAGGTTCGGATCGTTTACGAACACCTGGCCTTCGAACACCGGATTGGTGAAATTCCCGTTGACCAAAATGTTGCTGTACACGTAGTCGCGGTAACGGATCTTGAAGATGTCGCCCGAGAACGACGTGTCCATGTATTCCTGTTTGAAACCTTTTCCGTCTACGTCTACGTCAAGACTCACGATTCCCAAATCGCGTTTGTCGAGGAAATTCCCGATGTCGAAATTGTCGAGTATGATGTGTCCCGTATATTCGGCATTGTCGATGTTTCCGATGTCGGTCATCACGATTTCGGTCTTGATGTTGCCGAGCGAAGTCGTCATCGAAAGTTCCGTATCTATAGACGAAGTGGTGATTTCGGCCCTGCCGGACATGTTGAACTTGCCGAGTTTTTTGAGGTTCGTCGGAAGTTTTTTACCCAATACGTTGGGCAACAGATCGACCAGATCCTGATAATCGGAATACACGCGATCGAATGTGCCGTTCATATAGAAATTCTGTCCGGTTTTCCCGAAAAGGTTCTTGAAACGCACGTCGCCGATGATCTCGGAACCCTTTTCGTCTTTCAGTTTGAGGTTTTGGGCGTAAAGATTATTCAGCGTTCCCGTCACATGCGACGTAAGACTGAAATACTTGTTGCGGCCCATTTCCTTGTAGAAATAGTAGATGTCGTTCGTGGCCAAAGTCGCCTGTTTGACGTTGATGTCGAACTTGACTTTGTTGTTGAAATCGGAAAAATCAGATTTCACATACGTTAGCAACACATCGCCTTTCATCAACGAATGCGCGGTATTCACATCGAGATTCTTGAGACTGATGTTGGTTTTGTTGTATTTGAAAAGCGCCGTAAGGTTCTTCACATAAAGCCCGCGGTAATCCATGAACGCCAGTTCGCGAATGTCCATCGTGACTTCGGGCCCGTACACCATAAAATCTTTGATGCGTCCGTCGAGCTTGCGGAAATCGGCGTCTTTCGGGTTTTGCCGGTTTTCGTCGAGAAGGATGAAACGGCTGTTCGAAACGTAAAGATTATCGGCTTTTAGCAAAAATTTCCTGCCCGACGGTTTTGCTCCGGGTTCGTCGAAAAGCTTGAGGAATTTGTCGAGGTTGGTCTCGCGCTCGCCTTTGTAGGTTTTCATGTTGAAGACCATGCCGTCTGCGCGGATGTCGCCGAAAAGCAGGTCGCCTCCGTACAATCTTTTGAAGCTTAAGATATTGGTTTGTATGCGGTTCGCGTAAATCAGCGTGTCTTTTTTGTAGTCGCGGATCATCACCGTGTTGAGTTTCACGCTGCCGAAAATGCTGATGGCCACTTTGTCGACTTTGATGTCCGTGCCGTAGTCTTCGTTGATTTTTTCGGTAAGGTATTGGGCGAGTTTGGTCTGTACGGGCGGAAGCGACAGTAAGATGCCTGTCATAAGCAAAAACAGGATCAAGGCGATCACCGTCCGGATTGCTATTTTTTTAAATTTTTTGATACCCGTTAATGTTTTAATTTTGCCTTTTTAACTCTGCCCAAAGATAACTCAAAAAAAGTGCCATTTTATGAGCCAAAAGGATGTATTTATCCTGTCGATAGAAAGTTCGTGCGACGACACCGCAGCCGCCGTATTGCATAACGACAAGGTATTGTCTAATGTTGTGGCGAACCAGTCGATACACAACGAATATGGAGGCGTCGTACCCGAATTGGCTTCGCGCGCCCATCAACAGAATATCGTGCCCGTAATCGATACGGCGTTGAAACGCGCCAACATAGACCGCAAACAGCTTTCGGCAATCGCATTTACGCAAGGTCCGGGATTGATGGGTTCGCTTCTCGTCGGAAGTTCGTTCGCCAAATCGTTGGCACTCGCACTCGATGTACCGCTTATCGCGATCAATCACATGCAAGCCCATATTTTGGCGCATTTCATAGACGAGCAAGGATTCGACAAACCCGAATTCCCGTTCCTTGCGCTCACCATTTCGGGCGGACACACGCAAATCGTCAAGGTGAATTCGTTTTTCGATATGGAAATCATAGGCGAAACTACAGACGATGCGGTTGGAGAAGCGTTCGACAAAAGTGCGAAAATCCTAGGACTTCCGTATCCGGGCGGGCCGCTTGTAGACAAATATGCGCAAATCGGCAATCCGAAGGCTTTTAGTTTCACCAAACCCAAAGTTCCGGGTCTCGACTTCAGTTTTTCGGGATTGAAGACCGCGATTTTATACTTCATCCAAAATAACAAAGCGGCAAATCCGAATTTTATCGAGGAAAACCGCGACGACATCTGTGCGTCCATCCAGCATACGATCATCGAGATTTTGATGGACAAGATGAAACTGGCCGTCGAACAAACCGGAATCAAACAAGTGGCCATTGGCGGAGGTGTTTCGGCCAATTCCGGAATCCGCAAAGCGATGAAAGACGCCGAAACCGATTTGGGCTGGAAGACGTTCATCCCTAAATTCGAATACACGACAGACAACGCCGGAATGATCGGCATCGCGGGTTATTACAAATTCCTCGACGGCGATTTTGAAGATGCGTCGGTCGTATCGAAAGCAAGAATCGAATTCTGATGCAACTGTTCTACACTCCCGAAATAAACGCCCAAACCGACACCTTCATCTTCGACAAGGAAGAAAGCCGCCACATCGTTAAAGTATTGCGAAAAACGACGGGCGACAAAGTTTACGTGACCAATGGTTTAGGTTCTTTATTCAAGACCGAAATAACGCTCGCTTCAGACAACAAATGCACGGTCAAAATCGTGTCTGAGGAAAAATCGCAACCGTTGCCATTCCATTTGCACTTAGCCGTCGCACCAACCAAAATGAACGACCGATACGAATGGTTTCTTGAAAAAGCTACGGAAATCGGTGTTTCGGAAATCACGCCCATCATCTGCGACCGATCGGAACGCACTCAGGTAAAAATCGACCGTTTCGAGAAAATCGTGGTGTCGGCAATGAAACAATCGAACCAATACCATCTTCCCAAACTCAATGAAGCCATGACGTTCAAGGAATTCCTGAAAACGAAACCGGATGGGCAAAAATTCATCGCACATTGTGAGGAAACCGACAAGAAGTCGTTCAAAAGCGAACTGCAAAAAGGTGTGGATGCGACGATACTGATCGGACCCGAAGGTGATTTTTCCGAAAAAGAAATTGCGCTCGCCCTTGCAGACGGCTATATTCCCGTATCTTTAGGCGAAACTAGATTGCGTACGGAAACCGCGGCTGTAGTGGCTTGCCATACCGTCATTCTATTAAATGAATTATAATTTTTATTCTTTATTGTTATTTTTTATTAGACTCGGCAGGAAAACGCATTCTGAATAATAATGGTAATAAATAATTGGAAACACAATGTTTAAAAAACTAATCTTCCTTTTTCTAATAGTCAGTGTTTTCAACGGAAATGCCCAGGAAATTGCGCTTTTGAAATACAACGGAGGTGGTGATTGGTACGCCAATCCAACCTCGCTTCCGAACCTGATCAAGTATTGCAACCGCACACTCAATACGCGCATCACGGCGAAACCTGCAACGGTCGAACCCGGAAGCCCCGACCTGCTCTCCTACCCGTTCGTACACATGACCGGCCACGGCAATGTGGTGTTCAG
This sequence comes from Flavobacterium agri, assembly GCF_013401995.1. Classification (GTDB taxonomy): domain Bacteria; phylum Bacteroidota; class Bacteroidia; order Flavobacteriales; family Flavobacteriaceae; genus Flavobacterium; species Flavobacterium agri. The sequence continues at coordinate 778,526 of NZ_JACBJI010000001.1, forward strand.
CGACAACGACATCCAGAACCTGCGCAATTACCTTGAAGGTGGCGGATTTCTTCATATAGATGACAATTACGGCATGGACGAATACATCCGTCGTGAAATCAAACGGATTTTCCCGAGCAACGCTTTGGTAGAATTGCCCGCAAACCACGCGATTTTCCAGAAACCCAACGTGTTTTCATCGGGAATCCCTAAAATACACGAACACGACGGCAAGCGCCCGCAAGCGTTCGGGATTTTTATAGACGGACGGCTCGCGTTGCTGTATACGTTCGAAACCGACCTTGGCGACGGATGGGAAGACCCTGAAGTACACAACGACCCGGCCGACGTGCGTGAAAAAGCGCTCAAAATGGGCGCCAATATCATCAATTACGTTTTCAGCAACTGATATGACTTCGAACACATTAGCCAAAGGAATCCTCAAAGCCGTCGGCGTTTTGGTCGCGATCGTACTCGTTTTGTATTTTTTATGGCTCGTGCAATCGGTAATCGTATATCTGGCGGTTTCGTTGATCCTGACGTTGATCGGAATGCCGATCGTGAAATTCCTCAAGAACAAGTGCAAGTTCCGCAACATTTTCGCGGTGCTTACGACTTTGCTGGTTTTCGTCGGATTCATTTTCGGATTCATCATGATGTTCGTGCCTCTGGTCGCTTCACAAGGACACAATCTCTCGCTTCTGAACACGGCGGCGATCGAACAGAATGTCATCCAATTAATCGACCAGGCGAGCAATTGGCTCGAAAGCCATAACATCGATTCGGCCAAATTGCTCAAGGAATCGAACATGACTTCGAAGATCAACTTCAATTTCATCCCGAATTTCCTCAATATGGTCTTGGGCACGATCAGCAGTTTCGGCGTCGGATTGGCTTCGGTGCTTTTCATCACGTTCTTCTTTTTGAAGGACAGGCAGATGTTCACCAACATCATCCGCGTAAGCCTCCCGGAAACCCACAAGGAAAAAATCCTGAATTCGCTCGACAAGATCGATTATTTACTGTCGCGTTATTTCATCGGATTGCTCGTGCAGCTGTTGATCATTTTCGTTCTATACCTTGTCGTCCTGCTCATTTTCGGTGTCGAGAACGCACTCATCATCGCATTTTTGTGCGCGGTCTTGAACATCATTCCGTACGTCGGGCCGCTTATCGGTTCGATTTTGGCCGCAGTACTCACGATGCTCAGCAATTTGGGAAGCGATTTCCAAAGCGAGATATTGCCGACGACGATCTATGTGCTTTTCGGATTCTGGATCGTGCAACTGATCGACAATAACCTCACGGGCCCGCTGATTTTCTCGAACAGCGTCAACTCTCATCCGCTTGAGATTTTCCTGGTGATTCTCGCTGCCGGCTTCTTTTTCGGGATTTTGGGAATGGTGATCGCCGTGCCCATGTATACGATACTCAAAGTCATCGCGAAAGAATTCTTCCCGGACAACAAGATCGTGCAACTGCTAACGCGAAAAATCTAGCCGTGAACCGGGATTTGCTTCGCGACGATGTCCAGAAATGGATTGCCGACCATACGTTTTCGGACGTGAAAAAACTCGCGTTGGCCAAAAATCCGTTTCCCGATGCCGATTATAAAGAATTGCTGAACCAGATTTCGGCTCGTGCCAAGGCCAAAGACAAATTGCCGGGTTGGTTCAATACGGGCGGAATCGTTTATCCTTCGAAAATTTCCGTAGAACAGACGTCTTCCGAAAAAACGGCCGAGTATAAATCGCACTTGGTTTCGGGTGAAAAACTCATCGATCTGACGGGCGGTTTCGGCGTGGACGATTTTTACTTTTCGAAACAGGTAAATCAGGTCGTGCATTGCGAAATGAATCCCGAATTATCTGAAATAGCGGCTCACAATTTCAAGCGACTCGAACGCCACAACATTGTTTGTGAAAGCGGCGACAGTACCGAAATCCTTAAAAACCTCGAAACGCGTTTCGATTGGATTTACATCGATCCTTCGCGCCGAAACGACACCAAGGGAAAGGTTTTCCTTTTGGCAGATTGCCTTCCGAACGTTCCCGAACTTCTCGATTTCTACTTTTCCTTTTCGGACAACATCCTCATAAAGACGGCGCCGCTTTTAGATATAACCGCAGGTTTGAAAGAACTCTCGCATGTTTCGGCCATTCATATCGTCGCTGTCGAAAACGAAGTCAAGGAATTACTTTTTGAAGTCCGAAAAGATTTTATCGGATCGCTTCAAATCAAATCGGTCAACCTATTAAAGAACAGCACACAGGAATTCTCATTTTTAATTTCCGAAATGTATGTGGAAAGTGAATTCGGAACTCCTAAAAAATACCTTTACGAGCCCAATACCGCCATATACAAATCGGGCGCTTTCGATTTGATCGGACGTCGATTCGGGCTCACAAAACTGCACAAGCATTCGCATTTGTACACTTCGGAAACGCTAGTTCACGATTTTCCGGGAAGGATTTTTGAGATCCAAACCGTTTTGGATTACGACAAAAACGCGATGAAAACCCATCTTCAAGGCAAAAAGACGAATGTTTCGGTGCGCAATTTCCCCGAAACCGTAGAAAAGCTGCGCCAGAAATGGAAGATGCTTGACGGAGGCGATTCCTATTCTTTTTTCACGACCGCTTATCCAAACGACAAAATAGTTTTACTTTGCGCCAAAATTTGATTTGATGAAACGTTTTGCCCTCGTGATCGCCCTGTTGTCGATTTCATTCGCGTATTGCCAGAAACCATGCGACTTCAGCACCAATGTAAAAGACAGCCTCGGGACGTATAAATCTACACGCGAATATGCTTTTTACGAAAAGGTATTCGGAGCGACTTCTTCGCGGATTTTCTTCTCTTTGGTAAAGACCGACGATTTGCCCGCGCTCAACGTGACGTTCATCTACAAAAGTAACGATTTCATCAAGGCGAACTGTTTCGACAGCAATTCACGCATGTACCTGCAATTGGCAAACGGAAAGGTCGTGACTTTAGTTTATGCCGGAAACGACAACTGCGGAACGATGGTTCGCGACCAAGCCGGCATCAACAACCGCATACAAACGGGCGTTTTCCTCTTTATGAAAGATTCGTACGAGGAACTCAAAAAATCGCCAGTAAACCTCATGCGCATCCGATATGGTACCGAAACGCTTGACTACATTGTCAAAAGCGAGCTGATCTCGGAAGCCGACGGACTTACGTACCATCCTGAAACCTATTTCGTCGATGCATTGCATTGCATCATGAATTAGCGGCAGTCCCATTTCTCATTCGAGATTTTGTAGTTTGAAGCCCCGTTCAGGTTGAAGTGCCACCATTCCGATCGCAAAACGGTAAAACCATTCGCAGACATTACGGTTTGCAACAGCTTCCTGTTTTTCTTGACTTCTTCGGATAAATTGACGTAGTCCACAGCCGCTTCGGGTCCGAAGTGATCGAAAGCCGTTCCCATGTCGAGTTCTTTTCCTGCTGAATCGACCAGTGTGATGTCTACGGCTCCACCTCTATTGTGTATCGATCCTTTTGCCGGATTGGCGACATAATCGGGATTGGATACGATTTTCCACATTTTTTTCTGGATGTCTAGCGGGCGATAGCAATCGAATATCTTGATGCGGAATCCCAATTTGAGGAAATCCTGATTGGCTTGCATCAACGCCTGCACGGTCTTGAGACGCAGGAAGCATTCGGGGCATTCGTATACTTGGCTTTTTAGGAAATTATCGGTCGTGGCGTATTTGATGTCGTAAACGAAATCGGTGCTGTAATTTTTGAGATCGACAAACGTCGTGTCTGGAATGGCGGGCATGCCTTTTGGTCTTTCGCTCTTTTTGGGCGTAACCGTTTTAGGAAAATCGGATGTAGCGATGATGTCCCCCGAAGGTTGGATTCCTTCGAGTTGTTGCTGTTTGCTTTTGCAATTCCAAAAAAGAGCAAGTATTAAAAGATATGCGAAGGCTTTTACGGATGGCATCATTTGATTTTTGTTCAAGATAGCGAAAAATCAAAAGTTTAGGAAACGGAAAAATTTATGTTAAGTACTGACAATTAACCGCTTTAAAATCTCACCTGAAAAACTTTTAAAAAAAGAAGTCATTATTTTGTAAAATATCGATTGAACGTTTACATTTGCAACCGCAAAAAGCCAAAAGTTCTTTTGCATTTAGGAGAGGTGCCGGAGTGGTAACGGAGCAGATTGCTAATCTGTCGGCGAGCAATCGTCGCCAGGGTTCGAGTCCCTGTCTCTCCGCTTTTAAAATTATATTCAGTAATGCTTTGCTTACTGGATTTCGGGGTGTAGCGTAGCCCGGTCATCGCGCCTGGTTTGGGACCAGGAGGTCGCAGGTTCGAATCCTGCCACCCCGACAAAGAAAATCCTTCCGCATGTAATGCGGAGGGATTTTTTGTTTTGTAGAAAAATGGCCGAGCTCGCTCGAGCTATTTTTCTATAAAACAAAAAAGACCGTGCGATGCGCAGCATCGCGTAAAGGATTTTCTTTGGGTCGACACCCACTCTCAGGATCACGCGCAGCGTAATCCTGTTAAATTAACGCACTCTTATCGCAGAACTCACCGCCCGCATTTATTCAACTCACCAATCTATTACTTATCCTTAATCTTAGATTCTCATTTTTGGGAATTGAGACCGCTTGTTTTGATGATGTCGCTTCGCGACATCTTTTTTAAGTTTATAGTTTTAAAGGATTTACAAATCACGAGGATTGCGCTTTGCGCCATCCTTCAGAGCTCCGCTCTGAGAATGCAAAAACCAAACAAAAAAGGCCTCAAGCAAGCTTGGGCCTTTTTTGTTTGGTTTTTGCATTCATTCGTGATCGCAGAAGGATTCGAACCTTCGACCGCCTGCTTAGAAGGCAGGTGCTCTATCCAGCTGAGCTATGCGACCTTTGTTTTAAAGCGGTGCAAATATAGTCAGGTTTATCGGGTTTGACAATAACAGATAAAAATAATTTGACAATACCTGTCATTTAAAACTTAAAGCGCTGTGAATCTGATATCTGAAATTTCTTATTCTGACTCAAAATGCTTTTCGATTCTCGATTTGGCAAATTTTCCATAAATCCGATAATTGATTACAACTTATTAACAGAAACATAAATTGAACCCAAGTATTTTGAAAATTCCCTAAATTCGCGCAACACAAACAAAAAAACCATCATGAAGAAAGTAGTTATCGTATCGGCTGTGAGAACCCCGATAGGAAGTTTTATGGGTGCTTTATCTACCGTTGCCGCTCCACAATTGGGCGCAGCTGCCATTAAAGGCGCTTTGGACAAGATAAACCTCAAACCTGAAATGGTCGACGAAGTCCTTATGGGTAACGTCGTACAGGCTGGCGTAGGACAAGCTCCCGCGCGTCAGGCCGCATTGGGTGCCGGTTTGCCGAATTCCGTAATAACGACTACCGTAAATAAAGTATGCGCCTCGGGTATGAAAGCCGTTATGCAAGGCGCGCAGGCCATACAGCTTGGCGATGCAGAAATCGTCGTTGCCGGCGGAATGGAGAACATGAGCATGATCCCGCATTACGTCCAGATGAGGACTGGCGTGAAGTTCGGGGGCGCGAATCTTATCGACGGATTGCAGAGAGACGGTCTTAGCGACGCTTACGACAACAACGCCATGGGTGTCTTCGCCGATGCATGCGCCAAGGAATACAACTTTTCACGTGAAGAGCAAGATGCTTTCGCAATTCAATCATACGAGCGTTCGGCCAAGGCTTGGGATGCCGGGAAATTCGACAACGAGGTCGTACCGGTTGCCGTTCCCCAAAGACGTGGAGAACCTGTAGTGGTTGCCAAAGACGAGGAATACACAAACGTAAAACTCGACAAAATACCGGCATTGAACCCTGCGTTTACAAAAGAAGGAACGGTTACGGCCGCAAACGCCTCTACAATCAACGACGGAGCCGCCGCTTTGGTGTTGATGAGCGAAGACAAAGCCAAAGAACTCGGATTGAAACCGCTTGCCTACATCAAAGGCTATGCGGATGCCGAACAAGAGCCGAAATGGTTCACTACTTCTCCGGCAAAAGCGCTTCCGAAAGCATTGGACAAAGCCGGAATTTCTAAAGACGACGTCGATTTCTTCGAATTCAATGAGGCGTTCTCTGTTGTCGGATTGGCGAACGCAAAAATCCTCGGATTGCCTGCAGATAAAGTAAACGTAAACGGAGGCGCGGTCTCTTTGGGTCACCCGCTAGGTGCGTCCGGAGCGCGTATCATCGTGACTTTGCTCAACGTTTTGGAACAGAACAACGCCAAAATCGGAGCGGCTGCGATCTGTAACGGAGGCGGCGGTGCTTCGGCAATCGTCCTCGAAAGAGCATAATTGGGCGAATCGCTTTTTTGATTTGGACTGAGTTCGTATTTTTGTAGCGAACCCTAGCCCTGATAGCAGCGGATAGCCTTTTGAAAAAAAGTACTGGTTTTGCAAGACGGTGACGGCGACCAACGGAAGCCGGAAGCGACTTTTGCAAAACCGTATTTTTTAAGAAAGCTAGCAGCGAATAGCAGGAAAAAGCTCCTACTAACAAACAACATTTAATGTTCGGAATCTGTAATCTAGCCATCATTCCTTTGCGAGCTGAAAACAGCGATCGCAGCGAAATTGTGTCACAAGTGCTTTTTGGCGAGCATTTCGAAGTGCTCGAGACCAAAAACAACTGGACGCGCATCAAGTTGGCTTACGATTCTTACGAAGGTTGGATCGATACGAAACAATACCAAAAGATTTCGCAGGCCGATTACAAACTTTTGTCGGATACGGCGATCGTGTTGAATTCGGATCTGATCGAATACGTGACGGGTGCGAACAATTTGCTGATGCCGATTCCTCTCGGGGCTTCGCTTTCGTTTTTGAATTCGGAAGAAATCAATACGCAGCAGTTTGATTTTGAAGGTTTGAAGGTTTCGGGAATCCGTCCGAAATCGAATTTGATCCCGACGGCTTTCATGTATCTCAACGCTCCGTATTTATGGGGCGGAAAAACCCCTTTCGGGATTGATTGTTCGGGACTAACGCAAATGGTGTACAAACTCAACGGTTATCAGTTGCCGAGAGACGCGTCTCAACAGGCTTTGGAGGGCGAACCTTTGAGTTTTATAGAAGAAAGCGAGCCTGGTGATTTAGCGTTTTTCGACAATGAGGAAGGCAATATCATTCACGTGGGTTTGATCATGGAGAACAATTACATCATCCACGCAAGCGGAAAAGTCAGGATAGACAGACTTGACCATTTGGGAATCTACAACGCGGAAACCAATCGCCATACCCATAAATTAAGGGTAATCAAGAAATACATATAAAACAAAAACCCGGACGCGAATCCGGGTTTTTTATTGAGTTTTGCAAACTTATTTACCTTGTTGCTTGGCTTTTAGCGCCTTGTACTTATCGGTCATTTCAAGATAACCGTAAACGCTCAATAGGTTGGTCACTACATTGCCGTCTTCTGGAGCAAGCTCGTGGGCTTTTTCAAGATACGGCAATACCGATTTGAAAAGCGCGATACGCTGGGCTTTAAGCTGGTCGTATTTTTTGTTGTCGGCCGCAGATGTTCCCAATTTATTCATTTGCTCGGTCAACGGCTTGTCGGCTGCGAGTTTTACCGCCGAAAGGTTCACGTAAGCATTGGTATAGTTCGGGTCGAGTTTGATGGTTTCGTCGAAATGCTTTTCGGCTTCGGCCATTTTTTTCTCTTGGAACGCCAAAACGCCAAGGTTGTAAGTAGCATTCGGATCACTTGTGTTGGCCACTTTTTTATAGTCTTCGTAATTCGCACTGCTCAAGACCATTTCAGACTGGAGCGTTTTGAGTGTGGCATCGTTAGGCAGGATCGCCATACCTTCGGCCAATGCCTTTTTGGCTTCCTCATCCTTTTTTTGTTGCAGTAGGATACGCACCAGGTTCGAATAAATTTCCGATTGCTTTGACGGTTCCTGCTCTTCTTTAGGCAAAACGTGCGTTCCGAGTTTTACGGCCTGGTCACGTTCCGCTTTAGAATTGAAACTCTCGTACTTGTCATTAAGTTTGCTCTTGGCAGTGTATACGGTTTTCTCACCCGTGTATTTAGCCGCATTCAGTTCTTTGTAATACGAGACTGCATTGTCGTAATCCTGTCCGTTCACCGCATAGCTGGCCGCGTAGTACAACACGTCTACATCGGTTTTATCCATTTCGTAAATAGAATGCAGGATTTTGGCAGCTTCCTTGTTTTTTCCGGCACTGCCTAAACCGACGGCGTAATTCAACAAAGTCGGCCTGAACGAGGTAACGGTCTCCTTAATGTCATCTGTATACACCTTTTTGTTCGTTTTCTCGTAGTCGAGCGTGGCGTTCAACGACTTGGCCAAAAAATCTACTCTTTCTGGCGATAACGCATTCATCACGAATTGTGGATTAGACGCATTTTCCTGTAGACCGATTTCAAGAAGCGGCAACATTCCTTTGTAAAAATTATAGTATACCTTATCTGCTGGTTCCGAAACCAAAGGTTCCGCTTTATTCAAAGCTGCCTTGTATTCGCTTATGTCCTTTGCCGACATCTGCTCGATGGCATACAGTTTCTTAAGTGTCTTAAGCTCATCCTTTTGTGCGCTGGCCGAAAGCGATACCGCCAGAATCGAGGCCAATGCTAAATTGCGTAATTTCATAATAGTTGTGTTTGTTATTCTTGGGATTCGTCGTTGGTTTCATCGGTTTCCACTGAAAGGTCGTCGTTTGCGATATCTTCATCGGAAATCGGACCGTTTGCTTCAACCGTTTCGGCATCCACATCGATGGCTTCTTCTTCCTTCATGACTTTCGTAACGGCCGCGATGGAATCGTTTCCTTTGATGTTGATCAGGCGCACACCTTGAGTGGCACGCCCCATGACGCGCAAATCCTCGACGGCCATGCGGATCGTCAATCCCGATTTGTTGATGATCATCAAATCATCGGCATCGGTCACGTTGTTGATCGAAACCAGTTTTCCGGTCTTGTCGGTGATGTTGAGCGTCTTCACTCCTTTTCCGCCACGGTTTGTGATACGGTAATCTTCGAGCGACGAACGTTTTCCGTAACCGTTTTCGGATACGACCAAAATTTCGGATTCCATATCGTTCACGGTCACCATTCCGATCACTTCGTCTTTGTCGTCGGCAAGCGTGATGCCTCGTACTCCAGATGCTGTACGACCCATCGGACGTGTTTTCCCTTCTTCGAAACGCACGAGTTTACCAGACTTCACGGCAACAAGAACCTGGCTGTTTCCGGTTGTCAATTTTGCTTCCAACAGCTCGTCGTCTTCGCGGATGGTAATCGCTGCGACACCGTTTGTTCTCGGACGTGAATATTGCTCCAAAGACGTTTTCTTGACCTGACCTTGCTTGGTCACCATGATCACGTAATGATTGTTCACGTATTCGGTATTCTTCAGATCCTGCGTACAGATGAATGCCTTGACCTTGTCGTCGTTCTCGATGTTGATCAGGTTTTGGATCGCACGGCCTTTGCTCGTCTTGTTTCCTTCGGGAATTTCGTAAACGCGCATCCAGTAACATTTTCCTTTTTGGGTGAAGAACATCATGTATTGGTGGTTCGTCGCCACATACAGATGCTCAAGGAAATCGGCATCGCGCGTCGCCACGCCTTTTTGTCCGACTCCACCTCTGTTCTGGGTTTTGTATTCCGAAAGCGGCGTACGTTTGATGTAACCCGCGTGCGAAATCGTGATGACTACGCTTTCATCGGCGATCAAGTCTTCTATACTTACGTCTCCGCCCGAATATTCTATCGTAGAACGTCTTTCGTCTCCGTATTTGTCGCGGATTTCTTCAAGTTCCTGCTTGATGAGTTCCATTCGGAGTTCCTTGCTTGCGAGCAAATCCTTCAAGCGTTGGATGAGCTTCATGATGTCTTCGTATTCCGCACGCAACTTATCCTGCTCAAGACCTGTCAACTGGCGCAAACGCATCTCGACGATCGCGCGTGCCTGGATTTCGGACAGGTTGAAGCGTTCGATCAATTTCGCTCTCGCTTCATCTCCGTCTTTCGACGCACGGATCAACTGGATCACTTCGTCTATGTTATCGGAAGCGATGATCAGACCTTCCAAAATATGGGCGCGTTCTTCGGCTTTGCGCAATTCGAACTGTGTACGGCGGACCACCACATCGTGACGGTGCTCGACGAAATAATGGATAAGATCCTTGAGGTTGAGCAACTGCGGGCGTCCGTTAACGAGCGCGATGTTGTTCACGCTGAAAGACGACTGCAATTGGGTGTATTTGTAAAGCGTGTTCAAAACGACGTTCGGAACGGCTTCTCTTTTGAGGATATATACGATACGCATTCCGGTCCTGTCCGATTCGTCGCGGATGTTCGAGATGCCTTCGATTTTCTTTTCGTTTACGAGGTCGGCCGTTTTTTTGATCATTTCGGCTTTGTTGACCTGATACGGGATTTCGGTCACGACGATGGCTTCGCGTCCGTCAACTTCCTCGAAATTCGCTTTGGCGCGCATCACGATCCGGCCGCGACCGGTCTTGAATGCCTCGCGAACGCCTTCGTATCCGTAAATCACACCGCCCGTCGGGAAATCCGGGGCTTTGATGTGGTTCATCAATTCGTCGATCTCGATTTCTTCGTTATCGATATAAGCAAGCGTTCCGTTGATGACTTCGGTGAGGTTGTGTGGCGCCATGTTCGTGGCCATACCTACCGCAATACCGGCAGCACCGTTTATCAGAAGATTGGGAACACGCGTCGGCATGACTTTCGGCTCCTCGAGCGTGTCGTCGAAGTTGAGCTGGAAATCGACCGTTTCCTTGTCGATGTCGGCCAAGATCTCTTCCGAAATCTTCTTCATGCGCGCTTCGGTATAACGCATCGCCGCAGGGCTGTCGCCGTCGATCGACCCGAAGTTACCCTGGCCGTCGACCAAAAGATAGCGCAAGCTCCATTCCTGGGCCATACGTACCATGGTATCATATACAGAAGAGTCACCGTGCGGGTGATATTTACCCAACACCTCTCCTACGATTCTCGCTGATTTCTTGTGGGCGCGATTAGACAAGACGCCCAACTCGTACATTCCGAAAAGCACACGGCGGTGTACGGGTTTTAATCCGTCACGCACATCTGGCAGTGCACGTGACACAATGACCGACATCGAATAGTCGATATAGGCCGTCTTCATTTCATCTTCAATGTTGATCGGGATTAATTTTGATCCGTCTGACATATTCCGTTTGTTAAAATTTACCTTAGTATTAAAATCCCGCTAATATAACGTTTCCGTAGGAGTTTTCGGGACACGCCACACCTAATTTTCCCCTTATTTTATTAACAATTTCAAAGAATTCAAGGTTGATAAATTAGTAGTTGTTTAACTCGATTATTGCTATATTTTTTGTCACTTAGCTGTGATTGGATTTGGGCTGGGAACGGTTTTTGCAATCGGCGTCCGTAATCCTTAACTTTATATACCGAATCCCGCATACTATGGATGATAATTTTTCACCAAGAGTCAAAGATGTAATAACCTACAGCAAGGAAGAAGCGCTTCGTTTGGGGCATGACTTCATTGGCACGGAACATCTTATGCTGGGCATTCTCAGGGACGGAAACGGAAAGGCGATCACGATACTGAACAACCTGTCGGTCGATCTTGAACACCTGCGCCGCAAAGTAGAAATCCTGAGCCCGGCGAATCCCAACGTAGACATGAGCAACGAAAAGAAAAACCTTCACCTGACGCGTCAGGCGGAGCGCGCCTTGAAAACCACTTTCCTCGAGGCCAAAGTTTTCCAGAGCACGTCTATAAGCACGGCACATTTGCTGTTGTGCATTTTGAGAAACGAAAACGATCCTACAACCAAACTGCTGAATAAACTCAAAATCGATTATGACGCAGCCAAAGAACAATACCTGAATATGACGCCAAACGAAGAAGAATTCATGGAAAACCTTCCGAGGAACGAGTCGTACAACGACGATCCCGGACAAGATGACAGCCTGAAAGAAGGCAGTTTCAACAACCCGCAAAGCAAATCGAACAAGAAATCGAAAACGCCTGTACTCGATAATTTCGGACGCGACTTGACCGAAATGGCCGAAGAAGGCAAACTCGATCCGGTCGTAGGACGCGAAAAGGAAATCGAGCGCGTGTCGCAAATCTTGAGCCGACGCAAGAAAAACAATCCGCTTTTGATCGGTGAGCCCGGAGTGGGTAAATCGGCGATTGCAGAAGGTTTGGCCTTGCGCATCATCCAAAAGAAAGTATCGCGCATCCTTTTCAACAAAAGAGTCGTGACGCTGGATTTGGCAAGCCTTGTCGCAGGTACTAAATACCGCGGCCAGTTCGAGGAGCGTATGAAAGCGGTAATGAACGAACTCGAGAAAAACGACGACATCATTTTGTTCATCGACGAGATCCACACCATTGTCGGTGCGGGCGGAGCTACCGGCTCACTCGACGCTTCAAACATGTTCAAACCCGCTTTGGCGCGTGGCGAAATCCAATGCATCGGCGCTACGACTTTGGACGAATACCGTCAATATATCGAGAAAGACGGTGCGCTTGAGCGTCGTTTCCAGAAAGTGATCGTAGAACCGACTTCGGTTGAAGAGACGATTACGATTCTGAACAATATCAAGAACAAATACGAAGATCACCATAACGTAACCTACACGCCAGAAGCGGTAGAAGCTTGCGTGAAGTTGACAAACCGATACATGTCTGAGCGTTTCCTTCCGGACAAGGCCATCGACGCCATGGACGAAGCCGGTTCACGCGTACACATCACCAATATCGACGTTCCGAAACAAATCCTTGAATTGGAACGCCAGTTGGAAGAAGTACGTGAGTTGAAGAATTCGGTGGTCAAAAAACAGAAATACGAAGAAGCGGCCAAATTGCGCGACGACGAGAAACGCCTCGAGAAAGACCTTGCCATCGCCCAAGAGCAATGGGAAGAAGATTCTAAAAGCAACCGTATCGTCGTTACCGAAGATAACGTGGCCGACGTCGTATCGATGATGACCGGAATTCCCGTAAACAGGATCGCACAGACCGAAAGCAACAAGCTTGCGAAACTACCCGATCTGATCAAAGACAAGGTCATCGGACAGAACGAAGCCGTCGCCAAAATCGCCAAATCGATCCAGCGTAACCGCGCCGGATTGAAAGACCCGAACCGTCCGATCGGATCGTTTATTTTCCTTGGACAAACCGGTGTCGGTAAAACGCAATTGGCGAAAGTGCTCGCCCGTGAATTGTTCGATTCCGAAGACGCTTTGGTTCGAATCGACATGAGCGAATACATGGAAAAATTCGCGATTTCGCGTTTGGTCGGAGCGCCTCCGGGATACGTCGGATACGAAGAAGGCGGACAATTGACCGAAAAAGTACGCCGCAAACCGTATTGCGTGGTGCTTCTCGACGAGATCGAAAAAGCGCACCCTGACGTATTCAACATGATGCTTCAGGTGCTCGACGACGGTTATTTGACCGATTCGCTCGGGCGCAAGATCGATTTCAAGAACACGATCATCATCATGACGTCGAACATCGGCGCACGCCAGTTGAAAGATTTCGGACAAGGTGTCGGATTCGGTACGTCGGCAAAAGTCAACCAAGCCGACGAGCATGCCAAATCGGTTATCGAGAATGCACTCAAAAAAGCATTTGCTCCTGAGTTTTTGAACCGTATCGACGACGTTATCGTGTTCAACCCTCTTGATAAGGAACACATTGACCAAATCATCGAGATCGAGCTCAAGAAATTGTACGCGCGTATCGCAGATCTTGGTTACACGTTGCGCCTTTCCGATAAGGCCAAAGCGTTCATCGCCGACAAAGGCTTCGACAAGCAGTTCGGTGCGCGTCCGCTAAAACGCGCTATCCAGAAATATGTCGAGGATGCGCTTGCCGAAGAGATCATCTCGTCTAAAATCGGGGCCGGAGACGAAATCTTCATGGATATCGAAGACGAAGCCTCGGACGAATTGACCGTCACCGTCCAGAAAGCCCAAGAGCCTACGAATTGATTGATAACAATTATTTGATATTGAAACCCGTCTAAATTAGGCGGGTTTTATTTTTTTAGCTGCGAATAACACGAATTTCACCAATTGTTGACTAGTGAAATTCGTGTTATTCGTGGTCAAAAACTACTCATAAAATTCCCAAAAAACATTCGCAGCTCAAAGTCAAATCTTTTACATTTGAATCCAAATACAACCCCAATGCAAGACCAAAAAGTCGTCATCGGAAGCGAGGAATGGTGCTCCTTCCCTGCTCTCGGAATTCCTAAAATAAAAGCTCGCGTCGATTCGGGCGCGAAAACATCGGCACTTCACGCAATCAACATCGCCCCATTCCGCAAAGACGAAGAAAACTGGGTGCGTTTCGACGTGAATCCGATCCAAAAAAACGTAAAAACGGTATTGCATTGCGAGGCGCGTCTCGTCGGAAGACGCATCGTCAAAAGCTCGAGCGGCTACAAAGAACAGCGCTATGTAATTTCGACCGATATATGTTTCGACAACCAAACCTGGCCGATCGAGATGACACTCACCAATCGCGATTCCATGGGATTCCGCATGTTGTTAGGACGAGAGGCGATGATCGGGCGCATGCTCGTCGATCCGAGTCAATCTTACCTATTGGGACAACCGACTTCCGAAGAACTCAAAACCGTCTACCGCGACGCCATTCAAGCCAAAAGCGGATTGCGCATCGGATTGTTGGCAAGCAATCCGGAGCTTTACAGCAACAAACGCATCATGGAAGCCGGAGAAAGCCGCGGGCACGACATGCACTTCCTCAACATCAAGGAATGCTATATGAAACTCGACGGACACAATCCCGAAATCCATTACAGAGGCGGGAAAATCCTTAACGATTTCGATGCGATCATCCCGAGAATTCGTCCAAGTATCACGTTTTACGGATGTGCACTGACACGTCAATTCGAAGCACTTAAAGTATTCTGTCTCAATTCATCGAAAGCCATTACACAATCGCGCGACAAATTGTATTCGCTCCAATTGCTGCTCAATCACGGCGTCGACATCCCGACGACAGGATTCGCGAATTCGCCTCTCGATACGGACGATTTGATCAAGATGGTCGGAGGCACGCCGCTTATCGTAAAACTGCTCGAAGGCACGCAAGGAAAAGGCGTCGTTCTCGCCGAAACCAAGAAAGCGGCCGAATCGGTGATCAACGCGTTCAAAAGCCTCAATGCGAACATTCTCGTACAGGAATTCATCAAGGAAGCCGACGGAAAAGACATCCGTTGTTTCGTGATCGACGGAAAAGTAGTAGCCGCTATCCAAAGGGAAGCCTTACCTGGCGAATTCCGCGCGAATATCCATCTTGGCGGCACGGCATCGATCATAAAACCAACGCAGGAAGAAAAAAGGATTGCGATAAAAGCGGCCAAAGCGATGGATTTGAAAGTGGCAGGTGTCGATATCATCCGCTCGTCCAAAGGCCCGCTTTTGCTCGAAGTGAACTCATCTCCGGGACTCGAAGGCATAGAAGGCGCTACGAATAAAGATGTCGCGGGCGAAATGATCAAAGCCATCGAAAAGAATTTTAAATTGCAGAAAACTTCGTAAAACGATGAATCCGTACGTCGATATCGTATTGAGAAGCACGGCCGTGTATGTGTTCATGGTCGTGGCACTGCGTATTTTCGGCAAAAAAGAACTCTCGCAGCTCAATACGTTCGACGTTATCCTGATTTTACTCATCAGCAATTCGGTCCAGAATGCCATGGTCGGGCCGGACACTTCACTTTGGGGCGGAATCGCCGCGGCTACGGTATTATTCGCGATCAATTTTATCGTAAAAAAACTGTCGTCGCGATCGATGTTTTTCGGAAACCTGCTTATCGACAAGCCCGAAATCCTTGTCCACAACGGGAAACCCGATTTCAAGATGTTGGCCAAGCTCGACATAAGCGCCGAAGAATTGGGCGAAGCGATGCGCGAACACGGCGTCGAACATTATTCGGACGTGAAACTCGCGATGCTCGAGCCAGACGGCAACATCAGTATCATTTCGGGAGAAAACACGTTGAAGCAAACCCATTACAAACGCCGACGAAACCGCAAAAACATCGTATCGGTCTAATTTTTCTTATCGGATTTCTGCCGTTTGTAATTTCTGATTTTGTCGCTGTCGTAAAACAGGAAAGTATTGAATCTGCCTTTTTTATCGGGAGTAAACCTGAATTCGACGCTCGAGCCTTCAAAAAGATAAAATGTCGTTTCGGATGCCGGTATAAACTCGATTTTTTCGTTCGGATTGTTGCCTCCGTAAATCATCAGCTTATCGTTTTCGACCAAAATCGTAATATCCTGGCTTCCGCTTGTCGTGGTGTACGTTCCCACATATTTCTGCAGATCAGAAACGGGTAACGCCACGCGCTTGAACTTGAACTTCGTTTGGGAAAGCATCCAATCATACACACTGTCGTTGCTGTATGTCGCGTCCCAACTGTTGTGATTGGCCTCGGGATACAACGTAAATTTTACGTCTTTGCTGTATTTTTCGAGCGAATCGATCATCACTTGGGATTCGGACGGAAGCACCACATCGTCTTTCGCTCCGTGAAAACACCAAACCGGAATGTGCCGCAAACGATAATTCATCGACGGGTCGCCACCGCCGCACACCGGAGCGATTGCTGCAAATTCCTCGGGAAATTCCTGGGCGATTTTCCAAGTGCCGTATCCGCCCATGCTTAAACCCGTCAAATAAATTCGGTCGGTGTCGATGCGGTATTTCGACTTGAGATCGTTGAGCATCTTCCTGATGATGTCGGGTTTGAAACCTTCGGCCTGCGGCGCCTGGGGCGAAACGACGATCATAGGGAACTTCTTTCCCTGATCGATGAGTTTGGGCGGGCCGTTCACCTTGACTTTATTGAGGTCGTCACCACTTTCGCCCGACCCGTGAAGAAAGATCATAAGCGGCCAGTTTCTGTTCTTATCCGAATCGTATCCGTCGGGCAAATACAACAGGTATTTGGTTTCAAGCACGAATTTTTCCGATGTCTGCTGCGCAAAAACCGAAAGCGCGAACAGAAAGCACAAAGCAAGCAACGATTTTTTCATTTTGTCAAGTTATGACAAAAAAGACGTTGCGTTCCACCCAAATGTTACAGCAATAAAAAACCTGCCGTGAAGCAGGTCTAAAAGTTCAAAAATTACCATCCTGTGTTCGTGTGCGGTTGGTCGCTCGCCGATGAGTGGTTCGAAAACGACCTGTACCTACCTATTCCATAGTGCTTAGGAAAATGCCTCTTTTCGTGGCATTCCTCCTGCTTAAATTCTCCGGATGATTCCCCTTGGGTGAGATTTTCGAATTCCGCATGGTTTTCCGGATTTTGGTAACCGGCGTCCTGATCATCCCGATCGGACGGGTAATTGGTGTGATTAGTTTCCATATTACCTAGTCAAATTGTTCCATAAAAGTACGACGAAACTCCTTGCCTTTGAGCAATTTAAGACAACGTTTGCAGAAATTTGGCAGCTTTTGAAAGTAAAACCCTAATAAAAATTTAATTCCGAAGTCAAAAAAAGAGCCCGAAAGCTCTTAATGATTTTACATATTTCCCGGACCGGTATTCGTAGTCGGCTGGTCATCGGCCGAGGAATGATTCGAATTCGATTCGTATTTCCTGTTGCCGTGGCCTTGGTGAAAACGCCTTTCCTCGCGCCCTTCCTCGACAATATCGTTTCCCGATACATCTTTGTCGGCACCGAGATATTCTTCTTTATTGTCGTTTTCGTTGCTGTGATCGCGTCCATCTTCCCGATGTCGCCAATCGTTTCGGTTGTTTTCCATACTAGTTGCGTGTTATCCATACAAGATACGCATCCCAAAACCGGAACCGAAGACGTTTAGCACAACCTTGACATAAGATGACGTTAATTTTTCGGACGTGATGCGGAACCACGCTCAAAGATTAAACCGCCGGTTCTTGCTGGCTCAAACAATGAAAACTGCCCAATCCCCAAATGATGTCGGTCGAATCGATTCCGATTACTTTTCTCGTCTTGAAACAATCCTGCAGGATCGACAACGCTTTATCGTCGTTCGCATCACGGAAAGTCGGTACGATTACGTTCTCGTTCGAAATATAAAAGTTCGCATACGACGCCGGAAGGATCTGGTCGTCGTAAATCACCGGTTTCGGCATCGGCAACTCAACAATGTTCAATTGCTTGCCCGTTTCCAGTCTAAGTGCTTTCAGGGTTTTGAGGTTTTCCTGAAGGATTTCGTAATTCTCGTCCGATTTGTTTTCCTCGATCACCGTCACGACAGTTTCCTCGTCGGTAAAGCGCGTGATATCGTCAATATGGCCATCTGTATCGTCGCCGATAATCCCGTCGCCTATCCAGAGAATATTGTCCACACCGTAAAAATCGACTAGATACTGTTCGATCTGTTTTTGGTTCAAGTGCGGATTGCGGTTTTTGTTGAGCAGACAGGCCGTCGTGGTCAAAAGCGTGCCTTTTCCGTTGAACTCGACGCTTCCGCCTTCCATGACGATTCCCGGATTGAAAACCGGAAGTCCGAGCGCTTTCCCGATTTCGGTCGGAATCACGTCATCCAGATCATACGGCGGATATTTTCCGCCCCACGCATTGTAACCCCAATCGACTATCGCTTTCTCACGCGTTTCCCTATTCACCAAAAACGCCGGTCCGTGATCGCGGCACCACGCGTCGTTCGTCGGATGGAAATAGAATTTCACGTTGTCCAACAAACTTTCGAGATTGCTCACCGATTTCGCGTAATCCGAATTGTAAAGGCTCAACAACGCAAACTCGCGCATTTGCTCACCGCTTACATTGATGCAGACTTTCTGGTGCGAAGCTACTCTCAAAATAAACTCCGAATACGGGTTGTAGATCGTATGGATTTTGCCCGGCCAAGACGCTTCTTTATGCGGCCAAGACAGCCAGAGCGCGGTTTGTTTTTCGAATTCTGCGGGAAAATGGAAGCCTAGTTGTTTGGGAGTCATGGTTTGTGCTTGAATGTTTAGCCACGAATGACACGAATTTCACTAATCCATTTGTATTTGTGCTATTCGTGTCATTCGTGGCTAACTAATTTTAATCTTCGTCGATGAATCTTCTCGTAATCGGCTGATAGCTGTCGATGCGTCGGTCGCGCAAAAATGGCCAGTGCATCCTGAAGAAATCCGATTGGGATTTGTCGATTTCAACTACAACCGTTTCTTCCTCTTCATGAGAGCCGAGGTAGAGCAGTTTGCCCTGTGCGTTGGTCACGAAGCTTCCGCCCCAGAATTTCATCGCGCCTTCCTGCTCGAAACCGACGCGGTTCACGCTTACTACAGGAACGCCGTTTGCCACGGCATGCGAACGCTGGATCGTCTGCCAGGCATTGTATTGATCTTTGTTAGTTTCTTCGTCCTGGTCGGTCGCCCATCCGATCGCCGTCGGATAGAACATGATTTCGGCTCCCATAAGTGCTGTGATGCGGCTCGCTTCGGGATACCATTGGTCCCAACAAATCAGGATACCAATCGTCGCGAATTTGGTCTTGAACACTTTATAGCCAAGATCGCCCGGCGTGAAATAGAATTTCTCGTAATAGGCCGGATCGTCGGGAATGTGCATTTTGCGGTATTTGCCGAGATACGAACCGTCGGCGTCGATGACCGCTGTCGTATTGTGATACAAGCCTTCTGCCCTTTTTTCGAACAGCGATGCGATGATCACCACACCAAGTTCTTTGGCAATTTCCTGCAAAGCCGAAGTGCTCGGACCCGGAATCGCTTCAGCCAGTTTGAAATTCTCGTAATCTTCTACATCGCAAAAGTAAAGCGACGTGAACAATTCCTGCAAACACACGATCTGCGCGCCTTTTTGGGCGGCGACACGGATTTCGCGTATGGCTTTATTCAAGTTGGCTTGTTTGTCAGCTTCACACGACATTTGCACCAAACCTATCTGGACTTTAGACATAGTTTTTGTTTTTAGGCTGCAAAATTAATCATTAGAAAATTAGTCGATGGAATCGATTAGATAATTTTATGATTGATAAGGTAGATTGTCTGATTATCAGATTTACAGATTATAAGATTTAGATTTTCTGACAATCTGATAATCTGTAAATCTGTGAATCCTTTACAACAATTCCTCCGCAATCCCGAAACTCCTCAAAAACACCTTCGTTTTCTCTATGTCGTAATGCAGGATACGGTCTTCGTTGACGTGCGGAACTTCTTCGCGATATGCCTTTATGAACGTCTCGATGAACTCGCTCGATTTGAGCGGACGCCTGAAATCCAAGGCCTGTGCGGCGTTCATGAGTTCGATCGCTAAAATCGATTCGAGGTTGTCTACGACTCTGAGCACTTTCGTTGCGGCGTTCGAGCCCATACTTACATGATCTTCCTGTCCGTTCGAGGAAACGATGCTGTCCGTACTCGCCGGATTCGCAAGCTGTTTGTTCTGGCTCACGATACTCGCAGCCGTGTACTGAGGAATCATGAATCCGGAATTAAGCCCCGGATTGTCGACCAAAAACGCAGGCAATCCGCGAAGTCCCGATATGAGCTGATAGGTTCTTCTTTCTGAAATATTGCCTAGTTCCGCCAATGCGATCGCAAGGAAATCCAAAGCCAAAGCAAGCGGCTGGCCATGGAAATTCCCGCCCGAGATGATCTGGTCGGCATCGATGAAAATGTTCGGATTATCGGTCACAGAGTTGATTTCGGTCTTGAAAACCTTGTGTACGTACTCGATCGCGTCTTTCGAAGCGCCGTGAACCTGTGGCATGCATCGGAACGAATATGGATCTTGGACGTGCTTTTTCTGTTGTTTTATGATTTCGCTTCCTTCGAGGAAAACGCTGATGCGCGCTGCCGTCACGATCTGGCCTTTGTGCGGACGTACGGCGTGGATGAGTTCGTTGAACGGTTCTTTGCGCCCGTCGAAAGCCTCGAGTGAAATCGTACCGATCAAATCGGACAAATAAGAGAGCTTGTTCGCCTTGATGAGCACGTGCGCACCGTAAGCCAGCATGAACTGCGTGCCGTTCAACAGCGCGAGACCTTCTTTCGACTTCAAGGCGATCGGCTGCCAATTGAAATGCTTGAGCACGTCGGCTGCCTGTTCCTTTTTTCCGTTGTACCACACCTCGCCTTCTCCGATCAACGGCAACGACAAATGCGCGAGAGGAGCCAAATCCCCGGACGCACCAAGCGAGCCTTGGTTATAGACGACCGGCAATATGTTTTCGTTGTAAAAATCGACAAGGCGCTCGACGGTTTCAACCTGAACGCCCGAATTGCCATAGCTCAACGATTGGATTTTGAGCAAAAGCATCAGTTTGACGATGTCCTGAGGCACTTCTTCGCCGGTTCCGCAAGCGTGCGACTTGACGAGGTTTTCCTGCAGTTTCGACAAATCAGCGGTATCGATCTTGATGTTGTAAAGCGATCCGAAACCGGTATTGATCCCGTAAATAGGATCGGTTTGGGAATCCATCTTGTTGTCGAGATATTCGCGGCATTTGCGGATGTTGACCACGGCCTCTTCTGAAAGCTCGAGTTTTTTATCGGAAGAAATGATTTCTGAAAGTGTATCCAGGTTCAGGATATCGGTGCTGATGTAATGGTGGGTTTCCATTTTAAGATTGTTTGGATTCCAAAATTCCACAATGACCTAAAGATACGCAAGCGATTTCGTCGAAACTTTTCAAGACGATCTGAGTCGAAAATTTGCATATCGATAAAAAATCATCTTTTCGAACCAATAGTTAATTTATTATCGAAACAATTCTTAAAATCAATTCATGATTCTTTAAAAATTTACACAACTTATATCCGAAAGGAAAAATCCGTATTTTTGACACATGCCGACAAAATTCACATACACTTCTTCGATCACGGCCTCATGGGTTGCGACTACAGTTGGCACAACCACAACCCTTCGGGGTTAATCTTTGCACATATCAGCCCTTTTAGGCTCCTTTTTTAAGGAGTGACTATCCTTTTCCCTTAACATTTTCATCATGAACGTATTGAAATTCGGCGGGACTTCGGTCGCCAACGCCAACAACATAACACAGGTATGCCAAATCGTGGCCGATAAAAGCAAAGAAGACAAACTGGCCGTGGTCATTTCGGCTTTCAGCGGCGTTACCGACCTGTTGCTTTCCGCTTCGTTAAAAGCCGCGGCAAAAGACGAATCCTATCGCGAATTGCTTTCCGAAATCGAGAAAAAACACTTCGACGCCATTAAAGAATTACTGCCGATCCAACAACAAAGCGCGCTTTTGAGCCATGTAAAACGCATCGTCAACCATCTTGAAACCTTGCTTGACGGTTGTTTCCTTTTGGGCGAGCGCTCGGCGCGGACTTCGGATACCATAATCGGTTTCGGGGAATTGCTTTCTTCGTGCATCGTGGCCGAAACCTTAAAGCAATCGGTTGCGAAAAGTACTTACAAAGACAGTCGCGAACTTATCCGCACCGACGACAATTTCGGAAAGGCCAATGTGGATTTTGCAAAGACAAATGTGTTGATCAAGGAATATTTCGCTTCGACCGATGCACACGTAATCGTGCTTCCCGGATTCATCGGTTCGTCCGAAAACGGCGACAATACCACGCTCGGACGCGGCGGATCTGATTATACGGCCGCCATTCTCGCCTCTGGCCTCAACGCCGATAAACTCGAAATCTGGACCGACGTGAACGGCATGTTTACCGCAAATCCGAAAATCGTGAGGCAAGCACAACCGATCGCGTCCATTTCGTACCAGGAAGCTATGGAATTGTCGCATTTCGGGGCCAAAGTGCTGTATCCGCCGACGATCCAGCCCGCACTTGACAAGAACATCCCAATTTTTATCAAGAACACGTTCGAACCCAATGTATATGGCACATTGATTTCGGCGAATCCGGAGAAATCTCAAAATCCCATAAAAGGCATCAGTCATATCGAAGGAATTTCCCTTGTCACGCTTGAAGGTTCGGGCATGATCGGTGTCGCGGGCTCGTCGAAACGTCTGTTCGAAGTTTTATCGGATAAAGGCATCAACGTCATCTTCATCACCCAGGCGTCTTCGGAACATTCGATTTGCATCGGGATTCTCGACAGCGACTCGGAAAAGGCACAAAAAGCGATCGACAACGCATTCGAAACCGAGATCTCACGTCACCGAATTGAGCCGTGTATCGTTGAGAAAGGATTGTGCATCGTAGCACTAGTGGGCGAAAACATGAAAAACCATCAAGGTTTGAGCGGAAAAATGTTCAGCACTTTGGGAAAGAACAACGTCAACATCAGGGCTATCGCACAAGGCGCTTCGGAAAGAAACATCTCGGTAGTCATTAACGAACGCGACGTTAAAAAAGCGCTCAACACGTTGCACGAACGCTTTTTTGAGGACAATACCAAACAGATCAACCTCTTCGTGATGGGCGTGGGTAATGTAGGCGAGAAATTCCTGGACCAGATCCATCAACAGAAAAAATTCCTCAGGGACAACCTCAAAATCAACCTGCGCGTGATCGCTTTGTCGAATTCGAAAAAAATGATATTCGACGAAGAAGGTCTCTCGCTCAAGGACTGGAAACAGCAACTCGAAAGCGGTGAAAATGCCGACATCGGCCGCTTTGTACAAAACGTGAAAACGCTCAACCTGCGCAACAGCATTTTCGTTGACATTACCACGAATCAGCATGTTTCCGACAGTTATCATCAATATCTCGAGGACAGCATTGCGGTGGTAACCTGTAATAAGATCGCGTGTTCATCGGTTTATGAAAATTATGTCGACCTCAAGAATACGAGCCGGAAATACGGCGCGCCTTTCCTTTTCGAGACCAATGTCGGAGCCGGATTGCCGATAATCGATACACTCAAGAACATGGTCGCTTCCGGGGATAAAGTCAACAAGATACAGGCGGTGTTGTCGGGAAGCCTCAACTTTATTTTCAATAATTTCGATGGAAATTCAAGTTTTCACGACGTCGTAAAAGAAGCAGGTATTCAAGGTTTTACGGAACCCGACCCGAAAATTGATTTAAGTGGCGTCGATGTGGCGCGCAAAATCCTGATCCTGATCCGCGAAAGCGGTTACGAGATGGAAATGCACGATATCGAGAACAAATCGTTCCTTCCGAAAGAATGTCTCGATACCCAATCCGTGCCCGATTTTTTCGTGTCGCTCCTCACCCATGCCAAACATTTTGACGACCTTTATGACCAAGCGAAATCGCAGGATTGCCGACTCAAATACGTCGCACAGTTCGAAAACGGGAAAGCGGCGGTAGGATTGCAATTCATCCCGAAAGACCATCCGTTCTATAACCTCGAAGGAAAGGACAACATCGTTTTGTTTTTCACGGACCGCTATTCGGACCAACCGCTTCTGATTCGTGGCGCAGGTGCTGGTGCGGCGGTTACGGCGAGTGGGATTTTTGCAGACGTGATACGTGCCAGCAATAATTAAAGGAACGCTGAAAACGCTGATTTCCGCAGATTGACACAGACAAAACCAAACAAAATCAACAGAAATCAGGTTATCTGCGCTATCTGTGTTCCAAAAAACCAAAACTATGGATTACATCAAAATATTCTCCCCCGCTACAATCGCGAACCTTTCGTGCGGTTTCGACGTACTCGGACTTTGCCTTGATAATGTCGGAGATGAAATGACGGTTAGGAAAATCGACGAAAAAACCATCCGGATCACCAAAATCGAAGGTGCCGATTTGCCATTGGAAACCGAAAAAAACGTTTCGGGCGTCGCAGCTTTGGCCCTACTTCATGAATGGGATACCGACTACGGGTTCGAAATCGAGATCACCAAAAACATAAAAGCCGGAAGCGGGATAGGAAGTTCGGCAGCCAGCGCGGCAGGCTCGGTTTTCGCGATCAACGAATTGCTCGGCAGGCCGTATGAAAACAAAGACCTCGTAAGATTTGCGATGCAAGGCGAAAAACTGGCATCGGGAAGCGCACATGCAGACAATGTCGCGCCTGCTTTGCTAGGCGGGATCACGCTCGTGAGAAGCTACGATCCGCTGGACATCATCAAAATCGAAGCGCCCGAGGAATTATTCGCGACTGTGATCCATCCACAAATCGAGTTAAGGACGGCCGACGCCCGATCGGTATTGAAACAACACATCACGTTGCAAAACGCCATTACCCAATGGGGAAACGTGGGCGGTTTCGTTGCCGGATTATACACGAGAGATTACGGCCTTATCGGACGCTCGCTCCAGGATAAGATCGTCGAACCCATACGCGGCCTTTTGATTCCCGGTTTCGACCGATTGAAAATCGCGTGCCAGACGCAAGGCGCTTTGGGTTCCGGAATTTCGGGAAGCGGACCTTCTGTATTTGCACTCAGTCGCGGTTTTGAAACGGCTCAAAACGCAGCATCGGCCATGAGCCAGGTATACGACGACATGAAATTGCCATACGAGATCCATATATCGGGAATCAATCCGGAAGGCATTAAAATCCTTGATAAAAAATAGCATGCGATACTTCAGTTTACACCACTATTCTCCTAAAATCGGTTTTCGCGAAGCCGTCATTCAAGGTTTGGCGCCCGATAAAGGTTTGTATTTTCCTGAAATCATTGCGCCTTTGGATTCCGACTTCTTCGATTCGATCGAAACCTTATCGGACTACCAAATCGCGTTTGAGGCGATCCGTCAATTCGTTGGAGACGAAATTCCCGAACACGAACTCAAAAATATCATAAATGAAACGCTTTCGTTCGATTTTCCGATCATCGAAATCGAAAAGGACGTGTATTCGCTCGAGCTTTTCCATGGGCCGACAATGGCTTTCAAGGACGTCGGGGCGAGGTTCATGGCGCGCTGCCTCGGCTATTTCAACAGAGAGCGCACACACGCAAGGAACACCGTGCTCGTCGCGACTTCGGGCGATACGGGTGGCGCCGTCGCAAGCGGATTTCTTGGCGTTCCAGGCGTGGATGTCGTGATTTTGTATCCGAACGGAAAAGTCAGCGACATACAGGAACGCCAACTTACGACGCTGGGCCAAAACATTACGGCTTTGCGCGTGGACGGTGTTTTCGACGACTGTCAGGATATGGTTAAACAAGCCTTCCTCGATAAAGATCTGCAACATTTGAACCTGACATCGGCCAATTCGATCAACATCGCACGTTGGTTACCGCAAATGTTCTATTTCTTCTTCGCCTACAAACAACTCAAGAAAAGCAGGAAACCGATGGTGGTTTCGTGCCCGAGCGGCAATTTCGGCAACATTTGCGCAGGCATTCTCGCTAAAAAGTTGGGATTACCGATTTCGCGTTTTGTAGCCGCGACGAACGCCAACGACACCGTACCGAGATTCCTTGAGAATTGGAAATACGAACCGAAAGCGTCGGTACAGACATTGTCGAATGCGATGGATGTGGGAAATCCGAGCAATTTTATCCGGATACGCGAATTGTATGGAGACGACAAGGCGACATTCGAAAAGGAATTCTCGTCTTATGCGTTTTCGGATGCAGAAACCCGCCAAGCCATGAAAAGTGTTTATGGAAATTCGGGTTATGTATTGGAACCGCACGGCGCAGTCGCTTATCTGGGATTGAAAAAAGAACTTGAAAAACACCCCGAGTCTATAGGTGTTTTGCTTGAAACCGCCCATCCTGTAAAATTCATCGACGTCGTGGAAGATGTCTTGGATTTTACACCGCAAATTCCCGATCAAATCTCATCGATTATAGATAAACAGAAAGTGTTTTCAAACATTTCGTCTTATGAAGAATTGAAAACGCTACTATTAAATAAAAAATGAAGAAAAGCGCACTTGAAATATTCAATGACAATGCATTGAAGTATCAGCATAAATTTATGTATCTGGATTTATACGACGATTCGTACGATGCTTTTTTGAGTAACCTGAAACCAAATGCGCATGTGCTCGAAGTCGGTTGCGGGCCGGGAAACATCACGCGTTATCTTCTCGAAAAACGTCCCGACCTTAATCTTCTCGCCACCGATTTTGCACCCAACATGATCGAACTGGCGCAAGCCAATAATCCAAAAGCAACCTGCAGATTATTGGACGCACGTCGAATACTTGACTTGAATGACCGTTACGACGCAATCGTATGTGGATTTGTCGCGCCGTATTTTTCGAGTGAAGAACTTGAAACATTCATCCAAAACGTTTCGAAGATTTCCAATAACGACGGATCGCTTTATTTGTCGGTGATCGAAGGCGAATATTCCCAGTCAGGCTGGCAGCATTCGAGCGACGGGAAAAGCAGCACGATGGTATATTTATATTCTGAAGCCGATTTGGAAAAAATGCTTTCCCGAAACGGTTTCGAAACCAAACACGTCTTCCGAAAAGCCTACGCCGAATCGACCCATCTTATTTTCGTGGCGGCGATTTCGCGATAGACAGGAACGCTTTTCCTAAATACCGTATCACATCGGAAGCCACGAAATATTCCGTTCCTGTTTCGGGCAATGCCAGATCGGCGGTCAAACCATGCAGGTATACGCCTAATTTCGCGGCATCCAGAGCTTCATATCCTTGAGCCAGCAAGGCCGTGATTATGCCGGTGAGCACATCTCCGGTTCCTCCCGTCGCCAAAGCGGCGTTTCCGGTCGTATTTTGAAAAAGCGAATTGCCATCGGTGATGAACGTAGGTGCGCCTTTCAAAACCAAAATGAGCTTATGCTGCCTGGCGAATCGGATCGCGTTTTCCTTACTGTCTTCTTCCGATGCAAATTCACCGATAAGCCGCGACAATTCTTTGGGATGAGGCGTCAAGATTGTATTTTTGGGCAAAAGTGAAATCCAGTCCTTTTTTTGGGAAAGGATGTTGAGACCGTCGGCATCGACGACCAAAGGTTTTCGTACACGTCTCAAAAATTCATGGAAAGCATGCTGCACACCTTGCTCCTGCCCGATTCCCGGTCCGATTCCGATAGCATTTGGCTCGATCTCGTATTGGATGTTGGACAGATGTTTGTGTCCCATATCGGTAATGACCATTGCTTCGGGAACCACGGTCTGCAAGATTTGATAGCCACATTCGGGGATGAAGGCCGTAACCAGTCCGGCACCCGAATGCAAAGCCGCTTTTACAGACAATGTGATCGACCCCATTTTACCATAACTTCCACCGATAAGCAACGCGTGACCCTGCGTGCCTTTATGTGTTTTCGGATTGGCAGGTCTGTAGATTTTTTGGATGTGGGATTTCGTCAGTCGCGTCGTCTTCATGTTTAAAGTTAGGGATTATTTGCCATTTTAAGGCGAATCACGACCTAGTTACGGCGGACGATGTCGACAGCATCAAAAATTCGTCAATCCGCTAATTATCGCGTTCGGCAATTCCTCATTTTTGACTATTTTAGCGCCGCTAAACCTAAACACTACGAATAATGAAAAATACGGCGCTGACGCACATTCACGAACAACTTGGGGCGAAAATCCTTCCTTTTGCGGGTTACAACATGCCGATCACGTACGAAGGCGTGAATGCAGAACACGAAACCGTGCGTAAAGGCGTCGGTGTTTTCGACGTGTCGCACATGGGCGAATTCTTTTTGGAAGGTCCGAATGCTCTGGCTTTGATCCAAAAAGTGACCTCTAACGACGCTTCTGTGTTGACCGACGGACGCGCCCAATATTCATGCTTACCTAATAACGACGGCGGTATCGTAGACGATTTGATCGTGTACAAGTTCAACGACGAGAAATATCTTTTGGTCGTGAACGCCTCGAACATCGACAAGGACTGGGATTGGATTTCGAAACACAATGATTTGGGCGTGAAAATGACGAATGCTTCGGAAAATTATTCGCTGCTCGCCATCCAAGGCCCGAAAGCGGCGGAAGCCATGCAATCCTTGACTTCGACGAATTTGTCCGAAATCAAATATTACCACTTCGAAGTCGGGAATTTTGCCGGATTCGACGATGTGATCATTTCGGCTACGGGCTACACAGGTTCAGGCGGATTTGAAATCTATTGCAAAAACGAACAAGCCGAAGCGATCTGGAACAAGGTTTTCGAAGCCGGGAAAGCGTGGGATATCAAACCTATCGGATTGGCCGCCCGCGATACGCTGCGTCTTGAAATGGGATTCTGCCTTTACGGAAACGACATAGACGACACGACTTCGCCTCTTGAAGCCGGTTTGGGCTGGATCACGAAATTCACGAAGGATTTCACGAATTCCGAAAACCTTAAAAAACAGAAGGAAGCAGGCGTTTCGAGAAAACTCGTCGGATTTGAACTGATCGAGCGCGGCGTGCCGAGACAAGGTTATGAAATCGTAGACAAAGACGGAAACATAATCGGGAACGTGACTTCAGGAACACAAGCACCGTCATTGAACAAAGGAATCGGCCTTGGTTACGTGACGACGGAATTCGCTGGTTTGGATTCTGAAATCTTTATCCGCATCCGTAAAAACGACGTGGCAGCGAAAGTTGTGAAACTGCCGTTTTACAAGGCTTGACTTTTTGGCCACTAATGACACGAATATTAAGAATACATATTTGTGGGAATTAGTGATATTCGTGGCTTTACAAATTTTGAAAATCTGTTGAAAGCCTTATTTTTGCGCACAGAAATAAAAACCTTCGTGATTTTTAGTCTTGCGTCTAAAGAACAAGGAATAACGAACAACGATTAACGAACTTAGAAGTTTAAATAGAAATGGGAAGAGCGTTTGAATTCCGCAAAGGAAGAAAAATGAAACGTTGGGCAGCGATGGCCAAAGCGTTCACAAGAATCGGCAAAGACATCGTCATGGCGGTGAAAGAAGGCGGACCGAATCCGGAAGCCAATGCCCGTTTGCGTGCCGTAATGCAGAACGCCAAATCGGCGAACATGCCGAAAGAAAACGTCGAGCGCGCCATCAAAAAAGCGACCGACAAAGACACGGCGAACTATAAAGAAGTTTTGTTCGAAGGTTATGCGCCTCACGGTATCGCGATCCTGATCGAAACCGCTACCGACAACAACAATAGAACCGTTGCCAACATCCGCAGCTATTTCAACAAATGCAACGGAACTTTGGGAACTCAAGGTTCGGTTGAATTCATGTTCGATCACACTTGTAATTTCCGCATCGCAAAAGGAAATCTCGATCCCGAGGAATTGGAATTGGAATTGATCGATTTCGGAGCTGAAGAGGTTTTTGAAGACGAGGACGGAATTTTGATTTATGCGCCTTTCGGAAGCTTCGGTTCAATCCAGAAAGAACTTGAAAACCGTGGCATCGAAATCTTGTCGTCCGGATTCGAAAGAATCCCGCAGGTCACAAAACCTGGATTGACTCCTGAACAAGTAGCAGACGTCGAAAAATTGCTTGAGAAAATTGAGGAAGACGACGACGTGATGAACGTGTACCATACGATGGAAGAAAGCGCTGAGTAATTCAGTTCCATACAATAATTTAGAAAAGGGCTTCAGTTTTGAAGCTCTTTTTTTGTAACTCAGATTTCCCCAGATTTTACAGATTTTACAAATTTCTTTTGAAACACGAATCGGAAAACGACTCGGTGCATACTGGTTTTCAGAAGAATTAAATGAAATTCTGAAATCCACAGTCAAAAAAACACTTCACCTTATCACTTAAAAATCAGAGAAAATCTGTGGAAATCTGCGTCATCAGCGTTTCTAATAAAAAAAGCCCCGGAATCCGAGGCTGTATTTTGGATAAGACGATTCATTCTTATTTAATGAATTCGACTTTTTGAGCTTCTTCCGCATTCACGCTGTCGAAGAAACCTTGCTCGTTCATCCATTCGTCGCTGAACACTTTGCTCATATAACGCGAGCCATGGTCAGGAAAAATGGCAACGACCACACTGTTTTCGTCAAATTCGCCTTCTTCGGCATATTGCTTGATCGCCTGCATCGTCGCTCCCGAGGTATAACCAACGAAAAGACCTTCTTTCTTGGCGATTTCACGCGTTACGTGCGCGCTTTCCTCATCGGTGACTTTTATGAACTTGTCGATAAGGTCGAAATCGGTGGCCGAAGGAATCAGGTTTTTACCCAAACCTTCAATTCTGTACGGATAAATTTCCTCGTTGTCGAATTCTTTGGTTTCGTGATATTTCTTAAGCACCGATCCGAAAGCATCGACACCTAGAATACGGATGTTCGGATTTTTCTCTTTAAGGAATTTAGCGGCTCCCGAAATAGTTCCTCCGGTTCCGCTACACGCGACAAGATGCGTAATCTGTCCGTTCGTCTGATCCCAGATTTCGGGACCTGTAGACTTATAATGCGCATCGATGTTGAGCTGGTTGAAATACTGGTTGATGTAAACCGACCCTTGTATTTCTTCGTGAAGCCTTTTGGCTACGTTGTAATACGAACGCTCGTCATCGGCAGAAACGTGCGCCGGACAAACATATACCTTCGCTCCCATAGTTCGGAGCATATCGATCTTGTCTCTTGAAGATTTAGAGCTTACCGCGAGAATACAGTTGTAGCCCTTAATGATGCTGACCATCGCCAGACTGAATCCGGTGTTGCCCGAAGTCGTCTCAATGATGGTGTCGCCTGGTGAAAGAATTCCTTTTTTTTCAGCTTCTTCAATAATGTAAAGGGCAATCCTGTCTTTTGTGGAGTGTCCCGGATTGAAAGCCTCTACTTTAGCGTAGAAATTTCCTTTGAGGTTTTCGGCAACGCGATTCAGCTTGATGAGAGGCGTGTTTCCGATAAGTTCCAGGACATTATTGTAAGCTTTTATTTCTTCTTTCATAAAAAAATAATTAGTCAAGGGCGAGCATGCCGATTGGGCATACCTTGAAACCTTGCAAATTTAACAAAAAAAATCTTTTCACTTCCCAATTTTTTCAAGAGTGAACAAAAAACTGAACTCGCGCGCAAGTTCCTTAAGTGCTTCAAAACGTCCCGAAGCCCCGCCGTGTCCCGCTTCCATGTTCGTATCGAGGAAAAGCAGCTTGTCATCGGTTTTAACACTCCTTAGCTTTGCCACCCATTTTGCGGGTTCCCAATATTGCACCTGGGAATCGTGCAAACCGGTAGAAACATACAAATTCGGATAGTTTTTGGCCTCGACATTATCGTAAGGTGAATACGATTTCATGTATTCGTAATATTCTTTTTCGTTCGGATTTCCCCACTCGTCGTATTCGCCTGTAGTGAGCGGAATATCCTCGTCAAGCATTGTCGTGACCACGTCCACGAAAGGCACCTGGGCAATCATGCCGTTGTACAGTTCGGGCGCCATGTTCGCGACCGCGCCCATAAGCAATCCGCCGGCAGAACCACCTTCGGCATATAAATGTTCGGATGACGTATAACCTTCGGCGATCAGGAATTTCGAAACGTCTATAAAATCGGTGAACGTGTTTTTCTTTTTGAGCAATTTCCCGTCTTCGTACCATTGGCGCCCCAAATCTTCGCCTCCGCGGATGTGTGCGATCGCATAAATGAAGCCGCGGTCGAGCAACGACAGGCGTGTAGACGAAAAATAAGGATCCATCGACGCGCCGTACGAACCGTACGCATATTGCAACAACGGATTGCTTCCGTCTTTTCGGGTCTCTTTCCTATAAACGAGCGAAATCGGGATTTTAGTGCCGTCGTGGGCCGTCGCCCATTTTCGCTCTTCTATATAATTGTCCTTGTCGAATTTCCCTCCGAGTACTTGTTGTTCTTTGAGCACCGTCTTTTCCTTCGTCCTCATATTGAAATCGATCACCGATGAAGGCGTCGCCATCGATTGGTAACCGTAACGCAAAATCTCGGTATCGAAATCGACGTTCGTGGTCGTATAAGCGGTATAAGTTTCGATATCGAACGGAAGATAATATTCCCCTTGCCCATTCCACGGACGAATCCGGATCTTATTCAAGCCGTTCGAACGTTCTTCGATCACGAGATAATCGCGGAAAATATCGATGCCTTCGAGCAAAACCTCATCGCGATGCGGTATCAAGTCGACCCAGTTGTCTTTTGAAGTCGCAGTATCGGGCGTTTTCATGAGTTTGAAATTCGTGGCTCCGTCGGCGTTGGTCATCACGTAAAAACTGTCTCCGTAATGCGAAATGCTGTATTCGAGCCCGCGGATCCGTTTTTGGAAAACTTCGAACTCGCCATCGGGGTTATCGGCGCTCAAAATACGCGATTCCGAAGTCAACGTACTCGAAGAATGGATTACCATGAATTTCTTCGATTTTTCCTTGTGTACCGAAACGTGGAACGTATCATCGACCTCATCAAAAACCACGACGTCAAGCTTGGAATCGGTGCCTAACTTGTGTCTGTAAATCTTATCGGAGCGCAACGTTTTCTTGTCCTGACGTGTAAAGAACAATGTCTTATTGTCGTTTGCCCACACGCAATTCGGCGCGGCATCGGCTATCGTATCGGGGAAAACCTCACCCGTCTCTAAATTCTTGATGCGGATCGTGTAAATCCGGCGCCCTTTTAAGTCGACGCCAAAAGAAGCGTATTTGTTGTCGGGGCTGATGCTCACGCCACCGAGCTGGAAAAATGAATGTCCTTGCGCCATTTCGTTGCAATTGAACAAAATTTCCTCCGGAGCTTCAAGCGTACCTTTTTTCCGGGCATAAATCGGATAATTCTTGCCTGTTTCGTATCGCGTGATGTACCAGTATCCGTTGTAGAAATACGGAACCGATTCGTCGTCTTCCTTGATACGCGCCTTCATTTCTTCGAACAAAGCCTCGCGAAACGGCTCTTCGGACTTGGTCGTTTCCCTGTAATATTCGTTTTCGCGATTAAGATAGTCAATGACTTCGGGGCTTTCCCTGTCGTTAAGCCAATAGTAGTTGTCTATGCGAACATCCCCGTGTTTTTCCAGACGGTGCGGACGTTTTTCGGCAACCGGGGCTTTTATGGGTTCAGGCATTGTTTTGGGTTTTTGAAGCGGCAAAAATAGCGCAAACAACCATGTAAAGCGGTTTTTTAGGCCAGTATTAACGATTGCCGTATGCACGAATTTAGTAAATTCGCGAGCATTTAAAAAATAAAAATCATGTTCGGAGACCTAATGGGAATGATGGGTAAACTTCAGGAAACCCAAAAGAAAATGGAAGCCACCAAGCAACGTCTTGACAGTGTTTTGGTTGACGAGAAAACCGGTGACGGATTATTGTCTGTCACGCTTACGGCCAACCGCAAAATAAAGTCGATACACATAGACGATTCGTTGCTCGCAGACAAGGAACAACTAGAGGATTACCTCATCCTTACACTCAACAAAGCCATCGAAAAAGCGACTTCTGTCAACGAGGCCGAACTTGGTGCGGTCGCAAAAGAAGGCATGCCGAATATTCCGGGGATGGATATGTTTCGATAGTGCTGAAGTGAAGGTGCTGAAGTGCAAAAGTTCAGTATCCGTTTCAGTTCAATACTATTATGTGCCGTCGGAATCACATATTACCAAATAAAAAAGCGAATCTCAATGGACTCGCTTTTAATTTTCTATACAAACTTAAGCACTTTCGCACCTTAGTACTTCAGCACTACAATTCCAACTTCTGCAAAGTCTCCACCACATACGAATGCATCACTTCTCTGTAATCAAGATGGGTCACGATGCGTAATTTGCCCTGTCCCATGCTACTGATGCTGATGTTTTTCTGCTTGAGCTTATCCAGGAAAACCGCTTCGTTTATCCGCGGACTTATCGTAAAGATCAAAATATTCGTCTCTACAGGCTCTACTTTATGCACCCAATTCTTTTGGCTTAGGATGTACGCCAGTTCCTTAGCACGGCGATGATCCTCGGCCAAACGCCCTACGTGATGCTGCAACGCATAGATTCCGGCCGCGGCCATATAACCGACCTGACGCATCCCGCCTCCTAAAATCTTACGGACACGCAACGCCTTGTTGATCGTTTCTTTGTCCGAAATCAAAAGCGAACCTATAGGCGCGCCGAGTCCTTTAGACAGACAGACCGAAATCGTATGGAACGTTTCGCCATACAATCTCGGATTCTCGCGTTTGGCTACCAAAGCGTTCCAGATGCGCGCACCGTCCAAATGGAATTTCAAATTGTGTTTGTCGCACACCTGACGGATCTTTTGCAATTCGGCAATATCGTAACACGCGCCTCCGCCTTTGTTCGTCGTATTTTCGACACAGACCAAAGACGTAAGCGGACTGTGGTAAAAATCGGGAGGATTGATCGCAGACTCGACCTGTTGCGAATTGATCATACCGCGATCGCCATCGAGCAGATTGCAAGAAACGCCGCTGTTGAACGAAACGCCTCCGCCTTCGTAATTGAAAACGTGGGCGTATTTATCGGCTATCAACTGTTCGCCGGGTTGGGTGTGCAGTTTTATCGCGGCTTGGTTGGCCATGGTTCCCGACGGAAAAAACAAAGCGTCTTCCATCCCAAAAATATTGGCCACCATGCGCTGGAGCGCGTTTACCGTCGGGTCTTGCTTGTATACGTCGTCGCCCACGTCGGCCTTGAACATGAATTCGAGCATCTCGGGCGTAGGTTTGGTGACGGTATCGCTGACCAGGTTTATTTCCATAAAAACAGATTCGTTGTTGCGCTGAAAAGCTATGCAAAATACGTCCAAAAAAAATCCTCACGAAACCGGAGGATTTAAAATTTTGGTAAAATTAGCGATTCTATCTACAATTGGCTGACGCCTTGACCGAAGTGATTTTTCCGTCACGGCTCGTAGTCTTGAGACATTCGCCGTCGCGGTTCATCCAAAGCTTATAGGTGTTGCCTCCGTCTTTGACGTCTTTGGTCTCGCTGAACCGGCGTTTCTTGAGC
Source organism: Flavobacterium agri (assembly GCF_013401995.1). Lineage (GTDB taxonomy): Bacteria > Bacteroidota > Bacteroidia > Flavobacteriales > Flavobacteriaceae > Flavobacterium > Flavobacterium agri. The sequence goes on from NZ_JACBJI010000001.1 coordinate 814,348, forward strand.
GTCGCATAAGCTTCGGTTGCGGTTCTTCCGACAAGATCGGCATTTCTCAAGTAAGCGGGTTGGGTTGGTTTAGGCTGTGGTTTCGGGTTTGGCTTCGGATGGTTGCCGTGATGCCTTCCGCAACTATTGCCATCAGAATCGACTATAGAAGTCACTTTGTCCGATACGATCGCCACGGTGATGCATCGGTTCGTTTTCCTGTTGTAAAACTGGTTCGTCGCGCGTCTACCTTCAATCATACGATCATAACCTTTCACTTTAAGCTGCGCCTGGACATAGTCGATCCTTTGGCCTATGAGCCGTTTGAATTCGGGCGAAGTCCTTTGGGCAGAAACAATTGTAGTGAAAAGCAAAAACAAGTAAACGGGTAAGATTCGGAGCATCCTGGTCATAAATAAAGGTATTTGAATTGAGTTTTAAAGATAGCCCAATTTTGTTTTTCAAAATAGTATTTTTGCACTTCAATTACCAAATTATGACCAATACCGAACAGGTTAAAGATATTGCCGAACGCGTGTCTGCTTTGCGCGGATATCTCGATATAGACAGAAAACAGATCGAAATCGCGAACGAGGAAGAAAAGACGCTCGCGCCCGACTTCTGGAACAACGCCAAAGAAGCCGAGGCTTTCGTGAAAGTACTGCGCGGCAAAAAGAAATGGGTAGAAGACTACGAGAAAGCGGTTTCCCTATCGGACGAGCTCACGCTTGCGATGGAATTTTACCGCGAAGGCGAACTTACCGAATCTGAACTCGACGAAGCTTACGAAAATGCCAATTCGCACGTAGAAAACATCGAATTGCGCAACATGCTTGCCGACGAAGGCGATTCGTTGAGTGCCGTATTGCAGATCACTTCGGGCGCAGGCGGAACCGAAAGTTGCGATTGGGCCAGCATGCTTATGCGTATGTATCTGATGTGGGCCGAGAAAAGCGGCTACAAAGTCAAGGAACTCAACTACCAGGAAGGCGATGTCGCGGGCATCAAGACCGTAACGCTTGAAATCGAAGGCGATTATTCGTTCGGTTACCTCAAAGGCGAAAACGGTGTGCATCGTTTGGTGCGCATCTCTCCTTTCGACAGTAATGCGAAGCGTCACACGTCTTTCGTTTCGGTTTACGTGTATCCGTTGGTAGACGATACGATCGAGATCGAGATCAATCCTGCCGATATCGAAATCACCACGGCACGTTCAAGCGGCGCCGGCGGACAGAACGTCAACAAGGTCGAAACCAAAGTACAGTTGTTGCACAAACCGACGGGCATCCAGATCCAATGTTCCGAAACGCGTTCGCAGCACGACAACCGTCAACGTGCGCTCCAGATGTTGAAATCGCAGTTGTACGAAATCGAACTCAAGAAACGCCTCGAGCAACGCGCCGACATCGAAGCCGGGAAAATGAAGATCGAATGGGGTTCGCAAATCAGGAACTATGTGCTTCATCCGTACAAACTAGTAAAAGACGTGCGTACTTCTTATGAAACCAGCGATACCGATGGCGTATTGAACGGAGAAATCGATGAGTTCCTGAAGGCGTATTTGATGATGATGGGACAGAAAGAGGAATAAGAAAAAACGACAAAAAGCGAATCCATATAGGTTCGCTTTTTGTTTTATTCCTGACTTGGAATTTCTCTCAAGGCTTTATTTTCCCTTGGACAGAATCGTCATAGGTCTCTCCTACCGCCGCGCCGTACAAGCGTTTGGCCAAAGCGACGAGCATGTTGTGCTTCGTGTCCCAGTAATAGCCTTCGGTCGGGACGATTTTCAATACGGTAATCCTCGGATCGTCCTTTCCTTCGGTGAACCAGGTTTTCATCGTGGCATCCCAAAGCTCGTCTATCATTTTAGCATCGCGCGAAATTTGGGCTTTTCCGTAAATCGAAAGAAAATCGCTGTAACTCGATCCCTGGAACAACAACTGTACCGACGGATCTTTTTCCAGTTCGATGTTCTTATGGCTGTCGTTGGCGCTCAGGAACCAGAAATTACCGTTTTCGTCTATCTTTTCGGGTGCCATCGGTCGGGCCGAAAAACTCCTTCCCGTCTCGATTTTGGTACACATGAAGCAAGATCCGGCTTTCGAGGCCATCGAACGGATTTTCTCTATCGCTTCGGGTCCGAACAAATCTTCATGATTGTCTTCGGGCTGATTTTTATTGATACTGTCCATAGTAGTTGTGTTTAATCGTTTGAGGTTTAAAGTTAAACATCGGTTCAGGCATCAGGCTTATAATATTGGCTGTGTTTGTTACAGCATTTCCGAAAAGGATTCCGAATCCTTATCTTTGGAAAAACCTAAATCTCATGAAACTTCGCTTCTTTTTCCCCATGCTCCTTTTATTGATGAACAACGTCCAAAGCCAGGCCGTAAAAGTGATGTCGTACAACATACGTGTCGATTTTGGCGGTGACGGAGAAAACAATTGGGAATTCCGACGCGATTTTTTGGCCGACCAGATTTCGTACAACAATCCGGATTTCATTGGAACACAAGAAGGAAAACTGCACCAGCTCAAGTACCTCGACAGCGCGCTCGTCGATCATGAATGGATCGGACGCGGACGCGACAATTCTGAAACCCAAGGCGAATACAGCGCGATTTTCTACAACAAGAAAAAATTCAAACTCATTTCACAAAATACTTTTTGGCTTTCGGAAACGCCCGATGTGCCCGAATCCAAAAGCTGGGAAACGGCTTATCCGAGAATCTGCACGTACGGGCTTTTTGAGGATCTCAAATCGAAAAAGAGATTTTATGTCGTCAACACCCATTTGGATCACATCAGCGAACCGGCGCGTGAGAACGGCACGAAACTTATCTTGGAACGCATCTCGAAACTCAACACCAAGCGGCTCCCTGTTATTTTGACAGGCGACTTCAACAGCGAAATGAGCAGCGGTGCTTATAAAACAATCGTTTCCCAAATGAACGACGCACGTAACATAAGCAAAACCAAGCCTTTCGGGCCATCGGGAACGTTCAGCGGATTCAAGTTCCACGAGCCGGTCACGTTGTTGATCGATTACATCTTCACGTCTAAAGGCAATATCGAAGTATTGAAATTCGCCGTGCTCAGCGATTCCAAGAACTGCAAATACCCTTCTGATCACTTACCTGTTTTGGCCGAACTGAAAATTTAAGATTATTTACAGTTTTTCTGTAAGACGAATACTTCAAATTGTAGTATCATTGCGCGAACCAAAACAAACATTTATGAATCGATTTTTCGCAATGCTATTGCTATTGCCATTTGCCTGTATAGCACAGGTCCGTTTTGAAAAAGGATATTTCATCGACAACCACGGCCAGAAAACAGAATGCCTAATCCGCAACAAAGGTTGGAAAAACAATCCCTCCACATTCGATTACAAATTATCGGAAAATGCCGAAATTCAACAGAGGGCAATGGAAATGACCTCGGAATTTGGCATCGAAAACGTCCTGCAGTATGTACGTGCAACTGTACCGATGGAACGTTCTTCTACCAAAATCAACAACCTGCAAAAAGACGCTCAGTACAAACTTGTCGAAGAAACACACTTTTTCAAACGCATTTTTGAAGGCAGTCATTCCCTTTATGTGTTTGAGGAAAGCGGATTGCTCAAGTTTTTTGACCGCAAACCGTCGGGAGAGTTCAACCAGTTGATTTACATAGAATACCTGGACACCAACCGCAACATAAGACATTACAACCAATACTACACACAATTGCTCAATGATTTCTCATGCCCGGATGCTACGTTGGAATCGTTCTCTAAACTTAAGTACACCGAATCCAGTCTTTTGGAATACTATCACAATACCGCAAATTGCAAAGGAGAAAAAACGGTTCAGGTAGAGAGAAAAACCGGAGAATTCCACATCAGGCCGTTTGTTGGGCTCAAGAGCATGAAAGTAAGTGCCGATGCGCTTTCGACACTTGTCCCGAATGCCGAAGTATCTGAGTTTGGTGCGGCTTACGGTCTCGAATTAGAATATTTGTTGCCTACGTTCCAGAAAAAATGGGCCGTATTGCTTTCGGTTGAGCACAACAAAATAGAAGGTGATTACGACTTACCCGATGGCAGCAATGGACAGGATCGCTACGTTACGTTGTCTTATTCGGCTATACAGATTCCTGTGGGAATGCGCTATTACATGCACCTGAACCACGATTTCAAACTTTTCGTCAATCCACTTTTCGTCGCCAATTTCGTCAAAGATGAAACTACGGCGAGCTATCATCCGGCCGGGACAGCCTCAAACAATCTGGTTGCCGAGAAAAATTCGTATAACTTTGCTGTCGGCGCAGGTCTCTCTTATAAGAAATTCAACGCCGAAATACGTTATTATACGTCACAAGGGCTTTTCGAATATGCCGATGGTGATTTTAACAAGATCTCATTTACGGTCAGTTACGCTATTTTCTGATGAAAAAACACATCGCCCTTTTACGCGGAATCAACGTCAGCGGTCAAAAACTGATAAAAATGGAAGTTTTGCGCAAGGCGATGCAGGAACTAGGATTACAGGATGTTTCCACTTATATACAAAGCGGGAACATCCTTTTCCAATCTGATGAAACCAATCCAAAAGTTCTTGAACACAAGATTAGCGGGAAAATAATGGAGGCTTTCGGTTTCGACGTTTCGGTCATCGTGGTTACGCCCGAAGATTTGGAAACGGCCGTTCGCGAAAATCCGTTTGCGGCAAAAACCACAGACGATTCCACACAACCCTATATCGGTTTCCTTTCCGAATCGCCATTGGCGGAAAACCACGAAATCTTGAAAGCGACCGATTTCAAAGGAGACGAATTCGCAATTATCGGCAAACGCATCTATCTATGGTATGCCGATTCTGCAGCGAACACCAAGCTCAACAATGCGGTGATTGAACGCAAACTCAAAGTGGTTTCCACGGCCAGGAATTGGAAAACCGTGCGCAAGCTCATCGAACTTTCCAAAGCATAAAAAAGCCGCTGTATTCGAGCGGCTTTTTTATATGTTATTCTATCAGATGAAAATCTTAAGGATGTAGTAGAAAATCCCCGCGATGACGGCCGACACGGGAATCGTAAGTATCCAAGCCCAAAGCAGGTTGATCGTCACGCCCCAGCGCACGGCAGAAATCCTTTTGGTGATTCCGACTCCGATGATACTTCCCGTAATGGTGTGTGTAGTCGAAACGGGAATACCCAAGTGTTCGGTCAAATACAATGTCGCAGCACCTGCAGTTTCGGCAGCTACTCCTTCAAGAGGCGTAACTTTGGTGATTTTGGAACCCATCGTCTTGACGATCTTCCAACCTCCGGACAAAGTTCCGAGACCGATCACGACGAAACTCGCAAGAGGCACCCACCACCAAAAACCGTCGTTTACGAACAATTTGAAACGCTCGGACGAATCCGCGGCAACGAAAGCCGCATCGCCCATATCGAGTTTATAACAAATTACGGCCGCTCCGATGATCCCCATGACTTTCTGGGCATCGTTGCCTCCGTGTCCCAAACTGAAAAGGGCCGATGATACGAGCTGCAGTTTCTTGAACCATTTTTCGGCTCTGTTCGGATTGGCCTTTCGGCACACGTTGAGAATCAGTACCGTTATAAAATAAGCCATGATCATACCGACCAGAGGCGCACAGAATATGAACAGGAACGTAGGGACGACTTTTGCGTAGTTGATCACGTCTATTTCCTTTCCGTCGACCATGTCGCTCAAGGCTCCGGCGTGCGCCAATGCCGCACCCATAAAGCCTCCGAGAAGCGTGTGTGACGAAGAAGAAGGGATTCCGAGTTTCCAGGTCGCCAAGTTCCAGATGATCGCGGCCACGAGTCCGGCGAGGATCACTTCGAGCGTAATGAAATGCTCGTCTACCGATTTGGCGATCGTGTTTCCGATCTTGAATTCCCCAATCCAGAATTTAGAGATGAAATAAGCCGCGAAGTTGAACATCGCCGCCCACAAAACCGCCTGAAATGGCGTGAGCACTTTGGTGGCCACGATGGTCGCGATCGAGTTGGCCGCGTCGTGGAAACCGTTGATGTAGTCGAAAATCAGCGCAAGTACGATGATGATGATCAGTAAGGTAAGATCCATGTGTCGGTTTACGTATTACTTAGGAGTGTTTTACCGCGATCTGCTCGATCACGTTGGCTACGCTCTTACACTTATCTGATGCCGATTCAAGAGCCGAAAGCACTTCTTTGTACTTGATGATGTTCTTGGCATCGGTCTCGTTCTCGAAAATGTCGGCTACGGCCTTGTCGAAAACCGTATCGGCCTTGCTTTCGAGTTTGTTTATTTTCTTGCACACATCGGCGATGCTGCGGTGGTTGTTCAAATCTTTGAGTTCCTTGATCCCGATTCCGATAAGCTGGCAAGCCTCAAGGTTGATTTCGGTGAGTTTGCGGATGGATTTCGTGATTTTCTCCACTTGGTACAAACGCATACGGCTCGCGGCACCGTGCATATAATCGGCAACGTTGTCGATGGCTTTTATCAGGGAATGGATATCTTCGCGGTCGAAAGGCGTGATGAAGTTCTTACTCAATTCGAGGTGTGTCTTGTGTGTGATTTCCTCGATACGGGCTTCCAGCTCCTCGATTTTGCGGAAATATTCCTCGCGTTGTTCTTTTGGTACATTTATGGCTTCGTGCAGCGCCTCGGCCAACAATATAAGACTGAATGAAGCTTGTTCGAACAGCGGGAAGAATTTCTTATCTTTTGGGACTAAAAACTGGAAAATGGAGTTAAGGTTCATTTAGCTGATTTTGATGGTGCAAAGGTAGACATCCAATGTTAAGAGAATATTAAGTTTAACAGGCCCGGGATGTACGGATTTCCTTGCGAATATTGCCATTTCAATCGTTTTCGTACTTTTGCCGACAACATTCAAACGCACAAACTTTACACATAAGACAACCCGATTTCACCCATGGATCTCACCTTCAACCAAAACGAAGACCACAATAAGCTTTTACTCTCTTCCCTTAAACAGAAATTCGCCAAAATCAAGCTCGGCGGAGGCGAAAAACGCATAGCGAAACTGCATTCCGAAGGCAAGATGACCGCTCGCGAACGCATCGATTATCTTTTGGACGACAAAGGTTCTTCGATCGAGATCGGCGCATTCGTCGGTGACGGCATGTATGCGGAACACGGCGGTTGTCCGTCTGGCGGTGTCGTCGTGAAAATCGGATACGTAAAAGGCAAACAGTGCGTGGTCGTGGCCAACGATGCCACGGTGAAAGCGGGCGCCTGGTTTCCGATTACCGGAAAGAAAAACCTGCGCGCACAGGAAATCGCGATGGAAAACCGTCTTCCAATCATTTATCTCGTAGACAGCGCAGGCGTTTATTTGCCTATGCAGGACGAGATTTTCCCCGATAAGGAACACTTCGGACGCATCTTCCGCAACAACGCGATCATGAGCAGCATGGGCATTACCCAGATCGCAGCCGTCATGGGCAGTTGTGTGGCCGGCGGCGCGTATTTGCCAATTATGTCGGACGAAGCACTTATCGTCGACAAGACCGGAAGTATTTTCCTGGCCGGAAGTTATCTCGTAAAAGCCGCCATAGGAGAAACCATAGACAACGAAACGCTCGGAGGCGCGACCACGCATTGCGAGATTTCGGGCGTGACCGATTACAAAGCCAAAGACGACAAGGACGCACTCGATACGATCAAAAATATCGTTTCCAAAATCGGCGATTACGACAAAGCCGGGTTCAACCGTGAAAAACCGCAAAAACCGGCCGCTGACGAAAAAGACATTTACGGGATCATTCCCAAATCGCGTTCGGAGCAATACGACATGATGGAAATCATCAAACGCTTGGTCGACAATTCCGAATTCGACGAATACAAAGCCGGTTACGGGCAAACCTTGATTACGGGATACGCCCGAATAGACGGTTGGGCTGTCGGCATCGTCGCCAACCAGCGCAAGGTCGTCAAATCGAAAAAAGGCGAAATGCAGTTCGGCGGCGTGATCTATTCGGATTCGGCAGATAAGGCCACGCGCTTCATCGCCAACTGCAACCAAAAGAAAATCCCACTCGTTTTCCTCCAGGACGTCACCGGATTTATGGTCGGTTCGAAATCGGAACACGGCGGAATCATCAAGGATGGCGCGAAAATGGTGAATGCGGTATCGAATTCGGTCGTTCCGAAATTTACCGTCGTCGTCGGAAATTCGTACGGAGCCGGAAATTACGCCATGTGCGGAAAAGCATACGATCCGCGCCTGATCTTCGCCTGGCCGAGCGCGGAACTTGCCGTCATGGGCGGAACGCAGGCTGCGAAAGTACTCATGCAGATCGAAGCCTCGGCTCTCAAAGCAAAAGGCGAAACCGTAGACGAAGCCAAAGAAACCGAACTTTTCAATAAAATCAAGGCGAGATACGACGAACAGGTTTCTCCCTATTACGCCGCGGCACGGCTTTGGACCGATGCGATCATCGATCCTTTAGAAACACGCACGTGGATTTCTATGGGAATCGAAGCGGCCAACCACGCTCCTATCGAGAAGAAATTCAATTTGGGCGTCATCCAAGTCTGAAAAATACATCATGGATTAAGCGCTATTTCTAATCGGGATAACGCTTTTTTTATTTTCTTGCAGTAGCAAATCGCACGCTATGAAAACAGTCTTCACCCTTATTTTGTCGGTTTTGTGGATGCAGGTCGGCCTGTCGCAAGAATCGGCGACCGCCATGGAAAAAGAAAAAGTGAAGGGCAAACTGTCGGTGTCGATGTTGCGCGAATTGAAATCATCGCTAAAGACGAACTACGGTAAAGACCTCGACAGCCTCAAGATACTTTCGATCTATTATTACCAACCGAAAGCGAACTGCCCGAATTCGGACGTTTATAAATTCATCAAACCCGAAAAGGAAGAGCCGAAAGACAAAAAATACCTCAAATCGGATTTGCTGTATTTGTGCTTCGAAAAGAACGTCGTGAGCAAATATGTCAAGAACGATATCGCAGCTTCTGTTTATAATGCTTTTTTTAGCGAGAACAGAGGTTGTGAAGGTTCGGTTACGGTCACTTCAGACGGAAATTACTTGTTGGTCAAAGACCCGTGCTTCCGTTTCCACACTCAACAAATTCATCGGGGAACTGCAAGCAAAACCGTGATTTCCCGTTTCGGTTGTAACATATCCCGATCTTCGTCCACTAATCACAAAAAACTACTTCCAAGATGAAAACAGCTGTTGCCGCTTTATTCATATCCGCTTTCACTTTTTCGGTTTCGGCCCAGGAAACCTTTACGCGCAAAGATTCGCTCCACGGCGGATTGCGTCCCGAACGCACGAGTTACGACGTTCAGCGCTACGATCTGGAAGTCAAGATAGATCCGGATGCCAAAACCATCGTCGGCCATAACGATATCACGTTCAAGACGGTCGAACCTACGAGCAAGATCCAAATCGACCTTTTCGAGAACATGAGCATCGACAGTATCGTGTTCGACAACAAAAAACTGCAATATAAACGCGACAATAACGCCGTTTTCGTGCAATTCCCGTCCGAATTGAAAAAAGGATCCGAGAATATCGTAAAATTCTATTATTCGGGAAAACCGATTGCCGCGCCAAGAGCGCCGTGGTCGGGAGGTTTTGACTGGAAAAAAGACAAGAACGGAAAGCATTTCATTGGCGTTGCGGTACAAGGAACGGGTGCGAGCTTGTGGTATCCGGTCAAGGATTCCCAAACTGACGAGCCCGACAAAGGCGCGACCGTAAAAGTTGCCGTCCCTAACGGTTTGATGGATGTTTCCAACGGGCGTTTCCTCGGCTCTAAGGATTTAGGCAACGGTTATACGCGATGGGACTGGGAAGTCAAGAATCCGATCAACACGTACGACATTACCGTGAACATTGGCGATTACGCACACATCCACGACAATTACAAAGGGTTGGATCTGGATTATTACGTGCTTAAATACAACGAGGAAAAAGCCAAACAACACTTCGAGGAAGTCAAGACAATGATGGATTGCTTCCAGTCTAAATTCGGGAAATATCCTTTTGCCGACGACGGATACAAACTCGTCGAAACACCTTATCTCGGTATGGAACACCAAAGCGCCGTCGCGTATGGCAACTGGTACCTCAAAGGGTATAGAGGAAGCGATTTGTCGGGCACGGGAATCGGTTTGACGTTCGATTACATCATCATCCATGAAACCGGGCACGAATGGTTCGGAAACAGCATCACGTCTCAGGACATAGCCGACATGTGGATCCACGAAGGCTTCACGATGTATACAGAAGCCGTATATGTAGAATGTACGTTGGGTTACGACAAGGCCGTACAGTATATGAATGGCATCAAGAACAACATCCACAACTACGATCCGATCATCGGGCATTTCGGCGTGAACCACGAAGGTTCGGGCGATATGTACCCGAAAGGTGCATGGTTGCTGCATACGATGCGTCACGTGGTCAACGACGATGCGAAATGGTGGAAAATGCTTTACGATTATTCCGAAAACTTCAAACACAAGATCATCACGACGCAAGATGTGGACGATTTCTTCAGCAAGCGTATGAACATGGACCTGACGCCGATTTTCAATCAATATCTGCGTACGACGAAAATCCCGGTACTCGCATTTTCACAGGAAAATGGCAAAATCTTCTATAAGTACGAAGACGTCGAACCCGATTTCGCGCTTCCGGTCGACATTGCGATCAACGGAAAAAATATCCGCATTACGCCTACTTCATCGAAACAACAGCTCGATACCAAAGCCAAACTTTCGGATATTAAAGTACGCACCGACCATTTCCTGATCAACACCAAGGGAATTTAAATTTTTCGCAATTTCTTACATGACATTTTAAATAGTTGTAAATTAGAGTACTAATTTTAAACCAAATAGTCATGTACAATGTAAAAAGCCTAAACAAATGGGCCAATGCGCACACGAGTTATCCTTTGGATGCGTTGCGTATTGCCTTAGGAGTGTTTTTGTTCATTACCGGCGTGCTTTTCATCAAGAACAGCCAGGCCGTGGCCGATGTGGTTTCCCAACTCAGTAATTTTGACGGCGGCATGTTCGCTTTTCACTACGTGGCGGCGGCCCACATCATGGGCGGCATCATGATCGTTTTCGGATTGTTGACCCGATGGGCGATAATCGCGCAGCTTCCGATCTTGGTTTGCGCCGTCGCGTTGAATTTCATCGTAGAGATGAGCGTGAGGAATTTGCTGTTCTCCTCGATAGCCCTGATTATTTGCGTGTTCTTCCTGTTTTACGGAAGCGGCAAGCATTCGGCCGATTATTACTTCAAGATGCAGAAATAAAAAAAGCCCCGTCGTTTCGGGGCTTTTCTTTTATTGTTTTTGCATTTCCTTGCGCTTGATCTTGCCGCTTCCGGTTTCGGTGAAATGAGGCACGAACCGCACTTCTTTGGGCTTTTCGTATTTGCCCAATCCCGCGAAAACATCTTCTGCCATGGGTTGTTCTTTTCCCTCGACGAACAATACGAGTTTTTCGCCCAACGTCTCATCGGGAATTCCCGCTACAAAGAAACGCGCGTTGATTTTACCCGCAAGCTTGGCTTCGATCTGTTCAGGAATGAGTTTGATACCGCCGCTGTTGACTACATTGTCGCGTCTTCCGAGGAAAACGAACTGGTTTTCGTTGACGAGTTCGACCAAATCGTTGGTCACGATCACATCATCTGAAATACGCGGCGCATGGATCACGAGGCAATTGTTGTCGTCGTACGAGATCGTCACGTTGGGCAAAACCGTAAACGCGCTATCTCCTACTTGCTTGGCCGCGATATGCGTAATGGTTTCGGTCATTCCGTAGGTTTCGTAAATTTTGGAATTGACCTTTTCGAGTTTCTTTTCGAGCATCGGGTTGATTTTCGCGCCTCCGATGATGATTTTCCTGATGTTGCCCAAACGCTTTAACGAATTCTCGGCCTGCAACGGAACAAGAGCCGCGAAGTCATAACGCTGGTCGTCGTATTTAAGCGGATTGGCGCTTGGGGCGGCGAATTCCATGTCCAAACCAAGGATGAAACCACGCACGAACATCATTTTCCCCGCTATATATTTCGTCGGAAGACAGTGCAACGCCTTGTCGCCGGGCTGCAAGTCGAAGAAATCGCCCGTGGCCAATGCCGAATTCACCATCGCCTGCTTGCTTACACGGATCGTCTTTGGAGTTCCCGTCGTACCCGAAGTGTTGATTTCTATATCGGTTTTGTCGTCGAACCAATCGAGCAGGAACAAACCGCAGTGTTTTTCGTAATCATCGCCTTCTTTTATGAAACTGTACGCGATGCGACACAAGTCGTCCCGATCGAGCGGAAAGCCGTTGAGTTTGAACCTGTGGTGTACGTTATGATAAGTGGGAATATTCGTCATGGCTGATGGTTTTTGGTTCGACCTTGCTGACCTTTCCGAACAGTTTCTCGCGCCAGCCTTTCCATTTGTACTTCTTCCCTAAAATTAGCAAAATAAGCGGATATGTGATCACGATCGAGACAATCATTTCACTTAACATGTCACCGCTGTCTTTTTGGGCCGTGTACCGAAAAACCGCATCGGTCTGCAAAGCCGAAAAATCGGAAGTGACAAGCAAAGCAGCCATGAGATTGTTGCCCAAATGGAATCCGAGAGCGAGTTCGAGGCCTTCGTCCATAAGTGTCATGATACCTAAAAGGAAACCGGTTCCGATGTAGAACACCATGACACCCGGCCCCATTTCACCCACTTCGGGATTGGCGCTGTGAAAAAGCCCGAAAAGGATGGACGTGATGACGAACGGCACGGCACGACTCGCCGTCGCGACTCCGATCTGCTGCATCAAAAAACCGCGGAACAAATATTCCTCGAACGCGATCTGGGCCGGAAAAAGCAGCACACTCAAAACAAGCAGCACACTGAACTTGAACGGGTCGAAATTCCATACCAAATCGGAAGGGTCGATTTCGTAAGAGATCCAGAACGTCCCGATCGTCAACAATACGATAAACGTGAAAGAGAAAAAAATACGTCCGAAATCAATCTTCTTTCTAGAGGTTGTCAACGACAATAGGCTTCTTTCATGAAGCGCGCGCACCATGAGGAACAGCAATCCCAAAAGCAACGCGAACGGAAAGAGATTGGCCACGAGCATCACATTTTTGGGAGTCGTTTTGAGCATGTCGTACATCTGGTCGACTTCTGTAGCCGACAAAAAGAAGAACACATACATGAAGTTGACGATAAAAATCCCGGTGGTGAGCAACGTGGTAAGGGCGACTTTCCAAGGTGTGTTGTCGCCTTTGTAGGCTTGTTCTATGAACATTTCTCGAGTTGTTGTAGGGTTGACTTACTGATTTTAAAGGCATTGCCATCAGTAAAATCGTCCTGAGGCGCATCCACTAATTTAAACTAATTTTGCGGCGCCCGAATCAAAGGCGTCATTTTTTATGCTTCAGATCTATCACAACAACAGATGTTCGAAATCGCGCGAATGCGTCGTATCGTTGGACGCTTCCGAAACGCCGTATGAAACCATCGATTACCTCAGGAATCCACTCAAATTCAGGCAAATCAAAGCCTTGCTCAAAAAACTGAAACTCAACGCAATAGACATCGTGCGCACTAATGAAACCGAATGGGCCGCCTACAAAGGTTTGGAATTGTCGAATGACGATATCGTACGCATTTTGGCCAAGCATCCGATATTGATGCAACGCCCGATCGTAGTCAACGGCGACAAGGCGGTGGTAGCCAGGCCGTTGGAAAAAATATCCGAAATAGTGTAACAAATCGCGTTTTTGGATTCAAATAGCCAGCATTGGCGCGACATTGCCGTTGCCTCAGTTTAACAAAAACTTGTGATTTGCCGCCTAAACCATAGGCTAATTTTGCAGTCCAATAGCTCAAAACAAAACCAATCTTATATGAAATTGTTCCAATGGCTCTGCGCCACGATCGTATGCTTCGGCTTTTTGTCGGCCAATGCCCAAAAGGTGACCGTTACCGGAAAAATCGCCGATAAAACCAGCAAGCAGCCTCTCGAATACGCGACGGTCACTTTCGTCAAACCCGGCGATACAAAGCCAGTGGCGGGCGGAATCACCGACTCGAAAGGCGAATACAGCATAGAGGTAAATTCGGGAACATACGACATAAAATTCGAGTTCATCTCGTTCAAGGGATTCGAACTCAAAAACCAGGCGATTTCCAAAAACATCAGGCTGCAGAACGTAGAACTGGCCGAAGACGCCCAATTGCTCAACGAAGTCGTGGTGCGCGCCGATCGTACGACTGTAGAAATCAAACTCGACAAGAAAGTGTACAACGTCGGGCAGGATCTGATGGTCAAAGGCGGAACGGTCAGCGACGTTTTGGACAACATCCCGTCCGTTTCTGTAGACCAGGACGGAACGATCAGCCTTCGCGGAAACGAAAACGTGAGGATTTTGATCGACGGAAAGCCTTCGAACGCGATCAACATTACCGAAGCGCTGCGCATCATTCCGGCGGACGCCATCGATAAGGTCGAAGTCGTGACCAACCCATCGGCGAGATACGATTCCGAGGGCGGCGGCGGCTTGCTCAACATCATCCTCAAAAAAGGCAAAAACCAAGGCATCAACGGAACTTTTATCGGTACGGTTGGCGATCCTGACAACTACGGACTTTCGGGCAACCTGAATTTCAAGACCGACAAGATCAACGTTTTCACGACTACGGGTTACAATTACAGGCTCAATCCGGGGAATTCGCTTACCGATACGCGTTATCTCGACGACAACGACGTCACGACGGGTTATATAAACGAAAGACGCAACAACGACCGTCTCAACAAAGGATACAATTCGAATTTCGGGTTCGATTACTACATCGACAAAAGCCTCACCTGGACGAACGCGATCAACCTGAGACGCAATTCGAACGAGAATCCTGAAATCGTAAAATATTTCAACTACGACGAAAACCACGATTTTACGGGTGTCGACACCCGATTCAACGACCAACGCGGAAAAAGCGAGAACTTCGAATACTCGACCACGATCGTCAAGGATTTCAAGAAAGAAGGACACAAACTGACGATCAACGGCGCGTTTTCGATCAATAACGACAACGACTTCTCGGACATCAACGACGGGGACGAAACCACCAAAAACATACAAGAACAAAACCGCAACGTGATCCAGGCCGATTACGTGCTCCCGCTTGGCAAGAACAGCCAGTTCGAGGCCGGTTTCAAAGGCGAATACAACCGTTTGCTCACCGATTATTTCGTGGGTATACTCGATCCGGTTTCCCAAACGTATATTTCGGATTCACGCTATTCGAACAAACTCGAATACAAGGAAAAAGTGAACGCGCTTTACATGCAATACGGATCTAAAATCAACAAGTTCTCGTATTTGCTGGGCTTGCGTTGGGAAGATTCGAACATAGACGTGAACCAGCTTTTCACTCAGGATTTCAACAACAAACGCTACAACAATTTCTTTCCGAGCGCTTTCCTGACGTATGAATTGGGAGACGAAAGCAACATCTCGCTTAGCTATAGCCGACGCATTTCACGTCCGCGCGGCCGACTGATCAACCCGTTCTCGAATTACTCGAGCAACATCAACATCTTCCGCGGAAACCCCGATTTGAATCCCGCGTTCAGCGATGCGTTCGATATCGGTTATTTGAAACGTTGGAAAAAACTCACGTTCAGCACTTCGATGTATTTGAACCACACGAAGGATTCGTTCCAGTTCATCAGGACGGAATCGGGCGATTTCGCACAGGTTTCGGAAGGAAGCCCGCTTACTCCGGTAATCCTTACGACTCCGGTGAATTTGGGTGACGAATACCGCTTCGGATTTGAGTTCACGTTCAACTACAATCCGTTCAAATGGTGGAAGCTCAACAGCAACTTCAACTTCTTCCGCAACCAGACCGTAGGCGAATATTCGTATACGACATCGGGTGGAGAGCTTGTGGTGGAAGATCTCGACAACACCGCTTATTCATGGTCGACCCGTTTGACTTCGAAAGTAACCTTGCCATACAAAATCGATTGGCAGACCAACTTCAATTACAATGCACCCCAAAAGAACGCCCAAGGTGAAAGCCGCGGCATCCCGAGCATGAACCTAGGATTCAGCAAGGATTTCCTAAAAGACAAGGCGACATTGGCACTCAATGTACAAGACGTTTTCAATTCGCGCAAACGCATCAACGAGACGTATTTGCCGGGCGTTTTGGAATCGTACAGTGAAATGCAGTGGAGAGTGCGCCAGATCACGCTTTCGCTGACCTATCGCTTCAACAAAGCCAAAACCGATCGTGACAGGGATCGCAACCAACAACGAAACAACAACGACGGAGGCGGGAACGACGATTTCCCAGGTTAACACGTATCTTACTTAAAGCGAAAAACGTCGGATCCATAAGTCCGGCGTTTTTTATTTTTAGTCGCTGATGCGAATATCGACTAAAGCTATTCGTGAAATCCGTGTCATTCGTGGCCTAAATACAAAAAGGAAGCCCGAAGACTTCCTTTCCTAAAATCGGTTTCTAGATTACCGATTTACTGATTACTTAGTTTTTTCGCGGCGCGCTTCTCTTTCCAAAGCTCCCAGCTCGCTCCTGCAACCCAGTAGAATACGAAGTTGACCAAGAAGATCATGAGCCAGAAACCTGTCGTGAAGATGCACAGGAACAGCAAAAAGCCTAAGTACTGTTGAAATTCAAACATGTTTTCCGGAATTTTTTGAATTATACGCAAATGTAACGATAGTATTTTTGCTGTCCAAGTGCGGGTTTCATTTTTATTAACAAAGATTTCGGCGTAAATTTGGGCGGCTTCAAAAACTTCAATATTCGTTATTCGTTGCTCGTTGTTCAACATTCAGAAGAACTGACGAATAACACAATTTGAACAACGAATATTGAATGACGAACAACGAATATTGAACTTACCAACATAATTAACAATGGAATACAGAATAGAAAAAGACACCATGGGCGAAGTGAAAGTTCCCGCAGAGAAATACTGGGGCGCCCAAACCGAACGTTCGCGCAACAACTTCAAGATCGGGCCGTCGGGATCGATGCCTAAAGAAATCGTCGAAGGTTTTGCCTATCTCAAAAAAGCGGCGGCTTATGCGAACCACGATTTAGGGGTTTTGTCGGTCGAAAAAAGAGATGCGATCGCAGCGGTTTGCGATGAAATCCTCGCCGGAAAACTCGAAAGCGAATTCCCGCTCGTGATCTGGCAAACCGGTTCGGGCACACAATCGAACATGAACGTGAACGAAGTCATCGCGAACCGCGCACAGGTTTTGGCCGGATTCAAGATCGGCGAAGGAGAAGCGGTCGTAAAAGCCAACGACGATGTGAACAAATCGCAGTCTTCGAACGACACCTACCCGACCGGCATGCACATCGCGGCGTACAAAGCGGTTGTCGAGGTGACGATTCCCGGTGTCGAGAAATTGCGCGATACATTGAAAGCGAAATCGGAAGAGTTCATGAACGTCGTCAAAATCGGGCGTACCCACTTGATGGATGCGACCCCGCTTACACTTGGACAGGAACTTTCGGGTTACGTCGCCCAATTGAACTACGGATTGAAAGCCGTAAAAAATACATTGGCCCACCTTTCTGAAGTCGCACTCGGCGGAACTGCCGTCGGCACAGGTTTGAATACACCAGAAGGCTATGACGTGAAAGTGGCCGAATACATCGCGAAATTTACAGGCCATCCGTTCGTGACGGCTCCTAACAAATTCGAAGCCCTCGCCTCTCACGACGCTATCGTGGAAACACACGGCGCCTTGAAACAACTGGCGGTTTCTTTGAACAAAATCGCAAACGATATCCGTATGATGGCTTCGGGGCCACGTTCGGGAATCGGCGAAATCTTTATTCCCGAAAATGAGCCGGGCTCGTCTATCATGCCTGGTAAAGTGAATCCTACCCAATGCGAGGCGTTGACGATGGTTTGCGCGCAAGTCATGGGTAACGATGTCGCCATCACTATCGGCGGAACGCAAGGCCATTACGAACTCAACGTATTCAAGCCTTTGATGGCTGCAAACTTCCTGCAATCGGCGCGCTTGATCGGTGACGCATGCGTATCGTTCGACGAACATTGCGCACAAGGTATCGAACCGAACCACAAACGCATCAAGGAACTCGTAGACAATTCGCTTATGCTCGTGACGGCTTTGAACACCAAAATCGGATATTACAAAGCGGCCGAAATCGCTCAGACGGCACATAAAAACGGAACGACGCTTAAAGACGAGGCCGTTCGTTTGGGTTATGTTTCTGCGGAAGACTTCGATGCTTGGGTGAAGCCTGAAGATATGGTCGGAAGCTTGAAGTAAGTTTCGCTTAACACGCTATAAACAATAAGTTTTAGCCACGAATCACACGAATGTCACGAAATATGATTGTGAAATTTGTGTGATTTGTGGCTATTTTTTTTAATCTGAGCGGTGTTTGAACCACAGTTTCGCGTTAGGGATTTTAGCGAAAATCCTTTTGCTTGTGCAACAAAGCGAAAGATTGTAGCGGAAGCCCGGCGACGGCCTTTCGACAATTCTTTGTCACCAAAAGTTCTTCCGGCCGGCGCAACGCCAAAAACAAATAAAAAAGCCCCGTGTTTCCACGAGGCTTTCTATCATTGACGATAAAGAATTACTTCTTCTCGTTCTTCTCCATTTTAGCTTTCAAGCCAGCAAGGATCTCGTTGTTATCTCCAAGTGTTGGCGCCGAAGCGTTGTTGTTTGAAGAATTGTCTTGAGCCTGACGTACGTTTTTCTCTTCCTCTTCACGGAAAGTAGCCGTGTGGGAAGCGACAACGCGCTTGAATTCTTTGTTGAACTCGATCACTTTGAAATCGGCAACTTCGCCTTTTTTCAATTTCTTGCCGTCTTCTTTTTCAAGGTGACGTGCAGGAATGAACGCTACAACATCGTCTCCGAAGTCTACGGTAGCACCTTTGTCTACGATCTCGGCGATAGTTCCGTTGTGTACGGTTCCAACTCCGAAAGCAGCCTCGTGCTTATCCCATGGGTTCGGTTGTGTTTGCTTGTGACCCAAAGAAAGTTTACGTCCGTCAACATCAAGTTCAAGAACAACAACTTCCAATTTATCACCTACATTCACGAATTCAGATGGGTGCTTCACTTTTTTGGTCCAAGAAAGATCAGAGATGTAGATCAATCCGTCGATTCCTTCTTCCAATTCAACGAATACGCCGAAGTTAGTGAAGTTACGAACGATACCTGTGTGCTTAGAACCAACTGGGTATTTAGACGTAATGTCTGTCCAAGGATCTTGAGACAATTGTTTGATACCCAAAGACATTTTGCGGTCTTCGCGGTCAAGAGTCAAGATTTGTGCTTCAACAACATCTCCGACTTTTACGAAATCCTGAGCCGAACGCAAGTGCGTAGACCAAGACATTTCAGAAACGTGGATAAGTCCTTCAACACCTTCAGCAACCTCGATGAACGCACCGTAGTCAGCGATAACGACAACTTTTCCTTTCACTTTGTCACCAACAGCGATGTTAGCGTCAAGAGCATCCCAAGGATGAGCGTTAAGCTGCTTCAAACCAAGTTGGATACGAGTTTTCTCATCATCGAAGTCAAGGATTACGACGTTCAATTTCTGATCAAGCTCCAATACTTCGCTCGGGTGGTTGATACGTGACCAAGAAAGGTCTGTGATGTGGATCAAACCGTCTACGCCGCCAAGGTCGATGAATACTCCGTAAGAAGTGATGTTTTTGACGACACCTTCGAGAACCTGACCTTTTTGCAATTGTCCGATGATCTCTTTCTTCTGTACTTCGATATCTGCCTCGATAAGCGCTTTGTGCGATACGACAACGTTCTTGAACTCGTGGTTGATTTTCACAACTTTGAATTCCATCATTTTGTTTACGTATACGTCGTAGTCACGGATCGGTTTGACGTCGATCTGAGATCCTGGCAAGAACGCCTCGATTCCGAATACATCTACGATCATACCACCTTTAGTGCGGCATTTCACGAATCCGTTTACGATTTCGCCTGTCTCATGAGCGTTGATAACGCGATCCCATGATTTGATAGTTCTGGCTTTTCTGTGAGAAAGTACAAGTTGTCCTGTCTTGTCCTCGCGAACGTCGATCAAAACTTCTACTTTGTCTCCAACCTTAAGGTTCGGGTTGTAACGGAATTCGTTAAGAGAGATAACGCCTTCAGATTTAGCGTTGATGTCTACGATTACGTCACGGTCAGTAAGGCGAACTACAGTTCCTTCCACTACTTCTTCCTGATCGGTTGCGATGAAGGTTTTTGAAACGAGATCCTCGAATTCCTGCAAGTTTTTCTCGTCTACTGCATCAATTCCCTCTTGGTAATTGTTCCAGTTGAAGTTTTTCAAAAAGTCTTCTTGTGTTTTTAATAATTCAGACATGCTGATTAATCATTTGTATCCTGCTTTTACCGGATTTCTACTCAGAATAAAAACAGAAGTGGTTTCTTTTGTGTTTTTACATATCACCTTTCCGGAAATCCTATCTGTCAAAAAGGTGCGCAAAATTAAGCCTTATTTATTTATCTACCAAACCAATAACCTAAATATTCTCTTAAATGTTAAATAGGAAAGTCCATCGTTATTTTTGCGTAAATTGTCCAACAACAAATTGCTGATGAAAACGTGGAAAGACAACTACTTTTTTCCCGAAATATTGCTATTCTATCCAGGACCATCCTGCTCCTGCCCCATCTTCTGCTGATATTCCTCTTCATGCCGAATACGGTCTCGGCGTCTAAAATTTTGCCGCCCCAATTAGTGGTGACCAAAGTGGACGAACTTTGCGACGGAGGCGGGATCATCAACTGCAGCCTGTCCGATCCGACACCTGGCGGAACGGTGATTTTTAGGGTTTACCTGCTTCCCAACACTACGAGCCCGATTGCCGAACTTACCGCAAACGGACAAGTCACGGGCCTCGACGCGGGCACGTACCAAGTCGTCGCGATTGAAACCGTGAACGGGAACGCCACCACGTTGCCTGCGCAAAACGTCACGATAGAAAACCATATAGAACCGCTCGATTTCGAGATTTCACATACAGACGAACATTGCGGCGACGGCACGATGACCATTAACGTGACATCGGGTTATGCCGTCGATTTCTTACTGTTCGACGGTCCGGAAACGACGACTTTGCCACATCCTTTAAATTTCTTTGGAGATTTGGAAGACGGTACTTATATCGTCCATGCGATAGACGCTTGCGGAAACATCAAGGCACATTCGTATACCGTTCCGCATAACGAAGCGCCGTTCAGCGTAGGCTCTATGGGCTTCTTGCCGGAACTTCCTGCGTGCGACCAGATCACGCTGACGCATCCGGTGACCATAGACGATATGGAAGACGACGATTTGCTGTTCCCGCTCACGTTCATCTATACGGTATATCCGCCCGACGGCTCTGCACCAATTACGGTAACGTACACCGAAGTCACGGGCAACCCCGACAATTTCCCGGCAGCGCATACCGTGCCGTTCTGGTACGATCAATTGTATTTTTACGATTTACAGGTCATAGACAAATGCGGTCAATCGCACGGATGGAACCACGCACCTATCGATCTTTCGCTTTTTGCCGCTCTTTCCCCTGAATTGGGCGATTGCGGACAGTTTTTCTTTTCAATATCACCTTCGGTTTTCGTCGCTCCGTATTTCATCAATTTTACGGAAGTACCCGCAGGCTTCAATCCGACCGATTTCAATCCGGGCCATCCCGGACCGTTCACTTCTCTTCAGACGTATTACGGAACGACGAGCAATACCGTTCCCATGGGCAATTACGCCGGAACGCTGACCGACGCTTGCGGACATACGGTGAGTTTCGAGCAGGACATCCAGCCTAACGAGTTCCCTCCGCAGTTCACGCCGTATCCGCAACCGGGTTGTTTGTCGACGACTTCAGATTTGCAGATACAGACGATCAGTTACGAGATCGATCACGTCGTGGTGACGGGCGCACCTCCGGAATTCACCGAAACGTTGCCGTATACGATTCCCGCAGTGCCAAACCAACAAGGACCGAATGAAATATGGCTTTTCGATTTGCCCGCCGGAACGTATTATTTCACGATTTACGATACATGCGGAATTGCTCACGAGGAAGAATACACCATCAATCCGAGCTCCATATTCAACCTGCCTTCGAGTTCGACTTTCGCCGATTGTGAGGAAGGTTTTGGCGGCATCCGTATAAGAGGCGGCAATTCGACGATACTTACATCGGTGGTCATTACCTCGGCTCCGGCCGCGTATACCGAGACATTGCCTCAGGATGTATCGATCCACATCGGGGCATCGGGTATTTTTTCGATGGAACACCTTCCGCCTGGCGATTACGGCTTCCATCTTATCAACGGTTGCGGCAACGAATACGACGAAGTGTATCCCGTGATCGGTTATGAAACCCAGGCCACTATAGACGTTACGAAACATTGCGCGGCGTTCGATGTCTATCTTTCGGATGTATCGAACGCCACCGCTCCTAATTTTTGGTTGCAGAAACTCAACGAGACCACGGGTCAATGGATGCATCCGAATACCGGCGCCATTTATGTAGAAGGTACAACGTTGGGCACGACGAACGCCATCCAACTCACGAACGGCATCAACAACATCAACCAACTTTTCCTGGGGCATTTCAGGATCGTCAAAACCTTCCAGGCATATCAGAATGGAGAAATCGGACCCGGATCTACAAAAGTTTGCATCATTCCGCTGCAGGAATTCGACAATACGGGAGAAGTACGAATCATAGACATCATCAAACTCACCTGCGACGGAGCATTGGCCAGCGTAAAAGTAATAGCCGACGGTGTCGAACCTTTCCACTTCAAGATCATCGAAAAGAACGGCCAGCCTTTCGTCATCGATAACGGCAGCAACGATACGTTTATCGATTTGGAACCGGCCGTTTACAAGTTTTCGGTAGAGCACTTCTGCGGACAGGCCGTCGTCAAAATCGTCGATATCGCCACGCTTCCTTCTCAAATTGCAGCCGTACAACCTACAATTCCTCTAATAGAATGCGATTCGGACGACAACGACGGCAAAGCCGATTTCGACCTTTCACAATTCGACGCGACGATTATCGGTAGCCAGAATGCCAGCGATTTCACACTTACTTATCATGCGACGGAAGCCGACGCGAATTCGGGAGCCAATGCGTTGCCACAACCTTATTATTCGGCTACAGCTACTTTGTACGCGCGTTTGAAACTGAATTCGGGCGATTGTTACGACGTGGTGACCGTAGAGGTGATCGTGAATCCTTACCCTGTTTTGCAGATGCAGTTGCGTTATCCGATTTGTCCGGATTCGTCGCGAACCATCACAGCCGATAGCGGAATGGACAGCTACTCGTGGTCGACCGGTGCCAATACACAAAGCATCACAGTGACGCAAGCCGGAACGTACACGCTTACCGTAACCAAAGATTATCAAGGCATCACGTGTACGGGCGTTTACCAGATCGAGGTTTTCCCGCTTGTGGCACCGACGATCCATCATGTAGAATACCAGGATTGGACCGATCACGACAATACGCTTATCATCCACACGAACGAACCCGACACGGGCGATTTCCTGTATTCGATAGACGGAGGCGTCACTTTCCAGTCGTCGAATACGTTCAACGGATTGTTGCCCGGAATTTATCAAGTCATGGTCAAAGATCTCGGCGACTGCGGCCATGACGACGAAGAGGCGCACTTGCTTATGTATCCGCGATTCTTCACCCCTAACGGAGACGGCTATAACGATTATTGGAAAGTGAAGTTCGACGAACTCGAGCCCGGCATCCAAACTTATATTTTTGACCGCTACGGCAAACTGATCACAGGCTTCCCTGTTGGCGGCCGTTGGGATGGCACTTATAACGACAAGGAACTTCCGTCTACCGATTATTGGTTCGTGGTCATACGACAGGACGGTCGTGAAATGCGCGGACACTTTTCGATGAAGCGATAGTCTGAGTGTCAATTTCGGATGTGGGAGAATCGATTCCAAATCTATCTGGCGAAATCTTTCATAATCAAAAACAAAAAACCATCCTAAGCGGATGGTTTTTCTATTTTATAAGTCAAAAGGTTTCAGGCATCAGTGCGAGATGTTCGCCACTTCGGCCGGATCGTGCTTGTGCTTGAACATGAACGCAAACGCGATCGCGATTACCAAAGCATAAGCCGCGAAAGCCAACCAGATGTTCGGCCAATCTTTCATTTCGACGACGCTGCTCAAATTTCCGTCGGCCAAAACCGAAGCGCCTTTTTTCTTGACAA
Organism: Flavobacterium agri; assembly: GCF_013401995.1. Taxonomy (GTDB): domain Bacteria; phylum Bacteroidota; class Bacteroidia; order Flavobacteriales; family Flavobacteriaceae; genus Flavobacterium; species Flavobacterium agri. Next base: position 838,687 of record NZ_JACBJI010000001.1, read on the forward strand.
ATCCGAGGAAATGCTCGTTCGCCACATCTGTTTGCAGATGCGTCGCCAAATCGGTGGCTTTCGTATAGGCTTTCGTAAAATAGTTTTGGATTACCCAGCCCGAAATCACGCTTCCCAGAACGGCGCCTACTCCGTTGGTCATCATCATGAACAAACCTTGGGCAGACGAACGTGTCTTGGCGTCTGTATTGCCTTCTACGAAAAGCGAACCCGAAATATTGAAGAAATCGAACGCCATTCCGTAGACGACGCACGATAGTATGATCATCCACAGACCGCCGACCGGATCGCCGAAAGCGAACAGACCGAAACGCAACACCCAAGCGAGCATACTGATGAGCATCACCTGCTTGATGCCGAAGCGTTTCAGGAAGAATGGAATCGCTAAAATGAACAAGGTTTCCGATATCTGAGAAATCGACATGATGATCGTCGAGCGTTCCACCACGAAAGAATCTGCATATTTGGGGAAATTCTCGAATTCGCTGAGGAACACGTCCCCATAAGCGTTCGTGAGCTGCAACGCACCTCCGAGGAACATAGAAAACACGAAGAACAATGCCATTTTATAATCAGCGAACAATTTGAAAGCCGATGTCTTCTTACCTTCGGACGAATCAAAAACCGAGTTGTATTTCGGCGGACACTTCGGCAACGTGAACGCATACAAACCTAAAACCACAGCCGCGATTCCCGCAATGTAGAACTGGTTAGCCGACGCTTTGCTGTCGGTGAGGTTCGTAATCCACATGGCGACGATGAATCCGATGGTTCCCCAAACGCGGATCGGCGGAAAATCCTTTACGATGTCGCTATTGCTTTGTTTCAAGGCCGTATACGAAATCGAATTGGAAAGCGATATCGTCGGCATATAGCAACACATGGCCAGAAACATCACATAAATGAAAGTCGTCGGATCGCTCACCATCGGCAAACAAAAAAGCACCACGGCGTACAGAATGTGCAGCAAACCGTAAAGCCTTTCGGCATTGACCCATCGGTCGGCGATGATTCCGGTAACGGTCGGCATGAAAAGCGAGGCGAATCCCATCGTCGCGAATACGAGACCGAATTGCGTGCCGTCCCATTGCTTGGTGCCGAACCAATAATTGGCAATCGTGATCAACCATGCGCCCCACACAAAAAACTGCATGAAACTCATGACCGTAAGTCGTAATTTAATACTCATAAATGGTTTTGGTTGGTTATGCGGTAAAACTAGTGAAATCGATTTAGATTTGATGCACAAGCGCGAGCACTTTCTCGAGCTGCTGCTCACGGCTCAGATGTGAATTGTCGATTTCGATGGCGTCGTCTGCCTTTCGCAAGGGAGAATCTTCGCGGTGCGTATCGATATGGTCGCGCTGTTCGACATTTTTGAGTACCTCATCGAACGTCACTTCAAGGCCTTTGTCTATGAGTTCTTCATAACGTCTTTTGGCGCGAGTATCGGCACTTGAAGTCATGAAAATCTTGAGTTCCGCATCGGGAAAAACGACGGTTCCTATGTCGCGTCCGTCCATGACGATGCCTTTGTTGCGGCCCATTTGCTGCTGCTGTTCGACGAGTTTGTGGCGCACTTCGGATATTTCAGCCACCTTGCTCACGAAATTCGAAACTTCTATCGTACGGATTTCCCATTCAACATTGCGGTCGTTGAGATACATTTCGCCGAATCCGACTTCGGGATTGAAGATGAAATTCAGATTGATCTTCGGAAGGTCGTCCACCAATTTCCGCACGTCGAAATGATGGCCGTCTATGTAGTGGTGCTGCATCGCGTATAATGTCACGGCTCGGTACATCGCGCCCGTATCCACATATACATATCCGAGAATCTTGGCCAACTGCTTGGCGATGGTACTTTTTCCCGTCGAGGAGAAACCGTCAATGGCTATCGTAATTTTTTTCTTCACGTCAATAATCTTCTCCAAAATTGATGGTAAGCCCGAAAAGACTCGTATTGGCCGCCAAGGTATAGCGCGAATACGAATAATTGAACTTCAGGCGTCGTATTTTCAGCCCGAACCCGGCCGAGATTCCGGCAAAGCTGCGTTGTTCTAAAATCTTGAGTTCTTCAGATCTCCTGAAATTGTACCCGATGCGGATGTTGAATCCTTTTTTAGGGAACAATTCGGCCCCCAAAATCACGTGTCGCAACGCATTGTTGAAAAACGACACTTTTTCGGGTGTGGATCCTCCGTCAATCCCATTTTCGGCACGCGCCGGATTCGAGAACGAAACATCCCATTGCTGCAAATTTTCCAATGTCAGGTGCCAGCGTAACGGCACGTGTTCGAGTTCCTGGGAAACACCGGCGAGCACTTCCATTTGCACGCGTTCGTTGCTTCCGGCATAGGTCGTGAATTGCGTACCCAGATTGCGTACGGAAACCGCCCAGTTGATATCGTTGTCTTCGTCGACGTAAATCGCACCCAAATCGAGGGCGCCACCGAATGAATTATAACTTTCTAAAGTAGAGGAGATCAACTTTGCATTCGCTCCCAAATAGAGTGTCGTCCACGGCACATTGTAGGCATATCCGACCGAAAGCGCGATTTCGCTTCCGCTGAAGTCTTCGGTCTTGTTACCGTTTTCGTCGTAGCCTTCAAATTTTCCGTAATTAACGTAATTCACGCCCGCATGCAGGGTTTGTACGTGGCGATCGTACATATATGCATATGAAGCCGTACCATACGTGACTTCGCCAAAATAACTGCCGTAATTCAACGCCAAACGATTGTCCATTTCGGGATTTATAGTCGCAGGATTGAAATGGGCCGTATTCGGATCTTCGTCGTAAATCGTGATGACTTTTCCGCCAAGAGCCGCCTGACGGGGCGATGTGACAAGGTTGAGAAATTGATAAACCCCTTTTCCTCCGATCTGCGCAAAAGTCGGGGCGCAGCAAGACAGTAAAAGGAAAAATAGGAGTTTTCTTAGCATATTTTTTCGGCGTTAACAAACTAATAACGCCAATGCGAAGATATTATTTTGAAAAGAAAAACCCTCGGATTAGCGAGGGTTATTTCCTTATAAAGTTTTGGCGTTTTTCGCCTTCTGGTCAGTCAGCGCGTACTTGATGACCTCGCTCATTTCCCTGACGTAATGAAAGGTCAGTCCGTCTATATATTCTGCCTTGATTTCGTCTATGTCCTGTTTGTTTTCATGACACAGGATAATTTCCTTGATTCCGGCGCGTTTGGCCGCGAGGATTTTCTCTTTGATGCCGCCGACGGGAAGCACTTTTCCTCTAAGCGTGATCTCACCTGTCATGGCCAAATGTTTCTTGACGCGTTTTTGGGTCAATAAGGAAACCAAAGACGTGAGCATCGCGATTCCCGCGCTCGGTCCGTCTTTTGGGGTTGCGCCTTCTGGAATGTGGATGTGGATGTTGTGCTTGGCGAAAATATCGGGATCGACGCCGAGCATTTCGGGATTCGCTTTGATGTATTCCAACGCGATTGTGGCCGATTCCTTCATTACCGTACCTAAATTTCCGGTTAAGCTCATCGAGCCCTTTCCTTTGGAAATCAAAGATTCAATAAAAAGAATGTCGCCTCCGACAGATGTCCAGGCCAAACCCGTAACGACACCCGCGACCTCGTTGCTTTCGTATTTGTCGCGTTCCATTCTCGGTGCGCCCAAAATCTTGACGATGTCTTCGTCGGTGACTTTTTTGTTGTATTCTTCTTCCATCGCAACCGATTTGGCGGCGTTTCTCACGACTTGCGCGATTTTCGCTTCCAAACCGCGTACACCCGATTCACGCGTGTAACCTTCTACGATTTTCTCGAGCTGTTTTTTGCCGATGTTATAATCTTTAGCCGTAAGACCATGTTCCTTCAATTGCTTCGGAAGTAAGTGCTGGCGTGCGATTTCAACCTTTTCCTCTATCGTATAACCCGACATGCGTATCACTTCCATCCTATCGCGCAAAGCCGGCTGGATGGCATTAAGGTTGTTCGATGTCGCGATGAACATCACTTTAGACAAATCGTATCCCATTTCGAGGAAATTGTCGTAAAAAGCACTGTTCTGTTCCGGATCGAGCACTTCGAGCAAAGCCGAAGACGGGTCGCCCTGATGGCTATTGGATAATTTATCGATTTCATCCAACACAAAAACCGGATTCGAAGTACCCGCTTTCTTGATGCTTTGGATGATGCGTCCCGGCATCGCGCCGATATAAGTCTTTCGATGACCTCGGATTTCGGCTTCATCGCGCAATCCGCCAAGGGAAATACGCACGTATTCGCGTCCTAAAGCTTCGGCAATCGATTTTCCTATAGACGTCTTACCGACGCCCGGAGGTCCGGTCAAACAAATGATAGGCGATTTCATATCGTTGCGCAGTTTAAGTACCGCGAGGTATTCTATGATACGCTTCTTGACGTCTTCAAGTCCGAAATGATCGCGGTCGAGGATTTTCTGGGCGCGTTTCAAATCGAAATTGTCGGAACTGTATTGGTCCCACGGCAGTTCGAGAAACAACTCGAGATAGCTTCTTTGGATGCCGAAATCGGGCGCCTGAGGATTCATGCGCTGCATCTTGACCAATTCCTTGTCGAAATGCTTGGCCGTCTTTTCGTCCCACTTCTTGGCTTTGGCCTTTTGGCGCATGTCGTCGATTTCCTGCTCGTATGAAACGCCTCCAAGTTCTTCCTGTATCGTTTTCATCTGCTGGTGCAGGAAATATTCGCGCTGCTGCTGATCGAGATCGAAACGCACTTTGGATTGGATGTCGTTCTTGAGCTCGAGTTTCTGCAACTCCACGTTCATGTAGCGCAACGTTTCGAGTGCGCGTTCCTTAAGCACGTTTATCGAAAGCAGGTTTTGCTTGTCGGCCACGGGCAGATTCATGTTCGAGGACACGAAATTGATCAGGAACGAATGACTTTCGATGTTCTTGATCGCAAACGTCGCTTCTGTCGGGATGTTCGGGCTTTCCTTGACGATCTGGATCGCGAGTTCCTTGATCGAATCGACGATCGCGAAGAATTCGGTATCGTGTTGTCCCGGGCGTTTCTCCTCGACTTCCATGATGCTGGCCCGCATGTACGGCTTTTCGGAAAGCATCGCGTCGATCTCGAAGCGTTTTTTGCCCTGAAGGATTACGGTCACGTTGCCGTCGGGCATCTTGAGTACGCGCAGAATCTGGGCGACCGTACCTATTTTGTGGATGTCGTTTTTCGTGGGATCTTCATCTTCCTCATTCTTTTGGGCGACCACACCGATAATCTTGTTGCCGGCGTTGGCGTCGTTGATGAGCTTGATGGATTTGTCGCGTCCTGCCGAGATCGGGATGACCACGCCTGGAAAAAGTACGGTGTTGCGCAACGGAAGGATCGGAAGCGACGCGGGCAGTTCCTCGCGGTTCATTTCTTCCTCGTCCTCGGGAGTCAACAGTGGTATCAGTTCTGCATCGGATTCAAAATCCTGCAGTGACAAGTTGTCAAAGGTTAAAATCTTGTGATGTGACATGTGTGGTATTGTGCCATGTTGACAGTAAAACTTTACTGCCTTTACTTGCAAAGATAGATTATCAATAAATTAGCGAAACGTAAAATCGACGTATGACCGATTAATTCGTTACATTATTGACATGCCCAAAATTGTGCCATAAAAAAATCCGCTAAGTGCGGATTTCTTCTATAAAGTGCAAAATGCTATATCAATAGGTCACGTCGAAATTGCCTTGGGTGACCTGTATGTTGCCGCTAGCTGTTTCTATCGTCGCGGTAAACGTGCCTTTGACATGGTCGGCAGTTTTTTGCGTGATGTTGACATTTCCGGAAACGGCCGGTCCGCCACTTCCGCCTACGGTCAAATACATGACCTGCACGTCGTCGGTGATTACCGTACCTGTAGCGATCGGGTGATTACCGACGGTGACATCGGAGCTCAACATAACAGACATCGTCCCGTTTTGGTCAAGAGCCGTAATGCTGATGATTGAAATACCACCGTTCGACGCTTCCTGCGCATTGATCGTCGTAGGATTGAAAGGAGAACCGTCGATCGTCGCGGTAAAAGTGTTCTCATTCGGATTTACGCTAGGGTCAGAATACGGAACCGTAAACTCGCCTTCGGTAAATTCCTTCGGCTCGATAGTCCCGTCTCCGTTCCAATATCCGGTAAAATGGAACGTTCCCGTAATCGTATGGTTGGTGGTGTTGACTTCTGAAATCGTGACAGAACCCGTATTTTCTCCGGGATTCGCGGGATTGATGCTTTGCCAGCCCGATTCCGATTGGCCTTGGGTAAACATCAATATATTTTGGTTGGCCGCATATGTGCCTGCCGTGTTTCCTCCTATCACGAACGCGAAATTGTCGCCGTTCGCACGGACCGCGGCAATCGTGATCGCGCCTCCCGAAATGAAAGCTTCAGCGGTAAGCGCCGTGTACTGCACTCCGTCTATCTTAGCCGTGAACGTACCGTCTTCTACCGGGTCGACCGGATCCGGGACTATGATATTGGGATCGATAGGCTCCGTATCACAGGCCGTGAAATTCAACACAGAGAAAAAGGCGAAAAGCCCGATAAGCAACTTATTTTTCATGGTTATAGTTAGTTTTTGCCAAATATAACAGAAAGTGTGAAAGTGCTCAAGCGCTGAAGTGCTAAAGTTTTGAAATCGGAGATACTTTGACGTTTATTTTTTCCTTTTTGAAACGACTTCATTCGTATCGGACACAATTCAAAAGCAAATAATTTTTAATTTTCCAAAAAAATAATTTTTCCCGTAAATCCCAATAAACACAGTACTCTTGAGTACTTCAGCACCTCAACACTTGAGTACTTGACACAAAAAACTGTAACAACTCGAAACGACCTCTGTCCTTAACACAAATCACAATCAAAAACTTGAGCCTAGCCAGCCACACCATCGAAGACCTCATCGCCCTTTGCAGGCGAAAGGACCAGCGCGCCCAATTTGAGGTATACAACCGCTACTGCAGGGCGATGTATAACGTGGCGCTCAGGATCGTCAAGGATGAGCATTACGCCGAGGATGTAATGCAGGAAGGTTTCCTCAGGGCCTTCATCAAAATTGACGACTACCGGCAGGAAGTGGCGTTCGGCGCTTGGCTCAAGAAAATAATCGTGAATTGCAGCATCGATTTCTATAAAAAGAACAGCCGTATCGTTCAGGAAGATCTTGAAAAGACCTTATACAAACTCGAAGACGGCGATTCCGGGAACGATGCGGAATTGGATTTCATCAATCTCAAAGCGAATCAGGTACTCGACACCATACAAAACCTAAAAGACAGCTACCGAATGATCCTCACGCTGTTCTTCATAGAAGGTTACGACCAGGAAGAGATTACCGACATCCTCGGCATCAATTACGGCAACTGCAGGACGTTGTTGAGCCGCGCAAAAGAAAGTTTAAGGAATAAGCTTCAGGAATTATCAGCCTGAAAAACGATAGAGAAAACAGATATGAAAAAGGAAAATGACAGTATAGACAACCTGTTTGCAAGCCTTGAAGGCCAATGGGATATTTACGAACCGAGCCGCGGGCATTCGGACCGTTTCCTCGACAGGCAAGCCAAAAAGAAAGCACGTCCGGCTTACATGATCCCGTTTGCGATCGCGGCCTCATTGCTGCTGATGTTCGGATTGTTCACGTTTTACGACAAGGCGACTTCAAGACCTCAGCAATTGGCCGAAATGTCGAAGCAGACCAGGGAAACCGATTCGGTGTTCACATCGATCATCAAGTACGAAGTGGCGCGCATGAAATCGAAAGAATCGGCGATCAACAAACCCATGATCGAGGACGCGCTCGCACAACTCAAGGCGATGGATGCCGATTACGAAAAAATCAAATCCGATTTGGCCAAAGGAGGCGAAACCAAACAGCTTATCCACGCTTTGGTGGCCAACCTCAAAACGCAAATTTCCTTTTTGGAAAACGTTTTGGATCAACTCGACAACCAAGAACAACTAAACACCAGTACGAATGAAAACGTTTTGTAATATCATTTTGCTTCTTCTCACGCCTGCCTTGCTTTTGGCCAACGGCATAGACGAAGGAAAAATCAAGAAAGAAAAGCGCATCAACAAAGCCTATAAAGTGAATGATGACGCCGGAATAGACATCGACAACCAGTTCGGTCCCGTATTCGTGACCACTTGGGACGAGGATAAGATAGAACTCGACATCGTGATCAAAGTAAGCGGCAACAGCGAAGATTGGGTCGACAGACGATTGGGTTCGATCGACGTTGACATCAACGCGCTCACGACTTTGGTTTCGGCCAAGACAAGAATCGGAAACGTTAGCGGAAGATCTGGAAACGGCAGCTCGATGGAAATCAATTACACGGTAAAAATCCCGAAAAAAGGAAACGTCAAGATATCGAACAAATACGGCGATGTGCTGTCTACCGATATTTTCGGAGCGGTGAAACTCAACGTGCAGTACGGAAACGTGAAGCTCGCCCGACTTAACAGCGGCAGCAACGTACTCAACCTTCAATATTGCGGTTCGGTGAACATCGAAAAGATCAAGAACGGACAGATCAAAGCCGATTATTCAAAACTCAACATCGGTGATTTCGACGCGTTGTCGCTCGAGACCGATTACACCGACATCCATGCTTCGGGCGGCGGAAACGTCGAATACAACAGCGATTACGGGAAATTGAGCTTCGAAAAAGTCAATAATCTGGCAGGAAAAGGCGACTATTTGGGCGTTTCTGTGTCGGAGCTCGGCGGCAACCTCAGCATTTTTGCCGATTACACGACCGTAAAACTTGCCAACGTGAACGCTTCTGCAGGCAACATCGCGATCAACGGGAATTACAATACGGCTACGGTCGAATATAACGACTCGTATGCGTTCGATTTCGAAGTAAGCGGAAAGTACACGAACATGCGACTCGACGACAATCTCGAAGTCACGACACGTATCGAAACCAACAAAGACAAGATCTTCAAAGGCTACCATAAAAAATCGGGTGCCAAAAAAGTAACCCTCTTAGGGCAATACGGGAACATTTCCCTAAAAAGCAATCGTTAAACCGGCCTTGGCCACAAAATCATCAATCATCATGAAAAACATCCATTTGGCAGCAATCCTGGCCGTATCAAGCCTCGCCGCCGCTCAACAAACCAAAACTTTCAAGACATCGGGTTATGACTCGGTTGGCGTTTCGGGATCGTACACCGTAGTTTTTGTACACGGCAGCGAAGGCAACATCACCGCCACCGGAGACCAAAAAGACCTCGATAACCTCATCGTCGAAACCGAAGACGGCAAACTCAAGATCCATCCTGAAAACCGAATCAAAGGCGGCAAGAGATCGGTTACGGTAACAGTTCCCGTAGAAGCGATTGAAGGTGTTGCGCTTTCTGGTTCTGGCAGTATCACTTCTAAAGATGCGTTGAAAGCCGATGAATTCAACATCGCACTTTCGGGTTCCGGAAAAATTGCGCTCAACGTGAACGCCAAACAATTGGAAGCAGCCATGAGCGGTTCGGGAACGATCGAATTGTCGGGCAATGCGAATAAAATAGAATCGAACCTTTCCGGATCGGGACGCATCGAGGCTTTCGACCTTAAATCGGCAACGGCAGAAGTCAACATTTCGGGTTCGGGCGAATGCGAATTGCATTGTTCCGAAGAATTGACCGCGCGCATTTCGGGTTCGGGACGCATCTCCTACAAAGGAAATCCGCAAAAAGAAGATACTAAAGTCGTAGGTTCGGGCCGCATCACCAAATCGTAAACCATGAAAACTTTATTGGCACTTTTTGTCGCCTTGCTGACCTTATCGGCAAGCGCGGGCGGGACTTCACACAAAGTCCGCAAGGTAAAGACGGGAACGTACGACCGCATTATGGTCTCGGGAGATTTTACGGTCAAGCTCGTTCCGGGTAAAGAAGGCGAGATTTTCATAGAAGGCGACCGCGACGACGTGCGTTATCTCGAAGTCATGACCGAAGGCAACATCCTCAGGATCTATCCGCAAAAAGAGTATAAGACCTGGTGCGGCGATATGAAATCGCTCACGGTAGTCGTGCCTTTCGAATCGTTGGAGGAAATCGTGATGGCCGGTCCGGGGAAAATCGTATCTGAAGAAACCATAAAAGCCACGCGTTTCAAAACCCAACTTTCGGGGAGCGGCAGCATCGCGCTCGAACTGTCGACGGCCGAAACCGAAGTGTTCCTTAGCGGATCGGGTCAGGTGAAACTCAGCGGAAGCACCGGAAAATTCATCTCGAACGTCACAGGAGAAGGTCAATTGCAAGCCTATGCGTTCCAATCGGCGACTACCGATGCGGTCATCATAGGATCGGGAAAATCCGAAGTGAGCAGTTCTGAAACTTTAAACGCACAGGTTGCGGGTTCGGGACGCATCCAATATATCGGAAATCCGAGAAACGAACAGAAAACCATTATAGGAACCGGATTTATTGCGGCTAGGCAATAATCCCTTTTGATTTACAACGTGTAAGTTAAAAGTTAGCACGGACGCCTTATCCCTTAACGGATAGGGCGTCTTTTTTTGGAATGCGTGCGAGCAAAACGATCCCGATGATGAAGAATGCCGCGAGGAACATGATCGAGTAACGCGGTCCCCAATATTGGTCGATCACGCCGTACACGCACATGCCGATCACGATTCCGATCTTTTCGGACACGTCGTAGAAACTGAAGAAAGAGGCCGTATCATCGGTTTCAGGCAATAACTTGGAATAGGTTGAACGCGAAAGCGATTGGATGCCGCCCATGACCAATCCTACGAGAGCGGCAAGGATGTAGAATTCCATCGGTTTGTCGACGATATAGGCAATCGCGCACAACAACGTCCAAAAGCAATTGATCGCGATAAGCACAGGAATGTTCCCGAATTTAGAAGAAGCTTTAGACGTGAGCCATGCGCCCAAAACCGCAATGAGCTGGATCAGCAAAATACAGATGATCAATCCTTTCTGGCTTTCCTCGGGCGACGACCATTTGATTTCCTGAGCACCGAAATACGTCGCGACGAGCATTACGGTCTGCACGGCCATGCTGTAGACGAAAAATCCGCTCAGATAGCGTTTTAGCGCAACGTTCTGCGCCAATTGTCCCCATACTTTCTTAAGCTCGCGGAATCCGTTAAAGACGACGGCACTGCTGAATTCACCCGATTTGGAATTGCCTTTCGGAAGATACAGGTACGTGTACTGGCTGAATCCTATCCACCACACCCCTACCGAAATGAACGAATACCGCATGGCTTCCATCGCGTCGATCCCGAACGTTTTAGGCGAAAGCACCAAAACGAGGTTGATCAGCAATAAAATGACGCTTCCGATATAACCAAGCGAATAGCCTTTTGCGCTGATCGCGTCCTGTTGCTCCGGAAATGCGATATCGGGCAAATAGGAATTGTAGAAAACGAGGCTGCCCCAAAATCCGATAAGGCCCAAAAAGTAACACAATAATCCCGGATAAATATTGTCAAGATTAAACCAATACAGCCCGATGCACGACAACGCACCCAAATAATTGAAAAAGCGCATGAAGATTTTCTTGTTCCCGACATAATCGGCGATTCCCGAAAGCAAAGGCGAAAGAAACGCCACACACAGGAAAGCCGCGGCCGTAATGAAACTGATCAGCGCCGTGTTCTTGAGATACAAACCGAACACCGAAATATAACCGCTGCGCAGGTTGAACAACGCATTGTAAAAAATCGGGAAAATGGCCGATGCGATCGTAAGCGAATACACCGAGTTGGCCCAATCGTAGAAAGCCCAGGCGTTGAGCAGTTTTTTGTCGCCTTTCGGAAGCTGTTGCATAGATGGTCGTGTTATAAAAAAAGCTGCCCGTTAAGGACAGCTCGAAGATAGTTTTTAATGGATAATTGACAATGGGCTATCGGCAATTACTCATGCAGATTTAATATTTGACACCGAGTTTGGCGGCGTTGGCTTTTGCCTGCGGAATCAGTTTCTTGATGTCGGCGATACGTGTATTGTCGGATGGATGCGTGCTCAAAATCTCGGGAGTAGAAGCTCCACCCGATTGGGCCGACATGCGTTGCCAGAACGTAAGCGCGTTGTCGGGATTATATCCGGCGATCGCCATCAGCGTCAAACCGATCTCGTCGGCTTCGCTTTCGTGCTTGCGGCTGAACGGAAGCATGACGCCCACTTGAGAACCGATGCCGTAATACTGTTGATACATTTGCTGTCTTTCCTCGCTTTGTCCGCTTGTAGCTAAAGCAAGGCCTGCAGCACCGATAGCCTGTGCTTGCGCTGCACTCATGCGCTGTGCTCCGTGGTTGAGTAAGGCGTGTGCGACTTCGTGTCCTAATACCGTAGCTAAACCGGCTTCGTCTTTGGTCACCGGAAGAATTCCGGTGTAGACGACGATTTTACCGCCTGGCATACACCAAGCATTCACGGCCTTGTCGTCAACGAGTTTGTATTCCCACTGATAGCCTTGAAGCGAACTCGAAATTCCCTTCGACGCGTAATATTTCTCTACTGCCGCGCGGATCTTGCTTCCTACTTTCTGTACCAATTGGGCATCAGCTCCGGTGGCAATAACCTTGTTTTGGGACAGGAAACTGTTGTATTCGGCAAATGCCGACGGAAAAAGCTGATCGTTCGAGACGATGTTGAATTCTTTTTTCCCCGTAAGCGCGTTGGTCGAACAGGCCGCGACGATTAGCAACGCCGAAACGGCAAGGATCAATTTGTTTTTCATGGCTATTGATTTTAACAGCATAAAGTTACTTTAAAATGTTAAAATGGTTTTATAGGATTGGAGGGATTTTTTGTATTTAATGAAATGGTCTCGGCTGTGACATGTAAAATGTAAAATGTGAAATGCGTCGGTGATCGGTAAATAGCGGATAGCATTGGGCGTTTGTGAAGAACGCGAATTAAAATTCGAATACCATCCACCCATCTCGCATTTACATCTCACATCTCACACCAATCACTCATTCCCCAATAATATGAATCTCTGTAAACTCCTTCTCAATCACCAAAGACGTGCCGTCGAACGCGATTTTTGAAAGGTCGCGTCTTTCGTTGTCGACGTAGATGCTCTTGACCTTGAACGGCAATCCGTGCAGGTTGATCCTGAAATTGGCGTATGTGGTCTCGAACTTGCCTTCTTTGAACTGTTGGATGACCAATTGGTTTTCTTTTCCGCTCAGCGTGAACGAGAGCAGGCTGAATCGGCCTTTGTTGTAATCGTATCCGTCTTGGGCGTCTTCGTACAGGAACGAGCGCTCCTTGCCTATTTTGAAATACACTTCCAAAGTGACTTCGGTGATTTCCTTTTCGCCCACGTATTGCTGAATCGGATATTTCGGGACAATCGCACCTTCTTTGACGAACAACGGAATCTGATCGTAATCGGTGGCGACCCAAATTTCCTTTTTGCCCGAAACCACTTCGTCCGTCCAGTAATTGTACCAGTTCCCGCTTGGGATGTACATGCGGCGGCCTTGTGAGTTCGGTTCCAAAATCGGACAAACCAGAATCTGGTCGCCGAAAATGAACTCGTCCGTGCGATAATGCGTCTGCGGATCTTCCTGATCGAAATACACGAGCGGTTTGAGCATCGGTACGGCATCGTTGATATATTGCCAGAACATCGTATACAAATACGGCAGCAACTGATAGCGCAACGACACGAATTTGCGCGTGATGTGTACCACTTCGTCGTCGAACGACCAAGGTTCCTGATCGCCGTGATCGCCAGACGAATGTGTACGACAGAACGGATGGAACACGCCGAGCTGGATCCATCTCGCGTACAATTCGCCCGATGGTTGTTCGGCAAAACCGCCGATATCCGATCCGGTGAAGCCCATGCCCGAAATCGACATGCGCTGCATCTGGATGTTCGCGATCCACAAATGTTCCCAACTTGCGACGTTATCACCGGTCCACGAACTCGTATAGCGTTGAGCACCCGAATAAGCCGAACGCGTGATGATGAACGGTCGTTTCGGATACGCAAAACGCTTCACGCCTTCGTAAGTGGCGCGCGCCATCTGCGTTCCGTAGATATTGTGGGCTTTTCTGTGCGAACACGGGTTTCCATCGTAGTCGTGGCGCACGTCCATCGGAAAGGTTTTTCCGGGAACTTCCATCACGGCGGGTTCGTTCATGTCGTTCCACACGCCCTTTACGCCTATTTCGCCTATGAGTTCCTTAAACAATCCGGCCCACCATTCGCGCACTTCGGGATTCGTATAATCGGGAAAGTTGCATTCACCGGGCCAGACTTTGCCTTTCATGTAAGGACCGTCGGCGCGTTTGCAGAAATAATCGTTGGCGACGGCTTCGTTGTACACCCAATAATTTTTGTCGATCTTGATTCCCGGGTCGATGATCACGACGGTTTTAAAGCCTTCTTCCGTCAAATCCGAAACCATTTTCTTCGGATCGGGAAAATATTCCTTGTTCCAGGTGAAGCATCGGAAGCCTTCCATATAATCGATGTCGAGATAGATCGCATCGCACGGAATCTGCAGTTCGCGGAATTTCGAAGTGATTTCACGCACTTTCGCTTCCGGATAATAACTCCATTTACATTGATGGTAGCCCAGCGTCCACAACGGCGGAAGCTCGGGTTTTCCTGTCAAATGCGTATAAGTCGTAACGACCTCGTCCATTTTGGGGCCGTAGATGAAGTAATAGTTCATTTCGCCTCCTTCGGCCCAAAAGCTCGTAACGCCTCGTCTTTCCTGCGCGAAATCGAAAAACGTACGGAACGTGTTGTCGAAGAAAACCCCGTACGCCGTTTTTTGGTGCAATCCGATATAAAACGGAACGACCTTATACAACGGTTCCTGGTCTTTATGGAAAGCGTATTGATCGGTCGCCCAATTCTCGACGCGTTTGCCTTTGAGGTTGAAGTGTGTGGGTTTGTCGCCCATTCCGTAATACGATTCGCCTTCTCGCGACACCAGGCTCATCTTGACGATATTGCCGCCCCATTGGTAGCTTTCTTCCCAGTGAAACCCGATTTCCTCATCCAATAGCACGTTTCCGTCGAGATCGTAAATGGTTTTGTGCACGTCCGATTTTCGGATTTTGACCAGCACTTTGCTCGTGCGTATCTCGTAATGTTCGGCTTCTTCCGAAAACTTGAGTTCGTTGTAGCCGTGCGACTGGTTCTTGTCTATCGCGTACGAAAAATCGGTGTTGAAATAACCTTTAGTAGTGTATCTGAAACGGATCATGCTGTCGCGCAGCACCGTCACTTTAAGGATTACGTCGTTGTCTGTATAGAAAAATACGGAATCGGTCTCTTTGGTGAACGAAACGATCTTCGAGGGAAAAACATCGCCTTTATACTCTAATTCGGTATTGGTAATCATCAAAAAAAGGTTTGGAGGTAGGGCTTCAAACGTACGAAAATCCGAAGCGCGCATCAATGAATTATGTGTATTTCTACGACAACGTTTTCGTTTCCAATGCGAAAGATAATCTTCGGTTGACGCAATGGTAATCTGCAATTCCACAAATTTCAGGGCGAATGATGTAAAATTGACGGCATTTCTTGCGTTTATATTTAATCCCACACAAATTCAACCTACATTATGAAAGTTTCCCGCAAAGTCAACAACATCAGGCGCAGTATCATGCAGGCCGTCACGCGTAATATCGGAAGTTCGCAATCCGATCCGAATTTTACGATAGAAGATGCTTCGGACATCAAACGCGTACTGATTTGCCGCCCCAACCACAGACTCGGGAATTTACTGCTCGTCACGCCATTGGTACAGGAAATCGCCGACAATTTTCCGGATGCGAAAATCGATTTATTCGTGAAAGGTGGGCTCGCTCCTATCATTTTCAAGAATTACCCGAATGTGGACCGGGTCATTTCCTTGCCCAAAAAGCCTTTTTCAAACCTTGTGGAATATGCCAAAGTCTGGATCAAACTCAAAACCGAGAAATACGACATCGCGATCAACGTAGACAAAAAATCGTCCTCGGGAAGGCTTTCGACCCAATGGGCGAATGCCAAAGTCAAGTTCTTCGGTGACGATGAGGAAATCCTGACCCAAATCGTAGACGCGAGACATATCGCGAAATCCCCGATTTATAATTTGAGAAGAATGCTTGAAGGACTTGGCTTCACTCCTATCCAAAGAGCCATTCCGACGCTTGACATCAAACTTTCGGAAGCCGAAATCGAAAGCGGGAAACGCAAAATCCACGAGCTTTTCGGAAACGACAAAAAAACCATCTGTATTTTCACCTACGCCACCGGACACAAGTGCTATTGCGAAGGTTGGTGGGGAAAATTCTACGAGCAGGTCAAGGCGCGGTACGTAGATTACAATATTTTGGAAATCCTGCCTGTCGAGAATATTTCGCGTATCGACTTTAAAGCAGCTACGTTTTACAGCAAGGACATTCGCGAAATCGCATCCGTGATCGCCAATACCGAAGCGTTCATAGGCGCAGACAGCGGCATCATGCATTTGGCAAGCGCCGCCAAAACCAAGACGTTAGGACTTTTTTCGGTCACAGACGAAACGAAATACGAGCCGTACAACCACGGAAGCGTCGCCGTGAACACGAACAGGACTTCTCCCCGCGATTGGTTCTGGGCGCTCAACCACATGCTCATCCCGAAAATGTTCATCCTATTTTCAATACAGTGATGCCCAATGGCGGCAATGTTAGCTTGGCAGAGAACTCGCGTCCGTTCCAGGATGTCGCTTCGATTTTGATTGCTTTTGGGTTGAGATTCCCGCTTCCGCCGTATTCGGTCTTGTCGCTGTTGAAGATTTCGGTCAGTTTTCCTTTTGTCGGAAGCCCGATGCGGTAGTTGTCGCGCAGAACAGGCGTAAAATTGCATACGACGACGAGATTTTCTTTCGGGTTGTCGCCTTTCCTGATGAAACTGATCACGGCATTCTGGTTATCGGAATAATTGATCCATTCGAAGCCGTCGTGGCTGAACTGTTTTTCGAACAAGGCGGGTTGCGATTTGTACAGCGCATTCAAATCGGTAATCAAAGTCTTGACGCCTTTGTGGAAATCGTATTCGAGCAAGTGCCAGTCGAGGCTTCCGTCGAATTTCCATTCTTCGCTTTGACCGAATTCGGCACCCATGAACAACAATTTCGAACCCGGATGCGTGAACATATAACCGTAAAGCAGGCGCAAATTGGCGAAACGCTGCCATTCGTCTCCGGGCATTCTTCCTAAAATCGAGTGTTTTCCGTAGACGACTTCATCATGCGACAAAGGCAACATGAAATTCTCGGTAAACGCGTACGTCATCGAGAACGTGATGTCGTTTTGGTGATGGCTTCTGTAAATCGGCTCTTTCTTGAAATACTGAAGCGTGTCGTGCATCCAACCCATCATCCATTTCATGCCGAAACCGAGTCCGCCCTGGAAAGTCGGGCGCGAGACCATCGGGAACGATGTGCTTTCTTCGGCAATCGTCTGCACGCCGTCGAAATTGGAATACACCGCTTCGTTGAAATCCTTGAGGAACGAAATGGTGTCGAGGTTTTCGCGTCCGCCGTGTATGTTCGGCTCCCATTCGCCGTCTTTTCGCGAATAATCGAGATATAACATCGAGGCGACCGCGTCTACCCGCAATCCGTCTACGTGATAATGCTGCAACCAGAAAATCGCGTTCGAAATCAGGAACGAGCGCACTTCATTGCGTCCGTAATTGAAAACCAGCGATTTCCAATCGGGATGATAGCCTTTGCGCATATCGGGATGTTCGTACAGATGCGACCCGTCGAAAAAACCGAGTCCGTGCGCATCGCTCGGGAAATGGGACGGCACCCAATCGAGGATCACGCCAATTCCGGCCTGGTGCAACTTATCGACCAGATACATGAAATCCTGCGGTTTGCCGAAGCGTGACGTTGGGGCGAAATACCCGACCAATTGGTAACCCCACGACGGATCGTACGGATATTCCATGACCGGCATGAATTCGACGTGCGTGAATCCGGTTTCCTTGACGTAAGCGACGAGTTCGTCGGCCAATTCGATATAGGTCAGGAATCGGTTTTCCTCTACGTTGCGGCGCCAGGAGCCCAAATGCACTTCGTAAACGGAGTATGGTTTGTCGAGTTGATTGGTCACGGGACGCGCTTTCATCCACTTTTCGTCCTTCCATTTGTACTTCAGATCCCACACGACCGATGCGGTTTGTGGCGGTTTTTCGCAATACAGCGCGAACGGGTCGGCTTTTTCGGTAATGATGCCGTTGTTGTGCGACTGGATCTTGTATTTGTACAACGCGCCTTGTTCGACGCCGGGAATGAAGCCTTCCCAAATGCCCGATTCGTCCCATCGCACGTAAAGCGTGTGTTCGCCTTGCATCCAATAGTTGAAATCGCCCACGACCGAAACCGAGCGTGCCGACGGTGCCCAAACGGCGAAATATGTGCCTTTGACGCCATCGACTTCGACGAGATGAGCGCCTAACTTTTCATGGAGCTGGAAGTGTTTGCCGGCTTTGAAGAGGTTGATGTCGAAATCGGTTAAGAGGGAGTATGGTTGTACTTTCATTAGTTTTTGATTTGGCTCCGAGCGCAGTCGAGGAGCTTCAGGATTTATATTTGTGATGCGTGGCGTTTCTGCATTCTGCCAGCGTTTGGATGTGTTCGAAATTTTTCTCAAGAAAAGCCGCTTTCTTTTGACCGGACCATCCTGAAAGCTTTTTCTTAATAGCTATTGCTTGCTGATAATTTGAAAAGGATTGATACCATTCCAAGGTTACAGGTCGACGATAATAGGTGTAACTCTTTCGATTGATTCCTTTTTGATGGTAATCCATTTCTTTGGCTAAATCGGTCGTAATTCCTGTATAGAAACGACCATCCTTACATCGAAGGATGAAAACATAATGAAACATGGCGTATACAATTTTAAATGGCTTATATGTTTTCGGGATGTTTTCCTTCGGCAGTCGCTCCGCTCGTGTCTCGACTGCGCTCGGAACCTAATACCCCATAATACTCTGAATTCCCCTCAACGGAATCACCGCCCACCGTGGACGCGAATTTAACTCATAACCCAATTCATACACGGCTTTTTCGAGCAAACAATACCGCAACAGGAATTCTATTTCATGGCTGTAGCCTATATTGAGGTTTTCCGATTGCACCTTTTCGATATAGGTCTCCAAAAACGTCCCGACGATATAATTGAACAGCAATTCCGCAGCTTTGAACAATTCGTCCTGATCGTACGGATATTTGTCCTTATTGTTGAAAATCGTCGCATAAATCGCATAATGGAACGAGCGGAACATACCGGCCACGTCCTTCAACGGCGGTTGTTTCACCTTTCTGTCGCGGATCGTACTTTCGGGTTCTCCTTCGAAATCGAGCAGATAGAAATCATCACCGCTTACCAAAACCTGTCCCAAATGATAATCGCCATGGATCCGGATGCGTTCGCTTTTCATCTTCGTCCAATCGAAATCGATAAAATGTTTACGCACGGCCTTCTTGTTTTCGAGGAATTGATGTGCCAGATCGAGCGCCAATCCGTCGAGCTTGTGCAAGCTGTTTTCGATAATGTTGAGCCTGTTCTGGAATTGGTACAACAGGCGGTTTTTGAGCCATACGGTGTAATCGCCATTATACGTCGTCGGCGTGAAAGCCGTGTCGTGGATGTCGCTTCCGAGCGCGATATGCATTTCGGCCGTACGCCTGGCCAAAGTCTGTATCCGAAGAAACAAACTCAAGCCGGCCCAATCGATAATTTCAGGCGGTATTTCCTTTATTTTCAATCGGGTAAACAGTTCTACCTGAGGTAATTTTTCAATCTTTATTTTTTTGCTTTGCAGGTTGCAGAAAACCCCGTCAATTTCCTCGAGCATGAATTTCCACGCGTCTCCTTGGTTAGGGACGAGTTCCTGCATCAAACCTAACGTAATGTTTCCTTCGGCGAGATTCGAACTCATGCTTCCCATATAAGCGGGCGTATTTCGGAAGTCCATGCGCTCAGTCAGGAAACGGTTGATTTCGTAATCGGGATTCGTGCTCACATAAATCCGTCTGAAAATCTTCAAGACAAAATTGTCGTTGTAAATGATCGAAGTGTTGCTTTGCTCGACACCCATAAACCGCGACGATTTGTATTCGGTCTCAAGAAGCCCTTTGCCTTTGTGGAAAACCACTTTCAACGTGCCCTGGCTTTCCTTGGCATTTATGATGCTGTCGAACAGCAACTTCCGGAAATCTTCCTGATGCAATGCGTCCACGAGATAGCCTTCCTGCTTTTTCATCTTCACCGGAGCGATAATCGTATTCGTGTCGAGTTCTTCCTCGGCCATGAACGAAAGCGGCATAAAGTAATGCTGATAGAACGCTTCCTTGAAATTCACCTCAAGCAAAACCCCGTAATACGTATTGTTTTTGGACGAAATCCTGAAGTAATCGATAACCTCTATATACTTGAGCGTACTCGCCTTCCCTCCGTACCAACGCTTGTTGATGATGTAGTTCTCGAGGATGTCGCTCGAGAAGACCTTGACGAAATCCTCGTTCTCGAAGGCTTCTTTCCAGTCGACGTTGAATTCGAAAGGCGTCGTGAAGGTTTCCTGGTTCTCGTTCATCACTTTGAAATTTTAAACAGATGGAAAGGCAAAGACGGATCGAGTTCCACAAAATTCCACTCCTGATCCCAGAAATAACTGTTGCCCGTAATCAAATCGTTCACGTTGACACCTTGCCCAGCAAAGCGTTGCGGTAATTTTACCCACGTATTTTGGCGATTGTGGCTGTCGAGATTCACGACCATCAAGGTCTTGTCCGAATAATCGTCATTCCATTTGTAGTACGCGATAATCTGGTCGGTTTGGGTGTCGCAGAATTCGATATTGTTCGTTTGCTGAAGTGAAGCGTGCTCCTTTCGGATAAAATTGATTTTGGCAATCAACGCAATCAGCTTGTTTTGGATGTTCCAATCCCATTTCACGACCTGATACTTCTCGGAATCCTTGTACTCTTCTTTATTTGTGAGCGGTTCTGAAACCATGTATTCGTAAACCGGACCATAAATACCGACACTCGAACTCAAAGTCGCCGCGAGGAAATAACGGATCAGATGAATCGCTTCATTGCCGTGTTGCAGCGGAAACGGATTGATGTCGGGTGTATTCGGCCAAAAATTCGGACGGTAGAATTCCTTTTGTTCGGTTTTCGTCAATTCGGTGACATATTCGATGAGTTCGGCCTTGGAATTGCGCCAGGTGAAATAGGTATACGATTGGGTAAACCCTTGTTTGGCAAGCTCGTGCATGATTTTCGGACGCGTGAAAGCTTCTGCCAAAAACAAGACATCGGGATGTTTTTTCTTGACTTCCGAAATCAACCAACCCCAAAAATAAAACGGTTTCGTATGCGGATTGTCGACGCGGAAAACCTTGATATCACATTCTTCGACCCAAAACAACGCCACGTCGAGCAGCTCTTTCCACAGGTTTTTCCAATCTTCGGACTCAAAATAGATCGGCTGGATATCCTGGTATTTCTTGGGCGGATTTTCGGCATATTGCACCGTTCCGTCGGGACGCCATTTGAACCATTTCGGATGCTCTTTTACATAAGGATGATCTGGCGCGGCTTGTAAAGCATAATCCATCGCGACTTCGATGCCGAGGTTTTTTGCGGCTTTTACCAAAGATTTGAAGTCTTCGACCGTTCCCAAATCGGGATGCGTGGCTTTATGTCCGCCAAAGCGCGAACCGATTCCCCAAGGCGAACCGACGTCGCCGGTTTCGGCATTCGTCGCATTGTTCTTGCCTTTGCGGTTGACTTCCCCTATCGGATGGATCGGCGGGAAATACAACGTATCGAAACCCATTTGGGCCACACGGGGCAACAATTTCTCGCAATCCTTGAACGTTCCGTGTTTTCCATCTTCAGAAGAAGCCGAACGCGGAAAGAACTCATACCAAGTGCTGAATAATGCTTTAGGTCGATCTACATACACTTTGAGTTCAGCAGACTGGTTCTCGAGTTGACGAATCGGATATTTGGTAAAAATCTCGTGAAGCTCTTGAGAAACAGCTTCCTTTACCGCGTCATCATAACGATTTTCGTCGGTAAACCATTGCGCGATTTTCTTTAGATATTCCTTTTCGGACTTATCGGCAATGGTCAAAACTTCGTTCACGTATTCCACTCCTTCGAGCAATTCCGACTTTACGTGTTGGTTGTCCTGGATCTTTCGTTCGATTCCGTGCTGCCAGTTGAGCGCGTAGTCTACCCAACCTTCGACCAAATAACTGTAATGGCCTTGCTTTTCCACTTTGAATTCGGCCTGCCATTCATCGTTGGCCGTCGGCACCATTCGCACTTCGTTCCATTTTCGGTCTTTTTCGTGCTTGTATTTTACGCAACATGCGATAACGTCGTGCCCATCCGAAAAAACATCGGCGGTTACATGGACAATCTGACCCGAAACGCGTTTTATAAAGAAAGCCCCGGAATCGAGTTGAGGCTTGACATTCTCAATAATGATGCGGGTTTGCTTCTGCATTTTAAGTATAATTTATGTTTTTAAATTTATGAAAAATAGGCGCATGTGATAACTTGCATTAAAATTTAGTGATATGTCAAAAAAGGCCAAAAAGCGCTCTAACTCATTGAAGATTCCTACGATTATCATTT
Organism: Flavobacterium agri; assembly: GCF_013401995.1. GTDB lineage: Bacteria > Bacteroidota > Bacteroidia > Flavobacteriales > Flavobacteriaceae > Flavobacterium > Flavobacterium agri. The sequence goes on from NZ_JACBJI010000001.1 coordinate 861,336, forward strand.
ATACCGCTAAATTTTTGCAATCGATTTCGCCTAAATTACTGACGAAGTTCGCGGCGCGCCTTTTCACGACCCCGATGCGTCACAAAATGCCCAAGCGCGAATTCGAGATGGAACGCAAAAGCAAACAAGCCAAGCTTTTCGTGCCTTCTATCGGAAAGGAAATCGTGACGTATGAATTTGGCGACGCTGCCAAAAAAGTTCTTTTGGTTCATGGCTGGTCCGGACGTGGAACGCAGCTCGTCAAGATAGCCGAAAGGTTGACCGAAGAAGGTTATTCGACGGTAAGTTTCGATGCTCCGGCCCACGGAAAATCGGACGGAAAGACGACATTGATGCCCGAATTCATCGCTTCGATCCTTGAAATCGAGAAACATTTCGGCCCGTTCGAAGGAGCGGTCGGTCATTCGCTTGGTGGCATGTCTTTGCTCAATGCGGTGAAAAGAGGACTCAAGATTGATCGATTGGTCATCATCGGTAGCGGCGACAAAATAAGTGACATTCTGACCGAATTTGTAGACAGAATGCGACTTAAGCACAAATTGGTCGATGATTTGCGCACTCATTTCGAAGCCAATTTCAACAAGGAAACCATGGAAAGCTTTTCCGCGTATATAGCCGCAAAAGAAGTTGAAATCCCGGTTTTGGTCATCCACGACAATGACGATGCCGAAGTGCCTGTCAAATGCGCGATCCATATCCAAAAGCATCTCAAAAACGGGGAATTGCTTTTGACGAAAGGCCTCGGCCACCGAAAAATACTCGGCGATCCCGAAGTCATTGAACGAACCATCGACTTTATCGAAAAACAAGCAATATGAAACAGATAGTATGTGTATTGGCGATCCTGACGTTGTTTTCGTGTCAGTCCCAGCAAAAAGACAAATCCGACAAAAAAAACACAGCTTCTCATCCGCCACAAATCGTGAAGACCGATGCCGAATGGAAGAAAGAGCTTACACCCGAGCAGTATCAGGTACTCCGACAAAAAGGCACCGAAATGCCGCATACAGGCGAATACGTAAACACTTTCGACAAAGGTTATTACGTATGTGCGGCCTGTGGAAACAAGCTGTTCGATTCGAATTCAAAATTCAAGTCGGACTGCGGATGGCCTTCGTTCGATACCGCAATCAAGGGTTCTGTCGAATATCATACCGATAATTCACTCGGAATGTCGCGCACCGAAGTCACTTGTGCCAAATGCGGCGGACATCTCGGACACGTTTTCGACGACGGTCCGACCGAAACGACCGGGCAGCGATATTGCACGAATTCGGTAAGCATCAAATTCATTCCTGAAAAAAAATAATACCGAAAAACAACACAACACCATGAAGTACAATGTAGAAAAAACCGAAGAGCAATGGCGCGAAGAGCTGGGCTTGGACCGTTATCGCATTTTGCGCCAGAAAGGAACCGAATTTCCGCATTCCGGCAAATATAACCTTACCTTCGATAAAGGCACTTACGTTTGCGGCGCATGCGGTGAGCCTTTGTTCGAAAGCGATTCTAAATTCAATTCGCATTGCGGATGGCCGTCTTTCGATGAAGCCATTCCGGGCAAGATCGAATATGTGAAAGACACGACGCACGGCATGGAGAGAACCGAGATCCTGTGTGCCAATTGCGGTAGCCACCTCGGACATGTTTTTGACGACGGACCAACCGAAACCGGCCAACGATATTGCGTAAATTCATTATCGGTCGATTTCAAGCAATAAAAAAGCGGAGTGTAAATGCTCCGCTTTCTTTTTATCATCGTTTGACGATTCTTTTTATTTCTGTGACGTCGTTTTCAAATGCGATTTTTAGGAAGTATACGCCTCTGGATAAATCGGCGAGCGAAATATCGTCTCTTTTTGCCGTTTTGATTTCCTGTCCGAGCGCGTTCAATACGGTTATGCTTCGGATTTCGATATCGGAATTCACATAAACCACATCGCTCGACGGGTTCGGATACACCGATACGTTATTTTTCATATTCGCCGATAGGCCAAGATTCGGCTCTCCGAATACATTGATCGCAAATACGACAAGCGACTGGTAACTTCCGCCCGGCGAGTAACTGAAACTCACTCCGGTAATCGTCTTGGTTTGGTTAGCCGCCAAGATGTCGATTTTCTTTTCGAACAATTTACAGGCACCCGACTCTGAAAACTCGTTAAGTTGGGCCCATTGTGTACTGCCAGATCCGACGCGGCTCAATCCGCCCAAAGCGATTCCCGTGCTTCCTCCTACCCAATCGTATGCGATTTGATTTGAGGCAGCTTGGGTCGTCCCATCTGAAAAGTGGATCGTGACACCTACACTATTTGCCTGTGCTTCGGTCGCAACCCATAAGATATAAATAGAAGTTGCGGTGTAAGCTGTCGAGAAATTGAGCGTTCCCGTACCGGAAGTAAGTGGTCGGATCAGCAATGCATTCGATGTACTGTAATCGGCCAATTGATACGTGACGCCTGGGGTTACGGCACTCAAAACCTGACCATTGGCTGGGAGACCGCCTCCATAAACTGCGGCAGATGCACTGTTATACGGAGTTGTCGGGACGAAATCGGCAGAAAAATATTCGTTCGAAAAATCGATCGTGGTCGAGGTCGTCGTGTTCGCCTGACCGCTACCGTTGGCGATCACGTCGTGGTTAAATCCTGTCAAAGGCACTGAATAGAAGGCATTGTTAACGGTTTGGGGCAATTGCTGCAGTTGTACCTGCATAGAAGAATTCGCAAATGTTTGACCCGAATCAAACATCAAGCAAGCAACCGAAACCGAAAGCAATAGAGAATTGTAGAGGTTCTTCATAAATAGTTGTGTTATAGTTAATATTGATTCTCATAAAAATAACAAAACTCTTACAATATTGAGATATTTTTTTGGGCGTGCCGGCGGCGGTTTCCGATGGCGTTTGCGGTGGAAGAAGACGGTTGCGGCTCCGAGCGCAGTGGAGGAGCCGCCGTCGGGCTGTCGGCACTCGCTTTTTTGCCGCGAAGCCCGGTATGGG
>NZ_JACBJI010000010.1 GCF_013401995.1 Flavobacterium agri
TCGCTGATTGCGGGTGCAAAAGTAGCCACTTTTTCCGCTCCCGCAAGTTTTTGAGGCAAGTTTTTTTGAGGTTTTTTTGAAAATATTCATAACCATTAGATAACGAAACGTTTACGATTTGAAAATTTTCAAAAGATTTTCAAGGCTATCACACCAGATGTCACAATTCCAAGCTTAGCTGCTCCTCGCCTTCTGTGCGGAAGCCCGAAAAAACAAAGTCAGCGACCACGTCATACTGCATTCTGGAATGGTTAAACCTGCGTAAACTGATACGGTCGCAATCGAAAACCAGATCGGGAACGCCAGAAAACAGCTCTTTGGCCGTTTCCAATTCACCCGAAGACAACTGGCGCGCGATGCTCATATGCGGGTCTTCGGATTTCTTGGACGCGAAAGCAGCATGCATCTTATGAAAAACCCCCATGATGTACCTTATATATATAGTAGCGTCTTTATCGGGCGAAAGAAAAAAAGCACCATTGGGATAATTGCCGTATCCGTCGAAGCGGATTTCCTTCGAACCGACCTGTCCGCAAAACAATTGTACGGCCTTAATACGGCTTTCAAGTTCCCGGGCGTCGCATCGAAAAACATTAAAGGTCACATGCGCATCGGAATTGACGCTGCCGAATCTTTTCCCGAGCGCATTCCTGAGTTGCTGTTTCATATCTTTTACCTGTCCTATTATATAAGGAGGCGGACAGATGGCGAATGAGTATTGTTCCATCGGATAAAGATAATCAGAATGCAGATGACGGAAAGCAATGTAATGGCCACCGACATATCCGAAAAAAAATAAAAATTTCAAATACGAGGCAACTTCTACATTTGCATTTCCGTCTATGCAATAGAAACACGACAAAGTTGAAGATAATCACGCTACACGAATCGGAAGAAACGCTGATCAAGAAGGCGCTCAAACGCGACCCGAAAGCCGAGGAAAAGCTGTTCAAGAAACACGCGCCCCGTATGCTTAGCGTATGCCGCAATTACATTTCCGACTTGCATTATGCCGAAGACGTGATGATCACGGGCTTCACCAAAGTATTCGACAACTTGCACCGTTTTCGGTTCGAAGGAAGTTTTGAAGGTTGGATCAGGCGCATCATGGTCCGCGAAGCCATCGATTTCCTGAGAAGCCGCAAACAGATGCAGTTCGCCGAAGTGGAAGAAGCGGCTTTCGTAAGCATCGACGCGAATCCTGACGATTTCGATACGGATGCGCTCCAACTGCTCATAGATGCCTTGCCCGACGGTTATCGCACGGTTTTGGTCATGTATGCGGTTGAAGGCTACAGCCACAAAGACATAGCCGATATGCTCGGAATTTCGGAAAGCACGTCCAAATCGCAACTTTTCAAGGCGCGCAAAGTATTGCAACAACAATTGGAAAACCAAAAAAACACGGCACATGGAAAAGGATTTTGAAAAAGAACTGAGCCACAAATTGAACCAAAGGACGATCGAACCTTCAAGCAATGCTTGGGAACGCGTGAACCTACAAAGAGGAAAAACCAAAAAAAGACCTACCTATATAAGGTATTGGATAGCGGCATTATTCGTTTTGGGATTAGGTATTTTGTGGATGCAAATCGGAAATCAGGAAACCGAAATACCGACTGAGATCGTAAAATCCGAAAACAATCCATCGAAACCTGCGCAAACAAAAGCGGGAATCGAACTTCCCGAACCTTCCGCCAAAGAGCAAATCGCGACCATAACGCCGCGAAAGACCGAGATCGCCGAACCTGCCAATACGCAAACCGCAAAACCCGAACTTCCGAAACAACAAACACTGACTCTGGCTTCGGCCGATGTAAGACGTCATGGAATCGAAGACAAGATCACATCCACTGTCGTGCTCATGATCGATTCGGGTAAAAAAGTCGACGCCGACGACGTAGACCTTCTCATAGAAAAAGCGCGCAAGGAAATCGCCGCGGGCAACGGCCTTTCCAAACGCACCGACGCGACGGCACTTTTAAAAGACAGCGAATCTGAAATCGACGAAAATTTCCGCACCGGCGTATTAGAAAACCTGTTCAAACACAAGAAAATCAAAGTGGCCCTAAGCAGCCATTGATCAAACCCACTAAAACAATCATCATGAAAAAAATCATTTTCGCCTTGCTGGCGACCGGACTTTGCATGTCTGTCGCAAACGCCCAGAACAACACCGAGAACACGATCTCGAAGGACAAAGACTCGACCGCGCTCCAATTCGAGAAAAGGAACAAGGATTATGCGCTCAAGGATCTGGAAGCCGAAAAGGAACGCATCGAAAAGCACGAAAAATTCAAGCTCAAGCAAGCGCTCAACCGTATCAACGAAAAGCTCGAGAAAAAGGAAATCACGGCTGAAGAAGCCCAAAAACTCAAAGAAGACGCCGCAAAAGAAGCCGCGCTCAACATCGACAACAAGCTTGCGATCGTCGAAAACCAAAAGCAATTGCTCGAAAGAGGCAGCCGATGGACGTTCGACTACGACGGCGGAAAAACCCTAGAACTCGGTCTCGGCAATTCATACGACGACAACGGCAGCACGCTTTTCGGGATCGGATATGAAAACCGAAGCAAAAAAGTGCAATTCGACAAGCGTACTTATACGGACGTTGTCGTGGCCGGCGGGATTTCTAACGCACTTTCGGGCGAAAGGTCGCTAAAGGAATCGCCGTATAAAATCTGGAAAAGCGGATTTGCCGAACTCGGATTCACGTTCCGCACGCGATTGCTCAAGGATTCCAATTTTTGGCGTTTGGCTTACGGAGCGTCACTTCAAGTGCATGCGTTCACGCTTTCTGGCAACAGATACGTAACCGTCGACGGCGACCAAACGAATTTCGAAACCTTTCCAGAACATCTGAAGTATCAAAAACTCCGTATCACCAACCTCGTTTTTCCGGCTTATCTCGAATTCGGGAACTCCAAAAAACTTGAATATTACGACCGCGTGCGTTATTCGACGGTCAACGACTGGAAATTCGGCATCGGAGGTTACGCTGGAATGAACCTGTGGCAAAACCAGACGTTGCGCTACCGCGAAGACGGACGCAAGATCGAAGACGTTCAAAGACGTTCGTTCAACGCGAGCAATTTCGTGTATGGAGTCGGCGCATATGTAGGATTCGGTCCGACGGCGATTTACGTAAAATACGACCTGAACCCTTTATTCAAGCACGGACCTCAGAAAGAAAACGTGATATCGGTCGCACTTCGCATCGATCTTTGATTTGGGCGTTACCCAAAAACAAAAAGCAGCTTTCAACGGGCTGCTTTTTTGTTTTCGGGTCAGGCTGTCGGCACTCGCTTTTTGGTTCCTCGACTGCGCTCGGAACCAAAAGAGCTCAAACAAAGCCGCCATCCTTAACGCACTACAGTGGAATTATCGCCAAAAAGACAAATTACCAACCACATCCTCATCTCTCATCTCACATTTCACTATTCACATTTCACCATTCACCAACACTCTCACCTCTTCCACACCTTTCACGTTACCACCAAATCACCTATATTTGCAAACCTAATTTCAAATCATGATCAAGATAACATTGCCCGACGGCTCGGTAAAAGAGTTTGAAAATGGCGCAACTCCTATGGATGTCGCCAAAAGCATAAGCGAAGGTTTGGCCAGAAACGTAATTTCTGCGTCTTTCAACGGCACGACCGTAGAAACCGAAACGCCACTCACGACCGACGGTTCTTTGGTTCTTTATACATGGAACGACAAGGACGGTAAAAAAGCGTTCTGGCATTCCACATCGCACGTTTTGGCTCAGGCGCTCCAGGAATTGTATCCGGGCGTGAAGCTGACGATCGGTCCGGCGATCGAGAACGGCTTCTATTACGACGTCGATTTCGGCGACAACAAAATTACCGATGCCGATTTCAAGGCCATCGAAGACAAGATGCTCGACATCGCACGCGGTAAATACGAATTCAGGATGCGTTCCTCGTCGAAAGCCGATGCGCTTGCTTTTTACCAGAAAGAAAACAATCCATATAAGGTAGAATTGATCGAAAACCTCGAAGACGGTACGATCACGTTCTGCGACCATTCTACGTTCACCGATCTTTGCCGAGGCGGACACATCCCGAATACTGGTATCATCAAGGCCGTGAAAATCATGTCGATTGCGGGTGCCTATTGGAGAGGAGACGAGAAGAACAAGCAGCTGACACGTGTTTACGGCATCTCGTTCCCAAAACAGAAAGACCTGACCGATTACCTCGAACTTCTCGAAGAAGCCAAACGACGCGACCACAGAAAACTCGGAAAGGAACTCGAATTGTTCGCGTTCTCCCAGAAAGTAGGTCAAGGTCTGCCCTTGTGGCTACCGAAAGGTGCCGCATTGCGCGACCGTTTGGAGCAATTTCTTAGAAAAGCCCAGAAAAAAGCGGGTTACGAGCAAGTCGTGACGCCACACATAGGACAAAAAGATTTATACGTGACTTCCGGTCACTATGCGAAATACGGCGCGGATTCTTTCCAGCCGATCCACACGCCGGCCGAAGGTGAAGAGTTCCTTTTGAAGCCGATGAACTGTCCGCACCACTGCGAGATTTACGCCGTGAAGCCTTGGTCGTACAAGGATTTGCCGAAGCGTTATGCAGAATTCGGAACGGTTTACAGATACGAACAATCGGGCGAATTGCACGGATTGACACGCGTTCGCGGATTCACTCAGGACGATGCCCACATTTTCTGTACGCCAGATCAGTTGGACGCCGAGTTCAAGAACGTGATCGACTTGGTGTTGTATGTTTTCGGATCGCTCGGATTCGAGAATTTCACGGCCCAGGTTTCGGTTCGCGACCTGGACAATCCCGATAAATACATCGGTTCGGTCGAAAATTGGGAAAAAGCCGAGCAAGCGATCATCAACGCGGCTCGCGACAAAGGTTTGAACTACGTGATCGAATCGGGCGAGGCGGCGTTTTACGGTCCGAAACTCGACTTCATGGTCAAAGATGCTTTGGGTCGCCAATGGCAACTCGGAACAATTCAGGTAGATTATAACTTGCCGGAGCGTTTCGAATTGACGTATAAAGGTTCGGACAACGAATTGCACCGTCCGGTCATGATCCACCGCGCGCCTTTCGGATCGATGGAACGCTTCATTGCGATCCTTCTCGAACACACGGCAGGAAACTTCCCACTTTGGTTGATGCCCGAGCAGGCTATCATCCTGTCTTTGAGTGAGAAGTATGAAAATTATGCGAAAAAAGTTTTGGATTTGCTCGAAAATCACGAAATTCGCGCCCTAATTGACAATCGCAACGAGACGATCGGGAAGAAAATCCGTGAAGCCGAGACCAAAAAATTCCCTTTCATGCTCATTGTCGGGGAAGAAGAGGAAAAGAACGGCACGATTTCGGTGAGACGCCACGGCCAGGAAGGCAAAGGCAATGTCACCGTGACAATCGAGGAATTCGCCAAGATGGTCAATGATGAAATCAGCACAACACTAAAGACTTTCGGGTCTAACTGACACTAAATCAAAGTATAAATTTAATTTTTTAAAGCCATAGCATTAAGAAGCAACAACAGGGGTCCGGCCCGTGTAGAAAAAAAGGATGCGCACCGCATCAACCAACATATTCGTGGGGTTCACGAAGTACGTCTCATCCGTGAAGGTGCAGAGCCGATAGTCGTCAAATTGACCGACGCTTTGCGCATGGCTGATGAGCAGGAACTGGATCTGGTAGAGATTTCTCCGAACGCAGTCCCGCCTGTCTGTAAAATCATGGACTACAAAAAGTTCGTGTACGAGCAGAAGAAACGCGACAAAGCCTTGAAAGCGAAGTCTACGCAAGTGACGATCAAGGAAATCCGTTTCGGGCCGCAGACAGACGATCACGATTACGAGTTCAAGCGCAAGAACGCCGAGAAATTCCTAAAAGAAGGCTCGAAAGTAAAAGCTTTCGTATTCTTTAAAGGACGTTCGATCATCTATAAGGACCAAGGGCAAATCCTGCTTTTGAAACTTGCAACCGACCTTGAAGAATGGGGCAAAGTAGAAGCGATGCCGGTTCTCGAAGGAAAGCGTATGATCATGTTCATCGCGCCGAAGAAGAAGAAATAAGTCGCAGCAGGCAGTAGCAGAAAGCAGTAGCTGACTGAAACGAAAACTTGCCGCAACCACTAAAGCCTAGCCCGGATGGCAGCGGTTAGCCTTTTGCAGAAAACGACCAGATTTTTCGCTTTTGCGGAAGCGACCAGCGGAAGCTCTTCGCAAATGCTGAAAAAGCGGCGGTTTTCAAGAAAGCTAAAAGCGAACAGCCGGATTAGCTCCTGAAAAGAATAGCCGTAAAGAAAACGGATTTGTCTTTTCATCGGACGTAAAGCTTACAGCATAATGCTTAAAGCTTACAGCAAAAAAGTAAGTCAAACCACAATAATTAGGAATCATGCCTAAAATGAAAACCAAATCCAGCGCCAAGAAACGCTTCAAAGTGACAGGTTCTGGAAAAATCAAAAGGAAACACGCTTTCAAAAGCCACATCCTTACCAAGAAGTCTAAAAAGCGTAAGCTCGCGTTGACTCATTCAGCTCTTGTTCACAAGACTGACGAAAAAAGCGTTAAGCAACAATTGCGTCTTATCTAAGACCAAAATGTTGTCGTCAATCGATAGTCGGTTGATCGGTTAATCATTTATAACCCTGTAACGGGCTTTAAGTTCCTTCGATTCAATTCAGGACGCCTGCTGCAAAAAACAAGAAAAGTATGCCAAGATCAGTAAACTCCGTAGCTAAAAGAGCTCGCAGAAAAAAAGTATTGAAGCAAGCCAAAGGTTTCTTTGGTCGTCGTAAAAACGTTTGGACAGTAGCCAAAAACGCTGTCGAGAAAGCAATGCAGTACGCATACCGCGACCGCAAAGCGAAAAAGAGAAATTTCCGTTCATTGTGGATCATGCGTATCAACGCCGGTGCACGTTTGGAAGGAATGTCTTACTCTCAGTTCATCGGATTGGTGAAGAAAAACAACATCGAGTTGAACCGTAAAGTTCTTGCCGATCTTGCGATGAATCACCCTGAGGCTTTCAAAGCCATCGTGAACAAAGTAAAATAAACGTTTTTTATAAACTAGGAATGACTTACTCAAATCCCGCTCACAAGGCGGGATTTTTATTTATAGAATCCACACATGCTCAAAAAACTCCTTTCCCAAAATCCCCTTTTCGTTTTCGCACTCGAAATAGAAGCCGCATCGGCATTCGAAGACAGTAACAATGCCTTCGTCGGCGTCGGAAAAGTCCTTTCCACATACAATTTGATGAAGCGCCTCGAAATTGAAAAACCAAGTATTATCGTAAACCTCGGTTCGGCCGGAAGTACAGAATTTGCCAGAGGAAGCGTGATCAACTGCACTAAATTCATCCAACGCGACATGGACGTTCAGGCGTTGGGTTATAAAAAATTCGAAACGCCTTTTTCGGGAGAAGATCCGGTTTTGGAATATGGAATTTCCGTCGAAAACCTACCTCAAGGCATTTGCGGCACAGGCGATTTTTTCGAGACTTCGCACGTCAACACAGAATACAACGTGATCGATATGGAAGCCTATCCGCTCGCGCTGATTGCCAAAAAAGAAAACATCCCGTTCCTGTGCCTCAAATATATTTCGGACGGAGCAGACGGCGCAGCAGCCGAAGATTGGCTCGTTTCCGTTCACCACGCGGCATTGGCATTGCGAAACGAAATCGACAACCTGAAAGCTTAAATTTTGGCGACGGTCGCTTTTTGGGCCGCGACACCTCTTCCCCATTCCGCGATGACTTCGAGCATCGGGACTAAAGTCTTTCCGAAATCGGTCAGTTCATATTCGACTTTGAGCGGCGGTTTTGAAGTGTAGACCGTGCGTTTTATCAAGCCGTCTTCTTCGAGCTGTTTTAATTGCAGACTTAGCGTGCGTTCCGTAACGACGGGCATGAATTTGCGCAACTCGTTATAACGCAACGCTCCGTTTCTCAGATGAAACAGGATTACGGTTTTGTATTTGCCTCCGATAAATTCCATCGTGATGCTCGTACTGCACGGAAACTGCTTTCCGTCGAGGATATACTGTTCGTTTTTACAATCGATCGTCATTTTTTTTGAACCTATCCTTTTTGATAGTTATTGCAAAGATAAAAAACTATAAATATTTTTGTTACTATAATTTTTATAGTTTAAAATTTGGAGTCGGAAAAAACCGAATCCGCAAAAACACAAAACCATGAGCAGAGCTTATCTTTTATTTGAACCCGGACCGATATCGAATCTCAAACTTACCGAAGTCGACAAACCGCAACCTTTAGCGAACGAAATCCTTATTGCGACCAAAGCCATTTCCATAAACCCTGTCGATGCGAAATCTCGAGCCGGTAAAGGGATTTTTGGCAGATTCAAAGACGAATTGCCATTGATTTTAGGTTGGGACGTTTCCGGAATCGTAGAATCGGTCGGTGCCGACGTCACCCAATTCAAACCCGGGGACGAAGTTTTCGGCATGGTCAACTTTCCGGGTCTCGGAAAAGCATATGCCGATCATGTCGTCGCACCAGCCGACCAGATCGCGTTGAAACCCAAAAACATTTCGTTCGAGAAAGCGGCAGCCGCAACGCTTGCTCCGTTGACCGCTTTACAAATCCTAGAACCAAACGTAAAGCCCGGAGATAAAGTAATCATTCAGGCTGCTGCGGGCGGTGTCGGACATTTTGCAGTACAGATCGCCAAAATACTTGGCAACGAAGTAACCGCGATCACATCTACCAAAAACATCGACTTCGTCAAATCGCTTGGCGCCGACCATGTCATCGATTATCATCAAACACCTTATGAAGACGCACGCGGATTCGATTTCGCATTGGACACGCTTTCGGGTGAAAACCTCAAAAAACTTTCGGATACCGTAAGCGATGGCGGGATAATCTACACACTTCCATCGGGCGCGAATAACGAAGACCTTTCCGAAAACCTTAAGAAACGCAATGTAACGCTTGGTTTCCACATGGTACACAGCGACGGGGAAGGCATGGAACAAATCGCCGATTGGCTCGATTCTAATCAATTGAAAGTCGAGATTTCTCAGGTATATGACTTCGAAGATCTACCAAAAGCCCACGAAAGTGTCGAATCCGGTCGCACGAGAGGAAAAATCGTAGTCCGTCTATAAACGTTAGCACATAAACGTTCAAAACGATAAACTATATTTGTGTATGCAAAACCTGCTCGCACATATAGACAAATTCGTAAGCCTTGACGACAGCGAAAAACAATTGCTGTTGTCGGGGCTTTCTGTCGTACAAGCCAAAAAAAAAGAACATCTTTTGCATGCCGGACAACCGGGTGATAAACTCTTTTTTGTACTCAAAGGCTGCTTGCGGTTGTATCTCGTCAATGAAAAAGGGAATGAGCAAACCCATCAATTCGTAATCGAAAACTGGTGGATGGGCGATTATCTGGCCTACCACAACGATACCCCAAGCGAATTCTCTGTCCAGGCCGTAGAAAACAGTGAGATTGTAGTAGTCCAGAAATCACAGTTGGAACCGATTCTTGTCCAAATCCCGAAACTCGAGCGGTATTTCAGATTGTGCTACCAAAAAGCCGTCGGAGCCGCACAAAGGCGTATCCAATACCTGTTCTCGATGTCGGCCGAGGAGCGCTATCACAACATGAGCAGCCAATTTCCCGATTTCGTGCAGCGCGTCCCGCAATACATGCTGGCTTCGTATTTGGATTTTTCGGCGGAACTTTTGAGTAAGATCCGTGCGGGCAAGGTTTAAAGATGACCGTCGATTGACCTTATTTCGAATCGGGCATTTACAAATTAGCCGAAACGAAATCGCGCGAGAACGCTTTGATCATATCGCGAACACTCACGAATCCCGACCAAATTTCCGCATCGGAACCTTGTATTTTCGCAGGATCGGAAAAGTTCTGATGGAATTTCTGCGCATGAGACGGGAAGAACGGACAACTCTCTTTCGCATTGTCGCAAACCGTAATCACGAAATCGAAGTCGATGTCGCGATATTCATCGATGTGATTCGACGTATGCGATGAAATGTCGATTCCATCGTCTTCCATAACCGCGATGGCTTTCGGGTTCACGCCATGCGTTTCCACTCCTGCGCTGTAAACCTGTGCCTTACCGTTCGCGAAATGACGCAGGTAACCTTCGGCAATCTGGCTTCGGCAACTGTTGCCCGTGCACAATACCAATATCTTTTTCATGTTCAGAATAATAACCAAATGAGGTTGATGATGCAGAATTTCGCGTCCCAACCGAAAATCAGCTGCAATACGATCACCGACGACGTAATAACGATCGATCGACGGTGTTTGATCCAAAATTGACGTTTAGCAGCAGTTTCCATCGGGCGCGCAACACACGTTTTTATCGGAAAGGCGAACTTTTTTCTTTTCGGGCGAACCGCAATTGTCTTTGGCCAGGCAAGCGGTGCGTTTTGCGAGTAACAGGAATCGCGAACCGTCGAATCCGAGATCGTATTTTCCTATCGTGTCCGATTGGTATTCCACCTCAACTTCAAGATCACCCATTTCGAGGATTCGTTCAGAAAGCGCAATGATGTGCTGCAGCTTTTGCGGCTTGAGCCTGTGCTCGTAATCGTTCGCGTCCCAAAGCTGGAAATTTGCGACTTTATCCTGCCTTACTGTTCCGCCGCAATCGATGAATTTCTTATCGAGTATCCCAATTTCGGTCACGTGGAAGTGTTCGGGAACGAAAGAGCCGTCCTCGAGCATGAAATCGACCCTTTCCAGATGGTCGAGACTTTTTTTGACTTCAGATAGTTTCATATCAGCAACAATTGTTTTTACGTTTTTCAAGATGTTCCGAAATCCCGCCGAAATAATGACGCAAGATTTCAAGTGCTTTTTCGTCTATGCAATAACAGATCGCCGTGCCTTCGACGCTGCCTTTTATAAGGCCCGCGCTTTTGAGTTCCTTTAGATGTTGGGAAACTGTCGGTTGAGCGAGCGGCAATTCGTTCACGATATCGCCGCAGATGCACGAATCGGTTTTCATAAGGAATTCCATGATTGCGATGCGCGCCGGATGTCCTAGCGCTTTGAGCATAATCGCCATTTGGTTCTGTTTCTCGGTAAAATTTTCAGACTTGGTCGCTCCCATCGCATTATTTATTTATTGCAATATTACGATAAATATGATTTCGAAGTAATTTTTTTTAATAAAAATCCTTTCTTGAAGTACTTCAAGTTTTTTACGAACGAACCGTCGGAAATTTGTCGTATAAATTTTAAAGCAAATCAAAATGAGCACTAGAGTCAACATTTCGAAAACCGCCCCGGACGCTTACAAAGCTTTTGTCGGTGTAGAAAATTACATCGCTTCGACCGCTTTGACAACTACACACAAAGAACTGATCAAGATCCGCGCTTCGCAAATCAACGGATGCGCATTCTGTATCAACATGCACACGGCCGACGCACGCAAATACGGAGAAACCGAGCAACGCATCTACATGCTTAACGCGTGGAGAGAAGCCGATATTTACACCGAAGAGGAAAAAGCGATTTTGGCCTTGACCGAACAAATCACGCTGATCAGCAACCACCATGGCCTTGAAGAAGCATATGCACGCATGAAGGAACTTTTCGACGACAAATACATAGCCGACGTCATCGTCATGATCTCTGCAATCAACAACTGGAACCGTATTGCCATTTCGAGCGGATGGCGCGTCGCCTAACTTTTCATTGGATTATCCGAAGAGAGGCTGCCTGTGGGTGGCCTTTCTTTTTTGTATATTTAAGCATGAAAACCACAACGGCGCCCATCCCGAAAAAAGTCCTGTCGCGCAAAGACGAGATCACGGCCGACTTCATGAAATTGTACCACGACCATCTCGACGTATTGTTCGCAGGTAAATCGACGCACCGCATGACCACGAGCATGTATGCCGAAAAGTTGTTCATCCATCCGAGACATCTCACCAACACGTTAAAACTCACTACCGGCAAGTCACCTTGCGAGTTCATGGAAACCGCGATTGCCGACGAAGTGTGCCGTCTTTTGCTGCAAACCGACCTTTCCGTTTCAGAAATCAGCACATTAATGGCCTGGGACGAACCTACGAACTTCGTAAAATTCTTCAAGGGCATGACCGGCGAGACACCGTTGCAGTTCCGCAAGAAGCGTTTGATGTGATTTTATTGAAGCTTATTCCTGCTGCCCGCTGCTAGTCCTCGGTCTTAAGGCTATTTTTTAAGTCGCGGCCACGGCTTCCTGCGGTCGCCGCGCCGCGCCAAAAAAATCACACCTTAATACCTGTGGGCTATCCGCTTGCATCAGGGCTAGGTGTATCTTTCCGATCCAAGCTCCTAATCCTTAAGAAGTTTCCAGAATCCGATTCGATCAAATTCTGAAGTCTACACCATTTTTCGCACGCACATCGCCTGTAATTTTGTCTTGTAATTCTAAACAATTTATCATGTCAAAATCAAAAATAGCCGTTGTAACCGGCGGCAGTCGCGGACTCGGTAAAAACATGGCGATCGCACTTGCCAAAAAAGGCCTTGACGTCATCCTTACCTACAATTCCAAATCGGACGAAGCGAACGAAGTGGTTTCCGAAATCAAAAAGCTCGGGCAAAACGCCGCCACTTTACAACTCAACGTGGCCGATAGCAGCTCTTTCGACGGCTTCTTTTCACAAATCGGCACGATCCTCAAAGAAACATTCTCGACAGACAAATTCGATTTCATCGTCAACAATGCCGGAACCGGAATGTATGTGCCATTCGCCGAAACCACCGAAGAACAGTTCGAAAGCATGTTCAACGTACATTTGAAAGCGACGTTCTTTCTTTCGCAAAAAGCGCTTAAGCTCATGAACGACGGCGGTGGTATCGTGAACATCTCATCTGGTTTGGCGCGATTCAGCTTACCGGGTTCGTCGGCATACGCCACGATGAAAGGCGGTATAGAAGTATTGACGCGCTATCAGGCCAAAGAACTCGGCAGCCGCGGCATCCGTGCCAATGTGGTCGCTCCGGGCGCCATTGAAACCGACTTCGGCGGCGGACGCGTGCGCGACAACAAAGAACTCAACGATCACGTGGCTTCGATGACGGCTTTGGGACGCGTCGGTTTGCCGGATGATATCGGAGGCGTGGTCGCATTTTTGTGTTCCGAAGATGCAAGATGGGTCAACGCACAACGTATCGAAGTTTCGGGCGGAACATTGATTTGATCCGATCCATCAACAAAGGAAAATTACGGGAATCAAACAACCCTGTGATTTTCCTTTTCTTTTTATCTAACAGAATCAAATCGTTACTCTGTTTGAAATTCATAACTTTGCAAAATGAAACCAACAGAGACGCTCGAAGATTTTTATCGGCAAAAATTCAACGGCCTTCCCGAGGATTACCAGAAAGGCATTGGCCATTTCAACGTATTCCGGACCGAGGATTGCTACCATAACGGGCAAGTCACGATTCACTACAATCGTCGCGATTTCTATAAAGTCGCCCTGGTCCGCGGAAACAACCGTTACCATTATGCCGACAGAAGCATCGATATCGACGGCTCGACGCTGATGTTTTTCAACCCGCTCGTTCCCTACACTTTCGAACCTTTGGGCGAGCGAAAAGACGGCATCTTCTGCATTTTCACCGAATCGTTCTTCAAGGAAAAAATCCGTGGAAGCTTGTCGGATTGGCCCATGTTTTCAGCAAGCGGCAAACCGGCTTACCTGCTCTCGGAAGAGGAAGACAAAGAAGTCGAGGCTATTTTCGTCAAGATGATTTCCGAAATGAATTCCGATTACGCTTACAAATTCGACTTGGTCAGGAATTATGTTTTCGAACTTTCCCATTTTGCCATGAAACGTCAACCAACGGAAAACATTTACAAACATCCGGACGCCAATTCACGGATCACATCGGTTTTCATGGAACTTCTGGAACGCCAATTCCCGATTGACAATCCTTCGCAACGGTTTACGATGCGTTCGGCCAACGATTACGCAAACCAATTGTCGGTACACGTGAACCATTTGAACCGAGCGATCAAGACCACGACGGGCAAAACAACGACAACTTTAATTTCGGAACGTCTTGCAAACGAAGCCAAAGCCTTGCTGAGACACACAAACTGGAACATTTCCGAAATCGGTTACAGTTTAGGCTTCGAGGAAGCGTCGCATTTCAACAACTTTTTTAAGAAACAGACCTCGGTTGCACCTTCAAATTTCAGAAATGTTTGAATTTCGCAATTTTTGGTTTGAAACACGCTAGATTGAACCTCGATTGCTGATGTAATTTTGCTTCATAATCTCACACATTATGAAGACAGAACATCAATCAAAAGTTTGGTTCATCACCGGTGGATCAAAAGGCCTCGGTTTATCCCTGATCGTCAAGTTGCTCGATTACGGATATAAAGTGGCCGCCACCTCAAGGAACGCCTCCGAATTGCAGAAAGCCGTCGGACGTACCGAAAATTTCCTGCCGCTTACGGTAGATCTTGCCGACGAACAAAGCGTTCAAGCGGCCATTGCCTCGACAATCGGGATGTACGGACGCATTGACGTGATCATGAACAACGCCGGCTACGGGATTGGCGGAAGTATCGAGGAACTCACCAATGCCGAAATCCAACAGGCGTTCGACATCAACATTTTCGGGACGATCAACGTGATACGCGCCGTGATGCCGCAATTGCGCAAACAGCAGTCGGGCCACATCATCAATATCTCGTCGATTGCCGGATTCGACGGCGGTACCGGATGGGCGGCCTATTCCGCAGCAAAAGCCGCCGTGATCGGACTGACCGAAGTGCTTGCATTGGACGTGAAGGAATTCGGTATCAAAGCCACTGTCGTGATGCCGGGAGGTTTCCGTACGCAATTCCTCAAACCCGAATCGCTTGTGCTTTCCGAAAACAAAATCCCGGAATATACCGCGGTACATTCGTATCACGAACGTTTGATTGCGATCGACGGCAAACAAACGGGCGATCCCGACAAAGCCGCCGAAGTATTCATCGACCTGGCCGAAAACCCGAATCCGCCGGTGCGGCTTTTCCTTGGCAGCGATGCCGTGAAACGCGCTTGGGAAAAGACCGAAGCGATACAGGAAAACATCAAGAATTGGAAAATCACATCGAAATCGAGTGACGCTTGAGTTGATTTTCGATACGTTCATTCTATAAACCTCAAAGGTTTTGAAAACCTTTGAGGTTTCAAAAATAAAACGGAAAATGCCATTACAGAAAATCCGCAAAACCTTAGAATCCGTCCTGCGACGGAAACATCAATCCATTAAATAATCACATCATGAAAAAAGTATGGTTTATCACCGGAGCCTCAAAAGGCTTCGGACTGGAACTCGTACGCCAGCTTCTGGCCAAAAACGAGAACGTTGCCGCCACGAGCCGCAACAAAAAAGAACTCGCCGAACTTGTGGGCGAACACAATAATTTCCTGCCATTACAAGTGACGCTCAACGACGAATCGGACGTGAAGAAAGCGATCGATGCGACTATAGAAAAATTCGGAAGCCTGGACGTCATCATAAACAACGCTGGTTACGGCTTGTTCGGCTCTATAGAGGAATTGTCCGATGCCGAGGCGCGACAGAACTTCGAAGTCAACGTATTCGGTTCGCTCAACGTAATCCGACAAGGATTGCCGCAGATGAGAAAACAACGTTCGGGACACATTTTCAACATTTCGTCCATTGGTGGCTATTTGGGCGATTTTCCGGGATTCGGAATCTATTGCGCGACCAAATTCGCCGTAGTCGGTTTCACGGAATCCTTGGCTATGGAAGTTCGAGATTTCAACATCAAGGCCACAGCCGTCATGCCCGGATATTTCCGCACGAGCTTCCTGACGTCGGGCTCAATTGCGACGCCAACCAACGAAATCGCCGACTACCAATCGACACGCGACAGCCAGGATTTCCACCTGAACCAAATGAACATGAACCAGAACGGCGATCCTGTGAAAGGTGCCAAAGCGATCATCGACACGGTTTATGCCGAAAACGCGCCAGTACATTTGTTCTTGGGTAGCGACGCCTACAAACTCGCGAAAGACAAGGCGAAATCGGTTATCGATGAATTGGAAAGCTGGAAAGGCGTAACCGTTTCCACGGACTTCTAACCCGAATCGAAGAATTTATTTAGCCACGAATTACACGAATGTCACTAATTTTTATTGGTGAAATTCGTGTAATCGTGGCTTTTTTCTTGGTCGATATTCTATTCAAAAACCTCAATGTTTTCCCCGTCAAACGAAGCGAAAACCATTTTCGGATGCGAATGCTGATGACACATATTGCCGTGTTTGTCGATGGCTATCGCACCCGCAAAACCATCGAAAGGCTTGAGTTCATCGAACGTTTTGGCAAAAGCGTCCTTAAGCGAAAAACCGTCGGTGACACGCGTCGCGATTTTGACGGCGACCCCTCCCGAAACGATGTCCTCGCCCACTCCGGTCAAACTAACGCCGCAAATGTCGTTGGCGTAATTGCCGGCCACGGTAGCCGAATCTGAAATACGGCCCGGAATTTCATAACCTTTTCCGCCAGTTGATGTAGCGGCAGCCAGTTTTCCGTCGGCGTCCAAAGCCACACAACCTACCGTTCCCGTTCCGGTCGCTTCGAGTTTGGCTTCGTATTCTTTTCGTCTTTGCGGAATCTCGGTAGAGAATCTTTCAAATCCGTGTTGACGAGCAAAGTTCGTCGCGCCTTCTCCACCGAGCACGCGATCATCCACTTTCATGAGTTCGAGCGCGACCTGCACCGGGTTTTTGGTCTCTTCGATATTGATCACGCCGCTGAATTTTTTGGATTCCCCATCCATGATCGACGCGCTCATACGGATTTTTCCGTCCGATTGGATTTGCGAACCGATTCCTGCGTTGAACAATTCATCGTCTTCAAGCAAAGACACCGCATACACCACGGTTTCGAGCGCAGAATTGCTTTTCAGAAATTCAAATGATTGTCTCGCAATGCGCTTCAATGCTTCCTGTTTGGCGATTTTGGTTTCCTGGCTCGTAGAAGATTCAGAGAAAAATCCGCCGTGGATGATGATTTTCATGTCTCGGTTTGCTTAAAAAAAATGAGTCCGACGAAAATACGCCAGACTCATCTATAATTCATAATTCATAATTCATAATTTTTTCAATCCGTCGGAATGCCCAAATCTTCAGCATATTGAGAAGATTTGATCTGCATCTTATGTGTTTTGAGATTGAAAGTGTCGTATTTGCTCATCACGTGCGTCACGAGATGGTTGATCGAAATCGGTTGGCCGAGTTCGACTTGCGTCAGATTCGTGTCCTTGACTTCGCGTCCGTCCACGAGAATGACGAGCCCCGATCCGATGGCTTCCATTTCGGTGCCGTTCGTGATCAATAAACCCGTGTCTTCACCGAGTCCGATACCAAGTACTTTCGGATTTCCGACGACCGCTTGGAACAAACGTCCAATGCGTCCGCGCTGCACGAAATGCGTATCGATGATCACGCCGTCGATAAGCCCTAAACCGCTTGTGATCTTGACTTCGCCTTTGAGCAAAGCTTCGGAACTACTTCCTTGGTAGATCATCGAATTCGAAGCCGCGGCTGCTCCTGCCGAAGTTCCTGCGTAAATAAAATCCTCGTTGTGGTATTTCTCGAGCATCAGATCGTGCATGGCCGTTCCGCCAAGAATCGAGGTCAGGCGCAATTGGTCGCCTCCGGTGAACATGACGACGTCGGCGGCTTTGATGCGTTCCAATACGTTGGCGTCCGAAGCCTGTTCGCGCTTGTCGAGATACAGCACGTCTACGTTGTTCGCACCGAGATAACTCAACGCTTTTACGTATTCCGGACCGATGATTTTTGGTATTTTCGAAGCGGTTGTGATAATCTCTATCCGCGATTTTTCCTTATGTCTCGCTTCGTTTATGATGCGCTTGAGGATGCCCGTCTCGAAAAAATTGATATTCTTTGAGGCATTGACGTCTATGTCGTTCTCGGTAAAACTGCCCTTGTCTACAGCACCGCCTATAATGATGAGTTTTCCTTTGATTTCCATTCTATTCCGATAAACTTGGAGGCCGTAAAAATAGGAATAAATGCCAAAACGCCCCGATTTAAAAACGGCAAAAGTGGGCTTTTTGTTTTTAAGCAGCTGATTTAAAAACGGTTGAAACAACGGATTTCATGAAGATTTTACGTATAATTTAAACCTCATACCCGAAATGTGCGTAAATCCTTTCTTTAACACAGAAATAATTTTGTTCCGTTATCGAAATCCGTTATTTTAGGCAATGCTTTCAGCGATTTAACGAAAACGCTGTGTTTTTTACTCGAATCCAAAACATCCTTCGACAGAATATTAATCAACCAAACCAATGAAAATCTTAAAGATACAAGCTTTGCGCGGCCCGAACATCTGGAGCGTGCAACGCAAGAAACTGATTCAGATGCGCCTCGATCTCGAGGACATGGAAGAAAAACCCACCAATAAAATCCCCGGTTTCCGTGAAAGAATCGAGAAATTGCTGCCAACTTTATACGAACACCGTTGTTCCGAAGGCGTCCCTGGCGGATTTTTCTCGCGTATCGACCGAGGTACTTGGATGGGCCATGTGATCGAACACATCGCACTCGAAATACAGACGCTCGCCGGCATGGAAACCGGTTTCGGACGTACGCGCGAGACCAAAACACCCGGAACATATAACGTCGTCTTTAGTTATACCGAAGAAAACGTCGGATTGTTCGCGGCCGAAAGTGCCGTAAGGATTGCCGAAGCGTTGATCGAAGGTATCGAGTACGATCTTGAGGCCGACATTCAAAAAATGCGCGAAATACGCGAACGCGACCGACTCGGGCCGTCGACGGGAAGTATCGTCGAAGAAGCCGTGGCGCGCGACATTCCATGGATTCGATTAGGAACGAACTCTCTCGTACAATTAGGCTACGGTGTGAACCAGATGCGGTTTCAGGCGACGATCACTTGCAAAACCTCGAATATCGCCGTCGACATCGCCTGCAACAAAGAAGAAACCAAGCGCATGCTCGACATGAACTCGGTTCCCGTCCCGAAAGGCAGTATTTGTGTCGATGAAGAAGATTTGAAAGAGTGTCTCGACAAGATCGGATTTCCGGTCGTGATCAAACCGCTTGACGGAAACCACGGAAAAGGCGCTTCGATCAACGTAAAAACCTGGGAAGATGCGGTTTCGGGGCTTGAATTCGCCAAAAAATACAGCAGACGCGTCATCGTCGAAAAATACATCACCGGATTCGATTTCCGTGTGCTCGTCATCGACAATAAACTCGTGGCCGCTGCCAAACGTGTTCCGGCGCACGTGGTCGGAAACGGAGCGGATTCAATCCAAACCTTGATCGACGAAACCAACAAAGATCCGAGACGCGGTTACGGACACGAAAACGTGCTCACCGAAATTTCGGTCGACCGCGACACCGAAGATTTGCTTGAAAAACTCGGATATACGTTGGAAACCGTTCCTAAAAACGGCGAAATCGTGTATTTGAAATCGACCGCCAACCTTTCTACAGGCGGCACTTCGGTCGACGTTACCGACATGATGCATCCCGAAAATATCTTTTTGGCCGAACGCATTTCCAGAATCATCGGACTCGACGTTTGCGGCATCGACATCATGGCCGAAAACCTCACGCAACCGCTCAAGGAAAACGGAGGTTGCATCCTCGAAGTCAACGCCGCGCCTGGTTTCCGCATGCACCTCGCTCCTAGTGAAGGTTTGCCTAGGAATGTTGCCGCGCCTGTGATCGACATGTTGTATCCTCCCGGAAAGCCGAGTCGCATCCCAATCATCGCCGTGACCGGAACGAACGGAAAAACCACGACTACCCGACTTTTGGCGCACATCGTCAAGAACAACGGCTTCCGCGTAGGTTTTACGACTTCGGACGGGATTTACGTGCAAAACCACATGATGGAAAAAGGCGATACGACAGGTCCGCTTTCGGCAGAATATATTTTGAAAGACCCGACTGTGGAATTCGCGGTTCTCGAAACGGCCCGAGGCGGAATTTTGCGCTCCGGGCTTGGCTTCAGCCGATGCGACATCGGGATCGTGACCAATATTCAGGAAGACCATTTGGGCTTGTCGGACATCCATACGCTCGACGATTTGGCGCGCGTGAAGTCGACCGTCGTGAAAAGCGTCAAAAAAGACGGATGGGCGATTTTGAACGCCGAGGACGAACACTGCATGAACATCGCCAAGGAACTGCAATGCAACATCGCGTATTTTGCGATGGACGAGGAACATCCGACCGTTAAACGCCTTTGCAAAGAAGGAAAAATCGTCGCGGTTTACGAGAACGGTTTCATTACCGTTAAGCGAGGCGAATGGAAAATCCGCGTAGAAAGAGCAACCCATGTGCCATTGACGCTTGGCGGAAAAGCCAAGTTCATGATCGCGAACGCGCTTGCCGCAACTCTTGCCGCTTACCTTTACGGATTCAAGACCGACGACATCAGTCTTTCGCTTCAGACGTTCATACCAAGCGTGGCGCAGACTCCGGGCCGTATGAACATTTTCGAGTTCAAGCGTTTCAAGGTTTTGGTCGATTTTGCGCACAATCCGGCCGGATATTTAGGTGTGGAAGATTACCTTCAAAGCGTTGACGCGACCAAAAAAATCGGAATTATAGCCGGAGTCGGTGACAGACGTGACGAAGACATCAAGGAATGCGGGAAAATCGCGGGCCGTATGTTCGACCACATCATCATCCGTCAGGAAAAACACCTGCGCGGACGAACCGAAGAAGAAATCATCAACCTGATCCTCGACGGCATTTCTGAAGCCGGAAAAACCGTCACGCATGAAATCATCACCAAAGAAACCGATGCGATCAAGCACGCGATCAATTCGGCCGAGGAAGGTACGTATATCACGGCTTTGAGTGATGTGGTGACCAATGCGATCGAAATCGTCCAGGAATATCTCGACAAGGAAAACGAGGAAGGAAGCCTCTGATTCCGTCTTAAGTTTTAGCCACGAATGGCGCGAATGACACCAATTCATCAAATTAGTGAAATTCGTGACATTCGTGGCTTTTTTATAAATGCCTCGTAACAAATACCCGTGACACACGACCAACGTGCAATTCGTTACATTTGCATTCCAACTACAAACTTATGATCAGAAAAATAACCTTGGCGTTAAGCCTTTTCGTGGCCGTTTCCGCATCGGCACAAACCCAAACACTGACGCTCGAACAAGGCGTTTTACAACAATTCAGACAATTTCGCGCCGACGGCATGTTGGGTTTCCAATGGATTCCGAACACATCGAATTACGTGTTTTTCGGCGAAGGCGGACGCAAACTCATGACCGCGTCACAGGCCAACCAAACCGCGAGTGAGCTGGTCACTTTGGCCGACTTGAACAAAGCCACGGGAGCTGACTTCAAAGGCTTTTTCGGAATCGTTTTCAAGAATTCGGATGCGTTCATCCTCGCATCGGGAACTAAATATTACGAATACAACTTCAAGACGAAATCTGGCAAAATGCTCGCTGAAATCCCGGCCGAAGCCGAAAACGCGACGTGGAACGAAGACCACAACGGCATTGCGTTCACCGAAGCCAACAACCTGTATTTTTGGAAAGACGGAGCGAAAAAAGCCGTGACTTCCGAAAGCAACAAAGGCATCGTTTCGGGTGCGTCGATCGCAAGGAACGAATTCGGTATCAACGGCGGGATTTTTTGGTCGCCAAAAGGAAATCTGCTTGCGTTCTATCAAAAAGACGAAACCGAAGTGGCCGATTATCCGCTGCTCGACATCAACGAAACGCCTGGAAAACTTGTGAATATCAAGTATCCGATGATCGGACAGAAAAGCGAAAAACCCAAAGTCGGGATTTACAACATCGCTTCGGGAAAATCGGTTTTCATTTCTCCAAAAGGCGCGTCGGACGATTATTTGACGAATCTTTCGTGGACGCCCGATGAAAAATTCGTGCTTGTCGCCGAAGTGAATCGCGCACAGAACAACATGCATTTGAATCTGTACGATGCGAATTCGGGTGCTTTTGTTCGCACTTTGGTCGAAGAAAAATCGGAAGCGTGGACAGAACCGGAACATGCGGCATTTTTCCCGAGCGCGAAATCGAACAACTTCGTTTGGGAAAGCGAAACAGACGGTTTCAACAACTTCTACTACTATTCCATCGACGGAAAACTCATCAAGAAATTGACGTCGAATAAATTCATGGCGCGCGAAATCATCGGAAGCAATCCGGCCGGAACCGAGTTTTACTTCAAGGCGACAGGCCCGAACCCAACGAACATGCTCGTTTACAAAGTCGATCTGAAAGGCAAGCAGACGCTTCTCACCAAAGACGAAGGCGTGCACAACGTCGCGATCTCTACAGACGGGACTTTGGTTTTCGACGAGTATTCGAACCATTCGACTCCGGGAAAATCGCTGATTTGGGACAAGTCCGGCAAAGCGAAAACATTGGTCGAAAGCGCGAACAAATATAAAGACGTCATCATGGGCACGTCTGAAGTCAAAACGATCAAGGCTGCCGACGGAAAAACCGATTTGTATACGCGTCTGATCAAGCCGAGCAACTTCGACGCGAACAAAAAATATCCGGTTTTGGTTTACGTGTATGGCGGACCTCATGCGCAATTGGTCACGAATTCCTATTTGGACGGTGCCAATTTGTGGATGTTCTGGATGGCCGAACAAGGTTATCTCGTGTTTACCGTTGACGGACGCGGATCGGACAACCGTGGCGTAGCTTTCGAAAGCGTGATCCACGGACGCGTCGGTGTCAATGAGATCGACGATCAATTGGCAGGCGTGAATTACTTGAAATCGCTTCCGTACGTAGACGGCAACCGTTTGGCCGTGCACGGATGGAGTTTCGGCGGATTCATGACAACTTCACTCATGCTGCGCAAACCGGACGTGTTTAAAGTAGGCGTCGCCGGCGGACCGGTTACGGATTGGAAATATTACGAAGTCATGTACGGCGAACGTTACATGGACACGCCGGCCGAAAACCAAAAAGGTTTCGACGAAGCCAGTACGCTCAACTATGTTAAAGATTTGAAAGGAAAACTATTGTTGATCCACGGAACGAGTGACGATGTGGTCGTGATGCAGCAGAATTTCGCGTTGATCAAGAAATTCGTAGAAGCGAACAAACAGGTCGATTTCTTTGCCTATCCGATGCACAAACACAATGTGATCGGACGTGACCGCGTGCATTTGATGCAGAAGGTTTTGGATTATGTGATCGAGAATAATAAATAGTGCCTGAGTGAAAATACAAAATCAAAAAGTCGGATCACAAACGGTCCGACTTTTTTATGCTTTTTGTTGACGTGGATTTCTTTTTCTAAAAACTACCTGGATACCCTTTTCAGGTCTTTTGCTTTTTCTTTCTAGCGGCCGGAAACAACACATTGTTCAAAATCAACCGGAAGCCCGGTGAATTCGGGTGAAGATCGAGAACCGTCGGTTCGTCACCAACGCGGTGTTGGTAATCTTCGGGGTCGTGTCCGCCGTAAAACGTGAACATGCCTTTTCCTTTTTGTCCGTGGATATAACGCGCTTCTCCATCAATCTGGCACTCGCCCAAAACCAGGATGTTCGATTTGACCAGATCGCGTTCAAAAGCCGTTGTCTGCCCCATAAAACCCTTGACGAGTTGCGTGTGATTTTGGCAAAGCATGCTTGGAATCACATCCCATTTGGCCGAAAACTCCATCAAGGTGAAATAGTCTTTCTCGAATGGCACGCGACGTTTGTCGGTCATGTCGATATCTGAAAATTCATAGCGTTCGGGACGCCTTTCCAAAGTAAAATCCTTGAACGCGAAGCATTTCGAATAGTCGAGTTTGGATTGGTAGTTGGGTTCGCTCGCGTCTCCGTCAAACATGGGTTCGCAGATGTCGATGCCTTCCGATGCAAGCGCGATGTCGAAACTGTCGGTGGCCGAGCACATCGCGAACATGAATCCGCCGCCGATCACGAAATCGCGCACCTTTTTGGCGACGGCCAGTTTTTCCTGCGAAACTTTATCGTATCCGAGCTTTTTGGCCAAAGCTTCGGCGTTTTTCTTTTCCTCTATATACCAAGGTGCGTTGCGGTACATACCGTAAAACTTACCGTATTGGCCCGTGAAATCCTCGTGATGCAAGTGCAGCCAATCGTACAATAGCAATTGGTCGGAGAGTACTTCCTCGTCGTACACTTCGGTATACGGGATTTCGGCATATTTGAGAACCAACGTCACGGCGTCGTCCCAAGGCTGTTTTCCTTTTGGCGTGTACACTGCAATTTTAGGCGCTTTTTCGAGCACCACGGTTTCCATATTCTGGGACGGGCTCGAAATTTCATCGAGGATGGAATTGGCTTGTCCGTCCGACAAAACTTCGAAACTCACGCCACGAATCTGGCATTCCTTGCGGATTTCGGGCGCGTCGGGCAACAGGAAAGATCCGCCGCGATAATTGAGCAGCCAGCTCGCCTTGTATTGTTTATCAAGCGCCCAATACGTGATCCCGTAAGCTTTCAGATGGTTCTGCTGACCGGTCTCGTCCATCGGCAGCAAGATGAAGTTCGCGTTTCCGACAACGGAAAAAACCAAAAACAACGCGATAAAAATTCTCCTCAAAAACATCATGTCCATTTTGCGTAAAGATAAACGTTAATCCCTTGAAAATAATTCGTTGAGAGCTAAAAAATCCCTAATTATGCACCCGCAAATCTGATTCCCCAAATCGATGATCCGCTTCCTACTTCTGAGCCTGAGTTTGTTGGCCTTGCATTCCGCACATGGCCAAACGACCGATTTGGTCAAGGCCAACGAAGACATCCAACAACTTATTTACGACAACAAATACAACGAGGCACAAAGCCGCATTTACGAACTTTTGCGCAGCGGCAACATCGACAAGCGTGAAGAAATGGTACTTTACGTGTTCTTGAGCGACATCAAGCGCATCCTAGTCTCAAAAGACGAAGGCATGAAATTCGCGCGAAAAGCGTTGGCCGTGACCTACGAAGACAAAAAGACGGGATTGCGCGCACGGTCGTTGGCCTATCACGTGATCGCGAACATCCATTTCGAGAAACAGGAGTACGATTCGGCTTATTATTATGCCGAAAAATCGATTCGTCAAGCCAAAAAATACAGCGATTCGGAACGTTACCTGAATACGAGGATTTCGAATTTGCCGATTATCGGATATTATTTTCTCGAAAAAGGAAAACTCGACGAAGCCGAAAAAACGCTTTTCGAATCGAAACGACTGTTCGAGGAAACCGACAACGAATGCGAAATCCCGCTTCAGCTGCTGAAACTCGCCGATCTTGAAATCAAGCGCAAGAACCTTCCGAAAGCCGAACGTTATGCGTTGCGCGCACGTGAAATGGCCGATAGCTGCTCGGTGAACAATTACGTATTGGCTTCCTATTCGAAACTCATCGACATCTATCTGTTGCAAAACGACGCCAAAAAGATGTTGTTCTGCGTGCAGAAACGCGACAGCCTGAACCATTCCAAAAGTATGGACGAGCAACGCAAGAACGCCGAAGTGCTCGAAGCCCGTTACGACGCCATGATGAGCCAACAGGAAAGCAAAGTGTTCCGATTAAGGGCCGAAGCCCAGGAAAGCCGCAATTGGATGTGGATCGGAATCAGCGGGATTTTGACCGTTTCGTTGGCCGTGGCGATTTGGCTGGCCGTGCGCATGAAACAGAAGAAACGCCTGATTTCGCGTCAAAAAAACGAAGTTGAACGGCTCAACTTGCTCAACCGAAAGATTTTCTCGGTGATTTCTCACGATTTCAAAGGCCCGCTGCACAACCTTCAAGGTTCGGTCGCCATGGTCGAAGACGATTATCTCGATGCCGAAACGTTCAAGGAAATCGCGTCGACGATAGGTTCCCAAACCGAACAGGCGAGCCTTGTACTCGAAAACCTGCTCAATTGGGCGAAATCTGAAATCCACGACCCGAAAGGCGGACCGGAAACGGCTTTTCCTAAAATCATCGCCCACGAAATCGCTTCCCAGCTCGAACCTGCGATACACGACAAAAACCTGTCCGTCGAGATCGACTTGCCGCAAACGCTGCAAGTGAAAATCCAGCCCGACAAATTGCGCATCATTTACCGCAACCTGTTAAGCAACGCGATCAAATACAGTTTCGAGCAAGGAAAAATAACGTTGGGATACGAACCCGTGCGACATTGCCTTTTCGTACGCGATGAAGGTATCGGAATCGACCTTAAAACACTCGAAAAATTATTCGCGAATGCCGTAGATTCCGGAAAAGGAACACATCGCGAAAGCGGTTACGGCATAGGATTGCAGATCACATCGGAACTCGTGCGAAAATCGAAAGGGAAAATCCGAGCCGAGAACAATGACGGAAAAGGCGCTACGATCTACTTCTGCCTCGAAGTCGTAAATCTTTGACCAAACAAAAATCCCGCTCAAAAAACGGGATTTTTCTATTCTAAAGCGAAGCGTATCCAAAACGCAGTGCGTCTTTTAAAACGGTACGTCGCTGTCGTCGTCGAAACTGTTCGCGCTGCTTCCGAAAGCCTCGTTCGGAGACGGAAGGCTCTTAGGCGAGAACGGCATGTCTTCGTTCATTTTGGATGAGAATTCTCCGAATCCGCCGCCAAAATCCTCAAGGTTGTCAAATTTACCTAGGTTTCCGATGAATTTGAGTCGGATGTTCTCGAGCGATCCGTTACGGTGCTTGGCGATGATGAACTCCGCCTGGCCGGCCGTAGGCGAATGCTCGTCATCGTCCCACTCGTCGATTTTATAGTATTCCGGACGATAGATGAACGATACGATATCGGCATCCTGCTCGATCGCACCCGATTCACGAAGGTCGGAAAGCAACGGGCGCTTGCTCGAACCACGCGTCTCGACGGCACGCGACAACTGCGAAAGCGCGATCACGGGAACGTTCAATTCCTTGGCGAGTGCCTTGAGATTTCGCGAAATCGTCGAGATTTCCTGTTCGCGATTTCCGCCGCCTTTGCCTGAACCTCCGGCCGTCATCAGCTGAAGGTAGTCGATCACGATCAACTTGATGCCGTATTGGGAAGCGAGACGCCTGCACTTGGCACGCAAGTCGAAAATCGAGAGCGAAGGCGTGTCATCTATGTACAAAGGCGCTTTTTCAAGGTCTTTCACTTTCGTGGACAATTGCTCCCATTCGTGTTTCTCGAGTTTTCCGGTACGCAGTTTTTCGGACGACAATCCGGTTTCCGAAGAAATCAGACGCGTGATGAGTTGTACCGACGACATCTCGAGCGAGAAAACCGCCACCGCCTGATTGAACTGTATCGCCATATTCCTGGCCATCGACAAAACGAAAGCCGTCTTACCCATACCCGGACGTGCCGCGATGATGATCAAATCGGACGGTTGCCATCCCGAAGTGACCTGGTCGAGCTTCTCGAAACCTGTGGCGACACCGCTCAACCCTTCGCGACCCGCAATTTCCTCGATGCGTTTTTTGGCTTGTAGCACAAGACTTTGGGCCGTTTCGGATGATCTTTTGATATTGCCTTGCGTGACTTCATACAAACGCGATTCGGCCTTGTCGAGCAAATCGAAAACGTCTGTGGTCTCGTCGTAGCATTCTTCGATGAGTTCCGAAGAAATGCGGATCAAGCTACGCTGTATAAACTTCTGGAGGATGATTCTCGAGTGGAATTCGATGTGAGCCGAAGACGAGATTTTCTGCGTGAGTTGGATCAGATAGAAATCGCCTCCCGCCAATTCGAGTTTCGCGTTCTTTTTGAGCTGAGCCGAAACC
Source organism: Flavobacterium agri (assembly GCF_013401995.1). Lineage (GTDB taxonomy): Bacteria > Bacteroidota > Bacteroidia > Flavobacteriales > Flavobacteriaceae > Flavobacterium > Flavobacterium agri. The sequence goes on from NZ_JACBJI010000010.1 coordinate 27,832, forward strand.
GTGAGCAAGTCAATCGGCTGCGAATCGGTGAACAACTGGAAAATCGCCTCGAAAATGTGCTTGTGCGCATCCTTGTAGAACGCATCGGCGGCCAGGATATCGATGACCTCGTCGACGCCTTTCTTGTCGATCATCATCGCGCCCAGAACCGCTTCCTCGAGGTCGACTGCCTGTGGCGGCAACTTGCCTTTCTCTAGGTTGATTATGGCCGTCTTATCGACTTTGACCGGGCTTATATTCCTGAAATTTTCCATGAAGCGAAAGTAAACTAATTCTCAAAAAATCGTTACCAGAGTTATAACGACCAAGCTGTTGATAAATGATAAAAAGTTGTTCATAAGGCAAAAAAAATCCGAAACCACAGGGCTTCGGATTCGATATGGTTTTGGAACGTGTTATTCCTTGAATTCGCCCATTTTGCTGTACTTATCCATTCTTTTGGCAATGAGTTTCTCTGTTGATAAGTCCTTGAGTTCGTCATAACCTTTGAGGATGTATTCCTGTACGTTCTTGAAAGCGGTCTCGCGATCGAAATGCGCACCTCCAAGCGGTTCAGGAATTACGTCGTCCACTAGTTTTTGCTTCTTCATGTCGGTAGACGTAAGTTTCAACGCTTCGGCCGCTTGCTCCTTGTAATCCCAGCTTTTCCAAAGGATGGATGAGCACGATTCCGGAGAAATTACCGAATACCATGTGTTTTCCATCATATATACTTTGTCGCCTACTCCTATTCCGAGTGCGCCACCCGAAGCACCTTCACCCACGATGATCGCGATTACGGGCACTTTAAGACGGATCATTTCGAAAATGTTGCGTGCGATGGCCTCGCCTTGTCCGCGTTCTTCGGCTTCAAGCCCCGGATACGCGCCCGGAGTGTCGATGAACGAAACTACGGGAATGTTGAATTTCTCGGCCATTTTCATCAGACGCAACGCCTTGCGGTACCCTTCCGGATTCGCCATACCGAAATTGCGGTACTGACGCGTCTTGGTGTTATACCCTTTCTGTTGGCCGATGATCATGAACGACTTGTCGCCGATCTTGCCCAATCCGCCTATCATCGCCTTGTCGTCCTTGAACGCGCGGTCGCCGAACAATTCGAGGAACGTTTCCCCGCAAAGGGCGCGCACGTAATCCATCGTATACGGACGGTTCGGGTGACGCGACAACTGCACGCGTTGCCAGGCGGTAAGGTTCTTGTATATTTTCTTTTTGGTTTCTTCGAGTTTCTTTTCGATCTGTTTGCAGGTATCGGTGACGTCTACGTTCGATTCCTGTCCGATGATCTGGCATTTGTCAAGCTGGTCTTCAAGCTCCTTGATCGGAAGCTCAAAATCTAAATATTCCATTGGTGGCGTATTTTAGTTTAGTTGAAGCGCAAAGATAGGGAGATTCTTTTGATTGTCCAGTCGTTGATTTGCCGATTTAAGACTCAAATCTAACAATCAATCTGCTTTCTGAAAATCTGTTTTCTGAAAATCTGCCTTCTGCTATTGCTCCTGTTTCTCGAATTTGTTCTTCACGATTCCGTTAAGCACGACTACGGCAATGATCACGGCCGCTCCGAAGTAAAAAGAAGTACTCATGCGCTCGCTTTCCCCGATCAGGAACCACGCGAGCACGATGCCGTAAACCGGTTCGAGATTCGTCGTAAGCATGACCGTATACGGCGTGAGTTTGCGCATCACGTTCACCGAAGCAGTAAACGCATAAGCCGTACAGATCGAGGCCAAAAGCGCGATCAACAGCCAATCGTTTATCGACAGCGAAAAGAATTCGGCCGTAAAACTACCGGTGATAAGCAAATAAATCGTCACGAACAGGAAGCCCGCGAGAAATTCGTAAAGCGTGATGACTTTCGCGTCGTGTTCCTGTATCAGTTTTCCGTTTAGCAACGTGAACATCACGCCGAAAAACACCGAAACGAGCGCCAACACCATGCCTTGCAGGTATCGGAATTCTACATTTAATATCAGGCACAACGCCCCGATGATCACCAATCCGAACAACACTTCGTACCACAACATCTTGCGGTTGTAGAACAACGGCTCGAAAACCGCCGCGAAAAAAGCGCCCATAGAGAACATGGCGAGCGTGATCGATACGTTCGAGACTTTTATGGCCGTAAAGAAAAGTATCCAGTGGATCGCGATCAGCAATCCGACGAAAGTCAGTTTGAGCAAGACTTTGCGCGATAGTTTATAAGGCGTTTTCGTGAATTTGAGCCATCCGAAAAGGAAAACCGATGCGATCAGCATGCGATACCACACCAAATCGGTGCCTCCGATCGAAATCAACCCGCCGAGTACGCCTGTAAATCCCCAAATGAAAACAATGAGGTGTAAATTGAGGTAGCTTTTGAGATTACCGCTTGGCATTGCGCAACAGATAAACGGCTAGGATTCCGAAAAGGAAATTAGGCAACCACACGGCCAAAAACGGCGGGATGCTCGATTTTTCTGCCAACGTCCCGAAAATCTTGTCGAAGAACACGAACGTGAACGCGATCCCGATCCCGATCGCGAGGTTCATTCCCATTCCGCCGCGACGTTTCATAGACGAAACCGCAACGGCGATGATCGTAAGGATGAATGCCGAAACGGGCAAGCTGTATTTCTTGTACAACACCACGAGATACGTATCGATATTGCCCGATCCGCGCTTGCGTTCCTTGGCGATAAAGTCGTTGAGTTCGCCCAAAGTCAGCGTTTCGGCTACGTAAACCGTCGGCGTAAGGTCTTCGAGCTCGAACGGGAAAACCGTATCCTTTTTGGCTTGTGCCTGGATGCGGTCGCCCAATGGCCCGACGTCACGGCGTTTGTAGCCGAACATCGTATATTTCTTGGTCTTTTCGTTGAATTTGATACGACCTGCGGTTATTTTGTATTCGAGTTTTTTGTTCTTGTCGAACTTCTCGAGCGTAAAGTCGAAGGCCATTTTCGAATTGTGATTGAAATTGCCTACGTGCAGGAAAACCTCGTCGTTGACCTGTCGGAAAACGTCGGCACTTTTGCGCATTTTTTCCTTTCCGCCGCCTTTGAGGTATTCGTATCGGAAATCGTTGAAACCCTGGCTGGCTTTGGGAACGACAAAAAATCCCGCGAGCAGGACCACGACCGAAACGATCGTCGCGCCCACGATATACGGTCGCAAAAACCTCGTGAACGAAATCCCCGAACTCAAGATCGCGATGATCTCTGTATTGTTGGCGAGTTTCGACGTAAACCAGATCACCGAAAGGAACAGGAAAATCGGGAACAGCAGATTCGCGAAATAAATCGTGAAATTGAGGTAATACAACGCGATCTCGAGAAACGGGATCTTGTTTTCTATCATCTTGTTCACCTTTTCGGATACGTCGATCACGATCCCGATCGGAATGAACATAAGCAACATCACCGTGAACGTGGCGAGGTAGCGTTTTAGGATGTAGAGGTCGATGATTTTCATTAGTGCTGAAGTGCGAGGTGCTTAAGTGCTAAAGTCTGTTGTCCATTTGCCGGACCATTTTCTCTTTCCACTCACGGAAATCTCCCGCTAATATATGTTTTCTCGCCTCACGCACCAACCACATATAAAACCCGAGGTTGTGTATCGTGGCGATTTGTTTTCCGAGGTATTCGTCGGCGACGAAAAGGTGGCGCAGATACGCTTTGGTATATTCGATATCGACAAACGTGTGGCCCATTTCGTCTACAGGCGAAAAGTCGTCGGCCCATTTTTTATTCTTGATGTTGATCGTGCCGTAAGCCGTGAACAACATGCCGTTTCTCGCATTTCTCGTCGGCATCACGCAATCGAACATGTCGATGCCGAGCGCGATGTTTTCGAGAATATTGATCGGTGTTCCGACGCCCATCAGGTAACGCGGCTTGTCTTCGGGAAGGATTTCGGTCACGACTTCGGTCATCGCGTACATTTCCTCGGCAGGCTCACCAACCGACAATCCGCCTATGGCATTGCCCAATTGTTGCGTATTGGCGATGTATTCGGCAGACTGGCGACGCAAATCCTTATACGTGCTTCCTTGCACGATCGGGAAAAACGTCTGTTCGTAACCGTATTTGTACGGCGTTTTTTCGAGATGCGTGATGCAACGCTCGAGCCAACGGTGCGTCATGTGCATCGAACGCTGCGCATAGCGGTAATCGCACGGATACGGCGTACATTCGTCGAATGCCATGATGATGTCGGCGCCTATCGTACGCTGGATTTCCATGACGTTTTCTGGAGTGAACACATGGTAAGACCCGTCGATGTGCGACTTGAACTTCACGCCTTCTTCCTTGATTTTTCTGTTTGCCGACAACGAATACACCTGATATCCGCCAGAATCGGTCAAAATATTGCGGTCCCAGTTCATGAACTTGTGCAATCCGCCGGCTTTTTCAAGTATCTGCGTTTGCGGACGTAAGTACAAATGGTAGGTATTCCCCAAAATGATATCGGGATTGATCTCTTGCTTAAGCTCGCGCTGATGGACACCCTTTACGGAAGCCACCGTTCCCACGGGCATAAAAATCGGCGTTTCGATGACGCCGTGATCGGTAGTGATTTTGCCCGCTCTCGCCTTGGTCTGCGGGTCTTTTTGTATAAGGTCGAATGTCATGTTATCGGCCGCTGGTTACGGCTGGCAAATATAGTCGAATTAAGCCATTGGAACAGGACACTTTAGTTCGATTTTAAGAGTTGCCGAAATTGTTTGATCCTTAAAGTTTGAAGTTATGACGTATTCTGCACGGTCGATTGTCGTTTTAGGCACTTATCCAAAACGCAAAAACCCGCTAACTTTGATGTATTGCCGGGAATAAAAAATAAACAATAACCATAAAAAATACGATATGAACATCCAAACCAACAACCAAAAAGTCGAACCGTTCCTTTGGTTCAACGACAATGCCGAAGAAGCCGTAAATCTTTACGTTTCGCTTTTCGACAATTCAAAAATCACGGCCGTTACGCGTTTCGGAAAAGAAGGCCCGGGCGCCGAAGGTTCTGTGATGACAATCGGATTCGAGCTCAGCGGTGTGCATTTCGCAGCCCTGAACGGCGGCCCTATGTACAAACTCACCGAAGCCTTCTCGCTTGTCGTACATTGTAAAGACCAGGCCGAAGTAGACAAATACTGGGATGCCTTGCTCGCCGACGGCGGACAGACTTTGGCCTGCGGATGGCTTACGGACAAATTCGGGGTCACATGGCAAATAGTCCCCGATAAATTTCTCGAATTCGTGAACTCGGGCGAACCCGAAAAAATTGCGCGCATGATGCAGGCCATGATGAAAATGATAAAACTCGACATCAAGGCTTTGGAAGATGCCTTCGAAGGAAACTGAATCCGGACACCTAAACTTTAGCACGTTCGCACCCGAGCACTTCAGCACTTTTAAAAAAAATTTCACATTCCACTGTAACAAAATCCGATTTCGCTCTTCTTTATAATAAATCATCAATCGCGATCAATCAACCAAGGACCGATCATCAATCACTTCAATCAGCACCGAATGCAAAATATTTCCCGCCTAATCAGCGGGATTTTTTGTTATTTGGACGAACAGACACACGAAAACGCTCCCGTATACTCTGCCAGTCTATTATCTATCCGGCTATCCTCTATTATCTTTAATCTGTTATCTAACAAAACTTTAAACCTCCCATCCATCCAAAATCCCTACCTTTAAAAAAACGACTAATTATGGACAACACACTAAACATCACACAATCGGTAGAGGTTCACGCTCCGGCGACCGAAGTCTGGAAAGGCCTCACCGAACCCGAACTCATCAAGCAATATTTCTTCGGAACCGAAATGGAAACGTCTTGGGAAAAAGGCGCCCCGATTTTCTGGCGAGGCGTTTGGGAAGGAAAGGAATACGAAGAAAAAGGCGAAGTGCTCGAAATCGACGAAGGAAATTCGGTGAGCATGAGTTATCTCACGGCCGGATTGGAAGACATCCCCGAAAACTATTCGGTAATCACGTTCGAAATCGAGACGCTCGATGACGAATTCTCGAAACTAACCGTTACGCAGGAAGGTTTCCGCAACCAGGAAGCCTGCGACCATTCACAGGAAAACTGGAAAATCGTGCTCGACGGATTGCGTAAAGTCGTAGAGAACCAAACCGATGAACAACTGAGTTGACCTGGTCATAACCGAATGAAATCCGGCGTTTCTGAATACAGAGCCGCCGGATTTTATTTTTATGGATTCCGGATTTCAGACACGGAATTCCCAAAACTTCAAACATTGCTGAAACAATTGCGCGCATCTTGCTAACTTTGGAAAAAAGACAATAAACCAACATGAACCTCTTAAAAACAACTGCGATTGCAGCCTTGATCGTCACTTCGGCGGCGGTTTCGGCCCAAAAAAAACAAACCGGAAAAGTCGAATCCTGGCTCACCAAAGGCGATAAGACGGTACTTTTCCAAAAACAACAGGATTTCGCGATGGTCGCCGCATCGGGGCTTGCCAACCGAAACAACATCACGGTCGACGCGAGCCAAACCTTCCAGACCATAGACGGTTTCGGGTATTGTCTCACCGGAGGAAGCGCCCAACTGATCTCGAAAATGGACGAAGCTTCCCAAACCGAACTTCTCAAAGACCTGTTTTCGACCGAAGGCAACGCGATCGGCATCAGCTACCTACGCGTAAGCATTGGCGCATCCGATCTGGACGACCATGTCTTTTCGTATGACGACATGCCTGTCGGAGAAACGGATCCGAACCTCAAAAAATTCAGTCTCGAGAACGACCGTCGCACCGGATTGATCCCGATCCTCAAAAAAATCCTCAAAATCAACCCCAAAATAAAAATCATGGGATCGCCGTGGTCGGCTCCCGTTTGGATGAAAACCAACGGAGACACACGCGGCGGCAGTCTCAAACCCGAATGGTACGGCGCCTATGCCGATTATTTCGTGAAATACATCCAAGGCATGAAAGCCGAAGGGATTGCGATCGACGCGATTACCGTCCAGAACGAGCCGCTACATCCCGGAAACAATCCGAGTATGTACATGGAAGCCAAAGACCAGGCGGTTTTCGTACGAGATCATTTGGGTCCGGCGTTCCAAGCTGCGGACATCAAAACCAAAATCATCGTATACGACCACAATTGCGACAAACCCGAATATCCGCTCGAGATTTTGGCCGATGCAAAAGCGAAACAATACGTAGACGGTTCTGCTTTCCATTTGTACGGAGGCACGATCGATGCCATGTCTAAAGTGCACGACGCCCATCCCGACAAAAATCTTTATTTCACCGAACAATGGACGGGCGGCCCCGGCGATTTCCCGAACGATTTGAAATGGAACGTCGAGCATCTGCTTATAGGCGCGACCCAAAATTGGGCAAAAACCGTTTTGCAATGGAATTTGGCCGCCGATCCGAACTACGATCCGCATACCGACCGCGGCGGTTGTACTTCTTGTATGGGCGCGGTGACGATAGGAGGTTCTAAAGTCGTCAAGAACGTAGCGTATTACCACATGGCGCACGCGTCGAAATTCGCGAGACCGGGTTCGAAAAGAATCAAGACCTCGACCATCGACGGATTGCCCAACGTCGCTTTCAAGACGCCCGACGGAAAAACCGTGCTTGTCGTCGTGAACACATCGGCCCAAAAGAAAAACTTCTCGGTATCGTACCAAGCCCAGTCGTTCGGCGCGAAACTCGATCCCGGTGCCGTGGTCACGTACATTTTCTGATGAAATTACGCGTCGCGAGACATACCAAAAATTTAAGCCCGATGATCGGATTCTACACCGAGGTCATCGGGCTTGAACATTTGGGAGGATTCGAAAACCACGACCGTTACGACGGCGTTTTCCTGGGTTTACCGAATGAAAATTGGGAAATCGAATTCACCGTTTCGGACGAACTTCCGGGGCATACTCCGGACGAGGACGACCTTTTGGTGTTCTATTTCAATTCGCGATTCGAAATGGAAGCCGTCATCAAACGCGCGATCAACAACGGGATTCTTCCAATCAAGGCAAAAAATCCGTATTGGAACAAGAACGGTATGACTTTGCCCGATCCCGACGGGTTTCTGGTGACTTTGGCGTTGCGTTCTCCTAAACTTGATTCGGATAAATTATTGTCGAAACAAGCCATTTCGTCGGGAATTCAAGATTGGGATTCATTGCTCGATCATGTACGCAACCTGCCTTACGGAAGAAATGCGAACCGTCACGACCTAAGCCTCGTCCTATCGGAAGCGAAAGGCAGCTGCAGCTCGAAGCACGCGTTGCTCAAAGCCATAGCCGACGAATCGGGAATCGATGCCAAACTTGTGATCGGCATCTATAAAATGAACCGTGAAAACACGCGCGGGATTGGGAAAACACTTGAAAATTCAGGGCTTGAATATGTTCCCGAAGCGCATTGTTATCTGAAATTCGGGCAACATCGATACGATTTTACGAATCCGCATTCCGACATTTCAAAAATTGAAACCGATCTACTGGAGGAAATCGAAATCACGCCGTCTCAAGTCGCCGATTTCAAAGTCCAATATCATAAGAACTTCATTAAAAAATGGATTTCGGATGAAAAAATCGCACTTAATTTCGACGCCGTTTGGCAATTGCGCGAGCGTTGCATCGAAGCGCTTTCCGAAAATAAATCCTAACCGTTTTACCCATTTCTTTTTTATCCGCATCGGCGTATTTTCATGCTTGCCTATGTCGGATTTTGCCTTTCCTAAAACAAAAGCCGCAAATCCTCATTGGCATCGGCACCGATTTCGGAAATACGTACCTTTAAGAAAAAAAGTATGAAAAGAACTTTACTCCTTTTGATTTCACTTGTGGCTTCTATGGCTGCATTTGCACAGTATCATCCGTTCCTTGACAATTCGGCCTGGAACGTGCGCATGTACAATTTCGGCGGATATTCCGACCATTACATACAACCCGGAACGCCCGTATCCGTGGACGGCATGGATTATATGCAATTCACCGACGCGGCTTTCGGCAACCAGACCGTCCTGATCCGCGAAGACATCCCTTCCAAAAAAGTCTACCGACGCATAGACGGTTCAGATGTATTGTTGTACGATTTCAGCCTTGAGGTCGGCGACACGTTCACGTTGCCCAACGGACAGACGCTCGCCATCGTCGAGATTTCGGAAGTTCCGACGGCCGACGGAGGCACGACCCGACGTTTTTTCATGAACAGTTTCGTGTTCAGCGAAGTGGTTTATGAAGGCGTTGGCGGCGACAACCATCCGTTCCGTTACCAATCGGAAATGCCTGCCGATCCGGCGCTTTACAACTATTGCAGTTATCAGGACGGCGTCAATATCTTCAATTTCGGACTGGCCAACGGAGGCACGCCGACCGATTGCAATTCGCTTGGTTTGCCGACTTCGCGCATCGCCGACGTGAAGTTGTATCCGAACCCGTTTTCGCGACAGTTCACGATTTCTAACGATTCTGGATTTTCGGATGCCGATATCAAGCTGTTCGACGTCACCGGACGCGAAGTGCGCACTTTGAAACATATGAGCGGAAACCAGATCGAGATTCCGCGCGCGAATTTGGTCTCGGGAATTTACGCGTTGCAAATCGAGGAAAACGGAAAAGTCATTTCGAGAAAAAAATTGGTCGTCGAGTAAGTCGCGTCACATTTTCATCAACGCAGGATACAACCTGAGATATACTTCGAACGCCATCGGATTTTTGCCGTAAAGCGCATCCAATCGGCTTGAACTTGCATAAAAACTGAATTGACCGCCAGCCGCGAGATTCAGTTTTTTGAGTTTTAGCACGTCGTAACTGCTGCCGATCGTAAGTGCGTTTACAGGAAATACCGTGTGTTCTCCAAACTCCTCTTCATCGAGATTCAATTCTTCGACGGATTTCTGCACGAATTCGTATTTGCCGTAAACGGCCAGCCTTCTTTTATTCCAGGCGGCTTCAAACAAAGCGGCGTGTTCGGCATCGTGCCCTTTGGATTTGTTCATGCCCCAAAGTGCGGTCGCGTTGAACCAGCCGTCGTCGGTCAAAGGCAAACTATAGGTTGCGGATGCGGTAGTCCGGTTCACGTCTTCGTCGGGATGCAGCGCTTCGGGCTCTTTGATGAAACCGTGTGAAACCTGCAATGCCCAGTTTCGGTTCGGATTAAACGACAATCGGCCCGAATAACTGTCGAATTTCGGTTTGTCGAAATCGTAACGGTGTTCGTTAGGTTCGCGTCCGGTAAACGACGAGCCTTCAATCTTGAACTTCCCATATCGCAAACCGATCGTTGCGACCCCGAACGTAATGTGCGTCGCGTCTACCCAATGATGGCTCAAAGGCGCGTCGGGATTGTAAAGAGACGAAGGCCGATGCATGAACGCGACGGCTCCGAGTGCGGGTTCTCCGGGATAACCGACGTAGACGAACGCATCCATATCTTTTGTGAACGAATGCGCATAACTTACCGACAATTCCGAAAACAGATCGTGCGGATGCTGCCTGTCTACAAGCGGATTGCCGCGATACGCCTCGCCGCTTTGAAAAAGCAACGGATAGCCGTCGTTTCCGCCTGTGGCCGCATCGAACGAAAACATCGTATTGAAATGGAAAAGTCCTTTTTTGCCGATGGGTTTCTGTCCCATGAACATAAGCCAGTTCGGAGCGTCGAACTCGTCATCGCCTCGACTTCCGCGATCGGTGAAATCCTGGTTGTTATAGCGCGCAAAAAGATTGCCGTGTGCCATGAACATCCAATCGTTTTCATGGAACATCAAGCCGTACATGGGCGATGCATCGGGCAACCAACCCGTTCCCGAAGCGTTTCGGTTCATCGGTAAATTGCGTGAAAAAGCGTGCGACATTTGATGCATTTCGTGCATGGTTTCGGTTGAGTCCGATTTCATTTCGTGCATCTGGTGGTTTTGCGGCACGTCTTTTTTCGTTTGATGATGGTCGTGTTGCGCGAATCCGGCAACGCCCACAAAGAATAAGAGTGTAAAGAATATTTTGGTCATGACGATCGGTATTTAGACATATCCAAAACTAAAAAAGCCGACTCGAAAGCCGGCTATACAATTGTGGAAAGGATTTGCAGGATTTTGGTTATTTCCTCATGAATTTCCCGCTGATATCATCGTACTCAAGCAGCAACTCATTCGATTTCCCATCTCTGTCGAACACTTTTTCCCAAGTGGAAAGCGGTTCCCAGATCGCCGTTCCCTTTCCGCGTCCGTTGGGAACTTCGAAAGCGATTTTGTTGACTTCCTGCTTCAATGCGGAATATTCCACGACGATCACATCTTTGTCGTATTGCTTTGACAAAGCCGCGAGATTGTACTCCAGGTCGTTCAAAGTGCCGTGCCATTTCGGGTAATACGACAGTCCGATCACGTCGAAATGTGCGCCGCGTTTGAGCATCTCGTCTATGCATTCGACGGTTTCGAAATGTTGTCCGCCGAGCGCCAGGTGAAACAGCATTTGCGTGTTCGGATTCACGGCTTTTACGGCAGCTACTCCGGCGTTGTACAATTGCGCCATGCCGTCGGGATTCGCGATCGAGCCTTCGGGCCAGACCAATCCGTGGTTGATTTCGTTACCGACCTGAACCATGTCTGGTAAAGTTCCTTGCGCTTTGAGTTCAGACATCACTTTGAACGTCCAATCGTAAAGCGATTTTTTGAGTTGGTCCGTCGATTGGCCTTCCCAGGCTTTCGGTTTGTATTGCTTACCGGGATCGGCCCAATAATCGGAATAATGGAAATCGAGCAGCAGTTTCATTCCGGCCGCTTTCACGCGCTTTGCCATGGCTTTGGTGTGTTCCAGATCGCAGAAACCTTTTGCGGGCGAATATCCTTTTTCGTTCGCGGGTTCGTTGAAAATCCTGAGTCGCACGTAATTGAACCCATGGTCTTTGATGATTTGGATCGCATCTTTTTGGACGCCTTTGTCCGAAAACTTGATGCCGCGCGCCTCGAGTTCGGGCAAAAACGAAATATCCGCGCCGAGCATTTTGTCTATGGGACGCGATTTGGCCGCTTCGCCTTTGAGTTCGTATTTCCTGTCGATGGAAACGACGGCTTTTTTAGCGGGTTCGACCGTGATGAAATCGGTCGCGCCCGTTTCCAATCCGGCCGCTTTCGCATCGAAATGGATGAATTCCGATTTTGTCCCCGCCTGAACGATCACCTGGCAATGTCCGTTGAACAACGATCGCTGCCACGCGCCGTCGATACATTTGTCGGGTTCGTGCGAACTCGGATCGCCATTACCCACTCCGATGATTTTCGCATCGCCTTTGATTTCGAAACGGATCATGTTGTCGGCATCGGGAACTTCGCGTCCTTCTTTGTCTACGACCGAAATATTGACGATCGCGACGTCTTTTCCGTCGGCGGTCATCGTGGTTTTATAAGGCGTCACGACCACTTCATACGCAGGACCTGTCGTTTCCACTTTGGCCGTTAATTTCTTTCCTTTTTTATACGCGACGGCTTCGAGTTTTCCGGGTTCGTACTGCACGTTCCAATTCAAATGTCCGTTGCGCGGCATGTCTTTTTTGCCCAGGGATTTTCCGTTGAGGAACAATTCGACGTTGTCGGCATTCGAGTTCACCCAGACTTCAACGAAATCGCTCGGTTTGTCCCAATGTTTTTTGTCGGGCCAATTCCAATGTGGAGAAATGTGCAACACGTCTTTATCGGTCCACCAACTTTGATAATAGTAATAGAGATTTTTGGGGAAGCCGCATACGTCCATGATCCCGAAGTGCGAATTCACGTTCGGCCACGAATACGGCGTGGGTTCGCCTCTGTAATCGAATCCCGTCCAAATGAATCCGCCGAGCCAATAGTCGTTTTCGGCAGCGAGTTTCCACCAGGTTTCGGCCGTACTCGCCCACCATGGCGCGGTGATGTCCTGATCGGGAACATAAGCGCGGATCGAATCCTTGACGTAAATGCCGCGGGTCGTGACCGTGCTTCCCATTTCGGTTCCAATAAGCGGTTGATCGGGATGTGCCTTGTGATAATCGGCGACCGCAAATTGACGATAATTGAAACCGCGAACCGGAATCACCTCGTTAACGCCTTCGTATTCCGTACCTAAATCGGCGGCATACGTCGAAGTGCGCGTCGGGTCGTATTGTTTTTGGATCGAAAGCAGCGATTTTGCGATCCTGTTCCCGAATTCGTTCTTTTGGATCCAACCTTCTTCATTACCGATCGACCAAAGGAAAACCGACGCGTGGTTGCGGTCGCGCTTAAGCAACTTCTTGAATTGGTCGGTGTATTCTTTTCCCGAATTCAACAGACGTTGCTCGTCTAAAACCAGCATCCCAAGCGAATCACAAGCCATGAGCAAAACCGGATCGGGCGCGTTGTGACTCATTCTCCACGCATTCACGCCCATCTGTTTTTCGAGCATCACGCGATGGTAATGCAAGTGGTCGGGAATCGCCGCACCGACGCCGGCGTGGTCCTGATGGTTGTTCACACCGTAAATTTTGTGCTTCTTGCCGTTGACGAAAACGCCGTTTTTATTGATTTCGATGTTTCGGATACCGAACGGGACTTTTTGTTCATCGATCACCTTATCGCCTTGCTTCAATTGTACGACGACGCGATACAGATACGGATCTTCGAGCGACCACAACCGCGCATTGGCGACCGGAATCGAATTGAACGCTTTCTTGGTTTCTCCGGGATTTATCGAAATCTTGCCCGCATTCGATTTGGAAACGATTTTGCCGTTTCGGTCTTTGAGCAATGCGTATACATCGACGGTAGATTTTGAAAAACCATCGTTCGAGACTTCGGTTTCCACGGTCAGATTCGCTTTCTTGCCCGATATTTTGGAATGGGCGAAAACCCCGTCGGTCGCGATGTGCGTATTGGCATATTGGTTGAGCCACACATGACGGTAAATGCCCGCGCCTTCGTAAAACCAGCCTTCGTATTGGGTCGCGTCGACACGTACGACGACTACGTTTTCTTTGTCGAACGATACGAAATCGGTGATGTCGAAATTGAAGCCGAGATAGCCGCTTTCGTTTCTTCCGCAGTAAAAACCGTTGACCCAGACTTGCGCATTTCTATAAATCCCATCGAATTGGAGTTCGAATCTTTGGCCTTTATCTTTTGGGTCAAGGTTGAAATGTTTTCTGTACCATCCGATGGAAGTCTCTGGAAACAACCCACCGACGGGTTTGTAACCGTGCGATTGCACATCGAAATTATCGACATATTTGAACGGAAGCGCGACCGCCCAATCGTGCGGCAAATCTACTTTCGCCCAAGTCGTGTCGACGAACTTCGCGTCAATTGCCGTTTTCGCTCCGTTTCCGGATTTCGAAAACGTCGTCGCAATCGAATAATTGAAATCTTTTTCGGCATTTGAAGCGTGCCCGAAATGGAATTTCCATCCGAAGTCGAAATCGGTCTTTTTTCTGGGTTGTGCAAAAACGACCGTCGCAAAAAGCAATATCGGTAAAAGTAAACGGGATTTCATGCGTGGGATTTTGGTATCGGTAAAAATAACGAGAACGTTTTCTTTATCCTACCGAACCCTACCAGTTTGGGAATTTTGGGATAATAGATAATAGATGATAGACGGATAGATAATAGACTTTTCAGAGTAAAGCGGAAGTGTGTTTTCCAATCCAAAAATTTATACCCATAAATAAAAATAGGTCTGTGCGCAAGACACCAGAGCGTCTATCATCTATCCGTCTATTATCTTTCGTCTATTTATTACCTTTGGAAAAACTCATCAAATGCAACTTTACAACATCATAGAACCGACGGCAGCGCAAGTTCCGATCATCATCAGCTCACCTCATTCGGGCACGTATTTTCCCGACCACATCAAATCGCGCATCAAACCCGAATTGGCTTCGAGGCCCGACGATGCCGATTGGTTCATCGACAAATTATACGACTTCGCGCCTTCTATGGGCGTCACAATGATCACCGCGAATTATTGCCGTTGGGTGATCGATCTGAACCGCGATCCGCAGCAGAAACCGTTGTACGACGACGGACGCGTGATTACGGGTTTGTGTCCGCTCACCGATTTCAACGGGTTGCCTTTGTATTCGCAAAATCCGCCTGACGAGGCCGAAATTGAACAACGATTGGAAAATTACTTCCTTCCGTATCATCAAAAAGTGGATGAAATGCTCGCCGAAACGAAAGCGAAATTCGGAAAGGCGTTGTTGTTCGACGCACATTCCATCCGCAAAGTCGTTCCCGGCATACAAAAAGACGCGTTTCCCGATTTGATTTTGGGCGACAACGATTTGACTTCGGCCTCGGCTTCGGTCATCGCGGCGGCTTTCGACGAACTCAAGACGGGCGATTATCACATCGAGCACAACCATCCGTTCAAGGGCGGTTTCATTACGCGTTCGTTCGGGAAGCCTGAAAACAACATACACGCGCTTCAGCTCGAAATGGCCAAAACCAATTATATGGACGATTCCGAAACCAAATACGACGAAGCGCGAGCGAACAAAATGCGTGCTTTGTTGCAAAATACTTTCCGAAAACTAATCGAAGCGCTACAATGAAAACCTACACTTTCAAAGGATTGCTGACCGAAAACGGCTGGCTCGTCAACGCTTCGGTTGTTGTTGACGAAAACGGAAAAATCGCGTCCGTTTCGCAAAATACTGAAGGCGAAAAAGTCAACGGATTTGCACTTCCTGGTTTCCAAAACGCCCATTCGCACGCGTTCCAATACGCGATGGCCGGACTTGCCGAATTGCATGAAGGCACGGGCGTTCCCGACGATTTCTGGAGTTGGCGCACCGCGATGTACAATTTGGCGTTGACGATTTCTCCCGATCAATTGGAAGACATCGCCGCGATGTTGTATGCCGAAATGTTGCGTCACGGTTACACGTCGGTGGCCGAATTCCATTACCTGCATCACGACAAGGACGGGAAACCGTTCGCGAACCTTTCTGAAATGGGCGAACGTTTGGTCGCGGCAGCCAAAAAAACGGGAATCCGCATCACGCTCGTACCGATGTTTTACCAGCAAGGCGGTTTCGGGCAAGCGCCCGTCGAAAAGCAGAAAAGGTTTATTTCTGAAACCATCGAGGATTATTTAAAGTTGCTCGAAGCGACGAAAAAGTCGGTTTCCGTATACGACGGCGCGAATTGGGGAACCGGAATCCACTCGCTGCGCGCCGTGAAGCCTCAAGATGCCGTGCGCCTGACGAAAGAAATGGATCAAAACCAACCGTTCCACATCCACGTTTCGGAACAATTGAAAGAAATCGAGGATTGCCTGGCTTTTCACGGCAAACGCCCGGTGCAATGGCTTTTGGACAATTGCGATGTGAACGAAAACTACCATTTGGTGCACGCGACGCATCTCGACGACCCGGAAGTTTCGGGAATCGCGAAATCGGGAGCGAACGTCGTGATTTGCCCAAGTACCGAAGGCAATCTGGGCGACGGATTGTTCCGATTCGAAGCGTATAAAAACCAAGGCGGAAAATGGTCGATCGGAACGGACAGCCATGTCGGGTTGAATCCTTTCGAAGAACTTCGCATCCTGGATTACGGCCAACGCCTGATTTCGCACAAACGCACCACTTTTTACGAATCCGGAAAAGGCGACAGCGGCTTCAACGCGATCAAAATGGCTTGGGAATCGGGACGCAAGGCCATGGGCGAACAAAACGAGACGTTCTTCAAGGTAGGCGATTCGTTCGATGCTGTCGTGATGGACGCCGATTCTGCTTTGGTCGCGACGGCTTCGACCAAAAACCTGTGTAATACGTTCGTATATTCGGCGGACGTTTCGAACATTTTGGGAACGATCGTCAATGGCAATTGGGTTGCGAAGCACGGAAAGCATCTGAATCATGACCAAACGGTTTCGGACTTTAAAAAGACGATGGCCCAATTGAAGTCGAGACAATAGCGACAACCTTATCAAGCGATGACCATGAAAAAAATGATGCTGATTTTACTGATTTTGAGTTATCCAACGATACTCGCCCAAAGTTTCAGTACGATAAAGGGAACGGCCAAAATCTTTACCGACGGCGAAATGGAAATTCCGCTCGCGCAATTGCTTCAAAATGGCAAGTATACCAATTATGCGGCCCAAACCGATTTAGACGGAAACTTCAGCATTCCGAACGTGCCCGTCGGACGGTATTGCCTGATGTTGTCTACCGTCACGACGCCAAAACATTTCTACGATCTCGAGGTCACTCCCGGCGAGACCTTATTTTCGGTCACCGTACCCGGAGCTTGCGTGAGTTACAGCAGGAAAATATGCCCGTTCGGCCACAAAGACAAATTGATTCCGATCCTTTACGGGGAATTGACGGATCAGGAATTGCGCAAAATCTCTAAAGATAAAGCCAGGTCGGGCTGGACAGGCCGTTGCGAACGATGGCATTGTAAAAAACACGATATAGATTTCTAAAATTAAGTCAAATCTAACGCCTTAAATCGCGGGGCTTTCAAAATAATGCGTAATTTCGCGCCAGATGAAAACACAAAACCATATTCAGCAAGCATGCAATCTGCGTTCGGACGTAAAACCGTTCGTAAGCGCGGGAGTTTTGTGTAAACCCAAAATTTGATTCAGCAATTGAAACAATATAAAACACAAAGCGTCCTTTTTACCGAGGGCGCTTTTTTATTTTAAACACATTATCAGATAATTTGATGGAAGTCGATTTTAACCGAAAAAACCGTTAGTCCTTGAATCATCAGCCGATGACGGGAAACAATTGAATCTTGAGAAACCTGCAACGCATGCGGACAGGATAACTATTGCTTAATATTTTCGTAACACATTGATTTTCAGTAAAATAATTTATTTTTTTCTTGCAGATTCAAAAAAGAGTTTCTTTCTTTGCAAAGTCGCAAACAGAAATATAACGACGCAAAACACGAATAGAAAATAACATGAAAACGTTGAACCACATCTCGATTTCGCAAACATGGATGAAGCAGCCTAAACAGGCCGAGCTCGTCTTTGTGTGTGACCGAAATAGGTTCGCCGGCAAGTGTATAAGTAAGACGCGAAAGAAGTAATCCTTCTTTTTTGAAGCATACGAAAAGCACTTGCCATCACGCAGGTGCTTTTTTTTTGCGACCACAATAAAAAATCATCAACAAATAATCAAATAGAAATCATGAGACAAGAAATTTTAAGACGCTTCCTCACCAATACCGACGAGACCGGAAGATTCCTGATGAAATCGCGAAAGACCGGCATCGTCTATTTTGTGGAACCGATCTATAACGGAAAGACGCCCGTGTGGGGCGACCTCAATCCGGCGACGAAACAGCTCGAAGGCAATTACGGTTCGAAGTACACGGGAGCCGTGACCAAAAAGGAATCGATCATCACCGAGGAAAACGGTTTTGAGAACATCGGATTCTTTAAAGGAAGCCCGTTCGGCGAAATCGACCGAAGAGACCGCGAACACGAAGCACGCCTCAAAGGCGGATAATAGGGTCCGACGAAGGGATAAGGGACAAAAACAGCGCCCGATTCCCTTCGCGGACAAACGAAAGACAATCATCAATCAAAAAATAAACAATCATCAATAATCACAACAACACAACACGATCATGAAAGCACTAACCCTAAAATTCTTCGATGTACTCGAAAGAAACCTATCGCTCAAAGAATTCGAAAACTGGCTGTACTCGCTCGAAAACAGCGACGGCCTCAAGAACAACGATTTGTGGAAAGCGTTCTTCAACTTCAATTATACGAGCAAAAGCGGGAGTTACGAATTCTCGAAACTGCTTTCGAATTTCGATACGGACGAATACGCCTTATATAAATTCGAGAACACGCTCAAGCAGATCCTCGCCGACGGCAACCTGTTCCGCGTGGTTCGCTCGGCCCACGATTTCAGTTTGAGGTACGATTATCCGCTGTTTGCCGCCATAGGCGATTACGATTACGAACTGCAGAACGAATACCTGTCGTACGAAAGCACACGCCAGAAACTCGCCGCCACGGCCGAAAACCTGTTGCAGCAATGGATTTCGTTGCGCACGGCCGAAGCCAGGTTAGATTTCCTGAAAGGCAAGATTCCGGTCCAGGGCAAAATACGCCTCGCTCCCGACTCGTCTTACTTCAGGTTCTCGGGCAAACTGTGGAACTTCTGGAAAAATTAAACTCTGAAAGGAAACTGCCATGTTTCAAATCCCCGGGCTTAGGTTTGGGGATTTTTTTTGAAATGATTTGCTAAAGTGTGTTTTTAACACTTATTTTGTCAAAAACACACTGCCCGATGTTGATTATTAATTGACGAATGTGCTTCTATCCCTCGTCAATTACGATTATCTTTGGGGCAGTTTAATCAAACCCTTATAATGAAACGTAACACACAACAGTTAAACGCTTTAGCCATTCAGGTGCGACGCGACATCCTTCGCATGGTGCACGCCGTGAACTCCGGCCATCCGGGCGGATCACTTGGTTGCACCGAATTCTTCGTGGCACTTTACCAGAACATCATGGAACGCAAGCCGGGTTTCGACATGGACGGTATAGGAGAAGATATTTTCTTCCTTTCCAACGGTCACATCTCGCCTGTTTTCTATAGCGTTTTGGCCCGAAGCGGTTATTTTCCGATATCGGAATTGGCGACTTTCCGCCACATCAATTCGCGTCTTCAAGGTCACCCGACCACACATGAAGGATTGCCCGGGATACGCATGGCGTCGGGTTCATTAGGACAGGGATTGTCTGTAGCCATCGGCGCAGCCCAAGCGAAAAAACTCAACAACGACAACCATTTGGTTTTCACGCTTCACGGAGACGGCGAACTGCAGGAAGGCCAGAACTGGGAAGCCATCATGTATGCATCGGCCAAAAAAGTCGACAACCTGATCGCGACGGTAGACCTTAACGGCCAGCAGATCGACGGACCGACCGACGAAGTGTTGAACATGGGAAGCATCGCTGCCAAATTCATCGCTTTCGGATGGGACGTGCTCGAAATCCAGCAAGGCAACAACATCGAGGCCATCATCGCCGGATTGACCGAAGCCAAATCAAGAACCGGAAAAGGCAAACCGGTTTGCGTGTTGCTTCATACCGAAATGGGGCACGGCGTCGATTTCATGATGCATACGCACGCCTGGCACGGAAAAGCGCCTAACGATGCGCAGCTCGAGACAGCTTTGTCGCAGAATTATTCGGAAGACGAAAAAGATTATTGATGCGCAAAATCCTTACATCGATAGTGTTGCTGATGAGCTTGGCCAGTTGGTCGCAAAAGACCTATGTCTTTGACTACTCCACGCTTTACGAGTATACCAAGGATGGAAAGGAAAAACAATTGTCGCACGAATTGACGTTTTCGAATTCGTTGGATCCAGACGTACACCTTATCGTGCTGGAGGAAAAAGGAGAAGTTTTCAAGACGTATCTCGTAGATAAGAAGAACAACATCTATTATGAGTTCGAGAATCCTTCTTCGCTTTCGGAAGCGGAAAATGCCAAATTGAAGTTTCAGAAATCATCCGAACTCAATTTCGATATGTGTAAGGAAAAGTCGGATTTCTATGAATTCTCGACCAAATCGGACACCATACATTTGAAGCGCTTCAAGGATTCGGAAAAGAAAAAGCCGATCAATGAATGCGTCGTCGCGATCGCCCCGACTTCGATCACCAAATCGCAGAAATTCAATTTCGGGCCTTTTCGCAATCCGTTGTGGTGCGGCAAATTCAATTTCGATAGCGAAGGATTGATCACCTATTGCTATTTCATCGAAAAAGGCAAAAAAGTCCACTTTCGCAAATTGCAGCAAATCAAGCAGACAAATTTTACAGTAACTGTCCCAAATTCGGGCAACACAAAGAAATAACATGAAAAAATACGAAAATACAGGCAGTAAAGACACGCGTTCGGGATTCGGCGCCGGACTTACTGAACTAGGCCAGAAAAATGAAAACGTCGTGGCCCTTTGCGCCGATTTGATCGGATCGCTTAAAATGGACGATTTCAAGAAAAACCACCCCGAGCGTTTCTTCCAGATCGGTATTGCCGAAGCGAACATGATCGGGATCGCGGCCGGACTTACGATCGGCGGGAAAATCCCTTACACGGGAACGTTCGCCAACTTCTCTACGGGGCGCGTGTACGACCAGATCCGCCAATCGGTTGCCTATTCTGACAAAAACGTGAAAATCTGCGCGTCACACGCCGGATTGACGTTGGGCGAAGACGGGGCGACGCACCAAATCCTTGAAGACATCGGCCTTATGAAAATGCTTCCTGGTATGACTGTGATCAACACTTGCGATTACAACCAGACGAAAGCCGCGACGATTGCGATCGCCGACCACCACGGGCCGGTTTATCTGCGTTTCGGGCGTCCTGTAGTGCCGAACTTCACGCCTGCCGACCAAAAATTCGAAATCGGGAAAGCCGTGCTTTTGAACGAAGGAACAGACGTAACCATTGTCGCTACAGGCCATTTGGTTTGGGAAGCGCTTTTGGCTGCCGAAACGTTGGAAGCGAAAGGCATTTCTGCCGAAGTGATCAACATCCACACGATCAAGCCACTTGACGAGGAAGCGATCCTTACTTCACTTAAAAAGACAGGTTGTATCGTAACTGCCGAAGAGCACAACATCCTTGGCGGATTGGGAGAAAGCGTTTCACGTGTGCTGGCGTTGAAAAACCCTGCACCTCAGGAATTCGTCGCGGTTTTCGACAGTTTCGGCGAATCGGGAACACCGGAACAACTTATGGAAAAATACAAGCTTAACGCTACCGCAATCGTAGCGGCAGCCGAAAAAGCGGTTTCGAGAAAATAAGAATCCCAGCTAAATCCAAATAAAAAATCCCGCTCTTTGCAGAACGGGATTTTTTTATTTCGTCGGATCGCGTTTTATGGCGCAACTCCTGTACAACTTGAATCGTAAACCCTTTTCAGGCGGTTCGGGTCGGTCGTGTTTCCGCTGCAATCGGGCACTTCGTCCCAGGTAAGCGTCGCGGAATCCGGGTTGTTCGGATCGCTGAGCATCTCAATTTCGGTAAGTACGTTATCGCCGTCGTCGTCCTGGTCGAGATAATTCGGGGCGCCGTCTCCGTCGACGTCATCGGGACGCACGTCTCCCGTTCCTTCGTCGTTGAGGATAATATACATGTAACGGTCGTTATCGCGGTCTTCGAGATAATTCATGATACCGTCGCCGTCGGAATCCACGCGAATCGTGTTGTAGAGCTTGAAGGTAAAGATCAATGGCGAATAAGCCGGTATCGAACCCGATGCCTGGTTGTAATAACCTAAAGCGGAAGGAATGAACATCACGCCTGCCCCGAAATCGGTATACAACGTCGGTTCTCCGGTTACCTGAGTGGCATCGCCTCCTTTGAATTGCGGAAATATTTCACTCCAACCCTTGATTACGCCCTGCAAATCGAAATTGGATTGCGGGTACGGATTGGTCTCGAACTCGTAATATTTGAGGGAATCGATGACGGTACCGCTATCATCGGTACTTTCGTAGTGGAACAGGTACTTACCCGTATAAGCGGCCAAAACCTTGTCGGTATTCGTCGGGAACGGTTTATCGAGGGCAATTCCGCCGCCTTCGCGCAATTTGAGGTAGTACAACTTGTATTCGATATCTTCATCGGCATCGCGATACGTTTTTACCGTTCTGAACGTAAGCAAGGGACTGCTCCAGATTGCATCGGGATCGCCTTCCTCGACATCGTGGAAAATCACGTCCTGATCGTCGTGGAATCCCGGATGGTTCACCACTTCGTAGCTGTGCGTTTTGAGGAACTGCTCAATGTCGACAATATCCTTGGCGTATTGTTCGGTATAATCCCTTGGTTTGGAAGGACCGATATCGTCGTTTTTATTACAGCCGATAAAGGTAAGGGCCAATCCGAAAAGGATCGAGAGGATAATCTTCTTTTTCATGTCAGCAACATATTTTTAAGGCCGCAAGATACAATATTGATTTATTTTTGTGAGTACTTTAACGCCGTTTTTACAATTATGAGAATCGACAAATTCCTTTGGTGTGTGCGCTATTACAAAACCCGCAACATGGTCACCGAGGCCGCCAAAAAAAACCATATCACGGTCAACGGGAACGTGGCCAAACCGTCTAAAGAAGTTTTTCCGGGAGACAAGATCACGTTTCGGAAGGACCAGATCACCCACATCGTTTCGGTCCTCGATTTGCCGCCGAGCCGCGTGGGCGCGAAATTGGTCGACATTTACCGGAAAGACGAGACGCCGGCCGAGAGTTTTGCCCATCTCGAAATGCTCAAGCTTTCGAAAGAGCACTACCGCAAATCGGGTGAAGGCCGTCCTACCAAAAAGGACCGTCGCGACATTGACGGCTATACGGGCGATTTTGATGAATTCGACGAATCGGATTCCTGATTAATGCGTAAATTGCGGCTGAAAAATCACCTCGGAATGGCCAAGAACATCATCCTCAACCACGAGGAAATCGAACACAAGATCAAAAGGATTGCTTATCAGATTTACGAAACTTTCATCGACGAGCAAGAGATCGTGATTGCGGGAATTTCGTCGAACGGATTCATTTTTGCCCAAAAGCTCGTCGATGCCCTCGAACAGGTTTCGGATTTGAAACCGCTGTTGTGCGAGGTGAAGATCGACAAGAAAAATCCGAACGCGCCTATCAAGACTTCATTGAAACCTGAAGAATACACGAATAAAGGCTTGGTTTTGGTCGATGACGTACTCAACTCGGGTACGACGCTGATTTATGGGGTACGCCACTTCCTCGACGTGCCGCTCAAGAAATTCAAGACGGCCGTCCTCGTAGACAGGAACCACAAAAAATATCCTGTTAAAGCCGACTTCAAAGGCATTTCGCTTTCCACGGGTCTTATGGAACACGTGAAAATCGTGTTCAAGGAAAACGCGAACTCGGCTTATCTAAGCTAGTTTTTCGAGTATTTCGTCGGCGACCTGTTCTGCCGATTTCCCATCGACCACGACCGTATAAGTAGCCTGATTGTAATAGTAATTGCGATCGAAAAGATGCTTGGCGATGTGTTCTTTGAGCTCGTCGGATGCCTTGCCGGCCACAAGCGGACGGTTTTCGTTCTCGTCGATCAATCGGTCGTGAAGCGTTTCTATAGACGCGCGGAGAAAAAAAGACGTGACGCCTTCGCCATTCATTAGCAGGTGATTGTTGGCGTATGCGGGCGTTCCTCCACCCAAAGCCAAAATGAAATCGTCGGGGCTTCCCATAAGCTGCGTAAACAACCGATGCTCGAGTTTCCTGAAGTACACTTCCCCGTTTTTTTCGAAGATTTCGGGTATGGACATCCCTTCGTTTTTCTCTATAAGATCGTCAAGGTCAAATTGGGGAAGGTCGGTTTTATGGGAAAGAATTTGGGCCACAGTCGACTTTCCGCAGCCCATATATCCGCACAGCAATACTTTTTTCATGAAGCAAATCCCTAGTAAATAAGGCGTTAAGGGTGAGTTTTAAAAAAAGGTAAATTTAAAATAAAATAGGTTTGAAAATTTTAAAATAAGACTGTATATTTGCACCCGCATTGAAGAAATGTTAACGACTCGATAGCTCAGTTGGTAGAGCACAACACTTTTAATGTTGGGGTCCTGGGTTCGAGCCCCAGTCGGGTCACAAAGACCTTAAAAAACATTTTTTCAAAGCATCGACTCGATAGCTCAGTTGGTAGAGCACAACACTTTTAATGTTGGGGTCCTGGGTTCGAGCCCCAGTCGGGTCACAAAGTCGAACGGTCTCGTTTGACTTTTTTTGTTGAAGGCCACGTGGAGAAATTGGTAGACTCGCCATCTTGAGGGGGTGGTGTCGCAAGACGTGTCAGTTCGAATCTGATCGTGGTCACGAATGGAACAAAAGAGTTCAAAAAAAAATGCCCAAGCTCGCTTGAGGCATTTTTTTTTGAACTCTTTTGTTTCTCAAAGCGGAGCTTTGAAGGATGGCGCGAAGCGCAATCTCATTCGTGAAAACCAAAAACTCCTTTCCAAAGCGAACTATGAAGGATGCAGCGCAACAGCATCCGATTATGCGAAGCCAACATACACTTCATCGAACTGCTCTCTTCCCTTTTTAACAAACTGCCTTTATCCATTCCTTTGACTACACTTTGAGTGGGTTTTGCCGTTACTGAAAACTTACCCATTTGTTATAACGAATTTGGTTTCGCAGAGGATGTAAAGGTGACTCTTTGCTTGCGCAAAGAGTGGTAATGTCGCCTGCAGCGGGCCTTCTTTTATCTGGCAACAAAAGAAGCAAAAATGCCTTTGGCGCGACCGCACAGACGACCTGACAGCCGCAAGACTTGGAAGCGAAAAAAACTCGAACGGCCAACGCGCCTCCTGGCTCCTTCGCTAAAACAGTCCACTGGACTGTTTTTTCACGCTCGGCCCTGCTCAGACAGTTTTTCGCTTTTTCCAAGTCTTGCGACGTCAGATGCCCGCCTGTGCGCTCATGGCGCGGGAAGGCGGAAGTGTTTATTGACATTTTGCTTGCGCGCTGCGCAAAATGTGTGTCCCGGGAGGTTTCGTTTGATTGGATAAGATGGGCTTGCTTGGGGTTTGTGGTTGACTTGGATTTCGGGATAGTTGGGAGATTTTACTTACAAATGGGGTTGCGGGAATGGGATCTATTGGGACATTATGGGCCGTTTGCGACATGGTGGTTTGGCTTTTCAGTGGGGGCTTCGGAAACTTGTCTTCCCTACCCGGGGAAACGTTGCAACGGACGGGTTTCATTTTTTGTTTCATTTTTAAATTTTTCAATCATGGCAAAACAAAAAGGCCTAATCAAATTGAAAGGCACTCTAAGTGACGTGACTTTTTACAAATCGCAGGACGGATACATCGCACGCGAAAAGGGAAGCCTTGACGGCGACCGCATCAGGAACGATCCTGCTTTCCAGCGGACAAGGGAGAACATGTCGGAGTTCGGGAGAGCCGGAAAGGCGGGCAAACTTTTGCGTAACTCGCTGCAGGCGTTGCTCATCAACGCGGCCGACAGCCGCATGGTATCGCGTCTTACCCAGAGCATGATGAAGGTCATCCAGGCGGACGCGACCAACGAACGGGGCTTGCGCAACGTTATCGACGGCGAAGCGGAGCTTTTGGCGGGTTTCGAGTTCAACATCAAAGGAAAGTTGGGTACGTGCCTGTACGCGCCTTATACAGGGGCGATAAACCGCGTCACGGGTGTGATCACACTCGATATCCCTCCTTTCGTGCCGATCAACATGGTAGCCGCGCCTGCGGGTGCGACCCATTATAAGATCACTTCGGCCGGAGCGGACGTGGATTTTGAGGCGGAAACGTTCACCGTGACAACTTCGGAAACCGCGATACTGCCGTGGGATGCGACGCTTACCGCAGCGATAAGCCAGAGCAACGCGGTCACGGCCGCGAGCACCAAGCCGCTTTTCCTGGCCGTCGGGATGGAGTTTTTCCAGCAGGTGAACGGTCAGATGTACCCGCTCAAGAACGGGGCGTTCAACCCTTTGGCGCTTACTGCCGTAAGCGGAATGCCGTAATGCTACTTTTTTATGCAACCGGTATTTACGTTGAGGCTTGGAACCGTGAGTGGTTCTTTGCTTAGCCTTGTGCCGAATGTTCTTTGTGAGGATTTGGTACGGACGGTGGTGTTGGCGGTCGTTGGGACGACGGTCAGTTTTTTATTGAGTCTTTTTTTGAAGAGGTTTTCGAAAAAAGAGTGAGGGGAGCCCGGCTTGCGCCGGGCTTTTTTTGTTTCGCTTGCAGTGGGCCTTCTTTTGTTTGGCAACAAAAGAAGCAAAAATGCCTTTGGCGCGACCGCGAAGGCGACCTGACAGCCGCAAGACTTGGAAGCAAAAAAAACTCGCTGCGCTCAGACAGTTTTTCGCTTTTTTCCAAGTCTTTGCGGCGTCAGGTGCCCGCCTTAGCGGTCATGGCGCTGGAAAGCGGAAGTGTTTATTGACATTTTGCTTGCAAGCTGCGCAAAATGTGTGTCCGAGGGAACAATTTAGTTGATGGGAGGCGGGGAGAGCGTTACGGTTTGGAGGATGAAGTTCCAGTCGGGTTCGGATGGTGAGAGGATTTGGTGGCGGAGTTTGTCGAGCAGGGCGGCTTCTTCGTAGGGAAGCAGGTCGAGGACGATGGAGAGGACGCCTCGGATGTTGGCCTCGGGTTCGGGGAAAGGGGAATTGGTGTCGAGTGCCATCATAGAGACTTTTAGCAGGTCGGCCGTAAGGTCTATAACATCGGCGTAACCGGAAAGGCGGATGCTTACGGAATCGAGGTTCTTTTTTGGGTTTTCAGACTGAAGCAGTGTGAAGTGGTTTTTTACTAGATGGTTTAGCTCGGGGGACTGGAAGAAGGTATCGGTTTTCATGATATGGAGGTTTTGGTTCGCAAATTTTCGAGGGTTTCCAGATGTTTGAGGGCAAGCTTGCGGGATTTGCCGAAGAAACGGGTGCAGGCATCGAGCAGGGAATCGAAATCGGCTTCGGGTGCTTCGAGCTTGTCCCAATGGCGCAGCATTGAGGGAGGCGTGCAAACCATCTTTAACCGCTTCTGTCCTACCTCATCTGCTATAGGGAAACAATGCGATGGCAGGTCGGTAAAATGGCCGCATAACGCCAGCAAGAATTTGAGGCCGTATTGATTCGGTGTATAGCCCAAAAAGACGCGGATCAACCCTAAGGCGATAAATTCGATTGCCTGGGACAAGAAGGCTATTTTGCCTAATTCGACATCGAGGTGTTGTGATTGGGCGGCGCTTTCGAGGTAGAGGCCTGCCATGGCTTCGCATTTGTACCAGTGTGTCCTTGCGCCTTCGTAATCGCGACGTACCCAGCCGTAGTTGCGCAAATACGGAACATCGATGCCCAAACTTACGGGTTCGCCGAGACGCAGGGCTTGATAGAAGAACCAACGCTGGTCTTGGGATTTGGTACCGAGTGATTGCAATGTGTGTTGAAGTAGCGTGACCGATATTTTGCCGTCGGATCGTTGGGATATCGAGTCGGTTAGGTTGGTGAGCGCATTGGTCGATTCATTTGTGAATACCAACAGGTAAAAATGTCCATTCGCGTGTGGCGGAACGGATTCGAAACCGAACGCACTTTTGCTTTGGCCGTTTATGGAATTGTAACCGAATACGATGACCGCGCATGGGCCGGCGGTCTTTTCGATTTGGGGAAGGACGGACTGGAGTTGTGTTTCCATGGCTTGCGTTTTTGGGGCAAGTTAGGAAGGTGTGGATT
The DNA here is from genome assembly GCF_013401995.1 of Flavobacterium agri. Classification (GTDB taxonomy): domain Bacteria; phylum Bacteroidota; class Bacteroidia; order Flavobacteriales; family Flavobacteriaceae; genus Flavobacterium; species Flavobacterium agri. Next base: position 56,068 of record NZ_JACBJI010000010.1, read on the forward strand.
TGTAGGGAACTGGTTTGGGTTGTAAGGAACTGGGAATTGGGTGTTTTTTACTATTGCTTGGATATGAAGGAGTGAGATGCGAATTTTGTCGCTTTGCAGCGGGCCTTCTTTTGTCTTGCAACAAAAGAAGCAAAAATGCAAAAGCGCGACCGCACAGGCGACCTGACAGCCGCAA
>NZ_JACBJI010000011.1:0-5628 GCF_013401995.1 Flavobacterium agri
GTTATTTTTGATTCATCGATCAGGAATCGTAAAAGATTTTTTTTTGCGTCCCTACAGTCGCAATTTCTCCCAACGTTAGGCCGCTTCACGGCTGTTGCGGCGATTCGGAGATTGTACTCTCTGCCGAACGGAAAAGTAATAAAACTAAAGGATTTTTTTAGCTTGACAAAGCAAAAAAATCCTTAGTTTTATGGCTTAAGGAAAAGCTCTTTCTTTTACCTGAGGCCAGCAATAGCGGTGAGCGGCGGTTAGCTGCAGTTATTTGATTTTCAATAGCTTAATTTTTACTAATTTAATATTTTCACTCGAAAATCTCGACTTTACTATTTCATATTTCAGATTAATTATCTTGAAGTTTAAGTCTAACGCCTTAAATTTTAAATTAATAGTTTGTTTTTTTTCATTGAACTGCCAAACCTGATTTCCTTTAAATTCTGAAACTTCCCAAGTGTCTATATTGATAGTTGAAAATTTTAGTCTGTGATTAGACTTGAAACTCAATTCTACAAAATCTTTATTATCGTTCAATTCTGATTTAAACTTGCTCTCATTCCATTTATCTTTCTCAGATTTTAGAGGTGAAAAACTAATTATTTCAACAGTATCACTTTTAAAAAACTCAGAGTTTTCATTCTGTGATAGCCAATATGATTTACCTAGAATTTTGGAATTTACTTGCGCTATGGAGTTGAGCGAAAGGAAGAGAAATAGGAATATGATTTTTGGTTTTGACATTTAGTTTATCTATTCTTGAAATTGTACGATTTTTATGATAATTGCAGCTAACGTTTCGCGGCTCACTCGCAGTCGGCGACAACTGGAACTGAGTATTCTCCGCTGCTGGAAACGAAGTTATGAAAATGATTGGTTCAATTAACCATCAACTCGCCGATTGCGAGTAGCCGCTGTTGGCGGTAGTTTTAATTAACCTTCAAAATGACTGAATTTTTATTCTCGAAAAACTCTATGTAAAAAGGCATTTCAACATTTGCCTCAATTTGTTTAATCGTAGTTCTTTCTGCTATAATTCTTAAGAAACCAAAGTTCGAACACAAATAATCTCCCTTGAGATTTTCATCAGTTAGTTTATTGAAAGGCAAATATTTTGCATTCAGATATGATTTGATTTCGCTAATTGTAAAAGTAAACTTTTTGTAATCTTCAAAGTAAAAGCCAATTTCTATATTAAGATAAAGTGTTTGTTTGTTTTCGGATTCCACTACCGAGGTACTTGATATATAAAAGCTAAATGAAGAATCTTTTTTCAAAATCCAATACAGCATTTTCGGAATATAAACTCTCATTCTTTTTTCGCTGTTGAAGTATTTAAATCGTTCCATTAGCGCGGTATTTTTTTACCAAGCAAATCAATATCAAAAGCATTCTTGAACGATTCGACATTATGAAGAACTCCGAGATGTGATAATTGATTAAGAAAATTCTCCATTTTTTACTATATGCTATGCGAAATGTGGATCAAAAATTACCGCCAACGTTAGGCCTATTCGCGCCGTTGCGACTGGCGGAGAAAGTACTCTCCGTTTTGACGAAAGGTGGCAAAACTTTTGGATTTTTCTAACTTGGAAAGTTTGAAAAATTCAATGTTTTGCGGGTTCGGAGAATAGGGGTGGAGCAGCACTAGATCAGCAATGGAGCGAATAGGCGGTTACCAGCTGTATCTTATTTTCTACCACCTGAAATGCATATTTTTCGCATATTATTTAATCGCTCTTTGTCTCCATAATATTCCGTTCCGCACGAATAATTTTTTGGATTATTTTCCGCCAACGTTAAATATTCATTTGCGAGTTTAAAGTTTTGTTCATCAATGGCAATCCACGCCAGTCCGATGTACGAATTATACTTCATGCCTCTTTTTAAATTTGAGCGAGATAACAGTTCATTGAATGCGGCTTTTGAAACAGCTTTATTATTAATAGCTAGCTCATTTTCAGCTTTAATGAGCAGTGCATTGTTATATAGTTCTGAATTTGGATACTCTTTTAAAATTTGATCAATAAATATTAGAGCTTTTAAAGTCCATTTTTTGTTTAAAGTGTCTAAAGTTTTTTTGTCAATTTCTTTAGAGTTGAAATAATCGTAATAAATTTCACCATTGGTTTCCAATATTAAATTCGCCTTGTCCCATAATTCTTTATCAGAATTTTGGGAATGACCACTTAAGGTGGTTAACAAAAAAAGGAATACTATAAAGGAGGTTTTCATATCACAATGGTTTTGATATAGCTGGTAACGTTAGGCCGCTAACCGATCGTGGCAGCCTTGCGGAGACAGATTTCTCCGTCGACTCTAAAAGTAGCAAAACTTATGATTTTTTTCTAGCTTGACAAAGCAGAAAAAATCTAAGTTTTGTGGCTTTTAGGAACAAACTCTTCCTCTTAGTCATCCCGCTGCCATGGCGGTTAGCGGCGGTTAGTGGCTGGCTCTTTTTCCATTCATTTCTTTATATATGTCCGTAATAAAGTTTTCTATTTGGGATAATGAGTATTTACAAAATTCATTATCGAATTCAATGATAAGATTATCATCATATTCGGATAATTTAATTTGTCCATATTTTGCGCAAACATTTATTACATCAGCGTTTGATTTTGGAAAAACTCCGTCAGAATGAACTAATACATTTCTTATTTTATTGAAATCAGTAATTTCAACCCATGTTTGTGTTTGAAATGAATTGGTAATGTGACATACTTTTTTCAAGTAGAGACTGCTCCTGGATATTCCATTTCCACTCATATCTTTTAACGACAATTCATAAGAATTAGACTTTCTTAAATTCTTACATATTTCATCAAGCGAGTTTTCTAATAAAAAATATGAGCTTAGAAATAATGATTTCCATAAAATCACTGGAAATATTGTTTGGTATTGCATTTCTTTTCCAAATCTCTCATCAGTGATTTCTTCTCCAGTATCGCCTTTCATAGCGTCAATCTTACTTTTGAGAAAACTTTCTGTTTCCTCAATCAAATCTTCATAATGTTTTAATACATCGAATAGTCCATGATTAAAGAAAAAGTGATAAGTATAATCATCTTCAAGACCTTTTTCTATTTCTTTATCCATTTTTAAGGTGTTTGTTGGGAGCTTGCCACTAACGTTAGGCCGCCAACCGCAGTGGCGGGCTTTCGGAGAGCGTAAGCTCAGCCGAAAGATACGAAGTTCTGGAGAGAAACTTACAACAAGCCGTAAACCCGCCATTGCGATTGGCGGCGGTTACTGGCCGGCCGGTAAATAAGCGGTACAGTTGCGGCTCTGCGCAATTTTGCATGAACGTTAGACGAACTGGAAATCGGGGATGATTGATATTTTTTCGTGGTTAATAACAGAACAAAATTGCGAATATAAATATGCGGCAAGAGGTGGCTGGCGAGTAACGTTCGGCGGCTTCTTTGTCGCCGCGACCTTTCGGAGAGAGTACTCTCCGTTATTGGAAACGAAGTTAATGAAAAAGATTTTCCCAAACCACAAAAGGAGCGGTGGCGAAGAGCCGCTGTTACTGGCCGTTTGCGCTCACGAAAGATTGGAAAGAGAACTCTCAGCAGTGGCAAAATTGTCCGCCAAAGGCATTACTGAAATTTAGTAAGGAACGTTTGGCGCAGCCTTTCGCCATCGGCGAAAAAGAAATAACACGCTGCAAATGGCGAGTAACGTTAGGCCGCTAACCGACCGTGGCAGCCTTGCGGAGACGGTACTCTCCGCCGAGACGAAAGGTAGCAAAACTTATGGTTTTTCCTAGCTTGGCAAAGCAGGAAAAATCTTGGTTTCGCGGCTTTGGAGCAAAACTCTTTCCATTAGTCATCCCGCTGCCATGGCGGTTAGCGGCGGTTATAAGCCGTATCTCTATTTAACAATTACGCTTTCTTTAATATGTGGATTTGTAGATTTGAAATATCTAAACTTTCCATCTCTAATTCCCACTTCAAAATTTCTCCAGGTTTCAACACCACTTTTTTTGTTTTGATTTGGATAATCAAGATTGAATAAAACTTTTTCATCGCTGAAATTTGGCTCTGTAAAATACATACTTGTTCCAATTAAAAGTAAGCTTTGAAGTTCTTTAATCACTAACTTAAGATCTTCGAGCCTACCGTAATTTTTTCCAAGCAACAATTTTAAAAACTGCTTTCTTAAATCTCCATACCACATTGGCTCAACCAGAATAACTTTTGACTTTTTTGCATTATATAAAATCAGACAATTTGCTCTATTGATGTGATAGCCAAGAAAATTTGTCAAGCTGGTTTTGTAGAATTTATATTCGGGAAGTAGATTATTGATTTTTGGATTTTCAAGATTTTCAATTCTTGAAGAATCATTGTAAACCCATCTTCCATCTTTCGTTGATGAACTCGGAAATTCTTTCAACAGCGCAATTCTTAGCTTTCCGGTTTCTTGCGAAACAGAAAAATTGACTGATAAAATTATGAATAGTAATAGTGTAGCTTTCTTCACGGTTTTTCGGATATGGCTTATAACGTTCGGTGCATACTTTGACCGTTGCGGCCGTTCGGAGAAAGTATTCTCCGCGTAAATATAGGAAGTTTTGGAACCTGGATTTTCCTTTTTGGGAGATTTGCCGCAATGGCAAAGATGCGCTGTTACTAGAAGGTGATAGTTCCTTCTTCTATTATTTTACTTTCATTTTTTGAATTTACCTTTATGCAAATGAAATAGTTTGTGCAAGTATCAATGAATCTGAAAATATGGTCCTTCTTTTTGGTTTCGATGTTGTACAAAACAATTTTGCTTCGTTTACATAAACCACGATGCCGCCTGGCGTCATTTTTTACATCGACCTTACTGTTATTTATAATTTTTATTATCCTGCAAGGAATTTTTACTTCTGAAGCATTGATGGCGGAACTGGAATTGTTATATATCTCGGTATTTATGTAAATGCTGTCCGCTTTTAGACAAAATTTGAATTTCTCTATGAATGTTGCATTATTAACACAGGCAGAGAATTTCTCTCCGTCTAATGTTTGAATTTTACTCTTGCCTTGAGCGAAAGCTTGATATAAAATTAGAAAAAATACAATTGTTATTTCTCTGGTAAACATTGTCGTTAACTCGATTTTTAAATCACTTTCTAGTAACGTTTCGCGGCTTCTTTGAAGCCGCGGCGATCGGAGAGCGGATTCTCCGCTGCTCAAGGCGAAGTTAAGCAAAAAGAGGTTCCGGAACCACAGAAGCAGCGGTTTCAAAGAGCCGCTGTTGGGAGATAGTTGCGACACGTCCTGTTGGCACGCACAGTTACCGTTCCAAAAAATAGACAACGCGCAAGATTTTTCCCAGCCCTTCGCAGCTAGAAAATTTCCGAAAAAACCAAAAAATCCCAAGCCATCTCATTTTGACTTTTGCTTATCGAGAAAGCCCGAGCCACGACCGCACGTTTGCTTGGCGAAAACCGATTTTGGTTAAGCGCGAAACCTGGCTGCTCGCTCGAATTATTTAGGTTGGGTTTAAGAAAATGGGGAAGTAGCGCTGTTATTTTTGATTCATCGATCCAGAATCGTAAAAGATTTTTTTTTTTGCGTCCCTACAGTCGCAATTTCTCCCAACGTTCGGCGGCTTCTTTGTCGCCGCGACCTTTCGGAGAGA
>NZ_JACBJI010000011.1:5677-9014 GCF_013401995.1 Flavobacterium agri
CGTGGGAAAATTGTCCGCCGAAGGCATTACGGAAATTAGTAAGGAAACGTTTGGCGCAGCCTTTCGCCATCGGCGAAAAAGAAATAATACGCTGCAAATGGCGAGTAACGTTAGGCCGCTAACCGAGCGTTGCTGGCATTCGGAGATTGTACTCTCTGCCGAACGCGGACGAAGTAAAACTAACGAATTTTTTTAGCTTGGAAAGCAGAAAAATTCTTAGTTTTACGGCTTAGGAAAAAGCACTTCATTTTACCTTAAACCCAGCAATGGCGGTTAGCGGCGGTTAGGCGATAGTGCCTTTGCCGGAAACATTTCATTTAAAAGTCTCTCCGTATCTTCGGGACGCCATTCTAACATTTGAGCCTTAATTTCCTTATTTATTTTTCTCCAGCCAATAAAATAATCATAGATCCAATATTTGTCCATTTCGGGATTTTCTACATAGTATAGAATTGCGTGTCTTCTCCGATTTTCTGTGTAGTGTCCATATGTTATGCCTCCATTTACTTTAATATCAGGATCTGGAAATTTCTTTTTTTTAGGAAGTTGAGTCAATTCTGCGCCTTTCCAATATTCTTTATGAGAAAGTATTTGTTCATCAAGCTTTATGTCTTGATTATTTAGGTATCTATGATAACTGTCGAGTATGATTCCAGACATATCGTCCGGATGTTTGATTCCTTTATTGTTGAAATACCTTGATAATCTTGAACCTTTCCAAAATTCCCAATTATTTCTCATCCAAATACCTAGACCAAAATGTGCTCCTCCTGAAAAATCATCTTCGCTCAATAATTTTATAGAATCTTTATAGGATTGCGGAAGCATTTTGTCAAGTTCTCTAAAACTATCCTCCAAGTTTTTTGGAATATAGACATCTTCATCTTGCGCGTATGACTGAAGTGAAAATATTATGAAAACGAAAATTAATAGATGTCTCATTTTTTCTCGATTTTTGACGGCATTTCGCCTAACGTTAGGCCGCTAACCGCGGCGGCGGACATCCGGAGATTGTCCTCTCCGGCGAGACGGAAGGTAACAAAACTTATGATTTTTTCTAGCTTACAAAGCTGAAAAAATCTAAGTTTTGTGGAATTGGAAAAGGCACTTTCTTTTGCCCAAATCCCGCCGGGGCGATTAGCGGCGGTTACCCGACGTTTGAATCATTTAAAGTAATCATACTCAAAGTAAATAGGGACGTAGCCAGATTCGCTTTTAAGTAGGCCGTTCGCAAAATACCTATATTCTAATTTATGAACTTTGTGACCCTTGTTTATTAGGTTCGAGCTAATCCTTTTTCCTTGACTATCGAACTTATTATTGAAATGTAAATCGGTTTCTCGTCTCTCTAGATAATCATGTTGAATATGAAATTCTATTCCATTTTCAGTAACAGTTTTATATTCAACTTTTGGCTGAAAGTAAAATCCATGTTGTCTGCTAGTGTAAAAATCCTTATCATATTCCATTGTTTCATTCAGAGTAACTATAGTGTCGTTTCTGGTTATTAGATTTGTTCGATAAGGAGAATACGAATAATTGATTTGACGATATGATTCCAAATCATCATTCCGAAAATACTTTTCACATTTCAAAAATCCATCATTGTCATATTCAAAAAAAGTTTTTCCAGTACTACGCGAACCGCTAGAATACATCGCTGAATCAACCACTTTAACCAATTTTTGCTTATCGTTATAGTAGTAAAAGCTTACCGAGTGTAATCGTTTTGTTTCTCTCGATTTTTTATCATATGATGCGTCGTAGTTTTCCACTTTTGTAGGTTGTCCAGATTTATTCAAATGCACTATTTGTGATAAGTCTTGAGGAGAATTAATAAATATCTTTATGATTTTCACTTTGCGATTAGCATAGATGCTATCCGGCTGATATCTTTCCTCTTGAGCGAAGGAAGAATTAAAAAAAATGATGGATAGTATTAGTAAAATGACTTTCAAGAGATTCGGTTTTTCACAAATGTTGGGTAACGTGAGGCCGCTAACCGATCGTGGCAGCCTTCCGGAGCGGGATCTCTCCGCCAACTCTAAAAATAGTAAAAGCAATGATTTTTTCTAACCTTCCATTTGAAAAAATCTTGCTTTTACGCCTTTGGAAACCAGCTCTTCCTGTTAACTATCCCGCTGCCATGGCGGTTAGCGGCGGTTGGCAGAAGTTTTATTCAAAAATCTTTTTATTTTGATAAGTTGCAAAAGCTCTGTAGGATTCAGATACTCCAAAATGGTATAATGATAAGGAGTAAACTATAATCATAACTATGAACGGCAATTTTAAGACAGTTTCTTGCTCTCTGAAAAACAAACTGAATAAAGCTCCTAAAATTCCTAAACCAAAAAGTATTAAAAAAATAATTCTAGCCCAATTTTTACCATTATAGACTAAAATGATTAACGCAACGGTTAAAAGAAATCGAACACCTTGCTGCAAAATCTTGTCTGTTCCTACTGTAGAAATATAATATAATATGGTATGGATTGAAACAAGTAAAATACTTACTGAAATTAGAATAGTTCGTATTTGACCTTTTTTCTCTAAATGATTCATTCGGATTCTGGTTTTTAAAAATTTCTGCCAACGTGAGGCCGCTAACCGAAGTGGCGGCCTGCCGGAGAAAGCTCTCTCCGCTTGGACGAAAGGTAGCAAAACTTTTGAATTTTTCTAACTTGAAAAGTTTGAAAAATTCATTGTTTTGCGGCTTGGAAAACCGGACTTCCCATAACACAATTCCCGCCATTTTGGTTAGCGGCGGTTGTGCGAAGCTTTAACGTTTTAAAATATATAGAAAGCCGAAATTGACCGCAACCCAAATTACTAATGCCGCGATTGCGATTGATAAATTGTCTATTGGTAAGATTAATGGAATTATAAATACCGAAAGAATTCCCATCAAAAAGCAGTGCAATAAGAAAATTAAACCTTTACGTTTTAAATCAAGGCTAGCAAAACTAATCGCAAAGCTTGAGATCATTAATTGAATAAGAAATAATGGCAATAAAGATTTTTCTTGGTCTTGAATGTTTCTTTTCAAAATCAACTCATAATAAATTTCGCTCTTTGTATTTTGGTATTGGTCTGACAAAAAGATTAACTCCGTTGTAGGTTGCGATTTTATAAAAAGTTCACTTATTCCAACTTCATTTGTTTTGAGTATTCCTATAAAAAGTATGTTGATAGCAATTAATGAAATTGTGATAATTGGAAAAACGAATTTTGTCATTTACGGTTTTTTAAAAGTTTCGCACAACGTTAGGCTGGTAATCGCCGGTGCGGCTTTCGAAGAAAGTACGCTCCGCCAACCAAGACGAAGTTAATAAAAAAG
>NZ_JACBJI010000011.1:9045-10623 GCF_013401995.1 Flavobacterium agri
CCGAAAAACCTTCCCAAAAAATCTTTTTTTGCGCTATGCCCGGCTGCCACTAACTCTTATTTCGGTTATTTCTGCGATTAGGTTCGGTCGGCATTGTGAGTAGCCTTTTTAAATCGCACAGAGGAAAAATTTCTTCAATATGGACATCAAGTTGGAATCTCGAAAAAAAACTAGAACCAGAATAGGAGAGACGTTCTAAATTTGTCGTGAAACGTGGCTGGACGATAACGTTAGGCCTATCTTGGCCGTCGCGGCTGGCGGAGAAAGTACTCTCCGTCAAGACGGAAGGTAGCAAAACTTTTGAATTTTTCTAACTTGGAAAGTTTGAAAAATTCAATGTTTTGCGGCTTCGGAAATGACACTTCCCGTCACCGGAAACCAGCGATGGATCAAGATAGGCGGTTATGCGAGGTTGCAACTACTCGATAAACAATTTTCCTTCTTTATATTGTTCGATCTTTGATAAATGAAGAGCGCCAGATTTATCAGGTATAAATCTCTTAATAATTGAATCGGAGAATTTGCTGTAGTTAGAATAATAGTATTCTTTGAATATTAGTTCTTTTTTATTACTTGTATAGCCGCCTTTTATAAAAGTTGTGTCGTTTCGACATCCGTTTTTAAAAGAGCTGCAAAGATTTTTCTTTGACGATTTAGTCTTGACTATAAAGAATTCTGCGTTTAGATTATCGTCATGTAAAAATTTACTTTGACTGTAAATAGAATAAGTGAATTTTCCAATTTGAAGTTGTTCTATGAAAGTTTCTTTCGAACTAAATGCCGAAAAAATGATTGACAATAAAAGAATAGCTGATAATTTATTCATTTCTTGATTTCGTTATAGTTTTCAAGCAATCTCGCATAACGTGAGGCCGCTAACCGATCATGGCAGCCTTGCGGAGACGGTACTCTCCGCCGAGACGAAAGGTAGCAAAACTTATGATTTTTCCTAGCTTGTAAAAGCAGGAAAAATCTAAGTTTTGCGGCTTTTGGACGAAACTCTTCCTGTTAGTCAGCCCGCTGCCATGGCGGTTAGCGGCGGTTGGTAGCCGTTAAAACCTCTTTTTGAAAAGTTTAAAACCGATGACATCTTTTCTTATTTCTTTTTTCCATCTTTTAGACTGAGAATTTATTGACTTTATAATTTCTAAATTGTAGGCTTCGATAATTTTTTCATCTGGAGCTACGCAACCAAAATCGTAATATTTGAAATTGTATCTGTTTTCTATGGTGCTATCATTTGAATATCTCACTGGCGCAATGCTTCCAATTAAGAACAAAAGCCTTTTATTATTTTGGATATCTTTCTCGGCTAAATCTTTTGCTTCGTTTTCAGTTTGCACAAAAAATATTTTTTCGGCACCACTGTCTTTAAAATAACTTTCATTTGCTTCTTGTGAATACAGTTTTATAAAAGACAAGAGTAGTATTAGAGTAATAGAAAAAAGACGTGAATTCATAGACGATTTTTTATTAATGGCTACCAACGTTAGACCGCTAACGATCATGGCAGCCTTTCGGAGACGGATCTCTCCGCCGATACGAAAGGTAACAAAACTTATGATTTTTTCTAGCTTG
>NZ_JACBJI010000011.1:10633-41887 GCF_013401995.1 Flavobacterium agri
TATCTTATCCCCGCCCAAATCCACCAATTATCCTCCCCAAAAAGTCGGATAACCGCATAAATTGACAAAAATAAGCCAGAAACAATTTTACTCAATATTCAAATCATGTCCAAAGGATTTCTGATTTTTTGGATCGACATATCCGTGACATGCGTATAAATCATTGTAGTTTTCGGGCTATTATGGCCGAGAAGATTTTGGATATATCGGATATCCGTACCGTTCTCGAGTAAATGCGTAGCAAAACTATGTCGCAAGGTGTGCAATGAAATAGGCTTGCGGATTCCGGCCTTATGTGCCGCGGTCTTCAAAACACTTTGCGCGGCTCTGGCAGAATAAGGACTGCCGCTTGGGCCTTCAAACAGATAGACTTTTGGTTGATAAACGGTGTAATATTCGCGCAACAACAGCAGCGCCTTTTCTGAAAGCAGCGTATATCGGTCTTTCTTTCCTTTTGCTTCTTTGATATGGATCAACATACGTTTTCCGTCTATATCGGCGATTTTCAGCGATAAAACTTCGCTTATACGGAAACCTCCGGAGTATATCAGACTTAAAAGTGCCTTATGCTTCAAATTCGTTGCCGCTTGCAAAATCTGCCTGACTTCCTCCATGCTTAAAACCACGGGAAGTTTTTTCTCGCGCTTCGGGCGTTCGATTTCTTCAATCGTTAGCCATTCACCTTTGTACCTCAAGAATTGTTTAATCGCGTTGATGGCTTGGTTCTGGTACGAGATCGATTTTTTAGGCGCTACTATGAATTCGTAGTTAAACTGCTCGACCGTCCTTTGTGTAATCGTATCAATGCTTCTTTTGCACAGATATTTCAAAAAGAATTCGCATAGCCCGACATATGTATTGACCGTTGAATCGCTGTAGCGTTGTGTCTGTAGCCATTTACGGAACTTTTGCAGTTCCTGGTTGTCCGAATCGCTAAGCGAAACAGTATGCATATTATACACATAACGCCTTTCTTTCTTATCAAGGCGTGAACGGTCAATGAACGCGATATGTTGCAACTCCGAATGTACTCGTGTGGAGTTTTGAGACGAATACGGCAAATACCAGAATCGCTTAGAATAGCTGAAAACAGCCCCAAGTTGACGGGAAACGACCTGTTGAAGTTGATGATTTTTTTCGAATGTGATCGTCAGGACATCCTGATCGCGGTGTAGTACATTGTCAAGAATGACGGTAGGCAAGTGTTCCATGATTCAAACTATTGGCGTGTAATAGGCTAAAGATAGCGATTATTTTTTTTAGAAGCCGATCCGGCTGTCCGCTGCAAGTCCTCATGCCCGGCACGGCTTTTTTAAGGCGCGGGCCACGGCTTCCTGCGGTCGCCGCGCCCGCGCCCAAAAAGCACGTCCCGTCCATTGTGGGCTTTCCGCTTACATCCGGGCTAGGGTTTCGGTCAAAAATCCAGATCGGTATAAACGAAAAAAAATCGCTAAAAACCATCCCGATAAGTGCTATTTTTGCCGGTGAAACACAATCAACATGTACAAACAACTACTGCGCCCCTTACTCTTCAAACTCGATGCCGAAGAAGCCCATTACTTCACATTCTCAATGGTCAGGAAATTATCGGCCATTCCGGGATTTTCCAATATCTTTCGATCGCTGTATGCGGTAAACGACAAGAAGTTGGAGCGCGAGGTCTTCGGTCTCAGATTCAAGAATCCTGTCGGTTTGGCCGCCGGTTTCGACAAAGACGCGAAGCTCTATAACGAACTTTCCAATTTCGGTTTCGGTTTTATAGAAATCGGTACGCTGACGCCCAAACCGCAGGACGGCAATCCAAAAAAACGCCTGTTCCGATTGCGTGAAGATTCGGCTATCATCAATCGCATGGGGTTCAATAACGGAGGCGTCGAGGCGGCCGTCGAACGCCTAAAGAAGAACAAAGGCGTGCTTATCGGAGGCAACATCGGCAAAAACAAAATCACGCCGAACGAAGAAGCCGCAAAAGATTACGAAATCTGTTTCGAGGCGCTTTTCGACCATGTCGATTATTTTGTGGTAAACGTGAGTTCTCCGAATACGCCCAACCTACGCGAACTTCAGGACAAAGAGCCGCTGACCGCCTTGCTCAATTCGCTCCAAAACCTCAATTCCGTCAAGGCGAATCCTAAACCGATACTGCTCAAAATCGCCCCGGATCTCACCGAAGACCAACTGCTCGACATCATAGACATCGTGCGCGACACGAAAATTGCTGGCGTAATCGCAACCAATACCACGATTTCTCGCGAAGGACTGCAATCCGAAAACCAGACCGAAATGGGCGGATTGTCGGGAAAACCGCTTGCGAAACGATCTACCGAAGTCATCCGTTTCCTGTCCGAAAAAAGCGGAAAAGCATTCCCGATCATTGGCGTCGGCGGTATACATTCGGCCCAAGACGCGCTTGAAAAACTCGATGCGGGAGCAAGTCTAGTGCAATTGTACACGGGGTTTATTTACGAAGGTCCGGCGTTGGTGAAAGATATCAACAAAGCCATATTGAAACGTTCCAAATAACAAGGCGCTCAACGATTTCTGCACATTGCATGGCAAGTAAGCTGATACAACAGTACAAACTCAATAAATGGAATATAGCGACAATTTCCATTTATATACTGATTTCCTATTTCTGTTGGGTATATTTTTCAATCGCTAAAAATCCGAAAAACGTGCTTTTCGCATATGCTTTGGGCACTCACTTTTTTCTGTATTTGTTTCAGTACAAGGCGTTGCGTAATTTTAATTATTTCCTGATATGGATTGTGATCGGCGTGGCACATCTGGCCCTATATTTCGATATAGAAAGCGATCAAGGTTTGGCGTTTGTGAACGGACACGCAGCTACTGGTTTGCGAAATACCATCATACTTTTAGGCTTGTTCCAATTGCTTAGATACGCAAGTCTCAAAATCCAGCATGTCGAATTGGTATGCCCAAGCCGAGGTAACGATCATGGCTTATTCGATAACAGGAAATCGACGATCGTTGATACGATTTGTGGGCTTGTTTACTTTGGTGTTTCACTCGGACTGTTGTTTATTTGAAGTTATGTTGTCGATTATGGTTTGCAAAGTTTGTAGGGCAGGTGCAACATAATTTAAGAAAACGTTTTCGCAAATCTTCCTATATTTGGCATCCTATGAAAGCCGTCAAAATCATCGAATGCCCGCGCGATGCCATGCAAGGTATAAAAGGTTTTATCCCGACCGAGCGCAAGACGGCCTATATACAATCGCTGTTGCGCGTCGGTTTCGATACGCTCGACTTCGGGAGCTTCGTATCGCCCAAAGCCATTCCGCAAATGCAGGACACGGCTCAGGTTTTGGCTTCGCTCGACCTATCCCAGACCAATACCAAACTGTTGGCTATCGTTGCCAATACGCAAGGTGCGCAAAGTGCGGCCGAACACAAAGAGATCCGATATCTGGGGTATCCGTTCTCGATTTCAGAGAACTTCCAGATGCGCAATACCCATAAGACCATTGCCGAATCCATCGTGACGCTTCAGGAAATCCTCGACATCGCCAATAAAAGCGATAAGGAAGTCGTGGCCTATCTTTCGATGGGATTCGGAAACCCTTACGGCGACCCTTGGGACGTCGAGATCGTAGGCGAGTGGACCGAAAAACTGTCGGCCATGGGCGTTAAGATTTTGTCGTTATCCGATACGATAGGAAGTTCGACGCCCGATGTGATCACGTACCTGTTCTCGAATCTGATTCCGAACTATCCGCACATTGAATTCGGTGCGCATCTACATACGACTCCGGACAAGTGGTTCGAGAAAACCGATGCCGCATTTAAGGCCGGCTGCGTGCGTTTCGACGGTGCGATACAAGGTTTCGGCGGTTGCCCGATGGCAAAAGATGAACTCACAGGCAACATGCCCACCGAGAAACTGCTGTCGTATTTCACCCAGCAAAAAGCCCCGACCGGCACGAGTCCGATGAGTTTTGAAAGCGCTTACAACGAAGCCACCAAACTCTTTGGCGAATTCCATTGATCATCACAGGTTTTTCCACCACTTCGCAAAAGGAAGCAGGTTGTCGAAGTCGACTTTCTCGCCGATCATTGGCGTCCACAAAGCGATGTCCGATGAGGTGAATTCCTGTGATATTTTCTCTATAGGTTCGTCCCACGCGTGCAGTGCGAGCGAAAACTTTCCCCAATGCACAGGCAAAACGGCTTTGGTCCTTAAATCTTGGGCGGTCTTGAGCCATTGTCCCGGCAACATGTGTATGTATTTCCAGGCTGTGTTGTATTGGCCGCATTCCATAACCGCGAGATCGAAAGGCCCGAATTTGTCCCCGATTTCCTTGAAATGGGTGTCGTATCCGCTATCGCCACCCAAAAACAATCGTCGCGAAGGCGTTTCGAGCACGTACGAATTCCAGAAAGCCTTATTGCGTTTGAGGCCGCGTCCCGCAAAATGGCGTGCCGGCGTCGCGTAAATCTTGAAGCCGTTGGTCAGGTATAGATGTTCCCACCAATCGAGTTCGGCAATCATGCTTGGCTCGTATCCCCAATTTTGAAGATGCAAGCCCGTGGCGAGGCTCGTCACGACCTGTTTGACTTTCGGGCGTAATTGCACGATGGTTTTATGGTCCAGATGATCCCAATGGTCGTGTGTGATCAACAGCAAATCGATTTCGGGAAAATCGTCGGCGGAATATACATCGCTACCCAAAAAACTCCTCGTCGTGGCAGCAATAGGCGAGGCCGCGCCGCTAAAAACCGGATCGACAAGGATTTTCTTTCCGTCCATCTGAATAAAATAAGACGAATGCCCGAACCACACGAGTACGTTCTCATCGTGTTTCAACGCTTTAAGATCGGTCTTTTCGGAAGGCAACGCGTTTTTGGGTTTGCTTTTCGGATCTTTCCTGAAGAAGAAATCGTACATCACCTTCCAAATGTTCGCGTCTTCGGCAAGATTGGGCGTAGCGGAAGCATTCTGGAAACTTCCGGCAAAAAAGTGGGTTGATTTCCTGTACACGTCCAGTTGCGCGCCCGAAGCGGTCTTTCCGAATTCAGGACGCTGTACGAAAGCATAGACGGCCAAAACGAGCAGCAGCAAAAGACATATAGGAATCGTAAACATAAGATTGCTTGTTTGTATAAAGTTAGCAGCGAAAATAGGACGGTGCTTTGCGCTTTAACGAAAATTTCTGATTAGGGCGCTCCGTTTCGTATTGTTAAAAAACGTATATTTGCACGCAATTTAACTACAACCGTTAATTGCAACATGAACGCACACACTTCTAAAATCATCGGTGAAGGCCTTACTTACGATGATGTACTGTTGGTTCCTAATTACTCGAACGTACTTCCGCGAGAAGTCAACATACAATCGAAATTCTCCAAGAATATAACGCTTAACGTTCCGATCGTTTCCGCAGCCATGGATACGGTTACCGAAAGTTCTATGGCGATCGCCATGGCGCAGGAAGGCGGAATCGGCGTTTTGCACAAAAACATGACGATCGAACAGCAGGCCGCGAAAGTCCGCAAGGTAAAGCGAGCCGAGTCGGGCATGATCATCGATCCCGTGACGCTTCCGCAATCGTCTACCGTCGCCGACGCGAAGAATGCGATGCGCGAATTCGGAATCGGAGGTATCCCGATCGTGGACGAAAACAAAAAGCTCGTCGGAATCGTCACCAACCGCGACCTTCGTTTCGAAAAAGACAACAAACGCGGCATTACCGAAGTCATGACCGCCATGCCATTGGTCACCGTAGCCGAAGGGACGTCGCTTGCCGATGCAGAAGTCATCCTTCAAGGCAAGAAGATCGAGAAACTTCCGGTGGTCAATTCCGATAATACGTTGGTCGGACTCATCACGTTCCGCGACATCACCAAGCTCACGCAGAAACCGATCGCCAACAAAGACAGCCTCGGACGTTTACGCGTCGCAGCGGCCATCGGCGTGACCGGAGATGCCGTCGACAGAGCAGAAGCACTCGTAAACGCAGGTGTCGACGCGATCATCATCGATACGGCCCACGGACATACGCAAGGTGTTGTCGGTATCCTCAAAGAAGTAAAAAACAAATTCCCTCAGGTAGACGTCGTCGTCGGTAATATCGCGACGCCCGAAGCCGCCAAATATCTCGTAGAAAACGGTGCCGACGGCGTAAAAGTAGGGATCGGGCCGGGTTCGATCTGTACGACGCGTGTCGTTGCCGGTGTCGGTTTCCCGCAGTTCTCGGCCGTACTCGAAGTGGCCGCTGCGTTGAGAGGAAGCGGAATTCCGGTAATCGCAGACGGCGGAATCCGTTATACGGGCGACATTCCGAAAGCGTTGGCCGCAGGAGCCGATTCCGTAATGATGGGATCGCTTCTTGCCGGAACCAAAGAATCTCCGGGAGAAACCATCATTTTCGAAGGCCGTAAATTCAAATCGTATCGTGGAATGGGTTCTGTAGAAGCCATGAAAGAAGGCTCGAAAGACCGTTATTTCCAAGATGTGGAAGACGATATCAAGAAACTCGTTCCCGAAGGAATCGTGGGGCGCGTGCCGTACAAAGGCGAGCTCAACGAAAGCATGCAGCAATTCATCGGCGGACTTCGTGCCGGTATGGGATATTGCGGTGCAAAAGATATCCCGACATTACAGGAAACCGGGCGTTTCGTGCGCATCACTTCGAGCGGGATTACCGAAAGCCATCCGCATAACGTGACGATCACTAAGGAAGCACCTAACTATTCGAGATAAAAAGCTTTAGGCAGTAGGCCTTAAGCTTTAAGCTTTAAGCTTCATCCGACTCAAATGCAATATCTGGTTCAATTTTAAATAAAAAGGATTGAAAACGAATGTTGTTTTGTTCCGCAGAGTGCTTACAGCCTAAGGCTTAAAGCCTAAACCCTAAAAACGCGATGGGAAACCGTCGCGTTTTTATTTGTGCATTGAGAACAGGCTGCATGATGACATAGTAACGATGAACGAAACTTTCCAGCCCATACGGTTTAATTTTCGGCGCTGAGTTTTTTATCCAGCATTTCGATTTGCGGTAAATCCTTGGCGTATTGTTTGGCATCCCATGTGATATTCCATCGCTTTACATATTCGGCCATCGGTTGAAGCCCAACGGTGGCGCGTCTCTTATCGACATTTTCCGGGTCTTCGAGCGGTCGCACATACGACTTGCCCGTATCGGGATCGGTGACGATCTGGCTGCCGTACGTTTGTTTTTTGCCTTGCCCCAAATCGGTACGGTCTTTCAAAAGCGCATAGCTTGAGTTAGGCAAATCGCCTTTTTTGGCCGCTTCTCGAAGCATAGGCATGTATTTCTCGCGCGTGGCTTGGTCGGCGTGTTGTATGGTTAGGAAAACCGCGGTCACTCCATATCCGCCCACGGCATCCTGGCTCGGGAAACCTTTCTCGTCGAGAATTTTGGAAACGATCGCCTGATTGGCGGCGTGTTTGTCTTTCATGATTCTCTTTTTCTCGAGCGCTTCGGCAGATCTCACGCCGTATTGCTTTTCGGCCGCCATCCATTCGCGTATCGGTTCGGCGTCGTCCTTGAGTACCTGTTCGAGTTTCGCCATCAACGGGCGGTCGATTTTGGCTTCGGCCTTTTCATGGTTTTCCTTGACTTGGTCGAGCCATTTTTCCCAACGTTTGTCGGAATGAAGGTTGTCGAGGTCGGTATCCTGGGAAGCGTGTTCGTGATCGCTGTAAGTGGCCGCGATTTTAGACAATTGTACGAAAGAGGAATCGCGCACATTGGCTAAAGACCACGAACAAGCCGCATTGTATCGGTCGAGTTCGCGCGCGTTCTTTTCGAGTGAAAACGCTTTGGAATAGAACAGCCCCGAATTTTTGTAATCCTTGGAGTTGTAGAATTCCTCGGCTTTTTTGATGTTTTCCTGGTAATTGGAAGGTCCGTTTTGGGCACACACGGAGAATGCGCCCAACAAGGCACATACAGAAAGGTAAATTGGTTTCATATCGTTTATTGGTTAGCAGATTCCGTCTCGTCGTGCTCCAAAAGCAATGTGGCCAACAGTTTTTTGTCGCCAACGATCCAAAGGATGTCGTCTTTTTCGAGTATCAGATGGGAATCAGGGTTCAATATACGATTTCCTTTGCGTTCGATTCCTACGACCAAACCTTTTGTTTTTTCGCGAAGTTGCGATTGTCGGATGCTTTTTCCGATGTAATCCTGATTGTGCAGTTCGAGTTGCTGCAATACGATTTCTGGTTGTGTTCCGGTTTCGGGCGCCTCGATCTCGTTGCGGTTCAGGTACGTCTTGAATTCATCGACTTGCGAATCGGTACCGATCACACAAATCTCGTCACCCGGAAACAGCCTTTCGTTGCGGCTCGGGATGTTGATCGTGATTTCGCCACGGCGGATGAACGCAACGTTGATGCCCATCTGTTCGCGCAGCTGCAGTTCTTCTAAAGTGCGTCCGGCGATGTTCGATTCCTTGGCGATGTCGAAAATCGTCATGTGGCCTTCCCAAGGCGTCAAATCGGAACGTTGCCGCTTGTTGCGGATGATCTCGCGCGCGTTGAGGTTCTTGAGGAAACGCGTCTCGATCTTGTGGTATTGGTAGTTGAGTTTCTTCGGAAAAATCGAATAGATCACGATCGAGATGCAGAAAGCGATGAACGCGATTTGGGGCGAGAAGAAGTTGTCGAGCAAAAATCCGATGTAGAACAAAGCGAGCACGAACCGGAACAACACCATCATGACGATAGGGCCGCGGTATTTTCGTTCTTCCATCAATTGCTGGACTTGTTCTACCGCCACGCGACGCAGCGACAACGCCCAAAAGAACGGTGCCAGCACGGCCAATGTGATGAAAGCCGCCAGCGCATGTCCGAATCGGAAACCGTTCAATAAAGGAAGCAGATAATTCGCCGACAGCAAAATGATGCCGATGATGATGATCGAATGTATCGCGACCTGCACCAAATACGCACGGATCACGATCTGCCAGTTGCTCACCGATTTTATCGATTGGGCGTTCGCGCTGTAACGTTCGATGCGTTTGAGCCATTTTCGCGGTAATTTCCGACCCAAATATCCCGACATCGGCGTCGAAAGCTTGACCATGAACGGCGTCGTGAATGTGGTGACGGCCGAAACCGCGACCACTATCGGATACAGAAAATTGCTTGTCACGCCCAAAGATGCGCCGAGCGTCGCGATGATGAACGAGAATTCCCCGATCTGCGACAAGCTCATTCCCGTCTGTACCGATTGTTTGAGCGGTTGTCCCGCGAGCAAAGCCCCGATCGTGGACGTTATCGGTTGGAACAAAATGACCACTAGTGTGAGGATCACGACAGGCCACGCATATTCGATCAGCGCATCGGGATTGATCAACATCCCGACCGATACGAAAAATACGGCCGCGAACAAATCCTTCACGGGTTTTACTAAGTGTTCGATGTGTTCGGCCTGGGTCGTTTCGGCAATGATCGACCCCATGATGAACGCGCCCAAAGCAGGTGAGAATCCTACGTTCGCGGCTAGCATTACCATGACGAGGCACAAGGCGATCGATATGATCAATAACATTTCATCCGTAAGCAAATTCTTCGCGCGCTTGAGCATCGTCGGAATAAAGAAAATCCCGCTTACGAACCAAAGTGCGAGATAGAATACGAGTTTCAACACCGATCCGATCAATTCGCTGCCCGAAAACTGGCTGCTCACGGCAAGTGTCGACAGCAAAACCATCATCACGATCGCGACCAGATCCTGCACGATAAGCGATCCGATCACGATTCCCGCGAACTTTTGCGCCTTCACGCCCAATTCCTCGAACGTCTTGAGGATGATCGTCGTCGAGGAAACCGACAGCATCACGCCCAGGAAAATGCTGTCCATGATTTTCCAGCCCATCAAACGCCCGGCCCCGTAACCGATGGCAATCATAAAAATGATTTGCGTGATGGCCGTGATCGAAGCGGTTCCGCCCACTTTCATGAGCTTCTTGAAACTGAATTCGAGCCCGAGGCTGAACAACAGGAAGATGATCCCGATCTGCGCCCAGACCTCGACACTGTGCATATCGGTGACGCTCGGGAAAAAATCGAAGTGGTTACCCGCCAAAAATCCGGCGATGAGGTAGCCCAAAACCAGCGGCTGCTTGATTTTCTTGAACAGCAAGACGGCAATCGCGGCCGTCATCAGGATCAGGCCCAAATCGCTTATCAGCGGATAGATTTGTTGTGTGGTTTCGGCGGCGGCACTCATTTTGGCGGATAGTTTAGTTTTTGGTAATATAGGGAATTTAAGCGGAGTGCGAAAGTGCTTAGGCGCTCAAGTGCGAAAAGTTTGCGCGTAAAAAGGCTTGCAGTCTAAAGCCGCAGGCGTGTCCGAAGTAAAACGCGTAAAGCGAAGCGTGTCTTTTAAATCCCGATGTAATTCGAAGGCGTAATCTTCAACAATTCCGCCTTGATCTCATCCGTAACCTCAAGCGTCCCGATAAAATCATGGATCGCCTTTTTGTCGATTACCGAATTCGTACGCGTCAAGCCTTTCAAAGCTTCGTATGGGTTCGGATATGCCTCGCGGCGCAAGATCGTTTGGATGGCTTCGGCCACGACCGCCCAATTCTTTTCGAGGTCTTCGGCGAATTTGTCGGCGTTGAGAAGTAGTTTGTCCAAGCCTTTAAGCGTGGCTTCGAATGCGATTATCGTATGTCCGAAAGGCACGCCGATGTTGCGCAACACCGTACTGTCGGTCAAATCGCGCTGCAAACGCGAAACGGGAAGTTTGGCCGAAAGATGCTCGAAAACGGCGTTGGCGATACCCAGATTTCCTTCCGAATTCTCGAAATCGATAGGGTTCACTTTATGCGGCATGGCCGAAGAACCGACTTCGCCTTCCTTGATTTTTTGTTTGAAGTAATCCATCGACACATACGTCCAGATGTCGCGATCCAAATCGATGATGATCGTGTTGATGCGTTTCAATGCGTCGAAAAACGCGGCGAAATGGTCGTAATGTTCGATTTGCGTCGTCGGGAACGAATGCTGCAACCCGAGTTGTTTTTCGACGAAATCGGTCCCGAACTGCTGCCATGAAATTTGTGGATACGCCACGTTGTGCGCATTGAAATTCCCCGTCGCACCGCCGAATTTGGCGGCGAAAGGAACGTTGAACAACAAACGCATCTGTTCTTCGAGACGTTCTACGAAAACCCCGATTTCCTTGCCCAAACGGGTAGGGGAAGCCGGTTGTCCGTGCGTGCGTGCAAGCATCGGGATATCGGCCCATTCGATCGAAAGTTCCTTGAGTCGGGCGACGAGTTTCACGAGCAATTTCAAATACACTTCCTCGAACGCTTCCTTCGTGGAAAGCGGGATTGCGGTGTTGTTGATGTCTTGCGAAGTCAATCCGAAATGGATGAATTCCTTGTAATCGGACAGTCCCAAATCGTCGAACGCCTTCTTGATGAAATATTCGACGGCTTTCACGTCGTGGTTCGTGGTTTTTTCAATTTCTTTTATGGATGCCGCGTCTTCTGCCGAAAAATTCGCGTAAATCTCACGCAGCTTATCGAAACAGCCTTTGTCGATTCCGGCCAACTGCGGCAACGGGATTTCGCACAGCGCAATGAAATACTCGACCTCTACCAAAACCCGGTAACGGATCAGGGCTTCTTCTGAAAAATAAGGCGAAAGTGAGTAGGTTTTGTTGCGGTAACGACCGTCGATTGGTGAAATGGCGTTGAGTTCGGTAAGAGTGCGCATGTGTGTTGCTTTTTTGTGTCATTAAGCGCACAAAGATAAGATTTGTGTCGGGTTCGGAAAACTAAAATATGAGTAGGGAATATATTTTCGATAAAAAAAACCGAATATTTCGAAACTGTAACGTGTTGATTTTCTGTATGTTTTTTATAGGTAAAATTTTGTTAAAAAATACTAATGAAAAGTTAATGTAGTTCTAAACCTACTTTTCTATATTTGAACCGATTATTCCAAATAACATTTTTCCACCCATTTGAGCAGCAAATTTGGCGCTGCTATAGATTTACCTGTTGTCGCGGCTTCGGTTGTGACGGTATCTTTTATTGCTATGAAACAAAATTTTTCCAGGACGCAGTTGCTTGTTATAGTTTCGGTTTGCATTTTGGCATTTGCCGGAGGTGCACTCTGTGTTTCGGCCTTTTCAAAAAAACAAGTGGCTTATGTAGACGGCAGGCGCTTGTTCGACAAGTTCCGAATGACGATAGAAGCCAAGAAAAAAGGCGATCAAAGCATCGACGGGCTCAACCGCCAGATAGAGTCATTGTACGCCAGAATGAAAGTTTCTTCGGCCGGCGAGAATGCCCGACTTGTACGGGAAATAGCACACCTGCAGGATAGCATGAGGTCGTTTGAGCAACAGTTCGTCTCGAACCAGACCCGCCAGATATTCGCACGGCTTAAAACGTATTCGACCGAATTCGCCCAAGCAAAATCATACGACCTGATCCTGGCGCCCCAGGATGAGACGCAAGTGCTTTTCGTACAGGAGCAGTGCGATGTCACGGATGAATTGATCAACTATGCCAACAAAAGATATGAAGGCAACTAGTCTGGTGGTCGCTTTTGGGATACTGTCTTTGTTTGCAGTATCGTGCAGGAAAGCCGAAGATCCCGTTAAGGACGATCTGGAATTCCGGTATTACAACCTTGAAAAAATGGGTTGGAAATCGCGCGCCTATACCCAAAAGGTAGACGATATCGGTTTTACGGCTACCGAGGTGCCGATCCAATATTACCTGCTTAAGGATCAAGGGATGCAAGACCTGAAAACCGTCGATTCCATATACGAAAAGAACAAGACCGAACGCGTCATAGAGGTTACGTTCGCCCAGCAAGACGAAAAAGACCTTATGGACAAAGCCTTTACGGGTATGGAATACGAGGATGCGCTCAAGTACATCTCGTTCGGGATAGACAGGGATTTTTATGTAGTCACGGCACAGCACGACACGATTCCGTGCCAGGGAGTGAATTACGAACGATTATATAAAATAGCGCCTTTCCAAAGGGTGCTTTTGTTCTTTTCGGGCATAGATCCGAACCAGGAAATCCAGCTTATATACGAAGATCATCTGTTTCGTAAGGGCACCTTAAAATTCAAGTTCAATAATAATAAAGAGATTTTATTATGATCAGCAAAATCAGGACAAGCCGATTCTCTAAATTTTTGGCTTTTTATCTCACCGTGGTATTGGTTGTGGAAACCTTGCGCCCGACGGCCGCCTATGCGTTGACGAGCGGTCCGTCACAGCCCGAGTTCAAGTCGTTCACGCCTTTGGAGACTTCGGATATGGTGGATCTGTCTTCGGGGAATTTCAATTACAACATCCCGATCATGGATGTGGGCGGATACCCGATCAACCTTGCCTACGATGGCAACATAACCATGGACAAAGAAGCTTCGTGGACCGGTTTGGGCTGGAATCTCAACGTCGGGCAGATCGATCGCCAGGTGAACGGGCTGCCCGATGATTTCCGTGGGGATGAGATGAAGTATGAAAACGACATACGCACGAACTCTACGATCGGGACGAATTATACGATCCACCCGGCAATTTTCGGGGCCAATTTTCCTGTAGATATCGGTATCGGTATCGGAGTCCAGTACAACAACTACGAAGGCATCAGTTTTAAGCCTACAATGGGTATTTCCTATGAATTAAATAAGAATGTTTCGGTTGGGGTCGAGATCAACAGCGGTGTGGGAGATGGTGCGTCGGTCACGCCAAAAGTGACGCTCGACGGAAAATTGGGCACATACAAGAAGCTGAATACGTATATGGACGGAACATTGAGCGGGACCTACAGCAGCCGTAAAGGTTTTGAAAACCTTTCAATGCAGGCCAATGTGCGCAAGACGGAAACAAAAAATTTGACACTGCCCGACTTGAACGGAGGTACTTTCGACGTAAACTACGAACAAAAGGAGCAAAAACATTCAAGCTCCCATGTACTCAATTTCAACACGATCAATTACACGCCCAGTAAACGTGTCGCCTACAACAACTCGAACTTTACATTCAATGCCAGTATCGGGGCAGAGGTGTTCGGAGCGGAATTCCAGGGGCGTATTTTAGGGTACGGGTCGTTCCAAAGCATCGATTCCGATTACAAGAACCGAAGGGTCAAAGCCTATGGTTACGAGAATACTCAATACAAAACAGGAGAAGGCATACTCGACTTTAACCGGGAAAATGAGCAGGATGTGAATAAGAACACATCGGTTTTACCGATCACCAATTACACGTACGATGTATATTCTATACAAGCCCAGAACATAAGCGGGATGTTCCGTCCGTACCGTTCGCAGGTGGCCCATGTCTATAACGACGACGTGACCGATAACGGCATCGGCGCTACCCTGGGTCTCGAATTCGGTGCAGGTGAATTGGTGCATGGCGGTATCAGTATAGACGTATCGGGTTCGACAAGCACGACCGGACGTTGGAACACCGACAACAACGCCAAGCCGTATTTCGTAGAAAAAAGCACCGATAAGAATACCCAGTTCTACGAGCCGATCACATATAAGGTAGCCGGAGAAATAGACGCCGATCCCGATGGGATTCAACTGGATGCTCAATATCATTCCAGCAAGCCCGTCCGCCTAAAGCTCGATAAAAGCAAATGGAACAACAAAACCGAAGGCATTTTCCAGGTCAAGAACTCGAATGGCACGAACGGTCCCTCAACGTATTCGAACGAAAACATCACAGGACCGATCAAGAGAACACAACGCATGAACCGCGGGAAAATGATCCAGAAGGTTTCGGTAGCCGATGCTAAATACGACCCGTTCATCGTGCAATCCTGGAAAGATTACGTAAAGCCGCATCATACTGCGGGAATGAGGGTTCTGCAGCCGGGTGGCGGAACGTATGTGTTCGGACAAGCGGTATACAATACCAAGAAAGTAGAAGCGACATTCGATGTCTCGAAGAAAAGCGCGGGCGGCAAATACAACAGCGGATTGTTGGGCGGCATTACGGGAACCGAAGGCAGCAATTCGCAATTCAGCGACAAGTACCTGAACCGCGTCACGACTCCACCTTATGCGCATTCCTATCTTCTCACCAGTGTGCTTTCGACCGATTATGAAGATGTCACCGGAAACGGACCAAGTGTAGACGACTTAGGGGCCTTTACCAAATTCGAGTACGAGACGAAGAGCGACAATTATAAATGGAGGGCGCCCTATGAGCAGAACATGGTGTCGTTCAACGAAGGTTTCAAATCGCATAACGACGACGAAAAGGGGAGTTATCTTTATGGCGAAAAGGAATTGGTTTATCTGAAGCGTATCATCACCAAAAGCCATGTAGCGCTGTTTTCGTTAAGCCCGCGCAAGGATGGTTTGGGGGCGAAAGGCGAATTGGGCGGTTCGTCTTCGACTCCTGAGAAACTTTGGAGACTCGACAAGATCACGTTGTACGCATACAACGAAGCCAAGAAAGCCAACCTGCTCGACGACAATGCGGCCAACGATTTGCCGTGTACGCCCCTGAAAACGGCTTTTTTCGAATATAACTACGAATTGTGCAAAGGCACTCCTAATCACGAGGATTACCAAGCCAACGATTTCACAAAAGCAGGTAAACTTACACTTAAGAAAGTATACTTTACGTATCGCGATTCGAATATGGGGAAATATACGCCTTACGTATTCGACTACGGAGCCGAAAATGCGGATTCCAATCCGAACTACAACCTGGGCGGATCAGACATTTGGGGGAACTATAAGCCGAATCTCGCACAGGACCATTTTACGCTCGCGGGGCCGATGAACAACAGCGAATTCCCTTATGTACAGCAAAATGATACGACGGCTACCCAAAACGCCCAGGCGTGGGTGCTCAAGTCGATCCAGTTGCCGTCGGGCGGAAAGGTCAATATCGAATCCGAAAGCGACGATTATGCCCATGTACAGGACAAAAGGGCGGTACAGATGTTCAAGGTATCGGGAGCGGGACAGAGCAGCAGTCCTTCAAGTATAGACGATGTGACGCAAACCAACCTGTACACCGGTAATTCACATAAAAAATACCTGTATGTGAATCTCGGCCCGAATCTCCACGGATTCACTCCGGGTGGCGAAGATGTAGACGATGCCTGGTTCCGAAGCCACTACCTGCGCGATCACAAGGACAAGCCTGTCTATTTCAAGTTCCTGTTGAACATGGTTGGCGATACCAATACCCAATACGACTATGTGACCGGCTATTTTGAAGTCGATTCGGAAGGAGAATCCAGCAAGGTTAACATAGTAGGTATCGGCACCAATTTTTATGCCGCCATTCCGCTTAAAAAACTGGATCGCGACGGAGGCGTGAACTCCGACGCCAACGTCAACCCAATCGCCAAGGCCGGGTGGCAATTCGGAAGGGCTTATCTGAACAAGATCGTTTACAGCATAGGAGGAGAGAGCAGCAACGACGATTTCGAATCCATCGTGCAAGACCTTGTAGGCAGCATCGAAGAGGTCAGCCAGCTTTGGAACGGCCCCAACAAGGCACTTCAAAGCAAAGGCTGTGCGAAGACCTTCGTCGCCGATAAATCCTGGATCAGGCTCGAAAATCCGTTCGGACATAAATATGGCGGCGGCATCAGGGTCAAAAGCGTAAAACTTTCCGATAACTGGGATGTCATGACTGGCGACAGCCAGGTCGAAGGACAGGAATACGGACAGGTCTATGATTATGACGACCCCGTAAGCGGCGAATCGAGCGGTGTGGCTACTTATGAGCCCAACGCTTCTCCCGAGAATCCATTGGTCATGCCATTTTATTCCAAGGCCGGCAAATATGCCGATAAGTTAGCGGCGCCAAGAGATCGGAACTATGTGGAAAAACCTATAGGGGCTAATTATTTCCCGGCACCTAAGGTAACTTACTCGAAAGTAACCGTCAAGAGTATCCCTCGTAAGCAAAATGGCTTTACGGTTGCTAAGCACGCTACCGGAAAAACGGTTACGGAGTTCTATACGACGAAGGATTTTCCTACAATCAGCGATTACACCGATATCAGCCTGGCCAACGATCCTACACCTCCTCTTTTGGGCTTTATACTCAATATAGCTTCCATAAACCATTTGGTGGCCACTCAAGGTTTCGCGATAGATACCAACGACATGGACGGCAAGATGAAATCGCAGATGCATTATGCCGAAGGGCAGGATACGCCTCAATCTGGAACTACCTACAAATATAGTGTGGATGCCCAGGGCAAACTGAACAACATGCTTCCGGTCATTGACGAAAAAGGAAATGTATCCCAAAAAGTTTTGGGCGTGCAGAACGACATGATCAACGACTTCAATGAGAGCAAGTCGCAATCGGCTTCCGCCGGAATCGACTTCAACCTTGCGGCCATGATATTTGGAATCATCCCGGCCATCATCCCGACCGGGTTCCCTCGGGTGTCTTATCACGAGACGATTCTCAGGACCGCCGTCACTACTAAGGTAACTACGCGCGTGGGTATACTTGCAGAAACCACTTCATTCGACGGAAATTCCACTGTCACCACAAAAAACCTGGCATGGGATGCGTCTACGGGAAGGCCGATCCTGACCGAAGTGAACAACGAATACAACGACAAATACTACAAATTGGATTTCCCGGCTTATTGGAACTATGACAACATGGGTCTTGCCTCAAGGAACATCGACGTGACCGGTTTCCTGCAGCACGAAGGCCAACTTGAGAACAACGGGCAATCCGGACATTTTACCTGGTCACATACGCAAAACCCTTTCAGCGCGCCATACGGAGAAATTGAGGATGTGCTAAAACTAGGGGACGAGCTCATATTGCCTATCGAGATATCGGTTGGCATACCGGAGGTGGTCCTGGGCGGCGGAACGGTAAACCCAACGCCACCATTTACAAGGGCCTGGGTAGCGGGTTATAAAAAAGTGACGCTTGAAATTTACGGCGAGATCAGGGAAAACATACTTGGGGTTTTCCTCGTCGATTCCAGAGGAATGCTCGTGGATCCTTGCTATACTGCAGGTGACATACCTTTCAGGATTATCAGGTCCGGAAGACGCAACCTTGAAACGCTCGATATGGCTTCGATCACATGCCTCAAGAATCCGATAAACACCACCACCAACCGTATCGATTTCGAAGGATTGGCCTACTCATCCGGATCGGGCAAACAGGTAATCAATGCCAGTGCCGTCGAATACAACGACTATTGGAGGAATTCCTGGCAGAGAAACGGCCTTGTGGGTCAATATCCCGGGCCTGGCGAAGGGACAGACGACAACGGAAACCTTAGTTCCTCGCGCACTTACAGCGTCAATCCGTATCTCGGGAACATAAAAGGAGATTGGCATGCGGTCCGTTCTTATGCCTACCTTACCGGAAGGAACTCGGCCGGAGGAGACAAAGTCAACCCAAGGATAAGCGGGTTTTTCACCAGCTTCGATCCGTATTATACCCTTGATGAGGACGATAAATGGCAGATTAATCCGCAACAGGACCATCTGTGGACCTATGTGAGCAGTGTGACCAAATACGATGCTTACGGCGGGGAGATCGAGAACAAGGATGCTTTAGACCGTTACTCGTCTGCACAATACGGTTATGACAACACACTGCCGGTTGCTGTGGCATCCAATTCACGCTATCAGCAAATGGGAGCCGAAAACTTCGAGGAAACCGCAGGCAACAGACACTTCGGTTTTAGTTTCGGAGAAGCTCTTGAAGTAAACGAAGAAGTCGGAATCTCTACAAACAGAGCCCACAGCGGCAAAAAGAGTATGCGCGTACCGGCCGGCGAGAAAGCACAGTTGGCGCGTAAAATAAAAGAATTGGAAACGGCGGGACGCGATCTCTTTAACTGCAGCACGGAAAGCCAGCCTGTTTCGCGCCCGAAATGCGTCGCTCCTTTCAAGCAAAACTTCGATATCGTGAACGGTGATTATATGTTCCAAATTCCGATCAATTTCGGGCTGGACGGACCGAACGGAGCGGTTAACGAAGGGGCAGTAGCCTTGACTTGTTTTGAAGTTTGCGAAGGTAGTGCCGGATATTCGGTGGTGAACTACAATTCAAGTACGAAAAGTGCCATCTTGAGATACCAGAGTTTTTCGAGGCCGCATTCCTCTTATTTCAGGCTCATCGATTCCAACGGAGATTGTATGTTGGCCGATATTGTGATCCTGCCGCCGGCCTTAGGCGCTCCGGAGAACAGTTTCGAAGTGCAGGTACACGGCTGCCAGGATTCTTGCGAATGCCCATAAAATCAAGTTTATGAAAAAAGTCTTAGTTATACTATCTGTTTTGATGAGCCAACTGCTTAGTGCGCAATTTTTCGGTGAACCGACCTACGGTACGTTCAAACCTTTGGCAGAAAAAAAGTACGTGGTCACGTGCTGGGTTTCCGAAGAGTATGCCCAACAGCAACTCAACTATACCCATACGCGGCTTAAGATATCGTTCCTGAGGAATCTTGAGGAAGGACAATATCCGAACTATAATTATTCGTTCAGCCCGTCCGGGCCAATAATCGACGGATGGCAAAGGATTACAGGTATCATCGAAATCCCGCCTCTTCCGGTCGCACCCGATGCCAATACACCGGCAGACGAGCTTGCGATCGTGATTTACCTGGACAACGACAACAACAGCACGGTAGGCGCTTATTTCGACGACGTGAGGTTCTATCCTTACAACGGAAACATGAAATCGTTCGTATACGACGAGGACAACCGGCGCCTCATGGCAGAGCTCGACGAGAACAATTATGCCACTTTCTATGAATACGACCTTGAAGGCGGTTTGATACGGGTCAAGAAAGAAACAGAAAACGGGGTCTATACGATCCAGGAAACGCGTAGCAAAACAGCCAGATAAATGAAGTTCGGAACAAAAATCTACGCGATATGCCTTTTCGTTTTAGGCACGGGTTCGGTGAAAGCTCAGGATGCCCGGGCGGTGCTCCGGAAGGCTTCCCAAGTCCTCAAATCGAAAAAAGAAGTTTCCTATAACGTGCAGTATACATCGTTCGCCGGTATCGATTCCAAAGAAATAATGGAGAACTACCGCGGCATGCTGCTCAAGAAGGACGGCGTGACGTATTACAAGATCAAGCAGACCGAAGTCGTATCCTTTTCGGATTATGCCGTAAAAGTAAGCAATGACGAACGGGCCATACAGATTACCAAGAACGGGAAAGTGGAACAACCCATTGATTTCGAGGCTTACCTCACCGTCTTCGATGCCAGATTCGGAAAAAGCACTCCCGATGTTTGGGTGTGTGAACTTGTGCCTAAAAAAGTGACTCAATTGCCATTGGGTAAAGCGGTGGTGTACATCAACAAAAAAGACTATTCGGTGACGCGGCAAATCTTATATATCGCCAACACCATAGAATATGAGAACAGGTTGGTCCAGCCCAGGCTGGAAGTAGTCCTGTCGCCCAGGAAGATTGTCCCCGCCGACAACAAACTGGTCCAGAAGAGCAATTATTTCACGGTTTCCGGCAACGACATCCGGTTAGCCAAAAGATTTATTAAATACAAGTTGTATAAAGCCTAAAAATCCGTGTATCATGGGGAGAGTATCACAACGTTTTTTGAGTAGGTTTTCATTTTTTTGCGCAGGGATCGCCCTGTTGGCCTGCGGTATTTCGCAAGCACAGGAGAACAGCTTCCACGAAAAGCAGTTAAAGCAAGGTATCGCTATCAAGGCGTTGTACGACGCGTATGTGGCTGATCCGACAGCAGAGGCGAGTTATTTCGAAGTGAAAGATTCCGAAATAGGACTGGCGAATCACACATCTGTAGGCGAAGAGGCTTATATACAGCTTAGCGCGAACAGCGATATGGGTAATTATACCTATGCGAAAACCACGATAACGCTTAAGATTTGGCTCTACACCTCTACCGGTTCCTTGAGTGCCACGTCCAGCGACTATACGATGGAAGTGGAGTATAACCCCGCGCAGAATTCAGCGAATTTCGTGGATAAGGCCTATCACCGCATCTCCAACCGCTACGGATTGAGATGCCAGGTAGTCAATATCTCAACCCTGACCACGACAAGCACCGTTACCGATGTCGAGCCTAATATCGATCTTGAGATCGGATTCAAATGCACCAGATATTATGCCCTTTCGCAAACGCTTCCGTTGGTAAACCATTCGCTGCACGACGATACCAACGAGTTGTCGCAAACCTCCCCGGTTGCAGCTACGCTGTCATGGTCGGCCATTCCGGGAGCTACGGGTTATGAGGTGGAATGGGCGTGGGTCGACAATTTCGGTGAACCGAGTACAAACGGGGCCTTTACGCCGATGGATCCGGGACAGATAAAGTTTTCGAATGCCGATTTCGATGCCAGCCACACCCGTATCACTACGAAGGAGTTGTCTTATGAGATACCGTTGATTTACCAGTCCGGATACCTCGTCTACAGGGTACGTGCGCTCGGCAAATACAACAATCAGAATTTATGGCCCGTATATTACGGCCCGTGGAGTTCGGGAACAACAGCGAAAACATTTGTTTCCGAATGGGCCAAGATCTCTATATCAGCCGATCACGAACGCGCCAAGAACTGGCAGTTTACGGCTTCTTTTGCAGAGGAAGGAAAGAAAAAGGAGTTGGTCAATTATTTCGACGGCTCCCTGCACAACAGGCAAACGGTGTCGAAAATAAATACCGATAATACGGCCATTGCGGGCGAAACCATCTATGATAACGAAGGGCGCGGCGTCATCCAGGTGCTTCCGGTGCCTTTGAAAGGAAAGAATTACCTGCGCTATTTTTCAAGATTGAACCGTAATATGGCCAACCTGCCCTATTCGCATCGGGATTTCGATTGGAGTCCTGACAATCCCGAAATCCCGTCTGTCTGTATGATATCGGCAGGAGGAATGATCGACAATAGTGGGGCGAGCCTATATTACTCCGGAAACAACGCGTTCACGAGTGTGAATTCCGATTACATCCCGAAGGCGAACAATTATCCGTTTTCCCAAACCGAATACACGTCGGACGGGACGGGCAGGATCAAGCGCCAGGGTGGGGTAGGCCAAGTCCACCAATTGGGCAACAGGCACGAAACCAGGTATTACTATCCTGATGCCAGCCAAGTAGAGCTCGACCGCTTATTCGGTTACCATATCGGGCACGAATCCTTCTATAAGAAGACGGCAGTCGTAGATCCGAACGGGCAGATCACGTTAAGCTACATCGACCTTAAGGGACAAACCGTCGCTACGGCAATGGCCGGAGATGCGCCGGCTACCTTACAGGCTTTGGACGAAACCACAAACGGCGATCACCACGATATTACGGTAGATTTGTTGAACAACAACAATCCGGGCGACCACGATTCGCCTTCAGACAACAACATCTTGTCGTCTTCGGGCCATTTCGCGACCAATCTCGACAGGCTTACCTTGGACAAAAGTATTTTCTCGGCCGGAACGATAAACCACTTTTTTGATTACAGGATAGACAATCCGTCGTCGTTTACGCCTGCGTTCTGCGACGACAAATACGCGTTCGTGTACCGTCTCAGGCTGAGCCTTATCGACGAATGCCAGAATACGATTTTCAACGTGGACCCAGACCAGGACAATGATTCGGGAATTCGTATCGGGACACCTAACTTCGGCACATCGCCTGCGTTGATGACACCCCAACAGTTTCCTTCGGCCACGCCTTACAGTCTGGTCACCGGCGAATATAGCCTTTTCAAGGAATTGTCGGTAGACCAGCAGGCATTGGAAGAGTATGCCGATCATTATATAGAGCAGATCAGGGATTCGGAAAGCGGAGCCGGTTGTTATATCAACCCTAACGCGTTTGCTCCTCAGGATGTAACAGGGAATTGTACGCCGCAAACCTGTGAGCAATGCCTGGCCGCGCTTCCAACCAAGGAAGCTTTCGTGATCGCAGAGCTTGAGGAATCGTTCCCTGGTCACACCTTCACCGTCAATTTGACCGATGAACCGTTCACGGCCAATGCGACCCCGGCTTTGCCGACCGCTACGGTGAGTCTTGCCGCCAATATGATTTCCGGGTTCATTTACGATTGGTCGTTGCGCAATGCCGAATGCGAAAGGTCATGCCTGGATGTGGCCGCGTTTCTTGTCGCCGGTTGCGAAGTGGACGAACGTTCCCTGATAACAGACCTGTCGCCTTTCGGCCAGTACGGAAAAGCCGAGACCACACTGGTGGCCGATCAGGCAGTCATTACAGACAAACTCAGTATTTTCAATGATATTGATGGCGTACTGTTTTCACAAGGTACGACGACCAATCACAACTGGCGATATCCTGTAACACCGTATAGAGACGAAGAAGGGATACCTTCAGAGATAGAGGTTGTGCTCAACACGGAATCCACCACGCCGGGCCAATATATTCCGGAAGTCGTTGCCGGAGTAATAACTTCAACGCTTGTTTCTAACCAACCGGTATGGCCACAAACGGCTACGATCCGTCCGGAGCAACTCAAGAACGTGTCCGATTTCCTCAATGTTTATTGGAAACCGTCGTTTGCAAAGTCATTGTTGGAATACCATCCGGAATTCTGCTACCTCGAATATTCAAGGGAACTTTGCGCGAAGACGAAATCGGTAGACATGCTGCCGGCCCTGGATGCGCAACCGTCGGATGCGGTCGCCAGGAATTTGACTTCGGATGAATTCGATGGCTATCTGCAATACCTTTCTACCTATGAAAGCGCCATGAATGCCGGTCTGGCCAGTGCTTCCGGTATATCGGTCGACGTTATTTATGAAAAAGATCCTTATTTCTCGCTTCAATTGGGTGCCGGTTTCGAAACGGCTGACGAATTCGATGCCCGCAAATCGATCATGATAGAGGCTCTTACCGAGGAATACGAAGACCACGGTGCGAACAATACCATGTTGCTCGAGGCTTTCAAGCTTACCATGTGTACCTCGATCAACCCGTGCCAGATTACGACTGTAGATTTTTCGCAACTCAATACAGCCAAACTCAAGAACAATTTCTGGAATACTTATAAAAACCTGTATATCGCACTTAAAGGTAAAATCAAGAATACCTTCATGAACCTGTATGCGAAAAAGCAGGGATGCTATAACGGCTGTATAGGCATTGCCGAATCGCCTAGCATCACCAATGTCATACGTCATTACGACGCCGCTTCAGATGTACTGGACTGGTTCAATCCGGGTGCGGCTACCCAATTGTGCGATAATGCCAATGCGGATCTTTACCTTGAAAAAGTAAAGCGCTTCCCGCCTTCAGACGTGCTTTACGATTCTTCTCTGTCTACAGCCGATGCCGTGGCTCAGTTGGAAGCTCAAACCGATTACGCCGTATATGCCCAAACGGGTAATTGTCCGCTTTTGGTGGATATGGATCTTTTCCTCGAGGATTATTTTACGAATCTGCCAAACGCCATACTAAGTTCTCCCCAGCCTTTGAGCCAAAGCCTTCCTCTCGATTTGTTCCGTTCGATGACAGGGATTTCAACGAATCTCAGTTCACCTACTTCCGTAACGTTTACTACGGCTAACTCTGGCAAGCGTATTTTATTCGGATTCAGCGGATTGACTACCTCGGCCCAAATGCTTCAAATCGATCTTCCGACTTCAGGCACGGCCCAAAACCTTACCTGGAGCAATTATGGTCCGGGTGCTTCGGGTTGGACCATTTTGGAATTGAAGCAGATGTACTACGATGCCACCGCATCGACCTTGGTGCAGAATGCATCGGTATACGGTTTCCAGGTGATCGCGATGGTCAGTATCAATGGAAGTTCCGACTTGAAGGAAGTATTGCTCAAAGGCGTTACCAAAGCCGCCATAGGCGAATGCGGAACCGTAAGCGGCAACCAATTCGGGCAGGTTCTCGATCCGAACAGTGCCACCAACAGCCAATCTCCGGGATGCGACCGCAAGCATAATTTCAAGACTGCTTTGGTCCATTTGATGAACGCGCTGCAGCAAGACGGCGTATTGTTCTCTACCGCAGATGTCGCGCTGAACAACTATCCTGAATACACCAACGGGTTTTTGCGCGGTTTCTTTTCGGAACCGGCAGGTGCGGTGACTTCGGTTTGGAAGATGGGTACGGGCAGCTTCAAAATTGTCAGGGGCACAGAAATATTGATGGAGTTCCAGATTTCGTTCTCATCGCTACCGTCGACTTTCAACCAATTCGAAGGGATGAATATCTCGACCGTCTCGGGCCAGAACGTAACGTTGTCTTACACGAACCAGGATGCGTCGATAGGGTATCTTTACGGCGCATTCAAAAAGCTCATCAATTTTTCATGTTGCGGTTCCCAGACCGACATTGTGCCGTATTTCTGGTTGCGAAAGATGGTCGACGGTATTGCGGCCAACGATAAGTTCACCTACACCGATTTGTTTTGGGAACCCCATGGCATTTCGATACCGGTGGGACAGGCGTTCGATATAGAAATCGATATCGATAAGCACTCGTTGGCATTTTCTACCTTGGCTCAGGATTATACCGCCAAACTTTGGATCAACGGCCAAATGTACCCGCTTTCGTTCAGTACGACCACTAGTTTGGGTACGGTGCGCCTTCACAAGCGTCATCTGAACCGTCTCTCGTGGAGCCAATACTACGGCAACGCCTTCGATTTATCGCGTCTGGAGTATACGGTCAACGGCTTCCAACGCGAGTTTACGTTCGATAATACTTCTGCGCCTTACACGTCGTCGGGTTCGTCCCCGGTGACGATGTACAACAATACGGGCGATGGCGAAGTCGCTTTGTCGACCACGATGTTCGATTCCCCGATCAATGATTATGCATTGGTGCTCGATGGTTTGGATGCGCATAAATCGGCGGTGTGGAGCGATACGGCATACAGCCTCGACCTTGATAAGACCATGGAACTGAATGTAAAGGCCCGACTCAAATACACTGACAACCTTTACACGTATTCATCCGGCGGGTCAACCTATGGATATGGCACGACGCTTCAGTTGAATTCGGATGCCAATGGCGGTTCGATATTGTATGAACTGGGAATATTGGCCGAGAATCCCAACGCAGGATTGTGTACACCATGTGTCCCGCAAACCGTGGCGCCAAAGGAATGTGGCCCGAAATATGCAGAATACATCTCTTACCTGAATTTCAACGGGCAGAATTCGCAAAAGATTGAAA
Organism: Flavobacterium agri; assembly: GCF_013401995.1. Taxonomy (GTDB): domain Bacteria; phylum Bacteroidota; class Bacteroidia; order Flavobacteriales; family Flavobacteriaceae; genus Flavobacterium; species Flavobacterium agri. Next base: position 36,790 of record NZ_JACBJI010000011.1, read on the forward strand.
ATATCCTGCTCGACGAAGTCATGTCGGAAGATGAGTTTTGCGCGAATAATTTCCAATACCTGATAGACGATTACAAGTATTACACAGACAGGCCGCAATTGGCGATTACGAGTACAGAAAGTCACTATTACCTTACACTGGCCGAATTCGGGAATACGTTCCTCAATTACGGGTACTCGGGCATGCATGCGGCCGTCGATGCCTATGTGGCCTATCTGGGTACTACGCTTACGAATGAGCCCGGAAGCGATGACGAACCGGCACAACACTTAGACTGGAACGATTACATCAATACGATCTATCAGGAAACCAATGCGATATGCCCGCCGGCGCGCATGCCTGTGCCAACGATCGTCATTCCTGCAGTCAATGAATGCCAGGAGATGGTAAGTAGCATCATCGGAGTTTACCAGAACGAGAATTATGAGGCTTATCTCCAGCAATTGCGTGACGCTTTCATACGCGATTACATCAATGCGGCCATGCAGACCGTTGCCGAAAAATTCGATATGACTTATGCCGACAAGGAATACCAATACACCTTGTACTACTACGACCAGGCAGGCAACCTTATCAAGACTGTGGCGCCTCAAGGTGTGAAACGTATGTCCGACACGAGCGGAATCGATACGTACAGGAATGCGAACACTGCCGCGAACCACGTAGCCGAGGACAACGGCCTGTTGCCACAGCACAATTTCGATACGCAATACCGCTACAATTCACTTAACCAGCTCGTGTGGCAGAAAACGCCGGATGCGGGCGAATCCAGGTTTGCATACGACGCTTTGGGGCGCATCATCGCCTCCCAAAACGCCAAACAAGGCAATACCTCGATGAGTTATACGACATACGATGAGTTGGGCCGTATCGTCGAAGCAGGCGAAATCACTTTCGCGGCAAACGCCTATACGATCAATGGCGAAGGCAAATTATTGCAGAACGGATCGACGACGCCGATAAATACCTTCGGCACGTTCAGCACCAAAAGACAAGTAACCGTTACCCGTTACGACGGCTATACAGAGATTTACCCTCCGGGAACGACCTACCTGAACGGATTCTATTCTTCGGAATTCATGATTACCCCGACGGATGCCCTGAACATGCGCAACAGGGTTTCTGGAGTCCTGTATTACGAACAACTCGTGACGACACCGGAGTTCGACAACGGTATTTTTTATAATTACGACGTCCACGGCAATGTGAAGGAGATGGTGAATTATTATAAGCACATCAAGTCTCCCGAAGATTGTTTTAAAGAAGTGAACCACGAGATCGTCATTATACCTTGCGAAGACCATTTGAAGCGTACCGTTTACGATTACGACCTGATCAGCGGTAACGTAAAGCAAGTCACTTACCAGCCTGCCAAGAGCGGCGAGCAGAATAAAAAAGACTTGTTCATACACCGCTATGCCTACGATGCAGACAACAGGATTACCGATGTCCAAACCTCACGCGACGGCGTGCTTTGGGAAAAGGATGCGGCCTACCAATATTATCCACACGGGCCTTTGGCCAAGACGCTTATAGGCGAGAAAAAGGTACAGGGAATCGATTATGCCTATACGTTGCAGGGATGGCTTAAGATGGTCAACGGCGAAGACGTGGCGAACCCGACAGACGATATGGGCAAGGACGGTGTAGGCAATACGATCAACAAGGATGCGTTCGGATATTCGTTAAATTACTACGACGCGGTCTCGCAAACGCCTGCCCTGGAAGCCGACTATCGCGCAATCCGCCAGGATGACGGAAGCTCGAACTTCGCTCCGCTCAAGTACAGCCGAAACGCCTCGATCCAGCCGGGAAATCAGAACCTATATAACGGGAACATCAAGAAAATGGTGACTTCTATGCGCAAAGTAGGAGAGGATCGCCTTCCTGTTCAGGTCAATAAATATCAGTACGACCAGCTCAATCGCATTTACGGCATGACTTCGAGCAAAGTGGTCAACAATGTCGCGACTTCAAGTTATGCATCGTCTTATACTTACGACAAGAACGGAAACTTGTACTCGATGAGCAGGACGAACGATAGCGGGGTCACGTTCGACACGTTCTCGTACAAATACAACAGCGACACAGAAGGACTCCATACGAACAACAAGCTCCGACTCGTAAAAGATTCGGCTGCTGCGGCACTCGCCACAGACGATATAGACGACCAGGAAATTCCGGGCATGCCGTATTCGGCGGCCAACGCGGCGACGCATAACTACATTTACGACGCGATCGGCCAAATGGTGCAGGACAAATCCGAAGGGCTAACCGTAACATGGCGCGTCGACGGCAAAGTCAAAAGCATTGCCAACAGCATCAAGGATACGCGTACCGATTTCGAATACGACGGACTCGGAAACCGCATCGCAAAAATCGAGTACAGTAACATCGCATCACCGACGGAAACCGCCCGCACTTATTATTCAAGGGATGCACAAGGCAACGTGCTGGCGGTATACGACGTGAAGGACCAAGGCGGAATGCGCAAGATCTACCTAGCCGAGAACCATATTTACGGCAGCAGCCGTTTGGGTATGGAAGTCAACAACAGCCTCGTGTCTGAAATCTATTTGTCCTCGCAATTGAGAAACGGAGGCAAAGTCAACAAAAAACAGGCGGCCAAGGACGTGGCATCCGCTACCGATGCCAATCCGGTCCAAACGGCCAAAGGTGCATCGTTCGCAAGTCTGACGCCTGTTGATGCCGCATCGCTCGTACTGAACGCACTCCATATCGCGACCGGTACGACGGCAACCTGGCAACAACAAGAGAATACCGCTTTGGAAGGCTTGTTCGCCGATTATTCGGTCGATACCAAATTCAAGACCGATCCGGCTGCTGCCAACGGCGATATCCTTATCGGGAAAGCGATTTATGTGGATCAGGAAAATGAATCGAGGACATATGACGAAAGTGTAGTCATTTTAAGTGGTGCGCACCTGGCGTCTTATACGAATATGAATACTACGAGTATAACTAATTCCAATATCGTTAAAGAAACGGATGCCAATGCGGCTTCGGGTGAAATATCTTCGGCAAGTGGATTGCATGGTTCGGGAAGGATCAGCTGGCTGTTGAATTCCACAGCGAGTGTAAATGTGGAATTGGGTATTTCCGATGCGGATGACAACAATCCGGCGACTAAAGATTTTTGGGTGCAGACTACTGCTACGAGGGTATTCTGTTATGCAGGATCGACCTTGCTGAATGCAGGAGGGACACTTTATGCCATGAATGACGAAGTCAGCATCGTGAGGAATACCGCCGCAGGAACGATATCATTCGAGTTGAGGACGTCGGCAGGCACGACGCCTATCGCCTCGACAAGCCACACGTCTACAGGAGAGATGTACATCGAGTTCACAATGACTGCAGGCTCGAGCAGCAAGCGTATATATAACCTGACAGTAACCAACAAGAGTTCGGCGACGACAAATGAAGTTTCGCATACGTTCACCTCTTTTGGCACGGGCTTTAACCAAATTGCTGCCGTGACCGGTGCGACCATCACCAATGGTACGTTCCCGAATACGATCAACAACACTACGGCCAGCGGAATGGTACTCGTATCCAATAATCCGGTGATGTTAGGCGACGGTTATATCGAACGGACGCTCGATGCAGACCAGAATACGACCAATGCTTCGGCTACGACGATGGGATTGAAAATCAGCACGAATCCGAATGGAGTCGCGGATTTCTACGACAATTGTTACGCGTACTTCAACACCACGGACCAAACGCTCAGAAATGTATTCACATTCAATGCGGGCGCACTTGTTACCGCGGGCGCCGGAATCACCTTTGGCGAAGGCGATCGTTTAAGGATTGAACGCAGACAAGGGAAAATGTATTTCAAGAGGATCACGCCTCAAGGTGCTGTCCATATTTATCACACCCAAACCCTGACGACGGCCCAGAACACGGCGCCTCTGTATTTGAGATTGACACTGCCGACAGGTAAAAACATGAGCGATGTGAGGGTGGTGAATTACATCCCATCGAACGAAACGCGCAACAAATTGACGGGTCAGGAAGTGTACGCGGTGAAATCGGGAACTGCAGGAAATTACACGTATTCGCCTAAAATCATCGCTTACAACGAGCAATGGCGATTCAACGACAATACTTTCGGCAAGAACAAGTTCACGTATACGACTTCGGCCTCGATCACACAGGCGCAGATGAACGACGTGGGCATGCAGGTCAACTTTACCAGAACCGCGGCAACGACCGGGCAGTTTGTGCTGAACAATACCGTCGCTTCCGCAAGCCAGGCCACTACGAACTCGTCTTCGTCTACGGCCGGCGCGACCCAATCGCAACTCGGGCCTGGAACGTTCGACATTTGCTGGTTCAATTACAGCTTCGGTGCGAATGCGGCGGTTCATACTTCTTTCGATTTCGGAAGCAGCAGCACCGTCAGCCCGATCCCAAGTACCGAAACCGGAGATACCAACGCGATGGCGGTAAGTCCTGCGGTGGTCAAAGTACTCGGTCCGTGCTTGTTTGATTCCGATCACGACGGCATCTACGACATCTTCGAGAACGTCAATGCGAACAATGACCTGGCCGACGACGATACCGACGGTGACGGCACGCCGAACTACCTCGATCCGGACGACGACGGGGATGCGGTATGGACGGTTTACGAAGGCGTCAATCCAGATGGTGACGGCAATCCGGCCACGGGAGCGACCTTGGATACGGACGGGGATGCGATCCCGAACTATCTCGATGCCGATGACGACAACGACGGTTACCCGACATGGGAAGAGACCGACAACAGCGACAACGATTTCAACCCGAATACGGGCGTATCACCGAATGCCGACGGCGACAGCATCCCGGATTACCTCGATGCGACCGACAGCACGTTCTATCCGCCGGGTGTTTCGGTACTGGCCGATTATTACAACGTGGCCGGCGACAAGCGTTACGAATTGTCGAACCATTTGGGCGACGTGCTCGTGGTGATCAACGACAAGAAAATCCGATTCTCGGGAGACTCCGAAGGCGTCGGGGCGGCGTTCAATGCCGACATCATCAGCTACAGCGATTACTATCCTTTCGGGATGCTGCAGAAGGAGCG
>NZ_JACBJI010000012.1:0-3690 GCF_013401995.1 Flavobacterium agri
CGAAAACCCGCACTGGCGATTACCAGCGGTTATCGTCTCGGCCACACGAACTGCTTGCGGTTCAGAAAAAATAAAAAACCGAAAAATCTTCCCAAAAAATCTTTTTTTGCGCTATGCCCGGCTGCCACTAACTCTTTTTCGGTTATTTCTGCGATTAGGTTCGGTCGGCATTGTGAGTAGCCTTTTTAAATCGCACAGAGGAAAATTTCTTCAATATGGACATCAAGTTGGAATCTCGAAAAAAAACTAAAACCAGAATAGGAGAGACGTTCTAAATTTGTCGTGAAACGTGGCTGGACGATAACGTTAGGCCGCTAATTTCGGTTGCGGCCGTTTCGGAGCGAGTACTCTCCGCGGAAAAGTACGAAATTAAAGAACTGCTGGTAAACTTAGTCAGCTTGCCGCAATCGAAATTAGCGGCGGTTATGCGACGTATCACGGTTTAATTTAATGATTTTTCCCGAATACATTTGTACATGAAGATTCTTTCTTAGCACAAAGATTGATGTGTCATTGGATGTTTCGGTAATTTCATAATATGGTCTGCCAGAAGAATAATGTATTTTTTGAAAATCTGTCCATGGTTGCATTGGTTCAGTATGGCCGACAACTTTAAATTGACAATCATTTAGCCATTCAATTTTTAAGTGTTTGATCGAGTCTCCTTCTGTCAAGACGAATTCATCTTGATTAATCGAAAAATAATATTCTCGATATTGATCTTTAAATAAATCGTCAAAAATTACTTTGTAATTTCCGTTCTGCAATTTTTTGCAATCTGAGGAAATAGTAAGTGATAATAATATCGAAAGGGGAATTATTATGTTCTTCATGATATGTTGCATAACGCTTCGCGGCTACACGGATCGTGGCGGAATCCGGAGATAGTTTTCTCTGCCGAGTAGGAGCGAAGTTATGGAAATTTTACGTAGTTTTAACCGTGAGCCAGCCATGGCCGTGAGCCGCTGTTAGGCGAAGTTATTACATTTTATCCCAATCTTCAACATTAAACCAAGCTGCTTCTTTTTCTTTTAAATATTCGATTTCTCTTTTTTCAGGGGACGTTAATCTTTTCTTTTTTTTATTAAAAATATGATGATCATCATTACTATAAATTACAATTCCTCTTTTACCGCAAGCTTCGGTAACTTGTACTTTAATAGTCAATAATTTCTCATTTTTCTCAATTAGAATACCTTTAGCAATGCAGCTATCATCCATCCATTTACTTTCTTGTTCCTCACTTGAAAATTGATATTTGTAGTTAAACTCTAAAATGTCTCCAATTTTGAGTTCGTCAAAATCTTTCTTCTTTTGACTTAATTCTTCCTCCAACCGTTTTTGTTGACGGATTTTTTCTTCTTCCTCGTATTTTAAATAAGTTTCTTTTTGTTCCTGGAATTTCAAGTCCTGATGATTTAAATATCTATGATAACTTTCCAAAAGAACTACTGACATTGATTCCGGATGGTTAATTCCGTTGTCTCGGAAAAACTTTGAAAGCCTAGAACCGCCCCAAAGTTGCCAATTATTTCTCATCCACAATCCAATTCCAAATCTATAATTTCCGGAAATGTATTCATCTTCAGAAAGTTTTGTAATTTCTACTTTGATGGAATCGGAGTAGATTCTATCTAAGCTTTTAAAGCTATCCTCTAAATTCTTTGGTATATAGTGACCGCGAAGACTATCTGTTGTGTAGCGGACTTCATCTTCAACGTTCCATTTGGCTTCTAGTTTTTGAAAAGGCGCAAGTATTTCTTTTTCATTAAATTTTCCAAATAATAAATAGTTTTTAAAACAGATTAGAATTACTTCATCATCGTGATAAAAAATCCCTTTTTTATTTAAATAATCAGATATTTTGGAATTGGGATTGTCGCTGCTTGTCCAATCATATATTGTTTTAAACTTTCCTTTATACGGATAATTTATATTCTTTATTGTATCATTTTTACTGCTCTTTATTGCGGTTTTAATACTATCTGTTGTGCTTGCATCTAACCATTTTACAGCTTGTTTTAAATTTTTCGGTGTTTTTACAGATTGCCCAAAATTTGTGGAGCAAATAAGAAGGGATATTATGATGTAGATTGTTCTCAGTTTCATGATATAATTTCGCCTAACGTTAGGCCGCTAACCGATCGTGGCAGCCTGCCGGAGACGGATCTCTCCGCCGAGACTAAAAGTAGTAAAAGCAATGGTTTTTTCTAACTTTTCGTTTGAAAAAATCTTGCTTTTACGGCTTAAGAAATGTATCTTCGTCGCTGCTCATCCCGCTGCCATGGCGGTTAGCGGCGGTTGTGCGAAGTATTAATATTCATCTCGAGATTGGGTTAATCTTTGAGCAATAGCTTTATCTAAAAGGTTACGAACCAATTCTTCCATTCCAATGTTTCTTACCCGTGCGGAAAAAGAAATCGCACCAAGTGAAATGAATAATTTTCCTATCATTTCATCAGCGAAGCTACTGGAAATTACTGGAACACCAGACCAATCAATCACAATAGGGTAAGTTGGCTGAGCGTCTAAAAGGTTTAAAACTTTAGTTCTAATCTGGATACCAGATTTTCGGGTGCCGAATCCGGTAGTTTCATTTTTCATTATTAAAATAAGACAGTCTTTATCGTCCATTTCATATTGGGTTTCTATAATATTTACAGGAATGTAATTTTTATTTCCTGTTGCAAAATCTAACGCTTGGGAAACCGAAAACTTTTTTGACATCAATATTTGCCCACAGACAACAGTTCCGTGATACGAGCCTCTAAACATTGGTTTTTTTATTGTTTCATCCGGTGTAACAATTAGTCTCCCTGCTCCACTTGTAATATCGAATGATCCTCCTGACAACGTTGTCACTTTTAATGAGCCTGCCAAACCATTTCCCTGTCCGAATTTTGAATTCCTCGTAACACCAGATTTTATGGCTTCTCCAATCGCATCTAAATCAGTGCGTAAATCTGGAAATCCTTCTTGCATAGACTTTAAAATGCCTATTCCATTGTCTGCAACTGCGAAAGCAATTACTTTATTTTTTGGATAAGTACTCGCTTGCACAATCCCGCCCATCTTTGATTCAGAATGATTTAAAACGTTATCGGTCAGCTCATTAATTGACCACTCCAAACCAGAAATAATATCCTTGGGAACATGCATATTGCGCAAAACAACGTCCATAAAATCATCGACAACCGCCTTTTGCTGTTCAGCATTTTCAAATCTTCTAGTCACCAAGTGTCTATCATGTGTCGATTCTGATTTATCATATTGAGAGGGAGATAAAAAATGTGCCCAATTTACATTTCGAAAAAGCTTTCTAGTATCGTCATCTTTTGGTAGTTGTACATAAATATCAATGCCATTTTTGCGAAGCGTATCTAAACTTGTTATAATCGGAAGTACGCCACTTGGGTATGCAGTTCTAACAGCCTTTAAGTCAATCGTGAGATTTTCTCTGCCAGTCGCACCGAATTTATCCACCGCCGTACAAAAGTCAATCAAGTTATATGCGTTTAGCTTGTTACTAAATTGAATTGTTGACGTTTTTGAATTGAAATGTGTCGTTCTAAAAATGTAGCTCATTACTCAACGAGGTTTAAATATTTCGCACAACGTTCGGCGCATTCTTTGAACTTTGCGGCCGATCGGAGAAAGTATTCTCCACCGTAAATATAGGAAGTTTTGAAA
>NZ_JACBJI010000012.1:3729-5262 GCF_013401995.1 Flavobacterium agri
CAACAAAAAGGTTTTCAGATTTTTTTTTGCGGCGCAATTCGTTCACAGATTTTACGGTCGCTACAGAACTCGATTTCGATTAGCTTTGCAAAAACGAATATCCAACGGCAAATTTGTTTTTGACTCGGAAAACGTGGCTGGAAGCTAACGTTAGGCCGCTAACCGAGCGTTGCTGGCTTTCGGAGATTGTATTCTCTGCCGAACGGAAAAGTAATAAAACTAATGAATTTTTCTAGTTTGATAAAGCAGAAAAATTTTTAGTTTTATGGCATTGGAAAAAGCACTTCATTTTACCTGAAACCCAGCAATGGCGGTTAGCGGCGGTTAGTGGATGCCGCAGTTTAAAATTAGGCAATTTTCAAAATTAATTTAAATTTCCAATATATTTTGAGATATGGAAAGCGGATATATTAAAGATTACAAGGATGGGATTCCTTTATATGAGCGCCTCGGAAAAAATGTTTCCGAATCAATACAAATTCTTTTGGATAGCTCGAATATAAAAATGCTCTCGGTAATCTATAGAGTTAAAGAAGTGGAATCTTTTGTTGAAAAGATTGAGCGCAAAGGCTATGAACATCCCAATGAGGTTGAAGATGTCTGTGGTGTGCGGATTATTTGCTATTATCAAAAGGACGTGAACAGAATAATTGAAATATTAGAAAAGGAATTCGATGTTCACGAGTCGGTGAATAAGCAAGAAAACCTAAAGTATGATCAATTCGGTTACCGCTCACACCATGTGATGGCATCAATAAAAAAAGATTGGGAAAAAACTCCAAACTTTAAAGGCTTGTCAGTTTTGCGTTGTGAGATTCAGGTTCGAACTGTTCTTATGCATGCCTGGGCTGAAATTGAACACAATTTAGCATATAAGAATGAGGCTCAAACACCTGAACAATTTCGAAGGAAATTATATCGAATCAGTGCTAAATTAGAGGAAGCCGATGAGCAGTTTGAAGATTTGAAAAAGGAAAGTGAGGAATATAGGCGAGAACTTCATAACAGGAAAAGCGATTTTTACAAAGATGCGGAGTTGAATATTGATTCGCTTCAAGCCTTTATGGACTCAAATTTTCCAAAACGCAAAAAGGATATAGAATCTACCGGTGTTCTGTTAAATGAATTAATATCACACAACATCTCGCTAAGCGATTTGGCGGAAGCATGGATAAAAGTGAAGCCCCATTTTAGCAAAATTGAGAACGATTACTGGCAGACAGGTCCATTTAAAGCTTGGGCGCAAGCAGGAATTGCCAGAGCGGTTTTAGATTTAACAAATTTGCAATATCGTAACCGACGAAAAATGTCGCCGCATATAACTAAAATCGAACAACTTGAAAAGAGATACTTGCAATAATTTCCCAAAACGTAATTGGGGCGGTTTCCACTAACGTTAGGCCGCTAATTTTGGTCGCGGCTAAATTCGGAGAGAGTAATGTCTGCCGAACGGAAACGAAGTTAAAGAATTAGACGTTCAATTCACCTAGAAGCCGCGATCAAAATTAGCGGCGGTTAGCGGTCCGGCGCAAG
>NZ_JACBJI010000012.1:5326-9206 GCF_013401995.1 Flavobacterium agri
AGGCCGCTAATTTTGGTCGCGGCTAAATTCGGAGAGAGTAGTGTCTGCCGAACGGAAACGAAGTTAAAGAATTAGACGCTCAATTCACCAAGAAGCCGCGATCAAAATTAGCGGCGGTTACCTGAAGTGCCTATTCACAATTAGAAATGATTTTCCTCATTTTACTTCTAAAATTATCCCAAGTAGCTGAATCCCATTCTTCATTTTGCAACTTTTCTTTATAACCTTCTAAAGAAACTTTTAGTTGTTCCATAAAGAGTATTGGATTAATTTTCAGTTTCTCAGATTCAAATAGCTTTTCTGCGCGTTTAACCAAAATCCATCCGCCTGTTGTTTCACCTTGATGTAAAATGCCGCACCTAATATTTTTGTAGAAGTTTTTAGCATGCGTCTTTAAAACTTCAAAATTTGCTTCGCTGTTAAAAAAATCTACAAACATTTTCTCGGACTTTCCGTTTGTGTCTCCAAATCCTTGTTTAAATGATTCTAAAGTTTCTATAAGCAAACAAGAATTTGCCATTATCGAGAATCCATTTATGAATTGCGACTTGAAATTTTCATCATCAAATGAAAACGGTTTTATATATCGCGAATACAATCGGTTATAAATAAACTTAGATATTTCAACTTTATCCTTTTCAGCTATTAAATTTAAATAGTTGGTGATAGAAATTCTTGACTTTTTACCTTCTTCGTCATGGTAAATCGCTAAATATAATTTGTCTGGATTCATAGATTTTCAGGGCATTTCAGGTAACGCTTCGCGCATCTTGGCTGTCGCGGCTTTTCGGAGAGAGTTTTCTCTGCCGAACGGAAACGAAGTTATGGAAAAAGTCGGTTCAATTTACCTGAAACCAGCGATAGATCAAGATGCGCTGTTAGGTGCCGTTATTGCTTTCCAAGTATGCTCTTATATCTTCAAAAAACTTTGAATATGATTTTGAGTCTTCTTCAAGTTTTAGATAATATGTATGAAATAGTAAGTGAAACTTTTCATTATAGAACTTATACAACTTATACGAATTTAAAGTTTCAATACCTTCAAGTTCAGGACAGACCTTTTTATCCAATGCATCGTTTAAAAGATTATTAAATAGATGTGTTTCTTCAATTAATGATATAAGAAGACGTGGATAGGCCGTAGTTACTTTTCCATAAATATTATCCTCTATTTTAAAATCAATCGACATCATTAGATAGCTTGAAAATGCAGCATTAAATGATGAGTGAATTGATTCAGAGAGGAATTTTTTTAAAGCTGATTTTCGTAAGTTTAGGTTTTCAATGTCTTCTTTTTTTAATTCAATCTTTTCATATAATTTTTGACATTGCTTATCTAGTTTTCCTTTAGAAAAATTTTCCCAGTAAAATTTGTCATTATCATATAGAGCGGATGTGGACGAAAAGGATTTACTAAGTTCAGGATCAATTAAACATGCAAAGAAAACTTCATTTGCCTCAATTAACGGTCTTTCCAAGTTTTTTACGCAATCGGAAAATCCGGCCTCAAGCATTTGTTTTATACCTAACATTAATGTCACCATTTTAGCCGTTAGTACAACAAATGATGGAGTTGATTTTTCAGGAAAATGTTCTTTAAACAGTTCGTGTGAGCAAATTGTAAGTCTGATTGCCTCATCGTATAAATCCAAGTAATCTTGCAAATTTTCATGAAGTAATTTTGAAAGTTTATTTTTTCTGCTTTTCAGATTCCCTTCAATATTTATCCTTGGGTTGAGCTTTGTCGCGCTCACGAAATCATTATTAATTCGTGTTGATAACGTTTTTACCCTAACTAAATTTTCATTATTTTCCACGGTTTCTCTTTATAATGGCACCTAACGTTAGGCCGCTAATTTTGGTCGCGGCTAAATTCGGAGAGAGTAGTGTCTGCCGAACGGAAACGAAGTTAAAGAATTAGATGTTCAATTCACCTAGAAGCCGCGATCAAAATTAGCGGCGGTTAACTGAAGTTTTAATAAACCGGAAGAAATTAAACATAAAATTTATTAAGATTTACATCATATTTCAACTCTATAATATTCGGATCAACTGACGGTTCGATTTCCCAATTTCTCATTTCTTCTGGAGATGAATTCTTGTTGATTCTTATAAATCTTATCAATATCATTTTCACTTTGTTATTCTCATTAATATCAAATCCAAAATACTGTCTAAAGTATTTACCACGACTCAATAAATTTACTTTCTTTTTTATATCATCATTATAATCTTTTGATTTAGGATTAAATGTAGCTATGAGTTTCTCAACTTTTTCAATTTCAAAAGTAGTTGGAGTGAATGTTTGCGCCATTTCTTCAAAGTACGTTTCTGAGAAAATGACACCAACCGAATTGTCAGTTTTTATTATGGAGTTATTCTGAGAGAAAATAACTTGGGACATTATTAACAACGAAATTAGTAAGATGGTCTTCATAAAATTTCAGTTAACGCTTCGCGCATCTTGGCTGTCGCGGTTCTTCGGAGATTGTTCTCTCCGGCGAACGAAAGGTAACAAAACTGATGGATTTTTCTAGCTTCCAAAAGCTGAAAAATTCACAGTTTTGTTGCTCTAGAAAAAGCACTTTCTTTTACCTAAAGCCAGCGATAGCTCAAGATGCGCTGTTACCCGAAGTGCCTTTATTTACCATAAGAAATTTTTAGTATCGACGAGTTTTTTTTATCGAGGATTATTGAAAAAACGCCTCCGGCTTCATCTTTCCGTCGTTTACTTCCAAAAACAACCCAATATCCTTTAACAAAGTAGACATTGTATGGTTTTTGGCTTTGAATGCTTTCCTTTCCAAACACAGGAAATAGTATTCTCTCCATAGCTATGATTGCAGAAACAGAATCTTTTATAGGAATTAGAGTTTTATTATTTTTTACAAAACTGACATCTTGTTTCTCGCGCTTTGCTTTTTCAAGTTCGATTTCCGCCATACGTTTGCCATCAATCCATTTGATTTTTTCGTTTTGCGAATAACTTAAACTTGAAATAGAAAAAAAAGTGATTAATAGCATTTTCATAACCTCGATTTTTTTGGCATTTCGGGTAACGCTTCGCCGCTCCCGGCCGTTGCGGAATTCGGAGATTGTACCCTCCGGCGTGAATATAATGAAATTGGTACAAAGATCGTCTGGATAAACAGCTACCAGCAATGGCTCGGGAGCGGCTGTTAGCAGCCGTATCTTTTTAAAATTTAAAATTAGCCATTTTATTAGTTTGCCTCATTTTTTAAGAACTCGCACCAATTTATAGATTTTGAATTAAAGAAATCCAATTCGTGTTGTCTAAGTGATTTCCAGTCGTTGAATTCTTTTTGAGTACCAACAAAGAAATCTAAGTATGAAATTTCATCAATTTCGCATGCTTCGTAAATGTTGTTTTCAGAGAGATGGAAAATATAGCGCTCATTATGATTTCTTGGGATTTCGCCTATCTCAAGCACTGGAATTATTTTATTGCTAGCTTCTTTAAAAATCATAGTCGACCGCAAATTCTCAGATGGAATTTTTGCCAAACCATTCTTTAAAAGGATGCTTGGATTCTCTATCTCGGTTTTGTCATCAATAAATATTGCGCAAATGCCAACGTAATTATTTTCAATTTTAAACTCTAGATTTTCATGTTGATTTCGACAGCCGCCGAGTGATATTGCGAATAATATTGGTATTACATTTCGCCAAATTCGAAGGTGTATTATTTTCAATAAAATTAGTTGCCAAATTATTTTTACTGTTATGTTCACTTGATTGTTAATTCGTGATGGTGATATGGCTGCTAACGTTAGACCGCTAACCGATCATGGCAGCCTTTCGGAGACGGATCTCTCCGCCGATACGAAAGGTAACAAAACTTATGATTTTTTCTAGCTTG
>NZ_JACBJI010000013.1 GCF_013401995.1 Flavobacterium agri
ATGCTAGGAAGCACGATACCGCACTGTGAAGGCGTAACGGCTGCAGCCCCACCCGGATCGAGAACGGCCGGTGTAGAAACCAGACACGCATTTCCGTAGTAGTTGAGCCAGATGCCGTTGCGGCGAAGCATCACACTGATGGAATACGTCGTGGCGTAGTCGTAGCTGGCCAGCATGGTCATGCTGAAGTTCGGAACCGTACGGTCGATCGTCTGTACAGCGTTCGTAGTGGTGTTGACCACGCGGAAACGGTATCCGTCGACTGGAGCTCCGAAGCTCACGGCTCCGATCAATGAACTGATCGAAGTCAAGGTAGTGCCGCACTGTGAAGCAAGGACTTGAGAGAACAGTTGGCTGCCCTCGTCGATCGTGCCGTTACAGTTGTCATCCACACCGTTGAAAGCAACCTCGGCATGGCCTGGGTTGATTGCCGCTACAGCATCGTTACAGTCACCTGCCAAAGCAGCGTATCCTGAAGGCTGGGCACAAGCCAATACGGTTGGTAATGCAGAATCTCCGTAGTTATCTCCGTCTGCATCTACATACCAAGTCGTTGCGATATTTACCGTCACGGTTGCCGATGCACTGCGAGGACATCCTTCTTGAGTAGTCGCAGTTGCCGTATAACCAGTCGTCGAAGAAGGTTTAGCATATACGCTCAATGCGACTGTCCCGGTGTAAGGAACGGTTCCGGCAGCATCTGTAAACAATCCTGTTGTCGGAGACCAAACTCCTCCGCTTACAGGAGAACAAACGAACGAACGCGTTCTGTTTACCGCCTGACCTGCAGCACATGCTACCTCTTGTGAATAGAAACGTATCGTACCGGCTTCAACGTTCACATACGTGACAGGAGAAGGTCCGGCGGCGAGAACAGTAGCTCCGTCCTCAGACGTAATCGTTACCAAATCGCCAGGTCCTGAAGACGAGAATACATATTTGGTCAAGGCCGAAACGTCTACATTGGAATATTCTCCCGTGTAGCAGTTCGTGGCAATCGAGTTGACCGAACTTCCGTCGCAAGTCTCAGAGCTGAATGTCGTTCCAGGATAAGGACTTGAGAACGTCACCAAAGTACATCCTGTAGTCGGTGCGCTCGCTCCGAAAGACATTGACAATTGAACCGGCGCATCTGTCGAACACATAGTAGCCGAAGCCACGCTGAAATTCTGAGGAAGCGGATTCACCGTCACGGCGAATGCAGCCGTGTTGGCGCATCCCGAAACCGAATTGCTTGCAGTCAACACATAAGAAGTGGTAGTGGTCGGGTTGAATGTCCATCCTGAGCCTGCATTTCCGGTCACACCTGTCGAAGGTGACCAAGAATAGGTGTCATAATCTGCGGCACCCGTAGTAACCGTTACTGGAGTCGTGGTCGAAGACCCATCACAAATAGTAGCCGTACCGCCGCTGAGGGCAAAAGCCGGTGGTGTGTTCACCGTAGCTTCTACAGCCGTTCTGGCCGATGGACAACCTGTCGAAACGTTGACTCCGAAGATGTAAAGCATGCTAGGGTCGTTGGCATACCAATATCCGCTTGTGATGCTGAATGCGCCTGATAGTGCAGTATAAGGGAATGAACCTGTTCCATAACCCAAGTTATTTACAGTTCCCGATACGGCATTCACGACAAGGATGTAGTTTCCTGCATTCGCGATATTGATATTGACAGGAACTACGATCGGAGTCAATCCTGATCCCGTTACGGTTCCAGAAACATACGACGCCAAAACAGTGGTGTTACCCGTGTCTTTCAACGCGAATGTTATGGTTCCTGTTCCGGTGAATGGTACGCGGATGCTGTTGATCGTAACGTTTGGAATCGTAGTCGTAAGAGAAACACCGTGGCTTCCTACGTTAGTTCCGTTAGTCGAAGTCGCATTGCCCGAAGGTCCTGCATAACCCGATGATCCGCCTGCATTGGCTTCTACATAATAAGTTGTAGTCGAGCTGATGCTTGGCGTGGTAAAGTTTTCTCCCGTGTAAAGAGGCGCGCCTCCAGAGGCTGCTTCATACCATATTACGCTTGTACCGGCAGATCCGGTAGCGCTTAGGTTGACCGTACCTGTTCCGCAGCGAGATCCCGGAACGAAGCCAGTCACACTTGGATTATTGACTCCGATCGAAACCGTATTCGAATCGGCGAATGCACCACCGTTGGCACAAGTCACGCGAAGGAAATAAGAAGCAGGTGCGCTTAGTACAGGAGTCGTATACGTTGGGTTTGTCGCCCCAGGAATCGCTCCCGAAACCGTGTTATACCATTGGATTGAAACTCCGGTAACACCCGTAGTATAACCTGTAGCGGTTAATGTAGCAGTTCCGGAAACGCAGACTGCGGCAACCGAAGACGTAGCTGTTCCACCTGCCGGAGTTCCCGAACAAGCAGGAGCGGCAAGTACGTTTACAGTATAGTCTTCGAAAGTTCCCCAAGAACCTGTGTAGCATGGGTTGGTCAAAGGACCTGAATCCACACCGCCGATACGCATTCTGTGAGGGCCGACCGGCGCGGTCAAAGGAACGTTGATCGAGCCTGACAAAGTAGTCGGGTTGTCGGCCAATGAAGTACCTTGATATACGATTTCGTCTGAAGTGAAAGTCGCACTGTTATTCCAGTCGATCCAAATCGTCGTATCGTAAGTATATCCTGTTGAATATTGGATGCTGAAAGGAACCGTAGTCAACTGTTGGATGTTGGTAGACATACCGGCATAATTACCGTAATAACCAGCTTCTGAACCTGTTGTATTATTGATGGTTCCGATAGTTACGTTCGTAATACCGTTGTTATCCTGTGAACCCGGTGCCGGATTACAATAAGCCGTAACCGTCAATTGGGCGCCAGTTGAGTTTACCGAACATCCTGCAGAAGTCACGATAGCACGATACCAACGTGCAGAGCTAGATGTAGCGGCCGCTCCGGCAGCAACGTTCAAAGTAGCCGTTGTAGCGCCTGTGTACGTGAAAGCAGCCGGCGTTCCGTTGGCAACGTTAGTCCAAGGACCGCTGCTAGAAGTGGAATACTGCCATTGGTAGGACGGAGACGGTGCGCTTGTAGCGACAGTAAACGTAGTCGACGTACCGTTTGAAACACTGCTCGCCGATGGCGGAGACGTGATGGCAGGTGTATTGAACATCAATTGTGCACCTGTAGAAGAAGCATCGGCACAAACTCCGGTTCCATCTGCAACCATTCTGTAGAAATATGTTCCTCCAGTTGGCGTGCCGGCCGTGGTAGTGACGTTCAAAGTAGTCGTTGAAGCCCCAGTATAAGTAACTCCGGTAGGCGTTCCGTTAACGACATTGTTGAAGCTCACGTTGTTCGTAGAATATTGCCACATATAACCGGCGACGCTTCCCGAGGCAGCCGATGTGAATGAGGCAGTTCCGCCCGAATAACAAACCGAAGTACTCGATGGGTTGGTCGTGATACTCACACCTTGATTAACTGTGTAAGAAGCAGCATTCGAAGTAGCCGAATTGGCTGGTCCGACCACTACTACGCGGTAAGCATAACCTGAGTTAGCCAAAGTCAAACCAGAAACGGTCAATTGGTCGGTTCCAGTTCCGCTATAAGTAATACCTGAAACGGTTGCGTCTGAAAGCGGGTTGAATCCAAGCCCCTGATCTTCTTCCCAAGAATAAGAATTCACAGTTCCCGAAGCAACTACCGTGAAAACGGCGTCCGAAAGACTTGTAGAACATTGGGCAACGTTTTGCGGATGGATCAAGATTCCGATATCCCCGACATTGAGTACGGCAGCAGTCGACTCGTAGTCAGGACAAGGATCTGCAGCCAAAACGATGACGCGATACAGGTTGCCGTTCAACGTATCCGGTGTGCCTGTGATCAACAAGGTATTGGTGAAAGTTCCGCTGTATGGAGCGGCTTCCGGCAAATTGTCAAACGTATCTCCACCATCTACAGAAACCTGCCACTGATAACCTTCTGCTCCGGTAGCCGAAACAGAGAAAGCAGCATCGTTACCTGTAGTAACCGTTTGAGGAGAAGGGTTCGATGAAACGACCGGCGCATTTACATGGATAGATGTCGTAACTGCGGTCGTACAACCATTGTCGGTAACCGAATAAGAAATCGTAGCGTCTCCGGCGCTTACCGCAGAAACCAAACCTTCGGCATCAACCGTTGCGACGCTCTCGTCATCTGAACTCCAAGTACCACCTGGAGAAGCATTTTCCAAATCTACAGTATCTCCTTCGCAAAGCGTAGCATCGCCTCCTGTAATAGCATCTACAACAGGCAAAGGATACACGATAACATTGTTTGAGCTAGAAGTAGAACCGTTAGAACTTGGTTGTGCATAAACCGTGATCGGTCCGGCGATATCTCCTGCCGGTGCCGTAACGGTAATCGAGTTATCATTGTTAACGGTAAACGAAGGTGCTCCGATTCCGTTGAAATAAACCTCGCTTGCACCGGTAAAGTTGCTACCGGTAATAGTGAATTCAGTTCCTCCTGCTTCACCGCAAACCGATGCCGGAGTGAATCCGGTAATGGCAACAGGCGGTGGAGTCAAAGTCCAGGCCAACGTAAACGTTCCC
This sequence comes from Flavobacterium agri, assembly GCF_013401995.1. Taxonomy (GTDB): domain Bacteria; phylum Bacteroidota; class Bacteroidia; order Flavobacteriales; family Flavobacteriaceae; genus Flavobacterium; species Flavobacterium agri. The sequence goes on from NZ_JACBJI010000013.1 coordinate 4,564, forward strand.
GAGCCTGTGTACCATGAATCCTGAACCCAGTAAACCGTTTGGGTCGAACCTGTATTGTTTGTCCAGGTATGGTCTACGATTTCAGTATCCGAACAGAACAATTCTGTTTGTGAGGCACAAGATCCGTAGAAACCGCTGTGTACGGAATCATAGTTGGAAGCAGTAAGACCGATTACCAACGTATAATTGGCAGGAACGGTGATGCTGTAGAACTTGTCCGGACCGATATCTCCAGTTGAAGTGGAATTACAGCTTGGCGAATAATTATCGGCCAAACCTGTAGTCGCACCGCTTACCGGCGATGTAAGTGCATCCAAAGATGTTGCGGTCTCGCATAAGTCATCTGCCGGAGCAGCTTCGGTAGTGAACGAGAACTCCGCACAACCCAAAGTCTCACCCTGCGCATTCACAGGAGCGATAGACCAGAAATAGGTGGTATTGTAAACCAATCCTGTTATTTGGGCTAAATTTCCTGAAATCGATCCGATGTTGGTCAACGAACCGCTCGTCGTTCCGAAATACACATTATATGACGTCGCACTTGCCGCGGAAGCCCATGTGATTTCGGCATAACCCGGCGCAAGTGAAACGTTCGTAGTATCATCTGCAGGAGTCAACAAAGTCGAACAAGGCGGAGTCGTGAATACATACGGCCCAGCCCAAGAGCTGAACCCGTTTCCTAAACAGTTTGCACGAACGTAGAACTCGTAAGCCGGCCCTGCAGTCAATCCGCTTACCGGATAGGTACTCGAAGTAACCGGAGTTCCCGAACCTGTCGGAGCCCCTAAACCTTGCTGTTGGATGAAAACTTCCCAATTGGTCTCGACGCAACCCGGGTTCCAGCTCAAGTCGGCCGAAGTGCTGGTCGCGTTGGCAGAAGCCAATCCTGACGGTGCAGGACAAGGATCCGGAGCGGTAATCGTGATTACATAATCTTCTACTTCACCATAGCTGTTGTTGGCACAAGGCGTAACGGCTGAACCATTGGTGTTGTACATCGCGCGCACTCTTAAACGGTGCTGACCAAGAGGCGGATTACAAGAAAGCGTAATAGGGAAAGTGGCCGAAGACCCTAATTGGCCTACTACTCCACTTCCTGCCACCTGACCTACAGAGAATCCGATGCGTTCTGTAGAGTTATCGAACACCCCATCGTCGTTATAATCGATCCATGCGGCGTATCCTTCTGGATATTGACCCGCATATACGGTACAGCCGTAAGTACTTCCAGCTTGTAGAGTCGTGGTCAACGCTCCGTTTGTAGTATAATTCGAGTATCCGGCAGTTCCGCTAGGACATCCGGTTCCTGAGTTATTGTCGAGCGTGTTGAGGATTACCCTTGCGATAACATCGCCGTCGGTACATCCAAAAGTCGTTGTTGGAGTACAATATAGCAGATCGGCGCTCGTAGTGAAAGATTGGACAGAGCAACCAGTGGCTGGTCCGTTGACATTTTTAGGTACTACTTGCCAATAATAAACAGTATTCGCCAATAGCGGCGCAGTTGGTGTATAAGAAGTTCCCGTTACGTTGCTTGCAAGAGCAGGCGTTGGAGAGGTTCCGAAATACACATCATAACTCGATGGGCTACCCGTAGCGGCTGTCCATGTCAAAACAGGGTTACGATAAACTCCTGTCGCGACATCGGCTGGGGAAAGACCAGTAGCGCAGTTTGGCGGCGTTACGGCCACTTTGGTGAACTGCGCGTTAGGACGATGACGTCTTTGCGCTGCTGATGGCGGGGAATTTGGCGAAGTGGTCATAGCGCATCCCGCAACTCCATCGTCAAACAGCCCATAGGTATTCGAGACCCCAGAAGCGAATTGAGTGGTTTGAACCGTGTAGTTACCACTCCAGGAATTGTCGTCAAAACATACTTCGACCAGAATGTTGCTCGTACCATCCCAAGCGAATGCAGAGGATAAGGCCCAAGTATTCCACCCTGTAGTAATGGTTAGAGGAGACGCAGAACTAAATACCGTAGTCATAGGGACCGACGTATTCAGCGCCGTAAGGGTCGTGACCGTAGAAGTAAGACCCATTTTCAAATTTACGTTGCTGGGAAAAGGACCTCCCAGTGCCGTAAAGTTAAACGCGAAACGATCGTAGTTGCCGGCAGTCATACCTGCAGCGGTGAGATGTGAAGCCAAATAGAGATATTGAACCCTACCATCTTCGTACAAGGTAGTGAATGGCGTGACACCGCTCGCGCTACTTGTGGTCGTTCCAGTTCCTATCGTGTAGGTTTGCGAAATCGCCGACCCACCAAAGAAGAGGAAAAAAAGCAATAAATAATTGAACATTTTCGAGAGTTTTCGTCTCGTTTCTGGCGGTGGCGGAGAATACTCCTCCACTACCAACACATCGTTTTTGGGCAAAGCATACCTGCCTGACCCAAAACAGTGGTAGTTTTTAGTCATAGTTTAGAAATTGAGTTAAAATGCATCGTTAATTTACAGAATAGTTAACTGTTTGTTAAATTATTTTTATTAAAATCGACGAAATGCACTAATACTCGACAAAAAGCATAATAAAAAAACCCTCCTCATTTCTGAGAAGGGTTTTAACACATAATAGATTACTAAATAACCTTTTACATCATTTTAACGCTTGATTATTCTTAGCGTTTTCACGAATCCAGCTTGGGTTACAACGAGGTTGTAGACTCCTGAAGGATAACGTTCCCCAAATTGCTGTGCCTCGATGGCGTCGATAGCGAACTCGCGCTCCTCGATCAGCTTTCCGATCATGTCGTACACCTTGACCTGGACTTTATCCTCGCTTGAGGTATCCATGTCGAGCGCAAAGCTTTCGGTGTAAGGGTTCGGATAAACGACGGCACGGAAATCTACCATAGGCTGGTCATCTCCTTTAATCGTAGTTCTTGTAGCTCCTGGAGCAATCACTTCACACGCTTCACCGAATGGCGACCAATAACCTGAGGTCTGCAACGCAACGCGTACGGCATATGTCGCACCCGGAACGAAATTCGGCACATTGGTAAAGGTGAACCAATTCTGAGAACGATCGACAATAATCTGTTCGAAAGTCGTCATGTTCGTAATTTCGAAGCGATAAGCCTGAACACGGTTCAAGCTGGTTGTCGCCACATACGTTGACGTGCTCGTGATTGTCGCACCACAATTGGTGAGCATCGGAACGGCCGGTGAGGTCACGTTACACGGAGAACCATATCCTGACCACGCACCGTTGGTCTTCACGGCAACCTCAACCTGGTATTCCGTACCGTAGTTGAAACGCGTCAACATGGTAAGGGAGAACC
>NZ_JACBJI010000014.1 GCF_013401995.1 Flavobacterium agri
TACGGCTACCAGGGCCAGGAGAACGACGACGAGGTCAAGGGCAAGGGGAATTCGTTGAACTATACCTTCAGGATGCATGATCCAAGGGTGGGGAGGTTCTTTGCGGTGGATCCGTTGGAGAAGAAATATCCGTGGTATACACCGTATCAGTTTAGTGGGAATAGAGTTGTAGATATGGTAGAATTGGAAGGCTTGGAGCCCGATGAGCCAGATCAAGCAAAATATAAATATAAAACTTTTGCAATTGATGGACCATATGTGTTAACAGGAGGAGATGAATTGTATCAACAAAACAAAGAATTGCTGGATGTCGAAAATCGCGTTTCAAACACAGATGAAAGTATCTTTTTCGGAAACAATCGAAATGACCCCATGCAACGATATGTAAATACTGATAATATTTACATAATGAGCAACACGACGGAAAATAAAATTAAAGATGAAAATGCAATGGTAAATATTCTATTAGGAAATTTCATCTGGGGAGAAGGTCCTGAAAATATCGTATTTCCTAAAAATGGAAAATTTTCAGGATTGATGAAAAATTCAATTGCTGTGGGAGAATCACTAATCAAATGGGACCGGAAAGGACAAAGTGACGGAATTTTTGCTTGGAGCATGGGGGCACGAAATGAAATAAATACTGATATTAAAAGCGGCTTTTTAAGCCTTGAACATTTCATGGGAAGTGTTAGTGTCCGAATCGGCAAGGTTGATTCAGACAATATTTTGGTTGAAATATTTAATGTTACTAGTTTTACATCGGGCAACCTTACCAAGGACATCCCATTTGTAAACTGGTTCGTAGATAGCCCTATGTCGACTGTTCGAGAACCTTATGATGTCTACCCCTACCTAACAGAGCAACGTACTTACTCCAATACGAGTCAGTACTTTAGTTTTACTATGAATAAAAAAGAGTATACCAATAAAATTAGGCAATATGGCTATGGTGCAAAAAAATAGACTGCTATTTATCACATCTATAATTTTGTTTTTTGCATTGTCATGTACTAACAAAATTGAACGCCAACTCATGGGCAATTACAAGGTATCGGAATATGAAAATAAGTCTAGTGCTGATAAAACAGGATCCGATATTAAACTTTATCTGTTAGAAAACAATGATTTCGAGTTTGATCTCGACGGCAAGAAAGTCGTCGGTAAATGGGAAGCGTATGACAACGGGGACCTTATGCTGATAGATTTTAAAATCAATAATTTGGAATACCAAGGTATGGTCGGTGGCAACATTGATAATTTGAATGAAATAAAGATTCTTAACCCAGAATCTTTTTTATCAAAAGACATTATAAACATTACTTTCAAAAAATAATATTTGTATTCTCTGTTTTAATATATGCGAAGAAAAATACATGGCTGTGTAAGATGAACAAAACATATCGTTAAATGTTTTAATTCTGTTTGTTATTTCATTTAAAACTAAATGATTAGAAAGCCTCTAATTTCTCTTTTCACCCAATTCATCCGCGATACCGAAACCGGCAGGCGACTCAAGAAGAACGGCGAGCGCATCCGGCCCGATAGCATACAGAACTACAAGTACGTGCTGCTCAACCTGACGCGATTTTCGGAAAGCACCGGTTTCGATTTGCGCATACGCGATACCTCGCGGCTCAACAAACGCGAATTGCTGGTCGAGAAGAATTATTGGAAAAAGTTCTATCGCGGCTTTACCGACTATCTGTACAAGAACGGCTGCCACGACAATTACGTAGGCGCGAACATCAAGACGATACGGGTTTTCTTCAATTACCTCAAGACCGAGAAACACATCCATACGGGTGATTTCCACAAGCAATTCTATGTGCGAAAAGAAGAAATCGAGATACAGGTCTTGTCGCCCGACCAACTCAAGTTCCTAATCCACGACAAATCGTTTGAGGAAAAGCTCACCGACCGTCAGCGCAAGGTCAAGGACATTTTCGTGTTCGGGTGTACGACCGGTTTGCGTTTCTCGGATCTGTTCCTGCTCACCAAACACAATTTCGAGCACACGGACGGCAAGTGGTACCTCAAGGTGAAATCGAAGAAGACCAAAGCATTCACCAAGGTGCGGTTGCCCGAATATGCGGTCAGAATCTTCGAACAATGGTCGGCATCGAATAACAAAAGGGCGACGGTGTTCGGACAGTTGAGCCTGTTCAACTTCAACAAAACGCTCAAGGAAATCGGGGAAGCCGCAGGTTTTACCGATCCTGTGGACGTATCACGCGAAAAGCTCGGTAAGGCGGTCAAAATGGCTTCATCTGCCAATACGCCGATACGTTTTTGCGACAAGATGAGTTCGCACATGATGCGCCGCACAGCCATTACGACGATGCTCATATTAGGCATGCCCGACCACCTGGTGCGAAAAGTGAGCGGGCATACGCAGGGCGGGAATTCCTTTAACCGGTATGTGCATCATGCGCAGGCGTATATGGATACGGAGATTGAGAAACTGCACGGGAAGCTGGAGACAATCTGATTGTGCATTTCAAAGTCCAAATATGTAGCCTAAAAGGCTTGAATTACAATGGTCCGTCCAATTCCTGACTTAAGAACGGACCATAGTTTTATAATCTGATCTATTATGGTTTTTTTGCGTGAATGGTTCAATAAAACATATTTGTAGTTTTGTATGCTGTCGGGTCGGATAAGCTCGCCGTTCCTCTTGAGCCGCTTACCGGTTTTGGTGTCGCGGATGAATTTGGTGAAGAGTGGAAGTAAGAGCATGGAGGTCTTCATGTCACGGTTTTGGGATATAAATAAAGAAAAAACATTCCATATAGGAATGTTTAATGATGTTTTCCATTGCCGGATAATTTCATCGACCCGACAATTAGAGTTGACGGATATTACTATCTATAATTCCCATTTTAATGTGATGGTTTTTTCGCCAGACTTTTTATTTTATGAATATTTTCTTGACTGATCCAAGTTGTGTTTCTATTTTGATTATTATAAACAATACTCTCTTGACCGTAATCAAGTGCTTTTAATAGGTTCAGGCATAGGCCTAGCCAATAATTAGACTCCGATTGAAACACAGACATTGTTATTTTGTCTAAAGGAAAATAGCGAATTATTTCCTTCTGATCTACAAGAAATGAATTCAAGAAATCTTCAAAATTCAATTCAAGTATTTTATAAAAACCTATAAAGTTATTTTCACTATAGGGTAGGATATAAATAGTGCCTTGATCTATTAATATCCATGCCGAATCCGTTATTCCAAAATGTAGATTGATTAATTCGAAAACGGCGATTTTTTGAAATCTGATTTCCTGGTTTTCGAATATAAGGGTATCATAAATACTATTTTTCATGTTTCAAGAATTAAAATGTCGTTGAAGCATTATGTCGGACCGTCTGGCCAGTTTTACTTTGCAGGAATTTCTTGAATTGCTCCCTAATTTGAGGAGTCCAGTTTTGATGATAATGACCTGACATTTCGTTGGTAATAATTTCTCCATTACTTCCTCTTTTAAACATACCCCCTACAACTTGTTTCGGATCTCCGTTAATAGTTTTTACGAGATTTTGGTGAGGCGAAAGCCCTTTGGTCGACATCTGGACTTTTCCAACTACAAATGTATTTGTAGTCGGGTCAAAAACAAATTCTGTCGCAACTTTAGGCGCATAATTCCTGAACTGTGCTACCGATTTAACTCTCGGGCTGACTTCTAAAACACCTTCTGTTGGTCCCGAACCCACTGTACGCTTATTCGGTGTGTACCATGCCTCTTTTGTGATAGGCCCATACATAACCGTATTATTTTGAATATCAATAACGGTTTTAACGGTTTCTGTATAGTTGGATTGGTCTTCGGACAAGAATTGATCCTTAAAGAAGGCTAGTGTGTGTTCAGATTGATCAGCGACAAAATCTTGGAATAATTCAACTTTATTCTCATTACCTCTACCATAAGATCCCGCAAAACCTATGTAATAATCAGTATTATTATAAGTTACTTTGTATTTTTTTACTGGGATTTTATAATATCTATCGATCAGCCCCCAAAAAAGCACAACGTGATTGTATCGTTTAACATGAGTTAAGGTGAAATGTGTTTTCCCGTTTACAATTGTAAGAGTATAATGGTATTCTTCTGCACCGTCCAAATCAATTGCTTGGATCGGGGTGTTCCCTGCAAACTGAAATGGCGTATACCATGGAAACTTTTTTTCCAAAGGATCTATTGACAAAAACCTTCCAACTCTTGGGTCATAAAATCTTTTTTCATAATTTATACTATTCCCCTTCGATTTTAACTCGTTATCTTGTTCCATACTATTAAACCCGTATCTATAGCTGTCGATGTTGGTATCGGAGCGCTCTTTCTGCAGCATCCCGAAAGGATCCGGAGACTACCGACAATATGCAGGCGCCGGACCGTTTGGAGAACGGAACTGCGGGAACTTCGGCCGAAGGCTTGCCACAATATCTGCCACGAAATTACGCGGATGCGAAAGCCTTGGCGAGGTTTACAGAAAATCGGCAGACCACCTCGTGCGAAAAGTGAGCGGGCATACGCAGGGCGGGAATTCATTTAACCGTTATGTGCACCATGCGCAGGCGTATATGGATACGGAGATTGAGAAACTGCATGGAAAGTTGGAGGCGGTTTGACGATAACTGCTCACACGTGTTTTTATCTTTTGTTAATTGGTCATTTGCAGGATCATTTTTCACACGAAAAATCACCAAGCCTAGAATGTCCATCTATTTGCCATTCTGATGTGTTTTCTAAATATTCATTTGATAAATCTTTTAAATCGAAAACATCTATTATTTGGTTGAAATGCTCATTATTAAAATTGCTATCTGCACCTACTACAATGACTTTATGGTTACTTAAAACAATAATAAAGTCCATTTCGTCATTGCGCAAAATCCTTTCTATTAAAACGGGCTTGTCGTTCGAGGAATCGTAATTGCTTCTTTCATACAAATCATAACCAACAGAAATAACATCAATTTTACTAAGCTTGCAATTATCTAGCTCAAATATTCCCTTGGAAGTTTTGAAAGCTATAATTAGAAAACCCGTAAATTTTTTGTCTTGTTTTATGAAAACTGACTGAAGTTCCGAATTGATCATTTGTCGAAATTTTTGTAATTAATTTTGAGTACTTTGGAAAGTAGCGCTTTCGATCTCATCTTTTTCAGCTTGCTTTTGATTTACTGGCGTAATACCTGTATTGTAGTGCCCTAAAGTTGTTGCACTTCGTCTAGCTTCTCTCCAATACTCTTTAGCGGCATCAGATTTTGTATTTCCTAACGCGTTTAACAAGTCCGCAAATTCCATTGCGGCCTCGTAAGCGGTATAAATTTCAGCTGCAACAGCAAGTACCTTAAACACTTTAGGTAAAACCGGAGTAATTTTTGTTCCGTAGCCTGTCAACTCACCGACTCTGAATTTTAAGCTTTTACCTAGAATTGATTTTCCTTCTACAACAGCAACTTCGGCTCCTTTCAATGCATCATCGTTAGCCGCGATAAAATTAAATTTTCCATTATTTATCTTATAGATTTCCCCACCATCACTTTTCATATAGTCCCATAATTTCTGATTTCTAATCGCGTCAGCTTTTGATTGAATTTCTTTTGGCAAATTCTTAGGACCATTATAATTTAATTCGCCTAGAGCCTCTTTGAACCATCCACTATATTGTTTATATGATATTTCTTTTGCTGTAGTTATATCTAATTTTACTTTTAATTGGATAGGAGCTTTCGCGACAGACGCACCAGCTCCACTAGAGCTTTTTGTCATGCTAAAAAAATGAAACTCGGCATTTTGTGTAAACTTTGAATTGAATCCGTCGCTAAAAATCCCATAAGCTCCATCAACACTTGTCCTATGAAAAAGTTCGGATTCCTCTAATCCTTCGAGTTCGATTGCGCTTATCACTTTATTCCCACTAAAGCTATACGGCGTATAATGCGGATACTCCTTCGTCAACGGATCCACCGCAAAGAACCTCCCCACCCTCGGATCGTGCATCCTGAAGGTATAGTTCAACGAATTCCCCTTGCCCTTGACCTCGTCGTCGTTCTCCTGGCCCTGGTAGCCGTA
>NZ_JACBJI010000015.1 GCF_013401995.1 Flavobacterium agri
TACGCGTTGCCCTGGCAGCCGCCAGCCAAGGTGAACTCCGGAGAATCCGTGATCGTAACCGTGAAACTCGACTCGTCTGTACACTGGGAGTTATTGGCAGAAACTGCATGAACGTAGATTGTAGTCGTTTGAGAAATACAATCGCCTGCATTAAGCTGAGTTCCTGTTGCCCCAGGACCTGTCCAATATTGGCTACCGGCATCAAGTGCAGGAAGCGTATGACAAGCACCTTGACACAAATTCACGCTTGGGAATTGTTGTGCTACCGGCGATGCCGTTACCGCAACGGTAAAGCTGGCCTCATCTGTACAAGCATTCGGAGCTGTTCCTGTTGAAGCGTAGACATAAATAGTATAAGTACCTTCTCCAAGAGTAGTATTCGTGATCGGAGTCACTCCTCCTGCATCTGAATAGTACGCGCCTGTAGTCAAAGTCGGCAACGTATAGCTGTCGCATGCCACCACGTTCTGGAAGTTCCCCACGTTAGGCGTTGCGTTAACCGTAACCAAGAACTCGCTCTCATCGGTACAATTTCCTAGAGAAGCCCAGATATAGATGGTTTGGGTCGTCGTGATACATGTACCCGCAGCAATCTGCGTTCCCGTTCCGCCAGGACCAGTGTAATAGTTGTTATTCGGCGAAAGCGCAGGAAGTGTGAAGCAATCGCATGCCGTAGCATCCTGCAATTCATCAGCAACGATGTTTCCGATGTTGACAGTGACAGCTACTTCTGAAGAACAAGTTCCCTCAGCTGCATACAAATAGATGATAGTAGGAGAACTGATAGTCGTTCCGTCTACAACATTTCCTGCTCCACCAGTAGCATCATAATAATGCCCTATGACTGGCGTAGGAACAATATAATTCTCACATCCGTTTACTTCGGTAGGTATACCGCTCAAGTCTGGAGTATGGTTGATCGTAATCGTGAAACTTTCTTCATCGCTACAAACACCATTCGTTGCATATACATAAAGGGTTTGCGTTTCGGTGATAGTTCCCGTAACAGGATCACCCAAACCACCTGCCTGTGCATAATAAGCGCCTGTGGTCAAAACTGGCAACACGTACTCGTCGCAATATGCGGCAGAAGCAGGAGCCGTTACGTTCGGAGCCGGCAAAATCTCAACCTGGGTAGTCGTCGTGAACGCGTCACATCCGCCAGAAGCGGCAATCGTGTACGTTACAGTGTAAACACCCGGTGTACTTGCATTAGGCACAATCGTTCCGTTGATGGCATCGATGAACAATCCAGCAGGAGTCACGGAATAGCTTCCTCCGGTAGTTCCTGTCAACGTCACGGTTTGAACCGGTGAGCTAACGCAGAACGTAGCAGGTTGTGCATAAGTGATGGCAGCATCCGGTACAGGTGTGATGATAACCGTTCTTGTACGGATTACGTTCTCGAAGTTTGTACAAGTAACCTCACCCGTCAATGAGTAAGTACTTGTTACCACATATGTTCCAGGAGTACTAGCTGACAAATCGATAGTTCCGGTAGCCGGATCGATTACCAAACCTGGTGTAGACGAATAAACTGCCCCAGCAACAGCGCCCGGTACCAATGTTGGTGTTGGGTCGTCGTCGTTTTGACAGTACGCCAATTGGTCGTAGTTGAATGTCGTGTTTACGATACATTCTGTTTGACCTGAACCAGGACCGGAAGCGTTCGTTTGTGTAAATGTCACGAAACCTGGCTGGTTGGCGAAGTTGGTGATCATAACCACGTATACTTCGCAAAGCTGTGCGTTAGGCAAACACATAGTTTCTGTAGGTGCTGCCGAATAACTACAAGCGTGTAGGTTCGGGCAAGTTCCCTGAGGAAGCGGGTTCGCAGGAATAGCGGCACAAGCCGTTGCGTTATCTGGGAATGGACCCCAAACTACGTAGTCAACGTCAAGGTTAGGTGCGCCTCCAGGAGTTGTACTCTGTGTAAGCAAGTAGTTAAGCGGTCCTGCCTGGTTTACTTGAAGGAAGAAGAACGCAGGGTTTGGTGTCGTGAACAAACATCCGATCTGACCCAAACTCGGAACGTTCGTAGCGTTAGCATACGTCACCGGTTGAGTTGAACAGAAAGGCTGTGCCTCGATACAAGGAACCGTTCCGATACACAAATTGAATGTAGATGTCGGTTGAGCGACAGTCGACATCACTTGGATATAGTAATGCTCTCCTGGAATAAGTGAATCTGCAATAGAACTGATGCCGTTCGAACATTCCACTTGTGTCAACGCGCCGCATTCATCACCTTGGAAAATCGCAAAGTTCAAACCGATGTTCGGCGTAATGTTAGAAAGTGAAATTACGTGTGTATCGGCTGTTGCGGTGAATTGGTACCAAACATCAACTGCTGTAGTACCACCACAAGTAGAAACTTGACCCGATGGAGTCGCACCCGCGATAGATCCGTTAAGGATTTGGGCGCACTCAAGGTTTTGGTTAACTGGAGCTATAATCGCATTCGAACAGTTGTCGTTGATTGGAGTCGTACAGAAATTGAACGGTCCTGCCCAAGCACTTGAATCGGTATCCGAACAAATAGCCCGTACATAATACGAATAACATGTAGCCGGTTGAAGTCCTGTCGCCACGTATGGTGTTCCTGTCGGAATACCAGGTGTTGTCGGAATAGGAGAACCTTGTGGCAATACTAGGATTTCCCAGTTAGAAGCGATAAAACCTTCTTGGTTCGCCGGCTGATTCCACGTCAGGTTAGCAGAAGTGGTCGTAATCGTGTTAGCCGTCAAATCGTTAGGTTTAGGACATGTTGGCGGCGGATTACAAATCACGTTCGCCGTCCATCCTTGCTGTTGGACGCTGCCGTCGCTGCGGAACCAGAAAGTAAGACATCCGTCGCTGCTCGAAGATTCGAACGGACCAGGAATCGTATTACCCCAGAAACCTCCTGGCAAACCACCTGGCACGTTAGCCGCAGGGTTAGTTGAAGCGATTTGAGGGTCTGATGTAGAATCTCCGTCAAACACATACAAAGCATCCCAGTTGGTTTCCGTTTGGAAAGCTGTAAAGACAACGGTTACGATATCGCCCGGGTTATCGGGACAAACCGTCCAAATTGTGTTCGAAGCCGCCGGATAGTTGGCAGGTCCGCCTTCGTCAACGAAGATGCCACCGCACTCAGGTGGAGCAACCAAAGTCGTAGCCGAAGCAGGTCCTGTCCAAAGGCTGACTCCGTTATCGGTTGAGCTACAATCAGCTCTTACGTAGAAATCATAACAAGTAGAAGAGTTCAAGTCAGGATAAGTGAACGGGCTCGTAGCCGGCAACCATCCTGTAGTCGCTGCTGTTGGAGCCGGAGATCCGCAAGGAAGCGCGATTGCTTGCCAAGCTGTTCCAGGTCCTACGTTCGTCCATGTCAATACTACCGTTTCAGAAGTTGGGTTCGTAGCCGTGAATCCTGTTGGTTTAGGACATGCCGGTGGTGGCGCACACGTTACGTTGGCTACCCATCCCGCTTGCTGCACGCTACCGTCACTGCGGAAGTTGAATGTCAAACATCCGTCAGGGTTTGTCGCTTCAAATGGGCCAGGCAGTGTATTTCCCCAATATCCGCCAGGCAAACCGCCAGGCACGTTAGCGGCCGGGTTGTTCGAAGCGATTTGAGGTGCAGACGTAGAGTTTCCGTCAAATACGTACAACGCATCCCAGTTGGTTTCTGTTTGATAAGACGTGAACGTTACGGTTACCATATCACCAGGAGTCGTAGGACAGATGATCCAAGTCACGTTCGAGTTCGGCGCATAGTTATTGGCTCCGCCTGCATCAACGAAAGTTCCACCACAAACGGGAGGCGCGATCAAAGTCGTTGCAGAAGCTACGTTGCTCCAGTCGCTCAAACCGTTTGACGTAGAGCTACAATCTGCTCTTACGTAGAAATTATAACAGGTCGAAGAGTTCAACCCTGGGTACGTGAATGGACTTGTTGCAGGCAACCAACCAGTAGTGGCTGCAGTCGGCGCAGGAGATCCGCAAGGCAAAGCGATTACTTGCCAAGCTGTACCAGGTCCGACATTTGTCCAAGTCACTACTACAGAAGATGCCGTAGGTGAAGTTGCCGTAACTGCAGTCGGTTTAGGACATGCCGGCGGAGGTCCGCAGGTTACGTTTGCTTGCCATCCCGCTTGCTGAACACTTCCGTCGCTGCGGAAGTTAAATGTCAAACAGCCATCGGCACTAGAAGATGTAAACGGACCAGGAATCGTATTTCCCCAATATCCTCCTGCCAAACCTCCGGGAACGTTAGCCGCAGGGTTTGTAGAAGCGATTTGCGGATCGGATGTTGAATCCCCGTCAAATACATACAATGCATCAAAATTCGTTTCGGTTTGGAAAGCGGTAAAAGTAACCGTTACCAAATCACCTGGCGTAGTCGGACAGATGGTGATGGTAGAGTTCGAGTTAGCCGCATAGTTAGATGAAACTCCTCCCGGATCTACAAAGTTTCCACCGCATTCCGGCGGAAGTGCTTGAGTCGTGAAAGTACTGCTTGGTCCAACCCATGCGCCTGTAGAATATTCACAGACAGATTGTACATAATAAACATATCCAGTCAGCGGTGTCAATGGAGCCGCTGTCGGCTGAGTAGTTTGGTTAACGGTAACGGTAGGTGTCCCGTTCACGATAATAGGTGTGCCTACCGTAGGGTCGAAAGGTGTCCCTTGCGGCAAAACATGCACTGCCCATTGGTTGTTTCCGGTTCCATCCCAAGTAAGGGTGGCACTGGTTGCCAAGGTAGTCGCGGTCAAAGTGGCGACGTCGGCATCCTGACATTTTTCGATGAGTCGGATGTCGTCAACGAGCCAACGGTCTCCCGTTTGTGCACCTGTTGATTGGGTCGTCACTTTTACGAAAGCCAAGTACATACTTGCGCCTACCGACGCTGGAATATTGATCGTTTTTTCTTCGTATTGATCAAAGTTGACCGTGTTGATCAAATCATCGTTCCATGTTCCTAAAACAATCGTGAACGATGCTGGGTCTAATGGGTTTGAAGTCCCAAGTGCCGCCCGTACTTCGTATACCGTATTTTGAAAACCGGCAAGCGTCGTCCTTGTATTAAAAAGGAGTTGCGGGTTTGCAGGCACGGTAATCAAAGGTGACACCAAATAATCCTGGGAGGTGTTACCGCTTCCGATATTCTGGCGGTTAATGTATGCTGCCTGCGGATTGGTATTAGCAGGATAAACCGATGTCGAGCTCAATGTCCAATTGAGGTTTCCGACACCATTATCGTAAATCTGCCAAGTCCCGCTTGGAAGCACCCATGGTCCCGGAGTGACGGGAACTGCTACAGATGCATCATCGAAGTTTTCTACGAGCTGGGAATGACCTAGAAAACCAGAGAGCAACATGAAAAACAGCAAAGTAATTTTTTTCATGGAGTTGAATTTTGGTTGTTAATAAAATTTTTAGTTTAAAGGATTCCAAATTTAACAAAAAATATGTAAGATGTTATCAAATTGGTATTTTTAACTAATAGCCGATTTTGATAAATATTATTTTCTTTTTTTATCGGATTCCGTACATTTTTCAACAATCTGACAATCACCGAATAAAAAACCCCGGACGTTTCTGTCCGGGGTTTTGTGCATTATGGATGCGTAAGGTACGCGTAAGGTTTTCTTTACTGCTTCACGATCAGGAACTCGCTTCGCCTGTTCTGGGCGTGCTGCTCCTCGCTGCACGGCTCGCACTGCACCTTAGGCTCGCTCTCCCC
>NZ_JACBJI010000016.1:0-975 GCF_013401995.1 Flavobacterium agri
GAAACGTTGTGCGAAATTTAGACCAAACCTGTCGTAAATATGTATTCGAAAAAATTTGAGGATTTAGTTAATGTAGCTTTTTCTAAAAGTGATAATCTTTCGATCGATGAAAAACAATTTGGCAATCCATATTATATTGGATTTGGAAATCCAAATTCAAAAGTTTTAATACTTGGAAAAGAAAAAGGATTTGATGTTCAAAATACTCTGACCAATAAACAATTCGAGTACGAGAGTTTGAAAAATCCAAACGAATGGAAATATTACATCGAAAATAAAATCCCGAGAAATACTTCTAAGTATCATGAAAGTGAGCATTACATAAACGCTTTCGTGCCGTATTTACATAAAAACAAAAGTGGTCATACCTGGACTAAATATGAAGTTGTTTTAAAATATCTATTTCCTGAAATTACCGGATTTGAAAATGATTTTTTTAATCACGCTTTTATTTCTGAAGTGAATTATCAACCGTCGAAACTTAGCAAAATAAAAAGGTTTCAAAATCCTGAGAGATTGAATTTACTAGAGCATGATTATTTCAAAAGTTTTCCAATTACGATACTCGGATGTGGCAATTATTTGAGTCACGAACAAATACAGCAAATATTTGATGTCGCTTATTTTGAAAATCTTTCAAAGCCTAGGCAAAAGCTAGTAATCTTCAAAAATTCAGATAGAATATTGGTTCAAACTAGGCAATTAAGTTTCGATATCAATGGAGATTATTTAAAGAGAATTGCCGATCAAGTAAGTTCTTATATTTAAACTTCGCACAACAGCGGCTACACTCAATTTTGCGGTATAGCGTTAGTTGAAGATTTGTTTTCATAACTTCGTTTCGAGTCATGGAGAATACTCGGTTCCAAAACCCGCAAAACTAGAGTGTGAGCCGCGAAACGTTAGCGGCAAGCGCGTCGAGCCCGGTTTCCAATTCGAATCTAAAATTGCCAATAGGATCCCAATCGTTGCGCA
>NZ_JACBJI010000016.1:1041-3456 GCF_013401995.1 Flavobacterium agri
GATTTTTAAAACCCGTTTAACATGAAAGACTTGGATCTTTATTTACAGGGATATTACTTGACAATAGAAAATGCGAAGAGATTAAGATTTGCTGCTATTCAGTCTTCTTACAAGAAAAATTTTGGATTAGCTTGCTCTTTAAATATTTTAGCTGCAGAAGAAGGAATTAAGGCCATATATATTTTACTTGAAAGTTTAAAATCCGCTGAAATCACTACAGAGTTTAAAAAAATATTTAGAAGCCATTCTTTCAAGCATGAAAAACTAAAACAAATTCTCAATAATTATAACACTTTCATGGAACGTTTAGCAACAAAGGTTTTATCATTTGAGGAGCTTTTAAAATTGGAGACCAAATTACTAGATAAAAACAACGCTGACTTAAAAAACTTAAAAAAGACAAGAAAGGTTGTAAATGAATATAATCTAAGAAAGCTTGATGTTGAAAGTTTCAATGTATGGCTTGCGCAAGCGAACGAAGAAAAAAATAAAGGTCTATATGTAGATTTTACGACTTCTAATTGGATGGCTCCACAATCCTTTACAAAAAAACAGTTTGACATTGAAAAGGAATATTCGAACAAAGTCGTTCAAGCCGCAGAAGGATTTGAATTTATTTTAAATCAAGTAAGAGAGATTTATAGCTTTTAATTAAAACCGCAGGTAACCGCCTATTCACGCCATTGCGGAATCTGAGGTAGACGGAAACTTTGGTTTTCCAGCGGCCACAAAACCAAGATTTTTTCCAACAGAAAAGTTAGAAAAAATCGTTGGTTTTGTTACCTTTCGAGTCGACGGAGAGAACAATCTCCGGAAGGCCGCAACGAGCGCGAATAGGCCTAACGTTATAGGCAAGCGCCGAGAAATCGCAGTATAAATCAACTTTAGAATATTTATGAAAATTATCGTAAGCGGAGAGTTTGATGAAAATCTTACCATAAGCCTTTCTCAAGGAACTTGGAACACGACAACCTATCCGCTTTTTGAAAAGTTAAATTCTATTGATATCGAACTGGACCGTGAACCAAACATATATAGACTGACAATTAAGTACAATGCCGAAAAGGTTTATTTTGAAAATATATTATACATGTCAAATCCAAACCTTGATGAATTGAGTTTCTATTTTTATAAAGAAAGTGAGCGCATTTTTTGTAAGATCAAGTCTGAAAGGGTAATGGAATTAAACAAAGAAATTGTTCTTGGAGAGTTACCTGATAGTTTAAAAGAGTTAAAGAATGTCTTAAAAGACTATGACGAAGAATCATAGTTGCGCCAGCCTATAACCGCCTATTCACTCAATCGCGGGTCCAGAGCAGCCTCGCCTCTGTTTTCCAATCCCGCAAAACATTGATTTTTCCCAACTTTCCAAGTTAGGAAAAATCAAAAGTTTTGCTACTTTTAGAGCAGCCGAGAGTACTATCTCCGATAGCCGCGACTGCGCGAATAGGCCTCACGTTGGTGGCAATTACAAAACAATCGAGAAAAAAACATGCTTAAAAAACATAAAAACGAAATTTTTGAAATTATCAAATCGGAGGGTTACGCTCATCAAGATTTCGAGTTCAAAAATATAAATACAAATGTAGACAGAGTTTTAGTAAAAGGATCGTCTCTATTTTTTGATTTTTACCAGCAAGAAAGTAGTTTTGAACTTTATAAATGGGTTTATGCCATATTCGCCCCCAAACCTAGAAACTCAAACATTACACCAAATGCAGAATATTTTAGCAAAGTCAAAACTGCATTTACAAGTTGGTTAAAATCCGAAGTTAGTCAATTCATTGCAGAGAGAGAGGGTGAAGATTTATTTGAAAATCTTAAAAACAAAGCCGAATTTAATTTTGAGGATTTCGACTCCGACATCCACGAGAAATTTGAACAAAGTGAAATTGCCTTTATCAAAACTAAATTGTTGGAATTAAAAAGCTATGTGCAAGCTAATTTTGAGTCTAGCCAAGAACAAAATTTAAAAATTGAATCTGCAATTTTATACTTATCCGAAGCAGTCGAGACAAAATCAAAATTCGATTGGCGAGGGCTTTTAGTTTCGACTGTTTTTTCAATCATCACAACTCTTACACTTGATACTCAAAAAGGTGCTGAATTATGGAATTTTACGATTGAAATGTTTAGGCAAATTAGACTTCTCAAGTAACTGCCACCAACCGCCTATTCACGCCATTGCTGGTTTCCGGTAGCGGGAAGCACCTTTCCCGAAGCCGCAAAACATTGGATTTTTCAAACTTTCCAAGTTAGAAAAATCCAAAAGTTTTGCTACCTTTCGTCTTAGCGGAGAGTACTTTCTCCGGCAGCCGCAACGGCGCGAATAGGCCTCACGTTACTCGCCATTTGCAGCGTATTATTTCTTTTTCGCCGATGGCGAAAGGCTTCGCCAAACGTTTCCTTACTAAT
>NZ_JACBJI010000016.1:3524-5576 GCF_013401995.1 Flavobacterium agri
AAGTCAAAGAAACAACCTCCTGCAAATGAAGACATTCGATCAAAAATTTTGGTACATATTTGTTCCTTTCCTTCTATTTATTATCCTAATTCTTTTCTTCCCGTATTGGTTAACCAGACCAACCAAAGTTGGGATAGATTTTTCCACAACTGGCAATATTGGAGACACTATCGGTGGAATTCTCGGCCCATTTATAGGATTAGCCGCAGCCGTTTTGACATTTTTTGCATTTTGGGTTCAATATAAAGCAAATGAGCAGCAAAAATTGGATTTAAAAATCGAACGTTTTGAAAATAAATTTTATGAACTTCTTCGGCTACATCAGTCAAACACCGAAGGAGCAACCATTAAAGATTTAACTGGTCGAAGGACATTTGTTCATATGTTTTATGAACTAAAATTCTGTTATTTGATTTGCAAAGAATTTTATGAAAATGCATCTATTCACGACAAACAAAATCATGATTACCAAAACATAAACTTGATGAGTTTTTCGTATAAAATTTTCTTTTACGGGATTGGCGTGCATTCTGAAAAACACTTTATACAATACTTAAGTAAAGGAGAAAAACATCTTTTTAATCCTATCAAAGATTTCCTAGAAAAATGCATTCAGGATAAATATTTAGAATACATGCAAAAAAACAAAGATGCAAAATATTACACTCATGGATTGCCTACTTCAGGAATTCCAAATGAAAAAACAATAGAATTTTATTATTTTCCGTTTGATGGGCACAATAGCAAATTAGGCCATTACTATCGGCATTTGTTTCAAACTGCAAATTTTGTAGTCGATCAAAAGATATTTAATGACAAAGAAAAATATAGCTATCTCAAAACGCTTAGAGCTCAGCTAAGTAATTATGAGCAGTTATTACTGTATTACAACTCGTTAGCGTGGTTTGACAAAGAATGGAGAACGCTGTTTACTAAATTTAGAATGATAAAAAATATTCCTATACCGCTCGCCGATTTTCATTTAACTCCTGAAGAAAATTATAAAAAAGAAATTGAAGAGCTTGATAAGAAAGGAATTTGCATTTTTGAATGGCATGAATAAGATGACCTGCAGGTAACCACCGCTAACCGCCATTGCCGCAATACATCAGGCATGAACGATTCAGTTTCCAGAAGCCACAAAACTGTGAATTTTTCTGCTTTGTCAAGCTAGAAAAATTCATCAGTTTTGTTACCTTTCCGTTCGGCAGAGCGAACGCGCTCCGAAAGGCGGCAACGCGCGTTTAGCGGCCTAACGTTGGTGGCTATTTCTGAAAACCGTACGAACCATGGAACAAAATTCGAAATTCATATGCAGTTCATGCGGAAAAGAACATGAAGAATGGCCTGCATTAGCTTTTTATTCGCCGGATAATTATGATGTTTTGTCAGAAGAAGACAAAAAAAATATTGCCGAGATTTCAAGTGACTTTTGCACAATAAATCATCCAAATCAAATTGACAGATTTATTCGCTGTACTTTACTTCAAAAAGTGAATGATCATTGTGAGGATTTACAATATGGTTTATGGGTTTCATTAAGTGAAAAAAGTTTTGAAGATTATAAAGCTAATTTTGAAAACGAAAATTATGAAACCCAATATTTTGGTTGGCTATGCAACGATATTCTAGGATATACTTTTGAAGAAAGTATTCCAACTACTGTAGTTACTCAAACTGGCGGGATTAGACCCGCAATATTTCCACATGAAAACTTCGAACATGAATTTGTAAAAGATTTTTACAATGGTATTTCAAAGAACGAAGCCGAGAGGAGAATTGCGGAAATGATTGATAGAACTTCGTCAAATGAAAAATCTAAAAAAGATTGGTGGAAATTCTGGTAATGAAACAGCCACCAACCGCCTATTCACGCCATTGCTGGCTGATGACTAAGTGGATCGTCCTGTTTCCAAAACTTCGTATATTCACATCGGAGAATACTCTCTCCGATTCGCCAGCAACGGCGCGAATAGGCCTAACGTTACAAGACATTCCAACCAAATCGGCAAATATTGTATCTTCAAGATATGAAACATTCGATTGTAGTTG
>NZ_JACBJI010000017.1:0-3651 GCF_013401995.1 Flavobacterium agri
TTTCTTAACTTCGTTTCCGTTCGGTGGAGAATACTCTTTCCGGAATGCCGCGGCGCCAAAGAAGCCGCCGAACGTTACCTGCTATTTCACTGAAAACAGATTCAAATGAAAAGACTTTTTTCAATATTATTTCTCCTTTTAATTTGTCAAAAATCTCTTGCTTGCGAATGTGAGGTTAAGCAAAGTGTGAAAGTTAATTGGAATGCATCCAATACGATATTTGTTGGGAAAGTTATTCAACGATCTAGCGAAGTTAAGAGTGATGGAAGTCTTATTTTTATTTACGAATTTCAAATTAACACCATCTATAAGTCAGCCTCACGAAATAAGAAACTTTCGGAAAAAATGTATTTTCACATAAAGAATAATTGTGGATATGTTTTTGAAGTTGACAGAGAGTATTTAATCTATGCAAACCAAAGCGGAAATAGCAATTCATTTGAGTGTTCAATATGCTCAAGAACTGATATCTTGAAAAACATAAAAAAGGAAGAGTTGTCCTATTTGAAAAAGCTCAAGAAATAATCCAGATGCCAAACGCATATACATAGAAACAGCAGGTAACCGCCTATTCACGCCATTGCTGGTTTGCGGTGACGGGAAGCCTCTTTTCCGAAGCCGCAAAACATTGGGTTTTTCAAACTTTCCAAGTTAGAAAAATCCAAAAGTTTTGCTACCTTTCGTCAAGACGGAGAGTACTTTCTCCGGCAGCCGCAACGGCGCGAATAGGCCTCACGTTACTAGCAACTTTAATACAAGTCCAATGAACGATAATATTAAAATAAATACTCTTGCAAGATACATTGAGGAAAATTTACGTGTGTCCGACCAAACTTCTCTTAATTATATTGATCCAAGAGGACATGTAAGTCGGCTAAATAGTAAACAAAATCAGATCATTTTTGGAAGAAGAGGATCGGGAAAATCCCTACTTGTTAGAACGTTGAAAAGAGATACCTCCAATTCTGTTTTCATAAAAGTCAATATTGAAGACTATAAAGATATTAGCTTTCCTGATTCAATAATTCAGGTCTATCGCTCGTTTTTTAGACAGTTGCAAAAAGAGATTAACGAGAATCCAGAATGGTTTCAATTTCTAAAAAAATATAACGGAAAAAAACTGTCAAGTGAGATTCAAAAAATTCTCAATGAAATGCAAGCTCAGCTAACCACGCCAGACATTTACGATGAAAACGTTAAGAAAACAAATTCTGAAAAGGCTGGTGGAAATTTCAAAACAAATGCACTTGGATCAGAATTTGGAGGTAACGCAGAAGCTTCCCAATCAACAGAAATTCAAAAATCGGTTCGTATTGAAAAACTTAATAGACTTAAGATCCAACTCTCAGAAATGAAGGAATTAGTCAATAAAGTTTCTAAATTTCTAAATTCCAAACATATATTTCTTGTATTAGACGATTTCTATTTCATCCGCAAAAATGATCAAGCAAATTTTATTGATTTATTTCACAGGCTGTCGAAAGATACCGAAGTCTACCTCAAAATTGCTACAATAAAACACCTTTCCACTCTATACTCGCAAACGAATGGAAGCATTTCGGGAATTGAAATAGGTCATGACGCCCAATCGATTGAATTAGATTACACATTGGACCAATTCCAGGCATTGTCAAATTTCATGCGAGAATTGCTAAATCAAGCTAATACAAATTCTAATGCCGGTGTAGATTTAAGACAATTGATTTCAGATAACGCATTTAAACAACTTTGTCTCGCTTCCGGAGGAGTTCCAAGAGATTTTTTGTCACTCTTTATTAAATTATGCAATAGGGCAGTAAATAATAATAGTTCTATATCGAAGACCGATGTCAATGACATTGCAATAGAGAATTATCCCAACAAACTAGATAATTTTAAACATGATTCTGCAGAGGAAAAAGAACTTTTAGAATATTATTTAAAGTTTCTAAGAAAGTTTACCTTGACTGACAAAAACACAAATATATTTTTAGTTTCTAATAACGATTTAGGAGATTATTCTCAAATAAAACAGGCAATTAAAGAATTGGTAGATTTACGTCTAATTCATTTGGTAGACGCCAACACAAGTTCAGCGCCGTCAGATGGAAAACGATATAGTGCCTACATGATTGATATAGGTCTTTATCCAAATTCCCGACCAAGAAATTTCAATCAAATAGAGCCTGGTCAAACTGATGACGCAGGAAGACGTGATCAAATTAGATCTGCTCCAAAAATAAGCTTACAAGACTTCAAAAAGTATATTGACGATTTGAGACTAACTCAAGTTCTAGAAGAAACTGACTAAAGCTGCTAATAACCGCCGTTAACCGCCATCGCGGGTCTCGGGTGATTGAACCTGCCTTTTTATAAGTCACAAAACAACAATTTTTTCTACTTTGTCAAGCTTGAAAAAACCATTTGTTTTGCTACCTTTCGTCCTGGCAGATAGTAATCTGCTCCAAAAGCCGCGACGATCGGTTAGCGGCCTCACGTTAGTAGCCATGCTCGTAAAATCTCAACGACTATGAAAATCAGTTATCCAAATAGACAGAATGTTTCAGAAACAATTCAGTTCGAAAAATTTCAAAAAGATTTTGATCAGAACATTGAATTTTTAGAAGATTTTTCTGGACTGATTACTTTAAGCGGTAGAATGATTTCATTCGTAACCCCTGAGAAGATTCACTTTGTAAATCCTATTCTACTTGATAGTTCAGTCAACACCCTGAAAAGTATCAAATTATGTTGCTCTATAGGGAGTTTTTCTGATGCAAATACTTTAATTAGAAAACTAAGAGATGATTTACTCTTGTACGTATATATACTATCGGTTTTAAATAAGTATAAACCATTTGTTCAAAATTCTATTGAACAAATCAGTCTTGAAAGTGAAAAAGAGTTCGCAAAAACATTTGCCAATTTAGAATTCAATACTAATCTATCAAACGATGAAAAAGCGATTGAATCTTGGTTAAGGGATGAAGTTCATAAACTCGATGACAACATTAAAAAGAAATTGAGTTTCGGGAATTATATGAATGTATTGAAGTCAAATCAGGAGGTAAAAATTATTCTTGAAAAATATAATCTCAAGAATTATTGGACATTACTTACTGGCAAATTAAATGATTACGTTCATAATAATGGTCGAAAATTCAATAGCCATAATATTCTCCATTCAGAAACTACTCAACTTGACGTCCATTTATCAAATATAAATATTAGAACTTCTTATGTCGTCACATTTTTTTTAATACTAATAACAATGACTGAGTCGGCACTTTTATGTTCAGGCGAGATTGAAGATTATCTAAATTTAGGGCTTGAACCACCTGAAGATTGTCAATATGAAATTGCACCATTTATACAGAAATTTATTGACGATAAAGTTGTCAAACTTCATCCAGAACTGAAAGATTATTTACGTGATAATAATAATTACAATATGAAAATCCAATAGCACGGCTACTAACCGCCGCTAGCCAAAATTGCTGGTTTTTAGTAAGTTGAAAGTTTCATTTTCACGAAGAAAGTTTTATCTTGGCAGAGAGAACTCAGCCCGCTGGAACCGCAACTTCGGCTATCGGCATAACGTTAGCGGCAAGCGCGTCGAGTCCGGTTTCCAATTCGAATCTAAAATTGCCAATAGGATCGCAATCGTTGCGC
>NZ_JACBJI010000017.1:3749-4480 GCF_013401995.1 Flavobacterium agri
CGGAATTAATATTTGGATCTCAGATTACGCATCAAACAGAGTTTTTGGTATTGATAGTTTACTGTTATCCGCAGGGGTATTTTTTAGTATTGTAAATACATTAGCCGCATTTATTGTACTGAAAAAAGGTTCTCTCTTTAATTTTATCTGTGGTATATGCATAGGATACTTCGCATTATTCTTGGCCTTTAAAATTGCGGATCAGCGTTGGTTTGAAAACTATGATGCCTACAATATTATGACAGTTATATTTGGGAATGCTCTAATTTCGGTTTTGTTATGGGAAATATTATTACAGGTTGTATATAAAAAAGATAAGAACGTCGGCTAACAGCGCATCTTGCTCTATCGCTGGTTTCAGGTAAAAGAAAGTGCTTTTTCCAGAGCAACAAAACTGTGGATTTTTCAGCTTTTTCAAGCTAGAAAAATCCATCAGTTTTGTTATCTTTCGTTCGCCGGAGATAACAATCTCCGAATCGCCGCGACAGCCAAGATGCGCGAAGCGTTAGCTTCCAGCCACGTTTCCCGAGTCAAAAACAAATTTGCCGTTGGAAATTCGTTTTTCTAAGGCTAATCGAAATCGAGTTCTGTAGCGACAGCAAAATCTGTGAATGAATTGCGCCGCAAAAAAAAAAATCTGAAAACGTTTCTTTCGAAATTTCGGTTTTTTCTTTTTTCAAATCAAACCGAAACTGCGCGTGTGGCCGAGAAGCTAACAGCGCATCTTTGAC
>NZ_JACBJI010000017.1:4526-5508 GCF_013401995.1 Flavobacterium agri
AGTGGCTACCATGAAATCTCGAGAAATATGAAACGCTTTTTATTCACAATTTCCATTTTGCTCCTTTCCATGATTAGCGGATGCAGAAAAACAGAATCAAAACATGAAGTAATTCCTAGCTGGGTCAAAATATAGGTTTATGAATTACGAAGAGCATTATATCTTTTGGAGACCAAAAAAATTGGATAAAAAATATAGTTCAGAAATAATTTTCGAAGAAAAAGACATTAGTTATAGATTCTTCAATAATTCGCGTCTGTTTAAATACAAAAACTTAAACAAGAATGGTTTGTATCTAATTTGGTCAAATAAGAATCATGAAAAAATCGATCTTATTGACAATCCGCACGGGTTAAAAAGTTTTCCACTTGACGGAGATGTTTTTGCAACGTATCACATATTGAATGATTCTGTTATACAGGTCGATTATAAATTTGTTGAATGGATTAAAAAAGTTAATGAAATAAGCAAAGATTCTATATTCCCAAAATTTCTATATTCAATACATTAAGCAATTATGGCAGCCTATAACCACCGCTAATTTCGATTGCGGCAGATTGACTAATGGAACGGGCTGTTCTTTAATTTCGTACTTTTCGGCGGAGAGTACTCTCTCCGAAACGCCGCAACCGAAATTAGCGGCCTAACGTTATCGTCCAGCCACGTTTCACGACAAATTAGGAACGTCTCTCCTATTCTGGTTTTAGTTTTTTCCGAGATTCCAACTTGATGTCCATATTGAAGAAATTTTTCCTCTGTGCGATTTGGAAAGGCTAGTCACAATGCCGACCGAACCTAATCGCAGAAATAACCGAAAAAAGTTAGTTGCAGCCGGTCGTAGCGTAAAAAGATTTTTTGGGAAGATTTCGGTTTTTTATTTTTTCTGAACCGCAAGCAGTTCGTGCGGCCGAGACGATAACCGCTGGTAATCGCCAGTGCGGGTTTTCGATAAATCGAAACTCTTTTTTATTAACTTCGTCTT
>NZ_JACBJI010000018.1:0-902 GCF_013401995.1 Flavobacterium agri
TAACGTTAGGCCGCTAACCGAGCGTTGCTGGCTTTCGGAGATTGTAGTCTCTGCCGAACGCGGACGAAGTAAAACTAATGAATTTTTCTAGCTTAGAAAGCAGAAAAATTCTTAGTTTTACGGCTTAGGAAAAAGCACTTCATTTTACCTTAAACCCAGCAATGGCGGTTAGCGGCGGTTAGTGGCTGGTTATTTTACGTCGAATATCTTTTCATCGATTGTTTCTCCTTTTAGCTCTATTGCAATGCTCTCGCAAATGCTTATTCCATCTTCAATAACCATTTTGATGGGAAGTATCTGATTTTTCAATAAAAATGCCAATTGATAATTGAATTTTGAATTTTTAAAAATTTCAGGATTTATATTCAAACTTGAATCTATAAAGTATTTTTGAACTGAAGACTTGCATTGGACAACAAATTCATCACATAAATAATCTAAGATTTTAACTGCCTTGCGATTGACTTGAACACTTTTAACCTTTTCAGTTTCTTTATCCAATTCTATTATTCCTAATTTGTCTCCAACTGCTAATTTTGTAAAAAGTTTGTTTTCTTGTGGTTGGTAAATTTGCCATTGCAATAATTCTCCATTGCTGCTTAATTTATACCTCTCGTTTTTTATCTGATAAGTATGTGTGCTTCCAAAAAGTTGCGCCAAATGTTCATTTGATTGATTTTTAATCTTAGATTGGTAAGAATTTTGGAAAACAATTATACCTTCAAATTGTTGTCCAAAACAAGGCATTAGAACTAAATTGACAATTATAAAGATAGCTATTTTCATTTTTGTTGTTTTTAATCGAGACTCGCGGTTAACTAGCCACTAACGTTTGGCGGCTTCTTTGTCGCCGCGATCTTTCGGAGAGAGTACTCTCCGCTATTGGAAACGAAGTTAATGAA
>NZ_JACBJI010000018.1:995-5254 GCF_013401995.1 Flavobacterium agri
TATTCGCGCAGTCGCGGCCTTCCGGAGATTGTTCTCTCCGCAATCACTAAAGTAACAAAACCGAGGGTTTTTTCTAACTTTTTCAGTTGAAAAAATCTCGGTTTTGTTGTGCCAGAGAATAGAGGTGAAGCCACTCTGAAACAGCGATTGCGTGAATAGGCGGTTACCCGACGTTGCAATTATTCCATAGGTTTCTCATATATGGCGTAACTTCCCAACAGTCATCTATATTTTCATAGTCAAAGCACGACCAATAATAAACTGAGTAAGCGTGTATTTTAAAACCTTTTATTAAGTAGTCTTTTACGACATTCCAATATTTCTCAAATTCTAGTTTACTTTTCTGATCGGTTACGGCCTGTATAATTATTTCCATCAAAGCAAATTTCTTGTCTTCATCATTCAACGTTCTGTAATGAGAAATGTATCTTTCGACTTCATCACTTTTTGCAACTTCCCATTCCCAGTCTTGCATTCCATCATGATATTCTAAATTTAACTCACTAGCAAGTTCTATTCGCGCTTTTTGAGTTGGAAATCTCAATTCTGGTTCGTTGATGTTCATTTTGAATTCGTTTTTCAGCAATGTTGGGTAACGTGAGGCCGCTAACCGATCGTGGCAGCCTTCCAGGGCGGGATCTCTCCGCCTGGTCTAAAAGTAGTAAAAGCAATGATTTTTTCTAACTTTTTTGTTTGAAAAAATCTTGCTTTTACGGCTTCAAAAATGTATTTGTATATCTCCTCAGCCCGCTGCCATGGCGGTTAGCGGCGGTTGTGTGCAGTTTTTATTACCACTTTATTTGTTGGGTTGTTTTCTTGCAGTAGTAACAGCCACTATTTATTCCATCGGCATTATACCATTTGTGAGCAGCATTCAATAATTCACAATCTTTCCCTTTACCCGCAATTCCTAAATTTATTAAAAACCAAGGTAGCCTTGTTCTCCACCACAATCTTTTTTCAAAAGGATGTTTTTTATTCATTTTTCAATTTCCTAATTGTAAGTGTTTCTAATGCCTAAGTCAATTTGACTTACTCTAATTTTTTAGACATAGTTTTTAAAATTGCACACAACGTGAGGCCACTAACCGATCGTGGCAGCCTGCTGGAGCGGGATCTCTCCGCTTGGGCGAAAGGTAGCAAAACTTATGATTTTTTCTAACTTGGAAAGGTAGAAAAAATCATAAGTTTTGCGGCTTATGAAAACAGCTCGTCCACTTAGTCATCCCGCTGCCATGGCGGTTAGCGGCGGTTGGTGGAAGTGCCTATATGTTTATTGCGGTTTAATTCGAACTATTTTGTCGTCTTTAAGAACGACTAATTCACTATTCAAACGTTTTTTATAAATCAATAAATCATCATAGACCTTATTCATGCCTTGAATTATCTTTTGCTGATTTTCTGTTCTTTTATACGTTTTCATAATTGTTGCAATTTAGCAAATTTAGCTTCGTCTACAACGTTGATTTCATTTGAATTATTTTTCTCAGCAATCAGTTGATAAACGCCGTCTGAATTGTCAAAAATCATAGCTTCGTTTACGATTGGCAAATAAATTTGAAACAAATTACTAATCCCGTTCTTATATCGTCGCTTTATGGTTTCGGTCTCAATATTATGACCGCCTTCCTGGACTCTTAGTTTTACACGTTCAATGGCCAGTTCGACTTTTCTAAGCCAAAAAAAAAGCAAAATTACATTGTATCCATTCTTTTGAGCGTCTAGAATTTTTCCTTTATAGCTTTTCGTGGCCAAAGTTGTTTCGAAAGCGAAGTTTTCTTTTTCTCTCAACAGATGCTCAACTCTCTGGAGCATTAATCTTCCCGCTTCGAAAGCTACCTTTTCAGGTTGGAAAGGAGAAAGGCCTTTCGCAATTTCATCGGCATTTACGAATTCTTTGCAATTGAGGATTTCAGGTAAGATTGTAAATGAAGCAGTTGTCTTTCCTGCCCCGTTGCATCCCGCTATTACATATAGATTTGGCTTCATTTAGCAAATATACCAAATCTGTGGGTTGATTTGAATTGCGATTTTCCGGGCATTTCCACCAACGTTAGGCGCATCTTGGCCGTCGCGAGTTGCGGAGCGAGTTCTCTCCGCAACCCGGAACGAAGTTAAGGATAAAACGGTTCAGGCGACGCGATTGGAGCGATGGCTCAAGATGCGCGGTTATAGGATGTTCCTAATCTCCCAATAAATCATAAATTTCATTTACTCGATGTCTGGCCAATTCTTTAAACTGTTCATTTGAATTTTCAATCTCATCTATATAGTTTAAAATATCACCAAGATTTTGTTTTACAACATCGCTGTAGATTAAAACCGATTCGGCTTTTAAATGCATTACATCTAATATTTTACTATACCGTTCAAGAATTGATTCAAAAAAAGGAGTGTCAATTCTAGTGTTTTGACTTACAATATTAATAATTTGTTCAACACAATTTATAACTCTGATAATTGGGTGAGGATGCAAGAAATTCTTATAATAGATACTAGTAATGTTTTTAGAGAAGGCAATAAAAATGTTCGCCACAATTAAAATATATAGTGTTAATAGATTATATAGTGTAACATAATTTTTGGGCAGTTTATTATCATCTATGTATTGAAGAATCAAAATTGTCCCGATTGCAATTCCAAATAAATCCGCATCCATTTCATAAACATGATTTGTAAAATTGTAAGTTGATGTATTATCATACTCTTCTTGGAAAGTATATGAGTCAATTCTTTTATCAAAACTCAGTTGAAGAATATGTGCGAATTCATGATAAAATAGATAACTTGAAATTAAATAAATAAAAAGTTCCAGTAAAATATCTTCGTCAGTTGGAAGGCCAGTGATTGCTACGATATTTTCTCTTTTAAAAATGGAGATTGAGTCTTGTATGATTTTGGATAATTGATCAACTGTTCCGTGATTAATTATAATTATGTATTTATCGTTTTCTTTATGGGCTCGGGCATTGAAATTTTGACGCAATCTAAATGCGAACAAAAGTTCAATGTTTAATTTTGCGCGAATGTTGTCAGTGGCTTCTGAAAAATATTTGAGTACTTTTTCGGCAAAGATTCGATTTTCAAACAAATCGAAATCTTTCTCCTTGATTAGATCTAAACCAGGTAAGAGGTTATTAATTATCTCTAAATCGTCATCGTACTTCATGGAATATCCTATAACGTTCCGCCGCTAGCCGACTGTGGCGGTCAAAGCGAAACGATTTTTCCTTACTAAGATAAACGTTTTTCGTGTAAACCAAACACCAAACTAGCACTTACTAGCCATAGCGGCTAGCGGCTGTTATAGGCAGTGCAAATTCTTCGTTTTCTATTGTTTTAATCTACTTATCGATGGACACCATTCCAAATATTCTATTTCGACTTTTTCTCCAACTTTACATTTTTGATTCCTTGAATCCTCAATATAACTCTCATTTTCGGCATAAAATTCATAAGAATATGAATACATCTGAATAATAACTCCTTTACCAATGAAATTTTTTTCATCTATAATTACACCAGTAGTTACTTTACTGTAATTATCCAAAAGAAAATTAAAAATTGGCCACTTTGCTATATTCATGATCAAATACAAAATAGGCGATAAAACACAGATTATAATAACACGATTTTTAAATTTTCGCATTTTCTTACTAATCTCATTTCTTCTACTCTGCATTCTTTAAGATATAATTTTTTAAGTTCAGTAGGTCTGCATTGCCTATAACGTTCCGCCGCTAGCCGACTGTGGCGGAAAAGCGAAACGATTTTTTCTTACTAAGATAAATGTTTTTCGTGTAAACCAAACACCAAACTAGCACTTACCAGCCATAGCGGCTAGCGGCTGTTACCGGTTGTAGCGACACGCTTTATTTTTCACAGTTTTTTACTTTTAAATTGATCAAAAATTAACACTACAATTAAAATAAGAATTCCATCAATTAAAAAGTGTTTTATATTCCACCCCCAATGTAAATCATTTTCACCAGCCCAAAATTGTTCATAGAATTTTAAAGGGAAACCAATATTCGCTGTCGGCTGTTCCACTCCTTTTCGCAACAGTAAGTGTAACATAACGCTTAAAAAAGAAACTATCGAAAAAATAATACCAGTTTTAAATAATAATGAAATCGATTTTTTTAGCATATAATTTGATTTTCGATGGTTGGAGCTATTACCGGTAACGTTAGGCCTGTAACCGCCGGTGCGGAAACCGGAGATTGTATTCTCCGCTGAACGCGAACGAAGTTATGGAA
>NZ_JACBJI010000019.1:0-3161 GCF_013401995.1 Flavobacterium agri
TTTTCTTAACTTCGTTTGCGTTCGGTGGAGAGTACTCTCTCCGAAAGGTCGCGGCGACAAAGAAGCCGCCGAACGTTAGCGGCAAGACCGGGATATCGTTCTAATTGAAATAAGATGACAAAAGAAGTTTTTGATCCAAATGTCGTATTTTCAAAAATGGGAAGGTGTTTAGTCGCGGCACAAAGAATTGAATTTGTTACAGGAGAGATTCTAAAATTTTTAATTGAATTCGATAAAGATTTATTTGGTTTAACTTCTGCTGAGTTTCTGCAACTTGCAAGTCATTCAAATAATTCAAAAATGACATTAGGTAGTATTTTTAGGTTATTAAAATTAAATCCTAGCTTAGTAATCGAAGAAGAATTAAACGAGTATC
The DNA here is from genome assembly GCF_013401995.1 of Flavobacterium agri. Lineage (GTDB taxonomy): Bacteria > Bacteroidota > Bacteroidia > Flavobacteriales > Flavobacteriaceae > Flavobacterium > Flavobacterium agri. The sequence goes on from NZ_JACBJI010000019.1 coordinate 377, forward strand.
TAAAAAGAAGAAATATTTTAGTTCATAATTTTTTCACGGATTATCTGCATACGCGAAGTATTTCTCAATCGAAAAAAGCAGAAAAATTTTGTGATGAGTTTCTAAACAAATCCAGGAAAATGGAAAGCTTTTTTCAAGGTTTCCTAGATTTTTTAATGCTTCCACCGATTCCAGAAGATGAAGAACCTTACGTTGAAGAAAGTTTAATGACAGATAATTTTTATTATTTCATATCGCATTTTACAAAATATTATCCTGGCGAAACAATTTAGGTCCAGCCGCTAACCGCCTATTCACTCCATTGCTGGCTGATGACTAAGTGGGTCGTCCTGTTTCCAAAACTTCGTATCTTCACTCCGGAGAATACTCTCTCCGATTCGCCAGCAACGGCGCGAATAGGCCTAACGTTAGCTTCCAGCCACGTTTTCCGAGTCAAAAACAAATTTGCCGTTGGAGATTCGTTTTTCTAAAGGCTAATCGAAATCGAGTTTTATAGCGACCGTAAAATCTGTAAATGAATTGCGCCGCAAAAAAAATATGAAAACGTTTCTTTTGGAATTTCGGTTTTTTCTTTTTCAAATCAAACCGAAGCTTCGCGTGTGGCCGAGAAGCTAACAGCGCATCTTTGACATTGCGGCAAATTTCCCTAAAACGGAAATTTCAGGTTTCAAAACTTCCTATATTTACGGAGGAGAATACTTTCTCCGATCGGCCGCAAAGTTCAAAGAATGCGCCGAACGTTAGCGGCAAGCGCGTCAGGCCCGGCTTCCAATTCGAATCTAAATTGCCAATAGGATCGCAATCGTTGCGCAAAGCAAACTCACAATATATAAAGGCGCTTTCCTTTTAAATTTTCGAGCTACAGTCGATGAATCTTGCCTTTGGCTCAAAAATTAGAAGGAAAGCGTCTTTTGTGGTTCTTGCGCCGGACCGCTAACCGCCGCCAATCGCAATGGCGGGTTTACGGCTTATCGCACGTTTCTTTTCCAGAACTTCGTATCTTTCGGCTGAGCTTACGCTCTCCGAAAGCCGCCACTGCGGTTGGCGACCTAACGTTACTGTCCATTTGCAACGTATTATTTCTTTTTCGCTTGCAGCGAAAGGCTTCGCCAAACATTTCCTCACCAAATTTCCGTAATGCCTTCGGCGGACAATTTTTCCACTGCTGAGAGTTCTCTTTCCAATCTTTCGTGAGCACAAACGGCCAGTAACAGCGGCTCTTCGCCACCGCGCCTTCTATGGCTTGGGAAAATCTTTTTCATTAACTTCGTTTCCAATAGCGGAGAGTACTCTCTCCGAAAGGTCGCGGCGCCAAAGAAGCCGCCGAACGTTACCATCCATGCGTCCAAGCAGAAGCAAATTTCAACCATGAAATACAAATTAAATTTCTTCACTCAATATCATCAATTTTACTTGCTCGACAAAGATGCCAGGCAAACAAATGAAGCACTCGGAAATTTCTGGACTGACCAAGCATTTGCGGACAAGCTAGCTGTTGAAAATGGTTTTCTCGGAATTGGTGTCGAAAATGATGAAGGAATAGTTAACTGCGAAATTTCTATTTTAGATTCTAGAAATCTCAATTTGAATTTCGAACAGTTCGATCACGTTGTCGAAGCGAGTATAAAAATCAAGTCAGGAATAGCTCAAATTCAAGATTGTCCAAATTCATCAATTGAATTGGAGTTTCAATTAGAACCAAATGATTATAGAGTCCGAGTTTATTCAATTAATTTAAAAACCGCTTACGATGAAAATCCAAGAGATTTTTATCAAATAGAAATATGGAAAGAGAAATTTTCAGAAAGAAATGTTTTGAAAAGATTTCTAGGCTAAATATTTGCACGGCTGGTAACCGCCGCTAATTTCGAATGCGGCAAGCGGACTAAGTTTACGAGCTGTTCTTTAATTTCGTACTTTTCGGCGGAGAGTACTCGCTCCGAAACGGCCGCAACCGAAATTAGCGGCCTAACGTTATAGCCAATTTTTGTAATCACATATGAGGAAAATTATACTAATATTCACTTTCAGCTGTTCGTTAATTTCTTGCGGACAAAAAACCGCCGAAAGAATTGAAGAGAATGTTACTGATGGAAATGGAAAGGTTATTTCTAGAGAAATAATTGATTCTAAAAAAGGAGGCAAAAGAACTGCTGAAAGAACTGTTGAATTATTCTACGGCAATCTAAATGATATTAAAGCAATTGATTCTCTTATGAGTTTTAGATTTTATCAAATAATCCCCTACTTCAAATTTAAAGAATTATTGGTTGAAAAAAACAAGGTTTCTGGAGAGTTACTTGAAAAAACACTAGTCAACTCAAAAAAATCTGAAGACAATAATTCAGTTGTTTTCTCATACAGAGTAAAGTATCAGAATATAGAAACAACAGAAAATATTGGTTTGATAAGAGAAAATGAAAATAATGACTTTCAAGTTTATATTTATAATTCCAAAGCTATCGAAAAATAAAAACTGGCTATAACCGCCGCTAATTCCGATTGCGGCTTCAAGGTAAACAGAACGTCTAATTTCTTAACTTCGTTTCGTTCGGCAGAGCGAACGCTCTCCAATTTTGCCGCAACCGAAATTAGCGGCCTAACGTTACTCGCCATTTGCAGCGTGTTATTTTTTTTTCGCCGATGGCGAAAGGCTGCGCCAAACGTTCCTTACTAAATTTCAATAATGCCTTCGGCGGACAATTTTGCCACTGCTGAGAGTTCTCTTTCCAATCTTTCGTGAGCACAAACGGCCAGTAACAGCGGCTCTTCGCCACCGCTCCTT
>NZ_JACBJI010000019.1:3187-4504 GCF_013401995.1 Flavobacterium agri
GATTATCAAAACTCGATGGAAAGAAAAACTGTTCTCAGAATTATTTATTACAACTTGGTTTTAGTTGTCTTAGTCGGCCTTGACTTGGCTCTACCGGGAAATATTAAGAAAACTGGTCAGTTGGAAAGTATTTATTCTGTACAGAGAAAATATGGCAGCGGGCGAAGGCCAAGTTATGTTAAAAGAGATTTGGTTTCCTTTACGGATGGAGAGATTTTTTTACTAGGTAAATTTCCTAAAATAGATTTAGAGCGAAAAGCCTATATCAGCGTTGTGCAATCCCCAATATTTTCGAATACTCAAGAAATCGTTATTCTGGAGAATAAACAAAATGTGTACGTTGGTTTTTTCTCCAACATGCCAGTTGCATCTGTGTTCCTAGTGTCAACTTTACTTACATTGATCAATTGTTTCAATGACAAAAAGATATTTCAAATCGGTTTGGTTTTTTCCACAATGGCAATAAGCATAATCTCTATCATATACATATTTTATTTTTAGGATATAACCGCAGGTAACAGCGGCTTCCCGCCATGGCAGTGGAATGACTAACGGGACGATCTCTTTCCAGAACTTCGTATCTTCACGTCGGAGAATACAATCTCCGCAAGGCTGCCACGGTCGGCAAGCCGCCGAACGTTATAAGCAAGCCGACTAAAAATCACCGAAGAAAAATATCCATAACATGAAGATATCCTACCCAGATGACTGTGATAATGCGCCTAAAAGAAGAGCTGTCAAAAACTTTATAATTTCGCTTTATCAAAACAAATTCAAAGAGTTTGATAGTTTATTAGATGATAAATTTGAGTTAGAGAAAGTTGGGGAAGATAAAATAATTGGAAAGCTAACTTTAGATAAATATTCATCAACTTTTTCAGAAATAACTGAACTGAGTATTAAAGAAATACTTTCTCATGGAAAATTTGGTGCGTGTCAAGGATACATTAGAGACAAAACTCAAAGAATAGATTTTGCTTACTTCTTTGAGTTTAAGTCAGCCGGTAAAAATGTCATACTCAAAGTTTCCGAATATAAAATAAAAACAAAATAATCTGATACGGCCAGCTTATAACCGCCTATTCACGCAATCGCTGGTTCTGGGTAGCCTCACGCCTATTTTCCAATTCCGCAAAACAATGATTTTTTCAAACTTTCTAAGTTAGAAAAAATCAAAAGTTTTGCTACCTTTCATCACGCCGGAGAGAACAATCTCCGAAAGGCCGCGACTGCGCGAATAGGCCTAACGTTATATGCCATATTACGCGAAATGACTCGAAAAGAACATTGGAAAAATCAGCTTAATAACTATACTGA
>NZ_JACBJI010000002.1:0-547045 GCF_013401995.1 Flavobacterium agri
TACGCGTTGCCCTGGCAGCCGCCAGCCAAGGTGAACTCCGGAGAATCCGTGATCGTAACCGTGAAACTCGACTCGTCCGTACATTGGGAGTTATCCGGAGAGACAGCGTAGATGTAAAGCTGCGTGGTCTGGCTGATCTGCTGGCCTGCGGCGTAGCTTGCGCCCGTTCCGCCAGGACCTCCGAAGTAGGCATTACCTGCGCTGAGCGCAGGAAGCGTATAAGGCTGGCCTTCGCACTGAGTAACGTCGGTAAGGACGTCAGCTACAGGGGAAGCCGTCACCGTAACGGTGAAGCTGGCCTCGTCCGTACAGGTGTTCGGTGCCGTACCTACAGAAGCATACACGTAGATCGTGTGCGTGCCTACACCGAGAGTCAAATCACCGCCGGTGATTGGGGAAACTCCACCAGTCTGGCTGTAATAAGCTCCCGTTGTAAGCGTAGGAAGTGCATAGCTATCACATGCCACCACATTTTGGAAATTACCTACGTTAGGCGTCACGTTGACCGTAACCAAAAATTCACTTGTGTCAGAACATGTTCCAAGAACCGCACAAATATAAACGGTTTGCGTGCTAGTGATTGTTGCGCCAGCGTTAAGAATTGTACCTGAACAATCAGCCGCAGTGTTATATGTGTGGTTCGCTGGCAAAGCAGGAAGCGTATACGAGTCACATACCGTAACATCTGGCATCGTGATCGCCGTAATATCTCCGATAGTCACGACAAAACTGGCTTCTGCCGTACAAATACCGTCGTTAGCATAGACATAAACAGTAGTGTTGTCCTGAGTAATGATATCACCAGGATTCATTACTGCTCCACCTCCGCCAGGTCCGCCTGCAGCCGTGTAATATGTATTATTGGCTCCCGGATCAGGCAAGACGTATTGGCTACATCCGTTAGTGATTTCAGGAACGAACGCAGTCAGGTGGTTGATCGTTACCAAGAAGCTATCCTCATTCGGACAGTTGGCCGAGTACACGTAAATAGTCTGTGTCTCAGTAACCGTATCTCCCGCGAACAATGGCGTTCCGTTTCCGCCCGACAGAGTAAAGTAGTTACCTGCAGATGGAAGCGTAGGAAGAACATACGAATCACACACCGTAACATCATCTGGAGCAACTGGACCAGGAGTAAGCGTCACTTCGGTGCTTCCTGTTCCTGTACAACCCGCATTGTTAACTGTAACCTGATAAACTCCAGCTTCTGTAACGCTGATGGTTTGCGTAGTGTCCGGCAACGGTTGTCCGCCGACAGTCCATGAGTATGTAACCGCATTCGGGTCGAAGTTTCCAGGAATTACGGAAATCGTACCGGTCGCGCCTTCACACATAGAGAAGTTCTCGGTCATCGTGAATTGAGGCGCCAAATCTTGGACGATCAAATGCAACGATACAACTGCGAAACATCCCGAAGGCGTGTGCAGGTTAGCCCAAATAGTCTGGTCGAACTGTACGACATTCGTATAAAGGTTCGGAAGTGCGTTGACCTGTCCGTTCGCATCGGCTTCTGAAGCGTAATAGGTGACACTATAGACAGCCGGGTTCAAACTTCCTACGATCGCAGCATCTGCATCTGAAAGCGTGAATTCCGCGAAACCAGAGCTGTTACACTCTACCAAGTTCTCTGGCGTACCAGGCTGAACCGGCGGATAGAATTCTATTGTAACCTCATCTGTAGCGTTACAAGTAGAGTTGTTATAGGTAGCCGTAGCTCCGTAAATACCGCCTTCTGTAACTACAAGTGTCGGACCAGTAGCTCCTGGGATAACCTGTCCGCCCAATGTCCATTGGAACGTGTAGAGCGTAGGATCCAATTCTGTATCCAAAGTGAACGATGATCCGTCGCAAAGAGCGGTACCGTCGGCTTCAAGGAAGTTTTGTCCAAGTTCAATATCTCCGATGTTGAAACTTCCTCCTTCAAGGAATACGGCAGAATCGTAAGCCGTATCCGAACGGTCGGCAATCGCAAGTTTGATGTGATAAGTGTGGCCTGGAATAACAGTAGCTGCAGCAGTCAAACCAACAGTCACACCGTTGTAATTGATTGGCGCACCGATTGGATCAGATCCTTCCGGCAACAAATAATATTCGTCGAAGTATTCAGGGTTAACCGAAGCACAACCTGGGTTGTAAGCTTGATCACGAATGGTCACAACCGAAACCGGAGTGCTCGAGTTAGGCAATACCGCAAGGTTTTGTGGCGCTGTCATGTCGGTCATGTCAGTCAACAAGAACGCGAACGCATCCGAGAACGAACACTGGAACGTACCGTACTCCTCTGAAGCGAACAAGAAATTGAAGCTCAAGTTCGGGATGATCGGAATAAAGTCGAATTCTATGATCGAAGCGTTTCGTGAGTTCATCGGCTGGCCTGTTGCGGCAAGGATGATCGCTTCCAAATCGGCATCTCCTGTCCAGTTGAAATCACCTTCACTCAAGTTAGTGGTGTTCGGACCAGGAGCGTTGTCGACATTTCCGGAAGATAGTACGATACCTTCTTCGTAAGGGAATGTAGATCCGTTTTTGTTGAAATATCCGATACCATTTACAGACCCGAAATTCGTTCCTGTAGAATAGGTAATGTTAGAAACGCTCGCACAATCAGAATTGATAAGGATATCCGTAACTAATTCTTCAACCGTATAGTCAGTCGTGCTGGTATAGATTGGAGGTGGAACCGTCGTGATACAAAGATCGAACGTCGAATTTTGGTTAGGCGTTTCTGTTTCAGACCAAACTCTGATGTAATAAACAGTTCCCGGTTCCAACGGGCTAACGATCATTTGGTTCGAGAATGCTGGCGAACAGTCAACAAGTGTAAGACCGCCGTCGCAATTTCCGGAGAACAATGACATTTGCAAGTTGAACGCATTTCCTTGGATGTTGCTCAACGTAATCGCGTGTGTCGATGTTTGTGCTGTGAACTGGAACCAAGCGTCGTCATCGGCTGTACCGGTACAGGTGTTCTCTTGTGTTGATGCGGTAGCACCGATCAAAGTTCCCGGAACAGATTGCATACAGTCGGCTGTCGGGTTGACCGGAGCTTCGATAGCAGCAAGACACTCGTCGTTTTCAGGAGTAGTCGAGAACGACTTAGGGTTAGACCACAAGCTGATGTCGTCTTCGCTACAGAAAGCGCGGACGTACACTTTATATTGTGTAGCAGGCGTCAATGGTGTGATAGTACCGTACGTATAAGTAGTTGCGTTGGCAACTTCCCATCCTGGAGTGTTGGCATCCGGAACAGGATCTGTAGCCGGCAACACCAATACGTGCCATTGTGTGGCAGAACCTACTTCAGTCCAGCTTACTGTAACTGTCGTTGGAGTCGTATCTACGATAGTAACCGCTGTCGGTTTAGGACATGTAGGCGGAGGCAAACAAGTTACGTTGGCAGTCCATCCCGGATCGTTGACCGAGAAGTCGCTCAAGAACCAGAAAGTCAAACATCCGTCGGCGCTAGAAGAAGTGAACGGACCAGGGATCGTGTTACCCCAGTAAGCACCTGGCTGTGTAAGCGGTCCGAATCCCGGAGGGTTGTCGCTGGCAATCATCGGATCGTCTACAGAGTCTCCGTCGAAAACATAAATACCATCCCAGTTCGTCTCTGTATCGAACATCGTGAAAGTAACCGTTACCTGGTCGCCTTCGTTGTCAGGACAGATCGTAACTACAGAATCCGATTGGTTCGGATAGTTGGCAGGACCACCATCGTCGATGAAAATACCGTCGCACTCAGGCGGTGCAACCAATGTAGTGGCTGTTCTTGGTCCGGCACCGTTACTAGCGTCGGTATCGGAACAGATAGAAAATACATAAATATCGTAGCAGGTAGCCGAATCAAGGTCGGTCAATTCGAAACCTGTAGAAGAAGTCGCTTCCTGGAATCCAGGATCGGCCGATGTCGGAGGTGCAGATCCGCAAGGAACCGCGTATACATGCCACAAAGTAGCTGGTCCGACAGGCGTCCATGAAACTGGAATAGTAAACGCTGTAGGCTCTCCAAGTGTCACCGCAGTCGGTTTAGGACATGTAGGAGCCGGTCCGCAGGTTACGTTAGCCGTCCAACCTGTGGTGTTGAAGAATCCGTCGCTGAAGAATTGGAAGGTCAAACATCCGTCCGGGCTCGAAGATTCGAAAGAACCCGGGTTGGTGTTACCCCAATAAGCTCCCGGAGTATCCAAATCACCGTTGAATCCAGGTCCGTTGTTACTTGGGATAAGCGGATCGTTGACAGAATCTCCGTCGTAGATATACATACCGTCCCAGTTGGCTTCGGTGTTGAACGATGTAAAGGTAACCGTTACGATATCGCCAACGTTATCAGGACAGATCGTTACTACTGAATCTGAGTTACCCGGATAGTTACCGTCAGGACCACCTTGATCAACAAATACGCCACCGCAATCTGGCGGAGTGATTTGCGTACAATAGGTTTCCTTCAAACTCCAGTTACTGATATCGGTGTCGCTACATTTCGCGCGTACATAGATATCGAAACAGGTAATGGAAGCAAGTCCCGGATATGTAAATGGAAATTCAGAAGTTTCAATTCCCGAATCACCTGGCCCAGGAGCCGCAGAACCCGCAGGTACCGCAAGCACTTCGAACAAAGTCGCCGTGCCGACCGGAGTCCAGGTTACTGTTATAGATTCATCAGTGGCTGAAATCGCGGTAACCGCTGTCGGTTTAGGACATGTCGGAGCCGGTCCGCACGTCACGTTCGCCGCCCAACCCGCTTGGTTGATGACACCGTCGCTGAAGAATTGGAACGTCAAACATCCGTCGGCATTCGATGCCTCGAAAGGACCAGGTACGACGTTGCCCCAATAAGCTCCCGGAACGCTAAGGTCGCCGTTGAATCCGGCACCGTTCTCACTCGGGATCAACGGATCGTCCGTTCCGTTTCCGTCGTATACATACATTCCGTCCCATCCTGATTCCGTGCTGAACGCCGTAAAAGTAACCGTTACGATATCGCCGACATTTTCAGGACAGATGGTAATAGTAGAAGATTCATTGTTCGAGTAGTTGCCATCGCCGCCGCCACTGTCTACATAATTACCTCCACAGTCTGGTGGTAATGCCTGTGTACAAACTGAGCCCGAAGGTCCTACCCATTCTCCAGGTGCGAAACAGATCGATCGCACATAAAAGACATAACATGTAAGTGGTGTCAAAGCTTGAGGCGTCTGCTCCGTGGTAGCTGTCACGGTAAGAGTCGGCGCTCCATTGACGATAATTGGTGTTCCGGCATCGGTCAAAGCCACACCTACAGGAAGAATGTGTACTTCCCATTGGTTGTTGCCGGTGCTGTCCCAATCAAGGGTGATGCTGTCTGCAGTAGATGCGTTGGAAACCAAAGTCTCCACATCGGCATCCTGACATTTCTCTACAACGTGGATGTCGTCAACCAACCATCTTTCACCCGTTTGGGCTCCGGTTGATTGTGTAGTGATTTTGACGAACTCGATGTAGATGGTCGCCGCGCCTCCAAAATCCGGAAGATCGATAACCTTTTCTTCATATTGATCGAAAGCGCCCGTGTTAATAAGGTCGTCATTCCAGGTACCAAGCACATACGTATAACTGGCTTGGTCCGTCGGATCTGAAGTGCCTAAAGCGGCTCTTACCTCAAAAACGGTGTTTTGGAAACCGGCGAGGGTGGTTCTCGTCTGGAATCGCAATTGTGGGTTCGCAGGGACCGGAAATGCCGGCGAAACCAGATAATCTCGAGAAGTGTTGCCCGATCCGATGTTTTGACGGTTGATGTAAGCCGCGTTCGGATCTGTGTTGGCCGGATAGACCGAAGTGGAACTTATCGTCCAGTTCAGGTTTCCTACGCCGTTGTCCAACACTTGCCAGGTACCGCTGGGAAGGTTCCAGGCTCCTAATCCGGTTGGAGCCGCAACACTTCCGCCGTCAAAAGTCTCGTGGAGCTGTGCTTTGCCCGCGAAACCAATGAGGAACAGTACAAGAAAAAAAGTAATTTTTTTCATGGAGTTGAAATTTGGTTGTTAATAAAATGTTAGTAGCTTGAGGCGTAAATTTAACCAAATTTTTGGAAAAAGCAGGGTTTTCCCAATTTTTGCATAAAATTCTCAACAATCCCCGTCGATAGTAGGATAACAAAGCATTTTTTATAGGTTTTAATGCGTATTTTTGTTGCCAAATTTTTCAGATGTTAGAAAAACAGACATTAGATATTGAAAAGACGGTCGTTGTAGGAATCATTACCCAAAACCAGCCCGAAGAGAAATTGAACGAGTATCTCGATGAGCTCGAATTTCTCACCCACACGGCCGGCGGCAATGTCGTAAAACGCTTTTCGCAGAAAATGGACAAACCCAACCCGAGTACGTTCGTCGGAACGGGTAAAATGGAAGAAATCCGCGAATATATCATTGAGAACAAAGTCGGTACGGTGATTTTCGACGACGAACTCTCGCCTTCCCAGCAAAAGAACATTTCCAAGATACTGAACTGCAAAGTTCTCGACCGCACCAACCTCATCCTTGACATTTTCGCGCAAAGGGCCGAAACCTCTTATGCGAGAACCCAGGTCGAATTGGCCCAATGCCAATACCTGCTTCCACGTCTTTCGGGTATGTGGACGCACTTGGAGCGCCAAAAAGGTGGTATCGGGATGCGCGGTCCGGGTGAGACCGAAATCGAGACCGACCGCCGTATCGTACGCGACCGCATCTCTTTATTAAAGGAGAAGATAAAAGTCATCGACAAACAGATGTCGATCCAACGCGGTAATCGCGGCGCCATGGTACGCGTGGCTTTGGTCGGATATACGAACGTCGGGAAATCCACTTTGATGAACGCGATCGGCAAAAGCGACGTGTTCGTAGAGAACAAATTGTTCGCGACGCTGGACACGACCGTGCGCAAAGTCGTCATCAAGAATTTGCCGTTTTTGTTGTCGGATACCGTAGGATTCATACGCAAATTGCCGACACAACTCGTCGAATCGTTCAAAAGCACGCTCGATGAAGTGCGCGAAGCCGATCTCTTGCTTCACGTAGTCGACATCTCGCATCCCGATTTCGAAGACCACATCGAATCGGTCAACAATATTCTGCGCGACATCAAAAGCGACAACAAACCGACAATCATGGTGTTCAATAAAATCGATGCGTACAAGCATTTGACGATCGAACACGACGATCTCATCACCGAAAAGACCAAGCGCCATTACACGCTCGACGAATGGAAATCGACGTGGATGAACAACGTAGGCGACAAGAACGCGCTTTTCATCTCGGCGACGAACAAACAGAACTTCGAGCAATTCCGCGAAACGGTTTACGAAGCGGTGCGCAAGATCCATACGGCGCGTTTTCCGTACAACAATTTCCTGTATCCGGATTATAAAGACGCCGAGGACAAGGAATAGCCAAAATTAAAAGCCACGAATTACAAGAATTTTACTAATACTTACATTAGTGTTATTCGTGCAATTCGTGGCTTAATCTATTCTATCAGAAGCCGTAGTTGACCGCAACCCCGAACACCTGCCTGATCTGGAATCCGCGGAAAGCGTTGTCGTCGTAAATCGTCTGGAACATGATGTTCGTCGTAAGCCATTTGTTGACTTTCAAGACGACGTTCAACTGGTAATCCAAATCGACGTTTTGCGGATCTTCGAGGTAATTGCTGTATAAATTCAGGATGTTTTCCACTTGGACGTTGGCCAGCAAAACAAACTTGTACATACCCGAAAAGTTCGCTCCCAACTCATAGCGTACGCTTTTGCCTTCCTTGACACCGAAATATTCCTCGTTCGGAAGCGTTCGTCCCGCATCCACGAAAGTGAGCTTTGACGCGGCCGGAGAAAGGTTGAACTTAAAGTCGTCGCGCTTTTTCCAGGCGATTCCGGGTCCGAAAGACAAATAACCCGGCGACATGAAATCGGTATATTCGGTACGGATTTCTACGCCATTCTCGTCTTTGTCGTATTTATAACCTTTGGTAAACTGGGTTTTGAAATTGAGGAAGAACGAATAGTTCCACACATCGGTAATCTGTTTCCCGAGCAACGAATTGTACTCGAAGCGGTCGTCGGTTTTTTTGGCGAATGAGCTCGTGCGCGTTTTGACCAATCCGTAAGACGCGATCACTTTATTGTCCCACGACCACACGCCTTTCTTGTAGTTGAAGTCGTAGTTGACGCCGGCATTTCCGGAGATGTTGTTCTCGCCGCCCGCAACCCAATTGTCGAATGTGGATTGGTTGAAAAGAAAAGAGAAATTTCCCTTCGACGTCCATGCCTTGATCGTATCGGCAGGTTTTACCGCCGTGGTGTCCTGGGCGCGAAGCCCGACTGCGCCCAACAAGAGCAACAGGCATAATGCTTTGGTTCTCATATTCGTCTTACTTTAGGTTTTGTAAGACAAATATACCATTGTATTTTAACAAATTAGGCGATTACTTGCGTTTGTAGAGCGGTACGGCCGAACACGCCTCACCATACATAATGCTTTTGGCCACGGGTTGAAGTTTTTGCGCGGCCAATATGTAAGCGCTCATCGGAACGGGTTTCCTGGAACAACCTTTAATGATTACGGGTTTGTTTTCATAGGCCGAATAATCGACCGTCGGCAGGATTTCCTCGTACAAGGCCGTGTCGATGTCCTCGATTCTTCCCGAGACGATTTTCTTGGCGTAAGGCGCGAGATGCATCGTTACCAAAACCGACGCCCAGGAGGGCAAGATTGCGTCCGTGCTGCAATAAACTGCCACGTATGCATCCTGATATTGCGCCCAGTCATGATTTTTTAGGCTTTCGCGGAAGTCTTTCTCGCGAAGCAGAAAACCTTCGAGAAGCCATTGCGACAAATCGATTTCGACCCTCTGCCCTTTCGGATAATAATCTTCAAGGTCAAAGACTTCGAGCACACTGTTCGCGACGCGGTTGATGATTTCTTCGTCTTGCATCTTACAACATTCCGAGTTCGAGTTTGGCTTCTTCGCTCATCAAATCCTTGCTCCAAGGCGGATCGAACGTAATCTCGACTTCAGCCGATTTGATTCCCTCAATCTTGGCGATCTTTTCCTCCACTTCTTTCGGAAGGCTTTCCGCGACCGGGCAATTCGGCGAAGTAAGCGTCATCAGGATCTTGACTTCTTGATCGGTGTTGACCATCACGTCGTAAACCAATCCGAGTTCGTATATATCTACGGGGATTTCCGGATCGTAGATGCCTTTGAGCACTTTTACGATTTTCTCCCCGAGTTCTGCGGTGTCCATTTCTGTTTCCATATTATTGCTGTGACTGGAATGCCAGTGCGTACATTTTGATTTGTTTGATCATCGATACCAATCCGTTGGCGCGTGTTGGCGACAAATGTTCCTTGAGTCCGATTTCGTCTATGAATTCGGTGTTTGCCGATAAGATATCCGAAGCTTTCTGACCTGAAAAAGTACGAATCAAAATCGCGATCAATCCTTTGGTCAGAATTGCGTCAGAATCGGCCGTAAAATCGATCGTGCCCTCGTGCTCTTCGGCATGCAGCCAAACGCGCGACTGACAACCTTTGATGATATTGTCGTCGGTCTTGTATTTTTCGTCGATCAGCGGAAGCGATTTCCCGAGATCGATCAGGTATTGGTAACGTTCGTCCCAATTTTCCTCGTCGAACATCGAGAATTCGTCTACGATCTCGTCCTGAATCTGTTTTATCGTCATTATCTGGATGGCTTGTAAGCTGTGATTTTATTGACCATCGTCGCGATTTCGGCCGGTGGGAAACCATCGTCGAAATCGGTCGTGGCGTATTCTTTTTCCTTGTAGGTCACTTTGAGGTTGGCGATGGCCGCTCCGTCGTAGAAACGTTTTTCGGTCGGCGCTTTCAAAGTCGACAATTTGTCCAAATCCACTTTCGAGAATTCGGCGACAAGCGCTTTCCATTCGGCTTCAGGAATGACTTTGGCCTCGGGTTTCTGCAATCCGTTGCGGTCACGCGAAACGAGAACCTGCTTGTCCTGTATCGTAATTTTGTAATAGAATCCACGCGTATTGGCCGAATATTCGACCACGGCGGTGGCTAAATCTTTTTCTTGTTGGCTGTCGCACCCTTTTCCGAGCAACAACGTGAGCAAAATCATCGAGAATAGTTTCATGACTGGTGTTTTTAAGCAAGCATCAATTGCGCTTTTTTGACCGCGGCCGCCAAGGCGTCAATTTCTTCTTTGGTGTTATAGAACGTGAAAGATGCACGAACCGTGCCAGGTATGCCGAAGAAATTCATGATCGGTTGGGCGCAATGGTGTCCCGTTCTTACGGCGATCCCCATTTTGTCGGTTATCGCGCCGACGTCGTACGGATGGATTCCTTCCAAATTGAACGAAATCACTGAAGTCTTGTCTTTAGACGTGCCGAAAATCTTCAGGCCGTCGATTTCGAGCAATTTGTTCGTCCCATATTCCAAAAGTTCGTGTTCGTATTTCTGGATATTCTCGAATCCGACCGAATTCAGGTAATTGATAGCCGTTCCCAAAACGATTCCGCCTTCTATGTGAGGCGTTCCGGCTTCGAATTTATGCGGCAGTCCGGCGTAGGTCGTCTTTTCGAACGTGACTTCCTTGATCATTTCGCCTCCGCCTTGGTACGGTGGCAATTTCTCGAGCCATTCTTCTTTTCCGTACAAAATTCCCGTGCCCGTCGGACCGCAGATCTTGTGTCCCGAAAACGCGTAGAAATCACAATCCAGATCCTGGACGTCGGGTTTCAAATGCGGTACGGCCTGTGCTCCGTCGATAAATACGGCAGCTCCGGCCTCGTGTGCTTTTTCGATGATGAACTTGATCGGATTCACGGTTCCGAGCGCGTTCGAAATATGGTTTACGGCAACGATTTTGGTTTTTTCCGAAAGCAGTTTCACGAATCCGTCGATGATGAGTTCGCCGTCGAGATTCATCGGAATTACTTTCAAGATCGCACCTGTTCGTTCGCAAAGCATCTGCCAAGGCACGATGTTGCTGTGATGCTCCAAAGCGGAAACCATAATCTCATCGCCCGGTTTCAAAATCGAGGCGAATCCGTTAGCGACCAGATTCACGCCATGCGTAGTTCCCGAAGTGAAAAGCACCTCATACGCGTGTTCGGCGTTGATATGATTGCGGATTTTCTCGCGCGACTGTTCGTAGGCATCCGTTGCCAATTGGCTCAATTTATGGACGCCGCGATGGATGTTCGCGTTGATTTCGGAATAATATTGAGAAATCGCGTCAAGCACGATTTGCGGCTTTTGCGAAGTGGCGGCATTGTCGAAGTAGACCAATGGCTTTCCGTTGACTTTTTGGGTCAAAATCGGGAAATCGGCCCTTACTTTCCAGACATCAAACATCTTGATTCAAGTTTGACGCAAATTTACGGCTTGTTTGCTTACGATTTAGAATAAATAAATCTTAAAATGAAATGACGCGATAGGCAGGTTTAATAGTTTTCACCTGCTCCGCCTCCGCTAAAACCGCCGCCTCCGAACTCCATCGGTCCTTTTGATGGCACGTTCGGTATCGCATGCGAATTCACGATGACCGTTTGCGCGAGCGACAAGGCTTGCGACGGATGCATGCGGTCCTTTTCGAAAGTGATTCCGGTTTCACGGTGTTTGAGTTTGCGGATCAAGACCAAACTTACGGCCGAAAGTAGAATTCCGCCGAACAACAACGCCCATTCCGGCGGCATGATGTGATAGTAATATCGGATCGTGAAAATTGAAAAACCGAGCGTGAACAAGCCTGTCCAAAGCATCAATCGGTTTTTTTCCTTAATCGAACAGATCAAGTAGGCAATCGGAATCGCGAATGTGAGGAAATAAAACACGAATGCGAGCGGGATGTCTTTGTCCTCGGTCACTTCAATTTGCATAAGATCTTGCGCCAATTCGCGAACGACGAGATAATTTACAGAGAAATATCCGACCAAAAGACTGCAAAGTTGCATCGCGCGCAACGGATTCGCATAAAATCGCGCCTGCTCGGTTTTGGATAGTTTGCGGTGCACGACAAATAAGCCGATCGCCAAAATGAAAAGCACGAACGTGAGATACAATTCGGGAATGACCTGATACTCGATCACCAGATTGGCAATAAGGCCAACTATCGAACCTGTGCAGATCACGACCGAAATGGTGTGCAGATATCGAATCGCGCTTAACGCCGAAATTACGGTTGCGATCGTCAGCGCCACCGGTATCGATTCGAAAGTCACTCCGAATGCGCCGACGATACAGATTTGCATGCCCAGGATGGCCGAATCGTCGAGCCCATGTGCATAATAATGATGGCGCGCCAAACTTTCGGTTGCGAAAATGCCGAGCGCGGCCAGCAAAAAAAGGATGATCTGGTATTGATCCATCAAAGGTGAACATACCAGCGCGACCGTCCCGCTTGCCGAAGAATAACAAAAACAGCCCAACAGGAAAAACGCGATCCTGATAAACAGGTTGTTATGCGTTTTGAGCGCCGGAAATTTTTCTTTGGCCGCCTTGAGCTGGTCTTTGGAAATGAATTTCGCGTCATATAACTCTTCGGCGGAATCCACCAAAAACGTATTCTCGAGCAATTGGCGGTTGAATGCTATCATTTGTGCTGTTTGTTAAATTTCCTGACGGTCTGGATGAAGAAAACGATCGATCCCAAATAAAATATGGGTGCGATGTACGCGCAAAGCAGCATCAGGTCCTCCGATTCGGTCAAAATCAAAAGGCGCACGATGGCTATGTTCACCGCGATATACGCATACAAAATCGTAAAAACGAAAAACACGGCCGACTCGAGTTCGTGGCTTTTCCTAAAGAAATAGTAGGTGGATGCCGCGACGATCAGCGCGAACACGAACCAGAAATCCTGCACGAGACCTACGATGCAGCAAATCCCGATCAAATGCTGGGCAAAACCATAGAAAACGGGTGAAAAGTGTTTTTTAAGATGGGTGCGTTCGGAATATTCGCCCCAAGCGATCAACACGATCCCGAGAACGACGCCAATGTAAAACATCGGCAGGTTTTCGAAAACGTCGAGTTCCATTACGGCCTTCGGCGTCATCGTAATCCCGACGGCCGCAGCCAAGGTCGTGATCGCGATCGAAAGCGAGCTGCGGTTGTCGAAACGATAGGCAGCCGCGAAACCGACTATACTCGTCAAGGCCGACGCCAACGCGAAACCATTCCCGAACGGGCTGTATTGGAATTGCAGATATCCGAAAAAAGTTCCCGAAAGCAACGTCCCGAACAACACGAGGTAATCGAATGCGGGATGATCGAAAAACGTTTCCTCACGAGAGAATTTCGGTGCTTTCTTCAAACTGAAGAAAAAACAGCCGACGCTTGCCAAAAACACAAGCGCGATCAAGATCGTATGGCCTATCGTATCGATGTTTTTGTAGACCAGAATCCCGATTCCGCCCGATAATAACAGTACGGCGATATACAACAAAAACAGCAATTCATGGTGCAACGAGAAAATCTTGAGCGAACGATACGCTTTGACCGACACGAGCTCATCTTTGGAAATGATCTCGTTTTCAAAAAGGATTTCGGCCGTTTTTTCGGTTTGGCTGTGCACGATTTATCGGTTTGGTTTAGTTCAAATATAGCAGGTTTTTGGTTTGGGTGGTTTTGTCAGGCGTTACGAAAAAACCCATCAATTTTGGAAGGTTGTAAGACCTAACAGATTTTGAAAATCTGTTAGGTCTACAAAGGTCGGCCGCAAAAACCCATCATCGGTACAGATTTTCTGCCTATTTTCATAAATTTTTCTACCAAACCGACTTTCATGAAAAAGAGATATTGGATACTGTCGATTTTATTCGTACTACTGTCGATCGCCATATTCTGGAATTACCCAAAACTCGACCTCATCTCGGGATTCGCGGCCAAAAACACCGCTTCCTGTCATTTTGCCGATGCGCGTTCGCTGCGAACCATCGAATGCGAGGACAATGATATCCCGTTGGTGAATCTCGCGACGAATGCGATCGACGACGACAACCGTTTTGCCACGGCTTCCGTTTTCGGACTCAAGAAACGAAAGGCGATTTGGCGCGACGGATTAGGTTCGGTACTCATCGACGACGATTTCGACATCCATCAAAAATTCGAAGTCCCGCATCGACGCCAGATCGCGACAAACCTTCCTTTCCCATATGGCGATTTCCCTCAAAAGAACACCGTTTTTTCCGACATCGACTACAAAAAGCTACAAACTGCGGTCGATTCGGCTTTTGACACATCAAATGAGAAACGCAAACGTACGCGTGCGGTGATCGTGATTTACAAAGACCACATCATCGCCGAAAAATACGCGCCCGGTTTTTCGAAAAACTCGAAAATATTAGGTTGGTCGATGACCAAAAGTATTACGGCTACCCTATTCGGGATTTTACAGAAACAAAACAAATTCGACATCAGTAAACCCGCTCCTATTGCAGAATGGCAACACGACAGGCGTAAAAAAATCACGGTCCGCGACCTTTTGCAGATGAATTCGGGACTCGAATGGACCGAAGATTACGAAACCATTTCGGACGCGACGACGATGCTTTTCAATTCCCGTGACATGGGTCGCGTACAATTGGAAAAAACGGCGATTGCCAATCCTGGCGAAAATTGGAATTATTCGTCGGGAACGAGCAATTTGCTTTCTGGGATTTTACGCAAACAATTCAAGACGCATCAGCAATACCTCGATTTTTGGTATTCGGCTTTGATTGACAGGATCGGCATGCATTCGATGTTCGTCGAAACCGATATGGCCGGAAATTATGTCGGATCTTCGTACGCATGGGCCACGGCTCGCGATTGGGCGAAATTCGGGCTTCTGTATCTGCACAACGGAAATTGGAACGGCGACCGGATTTTCGACAAGGATTGGCTCGACTTCGTCACGACTCCGACAAAAGGTTCCGAAGGCAGATACGGCGGGCATTTTTGGCTCAATCGAGGTGGATTTTTACCCAATGTGCCGCGCGACACATACTCGGCTAACGGTTTTCAAGGACAGCGTGTTTTCATTATTCCGTCGAAGGATTTGGTGGTCGTGCGCATGGGATTGACCGAAGGAAAGAAATTCGACTTCGACAATTTCCTGAGCGATATTCTGTTATCAATCAAATAATAATCATCAATCACATGAAATATTTCAGGATTGCCCACATCGTTTTGCTTTGCGGATTTTCGGCTTTGGCGCAATCGCCTGACCAAAAGACAAACCGCATCGGCGAACACCTCAAAACGCTCGAGAAACATAACTATTTCAGCGGAGTCGTGCTGATCGCGCACAACGGAAAAACGGTTTTTGAGCATGCTTACGGCTTTTCGAACCGTGCCGACAACATCCCGAACCGCATCGACACCAAATTCAATCTGGCTTCGATGAACAAGATGTTCACGAGTTTGGCGATCGTGAAACTGGCAAGCGAATCAAAGATTTCGGTCGATGAAAAAGTGGGTAAATACCTGCCCGATTTCCCGAACAAGTCCGTCAGGGATTCCGTCACCATCGCACATTTGCTCACGCACACCTCGGGAATGAGCAGCTTTTGGGAAGAACTGGACAAACAGCCAAAGGAAAAATTCAAGTCGGTTTCAGATTACCTGCCGTTGTTCGCCGACAAAAAACTGGTCTCGAGACCCGGCGAAAAAATGCTGTACAGCAATTCGGGATATATGGTGCTTGGGCTTATTATCGAGAAAGTGTCTGGCATGTCGTATGACGAGTACGTGCGAAAAAACATTTTCGTGCCGTCGGGAATGTCCAATACCGATTCATACGAACTCGATGAAGCGATCCCGAATTTGGCCACGGGCTACACCATGTCGGTCGAAAAACCCGGTCATTGGAAAAACAACACCTATTCGAACGTAATAAAAGGAACGCCGGCAGGCGGCGGATTCTCGACGGCTCAAGACTTGCTCAAATTCGCAAACGCATTGCAGAAAAACATTTTGCTCGACAAGTCTTCAACCGAAAATTACACCAAAGGAAGAGTCAAATACCGCGACGGCATGTACGGTTACGGCATTATCGAAAACATTGTCAACGGACATCGCATCATCGGTCACACGGGCGGCCATTTCGGCATCGCGAACGAACTCATGATGATTCCCGACCTTGGTTACACGATCGTCATCCTGACCAACGGCGAAGTCGAGAATTATTGGGAAGCGAGCAACCTGATCAAACAACAGCTCGTCGGGTCGACACCTGCCATCGACAATTTCTTTTACACGAAAGACGTCATAAATACCATCATAAACTCGGGGATGCAAGGCGGTACGCAAAAAATCCAACAGAATTCGGGCAAAAACGCACTGCGCGAAAGCCTGATCGAACGCTACGGTTTCAAATGTCTGTTCGAGAAGAAAAACCAAGCCGCTATCGCACTTTTCCAAACCAATGTCGACCAATTTCCAGATTCGGCTTATGCGATTTACAATTTGGCCGAAGCCTATCGTCTGACGGGCCAAAAAGACGACGCAATCCGCAATTTCGAACTGTATTTGAAACGCGAACCCGAAGACGCCGATGCCGTCAAAAAGCTCCAATCGCTCCAAAACACTAAATAAAAAAGCACCGGTTTCCCAGTGCTTATAATATCAACACGAAATTATTTGTGGAATTCGTGCGATTCGTGGCTTTTTACAAATCAAACCCCATATTCACACCCAATTTCATCGCGATCAATCTGTTGATGCGGTTTTTGAGTTCCGGGATTTTGATGCTTTCGATGACTTCGTTCGAAAACGCATACATAAGCAACGCTTTGGCTTCTTTCTTCGGAATGCCGCGCGATTGCATGTAAAACATCGCTCTTTCGTCCAATTGTCCGACGGTACAACCGTGCGAACATTTCACGTCGTCGGCGAAAATCTCGAGTTGCGGTTTGGCGTTGATCGTGGCTTTGTCCGATAAAAGCACGTTGTTGTTCTGTTGGAAAGCGTCGGTTTTCTGGGCTTCTTTCTCGACATAGATCTTGCCGTTGAAAACCCCGGTCGATTTGTCGGCGAAAATCCCCTTGTAATTCTGGTGTGATTCGCAATTAGGAGTCGCGTGACGCACCAAAGTGTGATGGTCGACGTGTTGTGTGCCATCCAAAATCGTAATGCCTTTAAGCGTCGAATCGATATGCTCGCCTTCGTGGAAGAAATTCAGGTTGTTTCTCGTGATATTTCCGCCAAAAGAAAACGTGTGTACTTTCACCGTGCTCATTTCGCGTTGGGAAATGTAGGTGTTGTCGATCAAAGACGCTTCATTGCTGTCGTTCTGAAGCTTGTAGTAATCAACGATGGCGCGTTTCTTCGCATAGATTTCGGTCACCGAATTCGTCAAAACCGCATTTTCGGAAAGACTTTGGTGACGCTCGATGATCTGGACGTGCGAATTCTCTCCCGCGATCACCAAATTCCTCGGTTGCACCATAAGCGCGGCCTCGTTTCCCGTAGAAAAATACATGATCTCGATCGGTTTGTCGGCGACTTTGCTACGCGGAATGTTGATGAATGCGCCTTCTCTCGCGAAAGCCGTGTTCAAAGACGTGAGGCTTTCCTCTTTCGAGGTGATCTTGTTGAAATACTCGTCGATGATCATCTTGTATTTCGGTTTGGTCAGCGCCGAAGACATCAGGCAAACGTCGATTCCTTCGTGCGTCGTCGAGCTCAGGAACGAACTGAAAACGCCGTCGATGAAAACCACTTTGTACGTGTCGATTTCGCTGAGGAAATATTTTTTGACGTCGGCGAATTCCAAAGCCGAGTCCGTTTTCGGGAACACGGTGAAATCCTTCTTCAAAACCGCGTTCAACGACGTGTATTTCCAGCCTTCCAACTTCTTGGTCGGAAAACCTTTTTCTTCGAAATTCTTGAGCGCCTCCATGCGGATGTCGTGCAAATCGGTTTCCGTATCGATTTGTTCTTCGAATGCCATGAACGACGAAATAAGCTTCTCTTTCAACTCCATTTTAGTTCTCCGATTTAATCCAATCGTACCCTTTTTCCTCAAGCTCGTAAGCGAGTTCTTTCCCGCCCGATTTCACGATTTTCCCTTTGTAAAGTACGTGTACGAAATCTGGCACGATATAATCCAAAAGTCTTTGGTAGTGCGTGATGACGATGATCGCGTTGTTTTCGGACTTGAGTTTGTTCACGCCATTCGCGACGATTCTGAGCGCGTCGATATCAAGGCCTGAATCGGTCTCGTCCAAAATCGCGAGTTTCGGCTCGAGCATCGCCATCTGGAAAATCTCGTTTCTTTTCTTTTCGCCGCCCGAAAAACCTTCGTTCAAAGAACGCGACAAGAATTTGCGGTCGATTTCCAAAAGTTCCGATTTCTCGCGGATCGATTTGAGCATCTCATTCGCCGGCATTTCTTCCAAGCCTTGCGCTTTTCTCGATTCGTTGATCGCCGTTTTCATGAAATTCGTCACCGAAACGCCCGGAATCTCAACCGGATACTGGAACGAAAGGAAAACGCCTTTGTGAGCGCGTTCTTCGGGTGCCAATTCGGTGATGTCTTCTCCGTCGAGGATGATTTCGCCTTCGGTCATTTCGTAGTGCTCGTTTCCAGCGATTACCGCAGAAAGCGTCGATTTTCCGGAACCGTTCGGCCCCATTATAGCGTGTACTTCGCCAGCTTTAACAGAAAGATTGATTCCTTTGAGGATGTCTTTGTCTTCGACTTTGGCGTGTAGATTTTTTACTTCTAGCATGAATTTGGAATTTGAAAATTTGGAAATTTGGAAATTCGCTTCCGTCCAAATCACTTATTTTTCGATGTTATAATTATCTTATTTACTATTCTTGATATGTTTTCCAATTGATTGATTAGGCTTTCCACCGATGGAAAATTATTATCCGAAAACTTACAAAGCTCTAACCAGTAAAACGTTTGTTCAATCTCTTTAGCCGAAATTTTGAACTTGTGTATAAAATCGGCTTTGCTTTCAGCGTTTTGGGCTTCTCGGATATTCGCGCCTATAGAAGTTCCTGACTTTAAAAGCTGATTCGCAATGACAAATTTTTTATTTTCTTGAAGTTCTTCGGTGTATTTGATTATGTCAAGGGCAAACTGAAATGTCAAATTGACGATGATGTTGTCCTTGTTCTCCATTTTCAAATTTCCAAATTACCTCATTTTCAAATTAATTATCCAACCGAACCTTCGAGTGAAATTTCAAGCAGTTTTTGAGCCTCGACAGCGAATTCCATCGGGAGTTTGTTCAAAACCTCTTTCGAGAATCCGTTTACGATCAAAGCGATTGCCTTTTCCGTCGGAATCCCGCGTTGGTTGCAATAAAATACCTGGTCTTCACCGATTTTCGAAGTCGTCGCCTCGTGCTCGATTTTAGCCGATGGATTTTTAGATTCTATGTACGGGAACGTATGCGCGCCGCAATTGTTTCCCATCAGAAGCGAGTCGCATTGGGAGAAGTTGCGTGCGTTTTCGGCTCTCGATGAAATCTGTACCAATCCGCGGTAACTGTTTTGCGATTTTCCGGCCGAAATACCTTTCGAAATGATCGTGGATTTGGTGTTTTTGCCCAAATGGATCATTTTCGTTCCCGTATCGGCTTGCTGGAAATTGTTCGTCACGGCGATCGAGTAGAATTCACCGACCGAATTGTCACCTTTCAAAACACATGAAGGATATTTCCACGTCACGGCAGAACCCGTTTCGACTTGTGTCCACGAAATTTTCGCATTTTTCTCGCACAATCCGCGTTTGGTCACGAAGTTGAACACGCCGCCTTGACCGTCTTTGTTTCCAGGAAACCAGTTTTGTACGGTCGAATATTTGATTTCGGCTCCGTCTAAAGCGATAAGCTCGACAACGGCCGCGTGCAATTGGTTTTCGTCACGGCTTGGCGCGGTACAACCTTCGAGGTAAGATACGTAGCTTTCTTCGTCTGCGATGACGAGCGTTCTTTCGAATTGGCCCGTTCCGGCTTGGTTGATTCGGAAATAGGTAGACAATTCCATCGGGCAACGCACGCCTTTCGGGATGTAGCAGAACGAACCGTCGGAAAAAACCGCCGAGTTCAAAGCCGCGTAAAAGTTATCTTTCTGCGGAACGACCGTGCCGAGATATTTCTGCACCAATTCCGGATGTTCCTTGATCGCCTCGGAAATCGAACAGAAAATGATGCCTTTTTCGGCGAGCGTCTTCTTGAAAGTCGTCGCGACCGAAACCGAATCGACGACGATGTCCATCGCAACTCCGGCCAATTTCTTTTGTTCGTCTATCGAAATCCCGAGTTTTTTGAACGTCTCCAAAAGTTCCGGATCAACCTCATCCAAAGAGGCGTATTTATCTTTTTTCTTAGGTGCTGAATAATACGAAATCGCCTGGAAATCAGGTTTGGTGTAATGCACGTTCGCCCACGTAGGCTCGGTCATTTCACTCCACGCACGAAACGCTTCGAGTCGCCATTCGGTCATCCATTCGGGCTCTTCCTTCTTTTTGGAAATCGCGCGCACGATGTCTTCGTTGAGGCCGACGGGAAACGTCTCGGATTCTATATCGGTATAAAATCCGTATTCGTATTCTTTGTTTTCGAGTTCGACCTTGAGGTCGTCTTCTGTATATTTTGACATATAAAGTCTTGGTTAACAAGCCTTTCGGCTCAAAACATTAAAGCGAGAAGCTTTCGCCGCAACCGCAAGTACGGCTCGCGTTCGGGTTGTTGAAGATGAAACCTTTTCCGTTGAGTCCGCCCGAGAATTCAAGCGTAGTCCCAGCCAGGTACAAAAACGACTTTTTCTCGACGGCGACGCGCACGTCGTTGTCTTCGAAAACCTTGTCGGTTTCGCCAAGCGCATTGTCGAACTTCAAAACGTATTCAAGCCCTGAGCATCCGCCGCTTTTCACGCCTACTCGAACATAGTCCTTGGCCGCGTCAAATCCTTCTTCCGTCATCAATTGAACTAGTTTAGTTCGCGCTGTATCAGAAACTTTGATCATGATAAAGTAGATTTTGTCTAAATTAATGCGCAAAGATAGTGCAAAACGAACTTTTTGCCGCATGCGCCAACATTTTTATAACTAATCCGGCGATAGAATTCGGCAATGGTTTAGCTTCGCTCAATTCGGCTTTGCCTCGGGTTGGCTTATCGTTTTCGATTCGTTACATTTGCGACTCACTTCTGCAAAATTTTTCCGAAATATGAAATTGTATCCGATAGAAGCCGGAAATTTCAAACTCGACGGAGGCGCGATGTTCGGCGTTGTCCCAAAAACCATCTGGAACAAGACCAATCCCGCCGATTCCAACAATCTCATCGACATTGCCGCGCGTTGTCTTTTGATCGAGGACGGAAACCGGTTGATTTTGATCGATACGGGAATGGGCGACAAGCAATCCGAGAAATTCTTCGGCTATTATTCGCTTTGGGGCGATCATTCCATCGAAAAATCCCTCGCCAGACACGGGTTTTCGAAAGACGACATCACCGACGTTTTCATGACGCACCTGCATTTTGACCATTGCGGCGGATCGATCCAATGGAACAAAGACAAAACAGGTTACGAGCCGGCTTTCAAAAACGCGAAATTCTGGACGAACGAAAACCATTGGGAATGGGCGACGAAGCCCAATGCGCGTGAAAAAGCGTCGTTCTTGCAAGAGAATTTATTGCCGATGCAGGAAAGCGGCCAGCTTCATTTCATCCAAAATCCAGATTCGGATTTCCAGCAATCTTCTGAACTGGGTTTCGGCATTTATTACGTGAACGGACACACCGAAAAAATGATGATTCCCTACATCAATTACAACGGGAAAACCATTGCGTATGCGGCCGATTTGATTCCGACCGCGGGACATATTCCCGTGAATTACGTGATGGGTTACGACACGCGTCCACTGCTCACGATGCCCGAAAAGAACAAGTTTCTGACCGATGCGTTACAAAAAGACTTTTACATCGTTCTGGAACATGACGCGCACAACCAAATCATAACCGTAGAGCAGACCGAACGCGGCATCCGACTGAAGGAAACGTTCACTTGCGACGATATTTTTTAATCACAAGTTTCTGTTAATCGACCCGTTCACTGTAACGAAACCCAATACTTTTAGACCAATTTTTACTCAAAATAAACTGAATTAGAAATGAGATTATACACTCCTTACGTCGCGACGGCATTGATCGCGGCCATGTTGACGGGATGTGGCGCATCTAAAACCGCTGTCGCCCCGATTACTGCCTCATCTACGATCGTAGCCAAAAAAGCAACCCTTAAAGAACCGGCTTTGCAGCGCTGGAGCGACCTTGACCCTGTTAAGGATTCGATTCCGGGAATGAGCGTAGATCGCGCTTATGCCGAAATCCTCAAAAACAAAAAAGGCCAGAAAGTCGTGGTCGGCGTCATCGATTCGGGTGTCGATATCGATCATGAAGACTTGAAAGGTATGATCTGGACGAATCCGAAAGAAATCGCCGGAAACGGGATCGACGACGACAAGAACGGTTATATCGACGACATCCACGGATGGAATTTCCTTGGCGACGCGAACGACGAAAACCTCGAATTGACGCGTATCCTGAAGAAAGGCGACGACGGTTCGGCCGAATACAAGAAAATGAAAGCCGCTTACGACGAGGAATACCAACAAGCCCTTGCCGGAAAGCAACAAGTCGATTTCATTTTCGCCGCAAACCAGCAAATCAAGGATCAGCTTAAAAAAGACAACTATACGCTTGACGAACTCAAGGCTTTGAATACGACCGATCCTAACGTGAGCCGCAGCAAAATGGTCATGATGAGCGTGATCCAACAAGTCGGGCCAGGTTTCAACGACGATTTGAACGATTACAAAAACCAGGTTTCAGACCAGTTGAACTACAACCTCAACCTCGAATTCGACGGACGCAAAATCGTAGGCGACAACCCGGAAGACATCAACGACAAAAACTACGGAAACAACCGCGTTTACGCTCCGAACAAAGAAGATTCGATGCACGGGACGCACGTAGCCGGTATCATCGCGCAAGTCCGCGGTAACGGAAAAGGCGGAGACGGTGTCGCTACGACTGCCGAAATCATGTCGGTGCGTGCCGTTCCGAACGGTGACGAGTACGATAAAGACGTCGCTTTGGCGATCCGTTACGCGGTAGACAACGGCGCTAAAGTCATCAACGGAAGTTTCGGGAAAAGCTATTCACCTCACAAACAATGGGTTTTCGACGCGATCAAATACGCTGCGAGCAAAGATGTTCTGATCGTTCACGCGGCCGGAAACGACGGACACGACCTTGACGATGCCGAAAACGCGAACTGGCCGAACGACACAGACAACAACGGTGTTTCCGAAATTGCCGACAACGTCTTGACGATCGGTGCTTTGAACAACACGTACGGACAAAACCTCGTCGCGAATTTCTCGAACTACGGAAGCAAGAACGTCGATATTTTTTCTCCCGGATCCAAAATCTACGCAACGGTTCCGAACAACAAATACAAATACGAACAAGGAACTTCTATGGCAGCGCCTAACGCGGCTGGTGTAGCGGCTTTGATCCGTTCGTATTATCCGAAACTTTCGGCTGCTCAGGTCAAGAAAATCATCATGGATTCCGGAGTGCCGGTAAGCATCGAGGTGACTTTGGGCGAAAAAGAAGAAAAGCGTCCGTTCACGAATGCGAGCGTTTCGGGCAAAATGGTCAACGCTTACAACGCTTTGATCATGGCAGAACAGTTATCAAAAAACTAATCCAAACCCTTTTTGATTGAAAACGGAAGTAACCCTTCCGTTTTTTTTATTTTTGGTGATATGAAAAAATTTATCCTTCTGGCGTTGTTCGGCTGCATTTCGGCCCAAGCGCAAAACGGTTACTGGCAACAGCACGTCAATTACAAGATGGATGTTTCCATGGACGTGAAAACCTACAAATACAAAGGCTCGCAATCTTTGGAATACACGAATAATTCGCCCGATACGCTGAAGCGCGTGTTCTATCATCTGTACAACAACGCGTTCCAGCCCGGAAGCGAGATGGACGCCCGACTCCAGGCCATCAAAGATCCAGACGGGCGCATGGTTACCAAAACCAAAGGCGCAGACGGCAAGGACATCGTAAAAAGTCGCATCGCCGCTTTGAAGCCCGACGAGATCGGATATCTGAAAATCAACAATTTCAAGCAGGACGGCGCTTCCGCGGATGCGAAAACCGTCGGGACGATCCTCGAAGTGACGCTCGCAAAACCAATCCTTCCGAATTCCAAATCGACTTTTACGCTCGATTTCGAAGGACAAGTTCCTGTACAAATCCGTCGTTCCGGACGAAACAATTCGGAAGGCGTCGACCTTTCGATGGCGCAATGGTATCCGAAACTAGCCGAATACGACTTCGAAGGCTGGCACACCGATCCTTACATCGCACGAGAATTCCACGGCGTCTGGGGCGATTTCGACGTGAAGATCACGATCGACAAGACTTACGTTTTGGGTGGAACGGGTTATCTTCAGAATCCGAACGAAATCGGTCACGGTTATGAAGACAAGGGCGTTACCGTGACTTATCCTAAAAAAGCCAAAACCCTTACTTGGCATTTCGTCGCGCCTATGGTGCACGATTTCACCTGGGCCGCCGATCCGAACTACAACCACGATGTCTACGACGGACCGAACGGCGTGAAACTGCATTTTTTGTGGCTTAACGATGCTGCAATAAACGAAAACTGGAAGAAATTGCAGCCCGCGACGGCACAATTGATGGACATTTACAACAAAACCGTCGGCAACTACCCATACAAGCAATATAGCGTGATCCAGGGCGGCGATGGCGGAATGGAATATGCCATGTGTACACTTATCCTCGGAACGGGCAAATTCGACGGCCTTTTGGGCGTTACGGCCCACGAGATGGCACATTCGTGGTTCCAGCATGTCCTAGCTTCGAACGAAAGCAAACACGGCTGGATGGACGAAGGATTCACATCTTTCCTCGAAGATTACGGGCTCAATGAAATCGCCGAGAAGAAAGCCGACAATCCTTGGTTTGGCGCGTATCGCGGTTATTTATCGATGGCCAATTCCGGATTCGAGCAGCCGCAATCGACGCACGCCGACCGTTTCGACCAGAATCGCGTGTACAGCATCACTTCGTACAGCAAAGGCGAAATTTTCCTGTCGCAACTGATTTACGTGATCGGTCGCGAAAACCTCATGAAAGCCGTCAAACGCTATTACGCCGATTTCAAATTCAAGCATCCGACGCCGAACGACATCAAGCGCGAAGCCGAAAAGGTTTCGGGCGCGGTGCTCGATTGGTATTTGGTCGATTGGACCGAAACCACGAACACGATCGACTACAGCATCAAATCGGTAAACGAAAGCGCGGATGCCATGTCGGTAACACTAGAAAGAATCGGAAGGATGCCGATGCCGATCGACCTCATCGTAGAATTCGAAAACGGCACGAAAGAATATTTCTACGTTCCGCTTCGCATGATGAGTTACGAAAAACCGAGCCCGTATCCGAGTTTGAAACGCACGGTTTTAGGCGATTGGGCGTGGGCGTATCCTACTTACGAATTCAAGATTCCGACGAAATCGGGCAAAATCAAATCGATACAGATCGATCCGAGCGGCTTGATGGCCGACGTGAAACCCGAGAACAATTCGTGGAAAAAGTAATTTCGATTTTATATTTTAGAGCGGGCTTCGGTCCGCTTTTTTATTTACGGACATGAAAAAACTCCTCATCTTTTTCGTTTCAATCGCGCTGGTTTCCTGCCAAAAAACAAAAACCGACGAAACGCCCGCGCCTTCCGAGCAAGAAGCTCAGGATAATTGCGATAAAGTGCTGAGATTGGTCGCGCTGCAATCGGGCTTAGATCTAACGGATTACAAGACGTTTTTCGTGCGCATCGAATCGGAAGAAGACGACAACGTCACGATTCAGGTTTATGTTGAAAATGAAGTCGAAAACGAACAGAAAAACGAGAGTACGATCGCTTGGCTCAAACTCATTCCGTCGTCTAAAGAACTGTTCGACATTTCTGCCGATCCAGAAAATCCGAAGAAAATGCACTTGAACGAAAAACTCTTCGACGACCTTGTGGAATGGTGCCAGATCGAAGTGCCCAAAATTGCCGAAGTCACCGAAGAAGGTATGGGTTTCACCGAAAAAGCCGTCATCAAAAACAAGACGATCGAGCAAGCCTACATTGAATATGCGCTTTCGAAAGAGTTCGAAGACGCGACGTATTGGCTCGCGAACCTGCCCAAAAAAGACACGGTTTTGCACATCAACAACAACGAAAATGCGTTAATCG
Source organism: Flavobacterium agri (assembly GCF_013401995.1). Taxonomy (GTDB): domain Bacteria; phylum Bacteroidota; class Bacteroidia; order Flavobacteriales; family Flavobacteriaceae; genus Flavobacterium; species Flavobacterium agri. The sequence continues at coordinate 26,291 of NZ_JACBJI010000002.1, forward strand.
ACATCGATTACAAAATCTGGAAAGACTCGATCGGGATTTATATGCTTTACCAAGGCGGAAGCAAGGATTTTACTTTTTCTCAAGTCGGGAAAGATGTGATGCGGGTTTATGTCGATTCTGCCGATTGATCAGCGCATCGCATTGATCCTGATACTTGCCTTGATCAGCGCAAGTGCCTTTATTTTACTCAGTTCGACGTCTTTGTCCTGATGGTGCTGGTTTTGGCTCACCAAACGCACATAACCTTCGCGTTCGGCTTTTTGGATGTATTTTACGGTAATATATTCCTCTTCGCTCGTCTCGATGCTCAACAAATACATTTCTCCCCAAAAAATCTCGTTGCGGATGTCGCGAACCTCTTTATACAACACGATATCGCCGCTTTTTAGCAATGGATACATACTGTCGCCGGTTACATACACAGCGCCGTCGCATTTCGGCAGGCGCGGGATCGAGATGTGGTCGATCGGGTCTTTCGATTTGGCGTTTTGGAACAAAGGCACCAATCCGGCGAATGCCTCGATATCGTAAAGCGGAATTTGTTGCTGCTCTAAAGAATTGTCGGTTTTAAGCCGGAATGTCTGTACTTCTCTTGAAACCGATGCGTCGGCACTGCCGATAAACATTTCACCGTGTCCCGTAAGCAGCCAATTCGGATTTAGGTCGGTATAAATACCCATGATGTTCTCGAGCACGTTCGAACCTATGCTTTTTCCTTCCTTGACGGCTTTTGAGATACTTCCGCGGCTCGCGCCAAGACTATTTTCAAATGCATAATAGCTGATGCCTTTCTTTTCGATGTACTGACCTACTCTTTCGGAAACCATGATCGTTATTTTTCTGCTAAATTAAGAAAAAAATCGAATATAAAAGATTTTTGTTGAATATCTACATAAAATAGTCCAGGCATAGAGAATAAGAATCAAAAGGTTACAAAAAAAGGTATTAAAAAAATCAGAAAAGAAGAAAAAAATCTTCTATTTTATTTGTTTAGTAGATTATATTCTTATATATTTGTATTGTTAATCTTTAGGACTAAAAATCACGCTGGTTGTCCGGAAAACAAGCTGTGATTTACTACTTCCACCTACGGTTTGACAGAAAATAATCTATTACTTTAAAATTTTACAAAATGAGTACAGAGTTAAAAAATACTTTGTTCCGATTCGTCACCATGCGTGCACCGGAACTTTTAGAAAAAAAGGACATCGTAAAGTCATTTGTCGAACTTCCCGAAAATTTGTGGGCGCACAGCAGCTTCATTGCAGGTATTGGTAACACTATCGGAAGAGATCGCCGTGATCGCCTGAATGAGCATGCCAGAGCCTTCCAAGGAATTGCCTCTCGTGAGAACCTTAAACAAAAAATTGCGGAAGAATGCGGACCACTTTATGACTTTGCAATTTGGCTTACCGTAAACCGCACCAAATTGAAGTTCGATGAAGTGGCAAAACAAATTGCGGCCCATCCATCGATGAAGGTGCTTTCGCAACAAGAAGGCTCTTTATATGTACACCTTTGGGACAACCTTTTTTACCAAATCATCACGTCGAAATCACCTTATGTAAGAGACGGGATCCTGTCTGTGCTGACGGCCGACTTTTTTCTGAAGACGTTCGATCAAGTAGAAAGAACAGACAAAAGCATGCAAAAACTTGCGCAAGCACGTATCGTAATGCCGAAAGGACTTTTTGATCTTGCGTTGGTTTCTGGCGATCAGAAAGGTGTCAAGAAAACATCACATGAAGCGAAAGCCATTTTGGAAAGCGATTCGAAAAACATCATCCTGTCTTCGCAAATCGATGAAAACATCGCCCTTAGCAAATCCATCGAGCGTGTTCAGGCACTTTACGACAAATCGGAAGCTGGTCGTTATAAAAAAACCTACGACGCTTATAATGGCCAAGTTCAGCAAGCATATGCCCAGGCCGAAAAGGTCGAACGCGTGGTCACTGATCCTGTTACAGGAGCGACTTCTGTGGTAGTCGAATATGTCGGTTTGGTTTTGCCGACGTTCAGTTACACCCCGAATTCACAAATCGAATTCCTGGAAACGAGCGGAATCCTGTCTGAGAGCCAAATCCTGGAGCTTTCCGAAGTTTCCGACGAAAACGGATTCGAATCGCTCGACGACATCCAAAATTACCTGAAGCAGCAAGTGGATACCGCAACACAACAATTGTTCGCCCGCACACCGTTGCAGCAACGTCTTGCCACAACGGGCGGTGTGGTTCTCCCAACGGGATCGCAATCGCGAATTGGCGCCGCTAATGGTTCCCAAAATTTTACGATCACGGGATCAAGCCGTAATGGATTGCATTCTCTTGCATTGTTGTTCGACAATGTCGCTCCGACAGTCATCAATGCACCTGCCAATACCTATTCGGTAATTTTCAACGGACAAACAACACCGGTAATCGGCACTTCTTTCAACCAAAATCGTTTAGATGGGAAATTGCAGGTTACGATCTTCCTTGAAAAACTCAATGTTGCCGGAAAGGCATCATTCACGCTCGAAGGAGACCTGATGCTCAGTGACAACTCTTTGCTACATTTCCAAGGAAGTGCTATCGTAAAGATCAAAGACATCATGTTCCTCAATTTCTGCACCTCGAACGGTTCCGGAACTTATACTCGTGAATTGCTTTTGGACGAAGGCCAACATCCCGAAGAAGGTGATGAAAATGTTCCCGCAGCCGATTACATTCCGTCGGGTTTTGGAATCAAACGACTTGGAATCGCTGATTACCGCAAGGTAGAGCAAGAAGTGTGCTGCTACGTTCCGGGTGAAGTTTCCCATATCGAGAACGTCATGGCCCGCGAGTACAAAGAAAAGGCCACCCGAAGAATGCGCCGTACCGAAAACACCACGACCTCGTCTACCGAAAAGGAAACCGAAAAACTCACCGATACCACCTCGACCGACCGTTTCGAAATGAACCAGGAAGTCGCCTCGGTAATTGCCGAAGACACTTCGATAGGCGCACATGCCTCGTTCAGTGCCGAATGGGATACCGGTACGAAATACGGGCTTCAAGCCGGTGCCGATTTTGCGAACAACACTTCATCCGAAGTCTCAGACAGCCAGGCCATCACACACGCCAAAGAACTCACCGAAAGAGCTTTGGAGCGCGTGGTCACGAAAGTCAAGGAAGAACGCGTGAGCAAAATCATCGAGGAATTCGAGGAAAACAACAAACACGGTTTCGACAACCGCAAAGGAGACAAGCACGTTTCGGGCGTGTTCCGTTGGGTCGATAAAGTGTACCGCAACCGCATCCTCAATTACGGAAAGCGTTTGATGTATGAATTCATGATCCCTGAACCGGCTTTCTTCCACAACAAGGCGGTCGAGAATTCAGACAAGGACGGCGATCTTATCAAGCCGATCGATCCGCGCGAAGGTTCAGGAACGCTTAAACTTGAGCTCGGAGACAACTTCGAAAGCCGTTATAAATACTGGGCTCAAGCCTATAATGCCGAAGTGGCCGCTCCGCCAAAAGAAAAGTCTTTCTCGAAGGAATTCGGAACCGTCAACGACCGTGATGGCGTACACACGATGCACAAGAACGGCTATTCGTTCAAAGTCGACATCGAAGACGGATACGAATGCACGAAATTTTCGGCAACCGGCGGTTTCGTCATGGAAGGCAGCGGATCTGACGCCCATACCTTCATGGTTGTCAACGTAGGTACTTTCACGCAGAAATACGATTTCAACAACACCTACAAAGGGGCAAGAGTAGAGGTTTCGAACTACCCGCTCACCAAGTATATCGGAACGGCGCTTCCGGTGTCGATCATGGTCAGCGATGCCGAACCCGTAACCTTGAACGTTACCGCATTCTGTGCGCCGACCGCTCAAACCAAAGAGCAATGGCAGATGGAAGCTTTCAATGCGATCATCGACGCCTACCAGACAAAACTTGACCAATACAATGCCAAGTACGCAGAACTCATGGCCTTGCGCGATCAAAAAATCCGATTGAACCCGATGTTCTACAGACAAATCGAGAACACCGTGTTGCGCAAGAACTGTATCGAATACATGGTAAGCCACGACGCGTTGGGCAAAACGCCTTTCGTTACCGGAACCTTGCTAAAAGATATCCGCGCCACGTACGACGATGCCAAATTGGAAACCTATGCGGCTACCGTCAAGTTCTTCGAGCAGGCCTTTGAGTGGGATTTGATGAGCTATCATTTCTACCCGTTCTATTGGTCGCAAAAGGACAAGTGGCAGGAGAAATACCTCGAGCAGAACGACGATCCTTTGTTCCGATCATTCCTGCAAAGCGGAATGGCGCGCGTGATCGTAACCGTTCGCCCGGGATTCGAAGAAGTCGTGAACTGGTATATGGCGACAGGCCAAATCTGGAACGGAGGTCAAGTCCCGACCATAGACGATCCGTTGTTCTTGTCTATTATAGAGGAAATTCGTCAGCCCGAAGGTGCTGTGGAAGGCGAATGGGAAACACGAGTTCCGACATCGCTTACCGTAATCCAGGCCGGAACCATCGGTCTCAACGTTGAAGGTCTGCCTTGTGACGACGACTGCAAAGATTACCGACAATTCGATTCGGACGGCCATCCGGTACTCGATTCGAACGGCGATCCGATTTCGACAAATCCGATTTCACAAAGCGACAATGTCTCTTTAGGCAATGTCGTAGAAGATCAGGAGGCGATACAGGAAAGTATCACAGCCATACAGGAAGATATCGAAGAAATCAAAGACGCTTTAAATATAGCAGAATAACCACAGCGCGGAGGAGGCAACTTCTCCGCGTTTTTAAACTCTAATCTTATGACTTTCATAAACCAAAACAATGGGTTCGATTGGCAGTCCTCAAACGACGGCGCACTGTTCGAGAATTTGTTTCCAGACGACTCTTCTGCCGATCTTTTAGAGCCGTCCCATGAAGGTTCTCCCGGTGTTGCCGCCCTGTCACCGAACGAGCCCGATGTGGATCCCGATCCCGGAAAAATCGTGATTTACGTAGGCAGATACGATTACAACGACATGGTTTCAGCATCCAAAGGTTATCTGAAAAGCCGTTTCGATGTCGATCCGATGGGCTGTCAACTGCACTACATTTCTGGCCGTAAAGACGCACTTTTTGTATGCCTTGGAAGTAAGCTTTTTTACTATCTGAAAGACAAGACATCGGCGGGCCTTAACGAAACCATCCGGATAATTCATGCTTTTTGCCGCAAAAACGATAAAACTTTCGCGTTTACGGCCGATGAGATTTTCAAGGCTTTCCAAAAAGAAATTCAAGACGGTACTTTCATATTGGCGAACGTTCCTCAAGAGCGGCGTCAAACCTATGCCCTACACGTCAATCAGTTGTACAACAATCTCGAAAAGCCGAACGACCCGAAAAGTCTTGAACTCGTAGCAAAAATCCTCGATCTTACGCAACAGATGAGCATCGAGGCCAGTGCGACCGTAAGCGCCATTGCCGAAGAGGCCAGCAACCCTTGGCGGAACAACTATCTGTATGCCGACAACAGCCCGTTTTCACTCGATGACCTTCAGCGGTTATACAAACAGCTGAAGGCCTCGGATAATGCCACCGAAAAATTCAAGAACGGCGACTTCAAAACGGCCGAGGAACTCGTGGATCACGTGAACCGCTTTTTTGCGGCAAAAAACAGCTCGATGCGTTTCCTGATACATTATCCGTTCCTGAAACTCAGTAAAAAGCAACGCGAAAAATTGATCCTGCTGTTCGTGGACGCCGACGAGCGGATTACATCCCGGGCTTCGATCAATTCCGATCTTTCGGACGGCGACATCGTTCTGGTATTGTTTTATTATTGCAATCAAGCCGAACGTTTGGCGATCATAAAATCTCTCGAGGCCGATGAGAAACTTTACCAATTACTGTCACTTTCTTATTTCGATTGCTTCAATCAACTGGCGTATTTGATCGGAAATACTTTCATGGAAAGCATCGCCGACAAAGAAAGCCTCGTGAACACTTATATCGAGGAAGGCCACGGATTGTATTTGAACACCAATTTGTTCGGAACGCACAACAAGGAAGGCTTTGACGACGAGAACAAAAAAATCACATTCGAGATCAAGACGAACCGTTTGCTTTCACTTTTGGACGAAACGAGCCCGATACGTGCGCTCATTGAAGAAGGTACGGATACCTTCCCGACTTCGCTCACGCCCGAACGGCAATACAAACCGCTTGATTTGGTGGTCATCGTACCGGTCGCCGACTTTACGTTCGCAGAAAAAGATTTCGTAGCGGGCGAAACCTACCTGATGCCCGCATGTATGGCGTATTGCTTGTTCAAGGACGATACCAAAAACTCGTGGTTGACTACTTTGAACATCGCATTTCAAATAGCGCTTTGCTTTACCGGTGTTGGAGGCATCGTGTCGGCCGTAAGGGCAGGAAGCGTCGCGGCCGCAGTATTGGGCGTCACCGATATCGTGGTTGGTGTTGGAGGTGTTGTGGTGAATTCGGTGCCCGAAATCGAACGAAAGCATCCCGAATTCGTGAAATACTACAACTACTTCACCTATATCTACACGGTTTTACGGCTTTCGGCCTCTGCTAAGAAAGCGTATGACAGCCGTAAAAAAGAACTTGCGTCCGAAGCCGATTTGACACCCGAAGACATGGATTGGATGAACCGCAAAACAACCGTCGGCAATTTGGGCGGTAAATTATTGTCTGTGCAGCAGTTAAGGCGATTGCGCAAGATCTTGTCCGAACACGGTGTCGAACTCATCGTAGAAGGAGCCAAAACCAAGAAATTCAAGGATATGTGGTTCTACATGCGTTCGAAAGGATATCCGGGCGGTTTCAATGCCGTGACCAAACAGTTCTTTTTGCGGTCGGATGCCACCGAAATCGTTGCGTTTCACGAACTGGCGCATTTCAACCATTGGAAAATGGCAAAAGAGAGATATTCCGATTTGACCGATCTCGCAAAAGAGACGTACGTGTGGGAACAAATCTTAAAAAATCGCCATCTTTGGACGAAAGAAGAATTGATTGACAGCTTGAATTACATCAACTCGTTCATGCTTTCAAATAATAAAAAACTAATAACGGTAAAAGGATTATGAAAAGAACTGAAGAACAAGTGATTGCGCTTGCAAAAAAGATAATCACCGATCTCGACCCGAAGGCTCTCGATTTCGACAAGGTTGAGCAGGCCAAATTTATTCCCGACTACAAACCGCTTCGCGGACAGGACAAAGACAAAATAACGCCTAGCTGGCTGGTTACCATCAGAAACGCTTTCGGACAGGTCGATTTTTTGGCGATTGCCGACGAATCCGGAGAGCCTTTGCACTACCAAAATTCGAATACGGCAGTTTTTGAAATCGAAAAACGAGAAGACGGCACTTATAAAAAATCGGCCGCTTGATCGACGCCGCTTAGTTTAAAGCCGCTCTTGAAAAGAAGAGCGGTTTTTTTATGTCAAAAAACGCTTGATTTGATTTGATTATTTTCTTGTATTATTTAGATTATTTTCTTATATTTGAATACCAAATCTAAGGAAATCATGAAAAAGAAAATACGCATCTTATCGCTCGACGGAGGCGGGATTCGCGGTATCATAACCTGCGTAATCCTAAAATACATAGAAGAACAAATTCAACGCTTCGATCATCCAGAAGCAAAATTAGGCGATTATTTCGACTTGGTTGCCGGAAGCAGCACAGGCGGTTTACTCGCCTCAATTTTACTGTTTCCAGGAAAAGAAGGCAAAGCTCGCTTTTCGGTTCAGGAAGCTTTGGATTTGTACGCGAAAAACGGTGAGACTATTTTCAACGTCTCGTTTTGGGAACACACACTCAACATTTTCGGATTGTTCAACGAAAAAATTTCCAAGCGCAATCTTGAAAAACGTCTCGACGAAGTTTTCGGAAACCTTGAATTGAAAGATTTTACAAAACCCTGTCTAATAACGTCTTACGACATTTTCGACCGCAAGGCGAAATTCTTTTCGAGTCACGAAGCCAACATTTCGCTCGAGAATTTTTTCGTAAAAGACGTTTGTCGCGCTACATCGGCCGCACCCACTTATTTCGAGCCTGCAAGAATCAAATCGCTTTACGGGCAGGAATTCACGCTGATTGACGGAGGTGTTTTTGCGAACAATCCGGCGTTATGTGCATATGCCGAAGCCAGAAAAATTCGGTTCTCAACGATTTTGGCAGATGAGGAAAAACCCGATTTTCCAAGTATTAACGACATGTTATTGGTCTCTATCGGCACAGGCGAAGTGCTCAAGCCGTATTCGTTCGAAAAATTTGAAAACGCCGGGAAAATCCGATGGATCGCACCACTGATCGACATTTTACTTTCCGCAAATGCCGAAACGGTAGACTATCACTTGCTCAAAATGTACGAATCGTTGGGCAAACGAAACCGCCAGAATTACTATCGATTGGTGCCTCAACTCGGGAAAGCATCTCCCGAAATGGACAACGTCAGCGCAAAAAACATTTACGAATTGATCCAGACCGGACTTGTGTTCGTCGACAAAAACCGAGAGACTTTAAGCGAGATAGCGCGCAAACTGATCAAGAATCAATAATTCCCGAACGTATTTCTATATTTGGCTCAACCAAAATAGAGTATGCGCAATTTTATCCTTCTTTTTACGACACTGGCCGTTTCGTTTACGTCTTTCGCCCAGGAAAACCTCATCGAAGACGCCGTTCCGTATCGCAAAGGTGAAAAATGGGGTTACGCCGACCCAAAAACCGGAAAATTGTTAAGCGAGGTGATTTACGATAGCGTCGGAAGGACCGAGCATTGGAAACGCGCGGTCTTTTACCGCAACGAAAAAGCCGGCATACTGTTTTCATCGAATCCAGAAACGCCCGCTAAAGAGTTCGTTCCCGCAGAATACGACAATGCATATCGCCATTACAACGGTTATTTGTTATCCAAGAAAGGAGGCGGTGATTCCTACATCGACATGAAAGGCAAAATGTTAGCCGAGAACCAAAAAGACGTCCACGGCGAACATTCGCGCGAAGGCAACCAAATCGAGATCCTTGTCGTAGAAGGAAATGAACCGTTTTCGAGCGGCATCATCGATTTGCGATCGGGCGAATACATCATCCCGAAACAGTACGACATCCAACACATCTCTTACGAAACCGTAAAGGAATACGATAAAAAACTGGGTAAGCTCGTGCAAAGTTTCCTGATCCGCGACAAATCCAAAAAGTATTTCGCGCTCGACCTCTATTTCAAGCCGATACCCGTAGAATTCACGCCTACCGAGAAAAACACCAATCGCGGCCTTTACGGTTCGACGTCAGTCCACGCGAGTGTCGCCTACAAGGAAAATGCAAAATCGTTTTTGAGAAATTGTAGCGCCGATGCGGGAGAATTCAAATCGCCCGAAAAGAAAAAATACACTTTTGACGGCTATTGTTTCGCGGATTTCAAGCGCATCGTAAACATCAAAACACATGAATTCGGGGTCGTCAAAACGGCAAACGGCCAACACAAAGTGCTCGTCGAACCCATTTATGACAATGTCTTCGTATGCGAAAGATGGAACGAACCCGCTCAATTCATCGTTATGAAAAACGGAAAATTCGGGCTTCGCAGCGAATCTGCAGAAATACTTCCTATCGTATACGACGAAATCTTGACCGGCGACCAAGCTGTCATGGCGCGAAAAGGGAAAACGACGCGTTTTCTGATGAATTATTATAAAAATCCGGCGCAAGCCGATGTAGACGACGTAGCCGAAGCGATCGAAGCCAATCGCGATAACGGACTCGTAATCATTCTTATAACCAAAACCGACGGTTCACATTTTTACATGGCAAGCAACGGCAAAGTATTCTACGAACCGTGATGAGGTTGGATTATTCTAAAAAGCTAAAAACCCTTCCAAGTCATATTCTGGAAGGGTTTCTTTTTCAGGTATGCCAAGAAAAATCGGCTTTTCCCTGAAATGCGCCTGAAATTTGATCTCAGGTCTTTGTTGTCGTTGTGTTGAGTTGTAGTAGTTATCCGCTTTCTTTTAGCAGTTGTTTCTTCAACCTGCGGATCCGCTTATATCTTTTAACTAACCAATTTCTATGATGTAAAGTTACAGTTTCGGTTAGCGTTTGTGTTTCAGCATTTTAATCAAGAATTACATGATTTTCATATCGTCGATTCCTGAAAAGAAAACGCCCTTGAGTTCGTTGCGTCACAAAAGGGCATTTTTCAGAATTGGTTGTCACACATTCCTTATTTGGTAACAGGAGTCGGCTCTTTTTTTGGTTCTGCCGTTGTGGCTTCCGATTTGGCTGGGGTAGCTGGAGTTGCCGGTGTTGCTGGCGTAGCCGTTTCCGATTTCACTTCTTTCTTCTCGGTTTTGGTGGCCTCAGGAGTCTTGGTAGTGGTTTCGGTTTTGGTTTCTTTCTTCGTTTCTTTTTTGGTTTCTTGGGCCGATACGAGTGCTCCGGTCAGAAGCATCGCGCAGAAAAGTAATTTTTTCATGACTGTCGATTATTTGTTGTTGTTATGCCGTTGATTTGGCAAGTTTGATGCCGAATGTCGCGATTTGGAATCCGATGCCAGACAAATGTACCTAAATCATTAATAATCAACAAATTTGAAACTATCCTGGTAAATACCATTTCCGATAAGCCTTTTTTTCAAACTGTGGAATTTGTGGAATCCGAGACCAATTTCCCCGAAAATCTTGTAGAAAACATATAATCCAGACTTCGTACTTTTGCGCGACATGGCCTTCACCTATCCGAAATCCGAAAAACTCAAAAGCCGAAAAACCATCGAGCTGCTTTTCACCAGTGGAAAATCGGTGTCGAAGTTCCCGTTGAGGTTGGTTTATGTCCAAAATCCGTCCGAAACCGAAATCTTGCAACTCGGCGTTTCCGTTTCCAAGCGGTATTTCAAAAGGGCGCACGACCGCAATTACTTCAAGCGCTGTCTTCGCGAGGCCTATCGGTTGAACAAGCACATCCTTGTTGAAAAACTGGAAAAACCGCATGCGTTCATGTTGCTGTATCAATCGAACGAACGCCTGACGTCGGAACAGATCCAATACAAAACCATCCAGCTTTTCGAGAAATTCAACGCGCGCGACCTGCCCAAACCCGAATAACATTTCGGTTGCCATACTTTTCGTACGATTGTTTTCGTTCTATCACAAAACCAGACGAATATGAGAACAATCTTTTACACTTTTATTTTGGGCGCCATCGTCTCCTGCAATAAACAAGAAGCGGTATCAGACGAAACGGTTGCGGCAGTCAGCTTGCCCGCCGCCTCGAAATACGCCGATTACAAATCGAAAGACGAGGATGCTCCGAAAATGGCCGCTTCTACTATGCGGATCGATGCCGTCAAATTCGTCCAGCCTGTCGTAAACAAGACCGAGCAGAAAATCATCCGCTCGGCCGATTTGAAATTCCAGTGCGACGACCTCGCAAAGACCAACGACCGCATCATCGCCTCGGTCAAGAAATACGGCGGTTATCTGCAAAACGATCGTGAAGCCAAGGAATATTCAGAGGTTTCGCGTATGATTCAGGTGCGCATCCCTTCTAAAGATTTCGACAATTTCCTGAAGGATGTTTCCGACGGCGTAGATTATTTCGACGAAAAAAACATCTCTTCCGAAGATGTAACTGACGAATACATCGACAACGAATCGCGCGTCAAAACCCAAAAAGCGCTCGAAAACCGTTATTTGGAGTTGCTCAAAAAAGCGAACAAGGTTTCGGAAATGCTCGAAATCGAAGAGAAACTTTCAGAAATCCGCGAAGAGATCGAATCCAAGCAGGCACGCTTGAATTACCTGCAAACTCAGGTCGACATGAGTTCGTTCACGATCACGTTCTACAAAAACATGCCGCAAAAAGAAAGTGCGTCGGTGCCGTTCGGAAGCAAAATCGGGAACGCACTCAAATCGGGTGTGAACGCCGTACTTGATTTCTTTATATGGCTGCTCGAAATGTGGCCTTTTATTATTATTTTAGTCGCCCTCATCGTGTTCTTCCGCAAGAGATGGAGAAGGAGGCAAAAGAATTGAATCATGTACACTTTCCTCAAAAAGAGATATATCCTTCCGGCAGTCGGCGCGGGGCTTTTGTTCGTCGGCGCGAGTTTTAGGGAGGATTTTTTCGAAGTCGCCAAACAAATCGAGATTTTCACCGAATTGTTCAAGGCCGTCAACGAAAACTATGTCGACGAAACGAATCCGGGCGAACTTATGGATCACGCGATCAAGAACATGCTCGCCGATTTGGATCCGTATACGGTTTACTTCAACGAAGCCGACGTAGTAAAATTCAAAATCAACAACACGGGCGAGTACACAGGAATCGGCGCTTTGATTACGCGAAAAGACGGCGTTTTGATCGTAAAAGAGCCGTATAAAAATTATCCTGCGGACAAGGCCGGACTAAAAGCCGGAGACGAAATCATCCAGATCGGCGACGTGAACCTCGAGGATTTCAAGGAAGACGCCGGACAATTGCTCAAAGGCGCGAAAAACACCAAAATCGAACTCAAGTACAAACGTCAGGGCAAAATCATGACGACACAACTGGTTCTCGATGAGGTCGAGCTCAAAGCCGTACCGTTTTTCTCTAAAATCGACGACAAAACCGGATATATCGTGCTTTCGCAGTTCAACAAACGCGCGTCGATGGAAACCAAAGAAGCGCTCGAACAACTCAAACGCGACGGTGCCGAACGCATCGTTCTCGACCTGAGAGGCAATCCGGGCGGACTTTTGGCCGAAGCGGTGAACATCTGCAACTTGTTCGTTCCCAAAGGCGAAACCATCGTGACGACGAAATCGAAACTCGAAAAACACAACAATACGTACAAGACGATGCGCGATCCGATCGATGCCGAAATCCCGCTTGTGGTTTTGGTCGACGGAAAATCGGCATCGGCTTCAGAAATCGTGGCCGGCGCTTTGCAGGATTTGGATCGTGCGGTAATCGTCGGAAGCAGAAGTTTCGGAAAAGGGCTTGTGCAACGTCCCATCGACTTGACTTACGGAACCCAGTTGAAAATCACGATTTCGCGTTATTACACGCCTTCGGGCCGATGCATCCAGGCGCTCGATTACGCGCACCGTGACAAGGACGGGAAAGCCATCCGCACCGAGGCCGCCAAATACAATGCGTTCAAGACGCGCAAAGGCCGTACGGTTTACGACGGTGGCGGGATCATGCCCGACGTCGAACTTTCGGAAACCAAAACCAGCCCGATTTCGGACGCTTTGGTACGCAACGACGGGATTTTCAACTACGTGACCGAGTATTATTACAAACATCCGGGCAATGACAAGACCGTCCCGGCGATTTCCGATGCCGATTTCGCCGAGTTCAAAGCTTATTTGAAACGCACGAATTTCTCTTTCGACACCGACACCGAAGTCGCACTCAAAAAAACGCTCGAAGCCGCCAAAAAGGAGAAAGTCGATGCCGCGATCACGGCCGAATACCAATCGTTGCTGTCGGCTTTGCAAAGAAGCGAGGACGCGCAAATCACGCAGAATCAGAAAGAAATCAAAGACCTTATCCGCGACGAGGCCATCAAACGCTATCAGTACAAGGAAGGTTTGTACCAATTTTACACCAAGAACAATTCAGAAATCAAGAAAGCCGTGACGATCTTGAACGCGCCGGCCGAATATAACAAGATACTTAAAATCTAAAATGCGCCTGAAATTCCTGTTTCCGCTGCTCTTCCTTTGCGCTTTTGCCCATGCTCAGGAGAATGTCGTACAATCGGTCTATTTCCAATTCGACAAATTCGCGCTCGACGCCAAACAAGGCCAGGAAGTGGTCGATTTCATCAAAAAAGCCGATTCCACGCGGATTGAGTCCATCGAAATTTTCGGATACACCGACGACCGCGGAAAAGACGCCTACAACACCAAACTTTCTACGCAACGCGCGGCCGAAGTCCAGAAACGCATCGTCGCGGCCGGTATCAAAAGCAAAGTCATCGTGACCATCGAAGGCAAGGGGAAAATCATGATCGAGGACGATCTGGAACCCGAAAAGATTCCCGAAAAACGCTCGAAAAACCGACGCGTCGATGTGGTTTTGAATTTGCGTCCGCTGCCGAAAATACAGCTTCCGGGCATGTATACGTCGATTCCGAAAAATCCGGTAATCGGCGATCACATCTATCTCGAGAACCTGTTGTTCGAGCGTGGCAGCAGCAAATTGACATTTAAAGCCAAAACCCAATTGGACCAGTTGGCGAAAATCCTCCAAAAGAACAAAAACCTCGAATTCGAGGTGCAAGGCCATGTGTGTTGTGTGCCGCCGTATCAGAACGAAGCCATCGATTTGGCCACGCGAAAACGCAAACTATCCACGAATCGCGCCGAAGCCGTCTATAAATATCTGATCTTCAAGAAAATCGCAAAAGAACGCATGACGTTCAAAGGTTACGGGAACAAAGTGCCGCTTGGCAAGGAAACCGAATACGACCGCCGCGTGGAATTGGTAATCACGAAAGTATAATCACTTGCGCTTCATTTTGATGTGCGGGATATCGTCTTCGAGATACGTTTCGCCAACTGCCGCAAACCCGTGGGATTCATAGAATTTCTTGAGGTAAAGTTGGGCGGAAATCGTGATTTCAGTCGTACCGAAATTTTCTGAAATCGCGTTTATGGCTTCGCGCATCAAATCGTGTCCGTACTTTTTATCGCGTGAATTTGGCGATACGACTACTCTTCCGATCGACGTTTCATCGAAATAATCGCCTTTGTCGAAAAGCCGCGCGTAAGCCACGATTTTACCATCTGCCTCGCCAAAAAGGTGCAATGCTTTCGAATCCTTTCCATCGATGTCCTGATAGACGCAATTTTGCTCCACTACGAACACTTCAGACCGCAATTGCAGGATTTGGTATAGTTCGGGCACAGAAAGTGCGTCAAATCGCTTTATTTTGAATTTAAGTTCCATTTTTATTTTTTGGATGGGAAACGCAACGTCTTCAAGATCGCCTCAAGTTCGAACATGAGTTCGCGTTTTTCACGCGAAGGTGCGTAACAGAATCCTTCGGCGATGATATACACGCGACGTTTTGAGTCGTAAATGCAGTAATTGAGGAATGGCCCGGACATGAAATCGTTGTTGAGCTGCCAGGTGCCGCGGGTTTCGAACGCGCGATGTCCGTCGATTGCGATAGACGAAAAATACGGCGTATACGAATTCTCGGTCATCATATCGGCTTGGGGCTTCGTACCGTGTATGTATTTCTTTCCGATGGAATCGCGCATCTTCACGATTTTCCCGACTCCCGGAGTACCCATGATTTTTTCAGGAATCTGATAAATGATGATGCTCGTGCTGCCGCTCACGATTTCCTTTTTGAACCACAAAAAGCGCTTGCGTTGCATGACCATACGATAATCGGGCGGAATGTCTATGGCGACTTTGAATTTCTTCTCTACGGCTTTGTCGCTTTCGAGTGATTTTCGAAGATGCAATTGTGCCTGCTGGATTTCGGTGCTGCGGATCCGGCTTATGATTTCGGGCGCGTGTTCTTCTATGAGCGCAATGATGTCGGCCGTGTTCTTGCCGTTGATGTACACCACGTTTTGCGGTGTCATGTATTGGTTCTGACGAATTTCGAAACTCGTCGTCGCGGTTTTTTTGACCACGATGATGTTTCGGCTGTTGGTCATATAGCCTTCGAGCAATTTCACGGGATATTGGTTGATCGTGAACAACGGCTCTTCCTGCGGCAGGCCCAAAACCGGAGTGGCGAACTTGTTGCGCAGCGAATCTCCGATCTCGCCGTTCCAAAGTAAATCGTCGATGATGAGGGAAACCTGGTTGTAGTTTTGCTGCGCGTCGGCAAACGGCTCTTTTTTTTCGCAGCAGATCAGCACGAGCGTCAAAATCGGCAATAAAAAAAGGGCTTTCTTCATGAGTTGAATAAAGCCCTAAAAGTAATCAATATTTTTTCGTCAGCCCGAAATCTTGAGCTTCATGCCTGGCTTGAGGTTGTTGCCGCTGATGCCGTTCCATTTCTTGATGTCTGAAACGCTCACGCCCGGATATTTCTTGGCGATG
Source organism: Flavobacterium agri (assembly GCF_013401995.1). Taxonomy (GTDB): domain Bacteria; phylum Bacteroidota; class Bacteroidia; order Flavobacteriales; family Flavobacteriaceae; genus Flavobacterium; species Flavobacterium agri. Next base: position 42,366 of record NZ_JACBJI010000002.1, read on the forward strand.
CTGAACAACGAGTCGCCTTTCTTCACGTAATAGTGTTCATCCAATTTCTTGGAAGACGACGCCAATCGGTCTTTTTTCGACGGTTTTTCGACAGATGCGATATCGTTCGCGATTTCCGTTTTCGCCACGATAAGCTTCGTACCGATCATCACGTTGTTGTCCGAAAGGTTGTTCCATTCTTTCAAATCGTCCATAGACACGTTATTGCGCTTGGCGATCGTACTCAAATTGTCGCCTCTGACGACTACGTATTCGACATTCTTGAATTTCGGTTCTTCCGATTTCGCGGCGTCCTCGTTTCCGTTGATGATATCCGAAATCTTGAGCTTGCTGTTCAAACGCACGGTGTTGTCCGAAAGGTTGTTCCATTTCTTGAGATCGTCTACGCTCACGTTGAATTTGCGTGCGATTCCGGCAATGTTGTCGCCTTTTTCAACTACGTAAAATTGTGGGTTTTCGTTAGCTGTAACAGTTGTTGAAGTTGCCGGTGTGGTTTCTTCTTTTTTGTCGTTCGATGCGATCGCAGTTTCTTCTTTCGGTTCCGGTTTCGATTTTTTCGAATTCACGGCTACCGATTCGGTCGTCACGATTTTCAAAGTTCGCCCAAGAGGTACGACATTTTTGCGCAATCCGTTCGATTTTTTGATGCTCGCGATAGAAACGCCGTACTTGTCTGAAATCTCGCCCAAGCTGTCGCCTTTGCGCACTTTGTGGTAACGCACGCGGGTTTTGGAAACATAACCGTCTTCGGCATCGGTTGCCTGTTTGGTCGAATCTTTTCTGGCCAAAGCCGATTGGATCACGCTGTAAGGACGCTCGCGACGGCTGCCTTCATGTTCGGCATACGCATAGATTTTTTCTTCGTTCGAGGTGAAGATCGCCATCTTGTCGTTCGGCAATCTCAAATAATGCGCCTTGTCGAAGTAGGCCGGAATCGTGTTGAGTTTATACGACGGATTCAGCAATTGCAATTGTGAAACCGGAATGTCCAACAAATCGGAAAGCTGCTTGAACGTGAGCTGCTTGCGCACCATGACCGTATCGGTCTGGAAATGCTTGACGAGCGCGCGGTTCGGAACGATTCCATGTTCCTTGTGGTATTCGTAAATGTACATCGTGGCCAGGAAAGCCGGCACATAACCTGCGGTTTCCTGCGGAAGGTGCTTACGGATGTTCCAGTAATTCTGTTTTCCGCCCGAACGACGGATCGCCTTTGCTACGTTTCCGGGCCCGGAATTGTAAGAGGCCAAAACCAAATCCCAATCGCCGAAAATACGGTACATGTTCGCCATGTATTGGGCCGCGGCTTCGCTGGCTTTGAGTACGTCGCTTCTCTCATCGACATACGAATCGATTTTAAGATTGTACTGTTTACCGGTTTGGTACATGAACTGCCAAAGTCCGGTCGCGCCGACTCTTGAAACCGCTTTCGGGTTCAATGCCGATTCGACGATCGCCAGATACTTGATTTCTAGCGGAACGTTGTATTTCGCAAGCGCTTCCTCGAACATCGGGAAATAATATTCCGAGATGGCCATAAGGCGTTCGTAGGCGCGTTTTCTGTTTTTGAGGAAATTTTTCGTGAGATTTTCAAGCCCCGGATTGTACTCGATGTTGAACGGCGATTTCGTATCCATCTCGGCCAAACGCTTCTTGAAAAGTTCGGTCGACCATCCTTCGCTGTAATCTACCTTTTGATCGAGGTCGATGTTGCGGATGTCTGCCGAAAGATCATTGAAAAGTTCGGGATTTGTTAGCTCTTTCATCCAAAGGCTGTCTACGCAGGCCGCCATGTTATCGTAAACGAAAGTGGCTTTGATGGAATCGAGGTACGAAAGTTTGATCTCAGGTTTTACAGCTGTTTCAAGTTGAGCCGACTCTTGTGCAAAGGTCGAGGCCGAGAGGAGAAGCAGCAAAGAAAGTGTGGCATTTCTTAAATTCATTCTCTACGTTTTTAGGACCGCGATACGGGAAATCCTCAGTGATCGCGGCTTCAATTCGTGATTTGTTTTCTTTGAAAATTTTGTCGCACTGTTTACCAGAACGTTGCCAAAAAGCTATTTTACAACTTTTTGGGATTTTGCAAACATAATAATACTATAACAAAATTCGCTAATGATATAACTTCAAATTGATTCTAACAGTATACTTTTTAACATTCTCATCAACATTATTAACAAAAAAGACGGTCGAATGGACCGTCTTGTTACAGTATCGCGATACTATTCTATTCCAAAATCGCTGCGATTCCGGGAAGGGTTTTTCCTTCGAGCATTTCGAGCATTGCGCCTCCGCCCGTAGACACATAACTCATTTTCGGCTCAAGTCCGAATTGTTTCACTGCCGCAACCGAATCTCCGCCGCCGACAAGTGAAAATGCACCGTTTTTGGTCGATTCGGCAATGTAATTTCCGAGTTCGATCGTTCCGTTTGCGAAATTTTCCATCTCGAAAACGCCAAGCGGCCCGTTCCAAAGGATTGTTTTTGATTCGAGGATCACTTTCCTGAAATTCTCTAAAGATTTCGGACCCGCGTCAAGCCCTTGCCAGCCCGCCGGGATTTTAGTCACGTCAATGATTTGCGTTTTGGCATCGTTCGAAAACGAATCCGCGGCAACCACATCTACGGGAATATGGATCTGGACGCCTTTTTGTTTGGCCTTTTCAAGGATTTCAAGCGCCAGGTCGAGTTTGTCGTTTTCGCAGATCGAATCGCCGACTTCGCCACCTTGCGCTTTGATGAACGTGAAAGTCATCCCGCCGCCCAAAATCATGTGGTCGACTTTGTCGAGGATGTTTTCGATTACGGTGATTTTGGTCGAAACTTTCGATCCGCCAAGAACCGCGGTTACCGGTTTTTTGCTGTCTTTCAAAACTTTGTTGAGACTGTCGATTTCCTTGGCGAGCAAGTACCCGAAACATTTGTCGTTCGGGAAGAATTTCGCGATGATCGTCGTCGAGGCATGCGCGCGGTGAGCCGTTCCGAACGCGTCGTTCACGTAAATGTCGCCCAAAGACGCAAGTTCTTTCGCATACGTTTCGTCTCCGGCTTCTTCCTCGCTGTAAAAACGCAGGTTCTCGAGCATCAGCACTTCTCCGGGTTTCAAATCTTCGGACGCTTTTTTGGCGACTTCACCTCTCGAATCTTCGGCGAATTTCACCTTAACGCCAAGAATTTCAGACGTTTTATCCAAAATGTGCTTAAGCGAATATTTTTCTTCTTTGCCTTTCGGACGACCCAAATGCGACATCAAAATGACGCTTCCGCCGTCTTTGAGGATTTTGTCGATGGTCGGTTTTGCGGCTTCGATGCGCGTGTCGTCGGTCACGTTGAAATTGTCGTCCAAAGGAACGTTGAAATCCACGCGGATCAAGGCTTTTTTATTTTTGAAATCGAAATTGTCTACGGTTTTCATTCGTGTCTGATTTTAAGAGAAGCACAAATATAGGTTTTTCCGACGACCCGAAAACCCAACAAAAAACCTCGATTGTCCTAGTAGGCGCAGACAAAAGAGGTTTTTTCGTAAAACAGGTAAAAATTGAGTCGGTCGGACTGTTTTCGCATCGCATCACAGTCCGTCACAAATGAACGCAAAAGCCACACAGTCTGAAACTTAAAGAGGTAAATTCGAAAAATATTGAGGTGGATTTTCAACGCAATCGATTTCGTAAAGCGCAGATTTCAGACGTTTTGTTCGTCCTTGTTGATCGCCGCGAGGAATTCTTTTTCGTAACTCGCCGAAATCGGGATTTCCTCCTCGCCTATGTGCACAATTTTGTTGCGGACTTTCTCGATTTTCGGGATCGATACGATAAACGAACGGTGCACGCGAATGAATCCCGAAGACGGCAATTTTTCCAAAATCGCTTTCATCGTCATGCGCGCCACGACCGTTTTTTGATTTTGGATGTGGATTTTGAGATAATCGTCGAGCCCTTCGATGAACAAAATATCGGCGATCGGAATCTTGATCAGGCTATAATCGGCGCGGATGAACAAGAATTGCTGTTCGGCATTCTGGTTTTGGTACTTGTATTGCGTCTTCACTTTTTCGACGGCTTGTGTAAACCTCGACAGCGAAAACGGCTTCATGATATAATCGACGGCGTTGAGGTTGAAGCCTTCCACGGCATATTCGGAATAAGCAGTCGTGAAAATCACCATTGTCTTGTGCGGCAGATTCCGATAAAAATCGATACCTGAAATTGACGGCATGTTGATGTCGAGAAAAAGCAGATCGACCGGATACTTGCGCAAATGCTTCATCGCTTCATCGGCCTTGTTGAAGGTTTTCTGCAAAGCGACATAATCGACCTGGTCGCACAAAGCTTTAAGCACTTCGAGCGCAGGCGGTTCGTCGTCAAGAGCGATCGCGCGGATCATAATTCGAGTGTTAGCGTTACGGAATAATGCTCTTCGTCTTCCTTGATATCGATGGTATGACGTCCGGCGTATAACATTTCGAGCCTTTCGCGTGTATTCGCCACGCCGATTCCACCTTCATTATGCACCGAATGTACTTTTCTGTTCGACACGAAAAGCCTCAGTTTATCGCCAAGGATTTCGATGCTGATTTGAATTTCGGAATTTTCATCGGGATTCACACCGTGCTTGAACGCATTTTCGATGAACGAAATCAGGATCAAAGGCGTAATCTGTTTTCCGAAAGGCGTGCCGACGCACACATAATCGATCTTCACCGTATCGCCGAGACGCGATCTTTGAAGCGCGATGAAATTGTCGATGTAGTTGATTTCCTTGTCGAGCCCGATCACGTTATTGTTCGCATTGTTCATGATATACCGCATGAGTTCGGACAATTGCACGACCGAATCGGCGGTCTTGTCGTCCTTTCGGATGGCCAGCGCGTAAATACTGTTGAGCGTATTGAACAAAAAATGCGGGTTGATCTGGGCTTTCAACAGCGAAAGTTCGGCTTCCATGCGATCGCGTTCCGAGGCTTGCAGACGGCGGCTTATCGACAGGAAAAGACTCGCCAGAACACCCGTGAGGAAAATCAGGATCGTGTGCGCGTTCTGGTTGGGTTTCATCATCGGCGGACCGAATCCGGGTTCGAAATCGGGAGGCGGCGGCAAATTGTGAAGCATTCCGGGCGGCGGACCGAATTTCGGACCATCGCCCAATATCGAGACTTCGGGCCTGTCGAACAAGAACGCCATCGCCAGGAAGAAGCACAAAAACAGGAAAACGATAAAGAAATACAACGTCCTTTTCTGTGCGAAATACAATTTCGGGATCAGGAAATAATAATTCAGGTAAAAGAAAAGCAGCAGGAACACATACACGCCAAAGTACGTGCGGTCGTGCCCGTTCCACGAAAGGTTCGGGCTGCGCATGAACCCGCCTTCTGCCGTAAAAATATACGGAAGCAGCAAAAATGCCACACACAAACACGCATGCGTCGCATAAAAAGCGAAGTTCATTTTGGCGAAATATCCCATTCTCATGGCGAAAGTACGGTTTGGTGAAACCTGACGGAAATTAAAGCGGTAAATTAAACATTTCCTGCGGAGTTGGCTCAAACATGGCGCTTCACGGCTTGTCGCTTTGGCCGAATACGCTATATTTGCCACATGCAGTTTTCCGAAATCCTAGGCCAGGAACATCTCAAGAGCCATCTGATAAAAAGTGCTTCTTCGGGACGCATTCCGCATGCCCAACTTTTCGTCGGACCTGAAGGAAGCGGAACTTTGCCGATGGCGATCGCGTATGCGCAGTTCATCCTCTGCAACAATTCCGGAACCGAAAATTCGGGCGGAAACGAAGCCTGCAACCTCAAATTTGATCATTTTGCGCATCCGGATTTGCATTTCGTGTATCCGACGGTGACCACCGAAGACGTCAAGACCAAACCGAAAAGCGTCGATTTTTTGACGGATTGGCGCGACTTCCTCAAAACGAATCCGTATGCGAGCCTTTTCGATTGGTATCAAATGCTCGGTGTGAAAAATAAGCAAGGCGAGATTCGGGTTGAAGATGCGAAGGAAATCCTCAAATCGCTCGCACTCAAATCGTTCGAAGGCGGTTACAAGATCATGATCATCTGGATGGCCGACAAACTCAACACCGAGGCGTCGAACAAAATCCTCAAACTGCTGGAAGAACCAGAACCGCAAACCGTTTTCATCCTGATTACCGAAAACGAGGAAGATATTTTGCAAACCATACATTCGCGTTGCCAGGTATTGCAATTCAACGCGTTGCCCGAAAAAGTGATCGCCGAAGCATTGGTTTCCCGTGAAAATATGGTGCCGCGCGATGCGTTGCGCTTGGCCAGACAGGCACAGGGAAATTTCAACAAAGCGTTGCATTTGCTGCACGAAGACGGAGAAGATACGCCTTTCGAGGAATGGTTCGTGCAATGGGTACGTGCCGCTTTTCGAGCGAAAGGAAATGCGGCCGCGATAACCGACCTGATCGTCTGGAGCGAGACGATTGCCGGCTTGGGGCGCGAAACACAGAAAAAATTCCTGAATTTCTGCATCGATATTTTCCGCCAGGCGCTGTTGCTCAATTACCAGGCGACACCGTTGGTTTATTTCGAACCGAAAGTCGATAAGTTCAAACTCGAGAACTTCGCGCCTTTTGTGAACGACAAGAACATTTCGGAAATTTTTGCCGAACTTTCGGACGCGATCTATCACATCGAACGCAACGGGAACGCGAAAATCGTATTGACCGACCTATCGATAAAACTCACACGTCTCATCCACAAAAAATAACCCCATGAACTACGCATCCATACTGATCTTGCTGTTTTTGGCCGTGACTTTCATTCAATCGGGCTACGACAAAGTCTCCGATTGGAAAGGCAACGTAGGCTGGCTCAAGGAACATTTCGCCCAGACTTTGTTGCGCAACAGCGTGCCTTTGGCTTTGTTCATCATTTTGGCGCTAGAACTCGTGGCCGGTATTTTTTGCGTCGTCGGAAGCATACAGCTCTTAACGAACGGCGAACGCAATTACGGTTTCTACGGAGCGGTTTTCGCGTGCATCACGTTGATTTTCCTTTTGTTCGGGCAACGCATCGCCAAAGATTATGACGGCGCGCGCACCATTGCGATTTACTTTATTCCCGCGGTCATGGCTGTGTATTGGCTAGGCTAAGCGTGGCGCGGTAGAGCTTGAGTTCGTCCCAGGTGAATTCGTCTCCGTGTTTCTCTTTTAAAGTTCCGACGGCATCTTCCGGATTAAATCCGATGAAGATTTCGGCAAGTGCATCCAATCTATCCTGCGGCAAAACATCTGAAATCAGGATTGATTGGTTCTCGATCAGCTTTGCCAAATGCGTATAAATCGTTTGCTTGGTAAGCTTTCGATGCGCGGCTATTTCCTTGACCGACATTTGCTGTTGCCACAATTCGTACGTCTCTTGAACGGTGTGTTTCTTCGGCTCTTTTTTCTGTTTTTTGGATGAGGTGCGTCCGATTGGCGCGTCATCCGGAATAACTTCGCCGAATTTTTGCGTGAACAGTTCGCGGATTTCGCGGATTTTGTCGTCGCGATAATTTTTGGCCGCGACAGTCGAAAGGCTTTCTTTGGAAATTTCCGCTCCTGAAGCGACCACTTCCATAAAGCGTTTCATGCGCAGCAATTGCAGTACGGCTTTGGTCTGTTCTTCCTCAAGCTCTATAAGTTCCGAGTAAAATTCCTTGGTTTTTTTGACGCGTCTCACCTCTTCTATCTTAAGCAGAAGTTCTCCTACGAGTTTATCCATCGGATGCAGGAAATAATTGATCGCCGCCTCTATGCGCTCCGAAATGAATTGGATATCAGTAGTTTCAGAATCAAATAGCCGGTCGAGTTGCATCATGAATTTCGCGGCCGGATCGAGCAGTTTCTCAAGGGTTGCGTATTGTTCGTCGGCCCAGGTTTTGTGTTTTCCTTTCTCGCTTCTCGCGGTTTCTTGCGTGTAACTGAATTTGTGGTTGCGCCATTGCTGTGCCAATTCCTGCCATTCGAAGCTGTTTTTCAAAACGTTGCGCACAAAACCTTGGCTCTCGCGTTTTAAAGAATGTTCGAGAATGTCAAAATCGGCTCGGTTTTCGGCGTACTGCATGACATCGGGATCGTTCTCGAGGCCATTCATCTTTAGCGGAGAAAGCAAAATAAGGCCGTCTAACGAACGAAGTCGCGAAAAAGCGACATAGGCTTGTCCGGGCTGGAAAATATGGCTTACGTCAAGCGCAGCTTTGTCGAACGTCAATCCCTGGCTTTTATGGACGGTAATTGCCCACGCAAGCTTGATCGGGTAATGCACGAACGTACCCAAAACCTCTTCGGTAATCTCTTTCGTATTCGGATTCACGACATAGCGGATGTTTTGCCATTCGTATCGCTCTACAGGGATAGTTTTGTTTTCCTCGGGAAAGTGGACGAGGATTTCCTGTTGTGACAAAGCCGCCACAGTTCCGGTTTTTCCGTTATAAAACAATTTCTCGGCCGACAAATCATTTTTCACGAACATGATCTGCGCCCCGACTTTGAGCCGCAGTTTTTCTTCGATCGGATAAATCTTTTCGGGAAAATCATCGGTGATTTCGGGCGAATATTCGAACGTTCTTTGGTCCAAAACCTCCAAAGCCGCGAAATTGATCGCATCGGCCTTGGCATTGTGCGTCGTCAGCGTGATGAAACCGGGATTGTCGCGCAGGTTGAAATCGGGTTTCACATGAGCGTTCAAAGCTTGTACGTCTTCACGTGAAACAATGTTGTTGCGCAGATTGTTGAGGATGTTGATGAAAACGTCGTCTGTCTGGCGGAAAATCTTGGTAAGCTCTATGTACAAAGGCGGATGCTGCTGCACGACATGCGAATGGAAAAAGAACTTGCCGCGGTAATATTTGCGGAGCGTATCCCATTCCTCGTTCTTGACCACAGGTGGAAGTTGCAGCAAATCACCGATAAACAAAACTTGTACGCCGCCAAATGGAGCGCTTTTCTTGCGCACGGACTGCATCATGAAATCGACCGCATCTAGTAAATCGGCACGCAACATACTGACTTCGTCTATGATCAGCAATTCCATGTTCCGGATGACGCTGCGTTTTACCGCATTCATCTTGAAATGGCGTCTTAGGCTGTCGCGCGTCTCGAATTTTACAGAATCGGAAAACGTCGGCGTGGAATAATCGGGAATAAAAGCCCCGAACGGCAACTGAAACATCGAATGGATCGTGACGCCGCCCGCATTCAGGGCAGCAATTCCCGTTGGTGCGACCACGACGGTATTTTTGTGTGTGGTCCGGATGATTTCGCGAAGGAGTGTGGTTTTTCCGGTACCGGCTTTTCCGGTGAGGAAGATCGAGCGATTCGTTTGGTTGATGAATCGCAAAACGTAGGATGCGGCTTCAGACAGTATCATTTTGGCGTGTATTGGATTCGGAAAAATACAAATTAATTCGTTAAAAATCAGCGCACATAAATAAAAAATGCCTCCCGTATGGAAAGCATTTTTCATGGCATTTCATTCGACTTATTTTTTCTCGGCCGGAGCAGTTTCGGCTTTCGCCTGATCGTTCGCCTCTGGCTTAGCGGTCTCTTTTTTGCCTTCTTTTTCGTACTTCTCGTTCATGGCCTTTACCACATCTTTGGTGATATCATATTGGTCTTTCGCGTAAAGCACAGAAGCAGAAGCGCCTGTTCCGAAAATATAATCGTAGCCTTTTTCTTTTCCGTAATCTTTTAGGAATTTCTCGACTTTAGTCACTACAGAATCCTGCTCCACTCCGCTCTCTTCCTGCAATTGACGAAGTAACGCTTGTTGTGCATATTGCAACTGCTGTTGTCTTTGGGCAAGCGGCCCGCTGTTTTGTTGCGCCCAGATTTCGCCCAGCGCGCGTGCTTTTTGTTGGAAAGCTTCGGCATCGCGCTTCCAGCGATCGGTTTCGGCTTTCAATTCCTTGCCCATTTCTTCGCCTTTTGCTTTGTATTTCGCTTCGAGGTCTTTCATTTCGGTGTAATCCTTCATGAGTTGCTCGGTGTCTACGTAAGCGGTTTTGAACTGTGCTTGCTCGGCCGATTTGTTGCACGAAGCGAAAGTGATTGCGATTGCCAATATTGCCAGCGTCTTTTTCATTCTGTATCTGTATTTCGGTTTTTTAAAGTTTGCGTAAAAGTATAAAAATTAGGCGAGCGCAGAAGTTTTGTCCCAAATTTCGGGCTCTGATGGTTTATGCTTTCTTGATTATGTAAATCAAAGACGAATATTCGCCCGTTTTTTTAGCTTTATTGTTGGATTTCAAACCGTTAAGAAACGCTTTTATCGGATTCATCGCACCCGAACGGTATTTTTCAGACAACAAGCTGACATAAAACGCATCGAACGGCATCGGCCGTGTGTCGACGAGCTTCAAACCTGCATTTTCGCTCAATTTTGCAATGGCTGACTTCGAGAAATGCCACAAATGTCGTGGCACGTCGTAAGCTGCCCAAAATTCCCCATACAATTCCGCATCGTGCGATTTGAAGTTAGGAACAGCTATTATGATGACGCCATTTGGTTTAAGAAGGCGGTTCAATTCCAAAAGTTGAGCCGACGGATCGGGAACGTGTTCCAAAACATGCCACATGGTGATGGCGTCGAATGAACCGTTTTCAAAATCTTCAGTTCCATTTGAAAATTGGATTCCTTTTGCTTCTGCAATCGATCTTGCCTTAGTGCTAGGTTCTATCGCCGAAACATTCCAGCCATTTTCTTTTGCAACCGACAAAAAATCGCCAGTTCCCGCCCCGATATCCAAAAGACGTCCTTTTGACGGTTGAAGCGTGTTTACAAGATTCAACTTGTTTTTGAGCGCTATTTTTTTAATAAACTGATAAACTTTTTCAAAAAGCGAACGTTTTCCGTCGGTATGCGAAATATAATCGTCGCTTTCGTAATAAGCCGCGAGTTTCTCTCCTTCGGGTTTTGGAAATGTGTAAAGCAAATCTAACCGCTCATCTTTGAGTAATTGGAAAGTTTCTTTAGACACCGAATGATCTTTAACGGTCAAAAATGCTTTTTTTTCAGTTGAATTCATACTTGTTTTTAAAACAAAATTGCCGTGAAAAACACAGCAATCTCTTTATTTATAAGGCTTTCCGACATTCGTTCCACGTGAAACTCATCTGCCCATGTGAACCAATAACACCGAAATATCGCTTGGAGAAACGCCACTTATTCTCGATGCTTGAGAAATATTTATCGGGCGGATTGCCGAAAGTTTCTGTTTTGCTTCAATAGACATCGATTTGATTTTCTCATAATCGAAATTTTCGGGAATCTTGACATCTTCCAAACGCGTCAGCTTATCGGCATTATTGCGTTCTTTTTCTATATAGCCCGAATATTTCACCTGGATTTCGGCTTGCTCGATGATTTCCATGTCGAGATCGTTCTCGGCAATGTATTCTTTTACCTTGTCGAATTTAAGAACATCCTCCAATTCGATTTGCGGTCGCGAGAAAACCTTGAACATTTTATCGGACTGGCTCATGAGTGCGCTTTCCTTTTCTTGCAGAATCGGATTTGCTTCCTCAACAGACACACTCGTCTGTTTGAAGAAATTCACCATCTTTTCGCTCTCGTTGAACTTATGCTCCATTCGTTGCATACGTTCGTTTGAAGCCAATCCGATGGCGTGTGATTTTGGTGTAAGACGGAAATCGGCATTATCCTGGCGAAGCAACGTACGATATTCCGCTCTTGAGGTAAACATGCGATACGGTTCTTCGGTTCCTTTGGTAATCAAGTCGTCGATCAAGACACCGATGTAAGCCTCGTCGCGTTTCAAAATAAACGGATCTTGCTGCTTTACTTTTAACGCTGCATTGATTCCCGCCATCAATCCTTGGGAAGCGGCTTCTTCGTAACCCGTCGTCCCGTTAATCTGACCAGCAAAGTACAATCCTTCGACTAATTTTGTTTCAAGAGTGTGTTTGAGTTGTGTCGGCGGAAAATAATCGTATTCGATTGCATAACCTGGACGAAAGAATTTGACATTCTCGAATCCGGCAACCGTTTTAAGGGCTTTGTATTGAATATCTTCTGGAAGTGATGTCGAAAATCCGTTCACGTATACTTCGACCGTATTCCATCCTTCGGGTTCGACAAAAATCTGATGTCTCTCCTTATCCGCAAAACGATTGATTTTATCTTCGATTGATGGACAATATCTCGGCCCTAGGCTTTTAATCCTTCCGTTGAACATGGGCGAACGATCAAACCCTTCACGCAAAATATCGTGGACTTCGGGCGATGTGTAGGTCATATAACATGACCGTTGAACTGTCAACGGCTTTGTCATATCGGAATATGAAAATTTTTGTGGGTTTGCGTCGCCTTTCTCTTCATTCATTTTAGAATAGTCGAGCGAGCGGCCGTCTACGCGTGGTGGCGTTCCGGTTTTCATACGTCCGGCTTCAAATCCGGCTTTGGCCAAATCTTCGGTGATTCCGAATGCGGCACTCTCGCCTGCCCTTCCGCCACCGAATTGTTTTTCTCCGATGTGGATCAACCCGTTCAAAAAAGTTCCGTTCGTGAGCACGACGGTTTTCGCTTTGATCTCGACACCGAGAGAAGTTTTGATTCCCTCAATTTTTCCGTTCTCGATTATCAGACCGCGAACCATCTCTTGATAGAAATCGAGATTCGGGGTTGCTTCGAGCATGAGACGCCATTCTTCTGCAAATCGCATACGGTCGCTTTGGACACGAGGCGACCACATGGCCGGTCCTTTCGACTTGTTCAACATTTTGAACTGGATTGCGGTATTGTCTGAAACAATTCCTGAATACCCGCCCAAAGCATCGATTTCGCGCACGATTTGGCCTTTCGCGATTCCGCCCATAGCCGGATTGCACGACATCTGCGCTATGTTTTGCAAGCTCATCGTGACCAAAAGCGTCTTGCAGCCCATGTTGGCTGCAGCCGCCGCTGCTTCAGATCCTGCGTGGCCCGCGCCGACCACTATAACATCATAAACATTTTCAAACATAATGTTCCACGTGAAACACGTAATTCAAATTCTACATTCAGATGTTTAAGGTTCCACGTGGAACATTCGCATCTTTTCTTCCTCTTTGGTTCTCATGACAACTTCATCGGCTTCCGATTTGTCTTTGTATCCGCAATAATGCAGAACGCCGTGAGCCATCACACGTTTCAATTCTATATCGAAATCGACGTTGAAATCTAGTGCATTATCCTTCACTCGCTCGATTGATATGAAAATATCACCATGTAATTCGTTTCCTACACTGTAATCAAAGCTGATAATGTCGGTCAACGTGTCGTGATCCAAATACTTTTGGTTGATTTCGAGCAGATATTCATCATCGCAAAAAATATAATTAATGTCACCTTCTCTTTTTCCTTCGGAAACGATGATGCTCGAAATCCACTTCTCATAAGCAATTTCGTTGTCGATTTCGAATTCGGTCTCGTAGTTAAAGCTTATCATTGCCTTTAAAATATTCCTGAACCTTCTGGTTATAATTGGAGCGCAAAGGTAAGCTTTGTCTGTTTAATATCTCAATGCTGTTCAAATAATCCTGCAAAGTCTTAGGAAGCGCATTCGATTGATTATTAAACTCCTTTTTATTGGTTTCAGACTGACGTTTCTTCTCCTCGCCTTGCTGCTGAACGGCCTTATCCAACTTGAGCAACTCATATTTCAAATTCAGGATTTTCTGCAACGTCTCGTTATTAAACCCTTTGTTGAGCAATTGCTTTTCGATCTGTTTCATTTGGTCGATGGCATTCTGGCCTTGTCCGCCCAATCCTTGTTTGTTCAATTCGTTTTGCAAGGCTTCGCGCAATTGGCGTTGCTCTTTGTAAATCTCCATTATTTCGCGTGCGTCTCCTTCACCGTCGTCACCTTGTGAACCTTCACCCTGACCATTGCTTTTCCCGCCGTTTCCGCTTTTGCCTTTGTCGCCTTGCTGGCCTTTACCATCTTGCCCTTGGCCTTTTCCTTGCTGGCCTTTTTGACCGGGTTTGCCTTTCTCTCCGGGTTTTTCGCCATTTCCTTCTTTGTCACCGGGGTTTTCACCGTCCTTCATACCTTCTTTCATCTTTTGTCCGAGGCCTTGCTGTTTTTGGATAATATCCGGCAACTGCATTCCTTGTCCTTGACCCGGTGACGGTTTTCCATTTCCACCCGATCCTGGCATCGACATCTGCATTTGCATACTGTTCATGATTTCACTTAGAAAATCGGCCAATTTGTTTGCAGACGAAACCGCGTATTGCTGATGGGAAGTTCCTTTTGCTACTTGTGCTTCAACGAATGCGTCCAACGACTTATCCATGTTGTAATGCACATTGCCAATCTCGTTGGTCACATTTTCTGTGATTTTCGGATTGCGGAGCGACATCGCAAAAAGGCTGTCATCGACATGCTTGAATTGCAATTTCAAATCCTGTTGCAATTTGAGGTTCTTGTTGTACGAAGGCGCGTTGCGTTTGAGGTTTTTGAAATCCTTCATCAAACTCTCTTCCGAAAAAGAAAAAGCAAGCAAATTATCCAAGATCTGACGTAGCATTTTCACATCTTCTTCCATCTGCTCCATTTGGCCTCCGCCCATACTTTGCATGATGTTGTTGCCCATTTCCTCCATTTTTTTGGAAGCACTTTTTTGTTTGGGTTTAGCGCCTTTCTGACTTCCTTTTTGGAGTTCATCCGAGGCTTTCTTCAGATCGTCTTCAATACTCTTTTCCTGGTTCTCGGTCTTCGGAATATCCATTGGAGCTTTCAACTCCTGATTGTCTTTTTGAAGATCTTTAAGCTCTTCCTGAATCTTATCGAATTCTTTATTGATTTCTTCTTGCTTGTCCTGCTTGTTTTGTTGCTCGTTTTCTGAAAGCTTGTCTTGCTTTTCTGCCAATTTTTCAAGTTTATCAGCAATTTGCTCTGCCTTTTTCTCGACATAATAACGCTTGGTCAATTCGACAAGCTGTTCGAGGTTTTTAGACTGATTCTTAGCATTTTGCTTGAATTGATCCATCTTTTCGAACAATTCTTCTTTATTGATTTTGTCGTTGAGTTCTTTTAGTTCATCAAGAAGTTTTTGGTTCTTCTCCATCTCTTTTTCCTGATTCTCCAAGCGGCGTTGCAACTCTTCTTTGAACTCGTCTTTCTTATCAGATTTGAACTTCTCGAGATTGTCCTCGAGCTTCTTCGTAAACTCTTTCATCATTTCGTCCTGTTGCTTTTGACGTTTGATGAACTCGTTCACTTTCTGCTGATCCTTGAATTCAAGGTCGTCCTTTTCCCTGCCCGTATTGCGTAGCTTATCGAGCTCAGACATTTGTTTCTCCTGATTCCTGAGCGACTTCTCGAGACTGTTGATGTTGCTGTTCTGTTCTTGAAGGATTTGATCTTCCTTTTCTTGCTCGGTCGAAATCCTGTCCGCAAAAACCGAAGATTTGCTGCTCTTGTAACCGTGAGGCGCATCATTGTCGAAAACCTCAAAATAGTATTCGTACGAAACGCCCTGCTCTACCGGCAACGTAGACGGAAACGCAAAAACGAACTGATCGAACACATCGCGCTTTACGGCAATTGTTCCACGTTTGGCAGCGGCTGGATTTCCCTTCGGATAATACACGACCTGCAACTTCGAAAGCCCGTAATCATCGGACACTTGACCCAAAATATAATTCTTCTCTACCTTCAGGCTATCGGGCGCATTACCAACGGTAATTGTCGGATATTGATCTTTGACAACGGAAATGCGATAATTGAGCTTTTCGTAGTTCGAAATTTTACTGTTAGATGTAAGTATTTGATAATCTGTATTTTGTGAAATATTTTTTGAAAGCATGAATTGATTATCCGATTTGACGAACGGAAAATTATTGACGCCATCTTTCCAATCTACATTTTGCGTCGCCTGGGTATTCATTTTCCACGTCACGCGCGTGCCTTCGGGAACAATCGCGTTTCCGGTTCCTTTGATGACTTCGGCGTGTTTACCCAAATATGACGGGAAATTCAACTGCATCTCGAAATTCGCGATCGACGGTACGGTAATCACCGCCAATTCGTAATCGTTTGAACGCACCGTATTGGCTTCCACGTGAAACTCAAGATTCGAGGCCGGTTTGGCCATCCTGAATTGGAATTCTCCGGCTTTTTCCGATTCCATATAATAACTTTCGTCGCCTATGAAAATCATTGCGTTTTCTGGAACGACCTTACCTTCTGTCTTCACGCGAAAGATAAAATCCTGGTTCTGTTCCGTTTGCAACTTGTCGTTGAGCACCACGAATTTAAAAGGTGCAGGCGGAAGGAATTGCTGTTTGTAATTCACGACGCGGTTCAAGCTTTGCGACAGGAATTCATCGTTTCCGGAAATGTAAAAGAAAGCCACGAACAAGATTGGAAGCAACGCCAAAGGAAGGAACTTTCGGTTCTTCTTGAAGTTGATCGCGTTCCCGAATGGAACGGGTTGCAACGTATTTGCCTTTTGTTCAATTGACGCCAATAATAGTTCCGACTGGTTTTTATCCGACGAAAGCTGCAGAAAGTTCGTGAGTTTGTCACTTACTTCAGAAAAATGGTTTCCGATGATTTTAGACGCTTCTTCATATCCGATGCCTTTCTGCAATTTGAAAAGTTTCGAAATCGGCCACAGGATGAATCTTCCCAACAGGAACAACTCGACCAAAACGAAAGCCCAGAACAAAAATGTCCTCGCCGACGGCTTGAGCCACAAGAAATATTCGATCGAAAGCGTGAACAAGAAGTACAGCAATCCGAGCCCGACGAAGAACAGACTTCCGCGAATCAACTCGTTCGTATAGTATTTCCTGATAAAAGCCTCTAGCTTTTCGTAAATGAGATTCGTCGTTTTCAATGCTGATGGTTTCTATAACCGATAAAAGTAACAATTTTGGCTGTCAACAAAACGTTAATTGTGCGACTGCAATTGTTGATAACCGTGTCATTTTCGTTCTACTTTCGACTTTTGACTTTCGACAAATCCTATCTTTGCATCAAATTTTTCAACAATGTCAAGACCAGTTCGCGTGCGTTTTGCACCAAGCCCGACCGGACCGCTTCACATAGGCGGCGTCAGGACAGCGCTTTTCAACTATCTGTTCGCCAAGAAACACGGAGGCGTTTTTTATCTGAGAATCGAGGATACCGACCAAAACCGATTCGTTCCAGGAGCCGAAGAATACATTTTCGAAGCTTTGGAATGGCTTGGGATATCGCCTTCCGAAACCGTAGGGAAAAACGAGAAATTCGCACCTTACCGCCAAAGCGAGCGCAAACATTTGTATAAGGAATATGCAGACAGACTGATCGCATCGGGTAACGCTTATATCGCTTTCGACACAGCAGAAACTTTGGACGCACATAGAAAAGAGCACGAAGCTCAAGGCAAAACGTTCATCTACAACCATCATAACCGTGAAAAACTCGACAATTCGTTGACGAATCCGGCCGAAAATGTTTTGCAGAGGATTGCGGCCGGAGAAGATTACGTGATCCGTTTCAAGACGCCTGTCGATGAGACGTTGCATTTGAAAGACATCATCCGAGGCGACATCAAGTTCGATACGAACCTGCTCGACGATAAGGTTTTGTTCAAAAGCGACGGCATGCCGACATACCATTTGGCCAACATCGTAGACGACCATTTGATGGAAACGTCTCATGTGATCCGCGGTGAGGAATGGTTGCCTTCACTACCGCTCCACGTGCTTTTGTATCGCGCGTTCGGTTGGGAAGCTCCGGAATTCGCGCACTTGCCGTTGATCTTGAAACCTATCGGAAACGGCAAACTATCGAAACGCGACGGCGACAAAATGGGATTCCCGGTGTTTCCTTTGGAATGGAAAACCGAGGAAGGCATCTCGTCGGGATATCGTGAAAAAGGTTTCTTCCCCGAAGCGGTAGTCAACTTCCTCGCGCTCTTGGGCTGGAACGACGGTACCGACAAGGAGCTTTTCTCTCTAGACGAATTGGCGCAAAGCTTCGATTTGAACCGCGTACACAAAGCCGGCGCGAAGTTCGATCCCGAGAAGAACAAATGGTTCAACCATCAATATCTCGTCAGGAAATCAGATGAGGAATTGGCCGGATTGTTCGCTCCTACTCTAACCGAAAAAGGAATTTCAATCGATGAAAGCAAACTCGTCAGAATCGTTTCGCTGATCAAAGAACGCGCTCATTTCGTTTCTGAATTCTGGGAATTATCCGACTATTTCTTTGAAGCGCCAACGATTTACGACGAAAAAGCATCCAAAAACTGGAAAGAAGATACGCCAGGTTTGATGAGTGATCTGTTCCAATTGCTCGAAGACATCGAAGATTTCACTTCTTCGAACGTAGAAACAATCGTAAAGGACTGGATGGCCAAAAACGAGATCGGCATGGGCAAAGTCATGCAACCGCTGCGTTTAAGCGTTGTAGGCGCCTTAAAAGGCCCGCATTTGTTCGATATCATCGAAATCATCGGCAAAGAGGAAACCGTATCGCGAATAAAGCGTGCCATCGCCAACTTATAAAAGAAAAGCTCCCGTAAAAGGAGCTTTTTTATTAATTACAATCTTGTAATTGGGTCATACAGATATAGTTCCAAAGCTGTTTGTGTGAAGTGTCGGTAGCATAATCGAAATTGGAAAGGTATCCCAAAAATTTCGGACAGTCCGAAAAATTTCGTTTAAGGCTTTCCTTGAGCGCGGCTCTTCTCTCGATGTCCTTTTTCTTGTCGCCTCCTTCAACCTCAAATTCCTCAAGTATTTTTCCTTCCTTGTCGAGGATAAAGACCTTCACGCCCTGCACCATTCTGTAATCTCCGAGCGGCACCGTTGCCAGTATCTTTGAATCACTTTCAACCTTGATAAAATACCCCTTACGCCAGCCATAAATCCTCAAAAGAGACATACCGGCATTCACTTCTTTCAATTGGTCGAAGAAGAAAAAATGTAGTTTACTTTCGTTTGGCAACACATATTCAACAAATTTTCTAGAGAAATTGATTGTGATGTTCTTTGCCTCGATTATCGTTCCGTCCTTCTTTTCTATAACGAATGACGGTGTTTCACTTTGAAGATCCTGTGCAGATATTCCCAAGGAACTAAAACACAATGCGATAAAAAATGCTTTCATACTATTTGCAAGAAATCTTTTCGGGATTATCGAGATAATTCAGAAGAATCAAATTATCGGGATCGGTTCCGTTGTCAAACAGCATCAAACGCTTGATGAATCCGTCGCAATCTCCGAAATAACGGTTCGCGATATCGTAAAATTCTTTGCGTTTCCGCACTTCGTCCTGGGTTTTGCTTTGGGTGAATTTGAGTTCCTGCAGAATCTTTCCGTTTTCTATCACGACCACTTCGTAAAGCGTGACTACAGAGCTGAATCCGCCTCTATCCCTATTGCGTTTGCTGCTGATCACGCCCAAACTTTTGCCTTTGGACGAAGCGAGTACATAATACAATCGGGCTTTATTGCCGATATCGAACCGCTTGAGGACTTTTTTGTCGATGACGGCCGAATCCAATTCCGAAAACGCTATTTTGTCTTCTTTACCGTTGGCTTTGAACTCGATTTGCCTTTTGGACGAATGCACGTTGACGTCGGCCGCAACTAATTTGCTTCCATCCTTCTTGACGATGACCTGTTGGCCAAAAGCCGTTGAAGTGATCGCCAATGCAATGAAAACCAGCTTTTTCATCAGAAATAGAAAATTACGTTACCTGTTATGATACCCAGATTTCCTTTTACGCTTTTCCCGAACGGACCTTCTGGCACAGAACCAAGAAAGTTGTTGAACCCGTACTGGTACATCACGTTTAGTCGCGCATGGCGCACACCGGCCGTTAGACCGACAGCGCCTAAAATGTTGAATGTGCTCACTTCTTCAAGATCTTTTACGGTCGCAGTCGTGCCGTTGATCACATTGTTTTCGTACTCCGACGAATATTTAAGCTTGCCGTTGATCTGCAGAACCGGTCCGGCTTCGATGCTCAAATAGTTATAGACGATGTTGTAACTCGGCGTGAGCATGATCTTCACGTTCTGCACTTTATAATCGACATCCTCGGCCTGAAATGTAGTCGGGCTCATTGTCGGAACGGAAAACTTGTTCTCGCTGAACTGCATGGCGTATACCATATCGAAATCATTGTAGAAGTTGCCGCGAACCGAAAGACCAACGTTCCAACCGGTTCCGGCTTTGGTGTCGAAATCGCTCGTGTTCAGATCGGTTTGGTTGATTCCGCCAAACAGGCCGATCATGTTCGAATCCCGGTAGTTATACTGGGCCGAAACAGCAAAAGATGCCAACATTACAGCACCTAGAATGTACTTTTTCATATCGTTTTATTGGAAAGACAAACCTAAAGTATTTTTCGTAATTTAACCTGATAACAAACCATAATAACATCATGAACATCCCGTCTATTGTATTCCTAGTGCTGGCACTTTTTATTTTCCTGTCGTGCTTTTTCACGGTCAAGCAGCAAAGCGCCATTATCATCGAGCGTTTCGGACGTTTCCAAAGCGTGAGAAACTCGGGCCTTCAACTTAAAATCCCGATCATCGACAGGATTGCAGGCCGCGTAAACCTTAAGATCCAACAACTTGACGTGGTCATCGAGACCAAGACGAAAGACAACGTGTTCGTCAAGATCAAGGTTTCTGTCCAATTTAAAGTAATCCAGGAAAAAGTGTACGATGCGTTCTATAAACTCGAATATCCGCACGATCAGATTACCGCTTATGTGTTCGATGTGGTGCGTGCCGAAGTTCCGAAACTGATCCTCGACGACGTCTTCGAGCGCAAGGACGATATCGCGATCGCCGTAAAACGCGAGCTTAACGAAGCGATGACGACTTACGGGTACGACATCATCAACACGTTGGTTACCGATATCGATCCGGACATTCAAGTGAAAAATGCCATGAACCGAATCAACGCGGCGGACCGTGAAAAAACGGCCACCGAGTTCGAAGCGGAATCGGCACGTATCCGAATCGTCGCCAAAGCAAAAGCGGAAGCAGAAAGCAAACGTCTTCAAGGTCAAGGTATTGCCGACCAAAGACGCGAAATCGCGAGAGGTTTGGTTGAATCTGTAGAAGTTTTGAACAAGGTCGGAATCAATTCGCAAGAAGCCTCGGCTTTGATCGTCGTGACCCAACATTACGACACGTTGCAAGCCATCGGAGCCGATACGAATTCGAACTTGATATTGCTTCCGAATACGCCACAGGCCGCCAACGACATGCTCAACAACATGGTCGTTTCTTTCGCTGCTTCAAACCAGGTAGGAGAGGCGATGAAAAAACATCAGATAGAAACCAAAGGAAAACCTTCGGTAGTTAGGAAAAATCGACCGGAAAGTCCTGAAAATCCAGACATTATCGTATAAAAAGAAAGAGGCTTTCGGGCCTCTTTTTTATTTGAATATCTTCTTGAGAACGAAGTTGATGAGCATGCCTTTCAATGGTCCGGCCAATCCGCTTACCATATCGATGGCAACATCTGGAATGCCACCGAACATTTTTTTGGGATCGAGATTGTCCTTTGTATTGTCGAACGTTTGAAGCAACCGCTGATAATACAATTCCTTTTCAACCTTGAGTATTTCTAGGTCTTGCTCGATTTGTGCATACGATGAATAGCGCTTTTTTTCCATATCACTCGTTGAAAAAGAATTCTGAGAATTTCTCCAAAATCGGGCCTTCGACGATTTTGTCTTTGATGTTGTAGACGATGACACTTAGGATAATATAAAATCCACCGACGATCAAAAAACCGTAAGCCAAATTGTCGAGCGCATATCCGATGGCTATTGCCGCCGCAACCGAAAGGAAAACCAATACCAAAGTCAGGAAAATCGCGATCAGCAACAGCTTGAGCAGCATCGTAGTCGACTTCATCGCGACCTTGAAAAACCAAAGTTTATAGTACGCTATGTTACTATCTATAAATCCTTTGACGTTTTCTTTTAAGTCTTCTGCGTTTTCCTTTAGATCTTCGAGAGCCATATCAACTGCGCATTTTGGCCGCGGCCGCTTTCAAATCTGCCAGTTTCTTTTCGAGACTGTCGATGATTTCGTTCGATTTTTCGTCGGCATTTTCAGCAACATCTTCAAATGCGGATTTGATATCCGCTTCAGAAGTTTCGAGTTTCGATTTCAGGCTAGAGGAGAGGTCATCGAATTTTTTCTTGAGCTCGTCCTTTTTTTCGTCGAAACCGTCTTTGAGTTTTTTTCGTGTTTTGGAACCTTCATCGGGAGCGAACAAAATTCCGAGTCCGGCTCCGATGGCGACACCTACCAAAAGTGCAACTGCCGCTTTAGATGAATTTGACATGTCGTTTGATTTTCGATTTGCTTAAAGGTAGCCATTTTTTAACATTTGGTCGTTAAGGCGTCGTTAAAACGAGCTAACTGAAGCAAAAATCGAAATAAGGCGATTTGCGGGAAAATATTTCCAAAAACGTCGGAACGGGTTGGTTGTTTTTTAAAATGCGACAGATTCAAAATATGGAAGTCGATTTTTTAAGTTATTATCGATTAGAATTTTATTTATGATTGATATTTTAAATAATAGAAAAAGCCGACTCAAACAAGTCGGCTTCTATTTGTGAAATCTATTATTATCAGATTCTATTAAAATTCAGAAAGTAATTGTAAAACTCTTTCGTTTTTTTCGGATGATTTCAACTTCGAAATTTCGTCGGCAAAAATCGATACGACTTCAGATTTGTTTTTGAGATGATGCAAAATTTCCTCACGCACAAATGGCGATTCGCTTTTAAGTGACATGCCGTAAAATTTCTCGACGATTTCTTCTTCGATGGCCGAAAGTTGGATTTTGTCGGAATATTTCAAAAGCCAGTTCGCGAATAGGAGCGAACTCTTGTTGTTCGTCACATTTTTACGGAACGAATTTTGGATCAGGCTGAAATTCTCGAGCGACTTGATGTTTTCGGAAATGGATTTTTCGATGTTCGCACGTTCCTCATCGGTATTCGCCTTGAAAAATCGGTTGATTTCCTTGAGCGAATTATTGACGGCATTCTCTTCTTTTTTACCCTTTTCTTCCCAAGCGTCCTTAAGTCCGACGGTCTTGTTGAAAACCAGTTTATCAGACGTAGAATCCTTATCTACAGTGAAATAACCGATGCGCTGAAACTGGAATTTATCTTCAACTTTCGCAGTTGCCAAACTTGGTTCGACATAACCTGTCACTACTTTCAACGACTCAGGATTCACGAATTCAAGGAAATCTTTCCCTTTGTGCGTGTCAGGAGATTCGTCTGTGAAAAGGCGGTCGTACAAACGGACTTCAGCCTCCAAAGCATGAGCGGCGCTAACCCAATGAAGTGTTCCGGAAACCTTGCGTTGGCTGGCCTCGGTTCCGCTTCCGGACAACGACTCGACGTCGTAAGTCGCATGGATTTCGGTGATATTTCCGTTGGAATCCTTGACCACTTTTTCACCTTTTATGATGTAAGCGTTCTTCAAACGGACTTCTCTGTCAATCGAAAGTCGGAAGAATTTTGGCGGTGCGTCTTCCATAAAATCTTCACGTTCAATCCATAATTCCTTTGAAAATGGGACTTTACGGAAACCGGCGTTTTCATCTTCCTGGTTATTTTCGGCTTCAAGCCATTCTTCTTTTCCCTCGGGATAATTCGTGATGACCAATTTCACCGGATCGATGACTCCCATGACGCGAGGCGCAATCTTGTTCAAATCTTCACGAATCGCAGCTTCAAGCCTTGAAACATCGATAAGATTATCCCTTTTTGCTATCCCGGTATCGTTCGCAAAATTACGAAGTGAAGCAGGAGTGAAGCCACGTCTGCGAAGACCTGAAATCGTCGACATACGCGGATCGTCCCAACCCGAAACGAAATTCTGGTTGACCAATTGCAGCAATTTCCTCTTACTTACAACCGTGTGGCTTAGGTTTCTACGAGCGAATTCGCGTTGTTTCGGACGCAGTTTCTTATCGTCGAAAATCTGATCCAAAAACCAATCGTACAATTCGCGGTGCGGCAAAAATTCGAGCGTACAAAGCGAATGTGAAATCTGTTCAAGGTAATCGGATTCGCCGTGCGCCCAATCGTACATCGGGTAAATGCACCAATCATCTCCCGTCCTGTGGTGATGCTTATGCATAATCCTGTACATCAAAGGATCGCGCATCAACATATTGGTCGAAGCCATGTCTATTTTGGCGCGGACGATATGCGTTCCGTCTGGAAACTCTCCTTTTTTCATGCGTTCGAACAAGTCGAGATTTTCCTCAACCGAACGATTTCTATACGGAGAATCGGTTCCAGGCTGCGTCGGCGTACCTTTCTGGACCGCAATTTCTTCTGAAGACTGGCTGTCTACATACGCTTTTCCTTTCTTGATAAGCTCGATTGTCCAATCGTATAATTGCTGGAAATAATCGGATGCGTAACGTTCATCGGCCCATTTGTAACCGAGCCATTCGATGTCGCGTTTGATCGCGTCTACATATTCCTGTTCTTCTTTTTCGGGATTCGTATCGTCGAAACGCAAATTCACGGGCGCGTTGTAGGATTCGCCAAGACCGAAGTTCAAAGCGATCGAACTCGCGTGCCCGATGTGTAGATATCCGTTCGGTTCAGGCGGAAAACGGAAGCGCAAACCACTGTGCGGCATGCCGTTCTTCAAATCTTCTTCTATGATCTGCTCAATAAAATTGAGGGATTTTTCTTCTGACATAATTCTGTATGGAAAGCTGCAAAGTTAACCGTAATTTTGGATGAAATATCATTTTATAACATCACCGATGTTATTTAATAAACCGTAAAAAACACATGGGAATCATCAAACTCAAAAACATACGTACCTTTTCGTACCACGGCTGTTTGCCCGAAGAAACCAAAATCGGCTCTGAATACACCGTAGACCTCGAAATCAAGACCGATTTGCGCAAGGCCGCAGAAAGCGACCATCTCAAAGACACGGTAGATTATGTGCTTTTGAACCGCATCGTTGTAGAGGAAATGCACATCGCTTCCAAACTTTTGGAACACGTCGCGCACCGCATCATCGTCCGTGTTTTTGGTGAAATCCCTGAAGTTTCAAGGATTTTGATCTCGGTTTCCAAAATCAATCCGCCGATCGGTGGCGATGTCGAAGCCGTGACGATCGTGATGGAAGAATACAGAAGCTGATGCTGCGCGAGACATTTTTCGTCCTCACGAAACCATTTTGTTCCGAAGAAAAACAGACGGAATTGTGGTCTGAAATCGAGAAATCGCATTCGAAAAAAGGACGTTTTTACCACGATTTGTCACATCTCGAGCATCTGTTGAAAACCTTGTCCGAAATCAAAAGTAAAATCTCGGATTGGGAAACGACGTTGTTTTGTCTTTTCTACCACGACATCGTCTACAAAGCCACAGGCAAAACCAATGAGGAAAACAGTGCTGATCTCGCAGCAAAACGTCTTTCCGAAATTAAGTACCCAATCGAGAAAATCGAGCAATGCCATGCGATGATTCTCGCTACGAAAGCGCATAATTTCTGCTCCGACTCTGATATAAATCTCTTTACTGACGCGGATTTGTCGATTTTAGGAAGTGATTGGGAAACCTACTTCACTTACGCCAAAAACGTGAGAAAAGAATACAAAATCTATCCGGATTTCATGTACAATCCCGGACGCAAAAAAGTACTCCAACACTTTTTAGGAATGCCAAGAATGTTTAAAACGGATTGGTTTTTTGAAAGGTTTGAAGAGCAGGCGAGGAGCAATCTTAAACGGGAATCTGACCTTTTGTAAACTCCATTTTTTCGCTCCATTGCAAACCGTTCGGAAGCTCTTGTTTCCCGAATTCTATATGGATCACGCGGCGTTTGTTGTCGTTTGTCGTTCTGTCGGACGCGTGTAAAAGTAGCGGTCGCATAATCATGATGCCGCCTTTTTTGACTTCGCAAATCGTTTCTTTCTCAAGATTCCAATCTATGGTTTCCGCACGATAAATTCCTTTGCAATGCGAGTTTTCTATAACTTTTAATGCTCCGTTTTCAAAGGTCGTATCATCGAGATGGATTCGGATTGTAAAATTATCTTCAAGGATTTCGATTGGCGGCTGAACGGCGAATTGGTTTTGTTTTACCGTCCACGGACCAAAACCTTGCGTATCGATTTTTTCTTTGACAGAAATCGTCAAATCCTGATGATATGCCACAAACCAGTTCGATTGTTCGGGTTTGTCGAAGTAGATCGATTTGGTTACGAAATAGCCGTTTCCGAAGATGTTTTCGATTAATATCAACATCTTTTGGGTAAAGATGGAAGTTGCAACTTCGGGGATTTCTTTTAAGAATTGTCGGATGGCGAAAAGTCCTGCGGAGCGTCTGAATGTAAGTTTCGCATCATCGGCGGAAGCTATTTTCAACAATATCTCATCTGATTCAATTTCAGAAAAAACATCGTTTATTATCGTAATTCCGTTGGAAAAAATCTCGTGCCTGAAACGTTCGAAATCCATAAAATTGAAGTTCCTATAAAAGTACGAAACCTCATAAAAACAAAAACCTCCGAAGCAAAACTTCAGAGGTTTTAGAGGCATCGAGCGGATTCGAACCGCTGTACGAGCTTTTGCAGAGCCCTGCCTAGCCACTCGGCCACGACGCCATTTGTAATCAGGTCGGCAAATGTAACCAAATCTTTTAAAGTTTGAAAGTTTCGGTTTAAAAAATGCCGAATAAGCTTATTCGTTGCGATGTTCTAGCTTTTCCAAGGCTTTGTCGACCATTTTGCGCTCTTTCGGAAACAATCCTTGCACCAATAAGAATACGCCCGAAATGATCAAAACGACACTGATCGCTTTCTTGATCATCAAGATGTTGTGCGGGTTCAGATAACGTCTCAACTGCTTGGCCAGCAAAATCTTGAAGATGTCGACGATGAAATAACTCAGGATGACCGAAGCGAAAAACGTAAGCATCCTGGAAGGTTGCAATTGCAATTGAGGACCGATCGTGATGATGATCGCCAACCAAAATCCCAACACGCCGATATTGATGAAATTCAGGAAAAAACCTTTTACCGCAAGCGTGAAATAATTGTTTTTTGCAAGTTCTGCCGGATCTTCGGGGTCGATATTCTTTTTGGGTTTCTTGTGTTTTATCAAACTGATGATGCCATACGTGAGCATGACCAACCCTCCGAAAATGAAAAGTGCCGGATCGTCCTTGATGGCATTGAGAAGCCTGTAGCTCGAAAAATACGCGATTAGGATAAATACGATATCGGCTATGATAACCCCTACATCGAACGACAACGCAGCGCGGAATCCTTTAACGACGCTGGTTTCAAGAAGCACGAAAAAAACCGGGCCTATCATGAAACTCAGGAAAAATCCAAGAGGAATGGCCGTTAAAATATCTTCAAACATGTATGGCTTATAAATGCGTTAACACAAATATAATCTGAAAATCCAAATTTGTTAATTTTTGGGTAATTTCTTGATGAGGTAATCCAAAACTACTCCTCGGTAATCGTTCCGCCCAAAATCGATTTTTTGTCGGTTGTCTGCGGATTTCCGTGAATCGTGATTTCGCCACCGGCCTTGGTTCTTGCCTTTACGTATTTCGAAGCGTTGACTTCGGCTTCACCGCCTGCGTTGATGCTCACATCGGTTCTTTCGGTAATGAGGTTTTTGGCTTCGACGATGCCGCCGGTTCCGATCGATATTTCCTGATCGGACGCTTTACCTTCCAGACGGATCGTCGCTCCCGTCACCGATTTCACTTTCAAGATCTCTACGTCGAGCTCGAGTTTTATTTCGGCTCCTTCTTTTGCAGTAACGTCGAGTTTTGCAGAATTGACGGGCTTTCCGCTGCCGATGTACGCACCTTCGCTCGCATCGACGCTCTTGATTTCCTTGTAATAGATTTTGGCCTCGATTTCTTCGCCTTGCAACAGTTTCGTAGCCGGCATTCCCAATTTGAGCTCGCCGTTTTTATTGACTACGATGACTTCCTTGCTGCGTTTTCCGGTGATTTCGACTTTGTTTACGTCCGATGGGACGAGTTCTGCCGAAATCCTATCGAACACTTTCACTTTGTCAAAATCGCCCGGGTCTTTAGTGACTTGGGAAAATCCAGATTGAAAGGCTGCAAGCGTAAGGAATAAAACTATTTTTTTCATTGTTCGTCGTTGTTGTTTTTCTTCTTTTTCTTTTGTGATTTTGCTGCCGAATTCGCGTCGGCCTGGGATTTCGCCGCTTCGTAATCCTCTTTTTTTCCGAGGTAATGGTAATCGAGCTGTTTCTTGACCAAATCGGCGTTCTTGACCTTTACGTATACTTCATCGCCAAGTTGGATCGTATTTTCTGAAACGGCTCCGACTAGCGCGTATTGCTTGTCGTCGAACGTGTAATAATCGTCCTTGATTTCACGGATGCGGCACATTCCCTCACATTTGTTCTCGACGATTTCGACGTAGATTCCCCATTCGGTAACGCCCGAAATCACACCGAGGAAATCCTGATCCTGATGATCAGCCATGTATTTTACCTGCATGTATTTCACCGAGTCGCGTTCGGCATTCGTGGCCAGGTTTTCCATGTTCGACGAATGCTCGCATTTTTCTTCGTACACTTCTTCGGATACCGATTTTCCGCCGTCGAGGTAATATTCCAGCAATCGGTGCGCCATCACGTCGGGATAACGTCGGATAGGCGAGGTGAAATGCGAATAATAATCGAACGCAAGCCCGTAATGGCCTACGTTATGGACCGAATATTTAGCCTTGCTCATGCTTCGGATCGTAAGCGTATCGACCATGTTCTGTTCCTTTTTGCCGTGCACGTCTTCCAAAAGCTTGTTGAGCGATTTCGAAATATGCTGCTTGCTGCGGAAATCGATGCTGTAACCGAACCGCGAAATCACACCTTGAAGCCCGATCAATTTGTCTTCGTTCGGTTCGTCGTGGATGCGATAAATAAAAGTCTTCTTTTGTTTTCCGATGAATTCTGCGACTTTCTTGTTCGCCAAAAGCATGAATTCCTCGATCAGGTGATTCGAATCTTTCGCCTCTTTGAAATACACGCCAACCGGCTCGTCTTCTTCGTTGAGTTTGAATTTGACTTCGACTTTATCGAACGAAATTGCTCCGTCGGCCAATCGTTTGCGACGCATGATTTTGGCGAGCTCGTCAAGTTTGAGAACCGCTTCGGTCACATCGGCAGGCGCTTCATACGCTTGGCCTGTAAGCGAAATGTGTTCGGGAATCGAAGGCTTTTTGGTTTCGATGATATGTTGCGCTTCTTCATAAGCGAATCTCTGGTCCGAATAGATCACGGTGCGCCCGAACCATTGGTTGACCAGATTCGCTTTGTTATCGAGCTCGAAAATGGCCGAGAACGTATATTTCTCCTCATGCGGACGAAGCGAACACGCAAAATTCGACAAGACTTCGGGCAACATCGGTACGACACGATCGACCAAATAAACCGAAGTCGCACGGTTGTAGGCTTCATCGTCGAGAATCGTTCCTTCCTGCACATAATGCGAAACATCGGCGATATGGATACCGATTTCGAAATTGCCGTTATCCAGTTTTTTGAACGACAGCGCATCGTCGAAATCTTTCGCATCACGCGGATCGATCGTAAACGTCAATGTTTGACGCATGTCGCGGCGTTTGTCTATTTCTTGTTGCTGGATCGAAGTATCGAGTTTTTGTGCGTACACTTCGACTTCGATCGGAAATTCGTACGGCAATCCGTATTCGGCCAAAATCGCATGGATTTCGGTGTCGTGTTCGCCCGGTTTCCCGAGTACTTTGATCACCGAACCGAAAGGAGAATCGGCGCGCTTAGGCCAATCTTCAATTTCTACAAGCACGACGTCACCGTTTTCAGCTTCGCCCCATTTTTCTTTGGGGATGAAGATATCGGTATACATTTTCGGGTTCGCCGTAGAAACGAAAGCGAAATTCTTCTGGATGTCGATCACGCCTACGAATTGCGTCTTGGCGCGTTCGACGATCTCGACGACTTCACCTTCGGGGCGTTTGCCCTTTCTGCGGTTGTACACATACACCTGCACCGTATCGCCGTCTAAGGCTCGGTTGAGGTTGTTTGTAGGAATAAAGACATCTTCTTCGAACTCGTCGCAAATGAAAAAAGCCGTCTTGCGGCTGGTCATATCGATTTTTCCTTCGTAATAATCCTGGCTGATGGCCTTGACCAAATACTTTCCAGGTTCCGATTCCACTACTTTCTTTTGGGCGGCGAGCAGCTTTAGGTCACGGATGATCTCATTCCTGCTTTTGGTATCGTCTACTTCTAAAATAGCCGCTATTTGTTTGTAATTGAATGCTTTATTTGAATTTCGGGCAAGGATTTTCAGGATCTTGTTCGAAAAATCCTTGGGTTTTCCCTTTCCCGGTTTATAGTGTTTTTTACTCATTGGTGTCTTAAAATATTAGGGGAAATTACGAAATACCGATTCGTTAAACCCGAACTCGGGAATTCTTTTAAATAAAATATAACTTTTTAAAACCACATGGCCAAATCTAAAACTTCGTAACTTTAAGGAAGCCCAAAAACACCCATTATGGAAAATTTCATCGTCATCGCCGTTTTCCAGTATACGCACGAGATCGAAATCCTCAAACACAGGCTCGATCAGGAAGGCGTCACGTATTTTTTCGAGAACGAGGCCACGGCTTCGGTCGTACCTTTTTATTCTCTGGCGTTGGGCGGAATCAAACTCAAGATCCATCCGAACGATTCCGACATCGTCAACAACATCCTCGAAGAACTCAAAGGCGGGCATTCGCTTCGCATCGTCTGAAAACTCAAACCTTCCTTTCACTAATTACCAATCAGCGTTTTGCTCAAATCCCGAAAGTTTTCCACAACACTTAAAAACAAAAAATAAAAGGAGGGATTTTTAAAAATATTTTTGATGGTTATTATGGGATGTTAATTGGTGGAATAAATTTTCAAGTGACGATTTTGAAACTTAGTTTTACTTTGTTGTAACAATTTGTTAACATAGTATTTGACATCCAATTCGCTCATTTTGAAAGTTTTTTAGATTTTGATCAACAGTTGTTGACAATCGAAAATCGCATTCGGATGTCGATAATTCACATTGTCGGATGTTGTTGATATCCGTCGCTTTGGCCTTGAAAACTTTTCCAAAATTTCCCGAAACTTCATTTGGATTTTTCCTGTAGGTTTTTGATTGTAAAAATTTAGATACATCCTCAAAAAATTTCTAAAATTCTTCTGTTTTGTTTTTAACAATCGATGTTAATTTAAGGTTATCTGAAAATGAGTGTGTTACGGATTTGGATTAACAATGCGATTTTCGATGTTGATTTTCGCAATCCGATCTTTCGCTAAACCGAACAATCCGCATTTAAAAGTATCTTTGCAGCACGAAACAACCTATATAAAATGAAAATCTCCATCGGAAACGACCATGCAGGTCCCGACTATAAAAAAGCCATCGTCGAAAAACTAAAGGCGCTCGGGCACGAAGTAACGAATTACGGCACAGATTCTACGGACAGTGTCGATTATCCGGATTTCGGCCATCCCGTAGCACAAGACGTAAGCGAAGGCAAAGCCGATTTCGGGATCGTGATCTGCGGAACCGGCAACGGAATCGCCATGTCGGCCAACCAACACAAGAACGTTCGCGCCGCCGTTTGCTGGACAAAAGAGATCGCCGATTTGTGCCGACGCCATAACGACGCCAACATTTTGTCTGTACCGGCGCGCTACACCTCGGTTCCTCAAGCCGTTGAAATGGTAGAGCATTTCATCGCGACCGATTTCGAAGGCGGGCGTCACGCCAACCGTGTCAACAAAATAGCCTGCGTTTAAAAGCTTAGAAAATTTAGCCGCGAATTTCACGAAGGACACAAATTATTGGTGTTTATTCGTGAAATTCGTGGCTTCTTATTTAGTATTATGACCAACATCGAATTCATTTCCCAACACGTTTCGGCTGCGGCCAAAAGCATCCAGAATGTCGTCCAACTTTTGTCTGAAGACTGCACGATCCCGTTCATTTCGCGCTATAGGAAAGACATGACCGGAAATTTGGATGAGGTCGTGATCGAAAATATCGCCAAAGCCAATACCTCGTACGAAGCAATCGTGAAAAGGAAGGAAGCCATCGTCAAATCGATTACCGAACAAAATGCGATGACGCCCGAACTTGCCAAAAAAATCGAGTCGAGCTTCGATTTGAATGAGTTGGAAGATTACTATCTGCCGTTCAAAAAGAAGAAAAAAACCAAAGCCGATACCGCTCGCGAGAACGGGCTCGAACCGCTTGCCAAGATCATCATGGCACAAAACACGGACGACGTCGATTATATCGCCTCGAAATACCTCAATAAAAATGTAACCAACGAAGACGAGGCTTTGCAAGGTGCGCGCGACATCATAGCCGAGTGGGTAAGTGAGAATATCTACATCCGGAAAACGTTGAGACGTATTTTTCAACGCAAAGCAGAGATTTCGACCAAAGTCGTCAAAACCAAAAAAGACGACGAAGCCGCGAGGAAATTCAGCCAGTATTTCGACTGGAAGGAAAATTTGGCCAAAGCGCCGGCTCATCGCTTGCTTGCGATGTTGCGCGCTGAAAACGAAGGCTTCATCAAACTCAGCGTCGACATAGACAAGGACGAAGCGCTCGACATGATGGAAAATTCGATCATAAAAAACAACCGCGATACCGCAATCCATCTCGAAAAAGCCATTTCCGACAGTTACAAACGTTTGCTCGAACCGGCCATTTCCAACGAAGCTTTATCGGAAGCCAAAGCCAAAGCCGATGCGAATTCGATAGGCGTTTTCGCTACGAATCTGGGGCAGTTGCTGCTTGCGCCGCCTTTGGGAGAAAAACGAATCCTGGCGATCGATCCGGGTTTTAAAAGCGGATGTAAAGTCGTGTGCCTCGACGAGAAAGGTGACCTTTTGTACAATGAGACGATTTTTCCGCATGCGCCCCAAAACGACACGGCGATCGCGATGAAAAAAATCCGTTCGATGGTGAATGCTTATAAGGTCGACGCGATTTCGATCGGAAACGGAACGGCGTCGCGCGAAACCGAATTCTTCATCAAAAAGATAGCGTTCGACAAACCGATCCAGGTTTTTGTGGTCAGCGAGGCCGGCGCGTCGGTGTATTCGGCATCGAAAATCGCAAGGGACGAATTCCCGAGTTACGATGTGACGGTTCGCGGTGCGGTTTCCATCGGAAGACGACTTTCGGATCCGTTGGCCGAATTGGTAAAAATCGACCCGAAAGCGATCGGCGTAGGCCAGTACCAACACGACGTAGACCAGACCAAACTCAAGGAAGAATTGGATACCGTTGTCGTGAGATGCGTGAATTCCGTCGGGATCAATCTCAATACGGCGAGCAAATCGCTGCTTTCTTACGTGAGCGGAATCGGGGAGAAGCTCGCCGAGAACATCGTGAATTACCGATCCGAAAATGGGCCGTTCCAAGACCGCAAGGAACTCAAGAAAGTGCCTCGTTTGGGTGAAAAAGCATTCCAGCAAGGCGCGGCTTTCGTAAGGATTTCAGGCGCAAAAAACCCGCTCGATAATTCGGCTGTGCATCCAGAGGCCTATCCGATCGTTGAAAAAATGGCGAAGGATTTGAAGATTTCGGTTTCGGAACTCGTCGCCAACAAAGAGAAAACAGCGTTGATAAAGCCCGAAAATTACGTGACCGGACAAATCGGAATATTGGGTTTGAAAGACATCATAAAAGAGCTTGAAAAACCGGGACTCGACCCGAGAAAAGCCGCTAAGGTGTTCGAATTCGATTCGACCGTGAAATCGATCAAGGATTTGCGTTCGGGAATGGTTTTGCCCGGAATCGTGAACAACATCACCAATTTCGGGTGTTTCGTCGACATCGGGATCAAGGAAAGCGGCCTTGTGCATATTTCCCAATTGAAAGATGGTTTCGTGTCGGATGTGAATGAAGTCGTGAAACTGCATCAGCATGTGCAAGTAAAAGTCGTTGAGGTCGATGAAGACAGGAAACGGATACAATTGACGATGGTTATCTAAAATCGTTTCTTGACGTCGGGAATTGAATCCAATGATTGAAAATCTGTTTTCAAATCCGGATTTTCCTAATTTTAACCATGCCCGAAAAAAACCTCCAACTCGAACGCTTGGTTTTCTTTTGCGATGCGATCGTTGCCATCGCGATTACGCTTTTGGTGCTCGATATCAAGATTGATTCCACGCCGAGCGGGCATTTGACATTTCACGATCTGTTTGGCCAATGGAAGCATTTATTGACGTTCTTCCTGTCTTTTTTCAACATCGCGAATTTTTGGAAAGTGCATCATTCGTTTTTTTCGTACATCAAGAAAATAGACGAACGACTGTTGTGGATCAATATCATGTGGCTGCTATTCATCGCGATTTTGCCGTTCACGACTTCGTTGGTAAGTGAATTTTTACACGATGAAGCCGCTATTTTCGCCTATAGTTCGAACATCCTATTGATTGCGACATTCCAGAATTTGATTTGGGATTACACCGAAAAACAACCTGGTTTTCGAAAGGAAGAAGAGCTTGATCCCGAATTAAGCAAGCGCTTCACGGTATATTGCAATCTCGACATGATCAATTCGGCTATCGGCGTGGCGGTGTCGTTTTTCTTTCCGGTATTGGCGTTCGTTATTCTTTTCACGAAATTCCCGACGATAATTTTCGCGAGATTCTACTATTTGAAAGAGCACAAAAAAATCCGTCGCGACGGATAGTGTAAATTATAAACCTCAAAGGTTTTCAAAACCTTTGGGTTTCCCATAAAAAAATCCCGGCCTAAACCGGGATCCTATTATTCTTCGCTTTTAGTCTCTTCTTTTTTCTTTTCGGCTGGAGAGTCGTCTTTAGCTGCATTTTTGAATTCCTTAACGCCGGAACCCAATCCTTTCATTAATTCCGGAATCTTCTTGCCTCCAAAAAGCAAAAGGATTACCGCAATGATCAAAATCCATTCTGTTACTCCAAATTTTCCCATGGTATTGTGTTTAAGCCGAAGCAATTGAAATATAACGGCAAAGATAGTCGAAAAATGCATTCGCCCATTTAAGCTTTTGGCAAATATTTAGGATTGCCGGTCTCTTTATTTACGGAATAACAAAGGCCTTGGTTTTCCTATATTTGTACAAAGCGACGACATGGCTCAAAAACGGCACAAACGCAAAAAAATCGCCAAAAAACTCTTCACCAAAAACCGTTTGGTCATTTTGAACGAAGACACGTTCGA
The DNA here is from genome assembly GCF_013401995.1 of Flavobacterium agri. Taxonomy (GTDB): domain Bacteria; phylum Bacteroidota; class Bacteroidia; order Flavobacteriales; family Flavobacteriaceae; genus Flavobacterium; species Flavobacterium agri. Next base: position 77,666 of record NZ_JACBJI010000002.1, read on the forward strand.
GGAGATTTTCTCGTTGCGGCTCACGCTTATGAACGTTTTCGTCGTGGCCACGATTGGTGCGGTCGCGATCATTTTCGTGACGACGTATATCATCGCTTTTACGCCTTTGCGCGAGTATATTCCGGGTTACGCATCTTCCGAACTCAAGAAAAACGCGACCGAACTCGCGCTCAAATCCGATTCATTGCAAGTTGCGCTTACCAAGAACGAGGCTTATATCCGATCGATAAAACGCATTTTGACAGGCGATTTGGATTATGCCAAGCTTTCTAAAGATTCGATCATCGCCGCCGGAATGGAAATACCCGAAGGCCAGATCACCGCATCCGAAGAAGAAAACCAACTGCGCGATGAGGTCGCCAAGGAAGACAAATACAACTTGTTCGAAAAAGCGACCCCAAAGACGAGCGTCGTGCTTTTTGCGCCCGTAAAAGGCAGCGTGACCGATAAGTTCAACGCAAGGCAAAAACATTACGCGGTCGATATCGCCGTTCCCAAAAACACGCCGATAAAAGCCGTTCTCAACGGGAACGTGATTTTCGCCGAATGGACGCCGTCGAACGGGAATTGCGTGATCGTGCGTCACAACAACGGATTCATTTCGGTTTACAAACACGCGGCCGAAATGACTGTGGAAGAAGGCGATGTCGTCAAAACCGGAGAAGTCGTGGCGCTCGCGGGTTCGACCGGACAGGAATCGACCGGAATCCATCTGCATTTCGAACTTTGGAAAGACGGTTATCCGATCGATCCCGAACAATTCATATCTTTTGAATGATGGAAAACATAATGGATGGTTTCGTTTGTATTCTGTGCGGCATCGTGTTCGTGGTTGCGGCCGCGTTCATGCTGGTTTTTCCGCCGAAAAAAATCAACGATTTCTACGGATATCGAACCAACACCTCTAAAAAATCCCAGGACAGATGGGACTTTTCCCAGAAATTTTCGGCTTGGAGAATGATCGAAGCGGGACTTTTCCTCATTTTGGTTTCGATTGCTTTGGATTATGCCGACTTTACCGAAACCGCAAGCGTGCTCATCGGCATCGGATTGCTGCTCGCGAGTTGCGTTTACATGATTTTTAGAACCGAATCTGCTCTGAAAAAGAAATTCCCGAATTAATATGTCGTTCAAATCGTTCGCGGCCAAGCTTTTTGCCGATTATATCTACGCCAAAACCCAAAAATGGGCACAAAATCCTGTTGAAACCCAACAGAAAGTCTTTCGCGAACTTATCGAAAAAGCCGTGAATACCGATTTTGGACGCGACCATAATTTCACCGACATAAAATCGTTCGAGGATTTTGCCAGACGCGTTCCGATCCGCGATTACGAACAGCTCAAATCGTATGTAGATGAGGTCGTAAAAGGAAAGGAAAACGTGCTTTGGCCAGGCAAACCGTTGTATTTCGCGAAAACTTCGGGCACGACTTCGGGCGCCAAATACATCCCGCTGACCAAAGAATCGATGCCGTATCATATCGAAGCCGCGCGCGATGCGATTCTGCATTATATACACGAAACGCGCAATTCCGATTTCGTGGACGGCAAAATGATTTTCCTTCAGGGAAGCCCCGAACTCGATGAAAAAAACGGGGTTAAACTCGGCCGTTTGTCGGGAATCGTCGCGCATTATGTGCCGAAATACCTGCAACGCAACCGCATGCCGAGCTGGGAAACCAACATCATAGACGATTGGGAAACCAAGGTCGATGCGATCGTAGAAGAGACGATAAACGAAGACATGTCTGTGATTTCGGGCATCCCGAGTTGGGTTCAGATGTATTTCGAAAAACTCAGGGAAAAGGCGGGAAAACCCGTCGGGGAAGTTTTCAAGAACTTCAACCTGTTCATTTACGGAGGCGTGAATTACGAACCGTACCGCGCCAAATTCGAGGACCTGATCGGACGGAAAGTCGATTCGATCGAGCTTTTTCCGGCGTCCGAAGGCTTTTTCGCGTATCAGGATTCGCAGGCCGAAAAAGGCATGTTGCTGCTTTTGAATTCGGGTATTTTCTACGAATTCGTCAAAGCCAATGAATTCTTTGAGGACAACCCGCGTCGTTATACCATCGGCGAAGTCGAAATAGGAATCAATTACGTGTTGATTTTATCAACCAACGCTGGGCTTTGGGCGTATAATATTGGCGATACGATCCAGTTCACTTCGACCAAACCGTATCGCGTGATCGTTTCGGGCCGCATCAAACATTACATCTCGGCTTTTGGCGAACATGTGATCGGAAAGGAAGTCGAGGAAGCGCTCAAGGAAGCGATGCAAGACACGAACGTGCGTGTCAACGAATTTACCGTCGCGCCCCAAATCAATCCCGAACACGGTTTGCCGTATCACGAATGGTTTATCGAATTCGAGAACGAACCGACTGATTTACAAGGTTTTTCAGAAAAAATAGACGACGCGATGCGCAAACAGAACGTATATTACGACGATTTGATTGCGGGCAACGTGCTGCGCAAGGTCGTGATTACCAAAGTGCCGAAATCGGGATTCGATAACTATATGAAGTCCATCGGCAAACTCGGCGGGCAGAATAAGTTGCCGCGTCTTTCGAACGACCGTAAAATCGCGGATGAGCTGAAATCCTGAGATTGGATCAACCGTAACGGTAGAATTGTCGCAAATCCGCGGTCATAAAATTACCACCACCGCCCACCCACAATTTACCGCAATTCCAACCCAATCCATTACAGATAAAATGTACATTATCTTAAATTCCCCAAAACGCTACTACAAACCCTTCCCACTTAACCTTACCCTAACCAATTAAACTGCAAAAACCCTACATTTGCACCAAGTGAGAATTTTATTGGATGAAAGAACTTAAAAATATCGTTCGCACGCGCGCCCAGGAATCTTCGGCGGCTGTGGAACGCCTTTACATCACGATGCGCCATTTGTTCAACCGCGGTTTCTACAAACCGATGGGCGTGTCAGGGGAAACATTAAGAGAGGCTTTATTGGCGTTGCGTCCCGAAATTTACGGAAGCATCGCCACCGAAAAAGTAGAATTGAACGGACTTTTGTACGTGATCGAACGACTTCCGGTCGGGATCGAGCAGTGCCGGTTCATCAACTTGACTTCTGATGAAGGCTACTCGAAATCGCATTTCAAAGCGATCGTCCCGCCAAAGAGAAAGCGCAATTGTTATCGCATAGACGACGAGCAGATGAACGTCGAGATCACGCGTGGCCGTTCGGATATTTACGATATCCTGACGCACCTCACGTTCCTGTTCATCGAATCGCACAAGATCAAGGCACGCGTCCTGCTCGATGAAAATACGGGCGAAGTCTCGCGCGATTGGCAAAAACTCGGCGAAGTCGTAGGAAACGGCGAAACCCTGACACTGGAAGAACGCGAACAGGCAATGTCGCACGCGGCCAACGTTTTGGGTCGTTCTTTTTCTGAAATCCTCGATGTTTACGACAATTTCGCGACGGCCGAAAACCCGGACCGTTTCATACACGTGATCTATTGGCTCGGCAAACTCGCGATAGAGGAATTGGTAGAGAACAACAAACGCACGATCTCTTTCAGCCCGATTTTGCGCGAACGCCTCGGGCATCACATCCACGGCGAGATTTGGGCCAACAACATCAAATCTGTACTTAAGGAAAACGGTTTGATCGACCGTCCGATCCATATCATTTCGGCCAACATGCACTCGGTCATGAATTCGCTTTTCGCGGAACACGTGCTCAAAACCATCCCGAAGTTTCGGGACAAGGACAAAGCCGATTACGCGATTTACGAAGAACTCAGCAAATCAGGCGCGGACGCACTTCGCAAACCCGTCGAGAAATTCGCGACGGAACACGGCATGATTTCGCTTCCGGACACGTCGGGAACGAATATAGACGTACAGATTTTCGATACGGAAAAGATCGATTGGAACAAATCGGCATTCCCTAAAGCAAACACTTCGGCTGAAAAACCCGTAATCATCGTCATGGACTACGCGTTCGGCGAACAGGCTTACGAAACGATCGACGAACTTCTGAAGCCGTATTCCGAAGGGAAAAACCGCACGCTTTTGAACGTCGTTTCGGTTTCCATTATGGGAAAAGCCGGGATTTTGGAAGGCGACAAAGGCGACATTATGATCCCGTCTGCCCACATCAACGAAGGAACGGGCGACAACTATCCGTTCGAAAACGAGCTCACGGCCGAACTTCTGGAAGGCAACGGCATCCCGGTTTACGCCGGTCCGATGGTAACCGTTTTGGGAACGTCGCTCCAGAACCGCGACCTGCTTACTTTTTTCAACAAATCGACTTGGGGCGTCATCGGTCTTGAAATGGAAGGCGCGTATTACCAGAAAGCGATCCAATCGGCATCTAAAATCCGAAAGAGCATCAACCCGGATGTGAAAGTGCGCTATGCGTATTACGCTTCGGACAACCCGCTCGAAACCGGAAGCACGCTTGCATCTGGCGGTCTTGGCACGACCGGTGTGAAACCTACTTACTTGATTACCATTAAAATTCTGGAACAGATATTAAACGTCAAATAAACGATGAAAGACAAAAAATTTACCGACGATCAGGAAATCGATCTTGATGCGTTAAAACAAAAAATGGGTAATGCTCTCGACGGTTTGAACACCAAACTTTTCAGGATGTTGCAGTTTTTCATCAAAAATATCATCATTATCTCGGTTTTGCTAGTCGTGGGAATCGGGCTTGGTTTTTATCTCGACCGTACGCAAAAGACGTACGATCATGAGCTTAAGGTCCAACCCAATTTCGGCAGTGTCGATTACCTGTATGGAAAAATCAATCTGCTCGAGTCAAAAATCGAAAAAGGGGACACGGCTTATCTAAAGAATGTCGTGGGGCTCAAATATCCGAAAAAACTGCTCAAGATCGACATCAAACCAATCGTCGACGTTTATCCTTTCGCCAACCAAAGCGAATACAACTTCGAACTTTTGAAAGTGATGGCCGAAGATGGAAGCATCGACAAAATCATCAAGGAACCGGCAACGTCCAAGAACTATCCGTCGCATATGATTTATTTGCGTACGAAAGATATCGCAACCGATGCAACTACAATTCAACCGATACTTAAGTATCTGAATAATAGTGCTTACTATGCGAAACTGCAAGTGGAATACCAGAAAAACCTCAAGATCAAGATGGTTGCCAACGATCGCATAATCGCGCAAATCGACGGAATCCTGGACCAACTCGGCTCAAACAATCAAGCTTCGGGACAGGTGTACATCAACCAGAATACACAACTCAACGACGTCATCGACAGTAAGGACAAACTTGTCCGCGAGCAAGGCGATTTGCGTGTCGCCCAAGTCAATTACGACAAAATCGTCAAAGAGCAAAGCCAAGATGTGAATATCGAAAACACCGAGGTCACAAACGGCAAAATGAAACTGTTTTTGCCGATTCTGTTCATCGGGCTTTTTGTGCTGGTAAAACTCTTTATCGCCTTCTACAAAAAACAAGCGGCCAAAGAAAAAAAGCAAGCGTAATGAAAGGTATTATTCTCGCCGGAGGTTCCGGCACCAGGCTCCATCCGCTTACACTTGCCGTAAGCAAGCAACTCATGCCGATTTACGACAAGCCGATGATTTATTATCCGCTTTCGACGTTGATTTGGTCGGGAATCCGTGAAATACTGATCATTTCGACACCCCACGATTTACCGTTGTTCCGACAACTTTTGGGCGACGGATCGAAACTGGGCTGCCGATTCGAATATGCCGTGCAGGAAAACCCGAACGGTTTGGCAGAGGCGTTCATCATCGGCAAGGAATTCATCGGAAGCGACAAAGTAGCCCTGATTCTGGGCGATAACATATTTTACGGAACCGGATTGTCGGGCTTGCTGCAATCGAACAACAACCCGGACGGAGGCGTAATTTATGCCTATCACGTGCACGATCCCGAACGATACGGCGTCGTCGATTTCGATACGGACGGAAACGTACTTTCGATTGAAGAGAAACCGATCCATCCAAAATCGAACTATGCCGTTCCCGGAATTTATTTCTACGACAACGACGTGGTCGACATCGCGGCCAATATCAAACCTTCTCCGCGCGGCGAACTCGAGATTACCGACGTCAACAAAGAATATCTGCAACGCGGCAAGCTCAAGGTAAGCATACTCGACAGAGGTACGGCCTGGCTTGACACGGGAACGTTCAATTCGCTTATGCAGGCGTCACAATTCGTACAGGTAATCGAGGAAAGGCAAGGACTCAAAATCGGCTCCATCGAAGAAGCCGCTTTCGAAATGGGCTTCATTACGCCCGATCAATTGAAAGTTTTGGCCGAACCATTACTCAAAAGCGGCTACGGCACACATTTGATGGGATTAATCGGATAGCATGAAATTCATACCAACAAAACTCGAAGGTTGTTTCATCCTCGAACCGACTATCATCGGCGACGAGCGTGGTTCTTTTATGGAAAGTTTCAACGAAAGGACGTTTGCCCAAGGAACGGGCCAACCGACGCATTTCGTGCAAGACAACCAATCGGTTTCGTCACGAGGCGTTTTAAGGGGTTTGCATTACCAGGTTGGGGAATTTGCCCAAGCAAAGCTCGTTCGCGTGCTTAAAGGAGAGGTTTTGGACGTTGCGGTAGACATCAGGCCCAAATCGCCCACTTACGGACAACATGTTTCGCTATTGCTGTCGGGCGACAACCAAAAGCAGTTTTTTATCCCGAGAGGTTTCGCTCACGGCTTTTTGGTCTTGAGCGAATCGGCCGTTTTCTTTTACAAATGCGACAATTTCTATAGCAAGGAATCCGAAGGCGGTATCATTTACAACGATCCGGAACTTGCAATCGATTGGAATTTTCCCGAATCGGAAATGACGATCTCTGAAAAAGACACCCATCTTCCTACCTTCAACCAAGCGCGAAAAGTATGGTAGTGCTCGTCACAGGCGCATCGGGACAATTGGGACAGGCATTGAAATCGGTGCGGTCTTCCTATACGCAAATCGATTTCCATTTTGCCGATTCCTCTCAAGGCGACATTACCGACCTTTCAAAAATCCGTTTGCTTTTCGATGAGGTCAAACCTCATTTCTGCATAAACGCGGCGGCTTACACGGCTGTTGATAAGGCGGAAAGCGAGCCCGAAAAAGCATATGCGATAAACGTGGCCGGAGCGGCGAACCTGGCTTCGGTATGTCTCGAAAAAGACTGTACGCTGATCCATATTTCTACCGATTTTGTTTTCGACGGCGAATCAAAAATACCGTATTCCGAGGAACAGGAAACCCATCCTACTGGCGTTTACGGCCTCACCAAACGCGACGGAGAATTAGAGATCCAGAAAATCCTGCCACGCCATTTTATCGTGCGTACCTCTTGGGTGTATTCCGAATTCGGGCATAATTTCATGAAGACGATGTTGCGACTGGCCAAGGAACGCGATGAGGTCAATGTGGTCAACGACCAGATCGGCACGCCGACTTACGCGGTCGACTTGGCACATGCCTTGATCCACATTATACTTTCCGAAAAGGCCATTTACGGTATTTACAACTTCAGCAACGAAGGCATCGCGAGCTGGTACGATTTCGCAAAGGAGATCTTCTCATTGTCGTCGTCGACCATAAAACTCAACGCGATCCCGACTTCGGCTTTCCCGACACCGGCCAAACGGCCATCGTATAGTGTTTTGGATAAATCGCGCATCCGCTCCGTCTTCGGATTACAAATCCGGCCATGGCAACAAGCGCTTGCCGAAGCGATAAAAAAATAAGACATAAAAAAGGAGAGCAATGCTCTCCTTTTTTTGTGGTCCCAAATGGTTATTTGCGAACTATTTTGCGGATTCCCGTTTTTCCGTCGCTTTCCACCTGAAGGATGTAAACTCCTTGCGGAAGTTCGCGGAAGCGGATAATCTCGCCTTCCACTTTTCCGGATTGGATCAGTTTTCCTTCTATGGAATGCAGCATGAAACTGGCGTTTGTGCCGATTCCGTTAACGGTCACGGCGTCTACGAACGGGTTCGGATACACAGAGAACACCAGATCGCGAGGATTGCCGACACCAAGTTCCGGCTCGACCGTAATCGTGATTTCGAAAGTCACGCTTCCCGCAGAATTGGTCGCTGTCACGGTATAAGTTGCCGTGGCCGTCTCTTCGGTTGGCGTTCCAGAAATCTCACCCGTTGCCGGATCGAATGACAATCCCGCAGGAAGTCCAGGCGAAATACTGTATGTGTTCACATTGCCCGAAACGGTAGGCGAAACGGTTGCAATCGCGGTATTTTGCGTAAACACCAATGGCGTCGGATAACTCAACGCGGAAGGCGCAAGTTCGTTGACCGTAATCACGACGTCGAACGTAACGTTTCCTGTAGAGTTCGTCGCCGTCACCGTATATCCGGCAATGGCCGTTACTGCCGTAGGCGTTCCTGAAATCACACCGGTTGACGCATCAATCGAAAGTCCTGCAGGCAACGATGGAGCGACGGTATATGTGGTCACGCTTCCGGTTACGGTCGGGTTCAAATCAGTAATCGTCTGTCCGACAGTAAATACGTTTGGAGATGCGTAGCTCAAACCGGATGGAGCCGCTAGGTTGACCGTAATCACCACATCAAAAGTGGTACTTCCTCCAGAATTTGTCGCCGTGACGGTGTATGACGCTGTTGCGGATGCCGATGTCGGCGTTCCCGAAATCTCACCTGTCGCAGTATCGATAGAAAGTCCGGCAGGCAAAGCAGGCGAAACCGAATACGAAATCACGTTTCCGGTAACCACAGGCGTCAAAACCGAAATCGCTGATCCGACCGTAAAGATGTTAGGCGACGGATAACTCAAGAAAATAGGTGCCGTATCGTTCACGGTGATCACGACTCCAAATGAAGTGCTGCCACCTGAATTGGTCGCAGTAACGGTATATGTTGCCGTAGAAGCGATTGCCGTAGGCGTTCCAGAGATGATTCCAGTTGTCGTATCGAACGAAAGTCCGACAGGCAAAGCGGGTGAAATGACGTATGAAACCACGCTTCCGGTAACGGTCGGGTTCAAGGCCGAAATCGTCGAACCAACCGTAAATACGTTTGGCGTGTTGTAACTCAACGCAGACGGCGCTACGGCATTTACGGTGATCACGACTCCAAACGAAGTGCTGCCGCCCGAATTGGAAGCCGTAACCGTATAAGTGGCCGTGGCCGTAACCATGGTCGGCGTTCCCGAAATGATACCGAATATCGGATCTAAGCTAAGTCCCGCAGGCAAAGCCGGTGAAACCGAGAAACTCGTCACGAATCCGATGATGGCCGGGAACAAAGGCGTAATGCCCGTTCCGACGGTATACACGTTCGGAGATGTATAACTCAAAGTTCCAGGAGCGGACGGGTTTACGGTAATCACGACATCAAAAGTGATGCTTCCGCCCGAGTTTGTCGCAGTAACCGTATAAGTATTGGTTGCGGATGCCGATGTCGGCGTTCCAGAAATCACACCTGTTGTCGTGTCAAATGAAAGTCCCGTAGGCAAAGCCGGTGAAATGGAATACGAAACTACAGTTCCGGTCACGGTCGGTGTCAAAGCCGAAATCGCCGTACCGACGGTAAACGTATTCGGCGAGTTGTAGCTCAAAGCCGAAGGAGCCGCTTGGTTTACGATAATCGTCACGTCGAACGTCGTGCTTCCACCCGAATTCGTGGCCGTCACGGTATAAGATGCCGTAGCCGAAACAGCCGTCGGCGTTCCCGAAATCACACCGGTTGTCGTGTCTAAAGACAATCCTGCCGGAAGCGAAGGCGAAACCGAATAAGACGTCACGTTTCCGGTAACCGTCGGATTCAATGCCACTATCGCCGTTCCTACGGTAAAAACGTTCGGCGTGTTGTAACTCAAAGCCGATGGCGCTATGTCGTTCACGGTGATGACCACTCCAAACGAAGTGCTTCCACCAGAGTTCGTGGCCGTCACGGTATAAGTCGCCGTAGCCGAAACAGCCGTCGGCGTTCCCGAAATGATACCTGTTGTAGGATTTATAGACAATCCGGAAGGCAATGTCGGAGAAACGCTAAACGAAACCACGTTTCCGGTAACGGTTGGCGTAAGGTCTGTAATGGCTTGACCAACGGTAAAGATGTTCGGCGAAGCATAACTCAAGGCTGTAGGCGCCACATCGTTTACGGTAATCACGACACCAAAAGTAGAACTGCCGCTCAAATTCGTGGCCGTTACCGTATATGTTGCCGTTGCCGTAACCGTCGTCGGTGTTCCAGAAATGATCCCGAAAGTAGGATCCAAAGTAAGTCCGGCAGGCAAAGCAGGCGAAACCGAGAAGCTCGTCACAAAGCCGATAATGGCCGGGAACAAAGGCGAAATCGCCGTACCGACGGTATACACGTTAGGCGACGGATAACTCAACGAACCCGGTGCAGGCATGTTGACGGTAATCACCACATCGAACGTAGTGCTTCCGCCGGCGTTTGTAGCCGTCACGGTATACGTCGTCGTAGCGGAAGCGACAAAAGGCGTTCCCGAAATCACACCCGTCGTCGTATTGAAAGTCAACCCCGAAGGAAGTCCTGGCGTAATCGAATAAGACGTCACGGTTCCGGTCACGGTAGGCAATAGCGGTGCAATACCGATTCCGACCGTATAAACGTTCGGCGTGTTATAGCTGAGGTTAGACGGAGCCGCAGGATTTACGGTGATCGCCACGCCAAAAGAAACGTTTCCGCTTTCGTTAGTGGCCGTTACGGTGTATGTCGCTGTGGCGGAAACCACAGTCGGTGTACCCGAAATCACACCTGTGGTCGTGTCCAAAGAAAGTCCCGCAGGCAAAGCGGGCGAAACGCTGTACGAATCGACGCTTCCCGTCACGGTAGGGTTCAAAGCGGTAATCACAGAACCTACTGTGAAAACGTTCGGCGTATTGTAACTCAATGCAGACGGAGCTACATCGTTAACCGTAATGCTGACATCGAAAGTCGTGTTTCCTCCTGAATTGGTTGCCGTCACGGTATAAATTGCCGTAGCCGAAACGACTGTAGGTGTACCTGAAATTACACCTGTGGTCGTATCTAAAGAAAGTCCTGCAGGAAGAGTCGGAGCAATTGAATACGAAATCACGTTTCCGGTCACCGTCGGATTCAAGGCAGAAATTGCCGTTCCGACAGTAAACACGTTTGGCGTAGTATAACTCAATGCAGAAGGCGCGATGTCGTTGACCGTAATGCTGATGTCGAAAGTCGTATTTCCACCCGAATTCGTAGCCGTTACGGTATAAGTCGCTGTGGCGGAAATGGCAGTCGGCGTACCCGAAATCACACCCGTTGCCGTGTTGAACGACAATCCGGTCGGAAGTGAAGGCGAAATCGCATAAGACGTCACGTTTCCGGTCACCGTCGGATTCAAAGCAGAAATTGCTGTTCCGACAGTAAATACGTTCGGCGTGTTATAGCTCAATGCAGACGGCGCGATGTCGTTCACTGTAATGCTAATATCGAACGAAGTGCTTCCGCCAGAATTCGATGCAGTCACGGTATAAAGCGCCGTAGCGGTAACGGTTGTCGGCGTACCCGAAATCGATCCGGTCGTATTATCGATCGAAAGGCCATCGGGCAAATCGGGCGAAACCGAATAGAACATCACGTTTCCGGTAACGGTCGGGTTCAAAGCGGTAATGGCCGAACCGACGGTAAATACATTCGGAGTCGGATAGCTGAGGTTGGCCGGCACTTGATCAAGCACAGCAATCAACAAATCGAAAGTCGTGCTGCCGCTTGTGTTCGTGGCCGTTATGGTATACAAAGTCGTAGACGAAGAAACAGTCGGCGTTCCTGAAATCACACCCGTTGTCGTGTCGAAAGAAAGTCCGGCAGGCAAAGTTTGGGAAATGCTGTACGAATCCACGTTTCCGCTTACGGTCGGATTCAAATCGGAAATCAAAGTACCGACGGTGAACACATTCGGTGTGTTGTAACTCAAACCTGACGGAGTCGCCTCGTTGACCGCAATGCTGATGTCGAAAGTCACGCTTCCGCCAGAATTGGTAGCGGTCACGGTATAAGTCGTCGCGGCCGAAATAGCAGTCGGCGTACCCGAAATCACACCTGTCGTCGTATCGAAAGAAAATCCGGCAGGCAATGTTGAAGAAATGCTGTACGAATCCACGCTTCCGGTCACGGTCGGATTCAAATCGGAAATCGCAGTGCCGACGGTGAACACATTCGGCGTGTTGTAACTCAAAGCCGACGGAGCGACATCGTTAACGGTAATCGTGATATCGAACATGATGCTTCCGTTCGGATTGGTCGCCGTAATCGTATAAACTGCAGTAGGCGTCGCAACAGTAGGCGAGCCGTAAATTACCCCTGCATTCGGCGCAATCGATAAACCGGCAGGAAGTGCAGGCGAAACAGTAAAGTTGGCCGTCGTGCCCGCGTCGTTCGCAGTCGGTTCGATATAAACGGAAGATTGGCCTACGGAAAGGACTACTGGCGTATCGTAGCTCAATGTGGTCGGTGCCGGATCTTCTACGGTAACCACCCAACCGAACGTGGTGCTTCCGCCAGCATTCGTGGCCGTTACCGTATAGGTTGTGGTCGGTGTCGCCACAACCGGCGTTCCGACGATCTGGCCGTTGTTCGGGTCATAGAAAAGCCCCAAAGGCAAATCGTTGAAGCTGTATGAAGTCACGCTTCCGGTCACGGTCGGCATCAATGGCGTGATCGTCGTTCCCGTGTAGAACGTGATCGGGCTCGGATAGCTCAAGTCTGACGGAGCAGCCGGATTCACGGTAATCACCACATCGAAAGTCGTACTTCCGCCCGCATTTGTAGCGGTAACGGTATAGGTCGTCGTCGGAGAAACCCCGGTCGGCGTTCCCGAAATCACGCCCGTAGTCGTATCGAAAGACAAACCTGACGGAAGCGTTCCCGAAATGCTGAAACTCGTCGCGGTCGCGGTCGTCGCCGGAGTCAAAGGCGTAATCGGCGTTCCCACGACAAACGTGTTCGGGCTTGGGTAGGTAAGCGGCATTTTCACCGCATCCATCGCGATATTGTTGAACGTGACGCGAGCGCCCGTATCGGCCGTCATATTCGGGCCTGTAAAACGCAAACGGACTTTGAAATTGGCGTTGTCGTTCGCGGCCGTAATTGCCGAGAAATCGGTTTCGAACAGTTGATATGTTCCCGTCGTCAGCGCCAAGGCAGAAGTAATTCCCGTCGTGATCCAAGTCGGAGCGCCCGCATTCGTGGCGTAGTCGATTGCGATGCCCGTTGCGGCACCTTCGTCCATTGCGGCAAAAGAGAACTTGATTTCCTTGTAGCCTGTCGTCGGAAGGTTGAACACCATCGTATTTTCCAATCCGTTGTTCTGGAACGGTTGCGTAATCTGTAAACCGCGCATAATGCCCGGCGCATAAGCGACGTTGCTGTTGGTTTCCGGACGATAGTTGATCGGCGTCGGCATGTTGCGTCTTTCCATCGAGCCGTGTCTCCAAAGCGGATTCGCCGACGTGAACGGATAACCCGCAAGCGAAGACGAATAACTGATAGTCGTGTTCGGCAAAACTTCGTAAGACGAATTCAAAGACGTAAGCGGCGTATCGTTCGGGATGGCCGTGTTCATCATCCAGAAATACACGGGAACACTTTGCTCTACAGCGAATCCTTCAGGAACGAAAACCGCGGTCGCGTTGAAATTGGCCGCAGAAGTCACGGTGATTTCGGCAGTAGTCGCCGTAGAAACGCCCGTCCAATGGCTGAAAACATAACCCGGTTTTGCGATCGCCGTAAGCTTTACCGGAATGTTCGAGAAATAAATGCCGCTCCAAGGGAAAGGAGTAGCCGAAACGCCAGGCAAGCCCGGTTGCAGTTCCAAAGTATTGATTTTGATATAGCCGTGGTCGTTGTCCGACACGTTCAAAGTCGCCGTGATATTATTCGCGATGCTGAATTTGTTGCGGATGTGGTTGCGCTGAAAAGCCGGACGCTGGTTCGCGAAATCCGTCTCATAATTCATGTACCAGTCGAAATCGCCCATGTCGAACGCGCTCCAACGTTGCGTATGCGCCGGAAGTTCAGCGAAAATCCCGTCCTTCATCGCGTTGAGTTTCGCAATGACGTTCGCAGGCAGATAGTGACTGTTCATCATGTCCGCGAAACGGTTGATGAAATAGTTCTTGAAACCTTCGTTCTGCAACATTCTTCTGAGCCAAAGCGTCGACCAATCGGGATTTACAGGACCGATCGAAGTCGCGATCTGCAAATTGTTGTGGTTGTAATCGTCCGTTCCGAAAGAGAACGTGTCGTCCATATCGTGGAAAACCCAACGGAAACGTCCGTCTGCACCATAATCGGCCGTCGGTTCGTACTGGCTCGTGCGCTTTCTCCAGAATTGCTGGTTGTTTCCGGGCCAATCCGAATTGTCGAAAAAGATATTCGCGATGTAATAATCGGCGAAACTTTCGGGATCGAGCTGTGTGACCACATGGTCGTAATCGGCTTGGTTCGAAAGGTTGTGGCCTTGCATGTAAGCGGTGACTTCGTCGTATTTGTCGTCGTCTCCTTCTTCGGCATCTCCGTCGTTTTCAATCAGATCCACATCGTCAAAACCGTAAACCTGCTTGAAATAATTGTTGTCGTATTTCTCGCGCAGGTTCATGATTCCCCAATATTCACCGTCTACGAAAACGATCGTCGGCTGGTAATTTTCGTTTTCGCAATGTTGCTCTTTACAGATGTTTTGTACAAGCGCGTCGCGGAACATCGTATTGCGGAAATCGTTGCCTGAAGTCGAAAGCGTCAAACGCTCGTAACTCTGGTAAGGCAAATTCGAGAAGAACTGGTAATCCATGTCGTCGTCTCCGTATTCGCCTCGCGCATAAATATTGAGCGATTTGTTCTCGTATTTTCTCGTCGAACCGCCTCGGATACGGATTCCGACGTCTTGCGTCAAAACCTGTGTTCCATTCACATAATAGCTCAGGTTCGCGCGGCGCTCGGTTTCCTCTCCGCTTCTGTAATAATTCCCGACGCGAAGGCTTCCTGGATGAACGCCAGGATTCGCGGCTCTCCAATCGTCGAAATCAACTCCGGCGACGAACATACCGTCGTTGTAGTCGTAGAAAATCGATTCGGTAAACGAAAGCGAAACAACCGGAATGCTGAATTTACTCGCGCCCTGAGGTGTCACGAAATACGTCTGGGAAATCGTCGGACTGGCCAAAGCACCCGGTTTGACCACTTTTGCGCGAACGACAGTGCCTTTGAAAAGCGGATTGTCCGGAATGTAAAACGACGGATCGAAGTGATACGTCGAAGAAATCGCCGCCAATTTATTCGGTTGAGGCGTTCGGTCCACGATATTGATCGGCGTGTTGTAGGTCAGCGTCTCATAAGAATTCGTCAACAACGGCCCCGGGGTTTGGAAGCCCGATTCATTGTACGAATTGCGATACGTGTATGTCTGTCCGCCGATGTTGGCTTCGCTGGGTTCAGAACCGTCGAGCGTATACAAAATAGTGGCTCCGGGATCGGTAGTGGAAAGCGTAAGGTTGAATGCCGCGGTAGAAAACCCGCCTTGTTGAGAGAAAACAGGAGCGCTCAAAAGGCCGGTGTAAGCGACAGCCGCGTTTTGTGCGTTCGGCGTCACGTCGTCGAAAAAAAGAAAAGGTCCTGTTCCGTTAGGAAAGCGACCCAATGAGAAATTTTGTTGTATGACGGTAGCCGGAACCTGATCGACGGTCACGCTCGCAGCATTGGTAAGCACGATGTTTTCGCCCGAAGAGCTGATCTTCCAATTCGTATGCAACGGTTGTCCGACGACGGTGCGGTTCTTGTCTGAACAGTAAATCAGCAAATACTGGCCCGAGTTTACTGTAACATTGGGAAATACCCATTTGAACGGTTGGGTCGGATCGTCCGTAAGCCCATATCCGTTGAGGTTTACAGCGCCAGGACCGTTGTTGAAAAGTTCCACCCAATCCTGGTATTCTCCGTCTTCGTCTACATTCAAGGATGTGTTTGAAGTCACGATTTCATTGATGACGATCTGGGATTTGGCTTGGGTACAAAAAGCAAAAAACGCCAATAAAATCAGCGCAGGGGTAATTTTTTTCATGTGCTACCTGTTTATGCGACAAATATATATGCTTTGTCGGGTTGTCAGGATTTTCTCGTTTTAAATAACCAAAATTTTCGACGAACTGCACGTTTTAAGAGTTGTCTGAAAACAAAAAAGGAGACAACAAAACGCTATCTCCTTTTATTTCAATCTAGTATGTAATTATTGCTTGGCGATTTTCTTGGTTTCGGTCCTTCCGTCAGACTCGAGTTGCAACAAGTACAATCCTGAAGTCAATCCGTCGAGGCTGATCTGGTTCGAAGCGTCGATTTTGCCTTTCTTGACCAGTTTCCCATCGATTGCGAACAACGAATACATTGCGTCAGCTCCCAAATTCGCGACGTTCACGATACCGCTTGTAGGGTTCGGATACACGAGGAATCTGTTTTCTACGGGAACCGAAGGTACAGAAAGCAGCGACGTTCCGTGAACCGCGATATTGTTGAACGTGATGCGGTTTCCGGCATCGACGGTCATGTCGCCGGTTCCCGTGAAACGCACGCGGATCTTGAAGTTCGCATTGTTGTCGGCAGCCGTGATCGAAGAGAAATCGACGTTGAACAAAGCGAAATCGGATGTCAACGGATACACCGAAGAAGCCAATCCCGCGGTCGTCCAGCTAGGTGTTCCTGCAACCGTAGAATAATCGATTACGATATTCTGTGCGTTGGTCAATTCGTTTTTCGCGGCGAAAGAGAATTTGATGTCCTCGTAACCCACGGTCGTGAAAGCGAACACCATGATGTTCTCGTTTCCGGCGTTCTGCAACGGCTCCTTGATTTGGATGCCGCGCATTGCACTGGCCAGGTAAGCCGCACCACCGTTGGCCTCCGGAATGTAGTTGATCGAAGTCGGGCTGTTTCTTCTTTCCATAGACGCGTGCTGGAACAACGGATCGCCCGAAGTATACGGATAACCTGGCAAGCACGATGTATATTGGATTACCGCGTCGGTAGCCGGAACTTCGAACGAAGAGTTCAAAGACGTAAGCGGCGTATCGTTCGGGATCGATGTTCCCATGTACCAGAAATAGATCGGCTCGCTCGAATTCGTGTTTGTCGGTACGAAAACGGCTTTTACAGAAAATGCGGCCGACATCGTAAGCGTGATCTCATCAGTAGTCGCAATAGAAGCGCCTTCCCAGTGGTCGAATACGAAACCGTCGTTCGCGATCGCTTTCAAGGTCACCGGAATGCCCGAGAAGTAAACGCCAGTCCAAGGATATGGATTCGCGGCGATGTTGTCGGTTCCGAGTTTGATGTCGATCGTATTCATCTTGATGTAACCGTGGCTCACGTCCGAAACGTCCAGCGTCGCGTTGATGTTCGAAGCGATCGTGAATTTCGAGCGGATGTGGTTTCTCTGGAAAGCCGGACGTTGCGTCGCGAAATCCTGTTGGTATCCGTAATAGTAGTTGAAATCGTTGATGTCTACCGGAGCTGTCCAGCGATCCATTTGCTCGTTGAGTTCGGGCATGATCACGGCTTTCATCTCGTCCATCGTCGAATTCACGAAAGCGGTAGAATACGACGTGTTGATCTTATCGGCAAAACGGTTGATGAAATAGTTTTTAAAACCGGGATTCTCAAGCATTTTTCTCAAAAGGAATGTACTCCAGGCCGGGTTTGGCCACTCAGGTCCGTTGGTTGCGGTAGCGGCGGCAAGAGCGTTGTGGTTGATGTTTTCGTTGTTGGTAGAGAACGTCGCGTCCATGTCGTGGGCGAGCCATCTCCAACGTCCGTCGTGCGGATACTCGGCATTCGGTGCGTCGACTTTTTCTCTCCAGAAAACGATGTTGTTGCCCGGCCAGTCGATGTTGTCGAAGTAAATGTTGTGGATGAAATAATCGGCGAAGTTCTGGTAATCCAACTGCGTCAAGATATAATCGTAGTTGGCTTGTACCGATAGCGGATGCGTCTCGATATAATCGATCATCGCATTGTAATCGTCGTCGTCGCCTTCTTCGATCTGCGCCTCGCTTTCAAGAACGTCCACGTCATCGATGTCGAAAACGCGCTTGAAGTAATTGTTGTCGAACTTGTCGCTCAAAGAAAGGATTCCCCAATATTCGCCGTTCATGAACGTGATTGTCGGCTGGTAACCTTTCGTGAGCACGTGCGATTGTTTCAAAAGACGCATGTTGAGCGCATCGCGGAACAAGGTCTCGTAAAAATCGGCTCCGGAATTGCGCAAGATCAAACGCTCGAAATCGGTAGGTTGGTTCGGGAAGAAACCGTAATCCATGGTCTCGTCTCCGTATTCGGCACGCGAATAAATGTTGAACGACTTGTTCTGCCAATCGCGCGATGAACCGCCGTGCAAACGAAGCCCTACGTTTTGGTTGATGACTTCCGTTCCGTTCACGAAATAGCTCATGTTGGCCTCGCGTTCGTATTGTTCGCCGCGACGGTAATAGTTTCCTAAATCTTCTTGTCCTTCCGGTTCAAGATCCGGGTTGTCGATTCTCCATTGGTCGAAATCGACGCCGGGTACATAAATTCCGTCGTTGTAATCGAAAAGTACATTCTCGCTGATGCTCAACGAAACGACCGGCAAAGAAAAACGGCTGCTTCCCAAAGGCGTCACGAAATATGACTGCGAAGTGGTCTTGCTCGAAAGCGCTCCGGCTTTGACAACCTTGGCGCGAACGACCGTGCCTTTGAAAATGTTGTTGTCCGGTAAATAAAACGGATCGAAATACGTGGTCGAGATCATCGAGATGTCGTTGGGTTGAGACGTGCGATCCACGATGCTGATCGGTCCCGAATACGTCAAGCTGTTGAAGCTTTTGGTCAAAAACGGCCCTTCCGGATCACCCGGATGCCAAGGATATTGGTTTTTGTATTGGTACGTCGTTCCGGCGAGGTTGGCCGGATCGGGTTCGCTTCCGTCGAGCGTATAAATGATCGTTGCTCCAGGCGTCGTCGTCGAAAGCGTGAGGTTGAAGGCCGAGGTGAAAAATCCTCCGTTCTGTGAAAATGCAGGCGGATTCAGGATTTCGTTATATCCGACCGCACCGTTTTGCGCAGCTGGCGTCACGGCACTGAAGAATACGAAAGGCCCGCTTCCGTTTGGCAATCTTCCGAAAGAAATGTCCGAAGGAATCGCCGTTGCCGGAACCTGGTCGACCATAACGCTGGCCGCATTTGTCAAGGTAATCGCTTCGCCCGCAGAACTGATTTTCCAGTTCGTGTGAAGCGGTTCATTGACGACCGTGCGGTTTTTGTCGGAACAATAAATGATCAGATATTGGCCGGGCCCGATGATCTGGGCCGGGAAAACCCATTTGAAAGGTTGGGTAGCGTCGTCGGTAAGGCCGTAACCGTTGAGGTTGATGGCCGCCGCCGTGCCGTTGTAAAGCTCGACCCAGTCTTGATAATCGCCGTCCTCATCGACGTTTGTCAAGGTGTTCGAGGTCAAGATTTCATTGATTACCAGGTTTTGGGCAAAAGTCGATGCACCCAATAAAAGGAACAGACCAATGAAAAATGGGGTAATTTTTTTCATGACTTTCAACAGTTTGATTTTTAAGGCCGTGAAATTAGCGCAACAATGAGTTAGGGTATTCTTTTTGTCGATATAAAGCAGAAATATCCGTTTCAAATGCAGATTTTAAGGAAATCCTAATCTACGTGACAACTCCGGTGGCGGATTTGGGTCTATAGTGAATCGGTTTTATCAAATTGTTTCAAATGCGCCAAAATGTACGCACGTGTATTGATAAACGAAAAAAATGAGATAGTTTTACAGCGATTCGGCAACAGGATGGGCCGCGTAGCTTTCTAGACGAAATGAAGAAATTAGCGATTATTGGAGCCAGTTACCTACAACTTCCTTTGGTTTTGAAAGCCTCGGAAATGGGCATCCAAACGCATTGTTTTGCCTGGCCCGAGGGTGCTGTTTGTAAAGGCAAGGCCGATTTTTTCTATCCAATCTCGGTTTTGGAAAAAGAACAGATACTCGAACAATGTCTCGAAATAGGTATAGACGGTATCTGTACGATCGCCAGCGACATGCCGGTACCGACCATTTCGTTCGTAGGAGAGAAAATGGGACTTTGCGTAAACAGCCAAAAAAGTGCATGGTTGTCTACCGATAAGGAAGCGATGCGCCAGGCGTTCGACGGAAAAGTTCAAATTCCGAAATTCTATAAAGTACAAGCTCCGTCCGATTATCGTGACGCGTTGGATTTTCCGATAATCGTCAAACCTACCGACCGTTCCGGAAGCCGTGGCGTGACCAAACTCACCAATGACGAAGGACTGGACCAGGCCATTGCTTATGCCATATCCGAATCTTTTTCGAAACAAGCCATAATAGAGGAATTCATATCGGGTCGCGAAGTAAGCGTCGAAAGCGTTTCCTGGCAAGGCAAGCACCGCATTCTGGCAATCACCGACAAGATTACCACCGGAGCGCCGCATTTCGTAGAGTTGGCGCATCACGAACCGTCTAGTTTTCCGTCGTCGATACTTGAGAAAATCGAGGCTGAAACCTTAAAAGCGCTCGACGCCCTCGAAATAGCATACGGTGCGGCGCATTCCGAGTTCAAGATCACCGAAAACGGCAAAGTATATGCTATTGAAGTTGGTGCTCGTATGGGCGGCGATTTTATAGGTTCGCATCTGGTTCAACTTTCTACGGGTTACGATTACGTTAAAGGTGTCGTCGAGATCGCGCTTGGGGAATTCCACGAACCTCAATTCCGCGACCGCGCGTATTCCGGTGTATATTTCCTTAGCGAGGAAACACGTAATTTGATTCCTTATTTTGAACGTCCGAACGCATTCGAGGTCGAAAAAGCCGTACAAAACCAAGAACTCAAAAACCTAAAAAGTAGTAACGACAGGTCTGGATATTTAATTTATCAAGCTGCAGAGCGAATAGAATTGCCATGAAATTATCGGTTGTTTCCACATTATACAGGTCAAGACGTTTTCTGGAATCATTTCTGGACCAAATGCTCGCGGCCATAAACGAGACAAGTTTTGAAGAGTACGAACTCGTTTTTGTGAACGACGGATCGCCAGACGACTCGCTGGATTATCTGTTGGAGCGCAAAAAAGACTGGCCGCAGATAAAACTGCTCGACCTTTCACGCAATTTCGGTCATCATTATGCGATTCAGGCCGGGCTTTCGTACGCTTCGGGCGATTATGTTTTTTTGATTGACAACGATTTGGAAACCCCGCCTTCGGTTTTGGTCGAGTATTACGGGGAATTTCGTGCCAATCCTGAGCTCGACGTGGTTTACGGATATCAGGAAACACGCAAGGGAGGATTTCTCGAGAAATTCTCGGGTAATTTGTTTTGGAACATGATCAATAAAATGTCGGACACCAAAATCCCGCACAACATCCTTACCGAACGGCTCATGACACGCCAATACGTAGAAGAGCTGCTCAAGCTGCGCGATGCCAATGTATTCATAGGCGGTATGATGCACTGGGTAGGTTTCGATCAAAAAGGCGTGCCGGTAAAAAAAGGACAACGTGAAGGCGCGAGTACGTATTCAATCGGGCGAAGGCTCGAGCTAATGTTGCAGGCCGTGACTTCGTTTTCGGGAAAACCGCTTGAATGGTTGTTTTACATCGGATTGCTGATTTCTGTCGGAAGCATTTTGTTTTTGCTCTACCTGGGCGGAAAAAAAATAATGTACGGCGATGAAGTACAGTTGGGTTGGACCTCTATTATCGCCATTAATGTATTGATGCTCGGTGTGATTTCGACTTTTTTGGGGATTATCGGCATTTACATCTACAAGATTTTCAAGCAAGTACAAGGCAGGCCAAACACGATAGTCAAAAAAATATATGAGTAAGATATTGGGCATCATCGGATCAGGACATTTGGGCCAGCAATTGGCGCATTTCGCGCTTTCAGGAAAACAGTATGACAAGGTGGTTTTTTTCGACGACCTCACATCCGAAACCCATCGCAACAGCAATGAAATTCTTGGCAAGACCGATCAGATCGCCAACTGTTTCGCACAAGGAGCGTTCCATGAGTTGCTCATCGGCATCGGCTACAACCATATGCAGGCGCGCCGTGATTTTTATGAGCGTTTTTACGCCGAAATCCCGTTTGGCAAACTCATCCATGCCACGAGTTGGGTAGATCCGACGGCAACGATCGCGCCCGGAAGTGTGCTGTATCCGGGCTGCTGCATAGACGCGAACGTCAAAATTGCCGAAAATGCGCTACTCAACCTCAATTGTACTGTTTCTCACGATTGTTCGGTAGGCGCACATTCGTTCTTGGCGCCGCGTGTCGCGTTGGCCGGATTCGTCTCTGTAGGCGACGGTTGTTTTTTGGGCATCAATACGACGGTAAAAGATAATATTTCGATAAATTCGGGCACGTCTTCGGGCGCTTGTACCCTTTTTGTGAAAGACACGCCTGAAAGCGGACTTTACATTGGGCAACCCGCAAAAAAAATAGCATAATGATTCCATTCAACAAGCCTTTCCTCACGGGCAAGGAGACACAATATATAGAGGACGCCGTCAAATCGGGAAAGATTTCGGGAAACGGCAAATACACCCAAAAATGCCAAGAATTCTTCGAAAAAAACTTCGGGTTCAAAAAATGCCTGCTCGCGACTTCGTGTACCGATGCGCTTGAAATGGCGGCCATTTTGCTCGACATCCAACCCGGAGATGAAGTGATCATGCCCTCGTTCACGTTCGTTTCTACGGCCAATGCCTTCGTATTGCGCGGTGCCAAAATCGTGTTTGCCGACAGCAGAAAAGACCATCCGAATATAGACGAGGAAACGCTCGAATCGTTGATTACACCAAGAACGAAAGCCATCGTACCGGTTCATTATGCCGGTGTGGCCTGCAACATGGACGCGATCATGGACATTGCCGAAAAACACCAGATTTTCGTAGTCGAAGATGCAGCCCAAGCAATCGACAGTTATTACACCGGACGCGACGGCAAAAAACGCGCGTTAGGTTCAATCGGGCATTTGGCCGCTTTTTCATTCCACGAGACCAAAAACATCATCTCGGGCGAAGGCGGAATGTTGGCCATAAACGACGCACGCTTTATAGAAAGGGCCGAAATCATTTGGGAAAAAGGCACGAACCGTTCGGCTTTTTTCCGCGGCGACGTAGACAAATACGGATGGGTCGATATAGGAAGCTCTTTCCTGCCGTCCGAAATTATTGCCGCGTTTCTATGGGCCCAACTCGAAAACCTCGAAAAAATACAGGAAAAGCGCAAATCGCATTGGCTGTTTTACCGCGAAGCCCTCAAGGATTGGGCGGCCGAGCACAAAATAGAATTGCCACAGCTACCCGAATATGCGACCAACAACGGGCATATGTTCTACCTGGTATGCCAAAACATACAACAGCGTTCGCGCCTTATTGCGCAGTTGCGCGACAAAGGTGTTCATCCGGTTTTTCATTACATCAGCCTGCATTCGAGCCAATTTTTCGAACCGTTCCACGACTCGCGAGTGCTTACGGAAAGCGACAGGTTCGCCGATTGTTTGGTGCGTTTGCCGATGTATTATGAGTTGGAACCGCAGCAAGTGACAGACAAGCTCCTAACGTATGAATATAGCTGATTTTGCGGCCGAACTTGTATAGTGCCTGAAAACGCAAAACACAGCCTTTTACCAACCAGATAAAACAACAATCAGTATCCGATGAGAATCATTGCCTACCTGAAGCAGCATTATATCCTAACCCTTATTTTGGTCGTAGCCGCACTTTTGCGATTCGCTCACTTAGGTTCCCAAAGCCCTTGGATGGATGAGATTTACACGTTGAACGTGTCCGATCCCAAACTGCCTTTCGCGACCACGATTGCCGAAATAAACCTTAGGGAAGGATTTCCGTACATCTACTTTTTGGCGATGAAAGTGCTGTTCGCGATTTTCGGGCATCATATACTCGTGGCGCGTATCGTATCGGCGTTGGCCGGAGTTGCCGGAAGCTATATCGTGTACAGGCTTGGCAAATCACTGTATGGCAAAAATACCGGATTGATAGCCGCCGGGCTTGTTGCCGTAAGTGATTACTGCATTTATATCTCTCAAGACGCCAGGCCGTATTCGTTGTACTTTTTTGCGGTAGTGCTTTCGTTTTGGGCCATGTCGAACTTTTTGCGAAACAATTCCACAAGAAACGCCATCTTTTACGGGCTTTCTGCGGGACTGTTGCTCAACTTAAATTTTTTCGGATTCATCAATCTGTTCTCGCAAGCCTTGCTGATATTGTTATTTATCGTAATGTGCCCGAAAGACATAAGGCGCAATTTTATTGTGAACAGTCTTATCGTTGGTGCGATAGCCGTACTTCTTTTTATCCCGAACATCGCCAAGTTGATGACACTTTTCGGATTCAAATCGGGTTGGATCGTAGCGGCGACCAACGATTCCATCGCCTACGTGCTCGACGATTTCTTGGGCAACACGAGATTCACGGCTTTCATTTTCCTTCCGCTGTTCTTTTATTTCCTGTTCGACGTTTTTAGGCAGGAAGGCAAATTCACGTACAAAGACATACTCGAGCGCCCCAAGGTTTTCGCGTTTGCGGTGTTGTTAAGTTGGATGGTCGTGCTCGTGGTCATACTCACGGTCAAGTCGTTTACCGATACATCGCTTATGATCACGCGTTATTTCGTAAGCGTTCTCCCAGTAATTTTATTGATTTTGGCTCATGCGCTTTCGCTTATCAAAAACCAGGTGGTTAGAGCGGGAATGATAACGACCGTTCTTTGCTTCATGCTCATGAACCTGTTCGTATTCAAGCGCTTTTACCTGAACGTGCACAATTCGCAGTTTCGGGAGGCATCCGAATTCGTCATGAAGAACAATGCCAAAAGAGAGCCTGTCTATACGTCGTTGAAGTATTGGTTCAATTATTTCTTCCTGAAAAAAGACGCGAATTATCCGTTGAATGAAACAGCTTCTTTGGATGTTTTGGTCAATGAGATGCGTAACGATCCTTCAAAGGTCAAGGCGTTCTGGTATGTCGATGCGCACGACAAGCAATTCCAGGCGTCACCCGAAACGGCGGCATTCCTCGATGCGAATTTCTTTTTGGAGAACAATTTCGAAGGATTCCAAGGCTGGGCCAAGCATTACATCCTTAAGGCAGATGCCAAGCAAATCGTAAGCCTTGCCGGATATGACCTTTCGAAGCCTGTTTCGGGAGACGATTTCGTGTCTACGTTCGACATTTACCAAGAAGATGAAACCGGCCTGAAAATCTTCGGATGGGCCTATTTCCCTGGCCAAGGAACCGAAAATACCAAAATCGAGATCATAGTCCTGATGGGCAACAGGGGTAAGCTTTTCAACATGGAAAAAGTACAGCGCGCAGACGTTACCCAAGCAAGAGGAGCTGGCTTCAATCTAGACAATTCGGGCTTTTCGGCCAAAATCCTGAAAAGCGACCTTAAACCGGGCAGCTACCGCGTCGCGATTTTGATGACCGATTCGGCAACAGGTAAAAAAGGCCTCAAAATAACCGACAGTGTACTGGAAATCAAGCAATGATGCCTGCCGTTTTAATTTGGACATAATTATTGTAAAAGAAATTCGAATTTTTCTAATTTTGCACATCATAAGATAAAAACATGAAATCGAAAATTTTAGCTCTTTTAGTTTTGGTTACACTCTTCTCTTGTAAAGAAGAACCTAAGTCTGATGCGGTTGCGGCTCCAGTCGAGGAAGCGCCAAAAGATTTTGAGGTCAAGATCAATGTGGTCGCGAAAAAGGACGACAGTTTCCATCTTTTCTACACAGAAGACGGAACGATCAATTTTACAGAGCAGAAATCTGTTTGGGTCGAGTTCAAAGGAAACGAAGCGGCACAAGACATCGTATTCAAACTTCCTGAAGACGTTATCCCGACACACATGAGACTTGATTTCGGCGTGAACAAACAACAGGAAGACATTAAGATGAATTCCTTCGAAATCGATTATATGAACGGAAAGATCGTCGCCAATGGGGCGGAGTTCTTCAGCTACTTCTACCCGAATGAGAAATGTACGAAAATCGATGCCGAGAAGTCGCTTATCATCCCTATAAAGGGAGGCGATGTGTATACAGGCCCAATGTTCTACCCTCAAGTGGTATTATCAGAGAAAATAGAAGCGTTGGTAAAAGGAAAGTAATGCTTTTTTGACCAACGTTCAACCGGCCTGGCAATTACTCTTAACAGGGAATTTCCAGGCCGGATCGTTTTACACGTCTCCGCTTGGTGCAAAAAAGAGCCGACTTGTACGTCTAATCATTACGCATGCTGAAATCCCGAATACACAACCTTGCCGCAAAGAACACGAACCTGGTTATCTACGGTGTCGGCCAGGTGATCAATCTTGTCGTTCCGTTGCTTGCCGTGCCTCATATAGTAGCGGTTTGCGGAGAAGCGGCTTACGGAAAGGTCGGCGTGGCATTGGCTATTTCATTTTTTCTTATCGTGATCATCGACTACGGTTCAGACATGATCGGCGTAAAAGAAGTCGCGGTGAACCGTGATTCCCACGCCAAATTATCACAGATTTTTGCGACCGCTTACAGCGCAAGGTTATTGCTGCTTTTAGGAGTTTTGGCGATGGGTTTTTTGGTTTTTGGCGTTTTACCCGCTTTCAGTGCCGAACGCAAGCTCTACCTATACGCATCACCGATTCTTGTCGCCCAGGCGATCAGTCCGATCTGGTTTTTACAGGGAATCGAGAGATTTCGTTTGATAACCGCGCTTACGGTAATCTCCAAGGCGATCTATCTTTTCGGAGTGCTGTATTTCGTATCGGGAGCCGGCGACTACATATATGTGAATTTATGGTGGGGTTTAGGTATGTTTTTCCCGTATCTGGCGGGTTTCCTGTATTGCAGTAAATTGTTCGGTTTCAAGTTCGCCGACGTTCGCCGACGCGATATAGCCGATTTCCTTTCGGACAATTTCCGTTTCCTTCTCTCACAGATGTTCCTGTCGGTCAAAAATTACTCCCCGATTATCGTCATTACTTTGCTCGGCGGTTTTGCCGTCGGTGGCCAATTCAAGATTATAGAGCAAATCATACTGCCTTTCAGGTCGTATCTGCAGATGTTTTTCCGGTATTTCTATCCGAAGTTGTGTTTTGAGATTTTTCAAGATCGCGCACAAGGTTTTCGATATTGGAAGCAAGTCAGCGGTTTCAACCTTGCATTGGTCTTCG
Organism: Flavobacterium agri; assembly: GCF_013401995.1. Taxonomy (GTDB): domain Bacteria; phylum Bacteroidota; class Bacteroidia; order Flavobacteriales; family Flavobacteriaceae; genus Flavobacterium; species Flavobacterium agri. Next base: position 104,954 of record NZ_JACBJI010000002.1, read on the forward strand.
TTCTGGTGTTCGGTATTTTCCTTTTTCCATCCGAAATCCTGCATTTTTTCAAAGTCAGCGAGCAGAATACCCATGCCCTCTCGGACGCTTTACGGCTCGGGCTGCTCATACCCATGCTGATTGCGTGTTCCTATTCGCTTGAACAGCTTATGTTGAGTCTCGGGAAAAAGGAATTATACATCAGGCTCACGTTCGTGACCGTCGTGCTCAATTTGCTGCTGATGACCTTCTTGTTTTGGTCGTTTGCGCTTAACGGACTTATTTCATCTCTAATCATAAGTGAAATGATCCTGATTGTATTAATTTGGCTGACACTGAAAAATCAATTCAAACCCCAAGCACATTCATGAGTGCAACTAGGAATTCATTTAGGATAATCCTGTTTATTGCGTGCGTCGTCGTGCCTACTTTGAACAACTACGAATTGACTTTCGGGGTATGGTCGATCGCGGCATTGGTCACCTTGCAGAAGCGATATTCGTTGCGAATCCTCAAGTTGATTTCTACGCCCGTCCTGATTTTGCTGATCGCGTTTTTTTCTGGTTTGTTCAACGATTACACGCCTTACGACATTATTCGCGACATCACCTATTTATTGAAACCGATCATCGGATTGCTGTTAGGCTATCAGCTTTGTCGAGGAATGGAAGGCGAAAAACCTGCGCGTCTCATCATCAATACCGGATATATCCTCGCTATTCTGCACTTGGCCATTGCAGCGTTCGCGGTGCTTTTCATGCACATTCGCGACATGCACGAGTTGCGCTTGCACGCCGGATATTTCAACGATTTCGAAATGTATGCGCTAGCGATGCTCATCTATTGCAAAAGATTCAACGTAGAATTTCCGACGCGTACCAGATGGCTGATGATTTTGGTCATGACCATTTCGGGTTTCCTTTATCTGGCGCGTACCGATTTCATTCTTTTCGGAATACTGATCATGGCCTTATCGGGTTATTTGGTACTTACAAAACGGGCGTTACAGGCCATTTTGGTGACAATGGCAATCGGGATTGTGGGCTATGCGATCATCTATAACAGCAATCCGCGTCGTGGTGCAACGGGGTTTGAGGCGTTTCTTTACAAAGTCAAAATTGCGCCTATAGAACCGTTCAAAACCAAAATCAACAAAGACGATTGGAAAGATTTTAACGACAATTACCGCTCTTTCGAGAACATCATAACGGTAAGGCAAGTCTCGCGCAGCGGAACCGGATCGATAATTTTCGGAAAAGGTCTCGGATCGCATGTCGATTTGGGAAGGAAGCTGTGGACAAACGACCTTGAGTTCATACGATATCTGCCGGCGTTGCACAATTCTTACATGACGATATTGCTCAAATCGGGGCTCGTCGGTGTGTTTCTTTTGTTCGTCTTTATTTGGATGCTGTTCAGGCAAGGAAAATCAGAGAATCTGCAAATCCGGAGCATTAACCAATTGTTGATTGCGTCGGCCGTCTTCCTGATCCTCTCCAATTGGGTATTTATGGGACTCTACTTCAAAGTCGACACCAAATCCATCCTTATCGGATTTCTGATATACCACAAAGAAACGATTAAAAAAGCCCTACAAGTTAAGGCGTAAGCTTTTCGTATTCGTCTTTCACGCCGCCGATGTACTTTTCGGTAGAGAAATTCTTGATCACCACTTCGTAGCCGTTTTCACCGAATTCGCGGATCTTTTCAGGATGTGCGATAAAGGTTTCGAGTTTTTCGGCAAGTTCGGTAGCATTTTTCGGCATGACAAGAAAACCGGTGTGACCCTCGACGATTATTTCCTGAAGTCCTCCCAGCCGCGACGCCACGACGGGTTTTCGCGACAACATAGCCTCGGTAGCCACGAGACCGAAAGATTCCGGTTCTGTAGACGGTACGACCGCAATATCGAGCGCATCATAAACAGGCCAGATATTTTCCTGGAAGTCTACAACGGTCACTTTTGCCTCTAATTGGGCGGCTTCTATTTTATGATGGAGATTTTCAAGGAACTGTTCCTGTCCGTCGGGTGCCGATCCCACATAAACCAAATGAATGGAATCGTATTTCTGGCATAATTGTACGAAAGCCTTAAGCAATACGCCTTGCCCTTTAAGACGGCTCACGCGTCCTACCAATCCGATGACCAAATGATTCGGATCCTTCATTCGGAACAGGTCGGTGCGGATCGAACGTATTTCTTCGGCAGATGATATAGGCTGCACGCGATTCTGGCCGTTGTGGACAATGGTCGATTTGCGTTCCAGGCCTTTCTTCATCTTTTGGAATTGCAGCGAGGTCGCATTTGAATTGAATAGGATGTGCGTAGAAAACAGCGATACTATTTTCGGATAAAAGTAGGCCAGCATTTTCGGATGCTCAATTATTTCGTGCACGTGCCACAAATGTTTGCGACGGAAGATAAAGCTATAAAACGCACCGATGAAAACCGAAATCGCGTTTGAGTGTACCAGGTGTATTTCTTTTCCGTTGAGTTCCTTGCGGATTTTTCTGATAGAGGTGAAAACGTCAAAAGGGAGCTTAAGGAAAAACTTGGGTGTAAGCACACCGCGTTTTACTTTGACGACCGAACTCCTTATGACTTGAACACCAAGCGATTCCAGCCTGTTTTTAAGTGGACCGTCCTGATGCAGCACGACAATCGGATTATACCCGTCGGGATAATGTTCGATAAGTTCTAGCAACGCTTTGTCTGCGCCGTAAAGCTCCGCAGATTGATTAACGATAAGTACGTTTTTCATAGCACGGCGCTATTGGTTTTTGGCCGTGGCGCTTCCGAAGAATTTGTTCTTGGTCTGCACGAGGAAATTGTAGTTTTTGGCCAATTGTTTCTTTAGGAACGAAGCGTCGTCTTTCGGAAACCAGTCGGTAGTCCTTGGCGTTTCGATGAGACGTTCGTGCACTTGGTATGCATAAGTCGCGATTGAAGTGCGATAACGTCCTTCGGGGAAATTCGTCATGTCGTATCCGTGAAGCGAATACGGCGCACATTGCTGGATGATCATGCGGTTGAACGGCACGTCGATCTCGGCTTCCTCGTTCGTGCGCAAATCCTTGATCCTAAGACCGCCTTTGTATTCGGGCTTCCAATCTTTGTTCAGATACAGCAAAAGGTTGAGTTCGCGGTACCAGTTTTTGTGCAGCGGATGATAATTGAAATCGAGGTGCATATCCAAAAAGCTGTTCTTCTTGCCTTGATGAAGGCCGCCTCCGAAGTTTTTCGGATCAACGAACGTCTTTTTGGCCGTGATGAAACTCAAGATTTTGTTGAAGCGTTCCGAAGAAAGGTCATCGTAAAATTCCTTGAGCTCCGGACAGATTTCCTTGTAGTTCGATTTTTCGAATTTATTGTTCGCAAAAGCGTAGTCGCGGCTCTTGTTGTTCAATTCCGGGATGTGGGCATAGGCGCGCTCCAGTTTTTCGGTCTCGCAGAACTCGTCTATGACAAGATGCGGGAAAGGTTGGGCGGTAAGATATTGTATGCGTAGGTTTTCGAGATTTTGCTCTAAGTAGTCAAATCGGATCATATTCTGAAGTAACTGATTTAGGCAAAAGTAGCAATTAATAGCCAACGCAAAGCTGATAAATATCATTTAACACTATGGCCGTATTGTCAAACGGTTAAGCAAGACTCATGTTTTTTTACAAATACTAAATCACCGCTTTTTTGATTGGCAAAAGATGTTATTTTTGCACCGCTTGCAAAAAAGGAATTATGAAAATAGCCATTCTCGGAACACGCGGAATCCCGAACCACTACGGTGGTTTTGAGCAGTTTGCCGAATTTTTCGCCGTGTACCTCGTAGAGAAAGGCCATGAAGTGTACGTGTACAATTCTCATAACCATCCGCATCAGGAAAAGACGTTCAAAGGCGTCCACATTTTACATTGCAACGATCCCGAGCACAAGATGGGCACTTTCGGCCAGTTCATTTACGACTACAATTGCATCATGGACGCGCGCACGAGAGAGTTCGACATCATCCTGCAACTTGGCTACACAAGCAATTCGGTGTGGTTTTTCCTGTTGCCCAAAAAGCCGGTCATCATTACCAATATGGACGGTTTGGAATGGAAGCGCACCAAGTATTCGCGTCCGGTACGACAATTCCTCAAATTCGCCGAGCGTTTGGCAGCGGTGAGCAGCGACCATCTGGTGTCTGATTCTCTCGGAATCCAATCGTACCTCAAAAGAAAATACGGAAAAGATTCGACGTTCATCGCTTATGGTGCACATCCGTTCAATTCACCCGATGCGGCTATTCCGGCCAAATACGACGTAGAACCTGGCCAGTACAATATGATCATGGCGCGGTTCGAACCCGAGAACAATCTCGACATGGTTTTGGAAGGCGTAGCGCAATCGACCGACAAGAAAACGATTCTCGTCGTGGGCAACCACATGACCAAATACGGGGAATACCTCAAATCGAAATTCGCGAATTACGCCAACATCCGGTTCACGGGCGGTATTTACAACTTGACCGACCTGAACAGCCTCAGGTATTTCAGCAACCTTTATTTTCACGGACATACCGTAGGCGGAACCAATCCGTCGTTGCTCGAAGCCATGGCGTCCCAAGCGCTGATCGCCGCTCACAGCAACGATTTCAACCGTGGCATCCTCAAGGAAAACGCATTTTATTTCACATCGGCCAAGCAAGTTGCCGAATTGCTTCCGACTGTCAAAAAAAGCGATAACTTGCAAAAGGTTGCCCAAAACTATGAAGCCATCGTAAACGACTACAACTGGGAAAAAATAAATGGTGAATATCTCGGACTTTTTGAAAAAGTTATGGCGGCCAAATGATGGGCATCCGCTGACCTTCTTTTTTTCTTTTTTGCTGCTTTCGGTGCCGTTTTCGCTTGGAATGGGCAACATCGCGTTGATCCTGTTCGCGTTGGCGAGCCTATTCTATTTTAGGCAACATCGCTTTTTCCGTGCTTCGACAACCTTGCTTTTACCCGTCGCGCTGTTTTTGCTCATGGCTGCTTCGCTGATTTGGAGTATCGATTTGCCGCGTTCGTTAAAAGCGCTTCCGCGAGAAATCTATTTGCTTGCCATTCCCGTGTGCTGTATGTTTTTTCCGGGACTTGACAAACAACAGAAACAATCGGCCCTGACCAAGTATGCCTATGGGATGGCGCTGGTTTGCGTGTTTTATTTACTGCGTGCCACCTGGCAATATTTCCGGACCGGCGACACGGGCGTTTTCTTTTACCACGAATTGGTCACCGAAGAAATCAACGCCATCCACGTATCCATTTATGTGGCGACGGCCTTTTTCGCGTTGTTGCCGAAAACGGGTAAAAAGAGGTCCGATTGGTTAGCGATGAGTGTTTTGGCGTTGCTCGTTGTATTGCTTTCATCAAAGAATGTGATTGTCGTTTTTGGATTGCTGACGTTGGTGTATTTCGTTTTCTTTTCGGGAATCACGTTAAAGGTCAAGTTCATCGGTTTCGGATTTCTGTTCCTTTTCGGAGTATTGCCGGTATTGTTTTTCTCTAACATCAGCGACAGGTTTCTTCAAGAAATCAAAAGTGTCGCCACCGAAGGAACGCGAAAGGACGATACCCTTGGCGCGGTTTACAACGTAAGCGTGAGCCAAGCTTGGAATCAAACGCATTTCAACCAGAACGATTATTTTCCAGGCACGGCTTTCCGCGTCTATCAATTCCGCATTTTTATCGAATTACTGCACGAAGATGGCAAATATCTGCAAGGATACGGACTCAACGCGTCGTTCAGGCGCATAGGAGATAAGGCCAGGCAATATAATTTGTTCGACGGAGACGGCATCAGGAAAGGCTATCAGGGCAAAAACTTCCATAACCAATACGTCCAGAACTTCTCGGAACTCGGGATTTTTGGGTTTCTGCTATTGGTTGCCATGCTTTTCATAACCTTCAAAAAAGGCATCCGGAACAAAGATTTTACCCATATTTCTTTTGCAGTTCTTATGATAAGTTTATTTTTGACGGAGTCATTTTTATTGCGGCAACGCGGCGTGATGTTTTTCACCGCCATGTATTGCCTGCTCAATGCAGGTACTGTTGCCGTGGCTGTGAAAAAAGAGTAGTCTATGAAAAGAATATTGATAACCGGCGCCGCGGGCTTTTTGGGCTCGCATTTATGTGACCGGTTTATTGCCGCGGGATATTACGTCATCGGCATGGATAACCTGATAACAGGCGATCTTAAAAATATCGAGCATCTTTTCAGCCACAAGAATTTCGAATTCTACCATCACGATATTACCAAATTCGTGCACGTTCCGGGGCGATTGGACTATATTCTTCACTTCGCTTCCCCGGCGAGTCCTATCGATTATCTCAAAATTCCGATCCAGACGCTCAAAGTCGGATCACTCGGCACACACAACCTGCTCGGTTTGGCGCGCGTCAAGAAAGCCAGGATTTTGATCGCTTCGACATCCGAAGTATACGGCGATCCGCTCGTGCATCCGCAAACCGAAGAATATTACGGCAACGTGAATACGATCGGGCCGAGAGGCGTGTACGACGAAGCCAAGCGTTTTCAGGAATCGATCACGATGGCTTACCATACGTTTCACGGCGTAGAAACACGCATTGTTCGTATTTTCAACACCTACGGACCAAGAATGCGTTTGAACGACGGGCGTGTGATTCCAGCTTTTATCGGACAGGCTTTGCGCGGCGAAGACCTCACGATTTTCGGCGACGGCATGCAGACGCGTTCGTTCTGTTATGTAGACGATCAGGTGGAAGGTATTTACCGTTTGCTACATTCCGATTACGTGTTGCCCATAAACATTGGCAATCCCGACGAAATCACGATCAAGGATTTCGCCGAAGAGATCATAAAACTTACGGGAACCGATCAAAAAGTGGTTTACAGGCCGCTTCCGGTCAACGATCCTTTGCAGCGTCAACCCGATATCAGCAAGGCAAAAGACATTTTGGGTTGGGAGCCGAAAGTGTCGCGTTCCGAAGGCATGAAGCTTACATACGAATATTTCAAATCGCTTTCTTCAGAAGAGCTTCTCAAGGAAGAACACAAAGATTTTACGGGTTACATTCATTGATATGACGGGAGTTCAAACGGGCAGATATTCCAAATACATCAGGCCGATCAGTATTATGATCGATTTGTTGGTCATCAATGCGTTGCCGTTTTATTTTTTCCGCGACCTTAATCTCGATTTCCACTATTACATTCCGTACCAAAACCTGGTTTGGATCTCGATCGCGTTTTTGATCAAGTTTTACGGGGTTTACCGTTTTACGATGCCCGTCGAGATCTTGTCGAAACTCGTGCGTCAAGGCATCTTGTTCCTGCTTTTGGTGATCGCGTTTTTCCCGTTTTCGAAAGAGACGATTTTCAGCGGAAAAGCCATCGCGCTTTACGTGAGCCTGTCGATGTTGCTGATCACGATCTGCAAATGGCTGTTGTTCTACTATCTCAAGAAATACCGCATCATCACCGGAAGCAACTTCAGGAACGCCGTAATTATCGGATATACGCCCGAAGCCATCCGCCTCAAGCAACTTTTCGAGGAACGCACCGATTTCGGTTATCGCTTCCTGGGTTTCTTTTCCGACAAGAAATCGAACGAGAACGTAAAAGGAAAACTCGACACGATCAAGGAATTCGTCGTGGCCAACCGAGTCGACGAAATCTATTGTTCGCTCAACGAGATTTCGAACGAACAGCTCAAGGATCTTGTCGAATTCGCCGACGACCACAAGAAAAGCATCAAATTCATCCCCGATACCAAAGAGATTTTCGCCAAGAACCTCAAGATTGATTACTACGGATTCTTTCCGGTGCTTTCGCTTCAGCGAACATTGTTGCACGAACCGATTGTAAAAGGTTTCAAGCGCGTTTTCGACATCGTTTTTTCACTGATTATCATCGTGGGCGTGTTGTCGTGGCTGGTCCCGATTTTAGCGGTCATCATCAAGCTCGAATCCAAAGGACCGGTTTTCTTCAAGCAAGGCCGCCCAGGGCTTGATGAGCAGGAATTTTTCTGCTACAAGTTCCGTTCGATGAAAATCAATTTGACGACCGAGAAAGAAGCCTCGAAAAACGATCCGCGTGTTACCAAAATCGGGCGTATCATGCGCAAGACAAGCATTGACGAACTTCCGCAGTTCCTCAATGTTTTGGCGGGCGATATGTCTGTCGTCGGACCGCGTCCGCACTTGTGGTCGCAGAATAAGTCTTACGGGACACGCATCAAGAAATACATGGTGCGTCACTATGTAAAGCCCGGAATCACAGGATTGGCGCAAGTTCGCGGTTTCCGTGGCGAAATCGAGACCGACGAAGACATGATCAACCGCATCAAATTCGACGTGTTCTACATCGAGAATTGGTCGTTCCTGCTCGACATCAAGATCATCCTGCAAACGGTGATCAACATCTTCAAAGGAGAAGAAAAAGCGTACTAGAAAACGCCTTCCGAAATCAATTTCTGCAATTGGGAATCCAAATTGAAACGACGCTTTGCCGTTTCGAGAACACGCAGTTTCATTGGGCTTAAACCCGATTTTCCGTTATCCGAAATCACTTTCAGAACGGCGTTAAGCTCTTCGAAATTCTCTACCGAAGCGACCCAGCCCAAATCGTTTTCGCGCACGATATCTTCGCCTTCGCCACCGCCAAAATACAGTATCGGCATGCCCAAAGCGCCGTATTCGAAAATCTTCGAAGGCACCGAACCGTAAATTCTCGTAGCAAGCGGAACATAAGCGATGTCGAATTCCTCGAGCTTTTTGTGCAACACTTTTCGGTCGACCATCCCGTGAAAAACGATGTTCTTTTCCGGATGGTTCGCGATGTATTTCTCGATATCCGATTTCTCGGCTCCGTCCCCGAAAATGTGGAATTCGATGTTCGTACCGGCCAGATCCATTTTCTGGCAAGACTCGAGCACGCCTTGGGCTACGCCAAGCAATCCGGCGTAAAAAAGTTTGATTTTGCCGTCGCTTTCGCGGAATTGGAATGCCTCTGTATGATCGGGAAAATTGCGATACAGATGTGCGTGTTTGTTCGCAACGATCTCGCGAACATGTGTCAATATTTCTTCGGATTGGCCCAAAACCACATCCGCATTCCTGTAAATGAAACGCTCGAGAAACAACGCGAATTTGTGCGAAAACGAGCCGTGACGCATCACTTTCAATTCGAGTGCCGCCATCGGCCACAGATCGGAAACGTTCAAAATGATCTTGCGTCCGCGGATTTTCAGGGCCAGAACCGCAATGAACGACAAAAGCAAAGGCGGCGATTGCACGATGACTTTTTTCGGAAGTTGCCCGAAAAGCAGCCGCAAGAACAAAACCGACGAGAAAGATTGTATCGAAAGCAGTCGTTTGGCGATATTTTTACTGTTGCTCGGATAAATCCAAAGCCGTTTTACGATTACGTTTTTCTGGTTTTCCGTGACCGAGAATTTACCGCGGTATTGCTCGAAAAGCCGTCCTTCGGGATAATTCCCGAGCGGACATATCACCGATACTTCATAATGCTGCGACAGCTTGAGCGCCATCTGTTCGATGCGGTTCGCCGCCGCGCCTTTCTCGGGCGGATAATAATTGGAAACGATCAGGATTTCTTCCATTCCGAAAGTAAAATATCAACGATTCTCTCGGACGCTTTTCCATCCCAAAGCTCGGGAATGCCGTGTTCTCGCAATCCGTTTTGAAGAAAATCCGTAAAGTGTTTTTTGAGGTTTTCGACAGAAATCCCGACCAACGTATTCGTTCCTATCGTTTGTGTTTCAGGACGTTCGGTGTTTTCCCGCATCGTAAAGCACGGGATTCCTAGAACGGTCGTTTCCTCGGAAATCCCGCCCGAATCGGTTATCACGGCAAAACTGTTTTTGATCAGGTACATGAACGCGAGATACCCTTGCGGTTCGGCGTAAACGATATTCTTGAAGTCGAGTTTGGCGTCGCCGAGAATCGCTTTCGTGCGAGGATGCACCGGAAAAACGACTTTTTTGTCTCCGGCCAGTTTATCGATTCCAAGCAGCAGGTTTTGCAGCGATTTTTCTTCGTCCACATTCGACGGACGGTGCAAAGTCAAAACGATATAGTTACCGTTTTCCAATCCGAACTCGTTCCAGAAATCAGGTTGTTTTATGCGCGGTAAATTTTGCGTCAGCGTATCGATCATCACGTTTCCGACGAAATGGACTTTGTTTGGACTCGCACCATATTTGAGCAGATTTTCAGAAGCGGAAGCCGAAGTCGTAAAGAAATGATCGGTAATCGAATCGGTCACGATGCGGTTGATTTCCTCGGGCATCGTCCAGTCTCCCGATCGGATTCCGGCCTCGACATGCGTGACTTTGATGTTGAGTTTCTTGGTGACGATCGCACAGGCCATCGTCGAATTCACGTCGCCTACGACCAAAACCAGATCGGTCGGATTTTGCAGCAATTCCTGTTCAAAAGCCACCATGATGGCCGCGGTCTGAACGGCTTGCGACCCGCTTTTGACTTCGAGGTTCGCGTGCGGATGCGGGATGTTTAACTCCTCGAAAAACGTATCGCTGAGGTTCTTGTCGTAATGCTGGCCCGTATGCACCAATCGATACGAAAGATCGGCTCCCGACTTTTGACGGTTTTCGATCGCCTTGATGATCGGGGCGATCTTGATGAAATTGGGCCGTGCTCCGGCGACTATCGTGATTTGCATCAGTCTTGTTGTATTTGCGAGGTGAACTGTTTGAGTTTGCCAGAAGCGGTGCGTTCGAGCATCGGTTTCCTGATGAAGACGAAGCGCAATCCGGGTTCGAGATAATCGGTCATGATGTTGGCCATGCGGTTTTCTTCTTGTGGAGTTAGTGGGTTATCGCTTGCATAATCGATTTCAAAAGTATCCGATTGGGTTTGACGCACCACGAATTCTTTGACATTTCCGTCGTCTTCGAACAATTTTTTGGTAAGCGAATAGAACGTCATGCCGGCCGGTTTTTTTCCGCTTGGCAAAATCGCGAAATCGCTGGTACGCCCGACGAGTTTTTTGAGGATGGGTTTCTTGGCCGTGCTTTTTTCGTCCAAAATCCCAAAATCGCCCACATCGTACCGAATAAACGGATGCGCGCGGTTGTCGAGGCTCGTCACGACAATTCGGCCTTCTTTCCCGTACGGAAGCGGGTTGTCGTGGTCGTCGAGGATTTCCACGAAAATCGTTTCGGAATTGACCAGCCATTCGCCTTGGGGATTTTCAAAAGCGATAACTTCGAGTTCGGATGCGCCGTATTCGTTGGCCACGGGAACACCAAGTTGGGTTTCGAGCAATTTCCTGTCGTCTTCGAACAGCATTTCCGAAGTCGTGATGCACACGTTGAGCGTCGGGCAGATTTGCTTGAGGATGAGGTCGTTTTTCCTGAGGTATTTCGCCAGCAATACGATATTGCTCGTGTAACCGTTTATGTATTCGAAGCGTGTCTTTCGGAATTTTGCGACGATTTTCTCGAGAGCGTCATCCGACAGATCGAAAATATCGAAACGGTGGCGCTTGCTCAAATAATCCTTGAATTGGAGTTTTTTCGACGCCATCACATCGAGCGAACGTCCGTAAAAACGCGCCTGCCACGATTTGTTGAAGTCGATGCCGTACCAACCGAAACGCCTTTGGATGTTGGCCCAGATCAAAGCATGGCACGCCTTGTCTTTGGCGAACGTCATCGGGTTTCCGCTCGATCCCGAGGTTTTGTTGACGAACACCATCGATTCGCGGTAACATTCCGAAAGCCGTTGCGAAAGCGGACGTTGGAAATCCTGTTTGCGCATCACGGGCAAATCGTTCCAATTTTCGAAAGCCGATCCTGATGCGAGTTCACGATAAAACGCATTGTGCTTGAGGTGGAAATCGACGATGTCCTTTTTGCGTTTTTCGACGAAAGCCTCGTAATCGGAATCGGGAACGGCCAGGATTTTTTGAAGCTCGAGCCTGGCCCATTTCAATGGGAATCCGTTGAGTTGTAACGATAAATCGAAAATTCCGGGCACGGGCGGTCAAATTTTGGTAAAAATAAGCGGAATCGGCGCCATCCGCAAATAATTGAAATCAAGACGCGCAAATATTGTCTTTCCCGCCAAAACCAAGTATTTTTGCGGCTTCTAAAACACACAACTGATTATGACGATTCTTCTCCTCGGATCGGGCGGACGCGAACACGCTCTTGCCTGGAAACTGCTAAAAAGCCCATTGTGTTCCAACCTTTTGGTCGCACCCGGAAATGCGGGAACGGCGCAAATCGCGACGAACGTGAACATTTCTCCGGTCGATTTCGCGGCGGTCAAGCAATTGGTTTTGGACAAGAACGTCGAGATGGTCGTCGTCGGCCCAGAAGATCCGCTCGTGGCCGGAATTTACGACTTCTTTAAAGCCGATGAAGATTTGGCCGGGATTCCCGTGATCGGCCCTTCAAAATTGGGCGCGACGCTCGAAGGCAGCAAGGAATTCGCGAAAGAGTTCCTGATCAAGCATAAAATCCCGACGGCGGCGTATGACAGCTTCACGGCCGAAACCGTCGAAAAAGGCTGCAAATTCCTTGAAACCCTGAATCCGCCATATGTTTTGAAGGCCGATGGTTTGGCCGCGGGAAAAGGCGTGCTCATTATCGAGGATCTCGAAGAAGCCAAAACCGAGTTGCGCAACATGCTCGTCGGACAGAAATTCGGATCGGCATCGGCAAAAGTCGTGATCGAAGAATTTTTGGACGGCATCGAACTTTCGTGCTTCGTATTGACCGACGGAAAAAGCTACAAAATCCTTCCGACGGCAAAAGATTACAAGCGAATCGGAGAAGGCGACACCGGATTGAATACAGGCGGAATGGGTGCGGTTTCCCCGGTTCCGTTCGCCGACCACGATTTCATGCAAAAAATCGAGACGCGCATCGTAAAACCGACGGTCGACGGATTGCACAAAGACGGCATCGAATACAAAGGCTTCGTTTTTATCGGATTGATCAAGGTTGGAGACGATCCTATGGTCATCGAATACAACGTGCGCATGGGCGATCCGGAAACCGAAGTGGTGATTCCGCGCTTAAAGTCAGACTTGGTGGAATTGTTTTTCGCCGTCTGGAACGAACGTCTCGACGAAGTGGCTTTGGAAATCGACCATCGCGCGGCTACGACCGTAATGGTAGTTTCGGGTGGATATCCCGAAGATTACGAAAAAGGCAAATTGATTTCAGGTTTGGATGAGGTAGACGGCTCGATCGTATTCCACGCGGGCACGAAACTCGACGAAGCGGGCAATGTGTTGTCGAACGGAGGTCGTGTGATCGCGGTTACTTCGTACGGGAACGATTACAAAGAGGCCATAAAAAAATCGTATCAAAATATAGAAAAACTACACTTTGATACGATGTATTATCGCAAGGATATCGGTTTCGACCTAGCCTAGGAACGAGTGGGCCGTGGTATCCTGAACGTCTGCTTCTTTGGTAAGTCCGATCTGCTTGATCCAGTAATACGTGAATCCGGCGCAAATGATCATGAAAACCCAGTTGATAAGGTTGGCTCCGAACCAAGTTTGAAGTTCCAACGCTCTTATCCAGTCAAGCGGCTTGAAAAGGAAATCAACGAATAACCACTGGATAGCTTCGAAAAATGCTCTCATCATTGTGAACAAGTATTAAATTTGCTTTACAAAAGTATAAAATCCACGCATGATAGCAAGCCTTTTCAGAAAATCTACGCCATTTAATTACACGGTGCTTATCGTGATCGTGGCGGTATTTTACCTGCTGTTCCAATTTTCGGGTTCGGCAAAAGGCAACGACGCGATCGGGATTGTCGAAAAAGTGTTTCTTTTCAGTCTGGTTTTCAGCTCGTTGTTCATCTTGAATTTCATCGTGAAGAAAAACGGGATGAGCCGCGACAACTCGTATGCGATCCTGTTTTACTTTTTGTTCGTGCTGTTTTTTCCGTACGCGTTCGACAATTTTAACTTGATGGTGTCAAACTTTCTGGTGCTTTTGGCGCTCAGGCGACTCATTTCGCTTCAGTCTTTGAAGGCGCCCAAAGAAAAGATTTTCGATGCGTCGCTTTGGATTTTCCTCGCCGCGATTTTCCACTTTTGGAGCATTTTGTTCATCGCTTTGGTGTTCATTTCGATACTTTTCCACGTGTCTCGCGACTTCCGAAATTGGATTTTGCCGTTCATCGCGTTTATCGCGGCGATCGTACTTTTTTTCCTTTTCGCTTTTATTTTCGATGAGACGCGCATTGCATTCGTGATGTCGAACATTCCGATAGACGTGAGCATCGATTATTTTACCGATACCAAGCAAAACCTGGCCTTGTCGATTTTCGCGCCCGTCGTCGTGTATTACCTCGTCGTGACTCTGATGACGCTTTCCTCTCGTCCTTTGATCCTGCAGTCGTCTTACAAAAAAGTGATTTCGGCTTTCTTTATCGGATTGGCCGTTTTCATCATTTCGCCCCACAAAAGCAACGAAGTCCTGATGTATACGTTCGCGCCTTTGGCCATCATGGCGTCGACGATCGTCGAGACGACAAGCAGCGAACTCAAACGCGAACTGATGGTAGGTTTGACGGCCGTTTTGGCCATCGTGAGCTTTTTTATGCAGTTATAATTTCGGGCCGTACGCCAAATCTCCGGCATCGCCCAAACCCGGAACGATGTAGTTTTTTTCGTTGAGTCTCTCGTCCTGGGCCGCAATCCACAAATAAAAGTTTTCAGGAAGTTTTTCTTCTAACAATGCAATGCCTTCTGGAGCCGCGATTACGGCTGCGATATGCACTTGGGCCGGTGTTTCCGATTGGAGCAAAATTTCAAGAACGGCCGCCAAAGATTGGCCTGTCGCAAGCATCGGGTCGACGATCACCAACGTTTTGCCTTCAATCGACGGCATCGCGCGGTATTCGACTTTTATCTCGAAATCGTCATCGTTCTTGTAATGGTGGCGATAGGCCGAAATGAATCCGTTCTGCGCATCGTCGAAGTAATTCAGGAATCCGATGTGAAGCGGCAATCCGGCACGAAGTACCGAACAAAGCACGATAGGCGTCTCGATCTCGGCCGTCTTTTTCGTGGCCAGAGGCGTTTTGATTTCGATGGTTTTGTATTCGAGTTCCTTGCTGATTTCGTACGCCATGATTTCGCCAATCCTTTCGATGTTGCGACGGAAACGCATGCTGTCTTTCTGTACGTCGACGTTTCTGATTTGCGCTAAAAAATGACTGAGTATGCTGTGGTTTTCGGAAAGGTAGCGAACGTGCATGCGATGGTGTTTAATAAGGTGCTTTGTGTAAAACCTCAAAGGTTTTCAAAACCTTTGAGGTTTGATACAGTAAAGGTATATCTTTGTACTTTAATTCTCTTTTATGTTCGCAAAATTAGCTTATTCGGTTTTTGAGCAAAGCATCAACGACTATCATAAATTCGACAATGTCGACCAACCGATCGCCAATCCGTATACCAAGGACCAATTCGAGCACTTGCTGTATTTCAAGAATTGGATCGACACGGTGCAATGGCATTTTGAAGACATCATCCGCGATCCGCAAATCGATCCGGTTGCCGCTTTGACCCTGAAGAGAAGAATCGACGCCTCGAACCAGGAACGCACCGACATGGTAGAATATATCGACAGCTATTTCCTCAAGAAGTTTTCGAACGTGAAAGTGAAGGACAACGCGAAAATCAACTCCGAATCTCCGGCCTGGGCATTTGACCGCCTGTCGATTTTGGCATTGAAAATCTATCACATGAACGAGGAAGCCACACGTGTAGAAGCGACCCAGGCACACCGCGACGCGTGTCAGGCCAAACTCAACATCTTGCTCGAGCAACGTTCGGATTTGTCTACGGCGATCGACGATCTTCTGACCGACATCGAGAACGGCGACAAGTTCATGAAAGTCTACAAACAGATGAAAATGTACAACGACGAGGAACTCAATCCGGTGTTGTACCAAAACAAGAAATAATCGCTTGCCCAAGCCGCTTGCACATATAGCCGTCATCCGACTTAGCGCCATGGGCGACGTCGCGATGACGGTTCCTGTTTTACGCGCTTTGGTGAAACAGCATCCTGAAGTGAAGATCACGATGGTTTCGCGTGCGTTCCTTGCACCTTTTTTCGACGGAATCCCGAACGTGGAATTCTTCGCCGTCGATCTCAAAGGCCGACACAAAGGCATTTTGGGACTCGCCCGATTGTATTCGGATCTTAAAAAACGCAAAGTCGACGCTTTGGCCGACCTTCACAATGTGTTGCGTTCCAAGATCGTGCGTTCGTTTTTTGTCGGAAGCGGAAAACCCGTGGCCAAAATCGATAAAGGACGGGCCGAAAAGAAAGCGCTCACACGAGCCGAAAACAAGATTTTCAAACCGCTCAAGTCTACTTTCGAGCGTTATGCCGACGTGTTCCGCGAACTTGGTTTTCCGATGGATTTGTCCAATCCGGAATTTCCGAAAACACCCGAATTGGCTTCGGAAGTGAAAGCGATAACAGGCGAAAAAGCGTCAAAATGGATCGGGATCGCACCGTTCGCCGCACATCAGGGCAAACAATATCCGCTCGATCTGATGGCCGAAGTCGTCTCGAAACTATCCGAAAACACCGATAACAAAATCTTCCTTTTCGGAGCCGGAACCGATGAAATCAAAACGCTGGAATCGCTAAAATCCGACAGTCAAAACGTGATCGTGATTGCCGGAAAACTCAAACTTTCGCAAGAACTCAACCTTATCGCGAACCTCGACGTGATGCTCAGTATGGATTCCGGAAACGCCCACATGGCCGCGATGTTCGGGATTCCCGCCGTCACGCTTTGGGGCGCGACGCATCCGTTTGCGGGTTTTGCACCTTTCAACCAGCCCGACTCGAATTTGATTGTGTCCGACAGGGAAAAATTCCCGCTGTTGCCGACTTCGGTTTACGGAAACAAGATCGTCGAAGGTTACCAGGACGCGATGCGTACGATTTCTCCAGAAACGGTCGTCGAAAAAATAAATTCCGTCATCGCATGAAAAAATCGGTCGCCAATTCTGAACACTATAAATGGGGCGACGATTGCGACGGCTGGCATTTGCTCAAGTCGGAATCGCTTAGCGTGATCAGTGAGAAGATGCCGCCGCAAACGGCTGAAGTTTTGCATTACCATTCCAAAAGCCAACAGGTTTTCTATATTTTGTCGGGCGTGGCGAATTTTGAAATCGAGGATGAAACCGTTACGGTTAATGCAAATGAAAGTCTTCACATTCCAGTCAAAACCTGGCACAGGATCAAAAATAAATCGAACGATGACCTTACGTTTTTAGTCATTTCCGAACCCAAAGCCCAAGGCGACCGCATCGAACTTCTCGACTATTCCGAAGAGCTCAAGCCGTATATCAAATCGTTGAATTACGAATGGCTCGAAAAGTACTTCAAAGTCGAACCCGGAGATGCGAAGTCACTCGCCAATCCTAAAGAACACATCCTCGATAAAGGCGGATTCGTGTGGTTCGTGCGTTTTCGTGAACAGATCGTCGCAACGGTGTCGCTTCTCAAAAAAGCCGACGGTGATTTCGAGTTAGGGAAAATGGCGGTTTCAGAGAATTTCCACGGTTTCGGTATCGGCAATATGCTGATCAAACAATGCTTCAATAAAGCAAAAGAGCTCGGGATTCCCAAGCTCGTTTTGTATTCGAATACGAAATTGACGCCGGCGATCCATTTGTACCGCAAGTTCGGATTTGTGGAAACCGAACTGGAATCGGGGCTTTACGAACGCGCCAACATCAAAATGGTCAAGGTTTTTTAGACGTCGTCGTAATCTACGTAAATCTCTTCGGAAGTTGGGTGCGCCTGGCACGTCAACACGAGACCTTGTGCTATTTCGCCGTCGGTCAGGATCGCGTTCTTGACCATTTCGGCCGAACCTTTCGTGACGCGCGCCATACAGCTTGAGCAAATTCCGCCCTGGCACGAATACGGAGCGTCTATGCCTTGCTTGAGTGCGGCCTCGAGCAATGTCTGTTTCTTCGACATCTCGAAAGTCGTTTCCTCGTCGTCGACCATCACGGTGATTTTGGTATGTCCTTCCACTGGCGTCGCAAGTTGTTTTTCTGATTTAGGCGGAACGAAAAGCTCGAAGCGGATGTCTTTCTCCTTGATATTATGCTCCTTAAGAACCGAACTCACGGTCATGATCATCTCTTCGGGTCCGCAAAGCCAAAACTTGTCGAAATCGACTTCCTTATATTTATTGTTGATGATGTAATTGACGGTAGAACGCTCGATCCTTCCGAAAATCTGGTGCTCGACCTTGGCCTGGCTGTATACGAAATGTACGAAGAATCTACCGGTATATTGTTGTTCGAGCTCGTGGATTTTGTTGTGGAAGATTGTCTGGTCGGGCGTTTTGTTGCCGTAAACCAATACGAAAGTGCTGTTGGGTTCGCCTTGCAATACGCTTTGGATGATTGCCATGACGGGCGTGATCCCGCTTCCGGCCGCAAAAGCTGCATAGTTCTTTCTGCGCGACGCGTCGGGTTCGAAAGTGAACGTTCCCTCGGGCAAACCGACTTCCATCGTGTCGCCTTCTCTCAATTGCGCATTGGCAAAAGCCGAGAACAAGCCCGACTTCACCGATTTTATCGCGATGCGCAATTCGTCGCTTCCGGGAGCGGAACAGATCGAGTAGGCGCGTCGGATTTCTTCTCCGTCCAAAGTGAGTTTCAGCGTAAGATATTGTCCGGCGATGAATTTGTAATAGTCGCGAAGTTGGTCGGGAACGCGGAAAGCTACAGAAATGGCTTCGGGCGTTTCTCGTGTCACATCTTTTATATTGAGCTTGTAGAACGTGGTTGACATGCTTAAAATTTTTGCAAAATTACAAAAAACAGGTCTTGTTTCGGGTTTGGCGCGAACGATTGTAAATCAATTCGAAAATCACGTAACATTTGAGTATTTTTATGCTCCTATCCTAAAAAGGTATCCATGTTCAAACATTTCTTTATGCTCGAGACCAAAGCGTTCTTCAGGTCTTCGGCACTTGGCGCGAATCTCGCCATCAAAATCATTCTGGGTATCGTAGCGACTTTTTATGCTTTCATGTTCTGCATGCTGGGTTTTGCGATGTATCCGATACTCAAGGAACAAGGCCTGAATCCGCTCGAGGTCGTCAACAAATACCTGATTTTTTATATGGTATTCGATTTGACGATCCGCTACTTCATGCAGAAAATGCCCGTGATGAACATCAAGCCGTTGTTGATTTTGAATGTGAAACGCAATACGGTCGTACATTTCGCGATCGGAAAAAGCGTCATTTCGTTTTTCAACGCGATCCATTTGTTCTGGCTCATACCGTTTACGGTAGCGCTGCTTATCAATGGTCACTCGCCTATAAATGTACTGATGTGGCATTTTTCGATTGCCGCTATTTTGCTCGCCGATAATTTCATCAACCTTTTGATCAATAATAAGGATGCGGTTTTCTATCCTGTCGTGGGTATCGTATTGGCTGCGGCCTTGTGTTGGTATTACGATTGGTACGATGTGACGGTTTATACGCAAATGGTGTTCTCGGCGTTTTACGAGACACCGATCGGCGTGATTTTCGCGCTCGTATTTTTGGCGTTGCTGTATTGGTTCGTTTTCAAATATTACCGCAACAGGTTGTATCTTGACACCGGACTCGCCAAGAAAAATGACATCGCCAAAACCGAAAACTTTGGCTGGCTCGACCAGTTCGGCGAAATGGGCGTGTTCCTCAAGAACGACATCCGATTGCTCAAGCGCAACAAACGTTCGCGTACTACCGTCGTGATGAGCGTCATTTTCATTTTCTACGGATTGCTGTTCTACACCAACGCCATCGAACAATACCGCGCGCCCATGTGGCAGGTTTTTGCGGGCATTTTCGTCTCGGGCGGATTCCTGTTCACGTTCGGTCAGTTCGTACCGAGTTGGGACAGTTCGTATTATCCGCTGATGATGAGCCAGAACATCAAATACAAAGATTATCTCGCCTCGAAATGGTGGCTTATGGTGATCGCGACCGTGATTTCGACGATTCTCGCGTCTTTTTACCTGGTTTTCGGATGGAAAATTTACATGCTGATCGTCGTAGGCGCGATTTACAACATAGGCGTCAATTCGCATTTGGTATTGCTCGGAGGCGCTTTCGTCAAGACACCTATCGATTTGACTTCGGGCAAACAGGCGTTCGGCAACAAACAGGCTTTCAACGTCAGGACACTTCTTATTACCGTGCCGAAACTTCTCGTGCCTATGTTGCTTTACGCGTTAGGATTCTACACGTACAGCGCCGAACTCGGGTTTATTTTGGTGGCTGGCGCAGGCCTTGCCGGATTCGCGTTCCGCAACAAGATGTTCACGGTCATCGAGCGCATTTACCGCACCGAGAAATACAAGACGATCGCGGCTTATAAAGGAACGTAAGCCTTACAATCCGTATTCAATCAACGAATCAACAATTAAAAACCATCTGTCAACGACAATCATGATAAACGTATCCCAACTTTCAAAACAATACAACGGCACGACCGTTTTGAACATATCCGACCTGTATATCCCAAGCGGGGAAAGCTTCGGGTTAGTAGGCAACAACGGCGCCGGAAAGACGACGTTCTTCAGCCTTTTGCTCGACCTTATCGAACCGACGAGCGGGCACATCTTAAACAAAAGCGTACAAGTCAATACGAGTGAAGCGTGGAAACCTCACACGGCGGCATTTCTCGACGAGAGTTTTCTTATCGGATATCTGACGGCCGAAGAATACTTCTATTTCATCGGCGACCTTCGCAAGCAAAACAAGGCAGACGTCGATGCGCTGTTGTCCAAACACGAGGAATTCTTTAACGGAGAAATTCTCAACAGCAAGAAATACCTGCGCGATCTGTCTAAGGGAAACATGAAAAAAGTGGGCATCATCGCCACGCTTATCGGCAAACCCGAAGTCATTATCCTCGACGAACCGTTCGCGAACCT
Organism: Flavobacterium agri; assembly: GCF_013401995.1. Lineage (GTDB taxonomy): Bacteria > Bacteroidota > Bacteroidia > Flavobacteriales > Flavobacteriaceae > Flavobacterium > Flavobacterium agri. The sequence goes on from NZ_JACBJI010000002.1 coordinate 125,938, forward strand.
CGACCCGACGACCGTGAACCGTCTCAAGAAAATCATCAAGGAACTCGCCGACGACCCGAATGTGACGATCCTTGTTTCGAGCCATGATTTGGCGCATACGGTCGAGGTTTGTAACCGAATCGTCGCGTTGCAGAAAGGCCAGATCGTCAAGGACATCCAAACTTCGCCCGAAACCCTTAAGGAACTCGAGGAATTCTTCGCGGTTTGATTTTTGGGTGTCAAAAAACGCAAACGCCTAAATTGCCGTATCGATTAAAACCCTATTTTTACCCGTTTATATACTAAAAACGCCATTCGGCAGTTAATGCATAAAACGGTGACCGTCTTGAAAACCAATATATTCCGAATCGTATCGATTTTCGGCTTTATCGCCTTGCTCGTGGCTTGTTCGACCAAACGCGATACTTTTCTTGCGCGCAATTCGCACGCGTTGAGCACGAAATACAACATCCTTTACAACGGCGATATGGCGCTCGAGGCCGGAATGACCGACCTGCGCACGACTTATGGCGACAATTTTTGGGAAATCCTTCCCGTAGAACGCATGCAGCCCGAGGTCGAGCAACCTACCATGGGCGGCCAACCTACAGGCCCGAAAGACCAGCAAAAAAACCCGAATTTCCAACGTGCCGAGGAAAAAGCCACGAAAGCCATCCAAAAACATTCGATGAATATCGGCGGTACCGAAGTCAACTATCAGATAGACGAAGCCCATATTTTGCTCGGGAAAGCGCGTTATTACGACAAGCGTTACATTCCGGCGTTGGAAGCGTTCAACTATGTATTGTACAAATACCCGAAAAGCAGCCGTATTTACGAAGCCAAAGTATGGCGTGAAAAGACGAATATGCGTTTGGAGAACGATCAGCTCGCCATCACGAACCTTTCCAAATTACTTGCCGACGAAAAAGTGAAGCTCGACCGACAAGTCTATTCCGATGCGAATGCGACATTGGCACAGGCGTTCATCAACACCAAACAGAAAGACAGCGCCGTTTCGCGTTTGAAGATCGCGCTAAAGAATACGAGACATGACGAGGAAGAGGCGCGCTACCGTTTCATCATCGGGCAATTGTTCGACGAAGCCGGACAAAAAGACAGCGCTTGGACGTATTACCAACAGGTGATCGACATGAAGCGCAGTTCGCCACGCATGTATACGCTTCAGGCGCACGGTCGACAGGCGGCTCAATTCGATTACGAGAAAGGCGATACACTTTCTTTCATCGAGAAATACAACAAATTGCTTAAGGATCGTGAGAACCGTCCGTATCTCGATGTGCTCAACCATCAGATGGCGTTGTTTTACGACAAGCGCAAAAAACCCGAGCAAGCCCTTAAATATTATAACAAATCGCTCGACGCCGAACCAAAAGACGCCTATTTGAACGCATCGAACTACCGCAACATGGCCGAAATTTATTTCAACGAGGCCAAATACGTTACGGCGGGAATGTATTACGACAGTACGCTCGTGCACCTCAAACCGAGAACCCGCGAATACCGTCTGATCGAGAAGAAGCGCATGAATTTGGACGATGTGATCAAGTACGAAGGCATCGCCCAAACCAACGACAGCATCATCAACGTGTATTCGATGTCTAAGGAAGGCCAAATCGCCTACTATCAAGCGTATATCGACAAACTCAAAAAACAGGACGAGGCCAAACGCATCGCCGCCGAAAAGGAAAAAGAAAAAGCCGAAGCACTTGCCCAGGCCAGCGGGAACGACGTAGCTTCGAACGATAGCGATGTGAAAGGCGCTTCGAGGAAGTCGTCCGCGATTGCTGCCCAAAAGGACAATGCGGCCAATGCAGGGCAAACGACGACTCAGGCTCCGAAAAACTCAAAACCGGGTGATTTCTACTTCTATAATTCCACGACGGTGGCTTTCGGGAAATCGGAATTCCGGAAGAATTGGGGCAACCGCACCTATCAGGAAAATTGGCGTTTCTCGAAACCGTCGAATGCCGACAAGCCCGAAGAGAAAGACGAGTCCGAAATGACCGAAGAAGAAAAACAAGCCCAAAGAATTGCGGAGCAACAAGCCGAGGCGAAGTATACCACAGATTTTTACATCAGCCAGCTTCCGACCTCGAAAACCGTAATCGACAGTTTGGCCAAAGAACGCAACTTCGCGTATTATCAGCTTGGCGTCATTTATAAGGAGAAGTTCAAGGAATACCAGCGCGCTGCCGACAAGCTCGAGAAACTGTTGATGAACAGCCCCGAAGAACGTTTGATCCTTCCGGCACAATACAACCTGTACAAGATTTACGAGATCATCGATAAGGATAAGGCTGCCGTGATCAAACAAGACATCATCAGCCAGTATCCGGATTCGCGTTACGCCCAGATTTTGAGCAATGCCGAAATGACCGGAGACGCCGCGCTCACGCCGACCGCTTCGTTCAACAAATTGTACAAACTGTACCAAGATGGCGAGTATAAAGAAGTGATGACCAAGATCGAGGAAGCCATCGACCAATATACGGGCGAGGAAATGCTTCCGAAATTCGAGATGCTCAAGGCGCGCAACATCGGGAAACTCAAAGGCCTTGAAGAATATAAGAAAGCACTCAATTATGTGGCGCTTACGTATCCGAACCAGGCCGAAGGTAAAGAAGCCGAAACCTTGCTCGGACGCGACGTGGTCATGATGGAAAACCTTCAGTTCAACGAAAAAGAACCGAAGAGCTGGAAAATCCTGTATCGCGCTCCAGATCCGCAAGCCAAGAACATCAAGTCGCTTCAGGAAAAACTCAAGAAGTTCATTTCCGAAAGAACGGCCGACCAGCTTACGCAATCGCTCGACATTTATACGATGGACATGAATTTCGTCGTGCTTCACGGCATCAAGACCGAACAAGGAGCCGAAGGAATCGCATCTGTACTCAAGGAATTCAAGGAATACAAAGTGCCAGATGCGCCGATCGTGATTTCAAGCGACAACTACGGAATCGTGCAGATCAAGAAAAACCTTGAGGAATACTTGGCCGATCCGCACAAGCCTGCCGAAAAACGCGCCGCTCCGGCATTGAAACCGGTAGACGAGCCGAAAAAGAACCAGACGCCTCGCGGTGCGCGCATCCCGAAACAACGTCCGGCGCAAACCCAGCAACAAGGCAACCAGCCGCCGACGATCGGAAGGCCGCCACAGGATTCGGACGATCCGAAGCAAAACAACATGCCTCCGGGAATGAATTCGACGAATCCGAAAGCAACGACCCAACAACCTACACAACAACAGCCTAGAAAGTAATGTTCGACAAAAGCCCGAAATCCTATACCGACCTTTTGGGGAAAACCAACAGGATCGTCGAAGGGACGGCGATCAAAGGCGACATCATTTCCCAAGCCGATTTGCGCCTAGATGGGAAACTCATCGGCAATTTGCAATGCAGCGGAAAGATCGTGATCGGTCCGGCGGGTGCGGTACAAGGCGACATCGTTTGTAAGAACGCCGACATCGAAGGCAAGTTCGAAGGGAAAATCCAGGTGGCCGAGATGCTTAACGTCAAAGCCAAAGCCAACATACACGGACATGTGATCTGCGCCAAGCTTTCGGTAGAACCCGGAGCAGGTTTCAGCGCGTCTTGCGAAATGCGTCCGCAACCCAAAAACCTACCCGTTTATGAGCAGCGATCCGAACCGCAAGAAAAAGGGGAATAAGTGGCTTGCGCTTATCAACATCCCGATCCAGATGGGTGTGATCGTGTTCGTTTTTGCGTATGCGGGGAAATGGCTTGACGAGAAATATCCTAACGAGAACAACATCTACGTCAAAACCCTCGTCATCGCCGGTGTGGCGGTTGCCATTTATAACGTAAACCGTCAGGTACAGGAAATCAATAAATCGGATGATGAATAGTTTCGGACGTTGGCGTCCTATCGTCGAAATCGTCGGAATCTCGATTTTGGCCGCCGCACTTCATGCACTCATATTACACCTTTTTAATGTCGGTACGGACGCTTTTGTATATGCGCCGTTGGAATTGTATGCGTACTTTTTAATAGCGTCGGTCATCATCCTTTTGGTTTTGATCATCGTCGAAAAACGCAATAAGGACAACGTCGGGTATACGTTCCTGATCATTACTTCGGCCAAAATGGTGTTCGCTTACTTTTTGTTGCGACCTGTGCTTGCCCACGACCTAAAAATCGAAAAAATCAATTTCTTTGTGATTTTTGCGTTGTTTTTGGCTTTTGAAACCATAACCGCGAGCAGAATGCTCAATCGCGATTGACACTTTAAGCATGTGATTTTGCGCGTTTAAGTCGGCTTTTTGAAATCGATTTCGTAATTATCTTCAAATTCAGTAAAATTTAGCGAATTACGTCCTTTTACTTTCCGATTTTAAATGTACCTTTGCGCCAAATTTAAAAACAGCTTTCAAGCTTATTTATATTATGGTGTTTTCACGTAAATCGCTCACAATCATTGCCAGTTTGTTCATCACCGCTCTCTCTTTTGCCGGAATCGCCCAGCATGAGGAGCACGCCACAGCAGCTTCTACCGAGGAAGCGCACGCTACGGCGACCGAAGCCGAAAGCCACGAGGCCCACGCTGAACCTACAGATGCCAAAGGCAAAATCAAGGCTTTTATCAATCACCACGTTTTAGATTCGCACGACTTTACTTTGTTCTCTGACGAAGAGGCCGGAACGCATTTCGGATTCCCGCTTCCGGTGATTTTGGTAGACGAAGGTTTCCATGTTTTCTCGTCTTCTAAATTCAACCACGGAGAATCTGTAGCCGAATCGAACGGAAAATACTATGCCATCAACCATCACGACGGAAAAGTATACCGCACAGACGCACAAGGCACTTTTACACACGACGAAAAAGGCCACACTACGAACATCCACCCGCTCGACCTTTCCATCACGAAAAGCGTGCTTTCTATCTTGATCGCCGCGATCCTTATGTTCTGGTTGTTCACTAGCCTGGCTAAATCATACGGGAAAAACAACGGTATCGCCACAGGTATCGGACGTTTCTTCGAACCGCTTGTCGTGTTCATCCGCGACGAGATCGCGATTCCGAACATCGGAGTGAAATACCACAGAAAATACATGGGCTATTTGCTTACGATTTTCTTCTTTATCCTGTTCCTGAACCTTTTCGGATTGACACCGCTGGGAATCAACGTTACCGGTAACATCGCCATTACGTTCTCACTTGCTATCCTGACTTTTTTGATTACGACATTAACTGCGAAAAAAGATTATTGGGCGCATATGTTCTGGATGCCGGGCGTTCCGAAACCGATGCGTATCGTATTGGCGCCAATCGAATTGCTTGGTGCTATCATTAAGCCTTTTTCATTGATGATCCGTCTTTATGCGAACATGTTGGCAGGTCACATAGTATTGATGAGCATCATCGGTTTGATGTTTATTTTCAAGAGCTGGTTGGGAAGCTCCCTTTCTTTCGGATTGGCCTTCGTGCTTTCGATCCTCGAGATTTTGGTAGCGTTCCTTCAGGCGTATATTTTCACGATGCTTTCTGCCTTGTACTTCGGTATGGCCGTAGAAGAACATCACCATGACGACGCACATCACTAATTAGAAATACTGTTTAATCTTAAATATATTTATCATGCAAATTCCAACTATTGTAGGTGCTGGTCTGATCGTAATCGGAGCCGGTCTTGGTATCGGTAGAATCGGTGGTTCAGCGATGGACGCGATCTCTCGTCAACCTGAAGCTTCTGGAAAAATCCAGACAGCTATGTTGATCGCAGCAGCGCTTATCGAAGGTATTGGTTTCGCGGCTCTTTTCGCGTAATGAAGAACAGAGGTCAGTTGCAACGGTTGGTTGTAACTGACTTTCTATTAAAGATTAAAATTTAAAACATATATATTCCGAAAATGGAAAAATTAGTTAATCAGTTCGAATTAGGTTTGTTCTTTTGGCAGATGCTCATTTTCATCGGCCTTATCCTTTTGTTGCGCAAGTTTGCCTGGAAGCCGATCCTGGATTCGGTAAACAACCGCGAAGAAGGAATCCGCAACGCCTTGTCTTCTGCCGAGAAAGCGCGCGAGGAAATGGTTGCCCTTCAAGCCAAAAACGAAGAGACTTTGCAACAAGCCCGTATGGAGCGCGATGCGATGCTTAAGGAAGCTCGTGAGATCAAAGAAAAAATGATCGCCGACGCTAAAGCCGATGCCGCTACCGAAGGCGCGAAGATGATCGAACAGGCAAAAGCCGCGATCAACGCCGAGAAAAACGCAGCGATGGCCGAAATGAAAGCGCAGGTTTCTTCACTTTCTTTGGAAATCGCCGAGAAGCTTTTGAAAGAAGAGCTTTCGAACAAAGAATCACAAATCAAATTGGTCGACAAGATGTTGGCCGACGCTAAACTGAACTAATATGTCTAGAGCTGCTATCCGTTACGCGAAAGCGATTTTAGATATGGCGCATTCACGCGGAGTCGCTTCCGAAGTGAACAATGACATGGCGCACATTGCCGAAAACCTTGAAGCGAATGCAGAACTTAAAGGGTTTCTCGACAGTCCGATCATCAGCAATGAAGTCAAGGAAAAGGCGACTTTGGAAGTGTTCGATGCGGCGCACAACATCACAAAAGGGTTGTTCCGTCTTTTGAAAGAGAATAAGCGTTTCGAGATACTTGGCGCGATCGCTACAGAATACAACAAGCTTTTCGAAGACATGAACGGCGTTGAGGTAGCAACCGTTACTACGGCCATCGCACTCGACAAAGAAATGGAAGCCAAAGTGATGAGCAAGATTCTCGAATTTTCGAACAAGAAGATCGTGATCGAGAATATCGTGAACCCGGAAATCATCGGAGGTTTCATCCTTCGCATCGGCGACAAGCAATACAATGCTTCGGTAGCCAACCGTTTGAACGTTCTTAAAAGAGAATTGACCCAATAATGAGAAAGATCTTTTTGATAGCCATGCTGGTAGTTTCGGCGATTGGGATGTCACAAAAAGTGAAGCTCAAGAAAGGCGATGTCCTTGTCGATGACGCGGTATGGTTGAAATACACCGAATGCGGAACTTTCGACAGTACTTGTTCTTTGGTCAACGCGGCCGGCGACGAGATCATTTTCTTCAAGACCATCCGTCTTAAAGGAGTCGAGCCGATTACAAGTTCTAACAAAGACGGATCGCTCACGTATTACGAAATCTCTTTCCTCGGCTTGAACAAAAAGATCGAGATGAAGGATTTCCAAAAAGAGATCATGCGTCTGATTTACGTCGGCAAAGCGGTAAACGAAGACGGAACGCTGAATCCTGAGCGTGTAGACAGGATAGTTGAAAAATATGGAACCCCGTTCCCTGACCAATATAACAGAAGCGGTTCCGACACACACACAGTAATAATAAAAGACGAAACCCGCAAACCGGGAGTTCAAGTTAACATAGGTAGATAAACATAAAGTTATGGCGGAAATTAAACCGGCTGAAATTTCAGCAATATTGAAGAAGCAGCTTTCGGCTTTCGAATCGGGAGCGACGCTTGAAGAAGTGGGAACCGTTTTGAACGTCGGTGATGGTATCGCCCGCGTTTACGGATTGTCAAACGTACAATATGGTGAATTGGTAGAGTTCGATAACGGTTTGGAAGGAATCGTATTGAACCTTGAAGAAGATAATGTTGGTGTCGTATTGCTCGGCCCATCTACTGGGATCAGAGAAGGTTCCGATGTAAAAAGAACACAGCGCATCGCTTCATTGAAAGTGGGTGAGCAAATGGTTGGCCGTGTCGTGAACACGCTTGGTCAGCCAATCGACGGAAAAGGCCCTATCGGTGGTGACCTTTACGAGATGCCACTTGAGCGTAAAGCACCGGGTGTAATCTTCCGTCAGCCGGTAACCGAGCCGCTTCAAACAGGTATCAAGGCGGTAGACGCGATGATCCCGGTTGGACGTGGACAGCGTGAGCTTGTGATCGGTGACCGTCAAACCGGAAAATCTACGGTTTGTTTGGATACCATCCTAAACCAAAAAGAATTCTACGATGCAGGTCAGCCTGTATTCTGTATCTATGTCGCTATCGGACAAAAAGCTTCGACTGTTGCTGGTATCGCAAAAACGTTGGAAGAAAGAGGAGCGATGGCTTATACGGTAATCGTTGCTGCCAATGCTTCCGATCCTGCTCCGATGCAGGTTTACGCTCCGTTCGCAGGTGCTGCTATCGGTGAGTACTTCCGCGACACGGGCCGTCCGGCTTTGATCGTATACGATGATTTGTCGAAACAAGCGGTCGCTTACCGTGAGGTGTCGTTGTTGCTTCGTCGTCCACCGGGACGTGAGGCGTATCCTGGAGACGTTTTCTACCTTCACAGCCGTTTGCTTGAAAGAGCTGCGAAAGTGATCGGTGACGACGCTATCGCCAAGAACATGAACGACCTTCCGGAATCTTTGAAACCGATTGTAAAAGGCGGCGGATCGCTTACGGCTCTTCCGATCATCGAAACACAAGCGGGCGACGTTTCGGCTTATATCCCGACAAACGTGATCTCGATCACCGACGGACAGATTTTCTTGGAGTCTGACTTGTTCAACTCTGGTGTACGTCCGGCGATCAACGTAGGTATTTCCGTATCGCGTGTTGGTGGTAACGCCCAAATCAAGTCGATGAAGAAAGTTGCCGGTACGCTTAAGCTTGACCAGGCGCAGTTCCGTGAATTGGAAGCGTTCGCGAAATTCGGTTCAGACCTTGATGCCGTTACTTTGAACGTAATCGAGAAAGGTAAGCGTAACGTTGAGATCCTCAAGCAAGGTCTGAACTCTCCGTTTACCGTTGAAGACCAAGTTGCGATCATCTACGCAGGTTCTAAAAACCTATTGCGTAACGTTCCTGTAGAAAAAGTGAAGGAATTCGAAAAAGACTTCCTCGAGTACATGAACGCCAAGCACCGCGACACTCTTGACGCTTTGAAAGCCGGTAAATTCACCGACGAGATCACAGACGTTATCGAGAAAGCGGCGAAAGAAGTTTCAGCAAAATACAATTAATCAATTTGAAGATTTGAAAATTTGGAAATGACCGTCATTTTCAAATTTTCAAATTATCTAATTTTCAAATTATAATGGCAAACCTAAAGGAAATACGTAACCGGATCACTTCCGTTTCCTCGACGATGCAAATCACGTCGGCGATGAAAATGGTATCTGCGGCCAAATTGAAAAAAGCCCAGGATGCGATTACCGCCATGCGTCCGTATGCCGAAAAGCTCACGGAATTGCTCCAGAATTTGTCGTCTACGCTCGATACGGATGCAGGTGGTGAATTCACCACGCAGCGCGAAGTGAAGAACGTGCTTATCGTAGCCGTGACTTCGAATCGTGGTCTTGCGGGTGCTTTCAACTCGAACGTGCTCAAAGAAGTGAGACGTTTGACCGAAAGCGTTTACGCCGGAAAGAACGTGCATTATGTGACGCTGGGTAAAAAAGGAAATGATTTGCTCAAAAAATCGGGCAACGTGGTTTCTAACAACAATGCGATTTTCGACAACTTGACTTTCGAGAACATATCGTTGATCAGCGACGAGATCGTCCAGCTTTTCGTGAGCGGTAAATACGACAAGGTAATCGTCGTGTACAACCAGTTCAAGAACGCTGCGACGCAAATCATCAAGGAAGAGCAGTTCCTGCCGTTGGTTCCGCCAACCACGACAGACAACAAACAGATCGTCGATTACATCTTCGAACCATCGAAAGAGGAAATCGTGATGACGCTCATCCCGAAAATGCTCAAGACGCAATTGTACAAAGCGGTTCGCGACTCTTTCGCATCAGAGCACGGAGCGCGTATGACGGCCATGCACAAAGCGACCGACAACGCGACGGCATTGCGCAACCAGTTGAAATTGACCTACAACAAGGCACGTCAGGCGGCCATTACGAACGAAATCCTCGAGATCGTTGGTGGAGCCGAAGCCTTGAAAGGATAATAAAAACACATAAGTGAAAAGAGCCGGATTTTGTCCGGCTTTTTTATTTTTGGATATGCGGAATTTTTTTAGCGTCTGGCGCACTTTCGAAATCGAAGGCGACATAGAGGATTTGGAAGACAAATTACTCGTTGGCGGGGCGTCTTTTTACGCCAGACGCCAAAATGAATACGCGATCGAGTGCCGATTGAAAGCTTCGTTTGGGGTCGCATTGATCAACAGTTTCAAATCGTATCCGATCGGTACGGAAGTGATGATTTTACGCGACGCCAACGACAAAATCCATGTCGAGATGCGCAGCGGCATGAGAGGCGAAATCGCAATTTTGTTCTTGATTTGGTTCGCAATCGCTGTCGCTTCGGTTGCATCCGACGAAAAAAACCTGTGGATTGCGGCAGTCCTTTTTCCGTTGCTGATTGTTTGGTTCCAATTCGTTTATCGTTCGCAACAGCAAATCCTGCAGAAAAGCATCGAAACCCATCTCAAAAGCTCTTAAATGTTAATTAAAATGGTGATAACGACCATTCGAAAAACAAAGTTTCCCACATGAATTGGCTATTTTTGCTTATTAGCGACAATTCGATTACCTCACGTGTACAAAAGCCTTTTCAAACAGACTGCGATTTACGGACTAGCTACGGTTTTACCGCGCATGCTGAGTTTTTTGCTCGTGCGTTTGTACACGAACAAATTGCCCGAAGGCGAATACGGCGAAGTCACGATCGTCATGGCGTGGATGATTTTCCTCAACGTAGGGCTTTCATACGGTTTCGAGACGGGTTTCTTCCGCTTTTACAATTCCGAGCACGATAAGGAAAATGTGGTTTCCACTTCGACGATTTCTATTTTCTGGTCGTCCATGCTGTTTTTGGGAGCCGCTTTGCTGTTCCGCAACAGCATCGCGCATATGGTCAATGTCGATGCGTCGTATATTACCTACGCGATTTGGATTTTGGTGCTCGATGCGCTTGTCGTGATCCCATTCTCGAAACTGCGCGCCCAGCAACGACCCATGATGTATGCCGCAATCAAGATTGGCAACGTCGCGGTCAACCTCGGATTGAACCTAATCTGTTTGCTTTGGTTGCCGGTTTTTGCCGACAACCATCCCGATAGTTTCATCAGCAGCCTATACGTGCCGAATTTCGAGGTCGGATATATTTTCATGTCGAACCTGATTGCGAGTTTCCTCACGTTCGTCGTGCTTTCTCCCGATTATTTCAAGATTAACTGGCACATCGACCCGAAACTTTGGAAGCGTATGATGCAATACGGACTTCCGATTTTCTTCGCCGGAATCGCGTTCGCCATCAACGAGCATTTCGACAAGATCCTACTCGAGAAATTACTGCCGGCCAATGTCGCCAAAGCGCAAGTGGGTGTTTATTCGGCTTGTTATAAATTGGCGCTATTCATGACGTTGTACGCGACCGCTTTCAGGTTGGGCATCGAGCCGTTCTTTTTTAGCCATTCCGGAAACGACAACGCCAAACAGACCTACGCAGTAATCACCAAGTATTTCGTGATTTTCGGATCGTTCATTTTGCTTTCGGTAGTCGTGTTCGCCGACGTGCTCAAAATTTTGCTGCTCGACAATCCGGGTTATTGGGAAGCGATGAAAGTCGTGCCGCTTATCATCATCGCAAATTTTTTCCTAGGGATTTACACGAACCTTTCGGTTTGGTACAAGCTCATCGACAAGACGCACATCGGCGCTTACATTTCGCTGGTCGGCGCGGTCGTGACGTTGGCGCTCAATTTCATCCTGATCCCGCTCATGCAAAAGAAAAGCGGGGACGGTTACATGGGTTCGGCCATCGCGACGATCGCGGCTTACGGCTCGATGATGGTCATTTCGTACGTCATGGGGCAAAAGCAATACGAAATCCCGTACGACATGAAAAAAATCTTGGGTTATCTGGGTATTTCCATCGGATTTTCGTTCATAGCGTTTTACGGTTTCCGTGAGAATTATTACGTCAACATACCGCTTTTGTTGATTTTTATGGGCTTCATCTATTACAGCGAAAAAGAAACGCTCGAGAAAATCATCAAGCGAAAGTCAAGGACAAAGAGGATGGAGATTTAAGCGATTCCCAAACCAAATACGAACCGATTACAAATGAAAATACAGATCATCAACAACTCAGGCCATGCGCTTCCCAACTACGAAACAATCGCTTCGGCAGGAATGGATTTGCGCGCGGTACTTACTGAACCCATTACGTTAAACCCGCTTGAACGGGCCATCGTCAAGACCGGCTTGTTCATCGAACTTCCGATCGGATACGAAGCTCAGGTGCGTCCGCGATCAGGATTGGCCGCGAAAAAAGGGGTTACCGTACTCAATTCACCAGGCACGATAGATGCCGATTACCGAGGAGAAATCGGGGTAATTTTGGTAAATTTATCCAATGAGGCTTTCGTCGTAGAAAACGGCGAGCGCATCGCCCAACTGGTCATCGCCAGGCACGAACGCGCCGAATGGATTGAAGTGTCGGAATTGACCGAAACGAGTCGCGGTGCGGGCGGTTTTGGGAGTACGGGAACGAAATAGTTCAAAATTCGTTATTCGTTGATCGTTATTCAACATTCAAAAATATTTGCCATCTAAAACTTTTATAAGCCATGAGAGAATTTAATTTACACGAAAGGTTGATAGATTTTGCCGTAATGATTATTGAAATCTCAAAAGGGATTGAAAATTCAAAACCAGGAAATCATTTATCAGGACAAATTATACGATCAGGAACAGCGCCATCTTTGAACTATAGTGAAGCTCAAAGCGCAGAATCTCGAAATGATTTTATACACAAGATGTCAATCGTTTTAAAAGAATTAAGAGAAACGTTGTCTTGTTTAAAGATATTGAGAAAAGCAAATCTTTATCTCATATCGAATGATATGATGGAGAAAACACAAATAGAAGCAAATGAGTTGATTTCCATTTTTGTTAGAAGCATCCAAACTTCGAAAGAGAAGCTGAAAAAAGATAATACGAATAACGAATAACGAATAACGAATAACGAATAACGAATAACGAATAACGAATAACGAATAACGAATAACGAATAACGAAGTTCAATAAAAATGAAGATAATAGTCCCAATGGCCGGTCGCGGCTCAAGATTACGTCCACATACGCTTACGATTCCAAAGCCGTTGATTCCAATCGCCGGTAAACCTATCGTGCATCGTCTTGTAGAAGACATTGCGGGCGTCATCAACCAAAAGATAGACGAGATCGCGTTCATCATCCACAAAGATTTCGGCACACAGGTAGAAGAAGATCTTGTCGCGATTGCCGAAAAACTCGGAGCGAAAGGCACGATTTACTATCAGGAACAACCGTTGGGAACGGCTCATGCGATCATGTCGGCAAAAGAATCGATGAGCGGACCGATCGTCGTGGCGTATGCCGATACACTATTCCGCGCCGATTTTACGTTAGATACAACCGCCGATAGCGTGATTTGGGTCAAGCAAGTAGAAGATCCGAGCGCGTTTGGGGTTGTGAAACTCGACGGAGACAGAATTACCGATTTCGTCGAAAAACCGAAAGATTTCGTTTCGGATTTGGCCATCATCGGTATCTATTATTTCAAATCGGGTGAAACGTTGAGAGCCGAATTGCAATACCTTTTGGATAACGATATCACCAAAGGAGGCGAATATCAGCTCACCGACGGACTCGAGAACATGAAGCAGAAAGGCTTGCGTTTCGTTCCCGGAAAAGTAGACGAATGGATGGATTGCGGCAACAAGAACGTGACGGTGGAAACCAATTCGAGAATGCTCGGATTTTTGCACAACGACGGCGAGAACATGATCAGCAAAGAAGCGAGAATCGAGAATTCTACGATCATTCCGCCTTGTTTCATCGACAAAGACGTGGTTTTGATCAATTCGATTATCGGCCCGAACGTTTCGTTAGGAAGAGCGACCCACGTGACGGAGAGCAAGATCAAAGACAGTTTGATCCAGACGCACGCACACATCAAAAACGCCGACCTCGACAATGCCATGATCGGCAACCATGCGAGTTTCGACGGGAATTTTAAAAGCATCAGCATCGGGGATTACTCCGTTTTGGAATAAGAAAATGAAGCGATTCGCCTATATACTTTTAATCGGGATTGCAATCCAGACCAACCTTTCGGCCCAAATCCAGGAGCCTGAGGATGTGGCTTTGGAGTCGAGCGAATTCCGCAACAGTTTTTACGAATCGCTCAAACAGAAAGGCATCGAGAACTACGACAAAGCGGTTACGGCTTTGCTCAAATGCCAAAAACTCGAACCCAATAATCCGGTCGTATATTTCGAGCTCGGAAAAAATTACCTGGCGCAGAAAGATTACAAAAAAGCCTACGAAAGTTTCGAACAGGTCACCAAAATGGATCCGTCTAACAAATGGGCGTGGGTCGGGATGTACGACGTGTGTTACGAAACCAAAGATTACAACCAAGCCATCGTAATCGTCAAGAAACTCGTCGAATTCAAAAGCGAATACAAAGAAGACCTGACTTCGCTTTACATGAACACGCAGCAGTTCGACAAGGCGCTCGAACTCATCAACGAGCTCAACGAAACGGTCGGTACGAACGATTTGCGCGACAGTTACAAGGCGGCGATCATGAAGAATCCGAAGTATCAGGGTTCTGAAATTTCGAATCTGCTCGACAAGATCAAGCTAAATCCTAAAGACGAATCGAATTACGTTTCGCTAATGTTCCTGTATTGGGATTCCGATCAGGACAGCAAAGCGCTCGACATCGCCCAAAAGCTCGAGAAGGAAGTTCCGGGATCGGATTGGGCGCAAATCAGCCTGTTCAAATACCACCTGACCAAAGGCGACGGCCCGAAAGCCGTCAAGGCCATGAACCAGATTTTGGCGAGCAAGAAAATCGACAACAAGATCCGTCACCGCGTGATGAACGAGTTTTTGCTTTTCGCCAAAGACAAGCCCGAATACGAAGCCGATTTGCAAAAAGCCATTTCCTATTTCGACAACGACAAGGAAGTGAAAGTCGCCAAGGAAATCGGCAAATTCTATCACGCCAAGAAGAATTGGGCTCAGGCCGTGCGATATTACGAACAGCATTTGAAATCGGAACCGAACGATATGGAAGCGATTTTCCTCGTGCTCGAAGCCTATGCGCAACAGCCCGATTACGTGTCTTTGGGCCAGCGTGCCGAAGGAATGATCGAGTCATATCCGCTGCAACCGCAATTTTATTATTACGCGGGATTGGCCTACAATCAGCAGAAAAATTTCAAAAAAGCCAAGGATTTGCTCGAAATCGGCCTGGATTATGTAGTAGATGACAAACAGCTTGAAACCAGTTTCTACATCCAATTGGGTGAAGCCTGGAACGGTTTGGGCGACCAAAAGAAAAAAGAGAGCTATTTCCTTAAAGCCGAAAAATTACTGGACAAGAAAAAATGAGAATTTACGCCCTGATACTATCTGCCGTATTGTTCGTAGGATGCAAGACCGCACAACCCACGGTAGCCGAAACCAAAACACCTGCCGCACCCGAGGACGCCGAAGTCGCCAAAGTGATTTCGGGTCATTATGCCGATGCGAAAAACTTCCGGACACTCGCGATCAAGGCTTCGGCCAAATACAAAGACGAGAACCAGAGCCAAAGCATCAACGCCGAAATCCGCATCGAGAAAGACAAGCAGATTTTCGTGAGCATCCGATTTTTGGGGATCACGATGGCCAAAGCGTTGATTACGCCTAACGAGGTCAAGTATTACGAGAAAATCAACAGCACGTATTTCGAAGGCGATTACGAAGCCTTGAGCCGATGGTTGGGCACGTCTCTCGATTACAACAAAGTGCAGAATTTGCTCATCGGACGTGTGCTTGACGATTTGAACAAAGGCAAATACAAGAGTTCCGTCGAAGGAAATCTGGTAAAATTGACCGATAATTCGGATACGCGTACGCTCAAAAGTTTTTATTTCGAACCCGAGAATTACCTGATCAAGAAGGAGCAGGTGAGCCAACCGGCCCAACAACGCAGCCTTGAGGTCAATTATCCGGGATTCAATAAGTTCGAACAAGCATATCTTCCGGCCAAAATTTTGCTCGAAGCCATACAGCCAAAAGGGAAAACGAACATCAGTATCGAATATAACGCAGCTACATTCAATGAAAACCTTCAGTTCCCGTATAGCGTCCCGGAAGGGTTCGAGCGCGTAAATCTCGATTAATCCCGAACAAAACACCATGACCAAACAAATAGCGAGCTTTTTCTTTTTACTGTTGACGGTGGCGGCATTTGCCCAGACCGATCAGCAAAAGCTTGAGAAACGCAAGGCGCAAATCCAAAGGGAAATTCTTGAGAATCAGGAAAAGCTCGATAAGATGCGCTCTCAGGAAAAATCGATCAGCAGCCAGATCGAGATCCAAAAAGACAAAATCCGTCTTAAGGAAAAATTGATCAACACTACCGAAAAGCAAACGCGTCTTCTCAATGACGATTTGTATCTGACGCAACTCAAGATCAACAAGCTCAAGCGCGAATTGGTCGTGATCCGCGAAGATTACGCACAGATGATCCTGAAATCGTACAAAAGCCGTTCGGTTCAAAGCCGTGCGATGTTTTTGCTTTCGTCCCAAAGTTTCCTGCAAGCCTACAAACGCGCCCAATACATGAAGCAATACGCGAGTTACCGCAAGGCGCAAGGTGAGGAAATCAAGCAAAAGACCGAGCAATTGGTGCAATACAACAACACCATTGAGGTCAAGAAAGCCGAAAAGCAAAAGCTGCTCAAAGAGAACGAGAAAGAACGCAGGGATCTTCTCAAAGAAAAAGAAGAGCAGGAAGTTTTGGTCAGTTCCATCAAGAAAGACAAGAAAAAGATTGCGGCCGAAATCAAGAAAAAGCAACAGGAAAGCCGCAACATCGACCGCCAGATCGACCGATTGATCCAGAAAGCGATCGAGGAAGCCAATAGGAAAGCCGCGCTTGCCGCTGCAAAAGCCAGTCCGGCAAAAGCATCGGCAGTGAAAGCCAAAGTAGCCGAATCGCCATCGAAAATCGTTTTGACACCCGAAGCGAAGATAGTAGCCGACAATTTCCGTTCAAACAAAGGAAGTTTGCCTTGGCCGGTAGAACGCGGCGTAGTATCTTTAGGATACGGAGACCAACCGCACCCGGTGCACAAATCGCTGATCGTTCACAACAGTGGTGTCGAAATCACTACGGAAGACGGAGCCAATGCACGTGCTGTTTTTGGAGGCGAAGTCATCAGCGTCATCGTGATTTCTCCGGTGAACAAGGCCGTGATCATCCAACACGGGGATTATTTCACGATTTACCAGAACCTGAGTTCGGTTAACGTGAGCAAAGGCGATAAAGTACGCATCAAGCAGAATCTCGGGAAAATCAGGACGAATGGCGATACGGGTAAGACCACGCTCAAATTCCTGATCAAGCAGAATACCGTTTACAACAACCCTCAGAGTTGGTTGTCGGGTATGTAGATTTAAGATTTTTTACAGGATTTCTGTAAACACAAGAAATACGGAAGACGTATTTTTATAAACCTCAAAGGTTTTCAAAAACCTTTGAGGTTTCTTTTTTATCAAGAATTAAAAAGCGCCTTCAACTCCGTAGCCTCATCGGGTTTCATTTTACCCGCCAAAACCAAGCTCAATTGCTTTCTTCTTAACGCGGCATCGTAGCGTTCTTTTTCGAGTTCGGTTTCTGGTAATATTGGTGCGACTTCTACAGGGCGACCCGTATCGTCTACGGCCACGAACGTATAAATCGCTTCATTCGCCTTGGTGCGTACGCCCGATTCACGATCTTCGATCCAAACGTCGATAAAGATTTCCATCGAGCTTTTGAAGCTTCTCGAAACCTTCGATTCGATCGTGACCACACTTCCCAACGGAATGGAACGGTTGAACGCGACGTGGTTCACCGAAGCCGTCACGCAAACCCTGCGCGAATGCCTTCTGGCGGTAATGCTTGCGGCACGGTCCATGCGGGCAAGAAGTTCACCTCCGAAAAGGTTGTTCAACGGATTGGTTTCGCTTGGCAAGACCAGGTCGGTAAGCGTAGTGAGTGACTCAGAAGGATGTTTTGGTAACATGCGCTGTTTTTTTGCAAAGGTAACGCAAGCGCACAAAAAATCCCGAACGGGCCGGGATAAATGTTAAAGTTCTTTTATGAGCAACCAGGCTTGGCTGTCGCGGCTTTGCCTGATTTGGTTCATTGAATTTACCGCTTCCGCTTTGGAAGTATAGCTTCCGTAAAGCACAGGAAACAACCCGTGACGATTTTGTGGGATGCGTCTTGATTTGAATCCTAAATCCTGAAGCTGTTTGCAGGCTTTGTCTGCGTTTTCGGCACTTCTGAAAACACCGGCGACCACATGGTAGCGCAATTTGTCTTCCTTGACGGCCAAAGTAACTGCCGGAAGTGGCGCATCTATAAAGAAAGTGGCCTCCTGGATTTTGTCCTGAACCTGTTTCTGAACCTGTGTTTCGACCATCAACGTTTCGCGCTCAACCTGGTTGTTATAAAGATGATAACCGCCAAAAGCACTCAATCCCATAGCCATGATGAAAACGGCAGCATAACGCAAATAAGGACGTTTCTTGCGCGCTTCTGGTGTGAAAACGATAGGAGCCTTCTCTTCGAGGACTTCGACTTCTTTTTTGTATTCCTCGCGCTTTACGGCAGGTGAAACAAAAGAACTGAGTCCGAAAGCCTCGACCAGGTAATTTATATGGTCGGATGGATTGAAAACGACATTGTTTTCGGCGTTCAAAGAAAGCTCGCCGATATTCTTCAACGAGAATTTTCCGTTCACTTCAAGAATATTCTTCCAAATGGAAACCTCATTCTGTATAGCGCTGACGGCCGATTCGTACGACGATTTCTCGGCCAGCGCGATGTGGTTCGCCAACAAGCCGTCGTTGTTCTTAAGGTTCGAATTGAACGAAACCAACTTTTTGGGCGGATAGAACGCGCTCGATGATTCGTGCAGTTGAGCCGACTGGTATTCCGTCAAAAAAGCACCGAACCCGGGAACCGTAACACACTGGTAACGATACAAGAGTTGGGAAATGTAGTGTTCAATCTTCATAAAAACAAAGTTATACAATGAGACGCGCGGTCAAAATTTTATCCACAATTTTTATTAACAATCCGACCGAAATTTTATATTTTTCAGATTCAATTGTTTAGTATGCGCCACGAAGAATTAGTATCTGTATTAGCCTTGCAAAAAGTAGAAGGCGTGGGCGACATTATCGCCAAGAAGCTGTTGTCCCATTTTAAATCTGCGCGTGAAATCTTCGAAACGGGAAGCCGCGATCTCAGGGAAGCGGGTATCGGGACTGCTTTGATCCCGAAATTCAAAGATAAGTCGGTTTTTGCGAAAGCCGAAGCCGAAGCCAGGATTATTCTCGATTCCGGCATCAAAGTCTGCTGTTTTCTCGACGAGGATTATCCCGAACGGCTCAAACATTGCGTCGACGGTCCGCTGTTGCTTTTCTCGACCGGAAACATCGATCTCACGAACAGGAAAATCATCAGTATCGTCGGAACGCGCAACGCCACGGCTTACGGCAATGAATTTTGCCGCAAATTGGTAAGCGATCTTGCACCGTTGAATCCGATAATCGTAAGCGGATTTGCACTCGGGATCGACATCATCGCGCATCAGGCGGCGCTTGAAAACGATCTTCAGACCATTGCGGTCATCGGGAACGGACTCAAACAGGTGTATCCGAAAGCCCATAAAAAGTACATCGGACCCATAAATTCCAACGGCGGATTTTTTTCGGAATTTTGGAGCAATGCCTATCCCGCGCCAGAGAATTTCGTGCGTCGCAACCGCATCGTCGCGGGTATGAGCGAGGCCACGATCATCATCGAATCTGCCGAGAAAGGCGGTTCGCTGATCACGGCCAATCTCGCCAACGACTACAACCGCGACGTGTTTGCCGTTCCGGGTCGCGTTTCGGACGTGTACAGCCAAGGTTGCAACAAACTCATCAAAACCCAGCGCGCCCATCTTTTGACAGGCGCGGCAGATTTGATTTATATGATGAATTGGGATTTGAAAACCGATGCAAAACCAATACAGAAACAACTTTTCGTATCGCTTTCGGACGAAGAACAGATCATTTACGACTTCCTCGTCCAAAACGGAAAAGAGACGCTCGATGTCATTGCGACCGACTGCGGTATTTCCGTTTACCGATTATCGTCGGTGCTGCTCACGATGGAACTCAAAAGCGCGATTCGTCCGCTTCCTGGGAAGGTTTTTGAGGCGATTTGACTATTCGTAGCCGAGCTTGTGTCGGACTCGTGCTAAAACACCGTTCGCAATCGATCCGGCACGTTGGGCTCCTTTTTTCAAAAGCGCGTCCACTTCCTCGCGGTTGTTGATATAATGGTTGTATTTCTCGCGGATGGTCCCGAATTTCTCGGTAATCAGTTCGAACAACATCTGCTTGGCGTGGCCATATCCGAAATCGCCATTGACGTTCTTGTATTTCTCGCGTAGGATTTCGGTCTGTTCCGCAGTCGCCAATAGCTGGTAAATTGCGAAAATCTTACACGTATCCGGATTTTTGGGCGCTTCGAGAGGCGTGCTGTCGGTTTCGATCGACATAACCTGTTTGCGCAACGCCTTGTCGTCCAAAAAGATATTGATGATGTTGTTGGCCGACTTGCTCATTTTACCGCCGTTCGTACCCGGAACGAGCATGGTGTCTTCGTGCGTGAAATGATCGGGCAACACGAAAGTTTCCCCCATCACGTGGTTGAACCTCGCCGCCACATCGCGCGTGATTTCCAAATGCTGAATCTGGTCTTTGCCAACCGGCACAAGTTCGGCATCATACAAAAGGATGTCCGCGGCCATAAGCATCGGATAGGTGAACAAACCGGCGTTCACATCTTCCAATCGCGACCTTTTGTCCTTAAAGGAATGCGCAAGCTTAAGTCTGTCGTAGGAATAGAAACAGCTCAAATACCACGCAAGTTCGGTGGTTTGAGGCACGTCGCTTTGGCGGTAAAAAATCACTTTGTCTATGTCCAATCCGCAGGCAAGCCAAGCAGAAGCCGTGCTGTAGGTGTTATCGCGCAAGGTTTCCCCGTCTTTTATCTGGGTTGCCGAATGCAGATCGGCGATAAAAAGAAACGAATCGTTCTCTGGTTTGTTCGACAATTCTATAGCGGGAAGGATCGCGCCCAAAAGGTTGCCCAAATGCGGCGTTCCCGTACTTTGTATGCCTGTAAGGATTTTGGCCATTTTGTTTGATTTTGGCTGCAAAGTTAAGGCTTTTGCATAATCTGACCTCGAATGATTATTTTTGGGAATATGAAAATCCTCAAGTACGTTTTCTGGCTGCTTTGGCGCAGTTGGTTTTATATCCTGATGGCCATTCCAATCATCGCGTTTTTACCGTTTTTGATCATTTCCATCAGTAGGGAAAAATGGTATCCGTTCTTTTTCGTACTGGCCCGTATTTGGGCGCGTTTCATACTTTTCGGAATGGGATTCTGGTACAAAATCGAACGCGAGGACGAACCCGAACCCGGCAAGAGTTACATGTTCGTGGCCAATCACACGTCTATGGCCGATATCATGCTGATGTTGGCCGTGATCCGAAATCCGTTCGTTTTCGTCGGAAAAAAGGAACTGGTCAAGATACCGCTGTTCGGATTTTTCTATAAACGCACGTGCATCCTCGTCGACAGAAGCAGCCCGAAAAGCCGCAAGGAAGTTTTCGACCGCGCGCAAAAACGCCTCAATCAAGGGTTGAGTATCTGTATTTTTCCCGAAGGAGGCGTTCCCGACGATGAATCCGTTTTGCTCGATGCGTTCAAGGACGGTGCTTTCAGATTGGCGATCGAACACGACATTCCGGTTTTTCCGCTTACGTTTCCCGACAATAAAAAGCGTTTTTCGTTCAACTTCTTCAGCGGAAGCCCGGGTCGCATGCGCGTAAAGATGCACCATGAAATTCCCACCGTTGACAGGTCGGACGAAAACAAACAGGACATAAAGGATTTACGCGACGAAACCCGAAGCATCATCTACCACGAACTGTTGCGCTACAATAAAAAAGAGCATCCTGGCCTGGATGCCCTTTAGAGGTTGATCTTCGCGAAGACCAACACGAACTTAATTGTAACCAACTAACTATTATCTTTAAAAACGGTAGTTCAGGCCTGTGTACAAACCGAAGAAATACGGCTTGAAATTACCCGACTCCGAGTAGGTATTGATTTGGTATTTGAACATCGGCTCGACGTTGAACTGCAAAGCTTTCCAGATGTTATAGCGCAATCCGAGGCCAATATTGGTACTGAAACTCGTCGCGTTGAGGTTATCGGCCTTACCGACTTGTATCTCGTTATCCGAAGAAACGACCGACACTTCGTTTTCGTTGAGGAACAACGTACTGAATCCGCCGATCACGTCGACTCCGAAGCGTTTGTCGATCAATTTGTAACTCAATTCCACGGGAACTTCGATATAGCCCGTCTTTTGGCTCAGGCTGCTGCTGAATTCCTTGGCGACAAGCCCGTTGCTCGTTAATTCGACGGGTGCGTTCGGGTCTTTGTTCTCGATCCTCAGGAACGCTCCTTGCAATGTCGGTTTCACGTGTTCGAGCTGTTGCCTTCCTACGGTCGATTGCATGGCCACGACATTGTTCGTGTTGTATTCGAATGAAAGCGAATTTACGCCCGCGCGTACCGAGAGCCTTTTGTTGAGCGAGTAACCCACGCCAACTCCGTAAGAAAGTTGCGTTTTGTAATCTTTGTCGTTTTTCGCGAAACGGGAATCAATCGGGGAACCGCTCGAGGTTGAACTTAAATAAATAGGGGCAACCCTTGGTGAGACTTGCCACCTATTCATTTTCGGTTCGTTTTCGGTAACTGACTTGTTTTCTTTTTCATTTTTTAGCAATTCTTCCAGTGCATTGGGTTCTTCTACCGTAGCAATACCAGTAGAGTCCTTTTTTATATCATCGGTTTTGGCCGCGATAGCTTGGGTCGAAGTTGTTGTTTTTGCAGTTACTTCCTTCTCGTTGTGTTGTTCGGGTTGTCCCGATTGGTTGTTCTCGTTTACAGCAATTTGATTTTCGTTTTTAAGGTTGTCGTTCGTTTTCGGATTTTTGCCCGATTTGCCGTTAGAAGCGGCAATTTGGCTTTCGTTCGCGTTATTGTTTTCGTCTGTGTATTGCAGATCGGTTTTATTCGATTTTGCGTTACTTCCTTTTTTCGCCTTGCGGTTTTTCGATGTGGCCGATGCGTATTGTTCGCGCGATTCCTCAACCGACGGAAGAACCTTGTCGTTTCCGCCTAATATGCGTCCCGAAGCCTTCTTATCGGAAGCTTTTTTCGATGGATAAGACGTGATTCCAGTGTCGTTTTGACGAATTCCGGATGCGCTGCTGCCGTTCGGATTCCACATCGGATCTGCCGACGTGCCGTTTGCTTTGTTTGCGTTTCCGACCTTGGTCGCGTTATTTGCTTTTGGAGCGATCGCGTCGTTGGTCGTTATGGCGTTGTCGGGTTTTCCGAAATCTTCATTGCCGATATTCGTCGGTTTTTTGACGTCATTGTCTTCGGCTTTGGCTTTTTTGTCGGGAGCCGATACTACTTGCGTTCCGCCGTTTACTTTCGGATTGTTGTCGCCATTATCGAGCGTCAGTAACAACCCGATGAGCAAAACCGCAGCCACTCCGGCATATTTGAACCAGAACGGGATCAGTTTTCGGTCTTTCTTTTCCTCAAGCCTCGCTTCTATATTTTTCCACGCCTGTTCCGAGGGTTCAGATTCGAAATCCTTGAACCTTTCTTGAAAAAGGCGGTCGATATTTTTTCTCTCGCTCATTTCGCAGAGGGTAATTTTTGTGTATTGCTATAATGGTCAATCTTCTCTTTCAAAATCATACGGGCACGCGCCAGGTTCGATTTCGATGTCCCGATGGTGATTTCGAGCATGTCCGCTATTTCCTTGTGCGGATATCCGTCGATTACATACAGGTTAAATACCAACCGGTAGCGATCCGGTAATTCCTGTATGATTTTCATCAGGAAGTCGAGCGGGACGTTTTCGTCGTCTATGTCCACTTCGACATCTTCATCGGCAATGTCCTTGTTCACCATGTCCAGGTAAGTGACGTTCCTGTATTGCTGGAGTACGTTATTTACCATGATCCGCTTCATCCAGCCCTCGAAAGAGCCTTTGAAATTGTATTGCCCGATCTTATTGAAAATGATCACGAACCCGTCTTGGAAGTTATCTTCCGCCTCGGCGTAGTTCCTGGAATACTTGAGGCAAACCGCGAACAATTTCGATTTGTACAATTTGTACAATTGTTCCTGGGCTTTCCTGTCGTTATTCCTGCAATCATCTATGAGCTGTTCTAAACTCAAAATACGGGCAGCTTTAACGTTATTCTACAACAGATTCAAACTCTAGGAATTGTGGCGCTCCGTTTGAATCGTTTCCGGTCCAAAATCGGAAATGGTATGTTCCGGGCATGCCAGGTATGAAATTCAAAGGAGCTTCATAAACGGTGGCCGAATCATCCATGCAATTGTCCTCGCTGAATTTTAATGTCCTAACGGAAATAGTTTGCGTAAATCCGTCGGAATCCGTGTAAAATCCGTTAAAGATGTGGCAATCCGTCGGTCTTCTGTATTTGACCAGGATGCTTGCATTTTGACCTAAAACCAATGTCTCGGGCACTGTCGCATCTTCGACCGGAAGCATGAACTCTTGCGATCCAGGGTCATCACTGACACTACATGAGACAACGGTAATTGCCAATAAGAAAAAGAACAGCAGCTTTTTCATTCTCATTTTTACTAATCTTTCCATCAGATGCAGGATATTTAAAAAGGTTGCGTCATAAAAATAAAAAAAAGCCCGCAGTGGGCTTTTCGGTTTAATTGTTTTGCTCTTTTATGAGCGCCTTTATCTTTTGCTCGAGCTCGTCGGCGAGTTCCGGATTGTCTTTTATCATGACTTTGACGGCATCGCGCCCTTGCCCGAGTTTCGTGTCGCCGTAACTGAACCACGAACCCGATTTCTTCACGATTTCAAATTCCACGGCCAAATCGAGGATTTCGCCTGTTTTGGAAACGCCTTCGCCGTACATGATGTCGAATTCGGCAAACTTGAACGGAGGCGCCACTTTATTCTTTACGACTTTTACCTTGGTTCGGTTTCCGATCACATTGTCGCCATCCTTGATTTGCGACTGGCGACGGATGTCCAAACGGACCGAAGCATAGAATTTCAACGCGTTTCCTCCGGTAGTCGTCTCCGGATTCCCGAACATAACCCCGATTTTCTCGCGTAACTGGTTGATGAAGAAAACCGTACAGTTCGTCTTGCTGATCGTTGCCGTAAGTTTTCTCAAGGCTTGCGACATCAAACGCGCGTGCAATCCCATTTTGGATTCGCCCATTTCGCCTTCGATCTCGCTTTTTGGCGTAAGTGCTGCGACCGAGTCGATCACGACCACGTCGATCGCTCCCGAACGAATCAGGTTCTCGGCGATTTCCAAAGCTTGTTCCCCATTGTCAGGCTGTGAGATGATAAGTTCCTCTATATTCACGTTGAGCTTTTCGGCATAACTTCTGTCGAAAGCGTGCTCGGCATCGATGAACGCTGCGATTCCGCCAGCTTTTTGGGCTTCCGCGATCGCGTGCAGAGTAAGTGTCGTCTTACCAGAGGATTCCGGTCCGTAGATTTCGATGATACGTCCTTTCGGGTATCCGTTCACGCCGAGTGCAAGGTCTACGCCAAGCGACCCGGACGGGATCACTTCTACTTCTTCGACGGCTTTGTCGCCCATTTTCATGACCGTTCCTTTGCCGTATGTCTTATCTAATTTGTCTAATGTTAACTGTAGTGCTTTTAATTTCGCTTCTTTCTCTGAACTCATTTTTTCGGCTTCTGATCGTTAGTAAAATTTCGTAAATGTAGTCTTTTTTCCTCTTCGTGAATGGCAACCTGAACGTTACTTTTCCACATAAGAAAGGCAAAAACAACCCAATGGTCCAAATGGCTTATATTCAATTGTATGGCGGATAAAATTGGGCTGTTTTGCAAGTTCCGCGGAAGATTAAAATTAGGCCCTTCTTTTCATTTTCGGCGATAGATTTTCTACACATAATGTTAAAATTGATTCGGCCAAAAGTTTTGCTAAAACCTTACGGGCTTATGGGCAAAAACGATATTTTATGCGTACTTTTGGCGGGATTTACCTAAGGCATGGAGAAAATCATTTCGTATCCGATATCGTTCGTGTATTATTTCTTTTTCGGGCTTTGCCTGCTGGTGTTTCATCCGGTACAATGGGCTTGCCTTAAGATCGGATATCAGGCACACAAGAAAAGTGTCGATGTCCTGAACCTGCTGCTCACTTGGTGCACCTATATTCTAGGGACGCGCTACACGTTCGAAGGACGCGAGAAGATTCCGGCCAACGTACCGCTGATCATCGTTTCGAACCACCAAAGCCTGTACGACATCATTTCGATCGTTTGGTTTTTGAGAAAAGTACATCCGAAATTCGTCAGTAAGCAGGAATTAGGAAAAGGCATTCCGAGCGTGTCATTCAATTTACGCCACGGCGGATCGGTGCTCATCGACAGGAAAGACCCGCGACAGGCGCTTCCGGTCATAAAAGGGCTTGGCGACTATATCGAGCAGCACAACCGTTCGGCGGTGATTTTCCCCGAAGGCACGCGCAGCAAAAACGGAAAACCGAAAGAATTTGCCCAAACCGGGCTCAAAATATTATGCAAGGCGGCACCTTCGGCTTATGTCGTTCCGCTTACGATCAACAATTCCTGGAAGATGGCTAAATTCGGCTATTTCCCGCTTGGGTTGGGCAACCACCTCAAATTCACGGTTCACGAGCCGATGGCCGTTTCGGGTCATTCCTTCGAAGAAATCATGGAGTATACCGAAAAAGCCGTCACCGGATCCATCAAATATTAAAATACCGCGCAATGTCAATAAAGAACGTACGTCTGGAAGTAATGCAGTTCCTCGAGAAAGAAATCGATGGTTTTGTAGATCAGTATTTGATCCCGGTCGAGAAAATCTGGCAGCCTACCGACTTTCTTCCGAATTCAGAAAAGGACACTTTTTTTGAAGACGTGAAGGAATTGCGTGAGATCGCGAAAGATTTGCCGTACGATTTCTGGATCGTGCTCATCGGTGACATGATTACCGAAGAGGCGCTCCCGACTTACGAATCCTGGCTGATGACCGTAGAAGGCATCGACCAGATCGAGCCCAACGGTTGGTCGAAATGGGTACGTCATTGGACGGCCGAGG
Organism: Flavobacterium agri; assembly: GCF_013401995.1. Lineage (GTDB taxonomy): Bacteria > Bacteroidota > Bacteroidia > Flavobacteriales > Flavobacteriaceae > Flavobacterium > Flavobacterium agri. Next base: position 153,223 of record NZ_JACBJI010000002.1, read on the forward strand.
AAAACCGCCACGGCGACCTTTTGAACAAATACCTTTACCTTTCGGGGCGTGTGAACATGCGCGAGATCGAGATGACGACGCAGCATTTGCTGTCGGACGGTTTCGACATCGGCACCGACACCGATCCGTACAAGAACTTCGTCTACACGAGTTTCCAGGAACTCGCCACATACGTTTCCCACAACCGCGTTTCGCAAATCGCCAAACAGCACGGCGCGAAAGACCTTGCCAAAATGTGTAAGATGATCGCGGGAGACGAAATGCGCCACCACCATGCGTATTCTGAATTCGTGAACCGCATTTTCCAGATCGATCCGAGCGAGATGATGTTGGCTTTCCAGCACATGATGAAGCTCAAGATCGTCATGCCGGCCCAGTTCCTGCGTGAATCGGGAGAGAAGATCAGCGCGGCTTTCGAACATTTTTCAGATTCCGCTCAGCGCATCGGGGTTTACACTTCGGCAGATTACGTTGATATTTTGCAGAAGCTCATCGATCGTTGGAACATCGCTTCGATCACCAACCTTACCGATGAAGCCGAAAAAGCACGCGATTTCCTGATGAAATTGCCGGCGCGTATGACAAGGGTTTCGGAAAGGCTCGTCATTCCGGCGGAATCGCACATCTTCAAATGGGTTGAACCGGCTCGCATCGGGGTTTGATGGAAAACCTGATTGCCAATACAGTTACCTACGTCAAAGAGCAATTGAAAGGCGCTGAAGGCGGACACGATTGGTTCCATATCGAACGCGTCTGGAAAAATGCATTGCATATTGCCGAATCCGAACGTTGCGATTTGACAGTCGTGCAACTCGGGGCTTTGCTTCACGACATCGCCGACAGCAAATTCAACGGCGGTGACGAGACCGTTGGTCCGAAAACCGCGCGTAAATTCCTCGAAAGCCAAAATGCGGATGAAGAAACCATCGTTCACGTAATCAACATCATCGAGAACATTTCGTTTAAAGGCGGTAATTTCCAAAAGACGTTTTCTTCTAAAGAACTCGACGTAGTGCAAGATGCCGACCGTTTGGATGCACTTGGCGCCATCGGTATCGCGCGTTGTTTCAATTACGGCGGATTCAAGAACCGACCGTTATACGATCCTCAAATCAAACCGAATCTGGGCATGTCGAAAGAGGAATACAAAAATTCCGTTTCGCCTACGTTGAACCATTTCTACGAAAAATTGCTGTTGTTGAAGGACAAGATGAATACCGAAACCGGAAAGCGGATGGCCGAAGAGCGCCATCGGTATATGGAAGGTTTCCTTTCGCAGTTCTATGCGGAATGGGAAGGGTTGAGGTAATCGATTTTAGGATTTGGTATAGATTTACTGTAATTGAGGTTGGGTTTTTGGGCGTATTTTCGCGATGGGTGGGCGCGATAGCGCATCAACTCGGCTGACCCGTTTCCCGCTGGCTTTCCCAACGCGCCACAACTTCCGGAAAATCGCTTAATTCCTTACCCAACGGAATGTCTTTGATCTTGCTTTCCTCTATAACCCATTCGGCCATCGCATGCAGTACTCCCTGCAATCTTCTGCCCGAATCGCTTAAACTGTAAGTTACTACTGGCGGCACGACAGGTTGTGCTTTGCGTATGACCAAGGCTTCAGCTTCGAGTTGCTTCAAGCTTTGGATCAGCATTTTTTCGGTAATCGGAGGAATGCCTTTCCTGATTTCATTATAACGTTTTTCACCCGACATCAACTGGAACAAAATAATCGGTTTCCAATATCCGCCGATTCGATCCATCACATACGTCACGGGACATTCGATGATTGCCGCCGCTTTGTTTTCCTGAATTACCGAAGATTCTTTTATCGCCGTCATAACTACATACTTTAGGGTAAGTACTTGTAAAAAAGTAAGTACAAAGATAACTTTGTTTCCTGAATTTAAAAACACTTTATCATGAAAATCATCATCACAGGTTCTTTGGGAAATATCAGTCGTCCGCTCGTCAAACAATTGGCAGAAAAAGGAAACGACATAACGGTCATCAGCCGGTCTTCCGGCAAGGTTGCCGAAATCGAGAAGTTAGGAGCGAAACCAGCCATCGGCGATATTGCCGACCACGATTTCCTCGTCAGGACTTTTACGGGCGCCGACGCGATCTATCTCATGATTCCGCCATCGTACCAAGCCGAGGACATGGTCGGATATATTGCCGATTCCGGAAAAATCTATGCCGATGCCATAGCGCAATCGGGCGTGAAAAGAATTGTGGCCTTGAGCAGTATGGGAGCGCATTTGCCATTGGGCAATGGGCCTTTGAGCGGACTGGCCTTGGCCGAAAAACATTACGCCGAACTCAAGGACGTCGATTTCACCTATTTGCGTCCCGGTGGATTCTTTACGAACTATCTCGCCCAAATCGGTCTTATCAAACACGCGGGAATCGCAGGCGACAACACCTTGCCCGAAACGCGTTTCCTGATTACGCATCCGGCCGATATTGCCGATGTCGCGGCAGATGCAATCCTCAACCCAGTTTCCGGAAACTTGGTGCGTTTTATCGTAAGCGCCGAAAAAACCAACGAAGAGATCGCTTCGATCCTCGGAAATGCGATAGGAAAACCCGACTTACAATGGGTACAGTTTTCAAACGAAGACTACCGAAACGGTTTGCTCCAAAACGGATTTTCTGCAAGCGCGGCCCAAGCGTTCATCGAAATGGGAGAAGCGTTCCGCGATGGTCGTGGTTTTGCCGAAGCCGATTCGAATCCCGATAAAATCGTAAAAGGAAAACGCTCGTTCGAAGATTTCGCGAAAGAGGTTTTCTCACCCGTTTACAATCAATAAATAGAAATTCGATGCATTGAAAAAGCCCGGTAACTTCCGGGCTTTTTGTTTTTTAACTGATCCACATGGTCAACATGCCATACAATCTCCAAACGCCTTTGTCCTTGGCGTAAAGAGAGAATCCGCCGCCGCCGCTAAGTTCTCCGCCGCTTCCGGCTTTGTAGAAAATGCAAAACGTATTGTTTCTCAAGAAAACAGGTTTTGAAAAAGTGCTCAAGCTTTTGCCGTAATGCTTTTTGAAATACGGCCAGCTTTTGTTTTGGTCCATAAAAACGGAATCGATTTCTGCCGAAGTCACCAAGCGTGAATTCTTGATCAAGCCTTTAGACCAACCCGGATTTTTGTTCGCCTTTTCCAATTGCACCATCACGTAATCGATCTCAGACTTGGAAAGCGTAATCGATTTTGGTGCAGATGTCTTCAAGTTATGCCATTCGCCATAGTCGGGCCGAGTCATGGTTTTGTGTTTTTGGAGCATTTTCTTCAAATCCTTGAGATAATGCTCTTCGACAGATTCGGTATAAACGGTCACATCGGTGCCGCTTTTTACCAATTGATCGAAAAACAAAGCCTGTTCGCTCTTTTTCTGAGCGAAAGCCGACAAGCCCAAACCCACAAAAAGAACAAACAGCGCTTTTTTCATTTGACCATGTTCAAACGATTAACGTCCGGTGAATTCAGGCTTGCGTTTTTCAAGGAAAGCCGTCGTTCCTTCTTTGAAATCTTCGGTGCCGAAACAATATCCGAATGAACGGATTTCGGTCATGAAGCCATCGGCGTCCTTATCAAAACCGGCGTTTACGGTTTCTATGGCTTTCGCGAGTGCGACCGGTGAATTCTTCGCGATTTTCTGCGCCAGGTCATTCGCCAAACCGAGCAATTCGGCCTGAGGCACGACATGATTGACCAATCCCCAGGTTTTCGCTTCTTCGGCCGTGAGCATTCCGGCGGTCATGATCATTTCCATGGCTTTCCCTTTGCCGACGAGTTGTGGCAAACGCTGTGTTCCGCCATAACCCGGAATCACGCCCAAAGTCACTTCGGGCAAGCCCATTTTGGCGTTGTCCGATGCGATGCGGAAATGGCACGACATCGCCAATTCTAATCCGCCGCCAAGCGCAAATCCGTTTACGGCAGCGATTACGGGCTTCGAAAGATGCTCTACGAAATTGAACAGCAAATCGTGTCCGGTCGCCGCCAAAGCCGCGCCTTGTTCGTCGTCGAAATCGGCGAATTCAGAAATATCGGCTCCGGCCACGAACGCTTTTTCGCCGCTTCCGGTCACGATGATCGCGCGCACTGAATCATCCGATTGCAATTCTGTAAACGCTTCGTTGAGTTCCTTTATCGTCGCTTTGTTGAGCGCGTTGAGTTTGGTCGGTCGGTTGATGGTAACGGTTGCGACCCTGTCGTTTTTCTCGACCAATATGTTTTCGAAAGACATAGTGATTTGTTGTTTTATGATTTGTTTTGGGGATTCCGACGAAGGAGGAATCTCTTTGGAATTTAATTCTTTATCGGAAGGCGCACCGTGAAAACCGTGCCTTTTCCGGGTTCGGTTTCAAAGGTAATGCTTCCTTTATAATTCTCTATGATGTTTTTGATGATGCCCAGACCAAGTCCCATACCGCTGGTTTTGGTCGTGAATTTCGGCTCGAAAATGTGGGGCGCGTTGTACGGTTCTATGCCGAATCCGTTGTCTTGTACAGAAATCATCACATTTTCGTCCTCGCGCTGTACTTTTACCGAAACCAGTTTGTTTTCGCGGTGTTCCGGAATCGCCTGTATCGCGTTCTTGACCAAATTCGTGATGATGCGGATGAGCTGCGTGCGGTCGATCACCGAAATGATTTCGTCTTCCGAACTTTCGAATGCGATGAAATCCTCGTTGAAAATGTCGAGCGCCAATTCGACGACCTGAACGACATTCAGCGTCTCGTTCTGTTGCGCAGGCATAGACGCGAAGTTCGAAAATGCCGAGGCGACTGCACTCATCGTATCGATCTGTTGGATCAACGTCTGACTGTAATCGTTGAGTTTTTGCTTGAGATCGGGATCGTTCGGATCGAATTTGCGCTGGAAACTCTGCACCGTCAAGCGCATCGGCGTAAGCGGGTTCTTGATTTCGTGCGCGACCTGTTTCGCCATTTCGCGCCAGGCTTCCTCGCGTTCCGATTGGGCGAGCTTGACGGCGCTTTCCTCGAGATCGTCGACCATCGCGTTATAGGCTTTTATCAGGGAATCGATTTCGGTGCTGTTCGCCTTAAGATAAATGCGCTGGTTTTTCTGCATGAAACTCGTCTCGTTGATGCGGTCTGAAATCGTCTTGAGCGTCTGCGTGATATACGTCGAAAGAAAATACGCAAGCCCGAATCCGATCACGAGCGTAAATCCGTAAACCTGACTCAGACGCAGCAGGAAATTGCGCAATTCGCTTTCGTAATAACTGTCGTCTTCTACATACGGGATGTTCAAGATCCCGAGCGGTTTGAATTTGTCGTCTTTGATTATGGTGTACGACGAGCGGTTCTTTACGCCGTCCTTGTTGGTGATGTTCACGTAGCGTTTCTCGATAGACGATTGTACGAGCTTGAGTACCAAAGGCGGCACCGGAGGAGGTATGCTGTCGATCGAAAACGACGATTTGGACGAAATCAGCAGTTTTCCGTTAAGTCCGTAAATGTTTATCTCGAGGTTGTGGATGTCGCTCAATTCGTGGATCCGATCCTTGAAAATCAACGGAAGATTGCGCGTCGTAAGCGGATATGTCGTGGTCGACAACACGTAATTGATGTGTTCGGTAATCGCCTTTTCCTTGTTTTCAAGACGTTCCTGATGGTATTCTTTCGCCTCGTTCTTGAATTGGATGATCGAAATCGTGGCCAACAAAACCGACGCGATCACGATCAGGACGATCATCGACAGGAAAATCCTGATACGCAGCGATATGTTGAAGATTCCGGCCATCTAACTGTTGTTTTTCTCGCGGATACGTTTGTAGAAGCGGAATCCGAGCATGATCAGAACCGAAAACGCGATGATTCCGACGACTCCGTAAATCCAATCCAAAGCGTTTTTGAGGATGACCAAAAACACGACCGCGAACAAGATGATCGTCGCGCCTTCGTTCCACAACCGCATGAAATTCGAGGTGTATTTCACTTCGTCGCGTTGCAGTTGACTAAAGATTTGCTGGCATTTCAACTGGTACAGAATCAGTAAAAACACGAATCCCAATTTCACGTGCATCCACGGTTGGCTGAGCCACTCGGGCATCAGGTACAAAAGCGAGATCGCGAACAAGATCGCCAAAACTGCCGACGGCCACGTAATGATATACCACAACCGGTACGTCATGATTTTGTACTGCTTTTGCAGGATTTCCTTCTCGGGCGAGGGTTTCGATGCGGCTTCGATTTGGTACACGAACAATCTTACGATATAAAAAAGTCCCGCGAACCAAGTGATCACGAATATCAAGTGAAGCGATTTGAGGTAGTTATAGCTTTCCATCGGATAGTTTCTTCATGGCGAAAAACAGGAAGCTTCCGGTGACCAGCGTGGCAAGCACGTCGGCGATCGGGAACGCGACCCATATTCCAAAAATACCAAATTTATCGGGCAAAATCAGGATCAGCGGAATCAGGAAAAATCCCTGTTTGGTCAACGTAAGCAACAACGATTTCACGGCTTTTCCTTCGGCCTGGAAATACGTCGACCCGATCAATTGGATCGCGATTACGGGCGAGGCCGCGAAAACCCAACGAAGCGCATTCGGTGTTTGCGCGATGACTTGTGCGTCGTCTATGAAAAGCTTGGCGATGGGTTCGGCGAAAATCAAGATCAGCGTATAAACGACAATGGCCAGAATCGATGCCGACCACACCGAGATTTTCACGATTTCCTTGACGCGCCCGTACTTTTCTGCTCCGAAATTGAATCCCGCAATCGACTGGAAGCCTTGCATGATGCCGTTTACCGGAAACAAAGCGAACATGAGCATTTTGCTGACGATTCCGTAAACCGTCACCGAAGTTTCGCCTCCGTGTTCGAACAATTGATGGTTCAACAACACCGACAACGCGCTGATCACGCTTTGGCGCGCCAATGTAGTAAAGCTCAACGCGCCGATTTCACCGGTCAATTTCCAATCGGGCAAAAAGTGACGGAATTCGAGTTTGATGTCGCTTTTATAGATGAAATACCACAACAGGTAAAGAAAGCCCATGAGGAACGAAAGTGAGGTCGCAAGTGCCGCTCCGAACACGCCCATGTCCATGAATTTGATGAAGGCGACGTCGAAAACCAGGTTCATCACAGATGGCGTGATCATGCCGATCATCGCGTATCTGGCCTTGTCTTCGGCACGCATGATGCTGTTCCCCATCGCGCCCAAAGCTTGCAAAGGTCCGGCGAGAAGCACCGGGTAAAAGAATGTTTTTGCAGGTGAGACGATATCGCCTTGCGCGCCGAAAAGTTTGAGCATCCAATCGGTGAAAAGCAGTCCGGCGAGCATCAGAAGAATCGTCAAAACCGACGTCATCACGATTTGGTGCGCTACCGATTTTTTCGCCTTCTCTATATTTTTAGCGCCCAAAGCCCGCGACAGCACCGAACTTCCGCCCACGCCGATCGCAAATCCGACCGAAGCCATGAGGAAAATGATCGGTGTCACGACCGTTAAAGCCGCAATCGCGATAGATCCGATCCATCTTCCGACGAGGATCGTGTCGATGAGCATGTTCACCGTCAGGAAAAGAATGCCCACAGAAGCCGGGACCGCTTGCCGCAGCAGCAACTTTTTCAAGTCGCCTGTGCCGAAGTCTTCTGCGGCCTGTTCCATCAAGCGAAGATTTTATCGGTTTTTGCCCAATAATTGATCCAGTTCGAAGCGGTTCCAACCCAATCGTCGTTTTCGTTAAGGCACGGAATCGCCAGGAAATCCTCGCCTCCGTGCTCCTTGAAATCCTCGTTGGCGCGCATCGCGATTTCCTCTAAAGTCTCGAGGCAATCGGCCACGAAAGCAGGCGTGACGACAGCGAGTTTCTTGATGCCTTTTTCGGGCATTTTGTTGATTTCGATGTCGGTGTACGGTTCAAGCCACTTGTCTCCGGCAAGGCGCGATTGGAACGTGAGCGAATATTTTTCTTCTGGAATTCCAAGCTGTTCAACGACGAGTCTTGTCGTCTCGTAACATTGGTGGCGGTAACAGAATTTATGCGCAGGCGACGGCGTGACGCAACACGTCGCATTGATTTTACAGTGCGATTTGGTGATGTCGGTCTTGCGGATGTGTCGCTCGGGAATGCCGTGATACGAAAACAGCAAATGGTCGTATTCGAAATGCTCAAGGTTTTTCTTGATGAGGTCGGACAGGTTCTTGATATAATCGGCGCGGTTGTAAAACGCCGGAACGTCGGTAATCTTCATCTGAGGAAATTTTTTCTTGCGGATTTCCTCGGCCAAGACTTCGATCGTTTTCGTCGAAGCCATCGCGTATTGCGGATAAAGCGGAAAAAGCAACACTTCGGTCACGCCCTGATCGGACAATTCCTTCAATCCCGATTCGATGTTCGGTTTTCCGTAACGCATCGAAAGCGCGACCGGAATTTCGGTTTTGGCTTTGACTTTTTCGTGGAATTTTTTCGAGATGACGATCAGTGGCGATCCGTCTTCGGTCCAGATTTTCGAATACGCGTGACCCGAATCTTCAGGGCGTTTTCTCAAAATGATGCCGCGGACGAGCAACGCGCGCAGCAAAAATGGTACGTCGATCACGTATTTGTCCATCAAAAATTCGTCGAGATACGGTTTTACGTCTTTTGGATCTGGGGAATCGGGCGAGCCGAGATTGACAAGGAGCACTCCTTTCATGAAGATTTATTTTTGGATAATAGATGATAGACGGATAGATAATAGACACTCTTGTGTCATCCGAAAAAAATCATCCTAATTATCATCAGTTTTTTATCGTTTTTATTACTTGTATTGTAGACGAATCTTGAACTAACCGTAAACAGTCTATTATCTATCCGTCTATTATCTTTTTGTCTTAAGCCGAAACATTGATTGACATCAAATATTTCTTCGGCGTCGTCCCGAACTTTTTTCGAAAAGCCGAAATGAAATGGCTTGCCGTCGAATACCCGATTTTCAAGCCGGCTTCGTTCACGTTGTGTGTTCCGTCCTCGAGCAATTTTCGCGCGAATTCCATTTTGTAATCGAACAAAAACGCATACACCGAATCTCCGTAAATCTGCTTGAAACCGACTTTGAGTTTCTTGAGGTTAAGTCCGACCTGATCGGCCAGTTCCTGCAATCCGGGCGGTTCGGCCATATTCGCGATGATGATGTCTTTGGCTTTTCGGATTTTGAGTACATTTTCCTCATCGATCAAAAACGGGCATTGTTCGGCATCGGGATCTTCGGTTCGGTTAAAGTACAAACTGAGCAGTTCGTACGCCTTGCCTTTGTAATAGAGATTTTTTATCGAAGGATGCAGGTTGAAATGGAACAGCTGGTTGAGCACGATGGCCATCGAAGGCGAAATGTCGGCCTCGTTGTAATATTTCTTGTCCTGGTTTCCGGCCGATAAAAACGGGATGTGTTCGGCTTCCGACGAAAACAAAGCGTGGAATTTCTTGATCGAGATGATGACCGAAATCACCCACGAATTCGGCGCCAATTCAAGGTTAAGCGGCAATTCCTTTTGTGGATTGTAAAGTAAAAGCGACTTCTCCTCACGCAGATCCAAAGCGTATGTGCCTTGATTGAAAATGAATTTCGCCTTGCCTTTCAATCCGTAGTGGAATTGGATCAAACCTTGAGAGATCTGGCGTTCGACGCGAAACGTTTCGGTGCCATCGTTCTGGAAACGAAGCAGGTAAAAATCGTCCTCTATCTTAATGACTTCCTGTGAACCCATAGCGATATTTTTTTGAAGTTGGTTTTCGGAATCTGAAGCGTATTTTATTTAGAATGATTCTATATAACATCGTTCGGAATGCCCGTCAACGCTGCAAATTTAGCACAAAATAACGTTGAGTGAACCTTTTGCGCCTAAAATCTCCGACAGCGACACAAAAAGTCCTTCGAGCGTTATTTTTATCAAATGCTCTGAAATATTTTTGTGGCAGATTTTGAGGACAAACATGCATACTATTCACGCATCGAAGCATCAGACGTTTTATGTCGTAGGATTGAGCTACAAAAAAGCCGATGCCGAGATAAGGGGAAAATTCAGTCTCGACGAAACTGCCAAAGACCGACTCTTGAGCCAGGCCGCCATGGAAGGCGTAACCGGGATGGTCGTGGCTTCGACGTGCAACCGCACCGAGATTTACGGTTTCGCCGAACATCCGTACCAACTCATCAAATTGCTTATCGATAACAGCCAAGGCAGCGTGGACGAGTTCCAACGCGTGTCTTACGTGCATAAAAACGCCGAGGCCGTCCACCACATGTTCCGCGTCGGGACAGGATTGGATAGTCAGATTCTTGGCGATTTCGAAATCATCAGCCAACTTAAGACGGGATTTACCCAATCGCGCAAGAAAGGGTTGACGAACGCATTTTTGGAACGATTGACGAACGCCGTGATCCAGGCGAGTAAGCGCATCAAGAACGAAACCGAGATTTCATCGGGCGCGACTTCGGTTTCATTTGCGTCGGTTCAATACATGATGAAGAACGTGGCCGATATCAAGAATAAGAACATCTTGCTTTTCGGAACCGGGAAAATCGGGCGAAACACGTGTGAAAACCTCGTCAAGCATACCAAGAACGAGCATATTACGTTGATCAACCGCACGAAGGACAAAGCCGAGAAGCTCGCGTCCAAACTGCATTTGATCGTTAAGGATTACGCCGAACTGCACACCGAACTGCAAAAAGCCGACATTCTTGTAGTGGCCACCGGAGCGCAGAATCCGACGATCGACAAAGCCGTTTTGAACCTCAAGAAACCGCTTTTGATCCTCGATTTGTCGATTCCGAAAAACGTTGCCGACGACGTCACCGAATTGCCCGAAGTGACGCTCATCCACATGGATCATTTGTCGCAGATCACGGACGATACACTTGAAAACCGCAAGAAACACATTCCGGCGGCCGAAGCGATCATCGAGGAAATCAGACACGAGTTCACGGCCTGGACGCACGAACGCAAATTCGCCCCGACAATCAACGCATTGAAAGAAAAACTCAACGAGATCAAGAATTCGGAACTCGATTTCCAAAGCAAAAAACTCTCGAATTTCAACGAAGAGCAGGCCGAAATCATCTCGAACCGCATCATACAGAAGATCACGACCCATTTTGCCAACCATCTTAAAGACACGAACACGCCCGTCGACGAAAGCATCGAATGGATCGAAAAAGTCTTCAAGATCGAAACTCCGGTAAAATGAGCAAAGTCATACGAATCGGCACGCGCGACAGCCAACTCGCCTTGTGGCAAGCGCATACGGTCGAGAAAAAATTAAACGATTTAGGTTATCAGACGGAAATCGTAGCCGTTAAATCTACAGGCGATCTGATTCTCGACAAACCTTTGTACGAACTCGGCATCACCGGAATTTTCACCAAAACATTAGACGTGGCGATGATCAACGGCCAAATCGACATTGCCGTACATTCGATGAAAGACGTGCCGACCGCGCTTCCGATAGGTATCGTACAGGCTGCGGTTTTGGAACGCGCCTCAGAAAAAGACATTCTCGTCTACAAACACAACAACGATTTTTACCACGAAGACGCTACGATCGCATCGGGAAGTTTGCGTCGTCAGGCACAATGGCTGCACCGATATCCGCATCACAAAGTCGTCGATTTGAGAGGAAACGTGAACACGCGTCTGCAAAAGTTGGCCGACAACGATTGGAACGGAGCGATTTTCGCCTCGGCAGGACTTGACAGAATCGGCGTAAAACCCGAAAATTTTATCGATTTGGATTGGATGCTGCCCGCTCCGGCTCAAGGCGCGATGGTCGTCGTGGCTATGGAAAATGACGATTTTTGCCGCGAAGCCGTCGGGAAACTGAACCATTTCGAGACCGAAATCTGCACGCATATCGAACGCGATTTCCTGAGAACGCTCGAAGGCGGATGTACCGCACCGATCGGGGCTTTCGCCGAAATCATCGACAACGAGATCCGATTTGAAGGCGCGCTTTTGTCGGTTGACGGAAAAGAAAAACTTGCGATTGAAAAGACGTCCGAAACGACACATTATAAAACCTTCGGACGCGGATGTGCGCTCGAAATCCTCAAAAACGGAGGAGACGACCTGATGGCGAAAATCCGTTCGGAATTGAACAAATGAGCCGCGATATCCGCATATTGTCAACGAAAAAGCTCAAATCCGACCAAAAGCGATTTTTGCTCAATGCGGGATTTTCTATAATTGATGCCGATTTTATCCGCGTGACCGAATTGCCTTTCCGCTTGACGGACGTTGCCGAAAACCTGATCGTCACGAGCCAGAATGCCGCGAAAGCATTGGCCACGCATCCCGAAGTTCAGGACATCAGGCGAAATCCGGTGTTTTGCGTAGGATCGAAAACCGCCGATTTGCTCGACGAACTCGGATTCACGGTCCAGGAAACCGCGAACAACGCACAGGAACTCGCGGACGTCATCATAAAGGATTACGCAACTGAAAATTTTACGTTCTTTTCGGGAAACATCCGCCGCAACGAATTGCCGATGGCGCTCATGGAAGCCGATGTCGAAATGAACGAAATCGAAGTCTATGAAACGGAATTGACACCGATTGAAATCAATTCTGAAATAGACGGGATTTTGTTTTTCAGCCCGAGCGCAGTCGAGGGCTATCTGCGAAAAAATAAATTGACCGACCAAGTCTGTTTTTGTATCGGAAAAACAACGGCGAGCGCGGTCGAAGGAGCGAATCCTTCTGCGATCATGATAATCTCGAAACAACCCACAATAGAAAGTACAATCGCGAAGTGCATCAATCACTTCAACCAAGAAATATGATAAAGAACGACCTTTTTTTACGTGCCCTGAACAACGAAACCGTAGAACGTCCGCCTGTGTGGATGATGCGCCAAGCCGGGCGCTATTTGCCCGAATTCCGTGCGTTGCGCGACAAATACGATTTTTTCACGCGTTGCCAGACTCCGGAATTGGCCGCCGAAATCACGGTGCAGCCGATACGGATCGTAAAACCTGACGCCGCGATTTTGTTCAGTGACATTCTCGTCGTGCCTCAGGCGATGAACATCGAGGTGCTCATGAAGGAAAGCGTCGGGCCGTTTTTGCCGAATCCGATCCGTTCTGCGAAAGATGTCGAACAAGTCATCGTTCCCGATGTCAACGAGACTTTGGGTTATGTTTTCGACGCGATCAAATTGACAAAGGAAATGCTCAACGATGAGGTTCCGCTTATCGGTTTCGCGGGTTCTCCGTGGACGATTTTCTGCTACGCCGTCGAAGGGAAAGGCTCGAAAAGTTTCGACACGGCAAAAGGTTTCTGCTTTTCGCAACCCGAAGCCGCACACGCGCTTTTGCAAAAAATCACCGATACGACAATCGCCTATCTCAAAGAGAAAGTTAAAGCCGGAGTAAACGCCGTACAGATTTTCGATTCGTGGGGCGGAATGCTCTCGCCGGTCGATTATCAGGAATTTTCGTGGCAATACATCAACCAGATCGTCGAGGCTTTGGCGCCTGAAACAAAAGTCATCGTGTTCGGAAAAGGCTGTTGGTTCGCGTTGAACGACATGGCCAAATCGAAAGCGTCTGCATTGGGCGTCGATTGGACGTGTTCTGCGAGAAACGCGCGTTATTTGTCTGGCGGAAAAATCACGCTTCAAGGGAATTTCGATCCTTCGCGTTTGCTGTCACCGATTCCGACGATCAAGAAAATGGTGCACCAGATGATAGACGAATTCGGAAAAGACAATTACATCGTAAACCTCGGACACGGGATTTTGCCCAACATTCCGGTCGATCATGCCAAAGCGTTCATCGACGCGGTCAAAGAATATGGAAAGTAAAATGAAGATAGCAGTTCTGGCTTTCGCGTTGGTTTTGTTCATCGGATGCAATTCGAAAGAAAAAGCGTTGCTTGGCCAATGGAAAGAAACCGAACAACGCTACGGCGGCAATAATGGCGAAAAGCTTTCCGTCGAGAAAATCGCGAACGGCAAAGTCTACACGTTCAAGGACGACCACAAGTTGGAGCTCGTCGCCGACGGAGAAAACTACAACGGCGTATACGAAGTGGTGCAAAACGGCCAGCACGAGATTCTGCATACGATGACTACCGGTACGCAATCCAATCGGCCGTTCGACCAATATTTCCGCATCAAAATCACCGATAGCGCGTCGACCCAAAAACTGTCGTTCATCCCGGTTTATCCCGAGAATGAATTGATCTACAGTTCTGGACGCGAAAACATCTATGTGAAACAATAGCATGGAAGCGATCTTTCAAAACTGGAAAACCGACAGGCTGCAAGATATTTCGGCCGAAGAGTTTTTTGCTTTGATCGAACGCAACGCAGATCACATCAAAAAGACGTTTCCGGGAACGCTCGGCAATTGCCGAAATCTTGAACAAACCATCCGATTTTTGGGTGAGAACATCGACAAGGAAGAAAACGGAGACGGTTATTATTTCTACATCCGAAACCTTGAAACGGGCCGACTTATCGGTTACGTGTGCATCAAAAACGTCGACCGCAAAATCATGAAGTGCGAGCTCGCGTATTTCGTCGATGTGGATTTTGAACGGAAAGGCATCATTTCAAAAGCCGTTTCAAACACGCTTTCGTTCTGTTTCCGCGAATTGGGAATGAACAAGATTTTTATCTGCACTTCGCTTGTAAACCACGCGAGCCAACGCATCGCAACCAAACACAGTTTCGTCGAGGAAGGCGTTTTGCGTCAGGAATTCAAAAATGGCGAAGGAAAACTCGAAGACGTTAAATACTTCGGGCTTCTAAAATCGGAATACGATCATGAATAGGATTTTTTGCATCATTTTCGCGGCGCTTTTCGCTTTGACAGCAAGTTCACAGAACCTTGCCAAAGACAGCATCGCGTTGCAGAAAATCATCAGGAAAACGATTGGGAACTCAACTGCGCCGGGAATTTACGAGGTAAAAGAACCGAAAGACATCAAATTCGTTTCGGGTTATATCTCCGCTAGAAACAAAACGATAAAACCCGAAATCAAGACTTTATCTGTTATCGATGAAAATACTTTGGGCAGACGATACCGAAACGGCGACAAGTCCGCGATTCCTGAAATCCTGACGATACTGGGCAATGACAACTATGAGGCAATTGCAAAAGTCCTTGAAGAAATGTCTTACGATTACACCGACAACCAACCTGTCCATTATCTGGAGCCCGAACTCAAAGAGCGCATTTTTAAGCTTGTGTCTAACGACAGTGTCGATTTTGCGGCCACCAGGTATCTTGGAGAGAACAATATAGATGGCTTTGTCGCGCTGTTCGAGGAAAACATCCGGATGGGCATCTCCCAAAATCCACGGTTGATCATGCCTTGGCTGGCTAAAGCCAAAAGCCAGGTCGCGTTCGATTATATGGCGCGAGAACTTGAACAAGGTCGCATCGCGCCGATTGGTTGGGGCGCTTCCGATAGGTTTCTGGTTCACGGGAACGACCAGCAAAAAAAGAAGTTACGCGACTTGATTTATGCCTATTTCTCCAAAAATCCAATTACTGTCGATGACATTACGCATCCGGTAATCGGAGAATTCATGGCAGACGAAAGAGCGGCGAGAAGCGAATTGTTTGCGAACATCGTAGCGCACGGAGACAAAAGATCCATTGCTTTTTTAGAAAAAACCTTTTCCGCTTTGGCGATAGAAAAATTGCCCAACGTCGACCCTCAAGAAATTTCCGCAATAGTCCAAATAAACACGCTTCATTACAAGGCGCCAGCCGAAAGAAAGGCTGTTTTCCTGGATCTGTTGTCAAAAAAAATGGTATTGGGCGACGCGTTCGAGAAAGTCCGTTCCGATGAAGTTTTGCGAAACGACGAAGAGGTTGCACAGGCATTGGTTTCGCATTGGTTCAATCAGAAATACGCTTCGAATTTAACTATCGTATCGTACTTTAAAGACAAAAATCAAGTTGAATTCGATGCGCTGGTTTTAAAATCGATTCCCGACGGGAAGAAACGTCGCGATTTGTCCGAAGATTTCGCCATCAGCAAGAAAACGGTGCAGGATCACAGTGATTATTTGTTCAAAAACGGCTTTATCGATACACCGATCACACCGCAAATGATCGAGGATTTCAAAAAAGCCAACTTTTATGAACCCGACGAGCAAATCAACGACATAAAAACCACTACGCAAATTGCCAAAATTGGTCTTTCTTTCGATGCCGAAAGCGAAATCCCAAATGATTACAGCACACTTTTATCCGAATTCGTCGCTATTTCAAAAGGCAAACTGAAAGGCATCAAATCGTATGTCCAGGCAGGAAATTACAGACAAGGTTCAGGTTATGAATATCGTTTTCTGGTTTCCGACGGAAAGAAAAGTTACATCGTCGTGACCCAAGACCAAGGCGATTGGTACGATATGGAAACCTTCGACAAATTGTTGGACAGATTGACTTCGGACGCCAAAATCGAAGACAGATTCTACAGCATTTCCGGAGGAAACGATTCGTTTTACGTATTTGGCGAACCGGAAAAAATCGAAAAGCTCCGAAACGATTACAAACTCAGGAATTCTTGGGAAATCAAATAAAACCAACCCGATGAAAGATCAATTTTACGCCTATATCCAAAACCTCCAAGACCGCATCGTTTCTGCTTTGGAAGAAGTCGACGGCGTTGCCAAATTCCGCGAAGACAATTGGCAAAGACCCGAAGGCGGCGGCGGACGCACACGCGTAATTGAAAATGGTGAAGTGTTCGAAAAAGGCGGCGTGAACATTTCTGCAGTCCACGGGAAATTGCCCGATTCGATGCGTCAGTTGTTCAACGTGGGGGAAGCCGATTTTTTCGCGTGCGGATTGAGTCTCGTCATCCATCCGAAATCGCCTATGGTTCCGACCGTCCATGCGAATTGGCGTTATTTCGAGATGTACGACGAAAGCGGAAATGTGATCGATTCATGGTTCGGCGGCGGACAGGATTTGACGCCTTACTATCTGTTCGAGGAAGACGCGACCCATTTCCATAAGATCTCGAAAGCCGCTTGCGAAAGGCACGACGGAAATTTCTATCCGAAGTACAAAAAACAATGCGACGAGTATTTCTGGAACGCGCACAGACACGAAGCGCGCGGCATCGGCGGTTTGTTTTTCGATTATCTCAAGGCGACCGAAACCCGTTCGATGCAGGATTGGTATGATTTCGTGACCGAAGTCGGAAACAGTTTTACTTCGGCTTACATTCCGATTGTCGAAAAACGCAAGGATTTGCCTTACGAGGAAAAACACCGCACTTGGCAGGAAATCCGTCGCGGACGCTACGTCGAGTTCAATCTCGTGCACGACAAAGGCACGCTTTTCGGGCTCAAGACAAACGGGCGCATCGAATCGATTTTGATGAGTTTGCCGCCTCATGTGCAATGGGTTTACGACCATCATCCGGAACCCGGAAGCCCCGAAGCCGAACTCGTTTCGGTGCTCGAAAATCCGAAAAACTGGCTCGCTTAAATTATCCACAACGTTTATAATTGCTCAAGATATGTATCCGATACACAGAAATAGAAGATTGCGCACCAACGATTCCATTCGTTCACTGGTTCGCGAAACCATTTTGACGACCAACGATTTCATGTTCCCGATGTTCATCTGCAAAGGCACGAACACCCAAATCGAAATCCCGTCAATGCCCGGAATTTACCGTCGTTCGCTCGATTTGACGGTCAAAGAAGTGCAGGAATTGTGGAAACTCGGAATAAAAGCCGTGAACCTGTATGTCAAGGTTTCGGACAATCTCAAAGACAACACCGGAAAAGAAGCCTGGAACAAAGACGGATTGATGCAACAAGCCATCCGTGCGATCAAGGCGGCCGTTCCCGAAATGATCGTGATGCCAGACGTCGCGCTCGACCCTTATTCGATTTACGGACACGACGGAATCGTCGAAAACGGTCAGATCATCAACGACGCAACGGTCGACGCGTTGGTTCGCATGAGCATTTCACATGCCGAAGCCGGTGCCGATTTCGTCGCGCCTTCCGACATGATGGACGGGCGTGTTTTCGCTATCCGAAAAGGGCTTGAAGAAAACAATTTCCACAATGTCGGGATCATGAGTTATGCCGCGAAATATGCGAGTTCACATTATGGGCCGTTCCGCGACGCACTCGATTCCGCGCCCGGATTCGGAGACAAAAAAACCTACCAGATGGATTTCTGTAACCGTACCGAAGCCATAAAAGAAGCGCTCCACGACGTCGAGGAAGGAGCCGATATCGTCATGGTAAAACCGGGAATCGCGTATCTCGACATCGTGCGCGAAGTGCGCAATGCGGTACACGTTCCGGTCGCGGTTTACAACGTTTCGGGCGAATATGCGATGGTGAAAGCCGCGGCCGAAAAAGGTTGGATCGACCACGACAAGGTGATGATCGAACAGCTCACATCGATCAAACGTGCGGGTGCCGATATCATTTCGACGTATTTCGCTAAGGAAGCCGCTATTTTGTTGAACAAATGATTTCCGTTTTGGAAACTGATCGAAACACCCAAATCACCAAATAAACATGAAGGAAATTTTACTGCTGCTTTTACTCGGATTTTCACTTAACATGGATGCCCAAAAGATGAAACCCGAGATGCACGAATATGCCGATGGTGTCGAATATTCCGTCGTCAGGGTCATACGCAACAAGTTCACGCAATACGGCAATGGGGACGACCATCGCATGTACATAGCCGAAAAAGGCAAGAGGTTCATAAGTGTGGCCATGGAATTCTCGAGTAAGTCGGACAAGGATGAAATCATCGATTTTACACAGATTTTCCTCATAGATAAAGACGGTAAAAGATACAAAGTTGAGTCCGTTTTGCAGAACAAGAAGTTGAGCACTACAGTCGAAAAGTTCGAGATGGTACTAAAAGCGGGTAAAACCAGAACCTATCTGATCGATTTCTGGGCATCGTTACCCAAAGACGAACCAATACAAAGAATGAACGTGGACGGCATCGACATCACGTTCGAGCCGGAAGATTAATCAGTTTGCCTTGAAGGCATCAATACAATGAAAACCATATCCACTTTTCTGTTACTCGGCCTGTTGTTTTCGTGCGCCACGAAAGAAGCCCCGACCGAAGACAGCTTCGAATACGAAGAAAAACAAACGCCTGTCGAATTGGGCGAGAAACTGTTCAACGGCAAAGGAAACTGCTATTCGTGCCATAATCCGGAGCAGAAAATCATCGGGCCGTCGCTCTTGGAAATCGGTAAAATCTACAAAGACAAGAACGGGAACATCGTCGAATTCTTGAAAGAGAAAGCCGATCCGATCGTCGATCCGGCGCAATATCCGGCGATGAAAGTGAATTTCGCGATCACCAAGCGTATGAGCGATGAGGAATTGAAGGCTTTGGAAGCGTATATCTATAGCTTTTCGAAGTGATTTTTTAGAGGTTACATGACCTAACAGATTTTCAAAATCTGTTAGGTCTGTAAACCTACCCGAAAAACGAATTTGTCAAGTACAGATTTTCTGTATATTTTCTTAAAAATTCCTACGATGAATCTTCCTATCTTTATGGAAATCATTCATCATGCGGTTATTTTCACTTTCCATAGTCGGTTTGTTGCTGGTTACAATCGGCGCGAACGCACAACAACGCAGGTCGTTCATTTCTCCCGAAATGGCCTTATCACGTGAGCTTTTCCCGAAATCTAAGGATAGCATAGAAATGCCAAGGTTGATCATGATGGAACAGCGCACGACCTATTTCTTACAACCAAGCCCAAGTTTGGACACATTTACGACAGATTATAACTGGACAAAAGACATCCGAAGAAACGAGAGTTTTAAAAAAGCCGCTTATTACCAATACAATTACGATGCACTTGGTCGTTCTCCTTTGCCCGACGCTTCGAGAGACGTGATGCAGCAAACCCTTATGAAATCACCGCGTTGATGGAAACCGCTTTTATAAAAACACCCGTCGGCATTGCGAAAATCGAAGGAGACGAGAATGGCGTTTCGGTCATTTCCATTCTTGACGAAGAAATTCCCACGTCGGCCAAAATCCCAAAAAATCTTAAACAAGCCGTAAAGGAACTTGATGAATATTTTGAAGGGAAACGACATGATTTTACGTTTGAGATGAATCCGTCGGGTACCGATTTCCAAAAATCAGTCTGGAAAGAACTGCTCAAAATCCCTTTCGGAAAAACCACAAGCTATATGGATTTGTCCAACAAAATGGGTGACGTCAAAGCCATACGCGCGGTCGCGTCGGCCAACGGCAAAAACCCGCTTTGGATTGTCGTGCCTTGCCATCGCGTGATCGGATCTGACGGTTCGCTCACCGGTTACGCCGGCGGATTGTGGCGCAAAAAATGGCTGCTCGAGCACGAAACGCCTCCAACCCAACAAAGCCTTTTCTGATTTATGAAATTCATCAAACGGTTCCTCATCGGCATCCTGACGATCCTTGTTTTGGTCGTCGGAATCCTGTTCATCACCAATAACGGTTATATTTTGAGAGGCGTCTGGGTCACGTACCTGCACGGACACGAAACGGCTTACCTCGACGATTACGAACATTTCGACAACCGCATCATCGCCAAAAGCCCGAATCCGCAGCCGTGGAAAATCGCGAAGGATTACAATTCGGTCAACGAGACCAAACGATTGGACAGCGTGCACAAAGCCATCGGTTCGATCGCGTTCCTGATCATCAAGAACGACAGCATCTGGCACGAAAGCTATTACGACGGTTACGGGAAAGACTCGCACACCAATTCGTTTTCGATGGCCAAAAGCATCGTCACGGCAGCTCTCGGAAAGGCGATCATGGACGGAAAAATCGCAAGTCTCGACACCAAAGTCAGCACATATTTTCCCGAATTCGGTACGGGTTATGCCGAAAAATTGACCGTTGGCGATTTGTCTTCGATGTCGTCCGGACTCGATTGGGACGAGAAATATTACAGCCCGTTCTCTAAGACCACGCGTGCGTATTTCGACACCGATCTTCCCGAATTCATCCGCAGCCTAAAGGTCGTGCATGAACCCGGAACGTATTACCAATATTCGAGCGGCAGTACGCAATTGCTCGCGATGTGCATCGAAAAAGCCACCGGAGAAAATCTGGCGAGTTATGTTTCGCGCAATTTCTGGCAACCGATGGGAGCCGAAAACGACGCATTTTGGCAAACCGACCACAAAGACGGCATCGTGAAAGCGTATTGTTGCATCGCTTCGGACGCACGCGATTTTGCACGCTTCGGGAAACTGTACAAACAACACGGCAAATGGAACGGCAAACAAATTTTGGATAGTGCGTTCGTCAAAACCTGCACAACGCCTCGCTTCGTCGAAAGCCCGCAATACGGCTACGGCTGGTGGCTTGAAACCTACCGTGACAAACAGGTTTTTTACATGCGCGGCCATTTGGGCCAATATGTAATTGTCGTGCCAGAAGACGATCTGATCATCGTGCGCCTCGGCCATTCCGGAAACGTAAATGATCCGGGAAAGTATCACAGCAACGATTTTTATGTATATTTGGATGAGACTTATAAAATGCTTTCACTCAGGAAGTAATACACGCCAATTTTAAATGTATACGCCATGATCCAAAAAATCCCTCTGGAGAACATCCTGTTTCTCGACATCGAAACCGTTCCTTTCGAACAACATTTCAACAGCCTCGACGACGAGATGAAATTGCTGTGGGAACAAAAAACCCAATACCAAAGACGAGACGAATTCTCGCCCGAAGCGTTTTACGAACGTGCCGGAATTTGGGCCGAATTCGGAAAGATCATCACCATTTCGGTCGGCTATTTCGTTTTGAAGAACGACATCCGGAATTTTCGGGTCACGTCTTTTTTCGGTGAAGAAAAACAATTGCTGCTCGATTTCTCGAACCTGCTGGGCAACCATTTCTCGCGCGCCCAACACATCCTTTGCGGACACAACGCCAAAGAATTCGACATTCCGTTCATCGCCCGCCGCATGATCATCAACGGCATACAATTGCCCGAAAAGCTCAACCTGTTCGGCAAGAAACCTTGGGAAGTGCCGCATCTCGACACGCTTGAACTGTGGAAATTCGGCGATTACAAACACTTCACGTCCCTGAAATTGCTCACGAAAATCCTCGGCATTCCGTCGTCGAAAGGCGATATAGACGGAAGCCAGGTCGCGCATGTGTTTTACGTCGAGAAAGACATCGACCGCATCATCACGTATTGCGAAAAAGACGTGATCGCGACGGCACAGGTTTTCCTAAAAATGAGACGCGAGGAATTGCTTGTGGACGACGAGATTCTTCACGTTTAAGTTTTTGGTTCATACGGATTCCGACGAAGGAGCAATCTGATTGGAATTTGGAATTTTTGTTTTGGAATTTCAATATTTTTGGCAAAAACCAATCCATGGAAAGCAACGAACCGCTCTACGTCATCCCCGAACGCTATCGCAAAATCGAGAACCTGCACATCGTTTTCTGGCTGCTCAAAGACTTGTGTTGGGTGATGCTTTGGCGTCCGCTCGGCTTGGTGATGATCGTCCCGACGATAGGTGCGGCGGCTTTGATCACTTGGCAAACGCGCCACATCAAAAGCGAATTATTGCACAACATCGCCGTGTTTTTCTGGATCATCGCGAACGCCTACTGGATGATTACCGAGTTCTTCACCACAGACGACAGCCTGCGGTATTACGCCGTGATTCCGTTTTCGATCGGGATTGTGGCGATCGCGTATTATTACATCGGCCTTCGTTTTGCGATAAAGAAATGATTTTTTAGAAGCTGTTTCCGGCTGCCCGCTTTTAGCTTTCTCTAAAAACGCGGTTTCGCTAGCCGTTTTACGGGCTTCCTGCGGTCGCCCGCAAACGCCTGCCAAACCAAGCGTTTTTCTTCAAAAGGCTAACCGCTTGCATCCGGGCTAGGCTTCGGTCTGAAATCGGAATTTCGTCTAAAAGAGGAAAAGCTAAAAAGGGCCAACAAACCATTAAGTCTTTAATCACCGACTTCTCCTACTCAGGAGCGTCTATCATCTTTTCGTCTATTATCTATTATCCAGAAAACCATCACCCAAAATCGCGTATTTTAGCAAAAAATCCCAATTATGGTCCTAAGCAGGTTCTGGCTCGCCATTTTCATCTCGTCCATCCTTTTTATTCTCGTCGGTGTTTCAATAGGCCATCATTACGGTCTCGACTATATCATCAACGGCAAGAAAGACGACCCGATCCAGATCGGCGAAAAGTATCTCAATGAACTGCCGCGTTTCCTTCAGGACAGCATCCAGAAAGCAGACGAAAATACGTTCGTGATCAACCGCGACACCACGAATCTCGACACGTCTTATGTGTACAAGAACAAAACGGTAAAAATCTACAGCGGCGTCCAAAAATCCGACGGGTTGCTGCCCACGTGCAAAAGCACCGTACTCGACCTGATCATCCCGTTGATCGCCTATCTCGCGTTTTTCTGCGGATTGATGCAGCTTTTGATCGATTCCGGAGCGGCCGAAAAACTCGCCAAGAAACTCAGTCCGGTGTTCGTGAAAGTATTTCCGTCGGTTCCAAAAAACCACCCGTCGATTTCGTACATGACCTTGAATTTTGCCGCGAATTTCCTCGGACTCGATTCCGCCGCGACGCCATTCGGGCTTAAGGCGATGGAAAGCTTGCAGGAAATCAATCCCAATAAAGATAAGGCCAGCGATGCCCAAATCATGTTCATGTGTCTGCACGCGGCCGGTTTGACATTGATCCCGACATCGATTATCGGATATCGCGCTGCCGAAAATGCCACGAATCCGGCCGATGTGATGTTGCCGTGTATCATCACGTCTTTCATCGGAACATTGGCAGCATTTCTGATCATCGGAATCAAACAAAAAATCAACTTCAAAAGCGTGTCGCTGATAACCGCTTTGATGACCATAATTGCAGCAATCGTAGGACTCCTGTTTTACGTGAACAGCCTTGATCTGATCGGCAAGAACGTGTTCACGTCGAATCTTTCGGGCATCATGCTCGTCGGGATTATCGGGGTGACGTTGGTTTTCGCTTTCGTCAACGAAAAGAAATTCGTCGAGCAGGAAACCACGATTTTCGACTCGTTCGTAACCGGAGCCAACAACGGATTGAAGACCGGAATCACGATTTTCCCTTACGTTTTGGGAATGCTCGTCGCAATTTCATTGTTCAGGAATTCGGGACTTTTCGAAATCATCTCGAATTGGATTGCGCTGTTTTTCGCGAACATCGGCGTGGCAAAAGAAATCACCGATTCGCTTCCCGTTGCGCTTTTACGTCCGTTCTCATCGGGCGGATCGAGAGGTTTCATGATCGATGCGATGCGTCAGGCCGGCCCGGATTCGTTCACCGGAAGACTCGTGTGTATTTTCCAATGTTCGGCCGAAACCACGTTTTACGTGATCGCGGTGTATTTCGGATCGGTCAAGATCAAGAACACGCGTTATACGCTTGGAGCGATGCTGCTTGTCGATCTGATCTGCGTCATCGCCGCCATTTTGGTCGCGGGCTGGTTCTTTTGATGTAACAATATTTGGAGTGAAAAGTCTTATCGGTTGAATCAAAAAACGAACAAATGAAATCAATCTTCAATCAAGAAACCAACGCCGAACTTCTGGAACGGCTTTCAAAAATCACGGCCCAAACCGTACCGAATTGGGGCAAAATGAACGCATCCCAAATGGTCACGCATTGCCAAAAACCTTTAGACGTGGCCGAAGGAACGCTCAAACTTCCGCATTCGTTCATCGGAAAACTGTTTGGCAAAATGGTCAAGAAGCAGTTCCTGAGCGGAAAACCGATCAGCAAGAATTCGCCCACGGCAAAAGAATTCGTAATCAAAGGAACGCCCGATTTCGAGAAGGAAAAATCGGTTTTGGAGGCGCAAATCCGCAAGTTTGGGGAAAAAGGTCCCGACGCGGTCGCCAACAAAACGCATCCGTTTTTCGGCACGATGACCGACGACGAATGGGGCAAACTGCATTACGTGCATTTGGATCACCATTTCACGCAGTTCGGGGTTTAGGGTAGAAACCTCAAAGGTTTTTAAAACCTTTGAGGTTTGTAGTCCACCCAAAAAATCAATAACTAAAATTATCTTACGGTCTCAATTCGGTAAAGCTTTTGTCCTGCGCAAACGCTTTTGTCGTTTTTTCGACGGTGATTTCCGAAGGCAAATCGAAACCCGCGCTTTGTTTTATATCGCTCGAAGAAGCACCGATCGAAACCGTGTATATTCCTTTTTCGGCTACCCAAGCACTTTTGTTTTCAACGAACGACGCCAAATCCTTTTCGCGCAAGGTTACGGTCAACGTCTCGCTTTCTCCGGGTTTGAGCAATTTCGTTTTGGTAAATGCCTTGAGTTCCATTTTGGGTTTGTCGATGGTTTTCGAAGGAGCCGAAACGTACAATTGCACGACTTCTTTCCCGGCGATTTTGCCCGTGTTTTTCACCGTAACCGAAACTTTCACGTTGTCTTTGAACGTTTTCGAACCGATTTTGAGATTGGAATATTCAAAAGACGTATACGATTTCCCGAACCCGAATTCATACGACGGCTTCACGCCAAACGTCTGGTAATAACGGTATCCGACATAAATGCCTTCTTCGTACGTGACGTCTTGCGGATCGTTCTCGGGCGTTCCCGGAAAATTCTTCGCAGACGAAACATCCGTATAAGCAACTGGCCACGTCATCGTCAATTTTCCCGACGGGTTGACTTTTCCCGACAACACGTCCGCGACCGAATTCCCGCCTTCCTGACCCGGTTGCCAAGCGAGCAAAATGGCATCGACGCGGTCTTTCCAGCTCGCTGATTCTATAACGCCTCCGACGTTCAAGATCACGACAACTTTTTTGCTGCGTTTGTGGAAAGCCGACGAAACCGAGTTGATCAAATGTTGTTCGTCATCGGCCAAATCGAAGTCTTCAGAAACGATGCGGTCGCCGTTTTCCCCGGAATTGCGTCCGATCGTAATGATCGCGAAATCGCTGTCGATAGCCGCTTTTTCGATGGCATCGCGCTCAAGCTGTAGTTCAGGGAAACGTTTTGCAAGAGCGAGGATGCCTTCTTTTTTGCGTCTTTCGTCGTCTTTCGATTTGAGGTCGGCGGTATACGGAACATAAAGTTTTTCGAGGTCGGAATTGATTTTGAAACCCGCGTTTTTAAGTCCGTCGAGCAAAGAAATCGTGTAGGCTTCGTTCACGTCGCCGCTTCCGGTTCCGCCCGAAATGAAGTTGTACGACGTGGTGCCGAAAAGCGCAAGCTGTTTTGTTTTGTCGCTATACGGAAGCGCGCCGTCGTTCTTGAGCAACACCATGCCTTCGGTCGCGGCCTCACGCGTGAGTTGGGCATTTTGCTTGAGGTTGGGTTTGTTGGAAGGCTTGTATTTTTTGAAGTGAGGCGATTCGAGAATCAGTTCGAGCACACGTTTGACGTTCTTATCCAACGTTTCGCGCGATAGTTTTCCGTCTTTTAGAGCAACTAGAATGGCTTTGCGTTGGGCGTTCATTCCGGGCATGATCAAATCGTTTCCAGCCGAAAGTTGCGCCACGACGTCGCTTGAAAAGTTGTTGTCCTTCAAGTCTTTCCAGCCGCCATAACCCGCGAACCAATCGGACATTACAAGGCCTTTGAAATCCCACTCGTCACGTAAAATATCGGTGAGCAGGTCTTTTCGTGCCGACGTATATTGGCCGTCCACTTTGTTATAAGACGACATGATCGTCCACGGTTGGGATTCTTTTACCGCAATTTCGAAGCCGCGCAGATAGATTTCACGCATCGCACGTTCCGAAACATGAGCGTTGACCGACATGCGGTTGTTCTCCTGATTGTTCGCCGCAAAGTGTTTTACCGAAGTCCCGACACCTTGCGATTCCACACCGTTGACCATGGCAGCGGCGATTTTTCCGCTCACGATCGGATCTTCGGAATAATATTCGAAATTACGTCCGCACAAAGGATTGCGGTGGATGTTCAACGCGGGCGCGAGCAACACATCTACTCCATATTCCTTGACTTCGTTGCCCATCGCTTTTCCGACATTTTCCACCAAAGACAAATTCCATGTCGAAGCCAAAGCTGTGCCCACCGGAAATGCCGTCGCATAATAGGTGTTTGGATCGTCTTTTCGCGTCGGGGAAATGCGTAATCCGGCCGGTCCGTCTGCGAGAACGATGCTCGGGATGCCAAGTCGGGTTACGGGAAACGTATTGCCGGCCGCTCCGGGAACGCGTCCGTCGACGTCGCCAACAGCTTCTATTTTTTCGCCGAAGCCTTTGATTCCGGTTCCCATCACGAGCCCGACTTTTTCCTCATCGGTAAGCGCGTCGATGACTTTATCGATTGGATCTTTTCCCAACTGTGGCAACGGCGCTTGGGCATTGGACGGAATGGCGAACAGTAGCGCGACTGTAGCGGCGTAAACTATTTTCATGTCAGAAAAGTTATCGTTGGAATTTTTGTTGGAACCATTTTCGCACCGGAATATCATAGAACCTCAAGCAAACGTAAGCCAATACGACAGCCGAAACGAAGGTCAGGCATAAGTACGGCAAGGCTTGCGATAAAGTCGGTTTTGTCCTGGATACCCAGGCGGTGTACACATAAATCAGCGGATAATGCGTGATGTAAATCGGGTAGGAGATCTCGCCCAGAAATTTGCAGGTTTTCTTTGAAGCGTTCGAAACCAAGCTGCCACTCGCGCCAATGTAAACGATCAACGGAAACACCAATAAAATAGCGATGGCTTCGTAAACACCGTTGAGCCACAGGGTTTCTGTTCCGCCGACTCTCGGGAATGCGAGAACGATCACCACTAGCAAACTGCTCCAAAAAAATGCGTTCGGGATTTTAGCCAATTTCGAAATCCGGAACAACAACAATCCACCAAAAAACGGGAACATCACACGCGAAAAACCGATGCGCATCTGTTCGCCTGTCAAAGCCCAGCCACCCACAATATCGCCACCGGGGCTCGTGATGACATAGTGGGCAAGGGCCGTGCCAGACAAGACGACCAAAACCGTCAGTGCGGTCTTGGAGAATTTGCGGATACCCAATGCATACAAAATGTTCGCAATATATTCATAGAACAACGACCAACCCGGGCCGTTGAGCGGATGCATTTCGGTCCAGCCGCGAATGTCCATCGAAAGCGGCAATGGCAAGAGCGTACAGCCGATCAGCATGACCAAAATCATTTTCCAGATCGGCGTTTCGGCTATGTTGGGCCAAATCGGGGCTTGCTGGAAATAGAACAGCGCACCTCCGATGAGCATTCCGACGATAACCATCGGCTGTAATCGGATCAGACGCCTTTTGAAGAAATCACCCACGCTCATCTTGTGCCAACGATCGTCGTATGCATAACCGATCACGAATCCCGAAAGCAGGAAAAAGAAATCGACGGCGAGATAACCGTGGTTCACGATTTGGTCCTGATGGCTTGTCGCATGGGTTTCAAAAAGGTGGAAAATCACGACCATGATGGCCGCGACACCTCTCAATCCGTCGAGGATCGGGAAATGCGGTTTGGTTTTTAGGGTTTCGGACATAGTTTCTGTTGCCGCGAATTACACGAATGTCACTAATGATTTGTTCTAATCCGAGTAATGGTGGCTGTTTTTAGTTGAATAGTTTAGGGGCGAATTCGGTCAAATAATCGCGCCAGTTCGACCACGTATGGCCGCCTTCCGATTCTTTGTACGTGTATTTGAAACCGATCGAATCGAGCCTTTCACGGAATTCCATATCTTGCTTATACAGGAAATCGGTCTTTCCGATGGCAATCCAATACAATTTATAGCCTTTGTCTTTCTGGGTTTTGAGCTTTTGATCGAAGCTCGCATACACGTCGGCTTTCGAATCTTTGGGTTGCAGCATGGCAGACGAGAACACGCCCACATAATCGAACGTATCGGGATTGTTGGCCGAAATTACAAGTGAGTGCATGCCACCCATCGACAAACCCGCAATCGCACGGTTCGCCTTGTCTTTCTTGACGCGGTAATTCGATTCGATGAATTTTACGACATCGGGATACGCTCTTTCGGTATTTCCGGAGAACATGTCGGGCTGAAGGAAAACCGGTTTGTCCATTTTGGACGATGATTCGCCCGGAGCTGCGGTTTGGCTCGCGTTTCCGTTGGTCATCACGACAAGCATCGGCTTTGCTTTTTTCTGGGCGATGAGGTTGTCCATGATTTGGGCCGTGCGTCCGAGCGCGATCCAGGCTTCCTCGTCACCGCCGGCTCCGTGAAGCAGATAAAGCGTAGGATAAGATTCTTTCGAGGTTTCATATCCGGGTGGCGTATAAATCGTGACGCGTCGGTTGAGTTTCAAAGTCGGCGAATCGTACCAACGTCGAACGACCGATCCGTGAGGCACATCTTTCGTTTTGTAATCGTCGGCTTTTCCGTTTCCGATGATGAAAATATTGACGATCGTGGCTACATCGCGGATCAGGTACGCATTGTTCGGATCGTGTACCTTCACACCGTCGACCACAAACCAATAGCTGTACAATTCTGAAGCGAGTTTAGACGTTGTGAACGACCAGATGCCGTCTGCGCCTTTGACCAAATCGGCCGAACCGGTAGCGAATCCGTTAGGCGGCAAAAAATCGCCCTGAACCGAAACTTTTTTGGCTTCTTTGGCGTCGAGGCGGAACGTGACGGAATTATCGGCGTTGATTTCGGGCGAAATAATTTCCTTCTGTTGGCCGAAACTCACGTTTTCCTGTGCGTAGATCGTCCATCCGAAAAGCAAAAAGAGGAGAATACAATTTTTCATAAGATGAAATTTTCATTGCTTCATTGTGAAACAATATTAAGTTTTAATTTTGATATTTGCAACATGTTGGTAAAAAGGTACTCAAATAGAGCTTGACACCATCAAACTTGTTTACTTTGCGATATGGAATTGCGAAAAACCCTGATAGAACGTTCCGAAAACATGTGGCGTGATTTTTTGCCTCACGTTTCGATCGATTGCGTGATTTTCGGTTTCGACAACAACGCGCTCAAGGTTTTGCTGCTTCGGTTGAAAGATCAGCAGCAATGGGCACTTCCGGGCGGATATGTGAGAAAGGACGAAAATGTAGACGACGCGGCCTATCGCATGCTCAAGGAGCGCACCGCTGTAGATAATTTGTACTTGCAGCAATTCCGTACGTTCGGGCAAACCCAACGATCCGAAGGTTTTTTTGCCGATTATCCAGACGATTTGTGGCACAAGCAACGTTTCATCTCGATCGGCTATTACGCTTTGGTGAATTATGCCGAAGTCACGCCCGTAAAGGATTCCGTGTCGGCTGAATGCGAATGGAAAGACATAGGTGATTTGCCCGATCTCATGATGGATCATCGTTTCATATTCAACAAAGCGCTCGTGACTTTGCGCAAGCAGTTGAATTACAAGCCGATAGGCTATAATTTGCTTCCCGAAAAATTCACGATGCCCGAATTGCAGAAACTGTACGAAATCATTCTGGACAAAAAACTCAACCGTGGTAATTTCTACCGAAAGATATTGCGCTATGACATTCTCGAGAAGCTCAACGAATCGCGAAAGGGCGGTGCGCACAAAGCACCCGATCTGTATCGTTTCGACGCGGAAAAGTATCGCGATGCGTTAAAGAACGGCTTGCAATCGGAATGGTAGGAAAGAAATAAAAAAGGCGGAGCAATTAAGTTCCGCCTTTTATTTTTTAACCAATGACCATTTCGGGAATTTCTCCTTCGACGATCAGGTCGGCTTCTGTAGCTTTTACGATTTCATCGACCGAAACACCGGGAGCGCGCTCTAAAAGTTTGAAACCTCTAGGCGTGATTTCCATGACGGCGAGTTCGGTTACGACTTTTTTGACGCATCCGACTCCTGTCAAAGGCAACGTGCAACGCTTTAGGATTTTCGATTCCCCGGCTTTGTTCACGTGCATCATGGCGACGATGATGTTTTCGGCCGAAGCCACCAAATCCATCGCGCCACCCATTCCTTTCACCATTTTTCCGGGAATTTTCCAGTTGGCGATGTCGCCGTTCTCGGAAACTTCCATCGCGCCAAGAATCGTCAGATCTACGTGTTGGCTGCGGATCATCCCAAAACTGAAAGACGAATCGAAGAAACTCGCTCCAGGCAATGTCGTGATCGTTTGCTTTCCGGCGTTGATGACATCGGCGTCTTCTTCTCCTTCGAACGGGAACGGACCCATGCCGAGCACACCGTTTTCCGATTGGAATTCAACAGAAATATCCTCACGCACGTAATTGGCGACCAATGTCGGGATGCCGATTCCGAGGTTGACGTAATATCCGTCTTTTACTTCTTGCGCGATGCGTTTTGCGATGTCTTCTTTGCCGAGCATAGTATCGTTAATGAGGTGTTGTCTAATTAGTGTGTAACCATAATCGTGCTCCAGGCCGTGCGGCTTCCATCGTCACAAATACCGCGGATCCAGAACTTATAGGTTGTGTTTACGTTCAAACCGGTATAGGTTGGCGTGAATCCGGAGCTGATCGTGCTCAACTGGGCATTGGTCGGAGCGGCTGTACCTGTCATCAGAGCGTATTCGAACTGATCTTCTCCATTGCCGTTATAGCTGAAATTGGCGCCCCACAAACTACCGTTGGTGTATTCGATGGTATACGAGACGTTGCTCGGCTGCAGGCACATGTTTTGGTTGGTTTGCGAAAAATACGTGTACGGACCTTCCCAAGAACTCCAGCTGCTTCCGCCGCAATTCGCACGAACGTAGAAGTCGTAAGACGTTTGGGCCGCCATCGGGATTCCGTCGTAAAACGTATTGTTGGTCGTGAAGACGGTTCCGTTTCCGGTAAATCCGGATTCGCCGTATTTGATTTGGTATTGTGAGACATTTTCTCCCCAATTCCTGTTGTCCCACGAAAGCTCAAGCGTATAGTTGATGTTGTCCGGTCGTCTGCAGTAATCGTTTATGGAAACGGTTACACCTGGCGTCCATTTGCTTTTGCTTCCATCAGGACATACGGCACGTGCGTAAATGGTAATTGTACTGCCATTCGAAAAATCGGTGAACTCCTCTAGGTCGAGATCGCCCGTCGTTGCTTGTGTGGTGGTCGTGTATCCGCCGCCTGGATATGCCTGGTCAGAAGGACCGAAGCTGATTTCGTAAAAACCTGCATCGCCTTCCGCGACGATGTTGAAATGCAATTTGTCAAGTTGGGACGTTACGCTGAACGAATCGATTTTAGAGCAGCTTGAGCCTTCATCTCCGCCCGAACAACCTTGCAATAAGGCTACTGCCACAAAAAGTAATGTAAAAATCTTTCTCATTTAAAATAGGGATAGTTAAATAATTATGTAAATGGTTTCTGCCCAAAGGCGGCCAAATATATAATTTATTTTCTAACGCGCACGGTTCTTTGCTCAATGCGTTTTTCGAACGTTTCTCCTTTGAAAATCCGTTGGATCATAATGCCCGGAATATGGATTTGGTTCGGATCGAGACTGCCTACCGGGAGCAGTTCCTCAACTTCGGCAATCGTGATTTTTCCGGCTCCGGCCATAGGCGCGTTGAAGTTTCTCGCCGTTCCTTTAAAAATCAGGTTTCCGGCTTCGTCGCCTTTCCATGCTTTCACGATCGAGAATTCGGCTTTGAACGCTTCTTCGAGAATGTGCATCTTTCCGTTGAATTCGCGCGCTTCTTTTCCTTCGGCCACTTCGGTTCCGTAACCGGCCGGGGTGTAGAAAGCGGGAATTCCGCATTGGGCCGCGCGACATTTTTCGGCAAGTGTGCCTTGAGGCGTAAGTTCGACTTCGAGTTCGCCCGATAGCATCTGACGCTCGAATTCGGCGTTTTCACCTACATAAGACGAGATCATTTTTTTGATCTGCTTTTTTTGTAGCAAAAGACCGAGTCCGAAATCGTCCACACCGGCATTGTTCGAAATACAGGTAAGGTCTTTCGTGCCTTTGCGCACGAGTTCGGCTATAGAGTTTTCAGGGATTCCGCACAAACCGAAACCACCTAGCATGATGGTCATGCCGTCTTGGATTCCGTCTAATGCTTCGTGTACCGAATTGACTTTCTTATTGATCATGAGTTGATGGATTTGAAAAAATCTTTGCAAAAATACGCTTCTCAAACGATTTCGCAATCGCGCCCTTAGCAATTCGAAGCAATAAAAGTTAAAGTTTGGATTTTAAGATTTGAGGCAGAAAATCTGTAATCGACGTTTGGCGGGAGTTCATAAATTTAAACCTAACAGGTTTTCAAAACCTGTTAGGTTTAAACAACTCAAAAAAGCGATTTTTTTATTGTATTTCGAACTCGTCCGTATCCTGAGCCGTACTGTCTACAGCCGTCGAATCTTTCTGCACAGGCGCCCAACAATCGACTTTTATCGACAGGTTCGACGGTCGTTCGAAATCTTTGGTCGAAACGTCTAGATCTTTGTCTTCGTAACATTTCTTCATGAACATACCCCAAATCGGAAGCGCGGCGACCGCACCCTGTCCGTACGTGATGCTCTTGAATCGCGCCGATCGGTCTTCGCAACCTACCCAAACGCCTGCGGCCAGATTCGGGACCATACCCACGAACCAACCGTCGGACTGGTTTTGCGATGTTCCTGTCTTTCCTGCAATCGGGTTTTTGAACACATACGGATAACCCGTCACACGCTCATATCCGTAACCACCGCCCTGGGTACGCAAACGCACACCCGAACCGCTTTCGGTAACGCCTTCTAGCAATCGGATCACGGCAAAAGCCACATCTTTATTAAGCACGTCGTGCGATTCCGGCATCGGTTCGTAAATCAGAGTGCCGTTTTTATCCTCGATTCTCGAGATGAATTGCGGTTTCATGTAGACGCCTTGATTGGCGAATGTGCTGTATGCGGCGACCATGTCCATAACCGTGATTTCAACGGCTCCAAGTGCGATCGATGGCTGTGCCGGAATTTCCGATTTCACGCCGAGTTTATGCGTCAAGTCGATCACGGCTTCAGGTCCGACCTTATCGATCAGTTTGGCCGATACGGTATTGATCGACAACGCGAGTGCTTTCTTTAGCGTCACCATACCGCGATATTGGTGGTCGGAGTTGTTCGGCGTCCAGGTTTCGGTCACGTGGTGGCGTCCTTTCGGGATCGTGAAAGGCGAATCCAGGATCGAGTCGCAAGGCGAGTAGTTGAGCTGTTCGATCGCCGTCGCATATACGAACGGTTTGAACGTTGAACCCACTTGACGTGCGCCTTGGCCCACGTGGTCGTACTGGAAATATTTGTAGTTCATGCCACCGACCCAGGCCTTGATGTGGCCCGTTCTTGGTTCCATCGCCATCATTCCCGTCTGTAGGAAACCTTTGTAATAACGGATGGAATCGGTCGGTGTCATCACCGTATCTTTCTCGCCTTTCCAGGTAAATACCGTCATTTTGGTTTTCACGCCGAACGATTTGATGATGTCTTCCTCGCTTTTCCCGTTGGCTTCCATTTCTTTCCAACGGTCGGAATTTTTCATGGCAGACATCATGATTTTCTGCGTCTCGGCATCCGAAATCCTCACGAAAGGTCGGTTCTTGTTGTCTTTTTGCTGGTTGTCGAACTCGACTTGAAGGTTTGGCAAGTGTTTCGAGACGGCTTCTTCGGCATATTCCTGCATGCGCGAATCGAGCGTCACGTAAATTTTAAGGCCGTCGCTGTAGATGTCGTAATCGGAACCGTCGGGTTTCGGGTTGTCTTTGACCCATTTCTTCATGAATTCGCGCAAATATTCGCGGAAATACGTCGCTATTCCTTCTTTATGGCTTTCCGGATGGAAGTCGAGCACGATCGGCTTGTTTTCCAATTCCTGCTTTTCGGCTTCGGTAAGGAACTTGTTTTTGACCATTTGCCCCAAAACGACATTTCGTCTCAAACGCGTCTTTTCCATACGTCGGATGGGATTGAACAACGACGGGTTCTTGAGCATCCCGACGAGCATCGCGCTTTCCTCGACCGACAAATCTTTGGGCTCTTTATTGAAATATACTTTCGCAGCCGAGCGGATTCCTACGGCTGTGTTCACGAAATCGGCTTTGTTCAAGTACATCGCGATGATTTCGTTTTTGGTGTATTGTCTTTCAAGGCGAACGGCGATGATCCATTCTTTGGCTTTTTGCACCAAGCGGAAAAGCGGAAATCTCGAACCTTCTCCGTGGAAAAGCAACTTGGCTAGCTGTTGCGTGATCGTACTCGCACCGCCGCTGGTTCCGAGTCGTACGGCCGCTCCGATGGTACGTTTTCCGTCGATTCCCGAATGTTCGTAGAAACGTTCGTCTTCGGTGGCGACCAAAGCGTTCACAAGGTGTTTCGGAAGCGCTTCGTACTTGACCATCGTGCGGTTTTCGTTGTAGAATTTACCGATGGTCACGCCATCGGACGAAATGATTTCGGTGGCCAGATTCGATTCGGGATTTTCCAATTCCTCGAACGACGGCATCGATCCGAAAACACCCCAAGAGGCCAACAGGAAAAATAAAATGATGAAACCCAATCCGTAAAACAGGAATTGCCAGAATTTGCGTTTGTAGAACGCCATGTCCCGTTGCAGCCAATTCTTTTTGGGAACGTATTTTTTTGGGATGTATTTTTTCATGGCTTATGGTGTTGATTCGATGCGGAAACCGACTTCGGTAATGCCATCGAGCTTTTCGACGCCCGATACTTTCCCGTTTTGGCGCACGGCTTGGCGAATGTTGATTTTGTATTTTCCTTTCGGGAAACGCATGTTTTCCTTATAGAACAGCTTGTTTTCCTTGATGTCCGAAAAGCCTTCGCCTAAAAGGTTGCCTTCCGCATCGGCCATTTCATATTCGAGCGTATCGACTTTCACGACGCCTTTCGGTTGTTCCATAGAAACGATCAGGAACAGGTTGTTGAATTGGTATTTGTCGTTGTCGCGTACGTTCACGAACAAATTATACGTCTTGAGCGGATCGAGTTCGGGCAAGTCGAAACTTACCACGGTGTCTTTTTGCCAGCCGTTGCCCACGTTTTTGTATTCGTCGAAAACCCTCTTTTTGTCGCATGAAAAAAGAGAAATCCCGACCAGTAAAAGAATGATGCTAGTTTTGAGGTTCATTGCTGCTTCCTTTGTCACGGTTGCGGTTCCTGTTCCTATTTCGGTTTTTGTTGTTCTTTTTCGGTGCACCTTCGGCGTTCGGGTTTTGGCCTTCAGCTTGTGGTTTCGGTCCGCGTTCGGCATCGTTCCTCGGTGCCTGTGCCGGACGTTGTTGCCTTTGCTGGTCTTGCCTCATTTCCGGTTTCGGCCCTCGCTCGCGATTTTGTTGCGGTTTCGGTCCTCGTTCGCCTTCCGAACGTGGTTTGTCACCTTGCGGTCGACGGTCTTGCGGGCCTTTTCCTTCGGGTCTCGGGCCTCTGTTTTCGCGTGGACCTTTATTTTGGTTCGGATTCCCTCCGGAAACTTCGACTCCTTCTCTTCCGCCGCCTTTTTTCTTGCGCTTCTTGTTGCTGCGTTTCGGAACGTCGAATCGCGTAAGGCTTTCCTGTCCGACTACGTTGCTGAATTCGGTCTTGGCCTCGACTTCGACTTCTATCGCATAATCCTCTAACGAAGAAACTTTGCGTTTCTGTTTGTTCTCGGCAATTATTTCTTTTACCTGCTCGATTCCGATCGTATGCCAATTCGCATAATTGTCGGTGTAAGCGAACCACATCAAGCCTTTGAAGATGTCTTGTTTCTGGCACACCGCGTCGCCTTTTTCGGTCTGAAGTTTGGTGTCGAAATCAGGGAAATCCTGGAGCGCGTCCATATACGTGTCGAGCTCGTAATTGAGACAGCACTTGAGTTTTCCGCATTGTCCGGCCAATTTCTGCGGATTCAGCGAAAGCTGCTGGTAACGCGCCGCCGATGTATTCACGCTGCGGAAATCGGTCAGCCAAGTCGAGCAGCACAATTCGCGTCCGCAAGATCCGATTCCTCCAAGTCGAGATGCTTCCTGACGGAAACCGACCTGTTTCATCTCGATGCGAATGCTGAATTCACGTGCAAAATCCTTGATCAACTGACGGAAATCGACACGATCGTTCGCGGTATAATAAAATGTTGCTTTCGATCCGTCGCCTTGGAACTCGATATCTGAAATCTTCATTTCGAGCTTGAGCATGATCGCGAGTTCACGCGCACGAACCTTCATCGGCTCTTCCTTGTCGCGCGCATTCGACCAGATGTCGATGTCTTTTTGGGACGCTTTGCGGTAAATTTTAAGGATTTCGGGCGCATTCGGAGCCACGCCTTTTTTCTTCATCTGAATCTTCACGAGCTCGCCCGTCAGCGTCACGATTCCGACATCGTGCCCCGGAGAAGCTTCCGTCGCGACGATATCGCCCATGCTGAGCGTGAGTTTTTCCGCGTTGCGGTAGAATTCCTTTCGGCCGTTCTTGAAACGCACCTCGACACAGTCGAAAGGCGCTTCACCATTGGGAAGATTCATGTTGGCCAGCCAGTCGAAAACCGTCAGTTTGTTGCAACTGTCAGTTCCGCACGTGCCGTTATTTTTACAACCTTTGACGGATCCGCCGCCCGAGGTCGAACAAGTTGTACATGCCATATTTTATATAATGATCGCGGAAAATCCGCTACGTTTCACGTTTGAATTGCGGGTAAAGATAGTGTTTTTAGTCTGAAAGTCGAAAGTAGAGAAGCTAAAGCGCGAACAATCCGAAACTGCTGCTGTTACTGCTTTCTGTATTGAGGTTTGGGCGTTCAGATGATTAACAAAAACTGATGATGCGTAGCATTTTTCTAAACCGCCGTCGGGCTGTCGGTACTCGCTTTTCGGAAACCTCAAAGGTTTTCAAAACCTTTGAGGTTTATCCAAAAGAGCTCAAACAGATACCGCTATCCCACACGAGCGAAGCGAACGCAAACGCGAAAAAAAACCTGCTCAAATGGAACAGGTTTTCTCGCGTTGAAAATGTCGTCGATTACAATATCTTGTATAATTTATCCGAAAGACGGATGCGGTAATCCAATTTGAAACTCACCAGATCGCCTTTTCTTGCCGTGGTTGCCGGTTGGTCATTCACGAACATTTCCTCGATGATCAATTTTTGTTCGCCTGTCGTCGGACCCGAAATCAGTATTTCATTCGAAACGTACAATTCGCCTTCTTCCACCAAAAATTGCCCTATCGATGCTTTCGGGAAAAAGTGGATGCCTTTTCCAACGTAGGCTTTCTTGATTTTCGCTGTCGTCTCAAAACGTCTTTTCGGTTCCGCAACAGCCGTGCCAACCACGCCTGGACTAGAATTTCTGAACGTCAGAACATCCGATTTTCCTTTTTTGAAAATCATGTTGCCGTTCTTGATGCCGCGACGCAATGCTTTTTGCTCGTCTTCGGGCAAATGGATGATTTCGTTACAAGCCGTCGAGCAACAGCCTTCGAAAGTCTCCGCGCATTCCTCACATTGGATGAACAGCAAGTGACAGGCTTCGTTCGCACAATTTGTATGCGTGTCGCACGGTTTTCCGCATTGGTGGCAGTTCGAGACGATATCGTCTGTGATCCTTTCGCCCAAGCGGTGATCGAACACGAAGTTCTTTCCGATGAATTTGCTCTGCAGACCTTCGGCTTTCACTTGGCGCGTATATTCGATAATTCCGCCTTCAAGCTGATAGACGTTGTTGAAGCCTTTGTGTTTGAAGTACGCACTTGCTTTCTCGCAACGGATTCCTCCCGTGCAATACATCAAAAGGTTTTTGCCTTCCTTGAATTCCGAAAGTTGGGTTTCGATGATCGGAAGCGACTCGCGGAACGTGTCCACATCGGGCTTGATCGACCCGACAAAATGCCCGATCTCGCTTTCGTAGTGGTTTCTCATATCGACCACGATCGTGTTCGGATCGTCGAGCATCGCATTGAAATCGGCTGCACCAAGATGGATGCCTTTGTTGGTGACGTCGAACGTGTCGTCGTTCAATCCGTCGGCCACAATCTTATCGCGCACTTTTATCGTGAGTTTCAAAAATGAATGGTCGTTTTGCTCGACGGCGACATTGAGTCTAATGCCTTGCATGAAATCGTAAGTCTCGAGCGTGTCGCGGAATTCGTAGAAATGATCGGCAGGCAAAGACAATTGGGCGTTGATGCCTTCGTGGGCGACGTAAATCCGGCCCAAAACCTCAAGCGGTTCCCAAGCCATGAATAGATCGTCCCTGAATTTTTTCGGATCTTCGATACGCGCATAGGCATAGAACGACAAAGTGAGTCGTTGCTTTCCGGCCTCGTCGATAAGGGCGGCTCTTTCCTCTGCGCTCAATGTGTTGTACAGTTGCATGCTATAAACAGATTAAGTGGAGTTTTTCGGGCGCAAAGATAAGTGGTTTTTAGGATTTTGCAATTCGGAAGTTGGTATGTACTGGTAATAAGATTGTATTGGCCAAACCATTCGCGTAAATTTTAAGAAAATGTACGTGAAAACTGTAATTTGGATGACTGCTTGCGCGCGACCTTTGTAGACCTAACAGGTCTTCAAGACCTGTTAGGTCTTACAACCCCAAAAACTGATGTGGAAATGTAAAGTAGAAAACCCTTACAATCTCAATCAAATTCCCATCCATCCCAACCTAAAATACCTTAGTCAGGTAGGGTCAAACCCAAAAAATCTGTCTTCTAAAAACAGGCTTCGAAATCTTACAACGTATAACAGGAATACTTAAAAAGTTACAGATTGATTTCGGCCTACATTTATTTATCAATCACCACAAAACCAATTGATTATGAACAGAAGAAGTTTTTTGACAGGCTCGGCCAAGATCGTTTTGGTCACGTCGGGACTTTTCGTCACCGGGAATTTGCTCACGGCCTGCAGTTCTGACGACGACGGTTACTACAATGGCGGTTATTACGATGACGGCTATTATGACGACGGCTACTACGATGATGGTTACTATGACGACGGCTATTACGACGATCGCCAAAAACAGCAACCCAAAGCACAGGATTTGAACCAAAAACCTAAAACACCACAAAAACCTTGAAAAAAATCCTGTTTTTGCACGACACCGACCTTTCCCTTAAACGCGGGGCCGAGCTTACCATCAACCAACTCGTGAATCTCGGTTTGGGGAAAGGTTTTCGTGTGGAAACTGATTTGCTGACGGATCTCGAATCCGCTAGAAACAACATTCTTTCTGCCGATTTGGTCATCGTAAACAGCACGTCGCGATGCAAATTCGAAAAGGAATTGCTGGTTTTTTTGATCGATAGCGGAATCGGTTACGCCAAAGTGGAATACGATTATAACTTCTGTTCGAGACGCAACATCATTTGTACGGTGGACCCAAACCAAAAACTATGTTGCGACGGTGAAAAATTCCATTTATATCGAAAGTTGTTTTCGAAATCGTTGCTCAATTGCTTCCAATCGCCACGGCATCTCGAAAGTCATAAGGAATTTTTTGGGGAAGCGATCCATGAAAATGTACTTATAATGCCACCGACAGTCGAAGTCGATTCGCTTCAGATTTCATCACAAAAAGACGATTCGACAATCCCGTTTTTCGGCGATTTAAGTTTTCTGAAAGGCGCCAAGGCATTCGTAGAATTCGCATCGGCCAATCCTCAAAAGCGATTTGTGGTTTACGGGCGCAACAAAACCGATCTGGCGATTCCTACCAATATCGAATTTCGCGACATGATCGACAACGAAAAAGTGCTTGAGATTTTGGGTCGCACGAAACAGTTTTTTTGTCAGCCGTTTTGGCCCGAACCGTCGGGAAGATTGGCCGCCGAAGCGTTTTTGTCGGGTTGCGAGATCATCGCCAACGACCGCATCGGTACGTTTTCGTTCGATTTTTATCCGAACGACATCGAACGCGCCAAAAAAGAAATGAAAGAGACGCCCGAAATTTTCTGGAGCCGGCTCGAAGAAATTATCGGGAAGGCACAACCCGAAATCCCAACTATGGGAAAAGTGCTCGTGAAAAAGAATTCGGGCGGATTGGGCGACATCTTTTTTTGCCTGCCTGCACTTAATTTATTGAACCAGGCCGCCGATGAGGTGAGTTTTGCGGTAGAAGCGCGGCTTGTTTCTTTTTTGTCCGGATATGTGAAAAATAGTGCGATTGTCGACAGGAATTTGGTCGATGAATCGGATTTCGATACGGTTGTAGAACTCGGAAATTATCCGGCCTATATGGGCGTAAAATTGCCTGACGCCATAAAATATTCGACGCACAAACGCATCCGTCAGCACGCGGCCCAACATTATGTGGACGGATTGTCGAGGCTGCATCGCGATCTCAATTATTCGAAAATCCAGTATCCGTATTTTCCAAAGAAAACCAATCTGGAGAAACCGTATTTCACGATTCATCCCGGCGCCGGATTTTTGCTCAAGGCTTGGCCGGCAAAGGAATTCGCGAAAGTGATTGCCGAAATTCTGGAACGTTACCCGGAATTGGAGTGTCGGATTTTTTTAGGCAAAGACGAGCCTGATCCGACAGTGTTTTTGCGTTCTGATACAAGGATTTCGATCGAGAACGGAGACCTTGAAGCCGTAGCCGAAACCTTGAAAGCAGCGATTTTCCACATTGGTAACGACTCGGGAATCACGCATTTGGCCGAAGCGTTCAACATTCCAACCGTCGGGATTTACGGGCCGACCGGACCAGGCGTTTGGGGAAGCCTCGCCGAAATGTATGAAACCGTGTACGGCAAAGAAGGCAATTGCGATTTGACGTGCGATTTCCGGATTTTGGTCAATTGTCAGGATCGGGTTTGCCTGTCGTCGATCACGCCTTCGAAAGTTATGGGCGCGGTCTTGAAATTGTTGCAGCGGATATTTCCTGAAAAATCCAGCAAACCGATGATTAATCCGGGATTGGATGTAAAATGGAATGTAGACGATTGCATCCTCAAGCTCGGTCAAACCGAATTCACGATCAATTTCAACAATGCGGAAACTAAATCGAAAGTGCTACGACTGCTTTCGGGAAATTTTGATGGTTTGGATCAAGAGATGCAACAGTTTACAGACTTCCTTGAGCAACAGTTCATGATTTTAACGCCGCCCGAAACTGTGGTGCTGATGGGAAATTCCTTTAACAAAAAGGGAGTAAAAACTGTACTTGACAGTCTCTGAACTTCGGGATTTTCCAAAAAAAAAGACCGCTCAAAAAAGCGGCCTTTCAACTTCTGTAACGGATATTAACAATATTCCTCGTACGCATCCTTTAGGTTCTCGGCGATAATCTCAGCCGGACGACCTTCGATATGGTGACGTTCGAGCATGTGCACCAATTCACCATCCTTGAACAAAGCCATGCTTGGCGAAGAAGGCGGGAAAGGGAACATTTTGTCGCGGGCCGCGTCTACGGCATCGCGCTCCATTCCGGCGAAAACAGTTACCAAATGATCGGGTTTCTTGCTTCCGTCAAGGCTCATTTTTGCTCCCGGACGCGCGTTTCTGGCGGCGCATCCGCAAACCGAATTCACGACAACCAAAGTCGTTCCGGGCAACGAGAGTGCCGATTCTACAGCGTCGGCGCTATATAATTCCTGAAAACCGGCTGAAACGAGTTCCTCGCGCATCGGTTTTACCAATTCTTCTGGATACATAACAAAAGTGCTAAAGTTAGGCTACAAAGATACGCAGAAATGCTAATTATAACCCGACAATCCACAATCGGAAAAACCAATCAAGTGCATAGGTTTGGACTATGATGTCAATTGAGCGTATATCGCAACCCGCAAAATGTACGCAATCCTTGATTAGGAGCGTACACATACGTCGGGTCGAAAGTCAACGCATAGGGGTTGGAAGGCGTCGCGATCACATTGCCGTTCGAATCGTATTCCACGTTATGGTCGAACGGATCATCCGCATTGGCAATCAGGAACGGTGCTTTTTTGGCCGGTGTCCAATCGAGCAAGTTCTTTATCCCGAAATACAATTCCAGATTCCGTATGCCTTTATAGGTGAATTGTATGTTTTGGATGCTCCATGTAGGAGAATGATCGTCGCGCGGATCTAACGGACCCAGCAAAGGCAGTCGCATCGGACCATAAATATTTCCCGTGTAATCGATGTCGAAAGCTGTTCCCGGGATTCGATACGAAATCGCCCAAGTGCCCGAAAAGCGTTCGGTAAGTGCCTGACGCGTCGTTTTTCCGTTCTCGGTACGCGTGACATCCATGAAAGTCGCGCCGATCGTGGCTTTGATGCCATTCGGAAGCACGAGGTCGACATTGCCGCTGATACCTTTCGTGACCGCATGTCCGTCGAGATTCCTGTAAATGATCTGGTTCGGATTGGTGTCGTAATCGGGCAGGATCGAATTCGTGAAATACGTGTACCAGGCTGCAGTCTCTACATGCAGTACGCCTCCGTTTTCGAACCTGAACTTGCGCAACAGATTCAAGTTGGCATTCCAAGAACGTTCGGGTTTTATGTCGCCGACTACCACAACATCGCGCGCTCCGGTCAAGGCCGCATGCTCTTCGGTAAACAGATTCACGACGCGGAAGCCCGTTCCCGAATTCAGCCTCAAAATCGTGCCGTCCTTGAAACTCCATTTGTAGGCAAGCCGAGGCGTAAAAATCGATCCGTGGCGGTTGTTGTAATCGT
This sequence comes from Flavobacterium agri, assembly GCF_013401995.1. GTDB lineage: Bacteria > Bacteroidota > Bacteroidia > Flavobacteriales > Flavobacteriaceae > Flavobacterium > Flavobacterium agri. Next base: position 196,856 of record NZ_JACBJI010000002.1, read on the forward strand.
ATCTCGCACCGAGAAGCAGTTTGTGTCTTTCGGCAAGTTTGATTTCATCCTGGGCGAAAAAACCCGGAATATTCATATGATCGGCTTTTTCGGTAGCCGTCGTATTGTCGTTGTAATATTGGTAACGGAAGGCCGCCCCGAAAAGCAGGTCGTGCCTGTCGAGTTTTTTGTCCCAGGTGAATTGACCGAAGCCGATGCGTTGTCGCGCCAAATACATGATATCGCCGTAAGCCGCGTTCTGGTCATGGTCGGTATACGAATATTGGAAAAGCACTTTTTCCTTTATCGGAAGCTCGTAAGCGCCGACGATTTCAAAACGGCTCGTATAAATGCTTTCGCCATAGACTTCGTCTCCACCGCGATGGCGTTTCCTCCATTGCATCTCACCGCCCCAACGGTCTTCGTAATAATAGCGACCCATGATCGAGAACAGCTTGTTGTCGGCTCGCTCGAAATTCCATTTCTGGAAAACCGAGATGCGGTCCTGAAGCGTGACATCGGTAAAATTGTCGCCGTTTTCGTCAATCGGGTTGCTGTAGTTGAAATAATTGACTCCGGTAAGCGCACTTGCTTTTTCGGAAGCCGTAAATTTGAAACTCATATCGGCATTCGTCTCGCCCCAACTCGTAGTGAACGCATCGGCATAAAAAGCCGGACTTGTGCGCGCGGTTTTGGTGATGATGTTGATCAGTCCGCCGACGGCCTCGCTTCCGTAAAGTGAAGAAGCCGGGCCTTTCACGACTTCGATGCGATCCAAAATCGAATTCGGGATTCCCGATAATCCGTAAACCGTCGACAATCCGCTTACGATGGGCATTCCATCAATCAAAACGAGCGTATACGGGCCTTCAAGTCCGTTGATGTGGATATCGCCCGTGTTGCAAATGTTGCAATTGAGCTGTGGACGTACACCGTTCACGTTCTGCAAGGCTTCGAATACATTCGCCGTCGGATTTTTTTTGAAATAAGCAGGTTTGTAGCTTTCTACAGGCACCGGGCTTTCCGATCGCGAAACCGCTTTCAATGTTCCAGTGACGACGACTTCCTCGAGCGCATTGTCTTCTTTGAGATCGAAATTGAGCGTGGCTTCGGAACCGTCCGAAACCGTGACGCTTTTGGATTGGCGTTGCATTCCGACGAAAGAAGCTGCGATTTGATGCTTCCCCTTTGGCAGATTTTCAAAACGGAATTTCCCCACGGAATCGGTCATCACCGAATTGTTTTTTAAAGAGATCACGACGTTTTCCAACGGTTTTCCGTCGAGTCTTACGGTTCCCGAAACACTTCCTTGGGAAAAAGCGAACAGGTTTAGAAAAAGAAATCCAAAAAGGAAGTTTAGTTTCACAATAATTAAAATTTAGACAAATCTAAAAATTAAATTTGTCGAAACAAAAAATAAAATTTACATTTGGGTTAAAATTTGCAAAGTGAAGGGTAAATCACTCGAAGAAGTACACGAATCGGTCTCGACGCAGAACAAAGCCAAAGGTTTTAGGAAAATCCTTGCGTTTTTAGGGCCGGCTTATTTGATCTCGGTCGGATATATGGATCCCGGAAACTGGGCGACCGACATCGCCGGAGGCAGCCAATTCGGTTATGCGCTGATTTGGGTGTTGCTCATGAGCAACATCATGGCGCTGCTTTTACAAAGTTTGAGCGCGCGTCTTGGAATCGTCACGCAGCGGGATCTGGCACAGGCTTCACGCGAAACCTATTCACCTTTCGTCAATTATGTTTTATACTTTTTGGCCGAAATCGCGATTGCGGCGTGCGACCTGGCCGAAGTGCTCGGTATGGCCATCGGTTTGAACCTGTTGTTCGACATTCCGTTGTTGCACGGCGTGTTCATCACGGTTTTAGACACTTTCCTGTTGCTTTTCCTGATCAACAAAGGCATCCGCAAAATGGAAGCCTTCATCATTGCGCTAGTGGCGATTATCGGATTTTCGTTCATCTGCGAGATGATTTTCGCCCAACCCGAACTACCCAAAATCGCCGCGGGATTGATTCCTTCGTTGCCCGGAGAAGCCGCGTTGTATATCGCGATCGGGATTATCGGGGCGACCGTGATGCCTCACAATTTATACCTGCATTCGTCTCTGGTACAGACGCGCAAATTCGACCGCACCAAAGAAGGCGTAAAGCAAGCGCTCAAATACAATTTCATCGATTCGACGATAGCGCTCAACCTCGCATTTTTCGTGAATGCCGCCATCCTGATTTTGGCCGCCGCGACATTTTATAAGAACGGAATGTACGATGTTGCCGAAATACAGGACGCACATAAATTTCTTGCGCCGATGTTAGGCACGAAATGGGCCGCGATCCTGTTCGCGGTCGCGTTGATTGCCGCAGGTCAAAGTTCTACCGTCACCGGAACACTTGCGGGCCAAATCATCATGGAAGGTTATCTGAATCTGCGCATCCAACCTTGGGTTCGCCGTATTTTGACGCGTCTGATCGCGATCGTTCCGGCGGTGATCACCATTTCGTATTTCGGCGAAAGCGTTACCGGAAAACTGCTGATTTTGAGTCAGGTGATTTTGAGTCTGCAACTCGGATTCGCGATTATCCCGTTGATCCATTTCGTGAGCGACAAGACCAAAATGAAAGGTTTCCACATCAATCGCATCACACAAATTTCGGCATGGCTAATTGCTTTGGTGATCGTTTCGCTCAACGGAAGATTGGTGTACGCCGAAATCAAAGGCTGGCTCGAAACCTCCGAAAATCCTACGCTTTTGTGGTTTACGGTTGTTCCGTTGGCAATCGCTTTCCTGATTTTGTTGCTGTACATCGTGATCAAACCGTTCGTGATCAAGCCGAAAGAACACATCTACAACCATTCGCCTCACCATCTCAAACTTAAATACGTCCACACGGGCGAATCGGCCAAAAAGAACATAGCGGTTACCGTTGATTTTTCGGCCGCCGACGAGAACGCGCTCAACAATGCGTTCGCGCTTGGCGGAACCGATGCCAAATACACGTTGATACACGTAGTGGAAACGGTGGGCGCAATCATGTATGGAGACGAGATCGTCGACCACGAAACTTCGGTAGACGAACAATTGTTGCAGGAATACGACGAAATGCTCACGTCTAAAGGCTATACCATCGAAACCAAACTCGCGTTCGGGAATCCGGGCAAAGGCATTGCGAAACTCGTAAACGCGGGCAATTTCGACGTTTTGGTCATGGGCACGCACGGTCATTCGGGCTTCAAGGATTTGCTTTTCGGGACGACCGTGAGTAAAGTGCGGCACGGGATTTCGATTCCGCTTGTGATTGTAAAGAAGTGATTTTGAGGTGAAACTTGAAATGTGAAACGTAAAATGAGTGAGGTTTCGTAAAACCAAGACATGCGTCTCATCTCAAGTTTCTCATCTCAGGTTTCTCATCAAACATTTCACAAACAACATTTTACATTTAACAATGACCTTTTCAGAAGAAAATTACCTCAAGACCATTTACCACCTCACGAGCGTGACAGACGCCGAAGTGAGTACGAACGCGATTGCCGAGAAAATGGAGACAAAAGCTTCATCGGTGACCGACATGCTCAAGAAACTGGCCGAGAAGGAACTCGTGAGTTACAAGAAATACCAAGGCGTATCGCTTACCGATCAAGGGTTGCTGGCCGCGAAAATGATCGTGCGCAAACACCGGCTTTGGGAAGTTTTCCTCGTGGAGAAACTCGATTTTAATTGGGATGAGGTACACGACATAGCCGAACAGCTCGAGCACATACAATCTGAACAATTGATCAACCGCCTCGACGATTTTCTCGGGAATCCGACAGAAGACCCGCATGGCGACCCGATTCCGGATGCTTTGGGTCGTATCGTCAAGGTCGAGAAGCAATTATTGTCGGAACTCGAGGAAAGCCAATCGGGGATTTGTGTCGGCGTGAAAGATACATCTTCGGAATTCCTCAAATATCTGGACAAACAGAAAATCTCGCTCGGGACGAAAATCGATATCGTATCGAAAGAAGCGTTCGATTTGTCGTTGCGCATCAAAGCGAACGGATCGGAAATGACGATTTCGAACAAGATCGCCGGGAATTTGTTCGTGAGAAAGACGTGATTCGAAGTCGGATTTGCGTGAGGGATGTGAGCGGATATCCTTTTTGGGGTGGCGAGCGCAGTCGAGGCACCTCAAAAAGATAGCAGCGGCAGCCCGACGGCGGCTTCTAAAACAGTGATGCTATCGCGGACATGAAAGTCGCCGGCACGCCCAAGAAAAAATTCTCACGAACAACCGCAATCCGGTCCGCATCCGTCCTTTTTCTTCTTCTTGAAAAAGAACTTGCGCGCCAAAAAGAAAACGGCGGCGGCCAAAATCCCGAAAGCCAGAATTTCCTGTATCATTGCAGCAATTGATAAGCGGTGAAAGCGGCCAGGTAAGCGATGACGCTCATTACCGTAAATTGGATTGCGGGCCATTTCCACGAATTTGTCTCTTTTTTCACGATGGCCAACGTACTCGCACACTGCATCGCAAAAGCGTAGAAAAGCAAAAGCGAAACACCGGTCGGAAGGTCGAAAAGACGAGAACCGTCTGCTCTGGTTTCGGTGGCCATTTTCTCGCGTATCGGATCTTGTTCGTCTGTATCGCCGACGCTGTAAATCGTGGCCAAAGTGCCGACGAAGACTTCGCGGGCCGCGAATGAACTCAACACCGCAATCCCGATTTTCCAATCGTAACCCAACGGTTTGATTACGGGTTCGATGATTTTTCCGGTAAGCCCAAGGTAGGAATTCTCGAGTTTGTACGAATTGATTTCGTTGGTCAACGTTTGTTCGTCGTATGTGATGTTGCGCGCTTTTAGGTTGTCGGCAACGATTTTATCGGCATTTTCGAAATCGTGGCCTGGACCGTACGAAGCCAAAAACCAAAGCACGATCGAAATCGCCAAGATGATTTTTCCTGCTCCGACGACGAACGCTTTTGTTTTCTCGACAACGTTGATCGCTACATTTTTGAACAGCGGAAGCTTGTAATTCGGCATCTCGACCACAAAATAACTCTTACCTTTTATGTTGAGGACTTTGTTCAGGACGTAAGCCGCCAGGATCGCCATCGAAAAACCGGCAACGTACAACGCCATTAACATGAGGCCTTGCAGATTGAGGAATCCGAGTACGCGTTTATCCGGAATAATCAACGAAATGATGATCGTATAAACCGGAAGACGAGCCGAGCAAGTCGTAAACGGCGTGACTAAAATCGTGATCAAACGTTCTTTCCAATTTTCGATGTTGCGCGTGGCCATGATAGCCGGAATCGCGCAGGCCGTACCCGAAATCAAAGGCACGACGCTTTTTCCGCTAAGACCGAAGCGCTTCATGATCTTGTCCATCAAGAACACGACGCGGCTCATGTAACCGCTTTCCTCGAGTATCGAAATGAACAGGAACAAAAATGCGATCTGCGGGATGAAAATCACGATTCCGCCGATTCCCGGAATGATACCTTGGGCGATCAAATCGGTCAAGATTCCAGATGGCATGTGTGTCGCGACGGCATTCGAGAGCCATCCGAAACCGGAATCGATCAAATCCATCGGATATTCGGACCAACTGAAAATACTCTGGAAAATCACGAAAAGTATAGAGAAGAAAATCACGTATCCCCAAACTTTATGCGTGAGCACGCGATCGAGTCGGCTTCCGAAATCCTTGGCTGCGCTCGCATCTATGGTTTGTCCGATGCGCAACACGTCGTTGATGAACTGGTAGCGTTTGATGGTTTCCTTTTGCTGCAGGCGTTTGAGCTCCGAATCGGGTTTGCGCAAGGCCGAAAGGATTTCCTTTTTCTCGATGCCGCGGAAATTCACGTCCTGCGTGATCACGAGCCATAATTTGTACAAAAGCTCGTTCGGAAAGGTTTTGCGCAATCCGTCGAAATACGCCTGGTCGATAGCCGAAGCGTTAAGACAAGGTTCGGTGGAAAGCGTTTTATAGGAAACGATGAGGTTCTTGAGCTCGTCAATCCCTTGTTTTTTGCGCGTGCTGATGAGCGCGATTTTAGTATTAAGGCGTTCCTCGAGGTACGGAATGTCGAGCGAAATCCCTTTGTATTCCATACGATCGGCCATGTTGATGGCCAAAACGACGGGAATTTCAAGGTCTTTGATCTGAGTGAAAAGCAGCAAATTGCGCTTGAGGTTTTCCACATCGGTAACCACGACGGCCACGTCCGGGAACAATTTGTCGTTTTTGTTGAGCAGCAATTCGATCACGACGTTTTCGTCCATCGAACTCGCGTTCAAACTGTACGTTCCGGGCAAATCGAGAATGTTCGCCTTTATGTTGTGTGGCAGTTTGCAAAACCCGATTTTCTTCTCGACGGTGATTCCGGGATAATTCCCAACCTGTTGATTGAGGCCCGTCAATGCATTGAATACCGACGTTTTCCCAACATTGGGATTCCCGATAAGCGCTACATTGATGTTTTCGTTGCTCATTAGATCTCTACCGAGATGTGCTTTGCCGTTTCCTTGCGGATGGCCAATCGCGCACCGTTGATGTCAAGGTACATGGGATCGCCAAGAGGTGCGATCTGCAGCAATTCGACAGTATTTCCGGGTAAGCAGCCCATTTCGAGCAACTTTAGCGGAAGCGTGTCCGAATCGATTTCCGTGATGATGGCCTTTTCGCCTTTCTTCAGTTGGTCAACGGTCGTGTGCAAGCCTTATTTAGATTGAATAAAGCGCAAAAATACGATAAAAGTTCGTGAGTTTACCGTTTGCGCGTTCGTAAGATATAACGTTGTGATAATTTTAAGGAGCTTGATCTTGCGGTGTTCTACTCCCGAAGCTTCGACGGGTTGACCACGCGCATCTCAATCGTTCCCTTCCTGACTCAACCAATTGATATCTTCTATCAACCGTTTCACATCCTCAGGCTTCGTCCCGTCATAAAATCCGCGAACACGGCGTTTCGCATCGACCAGAACGAAATTTTCGGTATGTACCATGTCGTACAATTCCTCGGGTTTTCCGAGTTTTACGGCCAAATACGACTTGCGTGCCATCTCGTAAATTTTCTTTCGGTCACCGGTCACAAGATTCCATTTGGCATCGTTCACGCCTTTTTCTATCGCATATTTTTTAAGCACGGGCACGCTGTCCACTTCGGGCATCACCGTATGCGATAAAATCATCACTTTCGGATTGTTGGCGATGGCTTTCTGCACATCGGCCATATTGCGCGTCATGATCGGGCAGATCGACTGGCACGTCGTAAAGAAAAAATCGGCCACGTAAATCTTACCTTCGTAATCTTTTTGGGTTACGGTTTTTCCGTTTTGGTTTACGAACGAAAAGTCGGCTATCGTATGTGTTTTCCTGATGTCCTGAAGCGTGCTGTCGACCATTTCAGGATTTACGTCGGCGGGACTGAAAATTTTGAGTGTCTTTCTCGGTTTCAGAACCTGATAGAAAGCCGCAATTGAAACAGCCGAAACCAACAACATCGTGATGAAAAAAACGCGGTACTTCTTTAAAAAGGAAAGCATGTTTGGATTTTGGCGCAAAAATACGAAGGAATTCAGACCCGACTCGAAACAATTAACACTCATTTTGGCTCTGGTCGCGAAACAAAACGCATTTTCCAAAGACTAACTTCCTAACTTTAAGCCAACATAACCCAATCGTATGAAAAACTGCAACAAAAAACTCTGGCTGATGCTGCCATTGCTCGCTTGTTCGGGCATTTACGCACAATCAGCCCAATCAAAACCGGGCATCAACCTGTCGCTCATGGATACCAAAGTGAAACCAGGCGACGATTTCTTCCGATTCGTCAACGGATCATGGTTCGACAAGACCGAAATTCCGGCCGACCGCACGCGTTGGGGTAGCTTTGACGAATTGCGTCAGAATACCGACAACGATGCGCTTGCGATTCTCAAAACAGCCGTAGCGAATCCTAAATACAATTCGAAAACCGATCAGGGAAAAGCAATCGCGCTTTACAAGTCGATTCTTGACACGGTCGCGCGCAATAAAGCCGGCATAAAGCCATTGAAGCCGTATCTCGACAAGATCAATGCGATCAAGTCGGTTGCCGATTTGCAGAATTTCCTGATTTGGATGGAACCTCAAGGCGGTCTCGGATTCTTCGGTGTCGGTGTAGGCCCGGATTCCAAAAACAGCAATAAGAACCAGGTCGGACTTGGCTTGGGAAGCCTCGGTTTGCCCGATCGCGATTATTACGTTGGCGAGGATGCCGATTCCAAGGAAAAACGTGAGAAATATGTAGCGCACGTAACGAGGATGTTGCAATATCTGGGCGAAAGTCCGGCGAAGGCCAAATCGGATGCCGAGCATATCCTTGCGTTGGAAATCGCCATGAGCAAGCCGAGACTGGATCGTGTAGAGAGACGCGACCGACGCAAAACCTACAATCCGATGACGGTTGCCGACTTGCAAAAACTGACGCCAAGCATCCAATGGGAAGCTTATCTCTCAGGCGTCGGCATGCCTAAGCTTGACACGTTGAATGTTTCCCAACCGCGATACATGACCGCTTTGAACGATATTTTCAAGGAGAATAAAGTGGACGACTGGAAGGCGTATTTGCGTTGGATGTTGCTCAACCGTTCGGCCGGAGCGCTTTCTACTGAACTCGAAAACGCCAACTGGGAATTCTACGGAAAAACGCTTACAGGAGCCGTAAAGCAACGTCCGCGTGACGAACGCGCGCTGCAAACCGTCAACGGATCTGTCGGCGAGGCATTGGGCAAATTGTACGTAGAGCAAAAATTCCCGCCCGAGGCAAAGGCAAAAGCCGAAGAACTCATCCAATATTTGTTCCGCGCTTACGAAACCCGTATTAACGCTTTGCCTTGGATGGACGAAAAAACACGTGCCATGGCCATCGCAAAGCTCAAGAAATACCGCGTAAAAATCGGTTATCCGGACAAATGGCGCGATTATTCCGACCTTACTTTGAAATCTCCGGCAGAAGGCGGAAGTTATTTCTCGAACTTCACGGCTATGGCCGAATGGCGTCATCGCGAAAGCTTGAAAGACCTCAAGAAACCGGTAGACAAGGAACGTTGGGGCATGTCGCCTCAAACCGTGAACGCGTATTACAATTCGACCAATAACGAAATCGTGTTCCCTGCGGCCATCCTTCAACCGCCGTTTTACGATTACAGGGCCGACGCTGCGGTTAATTTCGGTGGAATCGGAGCGGTTATCGGACACGAAATTTCACACGGATTCGACGATTCGGGAGCAAGATTCAACGCCGACGGTAACCTCGTGAATTGGTGGTCTGAAGAAGATTTGAAGAAATTCACCGATCTGGGTTCGGCTTTGGCTGCCCAATATTCGGCACTTGAACCGCTTCCGGGCACTTTCGTCGACGGCAAATTCACGCTTGGCGAAAACATCGGCGACCTCGGAGGAATCAATGCAGCTTACGACGGGCTCGAACTTTACCTCAAAGAAAAAGGCGATCCGGGAAAAATCGACGGTTTCACGCAACAACAGCGTTTCTTTATTTCGTGGGCTACGATCTGGAGAACCAAAATCCGTGATGAATCCATCAAAAACCTTGTCAAGACCGATACGCATACGCCGGGAATGTTCAGGGCTTACGTGCCTTTGCAAAACGTGGATGCGTTCTATCAGGCATTCGATATAAAACCAGGAGAAAAACTGTACGTCACTCCAGACAAACGCGTAAAAATCTGGTAATTAATTAACGAAGTTGCTGAAAGTTCAGCTTTCTGCTACTGCTACTGTGAACTGAAATCCCGGCTTAGGTCGGGATTTTTTGTGCCAAATGATGAGGTTCTACGTGGATAAGGACATCGGCGACCTCAGGCATTTCCTGTTGGATCTTGTCTTTGAGGCAGTGCGCGATATCATGGCCTTCAGTAACCGTGATGTCGCCATTGACGGTAAGGTGCAGATCTACGAGATAATTCATTCCCGTTTTGCGTACGTGTAATTTTTCGGTATCGATCACACCCGGAACGGTTTGCGCGATGACGCGGATTTGCGCGACGACCTCATGGTGCAGATGCTCGTCAAGGATTTCGCCCAAAGCCGGACGGAAAATCAAATACGCATTGTAAATGATGAATCCCGAAGCGAACAACGCGGCCCAATCGTCGGCGGTTTCATAACCCGGACCCATAAAAACTGCGATAGCGATCCCGATAAAAGCCATGGCCGACGTGATGGCGTCGCTGCGATGGTGCCAAGCATCGGCTTTGAGTGAAGAACTGTTCGTGTCGTCGCTTTTTTTGGAAACGATGCGATAGAAAACCTCTTTGATGATCACGATGACGCCCAGAACGATCAACGTATACGGAGCCGGCGTTTTGTGAGGCGTGCGGATGTGGTCGATACTTTCGTAAGCGATGACCGTAGCCGAAACGACCAAAAAACCGACAACGGCAAACGTGACGAGCGCTTCGGCTTTTCCGTGGCCGTACGGATGGTTCTCATCGGCGGGACGCGAGGAATATTTGAGGCCGAACAATACGAGCAAAGAAGCGAAAACGTCCGAGGTCGATTCGATGGCGTCAGCGATAAGCGCATACGAATTCCCAAGATAACCGACCGCTCCTTTCACCAATGCCAATCCCAAATTGCCCACAATGCTGAGGTAGGTGGTCTTTACGGCTTGCTCGGCTTTGGTTTGCATGTGGCAAAGATAAGGCAACGAGGTTTTGGAATCGGGTTTTTGTCGGAAAGTTCGCTGATTTGGAAGTCAGGGCAGAATAGACAGTTTATAATTCCGGATGCAGGAAATTATAATTGATGAAACGGATGAGTTTTCCTGAACTGATCTGTTTTCCCGTCGATTGGTTTTTGCGGTTGAAAGTAGGCAAAGGCAAATTCATCGCGCGCGCTTTTTGGGTGTAATAATCCTCGCGGCTCGGATGATAAGGCGCGACGGCATTGAACGTTTCGCCCCAAATCTTGTTCTCGATGATCTTGATGATGATGCCCAAACAATCTTCGCGATGGATCAGGTTGATCGGCGCGTCGGGATTCTCGACGTTTTCCTTGCCTGCCAAATGTTTTATCGGATGCCGATCGCTGCCGATAAGCCCACCGAAACGGATGATCGTGGTTTGGAAATCGGGCGTTTCTCGAAGCAGGTTTTCACAAGCGAAGAGTTGTTTGCCGCTTTCGGTAGAAGGCTTCGGATCGAGTTCTTCGGTGGCGATTACTGCCTCGTTTCCGTAAACCGAAGTGGAACTGATGAAAAGGACGTTCTTGATTCCCGCATTTATGATTTCGGGAATGAGCGTCCTTATTTTTAAAACGTAAGAATTCGGCGCGGCGTCCTTTATTTTTGGTGGAACATCGAGAACCAACGTATACGAACTTTTGAGGAATTCCGTTATATCGCCCGAAATCGAACGATCCTCGAGTGCAATCAAAAACGGATAGATTCCCGACTGTTGTAGCACCTCAAGCTTTTGGGAAGAAGTAGTGGAACCGTTAATGTTGAATCCGTGCGCAGCCAAAGTTTTGGCCAACGGCAATCCTAGCCAGCCGCATCCGAGAATGCTTATGTTATTTTTTGTGGGCAATGTCGTAATCTTAAATTCGGTTCAAGCGGTTAGGCCATTATCATAACGGCTTCCGCTCGATTTTCGTATGCCTACGGCTGTTGTGCCGATTGGCTTGGCGTTTGTAACGGGGTTTGGATTTCCTCATCCAAATCGGGAATGGTATCGTTTTGTGCCGACGGCAACGTGAAATTACGCCTTGACGGCACCGGAATTATGGTTTTTGGTGTCGGTGCGATTTTTTTCCTGACCGAAATGGCGTCGGTCAAAACGAATGGCATCGGCATCATCCAGTCGGCGCGTTTTTTCATGATAAACAACGGGTTGGTCATCAAATCGAAAGACGATTCGAGCATTTCCATATCCAAAACCGTATTTTTTGAAACGCTGAACTGAAGAACGAGCGGTTCGTTGTCCACCACGTAATAGCTCAGCAGTTTTTTGCCGTTTCTCGGATAGGCCGATCCTTTCTGTCCGAGCAGTGTCGCACCATTTGCCTTGAGGTTGTGCAGCACCATATTTTCGTTGGCGAATATGTCATAACGGTTTACACTTCGGTTCGGCGTGATTTTTATGGTCAGATAACGTTGGTTGCCGATGATGCTGTCTGAAACGAAATCGACGTAAGGCTCCGGAATATCGCGCAGCATGGCCTCGTACGAATACGTAAAAGTCGAACCGTATTTGCTGAAAAGCGGAATTTTATTCAACGTAGAATCTTCTTTCGGGCTTTCGGTGAGGTAATTGCGCGTCCAATCGTCGAGATTCTTGTCATAAGTCGCCCAAACCGATTTGTCGTTTTCGGCATCGTACACATAAACCAGGCTGTTGGGTTTGGCTTTCCCGTGCGCGTAACCCGATTCGAGATGGGCGCAGACGAAACATCCGGCCGAAGCTAGAATGAATACGGCCGACCACAATCCTTTTTTCGGAAAGTAGGCAAATACGGGAAGCAGCAATCCGAAAACCAACACGGTCAGTGCCGCGCTTCCGTACAAGATTTTAAGCCCGAGTCCTATCGGGAACATCACGATGAATGGTACATAGATGAAAAAGGCCGGGATTGCGAAAATCGTATTCAGCAACGGACTCGAATGTTGGGTCGCGATATAAAAAGCGAACATGAGCAGGCTGAAAAACACAGGAATCACGAAATAACCCGCTCCCGGAAGGAAAGCTGCGAGACCGAGATTGATGAGCAGCCAAATCAGCAAAGGCGCAACACTGTAATTGCCTATGGCGACTTCGGTTCCCGTGCGCACGTACCATAAAAACGCGATTCCGATACTGAGCAATACGAACGAAACGATATACCAATGTCCGTTATAGGTGAAGCCTTGTAAAATGTCGGAATATTGCGGATAGATCGTGAGCACCGTTTTCCATCCGAAAAAGCCGACCACTCCCGCCGTTACCAAAGCGCCTAGGAACAATATGAATCCTTTACCCATTTCTGCAGGCGATAACAAACGTTTACCCATTCCTACGAAAACCAGGAACAGGAACAGCACGAAAGCAATCGTAAGCAATCCGAAATTCCAAGAAAACGGATAGTGGAAAAATCCGATAGGCGTGTTATAATAGACTTGGTCATCGTCCGAATCGAGTGTTCGCAAGTCTGTATTGGCGAAATGATCGAGCAACGGTTCAAGATAACTTCCCTGATGGGCGACCGTTTCAGGACTCAAATGATCGAAATCGTCCTGTGCCGTGTGATAGTTGTAATGCCCGTCGATAAACGCGAAATTGAAACCCTGTATTTTGCCTTGTTCGCGAAAAACCGTCAAATCGGTATCGTTGGGCAACATCTTGTAAATACTGTACATCAGGGAATTCGAGACGGGATAAGAGGCATCGGCTTCGTCGAAACCTTCGACCATGCCCGAATTCCCGTTGTTGACTTCCATGAGCATATACCCAGGACCTTGCGTACCTCTGGCCTCAAAATTCAATGCGAGCCCGATTTGCTTGGCCCACTTGCTTTGGGTTACGAAAAGTGCGGCTCCGTTGAGTCCGAGTTCTTCGGCATCGGTAAAAACGACAAAAATATCGTTCTTGTGGGCCGTCTTGTCGTGAAGATACGCGCGAACGCTTTCAAGGATGACGGCAATTCCCGAAGCGTCGTCGCCAGCACCATGTGAGTAAGAATGCGGCGCGCTGTCATAATGTGAAAGAAGCAATAACGCTTTGCCGTTGATTGTCCCTTTTATACGTGCGATTATATTGCGCGACTTGACCAGATTTCCCCAGTCGGTAAGTGTCGTGCCTTCCTGGATTTCGGTTTCCAGTCCCAATTGATGCAGTTCCCTTTCGATATAACTCTCTACGGTCTTATGATTACCGGATCCGACATGATGAGGCGTCTTGGCTATTTCCTTAACGATTTCAAGGGCGCGTTTGGTTGAAAATTCAGACAACGGTACGGTTTCGTCGGGGACGCGTCGCGGCATGAGGTCAAAATACATCCAGCATAGAGTCCCAAATAGGAAAAGTGCTGAAAGTAAGGCGGCATAGGTTTTTTTCATTGGTAGTTGGTTGTTTGCTTGGGGTCTATCGCTCTTCTCGGATCAACCTGAAATCGTTACCCGAAAGGTTCTGATAAGCCTGATCGTAAAGATAATAGAAGATTCTGCCTTTTTTGGTTGTTCGGATGCCCGTGAAATGATCGAAGTCGAAGCCTTTGTTCACGAGCTTATCGCGGGAAATGGTCGTTTTCCCGTGTGTATTGAGTTCGGTCAGTATCCGGTAATTCCGGCGCAAGGAATTGTTGACGTTACGCATGAAATTGGTGCTGTCCTTGTTGATTCGATTGTTGTACGTGTTGCGGCAGCCATCGCTGCAAAACTTCTTGTCTTCGCGGCCGAGAGATTTTTCACCGCATTCCAAACATGTTTTCATAAGGCGTGTAATTAAGGTTGTATGGATTCGAATGTTGCTTCTTGCATGTGGCAATTCCTTGTTTTTCAAGGCATCCGATATACTAAAAGCGTCTCAAATATAAGAATTTATCTCCGTTTTATCCGACAACAAACGTTTACAAGCGACTACAAATGACAGTAAACGTTTAACTACCGACTGTTTTTTGAACGTTTTCCCAACTTTGCAACATCAAGCCGTGGAAAAGCTCCACGAATGCAAACCATCTAAATTTTTACACGCCATGAATGCATTGAGAAACAGAGTACAGCTTATCGGACATGTTGGTCAGGATCCGGAAATCAAGAATTTTGAAAACGACAAGAAAAAAGCGAACTTCAATCTGGCCACAAGCGAAGTCTATAAGAACGAACGAGGAGAAAAAGTCGAAGAAACCCAATGGCATCGCATTATAGCTTGGGGAAAAAATGCCGAGATTATCGAGAAATACGTGGGTAAAGGAAAGGAAATCGCCATCGAAGGTAAACTCGTCCATCGCCAATATGACGACAAGAACGGAGAGAAAAAGTACATCACCGAAGTTGTAGCAAACGATCTTTTGCTTCTGGGCGGAAAGTGATTTTAGTCGGGTTCAGTTGCCGAAAAGATCATCGTTCGAAACATCCGTGAATTTTCGCAGAACGATTGTTTTGTCCTTCGAATCGTAATAAGTAAGGATTTCAGATTTTCCGAAACGCCCGACGGAATAAGTAGTAATGTCGTCGTTCTCGTCTAAAAATTGCGATATGAAATCGGATGCGATTGGCAATTGGTCTTTCGTATCGAACTTAAAGGAGTCGTCGAATAAGCTTTCGAAGTAGACTTGTTGCAACACCGAAGCGTCGAGAAAATCGCCCGGATTCACAGATCCGCCGCCTGCCGCAATCATTCCGACGCCAAGTGTCGCACCGAGGATGACATTAGTGGTGTTCATCGTTTGCTTGACGCCTCCACAAGTAACCAAGATTCCTTGTGGCGATTTGTAAGCCGAAATCGCTGGATTGCTGTTTTCGAGACGGCGCATGAATTTCGCTGTGGTTTTGATTTCGGATGACTTGTTATTGCCATTTTGGACGAACAAAGGAGAACTTTTGAAACTGATGGATTCTTCTACTTTTGTTCTGTAAACAACCGGTTCAGTATTCCCATCAAGCGAATTTTCAAAGGATAGGGCAAGCTCTTTGTCAGAAAAACGAAGCTGGCAAAGGCTTTGCCCGACGATGAATGAATTGGCGCTTGTTGTATTTTCTATAGAAAGTTCCGGTTGATTGTTCCTGATTTCCTTTACAGAGAAATCACTGAGTGCAATCAAGAAAAATTGGGAAAATCTCGAATCGTGATCTAACGATAGCACGAGTGAATCCGAACTCACATAAAGTTTTGCAACCGATGCGGCTACGTTCAAAGGACAAAACACTTCGGGTTCGATAAATTGCAAAGGATTTCCTTCGAAAAATTCGGCGAGCTTGAACTTTTTGCCTTTTTGGGAAACCAGTTCGAATTTAGAGAAATCTAGCGTATGCAATTCGGGTTTGCCATCGGTAAAGCAACGTAGGAAAAGCTGTTGCTCTTCATCCGAAACGGTTAACAGGAAGAATTTGCCCTTTGCCGAAAACGCATTCAGGAATGTTTCTTTTTCGAACGAAACAGAAGTTGGATACTCGAACGATTTTCGGCTAGAGAAATCGAAACCGGTCGAGACGATTTTCGAACGGTCTTCAGAGAACCAGTAAACGAAAGGGTTTCCGGAAGAGTCGAAACTCGTCCCGGCAATATAATCGACATCTTTCGAAGGCCTTGTCGTTGAAAGACTGTCGCGGAAAAATAGTGCTTGATTGTATTTAAGAGCGTAAATACGTTGCTTGTCTGAAGCGAAGGAGTAAAACGCATTTCCGTCTTCGGCAGAAATGCAGATAATCTGTCTCTTGTCCCAAGGCTTTTTAAGCTCAAGGTGTTGAGTCGAGACCAAAGTTTGTGCAAACCCTTGTATGAAAACAAACGAAATGAATAGAAGCAATTTTTTCATAATAAAAGAAAACCCTCCGTAATGGAGGGCTTATTTTTTACAGGCCAAACGTTTTTCGATCAAATCGAACATTGGGCAACGTGCGCAACGTTTGTCCTCGCTTTTTTGATATTTTTCGCAGCACTTCGATTTACAGTTGTCTGAAATCTTGAGCTTCTTGAGAAGTTTTTTATACTCCTTTTTTTTCTGGTCCTTGTCCTTCGTTTTATCCTTCTTGCTCAAAACCACGCTTCGTTTGCGACAAAGATAGCTTGTTTTGAATCAATCCAAATAAATTTAACTATTTGGCATTGAAGTTAAGCGCATTCATAACGGGCAATTGTTGGATATCGCGGTCGAACAAATACAAGCCGCCCTTGTCGTCACCAATCATATTCACTTTATCGAGGATGGTTTTGGCTTGGGCTTCCTCTTCGATTTGCTCAGAAACGTACCATTGCAAGAAATTATGAGTCGCATAATCCTTTTCCGACAAAGTCTCGTGAACAAGATTGTTGATCGACTCCGAAACAAAAACCTCATGCTTATAAAGTTCCTCGAACATTTCCTGAAAAGCGTTGAACATAGTCTTTGGCGCTTTAAGTTCGGTAATTTGGGCATGTCCGCCTCTTTCGTTTACATAACGGACAAGTTTGAGCATATGTGTACGCTCCTCATCCGACTGGGTATACATGAACTGGGCGATCCCATCAAGGCCGTGCGTATCGGCCCAACAAGCCATAGACAGATAAATCTGCGAAGATTCGGCTTCTATCTTAATCTGCTGATTAAGTAGCGTCTCAATACTTTTTGATAACATGATTTCAAGGTTTTGAGTAAAGTTACGAAAACCCTTGAAAACATTGAAGTCTGGACATGCAATCAAGATTTAATCCTGATAAGCCTAACCCATCAATTCCCGAAAGCGATCGACAAAAACTGCCATGTGATAACCATCCATCAAGGCATGATGTACATGTACCGACATGGGCATGGTTCTCTTGCCATCGGGATTTATCGTCATTTTTCCGAACGAAATTTTGGGACAACTATCGGGGAAGTCGAAATTTCGGGCATGCGAAAGCGAAGTGAAATCCAACCACGGAATCGACGAGAAATGGATCAGGTTGTCATTCGGAAAATCGCGTGTGAAAAGGCCTGGCGTATTTTGGACACGATGGATTTCAATTTTTGCTTCTTTTGAGAAGCGTTCGATGTCCTCGTAAAACTTGATCAAAGAAAAGCCGAAGGAAGCGTTTTCCCTGGCAATCGTGGCCGAAGCGTCGATGCGGTCGTGAATTACGACTTGGCCGCCATCGACACGATACCGGAAAGGTTCGACTTCATTTGCCGCAATCAAGGTTTTGTGCAGATAATAGACGAAAAACGGAACGCCTTCGGTTTTGGCCCTATCATAAGCGTTCGTGCAATCGATCGTGACGACCGATCCGAAAAAAGGCTCACTGAACTTGCGGAAGAAATCGAAATGCTCCTTTCGCGGCCAGCTGTCTAAATCTAGCAGGGTTTTCATAAGTTGAAAATCGGTAGGATGGCCGAAATTTTATCAAGTGCCCGAAAGTTCTCGTGTTTCACTTCGTGATCGATGCGTTCGTGTGCCCAAGTCGTATGGAACGGAATGTGGACCGCATGTCCGCCTATGTTCAAAACGGGTAAGACATCCGATTTCAACGAATTGCCGATCATAAAAAATTCTTCCGGCTTGATGTCGAGACGTTTGACCAAATCGAGATAATCCTGTTCCTTTTTATCACTCATCACTTCGATATGGTGGAAATATTTACCAAGCCCGGAATTGTGAAGTTTGCGTCTTTGGTCAAGCAAATCGCCTTTCGTAGCGACCACAAGCCTGTATTTTCCGAACAGTGCTTCGAGTGTTTGCTCGACTCCGTCCAAAAGTTCGATCGGACGTTGCAGAAGCTCTTTTCCGTATTCAAGGATTTTCTCGATGGCTTCGACACTGATCGTGTTGTCCGAAATCTTCAAAGCGGCTTCGATCATCGAAAGGGTGTATGCCTTGATTCCGTAGCCGTAAAGCCCAAGATTGTCGATTTCGATTTTGAACAATTCCTGCGAAAGACTTTGGCGCGACAGGTAATCCTGCATCAACTCGAGGAATTTCTCTTCGGTTTCTACGAAATAGGGTTCATTGACGAAAAGCGTGTCGTCGGCGTCGAATGCGATAACTTTTATGTCCATGCGTGTTTCTTAGCCACGAATGACACAAATAGTACAAATCCAATTCGTGAAATTCGTGGCTCTTTTCTTAGTTAATTGTTTCCCCGTTTATCACACCTTCCGCATCCGGATTCAAGAAAACCAGTTTGCCTTCCGCGTTGTTGGTCATCAGGATCATGCCTTGGGATTCAACGCCACGCAAAGCTCTTGGTGCGAGATTCGCGAGAACAGTCACGCGTTTTCCGATGATTTCTTCCGGAGAAAAACTCTCGGCGATTCCCGAAACGATCGTGCGTACGTCAATTCCCGTATCGACTTTCAACACCAGAAGTTTGTTCGCTTTTGGCATTTTCTCGGCCTCGATGATCGTTCCGACGCGCAAGTCCATCTTCGCGAAATCGTCGTATTGTATGGCTTCTTTCTGTGGTTCCACTTTTTTATTTTCGATTTTATTCGCGGTTTTGGTCGCTTCCAATTTGTCGATTTGTTTTTGGATGGTTTCGTCCTCTATTTTCGAGAACAGCAATTCCGCGACCCCGATTTTCGTTCCAGGAGAAAGAATTGTCTGAGGTTTCGCCACTTCATCCCAATCGTTAACATCGGCTGGCGACGGATGGATTCCGAGCATATTTCTCAATTTCGTAGAAGTGAACGGCAAGAAAGGCTCCGCCAAAACCGCCAAAGCCGTTGCAATTTGCAAAGCCACGAACATTTGTGTCTTGACTCTTTCCGGATTTTCCTTGACGAGTTTCCATGGTTCTTCGTCTGCCAAATATTTGTTTCCGAGACGTGCCACGTTCATGAATTCGCCCAAAGCCTCGCGGAAACGGTAGCGTTCGATCGAACTCGAAATAACGGCTGGATAAGCCCGCATTTCGGCTAAAGTTTGTTCGTCTATTTCAGTGAAATCTCCTGGTTCAGGAACAATTCCGTCGTAATATTTATTGGTCAAAACGACAACGCGATTGATGAAATTGCCCAAAACCGCGACCAATTCGTTGTTGTTTCCGGCCTGGAAATCCTTCCACGTAAAATCGTTGTCCTTGGTTTCGGGCGCATTTGACGTCAATGCATAGCGCAAAACATCCTGTTGGTTCGGGAAGTCCTCAAGATATTCATGCAGCCAAACCGCCCAGTTTTTCGAAGTCGAAAGCTTGTTTCCTTCGAGATTCAAAAACTCGTTCGCCGGAACGTTGTCGGGCAAAATAAAACTGCCTTCCGCTTTTAACATCGCCGGAAAAATCACGCAATGGAACACGATGTTGTCTTTTCCGATGAAGTGGACGAGTTTCGTATCCGCATCTTTCCAATACGGTTCCCAATCTTTTCCTTCTCTTTTCGCCCATTCTTTCGTGGACGAAATGTAGCCGATTGGCGCGTCGAACCAAACATAGAGCACTTTTCCTTCGGCGCCTTCGACCGGAACGGGAATTCCCCAATCCAGATCCCGCGTCACGGCACGCGGCTTTAAACCGTCGTCGAGCCACGATTTCACTTGGCCCAAAACATTCTTTTTCCAGTCTTTCGCATGATCTTCGAGAATCCATTTATTGAGGAAAACGTCGTATTGGTCGAGCGGTAAAAACCAGTGTGTCGTCTTTTTCAAAATCGGCGTGTCGCCCGTTATGGTTGACTTTGGGTTGATAAGATCGGTTGCGTTCAACGAACTTCCGCAGTTTTCGCATTGGTCGCCGTAAGCATTTTCGTTGCCGCATTTCGGGCAAGTTCCGGTTACGAAACGGTCTGCCAAAAACTGGTTCGCCTTTGCATCGTACAACTGCTCGGTTTCTTCCTCGATGAATTTTCCTTCGTCGTACAATTTTCTGAAAAACTCCGAAGCCGTGTCATAATGTACCTGGCGCGAAGTCCGCGAATAATTGTCGAACGAAATCCCGAAATCCTCGAACGATTTACGGATGATGCCATCGTATTTGTCGATGACTTCCTGAGGCGTTAAACCTTCCTTGCGCGCTTTCATCGGGATGGCGACCCCGTGTTCATCGCTTCCGCAGATGAACGCAACGTCTTTTCCCTGGATTCTGAGGTATCGCGCATAAATGTCCGAAGGCACGTAAACGCCCGCCAAATGCCCGATGTGGATCGGTCCGTTCGTGTACGGCAATGCGGCCGTAATCGTATATCGTTTAGGATTTTGGATCATAGTGATTGAAATGTGCGCAAAATTACGCATAAAAGTTCGGATGTTAAAGCCTGCGGAATCCTGATAAAGACAATGATTTTTAGAAGCTTTTTTCGGCTGTCCGCTATTAGCTTTTTTGAAAAAGCCGGTTTTCTTTAGGGCGGGACGAGCCTCCTTCGGTCGCTGCCTCACCCCAAGAAAAACCAAGTCTTTTTTATTGCGCTGCGCTCCATACAATTCGAGCATAGCTCTCGGGTCTTCAAAAGGCTAGCCGCTGCCATCCGGGCTAGGGCGATCGTTTTTGAAAGAAGTTTCCGATTTGAATTCGAAAGTCGGACCCATCAAAAACCCATCTGATTTTTGGGTTGTAAGACCTAACAGGTTTTTAAAACCTGTTAGGTCTACAAAGTTCAGATGCAGCTATGAGACTTCATTACAGTTTTTCTGTACATTTTGTTAAACCCATTTCCCAAATCCACCAAAAAATCCTATGCCATTTTCCACTTGCCTCTTATCTTTGAAAACATGAGAACATTCCTGCTTCTGCTGCTCTTGACAAGCCAACTTTTGCAAGCCCAGACTCGAAAAACGACAGCGCCGCCAAACCTCAAAAAAGGTGACACGATCGCAATCATCGCGACGGCGCGCAAAGTCGAAGCCGTGAACCTTCAGCCTGCAATCGATCTTTTCAAAAGTTGGGGATTAAACGTCGTCCTCGGCAAATCCATCGGCAAAAGCGACAACCAGCTCGCGGGCCCCGACTGGCAACGCGCCACCGACTTGCAGGAAATGCTCGACAATCCGTCGATAAAAGCAATAGTCGGCGCAAAAGGCGGATATGGAACCGTGCGCATCATCGACCGCGTCAACTTCAACAGATTCAAGCAAAAACCAAAATGGATCGTCGGTTTCAGCGATATGACCGTTTTGCATTCCCATCTGAACACGCTTGGCTACCAAACCATCCACGGACTTGTCGGGGTAAGTGCGAAAAACGCCACCGAAGACGCCAAAGAATCGCTCAAAAAAGCTCTTTTCGGCCAAAAGCCGGAGTATAAACTAGATGCACATACGTTCAATCGGAAAGGAAAAGCGAAAGGCGAACTCGTGGGTGGGAATTTGTCGGTTTTATACAGCATTATCGGTTCCAAATCGGAAGCAGACGTTAAGGGCAAAATCCTGTTCATAGAAGATCTTGACGAATATCTGTACCACATCGACCGCATGCTTTTCAACCTGAAGCGCAACGGTTATTTCGACAACATCAAAGGCGTAATCATCGGCGGGATGACCGAAATGAACGACAATGAAATTCCTTGGGGCAAAGACGCGCTCGAAATCGCACAGGACATTTTCAAGGATTATAATTTTCCCGTCATCTATAATTTTCCGGCCGGTCATATCAAGGACAATCGGGCATTGATCATCGGAGGTGTGGTCTCCATCGACGTGAGCGAAAACGGTTCGACTGTAAAATTTGAATGACTTTAACAATTTCGGCAGAAAATATGTAATCGGGTTTTTCGGCAAACCGCTACATTGGCCAAAACACACCGATGGCCTTACACAATGAACTCGGAAAAAAAGGAGAAGAGTTGGCTGTGGCTTTTCTGTTCAAACACGGTTACGAAATCCTCGAAACGAATTGGATATGCGGAAAAGCCGAAATCGACATTATCGCGCGCAAGGGAAACCTCTTGGCGGTCGTCGAGGTCAAAACCCGTTCTTCTGTAGTTTTTGGTCTTCCGCAGGATTTCGTGACACCAAAAAAAATCCAGATGTTGACCAAGGCCGTAAATGAATTCGTACAGTCTTATGCTCTTGATTGTGAGGTGCGTTTCGATATTATCGGGGTAACGCTAACCCAAACGGGGCATGAGATTGAACACTTGTGCGATGCATTTTATTATTTCTGAAAAATTAACAATTCTAACCCGTGTAAAAAAGGTAAAAATAATTTTATTCGCTACATTTGCGCACTTTTACCTACAACACTATATAAAAAATGAAAAAAATCTTTACTCTGTTGGTTTGTTTTTTGGCAGCCAATTTGTTTTCTCAGCAAAAGGTTGCCCAAAGGGTTGCCGAACTGAAAAGCGCTAAATCGGTTTTTAGGCATTTTTCGGTTTTGGATGCCAACAATGAGGCGCCATCTGCTGAGGTTTCCAAAGCCGTCGAAAAGGCAAGTTTTGCCAAAATCAGAACTGCCGACGTAAATACCATTTTCAGCACACAACCTGAAACCATAGAGGTTGACGTTCCCTACATGGGCAACCAAATTACAGTAGAGCTCTACAAAGCGGACATTCTCAACAGCTCTTTCCAAATCGATACCGATAAACAAAGAGATATAGCTTATCAAAAAGGGGCATATTACAGAGGAATCGTTAAGGATGACAACCATTCAATCGTAGCCTTGAGTTTTTTCAACAATGAACTTAGCGGAATCATTTCGGCCGATGGTATCGGGAATCTTGTGATCGGGAAATTGCAGAAACCAGGCAATACCGAAAACTACATCATTTATTCGGATGCCGACATGAAGGTAACCAATCCATTCAACTGCGGGATGAAAGTTGATGCTGAAAATCCGAATTTCCAACAAGGGGAAGAATCTACAGACAGATCGATAGAAAGCGTGCGCTGTGTTACCATTTATTTTGAGGTCGATTATAACCTGTATCAGCAGAACGGCAGTAACACCACTAACGTAGGAAACTGGGTTACGGGTGTGTTTAACAATGTCGTTACACTGTACGCCAATGATGGCATTTCGGTCGGACTTAAAAGTACATTCATCTGGACTGAAAATGATCCTTATACGGGAGATAATTCCGGTGATTATTTGAACATGTTCCAGGATTTGCGACCGGTGTTCAATGGTGATGTTGGAATGTTATTAGGAATTGATCCAGGAGGAAACGGTGGTGTTGCCGCCACAATCAACGGACTTTGCAGCGGAGACAACCATAGTTATTCAGATGTCGACTTAGGATATTCTACGGTACCTACTTTTTCATGGACTGTTGAAGTCGTCACTCACGAATTGGGGCACTTGCTAGGTTCTCCTCACACACATGGCTGTTATTGGAACGGAAACAACACGGCTATCGACGGATGCGGCACCCAGGCAGGTTATGTGGAAGGAAGCTGCGCACAAGGTCCAATTCCAAGCAGCGTCGTAAAAGGAACGATCATGAGTTATTGCCACTTGATCAACAACGTGGGGATCAATTTCAATAACGGATTCGGTACTCAGCCTACACAAAGAATTCTTACAGCAGTTAACGGAGGAAGCTGCTTGAGTACAGATTGTATCAATACTTGTATCAATACAGTGTCCAACATCACGGCGAACAATATCACGACGAGCTCGGCGACAATCACTTGGGATGAATTATCATCAATCAGCCAATGGCAGGTTTTGGTGAACCCACTAGCGAGTAATTTTGGCATCTACACGACAGTGTCAGCTCAAACGTACACTAATTCAAGCTTGCAGCCGAATACGTTCTACAAAGCAAGAGTGCGTCCTGTTTGCCCGTCTGGAGTAACTTCTGCCATTCGCCAGGTTATTTTCGCGACGCCGGCCAACTGGTGTTCGGGAGTGACGATTACCGATACGGGAGGAACTGCCGGAGATTATACCGACAACCAGGATTACACACGCGTGATGATCCCTACCCAAGCGAACAAGAAAATCCAACTTGATTTCACTCAATTCGATCTTGAGACGGACTACGATTATATCTATGTGTACGACGGAGCTTCGACTTCATCTCCAGACTTGACTTTCGGAGGTTTGACAGGGGAAGATATGTCTGCACCTTTCCCTTCTTACGTTTCAACGTCTCCCGACGGAGCTTTGACACTTCGTTTCGTTTCCGATCCAGGTGTTGTGGCAAGCGGTTATACAGCTACGGTTGCATGTCAGGATTTGTTGGGCGTGAACGATACCCAGAATATCGACTTCACGTATTATCCGAATCCGGCCAAAGATGCGGTAAATATCGTTTCGAGAACCGAGATAACCAACGTGGAAGTGTATAATGTCGCAGGTCAATTGTTGTATGCCAACAAAGCCAATACACTTGAAACCAAAGTCGATATTTCGGCTTACGCTACGGGAACGTATTTCTTCAAGTTGAAATTTGGCGAATACAGCGCAAACTTCAAGATCATGAAATTCTAAAAGAATTTGAAATAAATGGAAAAGCCCTTTCGGAAACGGAAGGGCTTTTTTATTGTTCCAGACCTTTGAGGTTTTCAAAACCTCAAAGGTCTCCAAAAAACGAAAAATCCAATTACAGAAAATCTGCCAAAAAGGTTAAGAAACCACTTTCTGCATTAAATCCAAAGCCTTGCTCACCGATTTGACATCCTCGAAAGTCAGCAATAACTTCAATCCGCTTGTAGTCTGTTTTTCCTTGATTCGAGCCAGGTTCGGATTTTTTTGGATGAATCCGATCACGTTGTCGAACTGTTTCGACTGGAAGAAATCCGAATCGTGGTCCGAAATGAAATACCCGACCATCTTGCCTTGTTTCATCACGAGTTTCTCGATGCCGATTTTGGCCGCGATCCATTTGATGCGCAAACTGTTGAGCAATGCCGATGCCTGTTTCGGCAACGGTCCGAAGCGATCGACAAGACGTTTTTCGTAAAGGAAAAGCGCTTCCTCGTCCTTGATCAAGCTCAATTCGTTGTACAGATTCAGACGTTCCGAAACCGTATTGATGTACTCGTCAGGGAACAAAAGTTCAAAATCCGAATCGATCTGGATGTCTTTGACGTATTCCTTTTCGTGTTCGCCCTCGATCTCGCGGTACAAATCCTTGAATTCGTTCTCCTTGAGTTCCTCGATGGCTTCGTTCATGATTTTCTGGTACGTCTCAAAACCGATATCGTTGATGAAACCGCTTTGTTCGCCTCCTAGCAGATCGCCCGCGCCGCGAATCTCGAGATCTTTCATCGCGATGTTGAAACCACTGCCGAGTTCCGAGAATTGTGCAAGCGCGTGGATACGTTTTCGCGCGTCTTCTGTCATCACCGAAAACGGAGGCGTGATAAAATAACAGAACGCCTTCTTGTTGCTTCGTCCGACGCGACCGCGCATCTGATGCAGATCCGAAAGCCCGAAATTATTGGCGTTGTTGATGAAAATCGTATTCGCGTTCGGCACGTCGAGTCCGCTTTCGATGATGGTCGTGGCCACCAAAACATCGAATTCGCCGTTCATGAACGACAACATGAGTTCCTCGAGTTTCTTGCCGTCCATTTGGCCGTGGCCGATACCGATTCTCGCGTTTGGTACCAAACGTTGGATCATTCCCGCGACCTCGCGTATGTTCTCGATGCGGTTGTTGATGAAGAAAACCTGTCCGTTTCTCTGTATTTCGTACGAGATCGCGTCGCGCATCGTCTCTTCGCTAAAGCCGACAACATGGGTTTCTATCGGATAACGGTTTGGCGGCGGCGTCGTGATCACAGACAAATCGCGAGCGGCCATCAGTGAAAACTGAAGTGTCCGGGGAATTGGGGTCGCCGTCAACGTCAACGTATCGATGTTTGCGCCTAGCGTCTTGAGTTTATCCTTTACGTTTACGCCGAATTTCTGTTCCTCATCGACAATCAAAAGCCCGAGATTCTTGAACTTGACATTTTTGCTGACCAATTGGTGCGTCCCGATCACGATGTCCAATTTCCCGTCTGCCAAATCCTTGAGCGTTTCCGATTTTTGTTTCGCACTTCGGAATCGGTTCAAATAACCAACTGAAACCGGCATTTCCTTCAAACGTTCCGAAAACGTGCGGTAATGTTGATACGCCAAAATCGTCGTCGGAACCAAAATCGCGACCTGTTTTCCGTTGTCCACAGCCTTGAAAGCGGCTCTGATCGCGACTTCTGTCTTCCCGAACCCGACGTCTCCGCACACCAAGCGATCCATCGGACGCTCGCTTTCCATATCGGCTTTGACTTCCTGGGTCGCTTTTAATTGGTCGGGCGTGTCTTCGTAAATGAACGACGATTCGAGTTCGAGCTGCAAATAACTGTCCGGACCGTATTGGAAACCTTTCTCCAATCGGCGTTTTGCATACAATTGGATCAAGTTGAAAGCGATGTGCTTGACGCGCGCCTTCGTTTTATTTTTGAGGGTTTTCCAGGCCGCCGAGCCGAGTTTGTAAATTTTCGGAGGCGCGCCGTCTTTCCCGTTGTATTTCGAAATTTTGTGAAGCGAATGGATGCTCACGTATACGATGTCGTTGTCGGCATACACGAGTTTGATCGCCTCCTGTGTCTTGCCTTCTACCTGGATTTTCTGCAATCCGCCAAACTTCCCGATGCCGTGGTCGATATGCGTCACATAATCGCCGACCGACAACGTATTGAGTTCCTTAAGCGTGATCGTCTGCTTTTTCGAATAGCCGTTCTTGATCGAAAATTTGTGGTAACGTTCGAAAATCTGGTGGTCGGTATAACACGCGACCTGCAGTTCGTCGTCTATGAAACCTTGGAACAAAGGCGTGACGATCGTTTCGTATTGTTTGCGAACGTCTTCATGGCTGGCTTCGTCCAAACTCTCGAAAATGTCATGAAAACGTTTGGCCTGAGTATCGTTCGAGCAGAAAAGGTAATTTCGGATACCGTTCGAATGGTTGTCGCCCAAATTGTTGAGCAACAGATCGAATTGCTTGTTGAAGGCGGGTTGCGGCTTGGTGTGGAATTCGAATGTATGATGCGGCTCAAACATAGGATTGGCCGTAAATTCAAGCACCGAAAACAATTCCGCGCGTTTCGTGAACGCCTTCGCATTGACGAACAATTGTTCGGGTTCCACATGTTTGATCGTCGAATCGAGCTTTTGGAAGGTATCCTCGGCCGTTTGGAAAATCTTGTCGAGTTTGGACAGCGCGATTTCGGGTTCCTGTACGAGCAACACCGTTTTTTCGCTTATGTAATCCAGGAAACTCTCGCGGCTTTCCTCAAAAAATTTATTCTCAACGTTCGGTATGATCGTGATTTTCTTTTTCTTTTCGATCGAAAGCTGTGTTTCCACGTCGAAGCTTCTTATGGAATCAACCTCGTTGCCGAAGAATTCGATGCGGTACGGATTGTCGTTCGAAAACGAAAACACGTCGATGATTCCGCCACGCACCGAAAATTCACCGGGTTCGGTAATGAAATCGACGCGTCGGAATTCGTATTCGTGCAACACTTCGTTGATGAAATCGATCGAAATCTTATCGCCGACCGCAACTTTCAAAGTGTTCTTTTCAAGCTGTTGGCGCGTGACAACCTTCTCGGACAACGCTTCGGGGTAACTTACGATCAATGCCGGGCGTTTGCGCGAATTGATGCGGTTCAAAACTTCGGCGCGAAGCAATACGTTCGCATTGTCGGTGTCCTCGATCTGGTACGGTCGACGGTACGAACCCGGATAGAAAAGCACGTCTTCCTCTCCGATCAACTGTTCCAGATCGTTTAAGTAATACGCGGCTTCTTCCTTGTCGGAAAGCACCAAAAGAAACGGCAATTCCGATTTTTTGAACAGCGAACGCACCACAAAAGACAATGAAGACCCGACCAATCCACGCAATTGCAACTTTTGGCCTTTTTGTTCGAGGCTTTGTGCGATGCGGATCAGTTTGGCAGAAGAATCGTATTTGTTGAATAAGGCTGCCTGGCTCAATTATGGTAGTTTTCTGTCGCGTCCTCCCATGAATCCTTTCGGGCGCGGCGTTTGTTGTTGTTTTTGTGCGGAATTTGAAGGCGTTACGTCTTCAGGTTTGAAACCGGCGTCGGGAATCGCGCGTGCGGTGTCTAGCATGCGGATCATGTCGGCTTCTCCTTGTTCTTTCGGAATGCTGGTTTTGCGGTCGATTTCGCTGAGTTGGGCCTGAAAACCCTGCATTTCGGTATTGATGTCGGCCACCAAAGCATTTACCTTATCGGCCGGGATATCGTTGAGGTTGATGAACAGATTGATCGAATTGATTTTGGTCGTCAATACGGCGATCCGGGCCTTGACCTGTGGTTTGTTGTAATTTACCGGAATGTTGTTCGGCAATGCGAGCGCACGTTCCGAAAGGATTTTCGCCTTTTTCTGGAAAGCCCCGATACTGCTTTGCGGCTTTTGCGACATTTCGCGCAACAAATCACGCCAAGCGGGCCAGGTCGCGATCAATTTTTCGGATGTAGGATTGGTCGGATTCGTGTTGAAACGCCAATTCAGGCTGATGCTTTCAAAAACCTTCTCCTTTTTCTTTTGCTCTTTTACCTGTTCGGCGGCGCGTTTTTCCTCGTCTGTACACGAAAACAGTAGAATGCCGATAAACAGGAGGCTTAAAAGACGTTTCGCCATGTCGCAAAAAATTAGGAGTACAAATGTAATCAGCACAAGGCAATTACACGCAAGCCGTTAGGAATTATTAACGAATCGATAACGGAATGCAACCAAAACGTATATTTGTGCAAAATACAGCACAACTATGCCCAAAATTTTGATAATCGGCGCTTGCGGACAAATAGGCACCGAGCTTACGCACAAACTGCGCGAAAAATACGGTGTCGACAACGTGATCGCTTCCGACATCCGCAAACTCAACAACGACGTGGTCAACGACGGGATTTTCGAGGTGATCAACGCGCTCGATTTCAACCAGATCGAAAGCATCATCGAAAAATACCACGTTGACGAAGTGTATCTCATGGCGGCTTTGCTTTCGGCGACTGCCGAGAAAAATCCTGCTTTCGCCTGGGATCTGAACATGAATTCGCTTTTCCACGTGCTGAACCTGGCCAAAGCGAAAAAGATCAAGAAGATTTTCTGGCCGTCGAGCATCGCGGTTTTCGGGCCGACTACCCCGAAGAACCAAACGCCTCAATACACGGTCATGGAACCGTCGACGGTTTATGGGATTTCTAAGCAATGCGGCGAGCGTTGGTGCGAATATTACCACAACATTTACGGCGTCGACGTACGCAGCATCCGTTATCCGGGATTGATTTCGTGGTCGACTCCTCCGGGTGGCGGCACGACCGATTACGCTGTCGATATTTACTACAAAGCACTATCGGACGGCAAGTACGAGTGTTTCCTCAAAGAAGATACGCGCATGCCGATGATGTACATGGACGATGCGATCCGTGCCACGATCGGCATCATGGAAGCGCCCGCCGACCAGATCAAGATACATTCTTCGTATAATTTGTCGGCGATGGATTTCACGCCGAAAGAGATCGCGGACGAAATCAAAAAACACATTCCCGATTTCGAAATCACGTACAACCCCGATTTCCGTCAAAAGATCGCCGACAGCTGGCCTTCGAGCATAGACGATACGTCGGCGCGTGAAGATTGGGGCTGGAAGCACGAATTCGGGTTGGAAAATATGACCCGGGACATGCTCGAGCATCTGAAAGACGCTTAAGAAGCAATTCCTTAAATAAAAACGCCCTTTGGATGTGGTTCCGAAGGGCGTTTTTTTATTTTTTCGAAGGCATATAAATCGGCGATTCGTCTCTTTTCGGATGCGTCGTGAGCCGAAACTTTTGCCTGGTAATCACGTCTATTTTCCAAACGTCGTAATTCGAGGCGTTTCCCGAAGTGAACGAAATGAAACGGCCGTCAGGCGACCACGACGGCGAATAATCTTCGATTTCGTCGTTGGTGATGTTCTGCATTTCGCTCGCGTCGCTGTTCATGGTGAAAATATCGGTAAAGCCTTTGTCGGAGCGGCCGTAGAACGCGATTCGTTTTCCGTCGGGCGACACCGCGGCTCCCGAATCGAAACCTTCCTTGCGCGTGAGTTGCCTCTGGTTTTGGCCGTTGCTGTCGATGATGAAAAGTTCTCCGTTGGCTTTTGAAGTCGCGGTTTTCGGCAGCTCGAGCGTAAAAATGATATGCTTGCCGTCTCGCGTCCAGACCGGGCTTTCGCAATAGCTTTTGTTGTGGGTCAACCGGGAAACGTTGCCGCCGTTGGAATCCATGAGGTACAAGTCGTCGGTTTTACCGTCGCGGTCTGAGGTGAAAACGATCGTTTTTCCATCTGGTGAATAGGCTGCGTTGCGTTCGTTTGCAGTATTGTTCGTGAGGTTTACGGTATTCGAACCGTCGGCGTCCATTCTCCAGATTTCGTCATTGCCCGTCCTGTCGCTGTAGAACAGGATGTGTTTCGCGTCGGGCGACCAGTTTTGCGCATAATCGGTTTTGGGGTTGTCGGTGAGTCGTTTGACGTTCGTGCTGTCGGAATGCATCGTATATACCTCGAAGTTGCCGTCGCGTTTGCTTGTGAACAGTATTTTTTGGACTTCGTTCGGGTTTGTGACGCTTTTGTTTGATGTCGAACACGAATTCAAAAGCAGGAAAGCGGTAGCGAAAAGTAAGGTGTATCGTGCCATATCGGATCTTTTTTGCGGATGATGGATGTGCTTTGTATTCCTGATTTGCGTTCTCGAACGTGAGTCGCGTGAGGGATGCAAGCGGATATACTTTTGGTGGCGAGCGCTCCCGAAACGTCGGGAGAGGCACCAAAAGATAGAAGCGGGCAGCCCGACGGCAGCGCTGCAGCGACTTCCCGTAAACGCAAATGTTCCGCGCTGCCGGCACGCCAAAACATCGATTTTCTAAACGAAAGACCCGATCATTTCTTCTGTTTGAGTTTCTCGAGGTACGCGTCTTCGTTTTTGCTTATGATTTTGATGACACCGTCCACGTCGTCGTTCGGAATGGTCATCGACAACACATAATGCTTGATTTTCCACTTGTCGTTTTCTTTGACCAAGACGCCCGAACCGCGGCAGATTTTCATCCAGGTGTCGAGCAATTCGTCGAACCATGCCATTTTGCCGTCGGCGCTTAAATAGATGTGGCGTTCGACGGGCTTGAAATCCCACGCTTTCCCTTTGTCGAAATACGGTTTGGAAAACGCTTTGAACTGTTCCATGTTCCAGTTTTCGGCAGCTTCGGTCCCGATGAAGATCGCATCGCTCGTAAAAGCACCGAAGTAGCCGTTGAAATTCCCGTCGGCAGCGGCTTTGTGCCAATCGTTGAGTATTTTGTCGATGTCTGATTTTTGCGAAAACACCGATGCCGAAACGAAAAGAAGTAGAAAATAAACGTATTTCATGGTTGTCGATTTTCAACTAAATTACATAAAAAAACTCCCGCCGAGATCGAAAGCGGGAGTTTGCAACAGTTGTCTAGTTATTAAGATTGCATGAGGTTCAATATACCTAGAGGTTTTTCGGGTTTAGACGGATCGATGGTCTCGTCGTGCTGCGAAAGGTCGAGCCCGAGATGTTCAGAGTCTTCGGAAACGCGCAACGGGATGAAATAGTTGGTCACTTTGAACAAAATCCAAGCGCCTGCAAAAGTGAAAACCGATACGAGCACGAGCGCCATCATGTGATGCCCGAAAACGTTCCATCCGCCGTGAAGCAGGCTCGCGTTCTCTCCTTGGGCGAAAATCGCGGTCAGGATCATACCCATGATGCCGCCGACGCCATGGCACGCGAAAACGTCGAGCGTATCGTCTATTTTCTGCATGATTTTCGACGTCAAAACTTTATTGGAAACGATGGCCGTGATGAATCCGAAGAAGATGCTTTGCGGAATCGTGACGAATCCGGCGGCAGGCGTGATCGCGACCAATCCTACGACCGCGCCCACGCAAGCGCCCAAAGCCGAAACCTTGCGTCCGTTCAATCGTTCGAAGAAAATCCAGGTGAGCATGGCTGCAGCCGATGCCGAAGTCGTCGTCCCGAAAGCCATAGCGGCAGTTCCGTTCGCGGCAAGTGCCGATCCGGCGTTGAATCCGAACCAACCGAACCACAGCATTCCGGTTCCGAGCAATACAAACGGGATGTTCGTTGGGATGTGTTTTGCGTTTTTGCGTTTTCCGAGCATAATCGCTCCGGCAAGTGCGGCGAATCCGGCACTCATGTGTACGACCGTTCCTCCGGCGAAATCCTTGACGCCGAAATAGGTCGCCAGAATCCCGTTCGGGTGCCAGACCGAGTGGCAAAGCGGCGCATAGATGAAAAGGATGAACAGGCAAATGAACAGCATGAACGAAATGAAGCGCACGCGTTCGGCGAACGATCCGGTGATGATCGCGGGTGTAATCACGGCGAATTTCATCTGGAACAACGCGAAAAGCATGAACGGCACGGTCGAGGCCATGACCTTGTGCGGTAAAACCCCGACGTTGTCCATAAACGCGAACGAAGTCGGATCGCCGAGGAAGCTGTAGAATTTCCCGTCGATCGTAAAGCCGATAGGGTCGCCGAACGAAAGGCTGAATCCGACCACGACCCATAGCAAGGTTACTACGCCAAGGCATATGAAACTTTGCAGCATAGTCGAGATTACGTTTTTCTTGCCGACCATCCCGCCATAGAAAAACGAAAGCCCGGGCGTCATGAAAAGCACCATGCTCGAAGCGCCGAGCAACCACGCGACATCGGCAACGTTGATCTGTTCAAGCGTTCCGAATTGTGAGGCGGTTTTAGCGTTTTCGCGCGATTCGGGCCAAAAAAGTCCGGCGATGGCGACGATCGTTATCAGCAGGAAGGAGATGATCCAACGTTTCTCTAGCTTTTTCATTTCAATTTATTTAAAATCAACCCCTATTTATACAGGGGTAAAAATATAAAAAAATAAAGTTATTAAGATTAAAGCATTATAAAAAATAGGGGTATAAAATATTTATTATGATTTTTGATTTGTTGCTGATGAATTCAATTCGTCCTTAAGAAGCGAAAATGTATGCCCGAACGAAATGCGGGACGTAAATTTGCATCTTCTTTTCGCTGAAAAATCATGAAAAAAAGTCTATTGCCGCTTATGTTGGGCGGCCTCACCATAGGAATTACCGAATTTGTGATCATGGGTTTGTTGCCCGATATCGCGTCCGATCTGTCGATTTCGATTCCCGAAGCGGGCCATTTGATTTCGGCCTACGCGCTTGGTGTCGTGATCGGCGCGCCAGTATTGGTCATTCTCGGACGTAATTTCCCGCCTAAGAAAATGCTGTTGTGGCTTTCGTTCGCGCTGGCTTTTTTGAACGGCCTTTCGATCATTGCACCCAATTATGAGTTTTTGGTTTTGACGCGTCTGCTTTCCGGATTGCCTCACGGGGCGTTTTTCGGAGTAGGTGCGGTCGTCGCGAGCCGTCTGGCCGACAAGGGAAAAGAAGCCCAGGCGGTTTCGATCATGTTCGCCGGACTCACGATCGCCAACGTGATCGGCGTACCGATCGGAACGTACATCGGCCATCACCTCGATTGGCGATACACGTTCGTGATCATTTCGGTGATCGGGTTCCTCACGTTGCTTTCGATGTACTTGCTGATGCCGAACCTTACGAAAACGGAAAGCGAAAACATCAGGACCCAACTGAAATTCTTCGGCAAAGTAGAAGCGTGGCTGATTGTGTTGATCACGGCCATCGGTTTCGGAGGGTTGTTCTGTTGGATCAGTTACATTGCGCCTTTGCTTACGAACGTATCGCATTTTTCGGCTGAATCCGTTCCGTATATTTTGATCCTCGCCGGATTGGGAATGGTGCTCGGCAACGTGATCGGTGGTCGTCTCGCCGACGCGTTTTCACCTGCCAAAGCGGTTTTGGGCTTGCAAGTCGTGATGGCCGCGGTGTTGGTATCGGTCTTCCTGTTCTCGGAAAATCAATACGTTTCGCTTTTCCTTGTCTTCCTGACGGGATGTACGGCTTTCGCGATGGCCGCACCCATACAAATGCTGATGATACAGACGGCCAAAGGAGCCGAGATGTTGGCGTCGGCGGCGATCCAGGCGAGTTTCAACATCGGAAACGCGCTCGGGGCTTTCCTGGGCGGATTGCCGCTCGTTTTCGGATACGGGTATGAATTCCCGAATTTGGTTGGTGTGGTGATGAGTTTGGTCGGGGCCGGGGTCGTGATCGCGTTCCTGAAGCGTGCAAGGATCGTCGCATCCCAGGCATAAGGAAACCGCCTTTTATGATGGGCGGACGTTCACGTTCGTGACCTAATCTTTTTCATGCCTTAGACTACAAGTATCCTACGCTTTGACTACCCTTTGCCATCGCTTTGCGCGGACGGCTTTTCGGGGTCTAAATCGTCCACGGCACAAAAAAAAGCGGGCCTGAACCCGCTTTCGAAATCTTTGCCGTCAACTTTCCGGAGACAGCTGCCCCATCCGGGCCGTCACGGCTTCGATGAACACGTCCACTTCTTCCAACTCGCGGAGGATGCGGCGCAAATCCATTTCTTTTACGAGCAGGGCCACGGTGCCGTAGCTTTCCATACGCGTCTCGATGAGGAACTTCTTGTATTCCAATCGGGTCTTGCGGTCCATCGCGTCTTCCTTGGACGGTCCGTCGGGCAGGGCTGCGATGATCGTTTCCGTAGCCGACAGTTCGGCGATCACGCCCTGCAAATCGGCGGACAACTGAAGGGACGCCTCGGTAAAACGCGAGGTAAGGCGTTCATCGGTAAGCTTCTTGAAATCGAGGTCGGCTTTCTCTTTGGCCGCCATAGACAGCAACACGTTGCAGTCGGCGATCGTGGCCAGGTTCTGTACTGAATAATTCATGATTCGAATGTTTTGGTTAATACTGGAGTTTCGCGATTCCGGGACGGCGCCATCCCGAATCATCGCAAGGCGAAACTATCGGCGTACCGCAACCGAAACAAAAAGTTGTGGGCGCCATTCGCGAATGAAGCTATTCTCATTCGCGAATGGACACATGCGATTCGTGAATTGAGCAGTGGATTTCAGTGGGATTGACGTGGATATCCGGCAAAATTTCCGAACGGCTGCCAATGGTGTTTGCGCGAGTTTGATTTATGGTCTTGAATTGGGAGAATCCAGCTTCGATCGCAGGAATTTTTCTTCGAGTTCGAGGAGTTCAAGACGCAGTTCGAGTTTCGGAAGTTCGGTATCGGTGTCTTTGGTTGATGTTTTGGACATCTTGTTTATCCATGCGTCAAGATTGCGTTGTAGGACTTCGGGCTTACCTGCGTTGCGTTGCTGCAGGAAAGCGGCCAGTTGTGAACGGCGCAGCGCGGTTTCCTGTTTTTCTTTAAGGGACGCGATTTGCCGTGAGGCAAGTGCGCGCTGGTAGTCGTTTTCGAGTAGTTCGTTTTGGAGGTGGTTGCGGAGTTGGGAGTGGTCGGAAGCTTTAGGCGTTTTTTTGGTTATCGTTACTGCTCCTTTTGAAAACACCAACAGTTCGGCTAACAGCTGCTGGCCTGCCAAATGGAGATCGCGCCGCCCCAGCTCGATCATGGAATAATGGCTGCGGGATATATTCAATAATGTCGACATTTCCTGTTGGGACAAGTTCAGTTGGGTTCTGACATAGGTAGCAGTATTCATTTTGAGGCAAATTTTTCTTGAAGATAAAAAAATGCCTCAGATTTGAGGCAGAATTTTTTACAAGAATTTTTTTTGCCTCAAGATATGATTGGAGCTAAAAAAACCCTCCGGGGTGGAGGGTGGTGTATCATTTGCTCTTGTAGAGGTTTTCGTAGAGGGTTGCTTTTTCGCGCTCGGCTTGTAGGAGGCGTTCGTAGAGCTGTTTGTTTTCTTCGTGGGATTTGAGGAGTTCGTCGAGGGGGTTGAAGGTGCAGTTATAATTTAGGGAAGATGAATTATCGTGGTACGTGTTCCCGATTATATTGAAGATCGCTTCTTCAGAAAAGTTTTTGATGGCTTCTGAAGTCACACCTAACACTTCGGCGATTTGACGCAATCGTTCTTCATCGACCGACTCACTGTTTTCGATATTGGAAACCGATTGTTGGCTGATTCCTAGTTCCTGCGCAAGATATTCCTGCTTCATGTTACGGAGTTCGCGGATGCGGGATATTTTGCGGCCGATGTGTTTGGTTGGGGTTTCCATAATGATTTTGGTGTAGAAAGTTATATTCCAAAAATACAATTTTATGGTTATGGTTCAGCCGCTAATAAATCGGAATTGTTATTGTTGGCTTTGTATTTTTTAGTACGGATGGAAACTATAGTCTGTTCGATTGTAGAGATTACTTCGTCTAGGTTTTTTTTGATTTTGGTGGACCAGAAACGGAGGACGGTCCAGCCTTTGGAAGCAAGGTAGGCATTGACTTCCAGATCGCGTTGGATATTCCGCTCGATTTTCTTTTCCCAAAATTCGGCATTCGATTTGATTTTTCCTTTTCGTTCCTGCCAGTTGTGGCCGTGCCAGAATTCTCCATCGACGAAAATGGCGAGTTTGTATTTTTTGAAAGTCAGGTCAGGGGTACCTTTGATTTTCCGGTTGTTTTTTCGGTATCGATGGCCGCGATGCCAAAGGGTTTTGGCCAAAAGAATCTCCTCTTTGGTTTCTTTCCCTCTTATCTTCGACATCAGTTGACTCCGTTTTTCCTTGGAGAATTTGTCCATCAATCATCATTTATTTTAAAGTTACACCCAAATGGATTAATGAATATGCGGGTGTCGTGATTTTAACAAAATCGGA
This sequence comes from Flavobacterium agri, assembly GCF_013401995.1. Taxonomy (GTDB): domain Bacteria; phylum Bacteroidota; class Bacteroidia; order Flavobacteriales; family Flavobacteriaceae; genus Flavobacterium; species Flavobacterium agri. Next base: position 234,162 of record NZ_JACBJI010000002.1, read on the forward strand.
TTTAGAAGAAACATTGTCCGATTGCTATGTCATTGCCTATATTTGCCTCAAGTACTTTCCCCTTAGACATGATAAAAACGATTGAGCTATTCGCCGGAGTCGGCGGGTTCAGGGTTGGCTTGGAAAGAGTCAACAAAAAATTAGAAAAGCAAGCTTATGGCGTCGTATGGAGCAACCAATGGGAGCCATCCACGACGACTCAACACGCTTCCAGAATATACGAGAATAAATTCGGATCCGGGAACCATTCTAACGTCAGCATCGAGGATGTGGATGTCAAGGATATCCCTGATCATGATATGCTGGTCGGTGGCTTTCCATGTCAGGATTATTCGGTGGCCACGACTTTAAAGAACTCCAAAGGACTTTTGGGAAAAAAAGGGGTACTGTGGTGGTCGATACACCGCATATTGAATGAAAAGAAAAAAAAGCCGAAATATCTTTTCCTGGAAAATGTAGATCGTCTGCTCAAGTCCCCAAGTAATCAACGTGGACGTGATTTTGCCGTCATGTTGAAAGGCTTGGACGAATTGGGTTACGCCGTGGAGTGGCGGGTCGTAAACGCAGCGGATTACGGATTTCCTCAAAGAAGGAGAAGGATATTTTTCCTCGGGTTCCATAAAACGTCGGATCTTTATAAAAGGATGAAAAAAGCTTCCGCCGAGGAATGGATTAGGGAAGAAGGAATAATGGCAAAATCTTTTCCTGTCGATAGTGATTTGAAGTTCGCTCAGCCATTTGATATCAAAGGGGATTTGAAGGAAGTAAGTGATGATTTTGGAAAAGGTATGAAAGTATCACCCTTTCTTAACTCAGGAATCATGTTTGACGGGCATATTTATACTGCCAAAGCCATCCCTAGTTATGAAGGAGAAAAGGCCGCATTGAGAAGCGTCTTAGTAAATGAATCTGAAGTTCCTGAAGAATATTTCATAGACGAAGCCGACCGCGACAAATGGACATACCTGAAAGGAGCGAAAAAGGAGATACGGAAAAGTAGTACGGGATTCGAATATAATTATTCTGAAGGGGGAATGGTTTTCCCTGATCCTTTAGACGAACCTTCAAGGACAATCATTACAGGTGAAGGCGGCAAATCGCCATCAAGATTTAAACATGTGATCACTACCAAAAAAGGGTTACGACGATTGTTGCCGATCGAGCTTGAGAGGCTTAACATGTTTCCTGACAACCACACGGAGTTGGAAGGTGTTGCGGACGCGAAACGTGCTTTTTTGATGGGCAATGCACTTGTCGTTGGAATCATCGAACGTGTGGCCGAGGTTTTAGCGGAAGAGATCGACCGTTAAAGTTGGGTGTCATATTGTGGGCTGGAGTTTGGGTCTTGTGTTTTTAGAATAGTTGTCTCTTCCAGTTTTTTAAGAAACGGATTCTCATAACCGACCTCCATCACTATGTTTCCTATTTTCTTCCTATCCGCGTGTTGATGATGGCCTATTTTAAATGTCTTTGGCGGCAATAGTCCGATAATGAACAACGGTACTGTCAGTACATTATTCAACGGGGGTAGATATTCCAAATACTTTTCATAAGTTCCTACGGCACCATCGAAGCCTCCTAGTCTTTTTAGGGCTTCCGTGGCGGTAATGACCACACCAATTTTTGTTTGGATTGCTTTCTGGACATGATTCAATTCGCTGGCCAATACAGGTTTCAAAAGATTCCACGCCACCACCGAACCATGGTTGAACGCGACTTCGACAGAAATGTCTCCTTTCGCGAAGTCAAGACGCCATGTGTCGCCTTGATATTTCGGATTCTGGAATATTTCCGATTCCTCCCGCCAGCCTTCCGCGACGAATCTTTCGCGTAATAACTGGTTTATCGCTCGCGAAAGGCTTTTCGGAATGCCTTCCACACTTTTTGCGCCATAAGAGGAATGCATAAGTATTATGTCCTCATCCGATATGCTATCTATGACGCCTGTCAGTTCATAAAACTGGTCGACGAAGTCAGGTTCATGCAGGATTACTCCAGCATGTCGAAAAGAATGTGCTATATATTCCATCAATCGATATCTTGAAGAATCGCGGACATGGTCGTACCCAAAGCTTTTGCGAGTTTCCGCAACATATCTATAGATATATTGCGTTGCCCTTTCTCGATACTCTGCATATAAGTGCGGTCGATATCGGCAAGTCCTGCCAAAGTTTCTTGGGAAATCTTCTTTTCAAGGCGCAATGCCTTGATTCGAGAGCCAACGATGTCGTTCAATTCCATATCGGATAAAATTGATGGATCGTCGATTATAATACAACGGGGTATAGTCCGCCTTCTAATTGTGTTTTAAAAAAATTCCCTCTAATTAGAGGGATTAAATATCCATCCAATAATCCCACTGAGGTGTCGGGATCTCGATTCCCGAATTAGGTAGCACCGAAACCACGAAAAATCCGTTTAGCAGTCTGTTTCACGTCCGACAAACGTCGCGTGTCTGTTGTAATGCGCGGTCGAAGAGGATTCGCTCGAACCCAGGCGGTTCCACCGGGCACACATTTTGCGCAGCGCGCAAGCAAAATGTCAATAAACACTTCCAAACTCCCGAGGCATCATAAAATCGGCGTAAAGAAAATCCAGCCCATTGCCGTAAAGAAAAGAATACTGTTTGAGCGCAGCGAGTTTATTCTTTTTAGGCAATGGGCCGGATTTTTAGCCGATTTTATGCGAGCCTTGAATTTTTGCTTCTTTTGTTTCAAGACAAAAGAAGGTCACCTGCAGGTTACATACTACACAAACTTTAAACTCTTCAACCAAAAGAAAAACCAACATTAAAATTATACATCAAAAAGTAGAAATCCTATAAACCACCATTTTCAACCCGATTTTAACTTGACACTACAAACCACACAATCATGAAAGCACCTTTACTTACTGCTATTATTTTATCGGTCGGTATCTTGTCTTGCGAAGATTGCGACGATTCTCCGGCAACGGTCAATCCAAATCAGGACATCGTTGCCACCTTTAAACTCACCGGATACATCGTTCCCGAAGCTGTCGACATCGACCAGAACGGCCAATCGTCTTCGAATTTGATACACGAATCCGATTGTTACCATCCGTCGTTCCTCACGTTCAATTCGGACGGCACATATCGGCTTCGCCACAACCAGCTTGTCGTCGCCGGTTCCGAGACCGATTGCCATTCGAGAACCACGACCGGGAATTGGACGCGCAACGGCAACGTGATCATCGCGACGCCTCATTCGGGACAGCCGATGCAGTTCACGTTCTCGCAGGAAGACCAAACCATGAGCCGGATTTTGCCTCAGGCCGATTATCCGCGCATCGACCACGAAACCGGCGATCCTGAAACCGCGCAAGGCGACGTCACCACCGTTTTTACGATAGATTAATTTCCTCGATACCAATTGCCCAATAAAAAATCCGGATGTCATGTCCGGATTTTTTTGTGGTGCGAAAGCGTTTACATTTCGACCTCTTTGCCTTGCTTGAAAAAGTTGACGTAGAAGAATTCGTACGGTTTCAACCCCAACTCTATAAAGGTCGCGTTGAGTACTTCGGCTCTTTTTTCGTTATACGCGTCGGTCCGTTTCAAAAATTCGACGAAATGGTCGAGGCTGTCGAACCGGAAACTCAATTTCGTGTTCAGCGAATACGGCGTGATCTTGAAATCGAAATCGTGTCCGTGCTTGCTCTTCTCGGTGATTTGGTGAAAACCCTCGGCGATCAGTGAGTCGAGTATGTGTTTGTACTTGTCGGTCATGGTCGTAGTTGTTGAATTCTTGATTTGGATATCGCTTGAAAAAGCGTTTCCCTACTCAGTCACTCCAATTTACCACTTTCCCCCAAACGCCTTTCCCAAATATCTGCTAAAACATTTTATCCCAACATGATAAATGTCATATGACGGCCCGAAACGCGGAGGTAATTTTGACTTGTAATTCTAAATCAAACGTCATGAGCACTTACGACAGATATTTCCACAAGTTCGAGAGCAGTTTCTTCGCCAGCATCACCATGGGCGTACTCGTTTCAAGTATTATGGGCGGAATCGCCGCGATGGCCGTGCTGCAAAACGGTACGTCATTCGCGCAGATGGCACAGCTTTTCTTTGTCGTCGTGGCCGCCATCGGATTCAACGGCAGCATCCTTTCACAGCAAAGCCCGCGTACGATCTACAACTTCCTGATCGCGAGCCTTATGTTCAATACGATGATCGCGATCGTGAACTTTGCGATGTAGGTTGATTCCGACGGAGGAGGAATCTCGGCCAAAACGCATCGGACTAGATTCCTCCTTCGTCGGAATCTCCAAATAACCCCAAACAAAAATCCCGATTACATCAAGTAACCGGGATTGTCTATTTTAAATCATCTTCCAAATAACGATTGGAATTTGGAATTTGGAATTTGGAATTTGGAATTTTTCCTCTTACCAAATTTTCACACGCTTTTCGGGAGCCAAATACAAACTGTCGCCCGGTTTCACGTCGAACGCTTTATAGAACTCGGGAATGTTGCGCACGATTCCGTTCACGCGGAAATGAGCCGGCGAATGCGGGTCGGAAGCCACTTGGTTACGCAACGATTCTTCGCGCTGCAAGCTCAACCAAGATTGCGCATAACCGATAAAGAAACGCTGTTCACCCGTGAACCCGTCCATTTTGGGAGACGGTTTTCCTTTAAGGCTGATCTGGTATGCGCGATATGCGATCGTAACGCCGCCCAAATCGCCGATGTTCTCACCCAAAGTAAACGCTCCGTTCACGGTTAGATCCGGGAAAACCTTGAATTCGTTGTATTGGTTCACCAAAGCACCTGTTCTTTCCTTGAACGCCGCGTGGTCTTTTTCGGTCCACCAGTTGCGCAATACGCCGTCTCCGTCGAATGAGCTTCCCTGGTCGTCGAAACCGTGTCCGATCTCGTGCCCGATAACCGCTCCGATAGAACCGTAATTCACCGCGTCGTCCGCATTCAAATCAAAGAAAGGCGGTTGCAGGATCGCGGCCGGGAACACGATCTCGTTCAAAGACGGGTTGTAGTAAGCGTTCACCGTTTGAGGCGTCATGCCCCATTCCGAGCGGTCCACTTTTTTGCCTAGTTTCGAGATTTGGCGGTTGTATTCAAATTCGGTCGAACGCTCCATGTTTCCGTAAAGGTCACCTTTGACGACTTTCAAGGATGAATAATCTCTCCACTTGTCGGGATATCCGACTTTAGGCGTGAATTTCGACAGCTTCTCGAGCGCTTGTTTTTTGGTTTCCGGCGTCATCCAGGTCAATTCCTTGATGCTTTCCTCATAGGCTTTCAGAAGGTTCTGAACCAATTCTTCCATTCGTTTCTTGGCTTCCGGAGAGAAGTGCTTCTTCACGTAAACCTCACCTACGATCTCACCCAGATTGTTGTTTACCGCACCGACGCCACGACGCCATTGCTCGCGCTGTTTCTCGGTTCCGTTAAGGGTTTTTCCGTAGAAGTTGAAGTTTTCCTTGTCGATTTCGGCAGTCAATACCGTAGCCGCATCGTGGATCGTGTTCCACTTCAACCAGGTTTTCCAGGTGTCGATCGGCGTGGTCTTGATGATGCCGTCGATGGCTTTCATGAATTCGACCTGAGGGAAAATAATGGTTTTCTGCCCTTTGATTTTCGCGTTCTCGAGCATGGCCGTCCAATTGAAGTTCGGCATGATCGTCTTGAGGTTCGCGATTTCCTGCGGATTGTACATCTTGGTCACGTCGCGTGTAAGCTCTTTGGTCATGTGCTTGGAAGCGATCGCCGTTTCGAGTGCCATGATTTTTTTGGCGTTCTCGTCGGCTTTCTCATCACCGATGAATTTGAGCATGGCCGCGATGTGCGCCACGTATTTATTGCGGATTTCCACCGATTTGGCGTCGGTCAGGAAGTAGTATTCCCTTTCAGGAAGCCCAATTCCGCTTTGCCAGGTGTACAGCATGTATTTCGTCGGATCCTTGAAATCCTCGGTGACGCCAACGGCAAAAGGAGTAGTCGTTCCGTTTGCGTTCGCTTTTCCGAAATATGCCGCGAGATCGTCGTAGGTCTTAATCTCGTCGATGGCCGCCAATTCCGGCTTCAACGGCGTGATACCTTTGGAATCGCGGGTTTTCTGATCCATGTAGGAGTTGTAGAAATCGCCGATTTTCTGTTCGTTCGATCCATCCGAAAAGTCGCCTTTGGCCGACTCTTCGATGATTTTCTTCACGTTTTCCTGTGCCTCGTCGTCGAGGATTTCGGCTACACCGTACGACGCTTTGTCGGCCGGAATTTTGTTGTTCTTCATCCACGCGCCGTTCACGTAGGCGTCGAAGTCGTTGCCCGGTTTGACGAGCGTATCCATGTTTTTGAGCAAAATGCCCGAAGCGAGCTCTTCTTTCTTGTCCGATTGGCAAGACGCGAGCGACAATAACACCGCTCCCGTCAAAATGGGGATGCGGATCAATGTTTTGTTGGTCATATCAAGTTGGTTAATGATTGCATGTAAGGACGCCAAATTTAGCGAATTGAAACAGCGATTAGTACAAAAACGTTTTCGATTGTTACAAAAAAGCGTCCCGATGCGTGCATTCCCTCGAAACAATTAACAAATTGTCGAAACTTTTTGCACAATAAATTAAGGTCATGTCAATCAACGCATTATATTTTTTTTATATTTAGACGAACTTTAAATCAAAGACCAGTTATGAAAAAACGTTTCCTTAATCTTATGGCGTTGGCTTTGGTAGTTACCGCCACTCTTGCTTCCTGCAAAGGAAAAGAAGGTGCTGCAGACGGTGCGGCCGTAGACAGCGTAGCAGTAGACACGACAACTGCTCCGCCGCCACCGCCACCGGCAGATACTACAGCGGCTGCTCCGGCAGATACTACAGCGGCAGCTCCTGCCAAGTAAGACGATCAAGCCCAAAAAAATATCCCCGTCGTTTTGGCGGGGATTTTTTTTATGTCCGGTTCTTTTACAAACCTCAAAGGTTTTGAAAACCTTTGAGGTTTAGCCGTCCCGAAACGTCGGAGCGCAGCGCATAAAACCTTTGAAGTTCAACAAATCAATTCGCGCTCAAAACCTTCTGCAATTCCTCATACTCGCCCGCCTTCCCAAAATCTTTGGGCGTGTAGCGAATACCTACCATTTGCTGCTTTTTACAATCGAAACTGATTTTGGCCACACCTACGACTTTTCCTTTCTGGCGAAACACTAAAACGTCTTTATAAATGGGACGGCAATTGGTTTCGGAGTTCGTTCCTTTGGTTTCCTTTTGTGAAAAAATTTCCGAAAGTTTCATATTTAAAGAAGCGTCGAGTTCCTTTTTCGAGAATTTGAGGATATCCATATTCTGCACGAAAAGTGTGTCTCTCGGACTTGTAGGCACGTTTCCGGTCACGATTTGCATGAGCCCCAGATCCATTCGCGACTTATCGGGTTTCGAATCGAGGCTGTCCATTTCGGCCTGCGAAATATCCTTGTGGTAATGGATCACTTTATCGAACAGGAAAAAAGGTTGCGCGCCCGGAGTTTCGGTTTTTCCTTGCTTGCACGAGACAAGGCAAACGGCGGCCAATAGAAGGAAGATGCGTTTCATCGGTATCGATTTTTTCATAAAGTTATAAAACATTCGCGCGTGCCAAACAAAAAAGAGGCCTCTTTCTAGCCTCGATATTGCATTGTGGCGTCATAAATAATTGATGTTCAACTGAAAACGTTATAGTTGATAAAAGATGTTAACGCTATCTGAATTTTTCATTTCCGATTGTATTCTTTACTTACTTTTGGCCTCGAAATGAGAATAGCGTTTTTCTTAGTCTACCTGTTTTCCTTCTTCCTTAAAGGGAATCACTATGTGTTGGACCAAAAGGTGCAGCACAAGATCAGCTATTCGCAAAGTGTAGACAAAAACCACCATTCCAAATATGTCAATCCAGATTTCGGCACTTCCGTAGACGAAAACGCCGATCTTGACGAAGAAGAACACAACGGCAGCGACGATCTCAACGACGATTTTTCGGGAGACGACGCACAAGCGTTCCTTCACCACGACTTTATTTTACCTCAAGACTGGTTTCTTTCTATCGCCGGTCGATATTTTTCTAATTTTTCTTCAAACGGCTTTAAGGCATTCGCGCCTTATCACGGCTATTCTTCCCCGATTTACATTATCCACAGGGTTCTGAGGATTTGATCCGTACACATCGGTCTCACCAGATTTGCTCTGGCGGATGTGTACCTGTGTTTTGATGCACGCTCCAGACAATCTGGCGGCTGATGGTATTTTCTGCAAAAATTTACTTCCAACATTTTTGAATTAATCCATTCAAACGCCATCACATTATCATGAAAAAAATTGTCATGCTCGCGGGCTTTGCAGCCTTTTTGAGCCTTGCCAGCTGTTCTTCGAAGACTGAAGCGAAAGAAGAAGCCGGCAAATTCACCGTTACCAATCCCGTCGTGATCGACACGGCTTTCACCAAGGAATACGTGTCCCAGATCCGTTCGGTGCGCAACATCGAGATCAGGAGTCAGGAAAAAGGGTTCCTCGAGAAGATTTTTGTCGATGAAGGCCAATTCGTCCAAGCCGGTCAAGTGCTTTTCCGCATCATGCCCAAAATGTACCAGGCCGAGTTCTCTAAAGCCGAAGCCGAAGCGCGAGCCGCCGAAGTCGAGCTGCAAAACACTAAAGTCCTTGCCGACAAAAACGTCATTTCGCGCAACGAGCAAAAAGTGGCCCAGGCCAAACTCGATCAGGCAAGAGCCGAAATGGCGCTCGCGAAATTGCACCTCGGGTTCACCGAAATCCGCGCGCCGTTTTCAGGAACGATCGACAGGATACCGAAAAAACTCGGAAGTCTAATCGACGAAGGCGAATTGCTCACAAGCCTTTCCGACAACACCGAAATGTTCGCCTACTTCAACGTTTCCGAACCGGAATACATCGATTACATGACCAAAATCAAGGACAGGGGCGATTCCAAAGTCACGTTGATGCTTGCCAACGGAGAACCGCTCAAGTACAAAGGCTCGGTAGAAGTTATTGAAGGAGAATTCGACAACGAGACCGGAAACATCGCCTTCCGCGCCAAATTCCCGAATCCCGACAAACTGTTGAGAAACGGCGAAACGGGTAAAATCCAGATGACTTTCCCGGTTAAAGATGCGCTGATCATTCCGTCAAAAGCGACCTACGAAATCCAGGACAAAAAGTATGTTTTCGTGGTCGGAAGCGACAACAAGATTCTTTCGCGCGAAGTTGAGGTCAAAGGCGACCTTGCCGATTTGTACGTCGTGACCAAAGGCATCAAAGCCACCGACAAAATCCTGCTCGACGGCGTCCAGAAAGCGCGTGACGATCAAAAGATTGCCTACGATTTCAAAGATCCGAAAGACGTGATCGCCCACTTGAAGCTTTACGCAGAATAGTCTAACACCAAAATCTCCGATCATGTTTAACAGGTTCATACAGCGACCAGTGCTGTCTATTGTCATCTCGCTCATCATCGTGTTTTTGGGCGTATTGGCACTCATACAATTGCCCGTTACCCAATTCCCGTCGATTTCGCCTCCAAAGGTGAATGTGACCGTGGAATATCCGGGCGCGAACAACGAATTGCTGATCAAATCGGCAATTATTCCATTGGAACGCGCGATCAACGGCGTTCCGGGAATGAAATACATGGCGTCCGACGCGGGTAACGACGGCGAAGGAACGATCCAGGTCGTCTTCAACCTCGGTACAGACCCGAACGTGGCGTCGCTTAACGTGCAAAACCGCGTGGCTTCGGTCACGAACAAACTTCCGCCGCTCGTCATCCGCGAAGGCGTGAAGATCACCCGTGAGGAATCGAACATGTTGATGTACGTCAACTTGTATTCGACCGACAAGAACACCGACCAGAAGTTCCTGTTCAACTACGCCGACATCAACATCCTTCCCGAGTTGAAGCGCGTTGATGGCGTGGGTTATGCCGACATCTTGGGTAACCGCGAATACGCGATGCGCATCTGGCTCAAACCTGACCGCATGCTTGCCTACAAGATTTCGGCCGAGGAAGTCATGGAAGCCCTGTCCTCCCAAAGTCTCGAAGCGTCGCCTGGAAAAACGGGCGAAAGTTCGGGTAAGCGTTCCCAGTCTTTCGAGTATGTATTGAAATATTCGGGCCGATTTACAACGAAAGAGCAATACCAGAACGTGGTTTTGCGCTCCACTCCCGATGGTGAGATCCTGCGCCTTAAAGACGTGGCCGATATCGAATTCGGAAGTTCGATGTACGATATCTACTCGAATCTTAACGGAAAACCGTCAGCGGCAATCGTCCTGAAACAATCCTACGGAAGCAACGCCCAACAAGTCATCGAGGACGTGAAGGCCAAACTCGCCGAGATCAAGGGCAACTCGTTCCCGAAAGGCATGGATTACGAGATTTCGTACGACGTTTCCAAATTCCTCGACGCATCCATCGACAAGGTTTTGCACACGTTGGTCGAAGCGTTCATCCTCGTCGGTCTCGTGGTTTTCCTGTTCCTTGGTGACTGGCGTTCGACGATCATTCCGGCCTTGGCGGTTCCGGTTTCGCTTATCGGGACGTTTTTCTTCATGCAATTCTTCGGAATCACGATCAACCTGATCACACTGTTCGCCTTGGTCCTGGCAATCGGAGTTGTAGTCGATGACGCGATCGTCGTGATTGAGGCCGTTCACGCCAAGATGGAAGAGGAACACCTCAAACCGCGAAAGGCCACCCAAAAAGCGATGAAGGAAATCGCAGGTGCGATCATCGCGATTACGTTCTTGATGGCGGCGGTGTTCATTCCAGTGGCGTTCATGTCAGGTCCGGTCGGGATTTTCTACCGACAGTTCTCGATCACGATGGCTACCGCGATCATCCTTTCCGGTATCGTCGCCTTGACCTTGACACCGGCTTTGTGTGCGATGATCCTCAAAAACAACCACGGCCACGCCAAAAAGAAAACGCCTATCGACAAATTCCTCGATGGTTTCAATCGTGGTTTTAACAACATGGCGGGCAAATACGACAACATCTTGCGCAAAATCGTGAGCCGCCGCGTGGTGACGTTCGGCGTGCTCGGCGTTTTCTGCGTACTCACGTATTTCCTGAGCGGAAGCGTTCCTACCGGCTTCATCCCAGGTGAAGACCAAGGAATGATTTATGCCGTGATCCAGACGCCGCCGGGTTCGTCCCTCGAGCGCACCAACCAAATTTCGCAGCACTTGCAGAAGATTTGCGAAGGAATCGATGGCGTGTCTTCGGTTTCGTCTTTGGCGGGTTACGAAATCCTGACCGAAGGAACCGGAGCGAACTCCGGAACCTGTCTCATCAACCTCAAGGATTGGAACGAACGCAAGGAAAACGCACGCGAGATCATCGAAGAGCTCGAAGAGAAATCCAAAGACATCGCGGGTGCGCAAATCGAATTTTTCCAGCCGCCGGCCGTTCCGGGTTATGGTGCCGCAGGTGGTTTCGAACTTCGTCTGCTCGACAAAACGGGCACAAATGATTACAAGAAAATGGAACAGGTCAGCAACGATTTCCTGAAGGAATTGAAGTCCAGAAAAGAATTACAGTCGGTGTTCAGTTTCTTCAGCGCGAGTTTTCCGCAATATATGTTGCACGTCGACAACGACATCGCCCAACAGAAAGGCGTTTCGATCGACAACGCGATGAACACGCTTTCGACTTTGGTCGGATCGAATTATGAGATCTCGTTCATTAAGTTTGGTCGCGCTTACAAAGTCATCGTGCAAGCCGCGCCAAATTACCGCGCGTTGCCAAGCGACATCCTGAAATTGTACGTCAAGAACGACAGAGATGAAATGGTACCGTTTTCCGCCTTCATGCGCATGGACAAAGTCTATGGATTGAGCGAAATCACGCGCCAGAACATGTACACGGCTTCCGAGATCTCGGGTTCGCCTGCGCCGGGTTATTCGAGCCAGCAAGCCATCAACGTAATCAACGAGGTCGCAGCCAAGACACTGCCTCGTGGCTACGGAATCGACTGGGCCGGTATTTCGAAGGACCAGGTTGCTCAAGGAAACCAGGCGATTTGGATTTTCCTGATCTGTCTCGGATTCGTGTATTTGATCCTTTCGGCCCAATACGAAAGCTTCGTGCTGCCGTTTGCGGTAATCCTTTCGCTTCCGATCGGGATTTTCGGAGCGTTCTTCCTATTGCAATTGACAGGATTGGAAAATAACATCTACGCCCAAATCGCAATGGTCATGCTTATCGGACTTTTGGGTAAGAACGCGGTATTGATCGTCGAATTCGCGGTACAGAAACACTCCGAAGGCGCGACCGTCCTCGAAGCGGCCATGGAAGGCGCTGCGGTGCGTTTCCGTCCGATCCTGATGACCTCGTTCGCGTTTATTGCCGGTTTGATCCCGTTGTGCCTGGCTTCAGGTCCGGGTGCGGTGGGGAACAGGACAATCGGTACGGCCGCCGCTGGCGGTATGCTTTTCGGGACCGTATTCGGTGTCGTGATCATTCCGGGATTGTATTACATCTTCGGAAAAATCGCCGCCAAGACCCAATTTGTCAAGAATGAAGAAGAAAGCCCTCTAACCGAACAAATCGAGAACTGATGAAAGCAACAAAATATATCATAGTCGCTGCGGCCGCATTGAGCGTCGTGGGTTGTAAAGTGCCTTCCGCGGCGACTTCCAACGAGCCAAAGCCGATGCCCGAAACCTTCGCGTCGAACAAGGACACCATCAACAGCGCCTCGGTGAAATGGCGTCAATTCTTCACCGATCCGAACCTGCAGCAACTTATCGACGTCGCGATCCAGAACAACCAGGAGCTCAACATCACGCTACAGGAAATCGAGATCGCCAAAAATGAGGTGCGCATCAAGAAAGGGGCGTATCTGCCTTCGGTCGGGCTTAGAGCCGGAGCCGGAATCGAGAAAGTCGGGCGTTACACGAGCCAAGGTGCGGGCGACGCCTCTACCGAAATCCGTCCGGGAGAGGAAGTGCCCGATCCGCTTGCCGATTTCACGATTGCAGCCGTCGCGAACTGGGAAGTCGATGTCTGGAAAAAACTTCGGAACTCTAAAAAGGCGCAAGTACAGCGCTATTTGTCGTCTGTCGAAGGCAAGAATTTTGTGATGACGAACCTGATTGCCGAAGTCGCCAATTCGTATTACGAGTTGATTGCTTTGGACAGCCAATTGGAAATCGTGCGCCAGAACATCGAAATCCAGAAAAACGGATACGAGATCGTCAAGGTCCAGAAAGAAGCCGCGCGCGCCACGGAACTCGCCGTGCAAAAGTTCAACGCCGAGGTCCTCAAATCCCAAAGCCTCGAGTACGAAATCCTGCAGCAGATCAAGGAAACCGAGAACAAAATCAACTTCCTGCTCGGCCGCTATCCTCAGGAAATCACGCGTACGAAGACCAACATCATCGATTTGGCGCCGGCTTTGGTCAACGCGGGAATCCCGTCCCAATTGCTCGCGAACCGTCCCGATATCAAGCAAGCCGAACTCGAATTGGCCGCTTCGAAACTCGACGTGAAAGTGGCAAGGGCGGAGTTTTATCCTTCTTTCGATATTTCGGCTGCCATCGGGTTCCAGGCGTTCAAACCTTCGTATCTGTTCACCTTGCCGGAATCGTTGCTCTATAACGTTGTGGGCGATCTGGTCGCTCCCGTGGTCAACCGAAATGCGATCAAGGCTGAATATGCGAACGCCAACGCGCGCCAGGTCCAGGCTTTGTACAATTACGAAAGGACGATCCTCAACGCGTATGTGGAAACGGCGAACCAGCTTTCGAACATCGGAAACCTCGACAAGAGCTTTGATTTGAAAACGAAACAAGTGGCGGCCTTGACGCGTTCCATTGACGTTTCGAACGATTTGTTCAAATCCGCAAGGGCCGACTATTTGGAAGTTTTGCTCACACAACGCGATGCGCTCGAGGCCAAAATGGAGCTTATCGAAACCAAAAAAGCGCAAATGAATGCTGTCGTGAATGTGTATAGGGATTTAGGAGGCGGTTGGAAGTAAGCGAATCCTGAACGGAGAGCCGGTTTTTGCCGGCTCTTTTTTATTGAACGCATAGAGCCGATCGGAAAAGTCTAAACAAGTTCATTCTTTTTTGAGCACGAAGCCGTTTTCCTTAAGCGCGGTGAAGACTTTGATGAGCACTTCGGAACGTACGCGCCCGTCGGTAGACAAACTGTCGGTTTTGACCCAATAACGCACGTTGACCTGAGGTGCCGTCGCGACGATGCCCGACAGCACGACGATGCTGTTCTTTCCTTCGGAGACCACGTCTTTTTCGTCGTTGAGGATTTGTTTCACCAAGTCTATACAGGCGCGGTAATCGGAACCGTATTCAAGTCCGAATGTGAAATCCTGCAACAGGTAACCGCCTCGGTTAAAGTTGATCAGTGTGTTCTTGACGAGTAGCGCATTCGGGATGTAAATGTCTTTCCCGTCGCTTTTGATTTGGGTGTCACGCAGATTGAGCGCCATGACTTTTCCGCGCACACCGTTGCTTTCGATGATATCGCCAACCGTAAACGGACGCTTGAACGCGAGTAAAATCCCCGCGAGGAAGTTTTCACCTATGTCTTTAAGCGCGAATCCGATCACGAAGGCCGAAATTCCGGCTCCGGCCAAAATGCTGCTCGCCACGGCGGTGAGCCCAATGATGCGGAACATCATGAAAATCCCGATGATGATCAGTACGGCTTTGACCAGATTGGCGATAAACGTGGCGAGCAACGGGTCGTGCATGCGTTTTTTGAGTCGGACGTCGGCAAACATCTTGATGCGCGCGGCAATCAGCCACATGATGACGATCACGACCAGTCCGAGCAGTAATTTTGGAGTCACGGCTACGATTTGGTTGTAATAGCCTTCTATGTTTTTGACAAGGTCGTTAAAGAATTCTTCCATGGCGAAAATCTGTTGGATTGATGTTGTTATTCTCCGGTTTGGGCGTTTGGCGCATCGACCGGTTTGGATTGGGGCGAACCTTTCTGCCTAAGGAAAATCGACAGCATCACGATTGCGAATACCGACAAGAACTCGCTTTGCCAATTCTGGAACGATTCGAACCAGAAACGTGTATCGCTTAGGTATTGGGATGCGGTTTCAATCGGTTCGCCTTTTAACGACAACTTAAGGTTTTCGTCTTCGAGACTGCCGAAGAAATGCAACACAAACGAAATCAGGAACAAGACGGTGAACGCAATCGTAAGCGAATGGTTGTAAATCTCGAGCGCGAATCCACCTTTTTTGACGGGCCAAGGCGCATCTTTCCGTTTCGGATCAGGTTCGCGGTCCACGTCTTCGCCTTTGTCGAAATCCTTAGATTCGGACGAACCTTTTTGTTGCAGAAAAATCGTCAGCACGATAAACAACGCCATTTGCAGGAATTCGCTTTCCCAGTTTTCGAATGTCGATTGCAGGAAATGTCCCGATGTGAGATAAGACGCGAGATTTACGGCACGACCTCCATCTTCGGTCACTTCTTTGTTGAATTCCGAAAATCCGAAATAAATCTGGCCTGCAATTGAAAGCAAGAACAATAACAGGAAGACGACCGACAGTCCATTGTTTCTGAAAAAGCGCTTCATTTCCGGAGAACATTTGGGTTTCTCTAATTTCAGGATTTTAACGACTGTTGAAGTTATAGGGAATGCGTTTCTTTTTGTAAGATTTTGGATGGATCGGGAATGAATTAATGGGTAAATTTGGCGGGCTTTGAATCCGAAAGAATTGTCGATGATCTATTAAAACGTATGAGAATTACTTCAATTTGTTTATTGATCCTGATAGGATGCATATCGTGTTATCATAATCCTGTAGAACGAAACACCATTGTTTTAAAAGATGACGTATTAAGCGTAGAGAAAGCGATGTCTCAAATGACCGACCTGATGGCCATCCTTCCCGAAAGGCGGGATGCCAACAAAAATTATATCGTCAAAGCCAATGATAGCATATTTGTAAATGAAGAGCCGGTCGGAACGATAAAACGTTTAGAAAGCAACGATGTGATTTCTGTGTTCAGCGAACGGCAAAAGCGTGATTTTGTTCGTCTTGCGGCTTATCTGAAGAGAAATCATATGGCTTCGTGCTATTTGGAGTTCGGAACCAAGAGATATCTTTTTCCTTATAGAAAATTGGAAGACTACGGATATAACGACTTCCGCGATTTGATGCTAGTAACAGAAAACAGAGATGAAAACCCGGCGACAATCCTTTTTCAGGTTTTGGATCGCAGGTCGAATATTGTTTTGTTGGCTCCCGCCGATGCCGAGATTCGTTAATTAACATAAACGGATCATCGAAAATGAAATTGTTATTACGATAAAAGTTATTAATTATGTTAGATCAAAAGATTAAAACATCTCTAATCGGTCTTTCCTGTTTCGCGTCATTAATCATTTTACTGCATCTCAGGTCGTATTTCATAACTGGAAATTATGAATTTGATGGAGCAGTAGAAAAAATATCGTATAGCAGTAATAAGGGAACACCAAAAGTTATCATCAAAGGGCAGGAGTACATCTTATCCTATAATGATTGGAATGTAGATAGAGAAATAGAACAAGGCGATTCTCTAATAAAACGCAAGGGCGAGATGTCGTTAAAGCTCATAAAAAAAGAAACCCGCGAGGTCATTATTTTCAATAAGTAAGCTATTTGAACTTGGTAGCGATAACCGAATATTTTAGTAAGAAACAAACATGAAAAAAATCCCACTTCTGTTATTGACAATCCTGTTTTTCAGTTGCTATACGGAAACCCATAAAAACAGGCCGTCCGATAAAGCAGCGGCCGGCATTGTCGCCGAATCGCTTTTTTTCGCGATGGAAAGGTCCGATTATAACGGATTGTCCGATTTGTTCGACCACAAATTCCTAGAGATTACGCCAGCCGAAAAAATTCCCGAAATGCTTGCCCAAATGAAGCAAGAGATGGGGTCACTACAAAGCTTCGAACTTGTCTTTTCAAGGACAAAAGTATCTGAAGGATCTGTACAATCGGGAGAATATTATCTGGAATACGAATGCGAATTCGAAAAGCGCAAAGGAAAATGGACCATTACGATGGCCAAATCTGAAGATGGCATAATAAGGATTTTGGGTTATACGTTAAATTTAGCGCCCGAGAAACGTTAGAAATACACAATCAAGAAATCAATCGCTATCCTAAGCAACATACTGGCTTTCATCCCGATTATACATAGATAGCATTTTTTTATGCCATTTTCACAAACGACAGGTTTGAAGTTGTGGATGTGCTATCAGATTTCCTGGCTTTAATAGGATTCTTCACCTGTGGCCCTATTCCACATTGCTGTTTGCGCTGTTAGGGCTTGAATCAAGAATGATATACCGAGTTCTTCCCGGATCAAAAGTTGCGATGGTGACAAAAGTGGCCGTTCCAACACACCAAGATGGCGACCTAAACACTGTCTTTAACACAAACTTGCGGCAAAGGTCAGCATCAAAGCCGCAATTTGTGTGTTGGGATGTTAAAAAATTACCATTGTTACACATGTAAGTGTTCGGGAAAGATTTGACGATAAGATTGTTGTTCGTGACTTACGGTTTTCCATACTTTTTTAACATATTCCGATGCGCAACCCTTTCGATTCCGAGCCCTCTTACAGGTGAACTTTAATAACAATTCTATGAAAAAGATCAAGTTTCAAACCGTAGCCTTAATGGCTTTTTTTGCAATCGGAGCAGCTTCGTGCAGCGATGACGATTCGAATACATCAACCGTGCTTAAGGAAGCGTTCGCTACAGAAGTGACCGGACCTGAAACCGGAGACGTGAACCAGGAATTGACCTACACCGTCAAGTATGCCGTAGACAACGAATGCGGGTTGTTCAACCGATACGTAGAAACGACATCGGGAACGACAAAAACCATCGGCATCCAGGCCAAGTACGAGGCTAACAACTGCGAAGCGGCGGCCGTGATCAAAGACACGATCTACAAATTCAAACCGACTGCGGCAGGCACATACAGCCTTAAGTTCAAGAAATCGGCAACTGAATTTGTGACCAAATCGGTAGCGGTCGACTAAAAAAGTAAAAACCATGACAGGAAAGCATCGGCGTAGAGTCGGTGCTTTTTTGTTTGTGTATGATTCGTCAAAATTAGGTGTGTCAAAAATAAAAGGACCACCCAAAGCGATCTTAAGGCGACCCGCCAATCCATGATCCCGATACTTCGGGACGGGAGAACTTGGATCAAAAGTTTAGGAAACAAAAAAGACCGCCCAAAGCGATCTTAAGTAGCTCCGCCAATCCACGATCCCGATACTTCGGGACGGGAGAACTTGGATCAAAAGCTAGGAAACAAAAAAGACCGCTTTATGCGATCTTTAAGTAGCCCCGCCAAGAATCGAACTTGGATCAAAAGTTTAGGAAACTCCCATTCTATCCGTTGAACTACGAGGCCGAATAAAAAAAGCCACTCTGTTCGAATGGCTTTTCTGTTTTGCTCCCCCTCTTGGGCTCGAACCAAGGACCCTCTGATTAACAGTCAGATGCTCTAACCAACTGAGCTAAGGAGGAAGATGTTATATCTTTTAAGCGGTGGCAAAGATAAAGCGAAAATCCATTTTTGCAAACAATTTCAAGAAAAAATTCAAGAAAAATTATCTGCCCAGAATCGCCTTGTAAATGTCGTTTCCGTTGGCGAACAAAATGAGGCCGATTAACAGCACAAAACCAGTCATTTGCGCGTATTCCATGAATTTGTCGCTCGGTTTGCGGCGTGTGATCATTTCATAAAGCAAGAACATCACATGGCCTCCGTCGAGCGCAGGAATCGGCAAAAGGTTCATCACCCCGAGCATGATCGACAACACGGCGGTAATGTTCCAGAAGTTCTGCCAAGCCCATTCGTCGGGAAAAATGTTGAAGATTGCGTAAAATCCTCCAACGCCTTTGTAAGCGCCCGTACTCGGCGTGAAAATCGCCTTGAGCTGCGTAAGGTATTTGCCCATGCTCTCCTTGAAATTGTTCACTCCGGCAGGGAAAGATTCAGAAAACGAGTATTCGTGGACGCTAAGCTTATAGTAATCGAGGCGTTCTAAGTTGCGCAACGTAGGAATCGCAGGATTGATGAGCAGCTTTCCGTCCTTATTGAACGTGACTTTGGTCTGCACGTCTTTGTTGTCGCGCAAAACCACGGCATTGAGTGTCTGGCTTTTGTGTTGTTGTCCGAAAGCTTTCACCTGATCGAAATAGCGCAACGTTTCCCCGTTGATCGATTTGAGTACGTCGCCTTTCTGCAAAATGTCCTTGTTAGGGGAATCATCGGCGAAATTACCCACCACAAACGGGATACGGTATGTGAACAACGGCACTTTTTCGCCGTCCATCATGCGTCCGGTAAGGTCTACGGGCAAATCGATTTCCTTGAGCTGGCCGTTGCGTTCTACGGTTACTTTATGTCCGAAAACCGTCGCGTAAGCCGCGTCTTCGAAAGCCGTGAATTCCTTTCCGTCTACGTTGACGATTTTGTCGCCGTTCTTGAAACCTACTTTTTCACCGATCTCGTTCGTCACCCAAATCCCGTCTTTGACTTCTGTGTTCGCGACATAGGAATCTCCGTAGGCATAAGCGATCCCGATATAAATCAAAAACGCAAGGACGAAGTTCACCGTAACGCCTCCGAGCATGATGATAAGCCGTTGCCAGGCCGGTTTCGATCGGAATTCCCACGGTTGGGCTTCCTGCGCCATCTGTTCGGTGTCCATGCTTTCGTCTATCATGCCCGAAATCTTGACGTATCCGCCAAGAGGCAGCCATCCGATTCCGTAAACCGTTTCTCCGATTTTCTTCTTGAAAAGCGAAAACTTGACGTCGAAGAACAAATAGAATTTCTCGACGCGCGTCTTGAACAATTTGGCCGGTATGAAATGCCCGAGTTCGTGCAAGATGATCAGGAGCGAAAGGCTCAGCAAAAACTGGGAAAGCTTGACTACGATATCCATAAAATGTATTGAATTGGAGGCAAAAATAACGTTTTATCCCAAACAGCCTCTTAACGATATCGGTTGAACTTGTAAATGTTTGTTAATAGTTCCCGAAGCTTCGCGCCTTAAGGGTTAAATTTACTGAGGAACCGATTGTGTTCCTTTAAGCAAAAACCACAAATAATGCAGCAAATTTCCACAGCGTTGCTTTCCTACGGAATGTCGGGTAAGATTTTTCACGCGCCTTTCCTTGAATTACATCCCGGTTTCGAACTTGTCGGAGCTTGGGAACGTTCCAAAAAACTCATAAACGACGATTTCCCGATGGTCAGGAGTTATCCGACTTTAGAAGCCGTACTCAAAGATCCGCAGGTCGAACTCGTTATCGTTAATACGCCTACAGAAACCCATTTCGAATATGCCAAGGCTGCGCTTGAAGCCGGAAAACACGTGCTCGTAGAAAAAGCCTTCACGACGACCGTTGCCGAAGCCGAAGAACTGTACGAACTCGCCCAAGAGAAAAACCTCAAGCTCGCCGTGTTCCAGAACCGCCGTTACGACAGCGATTTCAGGACCGTCAAGGATATTTTCGACAAAGATATTTTGGGTGATATCGTCGAGGCTGAATTCCATTTCGATCGCTTCAACCCGAATTTGAGCCCGAAAGCGCACAAGGAAGTACGCACCGGCGGTTCGGGCGTGCTCAAGGATTTGGGACCGCATATCATCGACCAGGCGATGTTTCTTTTCGGTTTTCCGGAATGCTTGTTCGCCGACATCCGCGTCACACGCGAGAATTCGGTCGTAGACGATTGGTTCGACATCACGCTTTTCTACAAGAAATTCCGCGTACGTCTCAAATCGAGTTATTTCGTGCGAGAGCCGTTGCCTTCGTATGTGATCCACGGCACGAAAGGATCGTTCATCAAAAGCCGCGGCGACGTGCAGGAAGACGAACTCAAGACGGGCAAAAAACCGATGGTCACCGATTGGGGCAAAGAACCCGATTTCCGCAAAGGCGTACTGCATACGGAAATCGAAGGACTTGAAGTACGCGAGCACGTACCGACGCTTCCGGGCAATTACTATTATTTCTTCGACGATTTATACCAGGCGATCAAAAAACACAAAGCCGTTCCGGTCTCGGCCGAAGACGGTATAAAGACCATGCGCATCATAGAAGCGGCGATCGAAAGTTCGTCCGAAAAGAAAATCATCCAATTCCAATCCGTTCAGGTTTCATGAAAAAGCGACAGTTAGGCCAATCCGATTTACAGATTTATCCGATCGTTTTCGGAGGCAACGTATTTGGTTGGACGATTGATGAAAAACAATCGTTCGAAATTCTAGATGCGTTTACAGGCGCGGGTTTCAACTGTATCGACACGGCCGACGTGTATTCGCGATGGGCGCCCCAGAATTCGGGTGGCGAATCGGAAACCGTCATCGGGAATTGGCTCAAGTCCAGAGGCAATCGCGACAGCATCGTTTTGGCTACCAAGGTCGGAAGCGATATGGGTGAAGGCCGATCGCTAAAAAAAGACTACATACTGCGCGCCGTCGAAGCCTCGCTCAAACGTCTGAACACCGATTATATCGATTTGTACCAGACGCATTTCGATGTGGAATCGACGCCCGTCGAGGAAACGCTTTCAGCTTATGACCAACTCGTCAAAGACGGGAAAGTGCGTTGGATCGGTGCTTCGAACATGAGCTTGGATAGATTAAAGGAATCTTTGGATACCAGCGAATTGAAAGGTCTTCCGGCTTATCAGACATTGCAACCGCATTACAATTTGTATGCGCGCGAACTGTATGAAAGCCAGTACGAGCCGTTTTGTCTGAGTCATTCACTTGGTGTAATCACGTATTTTTCGCTTGAGAGCGGATTTTTAACGGGTAAATACCGAACGAAATCCGACCTTGGGAAAAGCCCGCGTGGCGGCGATATGGATAAGTATTTCGACGACCGCGGACTCAAGATACTTTCGGCTTTGGACGAGATTTCGCAAGCGCACGATACGACGCCTGCAGCAGTTGCGCTAGCATGGCTGATCAACCGCCAATCCGTTACGGCTCCTATCGTAAGTGCGACGAACCTCCAACAACTAGAAAGCATAATCGCAGCACCAAACCTCGACTTGGTAGCCGGTGACATCGCTACGTTGAACGCAGCTAGCCATTGGTAATATGAACGTTTTTACAATACAATTCCCAATAACGAATCCACATCGTACAAATGCGACCCGATTAATACCACAACGACTCAACTAAAACACACAACCACCATGAAACCACACACCTTCACTTTCAAAGACGACGGGATTATCCCGAACAGCGCGTTACCGCTGCTTTTCTACAAAGGCGTTTTCCTCGAGGAATATGTAGATGCCGATGCGATGATTGCCCATTTTCGCGACTTCGGATGGCGCAACGCCTGGAAAAACGGCGTATACGATTACCATCATTATCATAGCATTACGCACGAAGTCCTCGGGATTTATCAAGGGCGCGCGGTCTTGCAGCTCGGTGGTGAAAAAGGCGTCCAGTTAGCGGTAGAGGCCGGAGACGTGATCGTGATTCCGGCAGGCGTGGCCCATAAACGCGTTTCCCAATCGGAAGATTTCGCCGTAGTCGGCGCTTATCCGGACGGATGCGAGTACGACCTGATGAAAGGCGAGGCCGGCGAACGTCCGAAAGCCGATGCAAACATCGCGAAAGTGCCGATTCCCGAATACGATCCGGTTTACGGAAAAGCGCAAGGGCTTCTTGAGACTTGGAGCCTCGAGCTCGTCCATTGATTTCCGCATCGACAAATCCAATCAAACCTTGAACTTTATATATAATGGATTTACAGCTAAAAAATAAAACGGCGTTGGTCACGGGATCGACGGCCGGAATCGGTTTTGCGACCGCGAAGCTTTTGCTCAAGGAAGGCGCGAAAGTGTATATAAACGGAAGGAAACAAAACGGCATAGACGAAGCGATCAACCGTCTGAAAAACGAAATTCCCGATGCGCAAGTGCAAGGCATCGTCTGTGATTTCTCTAAAAAGGACGATATCGAAAATCTGTTGGCAACCTTGCCCGAAGTTGACATTCTGGTCAATAACGTGGGGATTTTCCAACCCGTCGAATTTACCGAAATACCCGATGAGGATTGGTTTCGATTTTTCGAGGTCAACGTGATGAGCGGCGTGCGTCTGTCGCGCCATTACTTCCCGAAAATGCTCGCGAAAAATTGGGGACGCATTATTTTCGTCTCGAGTGAAAGCGCGCTCAACATTCCTCAGGAAATGATCCATTACGGCATGACGAAAACTGCCCAATTGTCTGTGGCCAGAGGTTTGGCGCAACTCACCAAAGATTCGGGCGTGACCGTGAACAGCGTGTTGCCGGGACCGACGGCTTCGGAAGGGCTTACCGATTTTATCGACCTCGACGAAGAAAACAAGGCGCGAAAAGAAAAGGAATTTTTCGAGACCGCACGCCCGACCTCACTGATCAGGCGTTTTGCCCAACCGGACGAAATCGCAAGTATGATTGTGTATTTGGCGAGTCCGCTAGCCGCGGCTACGAATGGCACGTCGGTTAGGGTAGACGGTGGTCTGGTGACGACGATCGCTTGATTTTGATTCCGACGAAGGAGGAATCTCCGCCTAAAACCCAACCCATAAAAAAAGCCGCTGTTCATCGCAGCGGCTTTTGATTTAAAAAGAGATTTATCTTCTGTTATTCTTTGACGAATTTAAAAGTGCGTTCGCCTCCATCGGTATAAACCGTCACGAAATGCACGCCCGAAGCCAATGCGGAAACGTTCACTTTATCCTGTGTGGTTTCCAGAACGTGTTGGCCCAATGGATTGGTCACGATTACTTTCTGCAAATTCACATTTAATGGCAGGTTCACGTTCAAAATGTCTCTTGTCGGGTTCGGATAAATGTTCGCGCCCGCAAGAGTCGTAAAACTGCCCACGCCCAAAGAAGCGTTGCTGTCGCGCGAAATGATGTGCTTGTCGGGATCGAATTGGATCGAAGTCACCGTAAACGGAACGGGCATGTTGAATGTTTGTCCGTTCGAAGTATTGTTGAGCACCAAATCCATCTGCTGTCCGCCCGCGCCGAAAACACGAACCGGAACCGGCATTTCGAAAAAGCTCACCGATGGGTTCGATTGCGTCTGGTTCACGGTCAAATGGCAAATCCCGCCCGACCAGTTTGAAGCCGTTATACTATAGGTAGGATAACCTTGCTTGAAAATCCAATCGTCGAAAAACTCGTCGAGATTCTCTCCCGAAACCGCTTCGAAATGCGACTGCAAATCGGTCGTAACCGCATATTTGTAAGCATGATCGGGATCGGCGAGGTAGTTGCGAAGTGCTTGGTAGAAATTCACATCTCCGAGTTTCCAACGCAACATTTCAAGAACCATTGCACCTTTGTTGTAGCTCAATCGGCTGCTGAAAATGCGGTTCACGTTCGTCGCTTCGAAATCGGTAAGGTAAACCGCGCCGTTCGGAGACGACGTAATATCGTTGATCACATCTCCTTTCCAGTTTATGAAATCGGGCACGCCGTCAAAATGTTCGATGACCAACGCCGCAAGATAGGTCGCAAAGCCTTCGTTGAGCCAAATGTCTTTCCAGCTTCCGCACGTCACCTTGTCGCCGAACCATTGGTGTCCGAGTTCGTGGGCGACGAGTTCCCTCCAGAATCCGGCCATGAACGAAACGGTCGTGTGTTCCATTCCGCCGCCCCAACCGAATTGGGCATGTCCGTATTTTTCATCCGAAAACGGATACGTTTCGAACAATTCCTCGTACAAATCCATGATTGCAGGCGTTTGTCCGAAGCCGTCCTGTGCATCCTCGAGGTTTTCGGGATACACGTAATTGACGATCGGAAACTCGTTCGGCGCCGTTCCGGCATTGAGCGTAAACACGCTATAATTGGTAACCGCGATCGCGATGAGGTAAGCTGGTATCGGATAATTGTGATGAAAATGCGTCGTCTTGTTCGAGCCCGAAGTCGTTTGTCCGACCTCCAAGCCATTGGCTACGCTCACGTATTGGGATGGAGCCGTGATGAAAATGTCGACGCTGTTCACCTTGTCGTTCAAATCTTGCTTGCAAGGCCACCAATCGCGTGCGCCGAAAGGCTCAGAAAGCGTGAAAAGCGCAGGCGTTCCGTTGTGAGTGGTCGTGGTGAAGGCCTGTTCCCCGAACGAAGGTTCTCCCGAATAATTGATTTCGAGCGTAGCCGATGTGCCGGCCGTTTGCACAGACGGAAGCGTCACGACCAATTCCAAAGCCGTTTGGTTGAACGTCAGGTTCGTCGTGCCCAGCTTTACCGAACTCACCGTGAGCGAATTTGTCAAATCGAAATGGATATTGCTCATGTTCGACAAGGCCGTATACGTCGTGGTGACTTTACCCGTGATGAAATAATCGGCGGGATCTACGGTAAACTCGAGTTTGTGGTACGTGATGTCGTAGTTGGTCGTATTCGGGTTGATCTGCACCGAAAGCAAGCTCTCGGCCGATTTCATTTCCGATTCGGCGATTTTCGCAATCCCGTTGACAGGGTTTTGTCCGAAAACGGAAACCGCAAACAACGTTGCCAAAAAGTACAGTTTTTTCATAGAAATTTTAAAATTGGAGCGAAAGTAATCAATATTGATGTAATTGTGTGTTAATGTGGCAATAAAGTAACAGGCAGTAGCAACAGAAAGCAGCGTACACATTACGGATTTCGTTGGGATTCGAAAACCCAGATTCCTCACGCTTCGGAATCCCAACGAAATCGCACCAAATAACATCTACCTTAAAAACAAATGACTAAATTTGCCGCTCTATCACCGAAAAATCAAGAAAATACGCCATGTTACAAATAGCTTACATTCGCGAAAACCAGCAAAAAGTAATCGATGCCCTTGCCAAGCGCAACATCGAAGCAACCGCCTTGATCGCCGAGGTCGTCTCTTTAGACGAAAACCGCCGCGCAACCCAGGCCGAACTCGACAATACTTTAGCCGAATCGAACAAGCTGTCCAAAGACATTGGCGAACTCATGAAAAACGGGGAGAAGGCCAAAGCCGCGATCCTAAAGGAAAAAACGGTCGCACTCAAGGAAAAGAGCAAAGACCTTTCTGAAAAACTCGACGTGTTCGCGAACGATCTCACGGCAAAAATGTACACGATTCCGAACCTCCCGGCCGACATCGTCCCTCACGGCAAAACTGCCGACGACAACGAAACCGTGTTCCAAAGCGGCGAAATTCCGCAATTGCACGGCGAAGCACAACCGCATTGGGATCTTGTGAAAAAATACGACATCATCGATTTCGAGCTCGGCGTGAAAATCGCGGGAGCAGGTTTTCCGGTCTACAAAGGCAAAGGCGCGAAATTGCAGCGCGCGTTGATTTCGTATTTCCTCGACAAAAACACAGAAGCCGGATATAACGAAGTCCAGGTGCCACATTTGGTAAACGAGGCTTCGGGCTACGGAACGGGCCAACTTCCGGACAAGGAAGGCCAGATGTATTACGTGACCGAAGACGATCTGTACCTGATCCCGACGGCCGAAGTTCCCGTGACCAACCTGTACCGCGACGTGATCCTTCACGAGAACGAATTGCCGGTGCTCAATACGGGTTACACACCGTGTTTCCGACGCGAAGCCGGTTCGTACGGCGCTCACGTGCGCGGTCTCAACCGTTTGCACCAATTCGACAAGGTAGAAATCGTACGCATCGAAAAACCAGAAAACTCATACGCGGCCCTCGACGGAATGGTCGAACACGTAAAAAACATCCTTGACGAGCTCAAATTGCCGTACCGCGTGTTGCGTTTGTGCGGTGGCGACATGGGATTCGCTTCGGCTTTGACTTACGATTTCGAAGTGTTCTCTACGGCCCAGGACCGTTGGCTTGAGATCAGTTCGGTATCGAATTTCGAAACCTTCCAGTCTAACCGTTTGAAATTGCGTTTCCGCGACAAGGACGGCAAGAACCATTTGGCGCACACGCTCAACGGAAGCTCGTTGGCTTTGCCGCGTGTTCTCGCCGGAATCATCGAGAATTACCAGACGCCCGAAGGCATCGTGATTCCGGAAGTGTTGCGAAAGTATACAGGATTCGACATCATCAACTAACAATAAGCCTCCAATTTCGGGGGCTTTTTTTTAGCTGCGAATGACACGAATCGCACAAATAGATTGGTGAAATTCGTGGCTTACACTTGACATTTGTCAATCTCCTTTTATGACAAATATCAATACGTCACGATTTTACATGATCTACTTTTGGTTTATACAAAATCGTAAACATCATGAAAAATCGAGCCCAACTTTTAGAAGACAGCTTATTGGTCATTTGGAATGACCGCAATTCGCAAAACAGATTGCAGGCCATGCAAAGAATCTATGCGTCCGATATCCAATTTTTTGAAACTGACGGCGACGAACCATTCGTCGGCCACGACGCGATCAATGATGTGATCGGGAAACTGCAATCGGAATGGCCGGTTGAATTCTCATTCCAACTTACAGAGCCCGCCAAAGCCAATAATGAAATCCAACTCATTTCGTGGACGCTCGGCATTCCCGGCCAAACGCCTGTCGCCAAAGGATCAGACGTCGCGATAATCGAAAACGGCAAAATCAAGTCGCTGCATTTGTTTTTGGGTTGAATCGGGAAACCCATAAAAATCTTGGGTTTTTCCCAAAAGTGCGTGCATAATGCCTCAACGCCCGTATCTTTGCGCTTTCCGATACACTAATCCGTACAAAAAAGTGTTATATTGGAAAGGTCTAGGAATACCCGAAATGAAACGCATATTTGCCCTTATCGCCGTGCTTTTTTCGTTGGCCGCTTTCGCACAGAACGAGCAGCTCGCCCAGAATTACTTTGACAAAGGCGAATTCGAGAAGGCCAAAGTCAGTTATCAGGAATTGCTCAAGAACCAGCCGTCGAACAGCATTTATTTTCAACGTCTGATCGAATCTTTCCAGCAATTGCAACAACTTGAAGAAGCCGAACGCCTGTTGCGCGAACGCTTCGACCGATACAAACAAGGCGGTCTTTTGGTCGAGATCGGGTACAATTACCAACTCAAAAAGGACGAATCCAAAGCCAAGAAATATTACGAGGACGCGCTCGACCGTATCAAGCAGAATGTAGGAGAGGTTTATAGTGTCGCCTCGACTTTCGAAAAACGTTCGCTGCTCGATTATTCGTTGCGCGCCTATAAACTTGCGCTCGAGAAGGAACCGAAAATGAATTTCAACTATCAGATGGCGTTGCTTTACGGACAACAAGGCAATACCGAGATGATGATCAATACCTTTCTCGACGAGGCCTTCACGAATCCGAACAGCGGTATCGTCGTGCAAAACCAGTTGTCGCGTTTCATGAATGAGGACGCCGACACGAATTTCAACGAAACCCTTCGCAAAGCTTTATTATTGCGTGCCCAAAAAAACCAGGACATTTTCTGGAACCAATACCTGAGCTGGTTCTACGTCCAACAAAAAGAATACGGAAAAGCGTTCATACAGGAAAAGGCGATCTACAAACGCAATCCCGAGACGTTCTTCAACATCGTGAACCTCGCCGAACTTGCGGTTCAGGAAAACGATTCCGAGACGGCCAAGGAGATTTTCGGATGGGTTTTGGAAAATACGACCGATATCGATTTGCGTGTCAAGGCCAATTATTACCTTATGGAAATGCGCGTCAAATCGGCGACCGATAAAGACAACGCGTTGATTGAAGGCGATTTCAAGAAGCTCATGGACGAGTTCGGACTCAATCCGTTCACGTTGGATTTGCAGATTCTGCAGGCGCATTTCGTGACGTTCAACATGAAAAATCCTGAATTGGGCAAAACCTTGCTCAAGGAAGCGTTGCAGCTCCAACTCAACAAATACCAGCAATCGGACGTGAAAATGGAACTTGCCGATATTTTGCTGTACGAAGAGAAATTCAACCAGGCGTTGATTTATTATTCGCAGATCGAGGACGATTTGAAAAACGATGCCGTCGGACATGAAGCCAGCCTCAAGTCGGCGCGTACAAGCTACTTTAAAGGCGATTTCACTTGGGCGCAAGCGCAGTTCAAGACGCTCAAATCGGCATCGACGCAATTGATCGCGAATGACGCTTTGGAATATTTCCTTCTGATTTCGGACAATACCGTCGAAGATTCCACGCAAACGGCTCTCAAAAAGTTCGCACGAGCCGATTATTTGCTTTACCAGAACAAGATAAAGGAATCCGAAGCCGCGTTCCAGGCCATTTTGCAGGAATTCAAAGGTCAGCCGATCGAAGGTGTGGCCTTGCTTCGTTTGGGCAGGATTTACGAAAAGACAGGCGATTACAATACGGCTTTGACGCTGTACAAAAGTATCATCGACAACCACGCAGACGGTATTTATGTAGACGAAGCCTTGTACTTCTCGGCCGACATCTACAACTACAACCTCAAAGATCCCGAAAAAGCCAAACCGCTTTACGAGAAAGTGATATTCGAGCATCAGGATTCGATTTATTTCGTCGAAGCAAGAAAGAAATACCGCACTTTGCGCGGCGATACGAACTTGTAGAAAATTTCAAAACCCAAATTCCAAATTCCGATCGTTTCTGTTCGGAACATCAAAACATCAAATCATGATTCTATACAACGTCACCATCAACATACACGAATCCGTTCACGACGAATGGATGCATTGGATCCAGCACAAACACATAGCCGACGTGCTCGCGACGGGCAAATTCACCTCGGCGCGAATGGTCAAGGTTTTGGTCGATGAAGACATGGGCGGCACGACGTATTCGATACAATATTGCGCCGAAAACCGCGAAATGCTCGAGCGTTATTACGAAGAAGACGCGCCAAGATTGAGAGCCGAAGGAGTCGCGCTTTGGGGCGATAAAATGCTGGCGTTCCGCACCGAACTCGAGTTGATTTCGGATCACAAAACCGTATGACATGGATAAGGTAAAAGCCAAAAAACACCTCGGCCAGCACTTTCTCAACGACGAGAACATCGCGAGAAAAATTGCCGAAACCCTTAGCGGAAACGGTTATTCGGATGTTTTGGAAATCGGTCCCGGAATGGGCGTTTTGACGAAATATCTGCTCGAAAAAGACTTTACGACTTATGTGATCGAGATCGACCACGAATCGGTCGATTATCTCAATGCGCATTATCCGAAGCTTCACGGCAAGATCATTTCGAAAGACTTCCTGAAATACAACATCAAAGAGGTTTTCGAGGAGCGCCAATTCGCGATCATCGGGAATTTTCCGTATAACATCTCGTCTCAAATCGTGTTCAGGACGCTCGACTTCAGGCATCAGATTCCCGAGTTTTCGGGTATGTTCCAAAAGGAAGTGGCCGAACGCATCTGCGAGAAAAAAGGCAGCAAGACCTATGGAATCCTTTCGGTTTTGGTGCAGGCGTTTTACGAAGCCGAATATTTGTTTACCGTGAGCGAGAACGTATTCACGCCTCCGCCTAAAGTGAAATCGGGCGTTTTGCGATTGACGAGGAAGGAAAACTATACGCTTCCGTGTAACGAAAAGCTCTTTTTCAATGTCGTCAAGACCGCTTTCAACCAACGTCGGAAACAACTCCGGAACAGTTTAAAAAGCTTCGGCCTGTCCGAAAAATTGCGCGAAAATCCTATCTTTGACCTCCGTCCGGAGCAACTGGACGTGGCGCAGTTCATTTCGGTAACCCAAAACATCGAGGCTGATGGAGTTCAAAGTCAGTAAGGAATTAATTTCGCAAATCGAAGTGCTCATCACGAGCAAAGACGACAGGGCACTCGAAACCCTGCTCAACGATCTGCACCCTGCCGATATTGCCGAAATCCTCGACGAACTCGACGCCAACGAAGCCACGTATATTTTCAAAATTCTCGATACCGAGAAGACGGCCGAAATCCTTTTGGAACTCGACGAGGAACAACGCGAGGACATCCTTGAGCGCCTTTCCCCTAAAGAGATTGCCGAAGAACTCGACGCGCTCGATACGAACGACGCCGCCGACATCATAGCCGAACTTCCGCAAAGCCGGAAAGAGGAGGTCATCCTCGAGCTTCAGGACGTGGAGCACGCCAAGGACATCGTCGAACTCTTGCGTTACGACGAGCACACGGCGGGCGGTTTGATGCACAAGGAACTCGTCAAAGTCAACGAGAACTGGAACGTTTTGACGTGTGTGAAGGAAATGCGCATCCAAGCCGAAAACGTGTCGCGTGTGCATTCGATTTATGTAGTCGATGACGAAGACAGGCTGAAAGGGCGTTTGTCATTGAAAGATTTGCTCACGACTTCTACCAAAACGGCGATTTCGGATGTCTATATCCGAAAACTGAACATGGTGAAAATCGATACCGAAGACGTCGAGGTTGCGCGCATCATGCAGAAATACGATTTGGAAGCGATTCCAGTAGTCGATGAAATGGGTATTCTCGTAGGGCGCATCACGATCGACGACATCGTAGACGTAATCAAGGACGAAGCCGACAAGGATTACCAGCTCGCGGCGGGTATCTCACAGGACGTCGAGGCCGATGACAGCATCCTCGATTTGACGCGCGCGCGTTTGCCATGGCTGGTTCTCGCACTTTTGGGCGGATTCATTTCGGTTCGCGTACTCGGTTTGTTCGAAGGCGCGATGCTTGAACACGGTCACTTGTTTTTCTTCACGCCTTTGATTGCGGCAATGGCGGGAAATGTGGGCGTACAATCGTCGGCGATCATCGTTCAGGGTTTGGCCAACAACACCATCAGCGGTTCGCTTTTCAACCGATTGATCAAGGAAGTGTCGCTTGCGTTGCTCAACGGATCGATCCTGGCCATCATACTTTTCCTCGGGAGTCATTTTCTTTTGGACGTCGAAATGATCGTAGGGTTAATCGTGACCATCGCTTTGGTTTCGGTAATCATCATCGCGTCGCTTATCGGTACTTTTATCCCGATTTTGCTCGATAAGTTCGGGATTGACCCGGCTCTCGCGACCGGCCCGTTCATTACGACGAGCAATGATATTTGCGGGATTTTGATTTACTTCTCGATTGCGAAGTTGATTTTGGGGTTTTGAGGTTCCGAGCGCAGTCGAGGAACCACGGCGATTGCATCCAAACTACAATTTTAAGTTAAACCATACCGAAGCGAAAGTTTCTCCGTTACATTTGTGACTCTCATTTATTTGAACGCATGAAATTATGGTTGCCCATATTGCTTTTGGTCGCTGCGAACGCTTTTTCACAGCGCGACACGGGCAACAACGCGCTCAACATTCCGCCGATCAAACCTCCCGAAATAACCGCGCCTGTGGTTACGCCTCCAAAGAAAGATCCGTATTATGTGCCGCCTTCGATTAAGGGCGAACCTTCTAAAACCTACAGTCTGGATCTGGACAACAAGATCAATTTTGGTGCGCCAAAGCCAAAATTTGAGAATCCGGGCGATGCGGTAGCCGAGAAAATCAACACCGAAGGCAGCGGCGGGAAGAATTTCAAAGAATTGCGCGTGAACAAGCACGTAGGCGAATTTCGCGTGAAGAGCAGTTTGATTACGATTCATTATCAGGATACGGGAGCTTTCATAGACGGCGAGCGTATTTCGGTTTACATCAACGATAGGTTGGTACGCGACCTTGTCATGACGGGTACGCGCGAATCGATTGACATTCCGTTGGATAAAGGTTTCAATAAAGTAGCGCTCAAAGTCACCGACGTAGGCACGGTTTGGCCGAGTACGATCACATACGAAGTGACCGACGACAAAGGGAAAGTACTCACTTCGGACACTTGGGCTGCCGATACAGGCATCATTTCAGACATGGTCATCTTCAATGAATAATGCCTTTTTGGTAACTTTGGCAAAAACACAGCCGTGAGTGCCAAGAAAATCCTTCATCTAGACAGCAACCATCAAATTTTACTGCAACAACTTGCCGATTCGGGTTTTGAGAACCACGAAGATTATACGTCTTCGAAATCGGAAGTCGAAGCCAAGATCGCCGATTATGACGGTATCGTCATCCGAAGCCGTTTCAAGATCGACAAACAGTTCCTCGACTGCGCTCGGAACCTCAAATTCATAGCCCGCGTCGGCGCCGGACTCGAAAGCATCGACATCGACTATGCCGAATCCAAAGGCATCGAACTCATAGCCGCTCCCGAAGGCAACCGAAATGCCGTGGGCGAACATTCATTAGGCATGCTGCTTAGTCTTTTCAACAAACTCAACACAGCCGATCGAGAAATCCGTGCGGGTCACTGGAATCGCGAAAAGAACCGCGGACACGAACTCGACGGCAAAACGGTCGGAATCATCGGGTACGGCAACATGGGGAAATCGTTCGCCAAAAAACTGCGAGGATTCGATGTCGAGGTTTTGTGTTACGATATTCAGGAAAACGTGTCCGACGGCAATGCCAAGCAGGTTTCGTTATCGGAACTTCAGCAAAAAGCCGACGTGCTCAGCCTTCACATACCATGGACGCCCGAAACAGACAAAATGGTCGATTCGGCCTTTATCAACGCGTTCGAAAAACCGTTTTGGCTCATCAATACCTCACGCGGCAAAAACGTCGTGACCGATGATTTGGTTTCGGCTTTGGAATCGGGGAAAATCCTTGGCGCAGGTTTGGACGTACTTGAATACGAAAAGCTCTCGTTCGAAAATCTGTTCGACGGGGAAATGCCAGCGGCGTTCCAATATCTGCTCCAATCCGAAAACGTGCTGTTGTCGCCTCACATCGCGGGTTGGACAGTCGAAAGCAAACAACGACTCGCCCAGGTCATCGTCAATAAAATCAAGATGCTCTATTTCGGATACACGATTGGCGAAATGCCCGAGAAACGCGTCACGGGAATCGGCGGTTTTTTCTTCAAGGCAAAAGACCCCGACGCGTTGAAGGCTTGGTACAAACAACATTTGGGAATTCCGGTCGATCAATACGGTTGGACATTTTGGTGGAAAGACGCCGATGGAAACGACTGTTCTACGCAATGGTCGCCATTCAAGGAAGACACGACGTATTACGAACCGTCGACCAAGCCGTTCATGCAGAATTTCCGCGTCGAAAACCTCGACAGGCTGCTTGCCCAACTCAAAAACGAAGGCGTGACGCTGGTTGGCGAGCCCGAATCTTTCGAATACGGCAAATTCGCATGGATACTCGATTTAGAAGGCAATAAGATCGAACTTTGGGAACCGTTCGACAGCGCTTTCCTGTAGGTTTGCTTTTTTTGTGAGATTTTCCGTTCTTCGTAAAATCAACCAACCTTTAAATCAAACAAATATGGAAGAAATTAGGGAGAACAACGACATTCCTGTATTCAACGTAGACCCTATTTTGGTGCTTGTGCTCGGGTTTTTGACCTGCGGCCTGTACCTCATTTACTGGAACATCAAAGCGGCACAAGTGATGAACGCCGTAGTAGGACGTGAAGTCATTTCGCAGCCGAT
This sequence comes from Flavobacterium agri, assembly GCF_013401995.1. Taxonomy (GTDB): domain Bacteria; phylum Bacteroidota; class Bacteroidia; order Flavobacteriales; family Flavobacteriaceae; genus Flavobacterium; species Flavobacterium agri. Next base: position 268,615 of record NZ_JACBJI010000002.1, read on the forward strand.
CGCGATTTTCGCCGGATGCTGCACACCCGTAAACATGTATTTTTATTACCTCGCAGGGAAAGAAGCGTTGCCGGTTTTGTATCAAAAAACAGGCGAGACACAAAAAGACCAATCGGTTCTTTTGTTGGTTTTAGGATTCTTTTTCCCGATGGTAGCCGCAATGATCGTACAAGGTGACATCAACAAGCTTTACAAATAAGAAGAAAAAGTACAAGATTTACGGAATTGCCGGGGCTGTTTTGACCCTGGCAATTCCTTTTTTGATACATCTCACCGAAAGCGGAAACCATCTCGAAACCGCCCAGTCGTTCTGTCCGTTCAAAATGCTCACGGGCATGCCTTGTCCGGGTTGCGGGATTACCAAATCTTTGGTTTTTTTGTATGAAGGCGATATTTACAAAAGCCTGTATTACCACATTTTCGGGCTTTCGACATTTGTTTTCTGCCTAGGATTGTTGGTTCTTTTGCCGTTGGAACTTTCTACGGGAAAAGAATACTTCAATTCTGTTTTCTACAGTAAAAAAATAGGATGGACGCTTGCGATAACCCTGATTGTTTATCACTTTATACGACTGTGCTTTTTCCTGGCAAACCACACTTATGATGAGGTGATGCTACAATCGATCTGGCGTTAGATTTCGCCTTTTTTCTCCAGTTTTCTTTCGAGTTCGGCCTGGAATTCCTCGAGTACGGGTTTTACGGTACTGTCGGGCAAATCGGCGATGCGGATGTACATCAAACCGTCTACCGAATTGTTGAACAAAGGATCCACGTTGAACGCGACCACTTTCGCATTCTGCTTGATGTACTTTTTGATAAGCACCGGCAAGCGCAAATTCCCCGGTTCGACCTCGTCAATGATCTTGTCGAATTTGTTGAGGTCGGCTTCGGCTTCGTTGAACACGAAATCTTTGTCGGCATCTTTCAATTTGACCTTGAATTCCTTTTTCGGAGACACCAACGACGCCACATAAGGATCGTAATAATGCGACTTCATGAACTCGATCATCAGCGATTTCGAGAAATTCGAGAACTGGTTCGAGATGCTCACGCCGCCGATCAGGTATTTGTTGTCCGGATGGCGCAATGTCGTATGCACGATGCCTTTCCACAACAGGAACAACGGCATCGGTTTTTGTTGGTATTCGGGAACGATGAACGCACGTCCCATTTCGATCGATTGGCTCATCATCGGGAACAATTCGGGTTCGAATCGGAAAAGCTCGTGCAAATAAAAACCGTCTATGCCGTATTTCGGATAGATTTCGGTTCCCAATCCCATGCGGTACGCGCCGGCAATGCATTTCGCCTCGTCGTCCCACAAAAACATATGATGGTAATACTGGTCGTATTTGTCAAGGTCGATCGACTCGTTCGTGCCTTCGCCTACTTCGCGGAACGTAATTTCCCTGAGACGCCCGATCTCGTGAAGGATGTTCGGGATTTTCTGCGCTTCGGTAAAGAAAACCTCGTAGTTCTTGCTGCGCGTAAAGCAAGCGTCGTCGGTTTGGCGCAACATCGAGATTTCCTCGAGTATCTTGTCCTGGTTCGCCGGATGCACGATCTGCTTGGGCGGACGTTGCTGCTGTTGCAACAGCTTGTTCGCGTTGTTCAGGAAAGACGGATCGTTCTCGAAAGCGTTCGCGAGCATATACGTCTTGGTACGCAAAAACGTTGTGTATTCCTCTAGCGATTGGTATTCGTTTTGTTCGGCTACCGAAATCGGTTTCCCGATGCGCACTTTGATTACGCGCTTTTTCTGTGTCAACAGTTCCGACGGAAGCTTCGCCGTTCTTAAAGTGTCGCTGATTTTCGACAGGAAATAGAAAAGGCGGCTGTTTTTCGCGTGGAAATAAATCGGCACGACCGGAACTTGTGCCTTGCGGATTACTTTGATCGCGCCTTCTTCCCACGGACGGTCTACCATGAGTTTGTCGTCTTTAAACGTCGAAACTTCTCCGGCAGGGAACATGCCCAGCGGATGTCCGTCCTTCAAATGACGGAACGTTTCCTTAAGTCCTATCACGCTCGATTTGTCCTTGTGCGACTCGAACGGATTTACCGGCATGATATACGGTTTGAGCGGTTCGATGCGGTGCAGCAAAAAGTTCGCGATAATCTTGAAATCGGGTTCGCGGTCGAGCATCATCTTGAGCAGCAAAATGCCGTCGATGCCGCCAAGCGGATGGTTTGAAATCGTGATATAAGGGCCTTCTTTAGGAAGTCTTTTGAAATCTTCTTCGGGAATCTCGAACTTGATCTGGAATTCGCCTATGACCGAATTCAGGAAGTCTACGGCCGATTCGTCCTTATGCCTGTTGTAGATTTTTCTCAGGGTAGAGATACGAAGCACTTTCATCAGCACCCAGCCGGCAAAAGTCCCGAAAACTCCATATTTGTCAGCATTTATCGCACGTGCGATTTCTTTAGCGGTGACGAGCCCCATTTGGTTTGGTTTATCGGGCAAAGATAGGAAAATTACGCCATGTTAAGCGACTGTAACGTTTGCATTTCTCGCAAAAATTCGAGCGGATTTGGCAGTAGTGTTGAGATATTGCTACGGAGACTGGAAATGTTTTTTGTGAGATGTGAAATGTAAAATGTGATATGGTCGACTCCGTATAATATTGTTGGAGGATTTAGGATGCGAGTATTTGAATTACGCGTCCAAATCATAACTTTGGATCGAATGCTGACAAGAAAAACCAATATTTCAAAAGATTCACATCTCACATTTCACATCTCACATCTCACATTTCACAAAAAAACATTTTACATACTAATGAAAATCATCTCCTATAACGTCAACGGCATTCGCGCCGCCATCAACAAAGGTTTTATCGAATGGCTCAAAATGGCCGACCCGGACGTGATCTGCCTGCAGGAAATCAAGGCCACGCGCGACCAAATCCCGACCGAATTGATTTCGGAAGCCGGATATCCGTACCAATATTATTTTTCGGCCGAAAAGAAAGGCTACAGCGGCGTGGCAATCCTTTCCAAAACCGAACCCAAGAATGTCGTTTTCGGAACCGGAATCCCATCGATGGATTTTGAAGGACGTAACCTGCGCGCCGATTTCGACAACATTTCGGTGATGAGTTTGTATTTGCCGTCTGGAACCAATATCGCGCGTCTCGACCACAAATTCCAATATATGGACGATTTCCACAAGTACATCTCGCACCTGCGCAAAGAAATCCCGAACCTCGTGATTGGAGGCGATTACAACATCTGCCACAACGCGATCGACATCCACGATCCGATCCGCAACGCTAATGTTTCGGGGTTTTTGCCGCGCGAACGCGAATGGCTGGGCATGTTCATCGATTCGGGATTCATCGATTCGTTCAGGCATTTCAACCAAGATCCGCATCATTATACCTGGTGGACGTACCGCGCCAACGCCCGTGCCAATAACAAAGGCTGGCGTCTCGATTATCTTTTGGTCACGCGCGAGATCGAAAACCGACTCAAGCGCGCGGTCATCCTTAAGGATGCGCACCATTCCGATCATTGTCCGGTGCTTGTTGAAATCGAGTGAATAACTTTTCAAAACCCGCATCCTTTGCCCGATGCGGGTTTTTAATTTTGTACGGAGTGGTTTGATGAGGTTTTGATTTCGACGAAGGAGAAATCTCGACCAGTTCGCCTTGGATGAGATTTCTCCTTCGTCGAAATCAACAAAACCACCATAAACGATTCCTACGAATCCAAATCAAAACCAAATGACCAAGAAAATCACAGTCGCACTTTTGATCGCCGTGCTTTCCACATCGTGCGTGTCCAAAAAATTGTACACCGAACTCGAGGACAAATACGCCAAGCTCAAAAAGGAAAACCGCTCGCTCGCCGATACGAACGACAACCTGACCAAAGAGAAAAACCAGCTCGACCTCGATTACAAAACGCTTCAGGACGAACTCGCGAAGACCAAATCGGAACGCGATAAGCTGCAGAACGAGTATTTGGCCGCCTCGAACAGCCTCAAGAACCTGCAATCGTCTTATGCCGCTTTAGAAAAGAACAGCAGCGACGAACTGCAAAGCAACATGAACAAGAACCGCGAGCTTTTGGCCAAACTCGAAGCCAAAGAAAAAGCGCTCGCCGCCGAACAGGCACGTCTTGACAAGCTAAAGTCCGATTTGCAATCGAGTTCACAACGTTTGGCCGAACTCGAGAACATGATGTCGCAAAAAGACGCGGCCATGAAAAAGCTCAAGGAAACCTTGTCTAAAGCGCTCAACAGCTTCGAAGGCAAAGGCTTGACCGTAGAGCAAAAGAACGGCAAAGTGTACGTTTCGATGGAAAACAAGCTGCTTTTCAGTTCGGGAAGTTGGGCTGTCGGAAGCGAAGGACGCCGCGCCGTTGTGGAAGTAGGTAAGGTGTTGGGCGTAAACCCGGACATCACCGTACAAATCGAAGGCCACACGGACGACGTGAAATACCAAGGCTCTGGCCAGATTTCAGACAACTGGGATTTGTCTACCAAGCGTGCCACGGCCATCGTGAACATCCTGATGGAGAACAAGAGCATCAACCCGGGCAACCTTACCGCATCGGGACGAAGCGAGTATTCCCCGATCGCGGGTAACGACACGCCCGAAGGCAAAGCCAAAAACCGACGCATAGAAATCATCCTTACCCCAAAACTCGATGAGATATCGAAGATGCTCAACGAGATTTAACCAATAGAAATGCTACGAAAAAAGGTTCCCGAACAAGGAACCTTTTTTTATTGACGAAAATCGAACTTATTCTATAGCAAGTTTGGTTCTGTACATATTTCCCTGGCTGTCTTCGAGCATCACCATATAAACGCCTCGGGCCAAATCTCCTGTCGTGAAATGTCCGCCCAACGTGTTTTCGATGCGCTCGTCCACCACGATTTTTCCGGTATTCTCGTACACCTTGAATTGTGCCGGATAAGGCAAATTCGGAGCATCGAGAAACACTTCGCCTTCGCTTGGGTTCGGGTAAAGGCGCATGCCGTTGCGCGCAAAATCATCGGCACCTAAAGATGTGTCGATGATCCTGTAAATCGTGCCGCCTCCGTTCACGTATAATTCCCCGTTCATGCCCTGTCCGAAAGTCGTTATCGAACCTGCGAAATTCAGGTTGTTCGTCCACGTAATGGTACTTCCGCCCGCATTGATGGTCGCGAGTTCGCTGATGCAGTAATCGGCGAAGAAATATTTTCCGATGAAATTCGGGTACTGGCTGCCGCGATACACATAACCGCCCGTGACCGAACATCCGTTGGTGTCGTCATGCGTGTATTGCGCCAAAGGCATCACGTAATTCGAAGCCGGTTGGCAACCCGACGTGTTGTAAGGCACGTTTCCTTCATAACAGCGCCAGCCCAAATTCTGTCCGGGCGTTAGCGGAGACACAAGGTGGTTTACTTCCTCGATCGCGTTTTGACCGACATCGGCAATCCATAAGTCGCCGTTTTCCTTGTCGAACGACCATTTCCAGGGATTTCGCACACCTACATAAAAGATTTCGTCATTTCCGGCAATGCCTACAAAAGGATTCGTCGCCGGAATGCCGTATGGCGAAGCCGAATCGACATCGATACGCAACATTTTACCGAGGTTTTGAGTAAGGGTTTGGGCATTGTTGGGCGTATCGCCTCCGCCACCTCCGTCACCCATGCCGATGTACAGATAGCCGTCGGGCCCGAATCTGAGCGATCCGCCGTTGTGGTTGCTGTTCGTAGGGTGAAGCACCGAGATGATAGGGAATCCGCTAGAAGCGTCGGCTACATCGGGATTCGCGCTTACAGAATAACGCGAAACGACCAAAGCGCCGTCGCCTGTTCGGGTATAATACACGTAAAAGTAGCCATTGCTGGCATAATTCGGATGGAACGCCAAGCCAAGAAGCCCGCGTTCGCCGCCGGTAGCGATCGTAGCCGTGGTAAGCGTAAGAAAATTGGTAGCGTTGATTGTTCCAGTTGCGGGATTCAGGATTCGGATCGCGCCGCCTTGCTGTACGACAAACAACCGCGAATCTCCGGCGTTTTCAATCGCGATCGGCCCCGAAAATCCGGAAGCGACCGTCGTAAGGCCTATCGTTTGGCCCAACACGCTTATTCCCAACATCAAAAGCATAGTAGATAGAAGTGTTTTCATGGCTATTGTTTTTTAGGTTGTCATAAAGATAATAGGAAATGTACAGACGATTTAAGAGGAGTATGGTTCATACTTATATAATTTACTGTAAAACAGCAATATAGTAAAATTTCGAATTATTGTTTTATCGACGAAGTGTTCAATAAATCCGACAAACTACATAAAATTGTTGTAGGTTTTTTCTTCCTTTTTGAAAAAACTTACAATTTCTCTAATAAAAATGGATAATTTTTAATTTGCTGTAAATCAGATTATTATATAGTAAAATAGCATACTATAACGTTATAGTAAGTATGTAGGAAAAAAATTATTTAAAATTAAAATTTGTGCATTTCGTCGATGATTATATACATTTGGTCGATGATTTCTATTTGGGAGAAGTCAGACGAAAAACCTAAACAAACAATTTACCGTAAGACTACAAGTCTTAAAAACAATTCAACCTCAATCTCAATGAAAACAAACTACTTTAGCGACGTAACGACACCGAACTTCACCCGTTCGTTGATTTACACGCTGTTGTTCTTTTTCGCAAGTGCGTCCATGTGGGCGCAATGTCCTACGCCGCCCGGTAATCCTAACAATTACAGCACAGGATTCTGGACAGGTTATGTCTATTCCGGGCTCGATGCGAACAATCCGCCTCAAAACACGTTCACGACTACGGTGTATCGCGGCTATATCACGTTGGCCGAACAGTTCGATTCCGATCTGGTCAACGCGGCTCCGACGGCTGCAACGGTTTGCGGCTCTTATCCCGATTCGTTTTCTGTGCGTTACAGGATGCGCCAAACCTTCACTCCGGGTTATTATTCGGTGACGATCGGAGGTGACGACGGCGTGAGATTGAGTATTGACGGTGGCGCGACTTGGGCCATGTCAGACTGGAACTATCATTCTTACCAAACTACAACTGCCACTTTGTACCTTTCAGGAACACTCGATATGGTTTTTGAAAGTTATGATCAAGGCGGACAATATCATGTGAGTTTTGCTTATTCGGCTTGTACCGATCCTTCGACGGCTCCAACTGCAATCTCGGGAACTACAGACATCTGCGGCGCTTCTTCGACTACGCTTACCGCAACCGGCGGATATGCTGCGGCAGGTTCTACCTACCAATGGGGAACCGGAAATGTCGTCGGAAACAACATCATCGCCGGACAAACAACCGCTTCGATTACAGTAAATCCCGCTGCGACAACAACCTATTGGGTCAGACGCCAGAATCCGGCACCTTGCGCGATGACGACTTCGGGCGTAACGCAACAGGTGACGGTTACGCCAACGTCTACAGCTCCCACATCCATTACGGGAACTACCAGCATCTGTGCCGGAAGCAGCACCACACTAACCGCAAACGGAGGTGTTTTGGCCGCAGGTTCGGTTTACGAATGGGGAACCGGAAGTGTTGTCGGCGATAATACGATCGCAGGCCAGACAGGCGTTTCCATCACGGTTTCACCAACCGCTACAACCACATATTGGGTACGTCGCATCAATGGCGGCAACTGCGGAAGAACTGCAGGAGTTACCGCTACGGTAACGGTAACACCAGTTCCGGGCGATCAGGTTTCATACGCAACGAATTCATGGATCGGATATGTGTATTCGGGAATCGATGCGGCCAACCCGCCGGCGACTCCGTTTACGACCACGGTTTATCGCGGTACGATCGCAGAACCTGAAATTTTCGATTATAACTTGGGCACGGCAGCCATCAGCGGTGCGAACATTTGCGGCACGTATGCCGGGAACTTCGCGATCCGTTTCAAGATGAGCAAAAACTGGACGGCTGGCTATTACACGTTCACGGTCGGTGGGGACGACGGTTACCGTTTCAGTATGGACGGCGGCGCCACCTGGACGCTTTCCAACTGGGCCGATCACGGTTACGCTACATCATCTACGGCTAATCTTTATTTGAGCGGAAGCAAGGATTTCGTGATCGAATTCTACGAAAGAGGCGGTGACACCCGCGTCACGTTCAATTATACGGCTTGTACCGATATTTCTACGGCTCCGACCTCGATTTCGGGAAACAATGCCATCTGTAACGGAAGCTCTACTACTTTGACGGCTACCGGCGGTTATGCGGGTGCTTACGCCACGTATCAATGGGGAACGGGTGCGACAGTCGGCAACAACATCATCACGGGACAAACGGCTGCTTCAATCACCGTAAACCCGAACTTGAATACGACTTATTGGGTGCGTCGAATCGACGGAACACCTTGTAACCTTACGACTTCGGGCGTTACGCAAACGGTTACGGTTACGATTCCATCGACTGCACCGACTTCGATCACAGGAACTACGACCACTTGCGGCGGAAGCACGACTTTGACCGCGAACGGAGGAACGCTTGTAGCCGGAGGAGCGTACGAATGGGGGACGGGAACGGTCGGTTCGAACATCATTGCGGGTGCGACGGGCGTTTCCATTACGGTCACACCAACCGCCACGACTACCTATTGGGTGAGAAGAACGAGCCCGTCGCCTTGTAATACGCCAACGAACGCGGCTACGGTAACGGTAACGGTGAATGCGTCTTCTACAGCTCCGACGTCCATTTCGGGAAGCCCGTCACTTTGCAGTATTTCCGGAGTCACGCTTAGCGCGGATGGCGGAACGGCTGCTGCAGGCGCGACCTACCAATGGGGAACGGGAGCGGTTGTCGGCAACAACGTGATTGTAGGCACGAACCAGACACTTTATGTAAACCCGGCGGCTACGACCGTATATTGGGTAAGACGATACGACGCCTCTTGCGCGACCTACACGACGGGTGTAACCGCAACGGTTTATAAAGGTTCGACCGGACCTTGGAGCATTGCCGGAGCGGGAACAATCTGCGCGAACACGTCTACCGTTTTGACCGCTAACGGCGGAACACCCGGAACAGGAAGCATGTACCAATGGGGAACCGGAAATACGGCGGGACAAAACATCATCACCGGACAAACCGCCGCAACCATCACCGTAACACCGACCGCTACGACTACCTATTGGGTGCGTTTGGTCGACCAGGGACCATGTCCGGGAACGACCGCGGTTTTCTATACGTTGAACACTTACGTGGCGCCAACCGCTCCGACCTCTATCACAGGCACGAATGTCTTGTGCTACGGAACAGGAGGAACGACGCTTTACTCAAACGGCGCTACTTTAGGCAGCAACGGCCAATATCAATGGGGAACGGGCGCGACTGTCGGCAACAACATCATTGCAGGCGCTGCGAGTAATAATTATTACATCAATCCGAATGCGACCACTACCTATTGGGTGCGTGCTTACGATGCGACCTGCGGAACGTATACGGCAGGCGTGACTTATACGGTTACGGTTTCGACCGCTTCAACCAATCCGACGACGATTACGGCAACCAACAATACCGTTTGTTCTGGCGCAAGTACGACTTTGACCGCTTCGGGCGGAACTATAGGAACCGGCGCGACTTATAACTGGGGAACGGGCTGGACGGTCGGACAAAACGTCATCGCCGGACAAACCGCAGCATCGATTACCGTAAGCCCGACGGCACAAACCGTGTATTGGGTGCGCCGCATCGATCCCACTCCTTGTAATACGCAAACAGGCGGACCGACGATTACGATCAACGTAACGACTTTGTCGACGGCTCCGACAGCACTTTCGGCAACTTCGCCGATCTGTTCGGGAACGCAAACGACGCTTACGGCGACGGGCGCTACTCTAGGCAGCGGCGGACAATACCAATTCGGTACGGGAAATACTGCAGGGGCGAACATCCTGAGCACACAAAACGGGAACACGTACAACGTGACGCCTGCCGCTACGACCACCTATTGGGTACGTACCGTAGACGCGAGTTGTTCGGGAACTTCTACCGCGGTTTATTTTACCATTACAGTGCATACGGCATCGACCGCTCCGACGGCAGTGACCGGAACGAACACCATCTGTTCGGGACAAAGCACGACCTTGACCGCTACGGGTGGAACATTGGGAACGGCAGGAAGCTACCAATGGGGTACGGGTACGGTCGGAAACAACATTATCGCAGGCGAAAATGGCGTTTCGATCACGGTCAGCCCGACGGCGACTACGACCTATTGGGTGCGTCGTCTCGATATCGCGCCTTGTAATACGACTACGGGCGGACAAACGAGAACCGTAACGGTTTCCGCTGCGGCGACAGCTCCGACGGCCATTACAGGTGCTCCGGCATCATCGGTTTGTGCCGGATCGAGTTATACCCTGACGGCTACAGGCGGTTCGGGTGCGACTTACCAATGGGGAACGGGTACTGTCGGAAGCAACATCATTACGGGACAAACAGGCAATACCATCACAGTAACACCGACAGCGACGACTACTTATTGGGTTCGTCGCGTGCAGGCTGCACCGTGTACGGGATATACGGCCGAAGCGACGACTACCGTCGACATTACGGCCGCTCCGGGCAACCCGTCGACTTTCGGTGCGAACCAATGGAACGTTTACGGATATTCTACAGGCGACATCACGCTTGCCACAGCGGTCTACGCCGGATATTACGTGTCTACCGATTTGAGTTTCGACACACAGACCGGTACGAACAGCTGGAACAACAATTTATCGGTTTCGAGTTCTGCGGGTTGGAACGGATGTTCGGTTCCGGTGGACAATTTCACATTCATCTACAAAAGAAGAGGTTTCCCTTGTGGAACTTATACCTTGGCACTCGCCAATTGGGATGACCAGGTTCGCGTATACGTAGACGGCAACCTCGTATTCTCTTGCGACAACTGGAGCGGAGGCGGAGGCTGTAACAACGGCGCGATCACAGGAAGTTTCAACCTGACCAATACCTCCCAAATTGAAGTGCGCGTAAGGGAAAATGGCGGAGGCGCCAACCTCAAGATGAACTTCACCAAAACGGACGTTGCGTCAACTGCTCCGACCACCATTACCGGCGGGGGCGCTACATGTAACGGTGCGTCGGTCACGTTGACCGCTTCGGGAGGAACGATGGGCACGAATGGTTCGTTCCAATGGGGGACGGGAACCGTAGGACAGAATATCATCGCAGGTGAGGCTTCGGCATCGATCACGGTTTCTCCTACGGCTACGACCACATATTGGGTGCGCCGTCGTGACAGCCTGTGCGGATTGACTACCGTAGGCGTTACATCGACCGTAACCGTTTCCGGAGGAACGAATGCAGGAACGCTCGTGTCTCCTTCTACGGTCATCTGCCGCAATTCCATGCCGCAAAACATTACGTTGACGGGCTATACGGGAACCATCGTCAAATGGCAATATGCGAGCAACTCGACCTTTACTTCAGGCGTGACCGACATCGCGAACACGACAGATGTATTGACTTCGGCTCAAATGGGATCGATCCCGTCCACAAGATATTTCAGGGCTGCGGTGCAAAGCGGAATTTGTCCGGTGGCGTATACCGATCCGGTCGTGATCACGATCCTTCCCGCAATCACCTATAATGGTACTTGGAGCGGAACTCCGACGGCGCTTACCCCGATCATCGTATCGGCCAATTTGAACCTGACTTCGAACATCACGGCCTGTACATGTCAAGTGACCAACAACGCGACGATTACGGTGCAATCGAATGCGAACCTTATCGTAGAACGCGAGATCATCGTGGACGAAGGCTCGAATATCATCGTAGAAAGCAACGGAAGCATCGTCCAGATCGAAGACGACGCGGCAAACATTGGCGTAAGTACAGTTAAAAGAAACTCGGCTCCGATGAAGAATTACGACTTCACATATTGGTCGTCACCGGTTCAGAACTTCACGCTTTACAACTTGTCGCCTTTGACTCGATTCGACAAATATTACAGCTTCAACCCTGTGACCAACAACTGGGTAATCCATATGAACGGTGCGCAGGTGATGCAGCCGGGACGCGGTTACATCGTGCGTGCGCCTCTAGATTGGAGCGTGACCAATGCGACCCAAGGTGTTTATCACAGTTCGTTCGTGGGTGTTCCGAATACGGGAATCATCGCGGCGCCGATCGCTAAAGGTGCCGGAACATTCAACCTTGTCGGGAATCCGTATCCGTCGGCTATCGATATCGATTTGTTCCTGACCGATCCGGCCAACGAGAACCTCGTGAACGGCACGATTTATCTTTGGACGCACAACACGGCCATCAGCGCGTCGATTCCAGGAAACGCACAATATAATTATACGGCAGACGATTATGCGAAATACAACCTCACCGGAGGCGTGAAAACAGCTAACCCTGCCATCACGGGAGGTGTTGAACCAACGGGTAAGGTCGCTTCGGGCCAATCGTTCTTTATCGATACCAATCCGGCTTTGGCCAACGGTTCGTATACGGCGACCTTCCGCAATTCGATGCGCGTCACGAGCCAGAACGACCAATTCTTCAAGGTGGCCAACAACGCATCCGCTGCGACGGTACAAACCGTAGGGTTGGAAAAACACAGGGCTTGGATCAACATCCACAATGCCGATGGCGCTTACGACGAGATGCTTCTCGGATACATCCAGAACGCGACCAACGGACTCGATCGCTTGTTCGACGGGCCTATTTTCAACGGAGGCAATTTCATCAGCATCTACAGCTTCGTGAACAACGGCAAAATGTCGATACAAGGAAGAGCGTTGCCTTTTGATGTAGCCGATGTCGTGCCGATCGGATTCAAGACTTCGGTTCCGGGAACATTCACGATTTCGCTTGAGCATTTCGACGGACTGTTCCAAAACCAGAACGTCTATTTGCTCGACAAGACCGATATGAGCTACCACAATTTGAGCGAAGCCGACTATTCGTTCACGTCGGCGACAGGAACGTTCGATTCGCGCTTCGAAATCCACTACCAGACGCCATCGCTTGGAATCGGCGACCATACGCCTAACGAGAATAGTGTGTACATCGTGAAATCGGACAAGCACATCGAAGTGAGTTCGGGCAATTACAACATGACCGACATCCAGATTTTCGACCTTACAGGAAAGAAAGTCTACGAAAAGTCAGGCATCAACGCGACGTTGTTCAGTACCAAAGATCTGAACATCGCATCGCAGGTACTCATCGTGAAAGTGACGCTCGACAACGACGTGGTCATCACCAAAAAAGTAATTATGTATTAAGATACTTAGGTTGTTTTTAGTTGTTTAGTTTAGGTAAAAATCCCGCTTGGTTGGCGGGATTTTTTTGTTTGCAACCTTTTTTGCGTATACGGCATCCATTAAAGAAACACCATATGAGATCGTACGTCTATTTTTTCTTTCTTGTTTGCAATCTAGTGTATGCGCAAAACGATACGTTGATTTTTGGCAAGGTGAAATCGGTGCGCGAAAAACTGTATTTCCTCGATTCGATTCGTCAAAATGCCAAGCTTTTTTCGTCCGATGACGAATTCGGGCATATGGGTTTCGTAAGTCCCGAGGCGACGATTCGGCGATTTAATTTCCTTTGGAAACGGTCGGCGGCAAGTCATTTTGTGAATTATTATCGCCAGTACGACGAGAATGGGTTGATGCAAATCGACAATTGGTTCAACAAAGACAATTCGGTGAGGAACAAATACCGTTACGAGTACGACGAATACCAAAATAGGATAAGCGAGATATCGACACGCAACGACACATCTTTCTATCGCGAAAACGCTTGTTACGATTATGACTGCAGATTGCTTTCTACAAGTGCTTTTTCCAACGTAATTTGAATACAAAAACAATCTGCTGCATACGTTTCGAAAAGAAACATATGTATCCCGAATGGTCGGAAACCATAGAATATGCTTACAACGCCAAAGGTTTGGTGAGCCGGGCTAAATTCACGTCTAACGGCAAGACCACAATTTGCGAATTCAAATACACATTCGACCACAAAAACAACTGGATCGAACAAACCAAAACCGTCAATGGCAAACCTCTTTATTTGCGAAAGCGAACGATTACGTATTACGACTAAATCGGCTGCAAATTCTTGTCAAGCCAGATTTTTTCACGGCGGGTCGCATCCAAAACATCGATCTCCAACGCCATGGCGATGTGTTTGGCCTTTTCCATCGCATCGGTTTTGTCTTTGGTTTTGTAAAACGTAAAATGCTTGTTGCCGTAAAACACGTTGAGCACGATAAGTTGTTCGCGAAAGCTGGCCGAAGCGGTCACGACCGTCACTTGCTGCGTTTCATGCGTACTGAATACCGAAACGTAATCGAACTTCGGGTTCGGTTGCCACTTTCCGAACTTGATGCCGAAAAGCGATTTCACCGTGCGGTATGTCTTGGCGTCGAGATCGAGTTCGGCGCCTTCGGTTGTCATGATTCCAAGCCCGAGAATAAGGAATATCAGGCTTAGGTAGTTCAACGAAAGCAATCCGAAAAGGAAGAAAAGTACCAAAAGGCTTCCGATTGCGTATTTAAAAACGGGAACTTCTTTGGTGTACGAAATAATGGCGTTCATATCAGTTGGTTTGTACGATCACGCTCACCGCATTTCCGCCGAAACCGACCGCGTTGACCATGATTTTTTTCAAACCTACCGATTTTTCGCTTTTGTGGAAAGGAGTTCGGATAAATTCCTGATTTTGCAACATCATCACAGCCATCTCGACGCTCAAAATCCCCGATGCGCCGAACGTGTGGCCGGTTTGCCATTTGTTGGTCGTAAGCAGCGGTTTGTGGTTTCCGAATACTTTTTCGATGGCGCGCAATTCGGTAAGGTCGCCTTTGATCGTTCCCGGCGCGTGCATCACGATCGCGTCGATTTCATTCGGATTCGTATCGCCCAAAGCCATTTTCATCGATTTTTGGAAACAGTCCGCTTCCGTAGAAATAGAGGTGTTGTGCTCGAGGATTTCGGTCGCATATCCGATTCCCGAAATGATCGCGATCGCGTTTTCGGAAATACCTTTTTCCAGACAGCAAATCGCCGCGCCTTCGCCCAAAATCATTGAATTCTGCGTTTTTTCGAAATCCATCGCGCGAGACGGGAATTCGCTTTCCTCTTTCGAATAGATTTTCAACGCCTGCATTTGCGCGATCGTGAACGGCGTGAGTGGCGCTTCGCTTCCGCCGACGAGAAATTTGTCGGCCATGTCCGAATTGAGCCATGCGATTCCGTTGAGCAACGCGTGAAGCGAGGTCGAACACGTGATCGAATGCGAGATTTCGGGTCCGTCCTGTTGCAGATCGTGCGCTACCCAAGACGAGATGTTGCCCAAAGTCGTGGTCGGAGACGCCAGCGTGTGGGCTTTTGCGCTGCTGCGGAATTCTTCGTAGTGTTTCTCGAACAAAGCCGTAGCTCCGCGTGAAGAACCGATATTGATTCCGAAAATGTCGTCCTTTTTCCAATTCGTTTTTTCGATCGCTTTCCTCGAAGCCAAAATCGCGAACAGCACCGAATCGTCGAGTGAACGGTATTTGTTGTCCGAATTCTTGAGCTGTTCGATTTCCGATTTTATCGATTCAGACAAGAATGCGCCCCAAGCCACATTTCCATTGAAATCGGCTTTTGAGAAAAAAGGTTTTTGGGAAAGGTAGGCGTTCCATACGCTTTCGTCGGAATCACCCAAAGGCGAGACCGAAGCGACGGAAATTATGGAAACAGGTTGTTGCACGGGTAAGGATTGGGGTGGATTCCGACGAAGGAGGAATCTCAACCGATTCGCCGCAAAAATACGCCAATCCTATTTATTTTTCTGCGAATCGTAGTAACAAGTGAGCAACGATTTCAGTTCGGCCTTTCCGTCAATCACTTGAGAGAATTCCTGCCACAATGTATCGGGAACGAAAGACTGTAAAGGTTGTTCTACGTTGGCGATTGCCGATAGGTTTTCACGGATCAAATCGTCCCAAAGCTTGTAGTAATGCACTAAATCGTCCGGGTAAACGACTTTTCGCTCTGTTCCTTCATCTTCGGCTTCGAACGGTTCCGAAACGTTGAGGTAGCCGTAATCGTCGGTCAATTGCTCACCGGGATGGATGTCGCGCACGGCAATCTCGAAATCGTAAGCCGTACTCATGCAGCTCGGCTTGAAACTGTGGTTGACGAATTTCGCATTGTCCCAACACAACACCTTATAACCTCGGCTGTTGGTGAAGCAATACGTTTCGAGGTAATCGCGCATTTTAGGAGAAATCTTGTTTTCGTCTTCGGGTGTGAAAATGCGGTCCAAATCGTCCTGAACCCAGGTAATCGTGCCTTTCGGAATAAATTTTTTCGCGACCACGCCATAACCTATGACGTCGCTTATGAACCGCAGTTCGGTGTCCGGATGAATCATAAAGTGCTGATTTTGTATTAAAGTTACAGATTTCACAAAACCGAAATCTTAAAATCAGCACAATCTTTCCACACGTCAGGCGACTTCCTCTAGCGCTTTTTCGATCACGGAATACACTTTTTCAAGTTGCTCGTCGGTCATCACATAAGGCGGCAGCACATAGACCGTATTTCCGACGGGGCGCAAAATCACCCCGTTCCGTATAAAGAAATCGTACAGTTTGTTGCGCAGTTCGCCATAGTAAGCCGATTCTCCATCGGTTTTGATGTCGAAAGCCATAATCGTCCCGAGTACTCGCGAAGCCTTGACTTTCGGATGTTTCGCGATTTTTTGGGCAAATGCCGATTGGGTTTTGTTCACGCGAACCAAATCGTTCTGTATTTGTTTCGATGCCAGCAATTCGAAAGCCGCAAGTGCTGCCGCGCAACCCGTCGGATTGGCCGTAAACGTATGCCCGTGGAAAAGCGCTTTGTTGATATCGTCCGAATAAAACGCATCGAAAATCTCTTGGGTAAACGTCGTGATCGCCATCGGGATCGTGCCTCCGGTAAGCGCTTTAGACAGACAGATCGCGTCGGGTTGTTGCGAAAGGTAATCGCAGGCGAAGGTTTTTCCGGTCTTGCCGAATCCGGTCATGACCTCGTCGGCGATCGTAAGTACGTTGTTTTGTTTGCAGATGGAAATCAGCTCGTCCAAAATTTCGGGTTCGTACATCACCATTCCGGCTGCGCCCAAAACCAAAGGTTCGAAAATAAACGCCGCGCAATCATTTTCGGAAATCACTTTCTTCAAAGCCGATTTCGAAACTTCCTCATTACCCGAAGTCGGAACCGGAATTCGTACGACATCGATAAACATACCCTTAAAAGCCTGCGTATACAGCGAAATCCCGCTTGCGGCCATTGCGGCGAACGTGTCTCCGTGAAACGCGTCCTCGAAAGCGATGATGGTTTTGCGCATCTCGCCTTTGTTGAAGAAATATTGCAACGACGCTTTTATGGCGACTTCCACGGCAGTCGAACCGTTGTCTGAAAAGAACACTTTTTGCTGGTTCGACGGCAGCATGTCGAGCAATTGTTCGGCGACTTTTATCGCGGGTTCGTGGGTGAATCCGCCAAAAAGTACGTGTTCCAATGTCGTGAGTTGTGCGTAGATCGCGTCGGCTATGAATTTGTTCGAATGGCCGAACGGATTCACCCACCACGAAGCGATCGCGTCTATGTATTCTTTTCCGTCCACGTCCCAAACCAGTGCACCTTCAGCTTTTGCAATGGCCACGGGCGTTTTGGCGGTTTTGTGTTGCGTATACGGATGCCAGATGTAGGCGTTGTCTTTTTCGATGAGGTTCATGTCAGGAATTTAGAAGGTTTTCACGCAAATCGTCGGCATATTCCGCAATCACGTTTTTGTCGAAATACGGCTCGTTTTCGATGCGTCCGATCATTTTCACGCCGGTTTTTCCAAGGATTATTTTTTCGGTCGATGCATTCTCGTCACCCGAAAAAATGATTCCGGCAATATCCGCTTTGCGGTTTTTCAAGGCTTCGATCGTCAATAAAGTATGGCTGATGCTACCCAGATAATGACGGGAAACGACGATGACTTTGTAATCGGGCTTGATCAGATCGGCAACCGTATCGATTTCGTTAAGCGGAACGAGCAATCCGCCTGCGCCTTCGATAACGAGATGGTTGTCGGTCTTCGGTTCGACGATTTTCTCAAGATCGATTCGGAGGCCGTCCAACTCCGCAGCCAAATGCGGACTTGCGGGCGTATTCAAAGCGTACGCATTCGCATGGATTTTGGTCGTGTCGTTCGAGATGTACTTTTCGATTTTGTGGCTGTCCGAATTATTGAGATCGCCGGCCTGAACGGGTTTCCAATAATCGGCTTCGAGCGCTTGGGTTACGATGGCCGAAGCCACGGTTTTTCCCACGTCGGTAGAGATTCCGGTGATAAAAAACTTCATGGCGCAAAGATACGGTGTAAGCGTTTATAAACGTTTGTAAACGGATTTTTAACGCAGCCGTCCTATATTTGAACCTTTCCAAAACCAAGAAAAAGCAGCGACGATATGAAGTCCGAAACCATAAAAACCTACATCGATCTCGTCGGGAAAAAGGCGTATGCAGAATACACGAACAGTCACGAAAATCGACCGACGCTTGTGTTTTTGCACGATTCTTTGGGGTGTGTCAAGCTTTGGCGCGATTTCACGCAAGTGCTTGCCGAGGCTGCAAATTGCAACGTTTTGGTGTATGACAGATTGGGTTACGGAAAGTCGGATGCGATGCCGACATGGGAAAGGACAAACGATTATATGGATGCAGAAGCCGAAACGTTGAACGAATTGTTATCTGATTTGGGAATCGAAAACGCCATCCTTTTCGGTCACAGCGACGGTGGTTCGATCGCGTTGATTGCGGCCGCGAAATTCCCGAATCGCATCAAAGCCGTGATTTGTGAAGCCGCTCATATTTTTGTCGAGGAAATCACTTTGAAAGGAATCCGCGAAGCCATGGTCGCTTTCGAAACGACCGATCTTCGCGAGCGCCTCAAAAAGTATCATGGCGACAAAGTAGAAATGCTTTTCAAAGCCTGGACGTTGACTTGGATTAGCGATTCTTTCCGCAGTTGGAATATCGAATATTTGTTGCCGAACGTAAATTGTCCGCTGCTTTTCATTCAAGGCAAATCGGACGAATTCGGCAGTTTGGAACAGGTCGAAAAGACGGTTTCCCAAGTAAGCTCAAGAGCCGAAACCTATATCCTGGAAAACATCGGCCACACGCCTCATAAGGAAGCGCCCGACCAAACGATTGAAGCCGCAAAACGCTTTATCGATTCACTTTAAAGCGCTTACGGTTCGATAACGTGTCGTTTTTCCTTATATTTAGGAGAACAACACTTTTGGCATGACACGAACCGAAATTCCGCCTTATATAAAAGCCGTTTTCCTGTCGCTGCTGATCATCATCATCATTTTCGTGATGGTCATGGCGCGTAAAATCCTGATTCCGCTTATGGTTTCGGGTTATATCGCGATGTTGCTCACCTCGTTCTGCAACCGTTTGGAGAAATATAAGATGCCTAGGTCGCTCGCGGCTTTCATCGCGTTGTTTTTCGCTTCGTTGGCGTTGATCGGTTTTCTGTATTTCGTGGTGACGCAAGTCGGGAATTTCGCTACCGATGTAGAAGCGAACATGCAAACCAACCTCAATACGTTTGCCACGCGTGCCGATGATTGGGTACAAAATACGACAGGTTTCGACATGCAGATGGAACGCGGCTTCGACCTCAAGAAAATGTTCAGCCTCGTACAATCGGACGATAAGGCCATGACCGATTTCCTGATGAAGACTTTGGGGACGCTTTCGGACATTGTCCTGTTGCCCGTTTTCATCTTTTTCCTGCTGATTTACCGCGACCATTTGGCCGTTTTCGTGAGCAAGGTGTTCCGCAAGCAGAAAGACTCCGATTTGCTCGAACAGATCGCATCTTTGCGCAAAGTCGTGCACAATTACCTGATCGGCGCGGGAAAAGTCATGCTGATTTTGGGCGTTGTCAATACGGGCGTACTGTTCGCGCTTGGCATCAAACACGCGATTTTCTTCGGCATGCTCGCCGGATTTTTAAACATCATTCCGTATTTAGGCCCGTCGTTGGGCGCGATTTTACCTTTCGTTTTCGCGTTGCTTACCAAGGATAGTTTGTTCTATCCGTTTGCGGTGGTCGTGTCGTTCACGTTGATCCAGTTTTTGGAAAGCGCCTATCTCACGCCGAGGATTACGGGTGCGAACGTGAACCTGAATGCATTCGTGACGTTTCTCGGATTGCTTATCGGCGGCGCGATTTGGGGAATTCCGGGTATGATTTTGATCATCCCGACGATCGCGATCCTAAAAAAGCTGTTCGAATTAAGCCCCGAAACCGAGCCGTATGCCTACTTGTTCGGAGAAGAAGACTCGCGCTGGTTCAGGCGACACAAGCCTTAAATGGGGTTGACGTTTCGGCAAATTGATTAAGTTAGCGTCCAAAAACCGACGACATGAATTGGGAAATACTTGAAACCGAAAGGATGCAACTGCGCATTTTGACACCCGAGAAATACTTGGAAATCTTCGCCCAACCCGATGCCGAAATCATGCGGTCGCTTTTTCTCAAAGACAACGACGCACTCGAAAAAGAAAAGGAAAAACACCTCAAAGGGCGTTCGACCCACAAGCAATCGTTCGTGAATTTCCAGTTGCTCGACAAATCTGACGGGAAGTATTTGGGTGCTTGCGGCTTCCATACTTGGTTCGTCGATCACGCGCGGGCCGAAATAGGCTACCATATAGAAGATGAAAACATGAAAGGCCGTGGCTTTATGTCTGAAGCGATGGCGCAGATTCTGCAATACGGCTTCGAAACCATGGAGCTTCATCGCGTCGAAGCGCTTTTGAGTCCGAAGAACATTCCGTCTTTAAAGTTGGTACAGAAATTCGGGTTTACGCGCGAAGGGCTTTTGCGCGGGCACTATTTTACCGACGGCCAATTCGAGGATTCGTTATTTTTCTCGCTTCTCAAGCATGAATTCCATCGGGTCGATCAAAAAACCAACGTCGCCAAATAATCGAGAAGGTCGGTGACTTCCTCTTCGGAATTGTAACTGTGCAGGCAAATCCTGAGTCGTTCCTGACCTTGAGGAACGGTTGGCGAAAGGATCGCTTTCACGCCAAAACCCTTTTGCTGCAATTTGTCGGCGACCTGTTTCACTTTTTCGTTTCCGGGAATGATCGCACATTGAATCGCCGATTTGCTGTACACGAACATCGGTTTGAGCGAAAGGCGGTTTTTCTCCTGATTGAAATGCGCAATGATTTGGGAAAGTCGATAAACGTTTACAGACGCTTCCAAACGTTTATAAGCGGTTAGGATCGTCGCTACGGAATGTGGCGGAAGCGCCGTGGTGTAAATAAAGCTACGCGAGAAATTCACAAGGTAATCACACAGTTTTTTCGATCCGAGAATGGCCGAGCCGTGACATCCCAAGCCTTTTCCGAACGTCATGAGCCTTGCGAAAAATTCGTGTTGCAAACCCAGTTGTTGTACCAATCCGGAGCCGTTTTCGCCAAAAACGCCAAGCGCGTGCGCCTCGTCTATAACCAGCAGGCCATTGTGTTTTTTCGAGATGCGGCACAATTCCTCGAGGTTTGGAGAATCTCCGTCCATAGAAAATACCGATTCGGTGACGATGTAGATATCCGATTGTGGCGATTGGAATTTTTCGATGAGTTTTTCGAGTTCTTCCAAATCGTTATGCGTGAACTTGAACGACTTGGCGCGCGACAAACCAATGCCGTCACGGATCGAGGCGTGACACAGTTCGTCGTACAGGATGATATCGCTGCGCTGGGGCACGCAACTGAAAAAACCGATGTTCGCGTCATAGCCGGAATTAAAAATAAGTGCCGATTCGCTGTCGTGGAATTCTGCGATAAAAGTCTCGGCTTCGTCATAAATCGCATGGTTTCCCGAAATGAGGCGCGAACCCGTAGATCCGTTTACAAACGTTTGTTTTCGTTTAAGGAATTCATGCGTCTCTTCCAAGATTTCTTTTGAACGCGCAAAACCGATGTAGTCGTTCGAGTAAAAGTCTACCGCGAAATCGGGAGAAGACAAAATGCGCAACGCGTTTTCGTGCTCGCGTTTTTCGAGCCGTTCGAGAAGTTTCTTCGGGAAATCCATGATGTAAAAATAATCAAATGCCCGTAAGCGGGAAAGCAGGTGTATTAGCCCCGAAGCGTGAATTAGCCTTTTGAAGGAAACCGCCATTTTTTGTCGCGAAAGGCGGGCGACCGCAGAAAGCCCCGCTAGTCGCGAAACAAAAAACGCGGTTTACAAGAAAGCTAAGAGCAAGCGAAGGATTGGCTACAAAAATAATTAATAAAAGATTTTTGATAAATAATTATTGTTATTCGATAATTTATATATCTTTGACCCAACCAAAAACCAATAACATGAGAAAGCTTACCATTTTGAAAACCTGTCTGGATTTCTTTTTCTTTTTCGGAATCCTCGCATTTGCCGCATCTTTGATTTTCGTGCCGATGGCGGTTTTCAGCGACGATTCTATGGACATGAAAGTGAACGGAAGAGAGATCGTCGTTGACAATTGGGGCGCGCGTGCCCTTCTTGTTTGCTGGCTCGTTGCCACAGCGTTGTTCGTAAAGGCGATCCAATTGCTGAGAAGAAACGTTTACGCGTTCATAAGACATGAGATTTTTACCGACGACGTCATCAAGAACTTCAACCGTATCGGGATTTGCCTGTTGGTTTCGACATTTATTATCGGCGTTCCTTCGTTCGTTTACGGCGCGATTTTCAAGCAACGCGCAGGGTTGGAACTTGAAGTAGGGAGTTTCGATTCTGGAATTTTGTCTATAGCTTTGGCGTTGTTTTTTATGGTTTTGGGCGAGGTGTTCAAAATTGCGAAACATTTGAAAGAAGAAAATGAATTGACACTTTAATGCCGATAGTAATCAACGTAGACGTCATGTTGGCCAAGCGCAAGATGCGTTCCAACGAACTCGCCGACCGTATCGGGATGACCACGGCCAACCTGTCCATTCTCAAAACGGGAAAGGCCAAGGCGATCCGTTTTTCTACGCTCGAGGCGATTTGCGAAGTGTTGCAATGCCAGCCGGCCGACATACTCGAATATATTCCTGAACCCAAAAACGATTCCGATGAAAGCTAAAACCGCTGTCCTTTTATTGATTCTGGCCTGTCTGATCATGGTCGGGGCCGCCTTCCTCAAAATCCAGCACGTTGCCAATGCCGAGTATTTCCTGACGTTCGCGCTTTTGTTCCAGGTTGGTGTTTTCTGTTATATCGCGTACCGAAGTTTGTCGGGCAAAAACGGAAAATCCTGATTTTAACATAAAATCGCATTTCGTATCTTTCGCAAAAACAGCCATTTATGGATACGGTTTGTAAAAATTGCGACCTAGAATTAAAACCGGAATTTGCTCATTGCCCCAATTGCGGGCAGAAATCCGACTTGCATCGACTGAGCCTGCACGAAGTCGGCCATGAAACCATCCATTATTTTACACATGCCGACAAGGGCATTTTCCAATTGGTCCGCGATTTGGTCGTCAAAGGCGGGACCGTTGCGCGCGAATTCGTTCTGGGCAAACGCAAAAAATATTTTCCTCCATTGAATTTCTTTTTGTTGGTAGCCGCCTTATACGTTTTCGCCTCGCATGTCAGCTATGTCAGGCAAACCCATGACGTGCGAAAAGAACATCCTGAAATCGCAAAAATCGAAGATCCGGTTACACGAGAGAAGACATACATGGCTTATGAAAGGCAAAGAGTCGGGATAGAATTTGCGATTTATTATGGCAATTATGCGCTCATGCTCACGTTGCCGTTCGCGGCTTTTGTGTTGTGGTTGATGTATAGAAAAAATGTTTTCAACTACACCGAGCATCTCGTTGCAAACATGTACATGTGGGGATTTTGCATGCTACTGAGCTCAGTTTCGATTCTTTTAGGGCATTATTTCCTTCATTACGACGCGAACATTGGCTTTATGATTTTCCTGTTGTTCCAGATTTGCTATTTCACGTGGTTTTACAAGCGTTTTCTTCAAAAATCGGGATTTTGGCCAACGGCTAAACTTGTTTTGGGAAGCGTGCTTGCAATCAGTTCTTGGTTCGTCGTTTTAGGTCTCGGAGTGACGGTTTACATCATGATTGGAATGTTCTAATAACAATCCATCTTGATCTGTCCGTTAGCCTGGAAATGGCTCAACGGTTTTTTGAGTTCGCTTTCGCAGATTTTAGAAAGTAGCTCGAGTACGTTGTTCTGCATCGCAAGCGATCCGCAAATCATCACGTTTCCGTTGTTTTTTAGCACCGAAGCGACAAAGCCTGAATCCTTTTCAAGTAAATCTTTCACGTATTGTTTTTCTCCGTGGCGCGAATAGGCCAGGTGCAGGCGCGTCAGTTTTCGTTTGGCGGTTTGTTTGTCGATGAACGCACGATACGGCTCAAACGACCGTTTTTCGCGGAATCCGCAGTACAAATGACATTCGTGTTTGGCGTCGTTTTCGTCTATCATGCCCAAGAATGGTGCGATTCCGGTTCCGTTCGAGATCAGCACGGTTTGCTTGGCGTTCGGATCGAAATGGAATGGGTCGTTCGCAACGATTCTTGCTTCGATGGTTTGTTCGATTTCCAAATCGTATAAAAACGTCGAACCGAGACCGAATTCGTGTCTTTTGATGCTAAGTTGTACGAGATTCGCGACTTTTCCGACAGAATATTGACGTTCGCGGTGGTCGTTGGCCGGATACACATTGAGCAAGTCGCCCGATCGGAACGCTTTTTTCTTTTTGGGTTCGAATTTGACAAGGAACGAACCGTCGATTTCGCATTCGGTTTTTTCGACAACCCTGAATTTCTGCAGTTTCTTGGGTTTCGCTTTCGCGGATTCCAGATCGAGTTCCAGATCGATTCCGGCCTTGTTCGACCATTCGGAAGCCCATTCGGAAAAAGCCTCGATCGATTTGTCGTTCACCGTCCTGATTTCAAGGAAAGCATTAAGGTTTTCTTCGAGCGACATACGGTTGTACAAATCGTAAGCGAACTGGCAAAAATCGGGATAGGCGTGCGACCCGAATCCTACTATAGAAAAATGGACGGGTTGTGTTTGCGTGTGCTTTTCTATCGCCGCCAGCGCTTTTTTGGCATTCGTCGGAGCTTCGCCGTTTCCGTACGTCGCAGTAATCACGATAATGTGCTTGGCCGATTCGAAAGTTTGGTAATCGTTGAGTTCGGCAAAGAAAGAAGACTGTCCTTTTTTGAGCAGGCTTTCGTGAAACGCTTTGGCGAATCGCATAGTGCTTCCATTTTCCGATCCCGCGAGAACGATGAATTCCGCTTGTTCTGCTTTGAATTTATTTCGCGTTTTTGCGCTTCGCCTTTTGAGCGTCATCGCAAACCCCGAGTAAATAAAAAACAAGATGTTTATCGATGCCACGGCAAGCACGAGAGCCCAAATTATGTTCGCGCGTCCCGTGTGGAGGTCGAGGCTTAAATCGACGTAATTTTTGATTGAAGGCGATAAGTTCTCGGCCAGGATTTCGCCCGTAAACTGGTTCACGATTATTTCACGATCGTGCAGCTTTACCGTAAAAGCGTCCTCGATGTCGTCCGAAAAAGGGAATTCGACCGAAACAACATCCGACAGTTTTGTTTTTTGGAACGTCCCGAATTCATGAATCTTTATTTTCGGCTCCGATTTGACATTGTCGTAATCGATCTGCAATTTGGTTTCCGGTTTTTCGAAAACCTCAAATTCGTTGAATGTGAGGAAAACACCCGTAACCGAAATGATCAGGATCGGAATCAGCCACAACCTTCCGAAAATCACGTGATAGAACTGAAAACCGTTTTCCCGCACGACTTTCGAAAAGAACTTCGAGAGTTTTCGTTGGCGTTTGATCACCAAAATACTTCCCGTAAGCGCGATCAGGAACAGCAAAAAAGCCGTCAGTCCCATAAAGAAACGACCCAATCCGTGCAGGAAAAGCGAGCGGTGCAACGTGGTCACGAATTGGAAGAACTCGTTGTCGTTTTCGGCATTCCCGATAGATTTTCCGGTTTTCGGATCGAGGTAGATCTTCAGGCTTTGGCCGTCTTCGGGGATTACGTTGGCTTGTACGAAACGGTTTTTCTCGATTTTGATTTCGATCACTTCGTCGTAATTCTTCTGGGCGTTCGCAATGGTTTCGGCCAACGTGATTTGGTCGAGATTGCGCAATGCATACGGCTTTAAACTATCCGAAACGGGTTCGAACGCTAAAATAAGCCCCGTAATCGAAGCGAGTAGAATAAAAAGGAAAGAAGATACGGCCAAAGCGAGATGGCTGTATCTCCAGATCGAAATCGTCATACTTTAAAAATTTGCCACGGATTTCACGAATCATACGAATTGGTGAAATTTGTGGCTAAAATTAATTATTCGGTGCCAATCGCACGTAACGGATGTAGTTCGTGCCTTCTACTTTACCTGAAACGTTTTCTGTCGTAAGCGGCACTTCGAGGTCTTTGACGTTGTACTTCTGGTTTTCGACGGCGGCCTCAAAACGCAACGTATAACCCGCATCTACTTTATCCGATTCGATCTCGATCACGTTCACGCTGCGGTCGCCACCGGCCATCGACGCTCCGGTAATCGCGCTGATGTTCTGCTTTTTCGCTTTTTGGAATTTCCACCATTCTTTCAAATCGGGATACCATTTTTTGTCACGGCCCAAAACGTAAAGCGTCTGTTCGTATTCGCCTTTCGGATTTACCAAAGAAACCACGATGTACGCGCCTTCGCCGGGATAATTCGACATTTGGACCATGCATTTGTACTTGTCCGCTTTTTGTGCGTTTGCCGATGTGACTGCCAGAAATGCAATCGCGAAAATTTTAAAAACGTTTTTCATTATTTGAGGAAATCGATGGCTATCTTGTTTTGTTTCAAGGCTTCGTTTTCGGAAGCGAGATCGTAGGCGGTTTCGGCCATATCGGTCTTTTCATCGGTTTTGGCACCGATGGATACGAGGTATTTGAGCATCTCGTCGTTCTTCGAAATCATCGCGGCTTTGTGTAAGGCCGTCATGCCTTCGGCGTTTTTCATATTGACGTCGATTCCCAAACCTTGGGCGCGTTTGATCAGATCGAGGTTGTTTTTGGCCACCGCGATATGGAGAAGTGTGTTGCCGTTTTTCGATTTCGAATTCAAGTCAAAACCTTTCGATTGCAATGCTTTGAGTTTGGTGTCGAATTCCGCTGGCTTTTTCGGATTGTATGATTGGGCGAGGTAATAGGTGAGGTTGTTTCCGTCGATGTCGACTATTTTCGTATCCGCGCCTTTTTCAAGCAAAAGACCGACGATTTCGGGAGAGTTCGATTGAACCGCCATCGACAAAGCCGATTGTCCTTTTGCATTTCTAGCGTTGATGTCTTTTGTTTTTTCGGCAAGCATTTTGACCAAGACCACATCCGGATTTGCCGCCGACGCATACATCAGAACATTATTTCCGTCTTTGTTGGTTTGGTTCACATCGACGCCTTTAGAAAGGAAATACGCGATGATTTCGGCTTGTTTTTCTTTGCGTACGATGAAGTGCAACGCGTTCTCGCCGTTCTTGCCGATCGCTGTCGGTTTGACGCCTTTCGACTCTAAAAACTGATACGTTTCAAGTGTATTTGTGTTCGATCGCGTGCCTTGTGCGGCCATGATCATCGCGTTGTCGGAAAACTTAAGCCCTTTCTTGAGTAGGTTTTCCATGATGTCGCGGTTGCCGTTTTTGGAGACGTAATTGAGGATGCCGTTTCCGTTCGCGTCGGTGCTTTTCAAGTCGATTCCTTTGGATGAAAAGTAGTCGATAAGCGTCATGTCTTTGGCAGAACCCGAAGCCAAAAGCAAAGCATTCGCTCCGTCATGGTCGAGATCTTTCTTGAGGTTCGCACCGAATTTGAGGCATAAGTCGTACACTTTCGTATTCGTTTGCCCGGTCGAGGCCGCGAAATTCATGATGGTGTAGCCGTGATCTTCGATGATGTCGGTCTTGGCGCCGTTCTTCTGCAAATATTCCATCAAATCGGTATTTCCGACGTAAGCAGCCCAAAAAATATAGGTACGTCCGTCGTGCGTGATTTTATTGGCGCCGTTTTCGGATTTCGAAAGCAGGTATTTGACGGTCGCATCGGGTGCTTTTTCGATGATCGCGTAAACCGTGGCGTCGAATGCGTTTGCGTTCAATTGCGTTGCGTCGTTGCCTTTCTGTTCGTCAGATTTTACGGTTTCTACAGATGGCGCGGCTTTCCAGTAATTTCTGTCGTGGAAAACATTTTGGGCGTTAAGCGCGATGCTGAAAAGCGAAAAGGCGAAGAGAAGAATAGATTTGGAATTCATATGGGATTTTTTCTGATGCGCAAAATTAAGCAGAATGATTCTAAATAAATAGTCGCAAATCATAAAATCAAGCCGAAAGCCAATAAAAAAGCCGGAACTAAGTCCGGCTTCTGCTTTATAAGGAATCGTTTAGTCTACCAAAACGATTACTTTATTGTCGTTCATTTCGATGGTTCCCGAATTGATCGCCAAAGTGTACGTCTTCTCGTCTACTTTGTGGAACTTGGCCGCCACTTCTTTCGCGAAATGGAAGCTGTTCGCCGCGATCTTCACATCGCCTTGCTTCAAGATCGAAACGATAGGCGCGTGGTGGTTCAATATCTGGAAACTTCCGTCAACGCCCGGCAAGGTTACGGCTGTAACTTCACCTGAGAAAAGCGTCGCTTCGGGAGAAATAATATCTAACGTCATAGTTTGAATTATGAGTTATGAATTATAAATTATGAATTGGCACAGACGCATAATTCATAATTCATAATTCATAATTATTATTAGGCTTCAGCCAACATTTTCTGACCAGCCTCGATAGCGTCCTCGATGGTTCCTTTCAAGTTGAAAGCCGCTTCTGGCAAGTGATCCAATTCACCGTCGATGATCATGTTGAATCCTTTGATGGTGTCTTTGATGTCTACCAAAACGCCCGGGATACCTGTAAACTGCTCGGCCACGTGGAACGGCTGAGACAAGAAACGTTGAACACGACGGGCGCGTGATACGGCTAGTTTGTCTTCTTCAGACAATTCTTCCATACCAAGGATCGCGATGATATCCTGAAGCTGCTTGTATTTTTGAAGGATTTCTTTCACGCGTTGTGCGCAAGCGTAGTGCTCGTCGCCCAAGATTTGCGGCGTAAGGATACGTGAAGTCGAATCTAGTGGATCAACCGCAGGATAGATACCAAGCTCGGCGATCTTACGAGACAATACTGTTGTTGCATCCAAGTGGGCAAACGTCGTTGCCGGCGCCGGGTCGGTCAAGTCATCCGCAGGAACGTAAACCGCCTGTACAGATGTGATCGATCCTTTATTTGTAGAGGTGATACGCTCTTGCATCGCACCCATTTCCGTAGCAAGTGTCGGTTGGTAACCTACCGCAGATGGCATACGGCCAAGTAGAGCCGATACCTCAGAACCAGCCTGTGTAAAGCGGAAGATGTTGTCAACGAAGAAAAGTACGTCTTTTCCTTGGTCTGAACCAGCTCCGTCACGGAAGTACTCAGCGATAGAAAGTCCTGAAAGCGCAACACGTGCACGTGCTCCAGGCGGCTCGTTCATCTGACCGAATACGAATGTCGCTTTAGAGTCGCGCATTCCGACTTTGTTCACTTTGGTCAAATCCCAACCTCCATTTTCCATAGAGTGCATGAATTCTTCACCGTATTTGATAATACCTGATTCAAGCATCTCACGTAGCAAATCGTTTCCTTCACGTGTTCTTTCACCTACTCCGGCGAATACCGAAAGACCACCGTGACCTTTTGCAATGTTGTTGATCAATTCCTGGATCAATACCGTCTTACCCACACCGGCACCTCCGAAGAGACCGATTTTTCCACCTTTTGCATAAGGCTCGATAAGGTCGATAACTTTGATACCCGTGAAAAGAACTTCTGTCGAAGTAGAAAGATCTTCGAAACGAGGAGCCGGACGGTGAATCGAGATTCCGTTTTCTCCGTCGCGTGGCAAATCGCCAAGACCGTCAATCGCATCTCCGATTACGTTGAAAAGGCGTCCGTAAACATCCGGGCCGATCGGCATCTTGATCGGGTTACCTGTTCCAACAACTTCATAACCGCGGCTCAAACCGTCAGTCGAGTCCATCGAAATCGTACGCACCGTATTTTCACCGATGTGCGACTGGACTTCAAGCACCAAAAGCGTTCCGTCCGCTTTTTTGATTTCGAGTGAATCGTAAATTTTTGGGAGTTCTACATCGCCGCTGAACACTACGTCAACTACCGGTCCGATGATCTGCGCAACTTTTCCTGTTATTTTCGACATTGCTTATGTATTTATTAAATAGCCGTTTAGGTTTTCTAAAAGACCTTATTTTTTTCGAGTGCAAAGATAGTTTTTTAAAATAGCAAGTCAATAGGTGAACAGCGAAAAAAACGGTTAAAATTGAGGATTGTCGACAACATGTAAATTCTTACTGAATTTTCCACAAAAGAAAAGAACCATCTCTCGCGAAACGGCTCTTCTCGTCATTGGTTAGATTATTACGGAAGCAACACAGGATACTGGATCTGGTAATCGCCCAAATCGGCTCCTTTGAAGTTCGACCCGTATGTCGCATTGATGGCTTCGAGGAATCGGTTCGCGATTAATGCATAACCTCTTGCACTTGGGTGGATGCCGTCCAAAGAGAAAGCACCGCCTGTGACATAACTCGTGGTCATATGATAATTTCCGAAGCGGATTCCGCCGTTGAGCAACTGGTTCAACGTGGCTTTCGAATCGAAAAGAGCCAAACCGTGAGCCGATGCCGCGCCTTCGATCGTGATGTTATAAGCATCGGTGGCCACACGCACTTCGCCGGCCTCGGCATTGGTCAAAACCGCAGCATCCTGAAGCGGATACGTCACGCCGACCGTATTGAAAGGAGCCGGGACACCCGCTTGAGTCGTTCCGATGATGTTACGTGTCGGAAGCAAAATGAAATCGCGGAACGTTCCGTCTGCCGATTTTTTCGCATGACGCGCCTGTCCGTAAAGGTTGCCCATCAAGGTCGCTTGAGGTCCCGGAACGCCGCCGAGCATGAGTGCTCCCGTGATTTGGGCCGAATAATTCGTAAGGTTTTGGTCTACGATCAAAAGCGGATTCGTAGAACCGGCCGCAACAAGATTGATGCGATCGCCTTCGCCCAAAGCCGTCAAAATTTGCTTAAGCGGACCCAAAAGCTGAGTATTCAAAGTCGTCGCTGTAGTCGCATCAAGAGGAACCGGGTTGTAAGGAACCGTCGTAAAGAATGGCAACGTGTTCACATAAGGCAAATTTCCGACAGCGCCTTTTGCGCCGTTTGCGGTCAATCCGTCGATCATGGAATTGTAGACGTTGTCGAATACGGTCGGATCGGTGATGTCGTTTCCGCCGTAAGTCGCCGGATTGAAATTACCCGTTTGATTCGTTCCCGTACCACCCGAAGTCGCATATGCGAGTACGTCGTTTCCGCCAATCCACAAAGTGAAAAAGGTCGGATTCTGAGCCAAAGCGTCGCTAAAAGGGGAAGCCGTTGCCGAAGAAGCAAAACGTCCGAAATACGGGTTCAAAGTTCCGTAACCGGCCGCTCCCAAATGGAAACTTTTCGCTCCCGGAACGCCAAAATTGTTGAAAGGACCCGCAACGGTAGTTCCGAAAACCGTTCCCGAAACTCCGGGAACATTCGCCGGACCTGTGCCGTTGAAGTACAGACGCGTCGGGAACGCTGAAATCTGGACGCCGCCCATAGAAAATCCGCCGACATTATCCACCATCAACGGTTGGGCAAACGAACCACCGCCCGCCAAAGCGAATTGGGAAGCGATGATGTTCGGATAGGAATTCTCCTGTCCTTTCTTGAACAAGGCATTGTCGCTGTAACCTGCGGCGAACGAATCGCCCAAAGCCACATATTTGGAAAGGTCGGCAGAACCGGCCGTAATCGGTTCGTCGACGGTAGATGCGCTATCATCGTCGCTGCAGGCCGCCAACGTCAGCGATGCCAATACCAGCCATTTGAAATTTCGTATCATCATATATTTTTTTAGCGATTAGTATTAAGGATTGATGGTGATCTGCGCATACCATTGTTGCCCGATCATACCGGCTCCGATAACCTGGATATAGTCTTCTCCGAACAAATTGGCCGCACCGACTTTGAACATGGTTTTCCATTTCGGGATCGTATAGCTGATTTGGGCGTCGATAACCGAATTCTCGGGAACTACTCCATCGGCGAAAGAACCTTGGTATAAATATTCGTCAGACCAGCGATAGTTGAAACTGAATCCAAGTCCTTTGTAGATGTTAGGGCTCGAAACGTAAGCTTTCACACGGTGTTTCGGCGTATTGAAACCAGGAATGAAGCTGGGGTCTTCTTTTTCGTCGTATTCGAATTCGGCATAGTTGTAATTCGCTCCGAGTTCAAGCGTCTTGAAGAATTTTTTCGAAAGTCCGACACCAAAACCAAGAGAAGTCACTTCGGTTCTCGAATTCGTGTACACCTGATACACGCGGCGGTCGCCGAAACCAAGCGCCTGATAACCGAGTTGGACGTTAGGATCTGAAGAATCCGTGCCAACGACCCCATAATACGGTGTGATGACGCGCGATTGGTTCAGGAAATCATTGTAAAGGTTGTAGTATCCGTTGATGTCTACCGAAATATCGTTGTTGATGACCGCGCGATAACCGGCCTCGAATGCCTGTACGCGCTCGGGTTTTACCAATCCGATTTTAGCGACCTGAAGATCGGCCGGGTTTCCGGAAGCGGCAAATGCCTGAACCGAAGCCAGCGTATACGAATTGTTGTAAGCGTCAACACCGCTCAACGTTACCGAAGAAGGTTGTCCTGCGGCTTGTCCTGCGGCAGAAACAGGCAATGTTTCTACATAACGGGTCAAATTGTCCGGCGCCGAACCGATGAGTGCGAAAGGCCCGAGGTCAAGCCCGATATACTGGTCTTGAGTGGTCGGGTTGCGGAAACCGGTTTGGTATGAAATACGGAAGTTGTGTTCCTTGTGATCTCCGGCCGAATAGACAGCTGCAATCCTTGGGGAAACGAATCCGTCGAAGTTCTGGCTTTTGTCGTAACGCAGCGATCCGGTAAGTTTCAAACGATCGGTGGGATTTCCGATGGCCTGGACGTAAGCACCGTATTCGTCATAACGAAGCACTCCGTCGTAATCGGTAAAGATAGTTCCTTGTGAATCCAAAGCATATTGGCGGAATGAACCTCCAACCATCACTTCTACGACTTTAAGTAATTCCTTGAAGTTGTAATTTCCGTCTACGTGATACAATTTTGAATTGTCGAGGAATTTTGCCCCACGAGTCAAATCGGGATTGTTCGTCACCGTATTCAAAGCGGCCTTGAATTCTGGAGTTCCCGGAATAAGACGAGGATTTCCGTGTGGTGTCAAAGGCAATGCGGGCAAACCGTTCACAGGCGATGTGTTGTCGTTGTAATCGGCGAACTTACGTGCATAAATCCCAGCTTGTTGAGCATCCAGACCGTAGAATGCCGATCCCAACTGGAAAGCTGTCGCATAATCGGTAAACCAGCCCGTATCCGATTTGGCGGCGCGGTTCACGTTCCACGCGGCAAAACGCATGTCGTAAGAATCGCCCGCACTTTCCGAAGTCATGTATCCGCGAAGGAAGAAATTGCGGTTTCTCACCTCGACGCGCACTTGATTCATAAGGAAATTCTTGAGCGCATAACGGTTCGCACCTTGGTAGATCGTAGTTCCCAAACCGACTTTCTCCTGAAGGATGATTTCGAAATCGTTCGCAAACGGTTTGAAATGAAGTGAAATGTCGGCTTTGACGCTTTCGATCTTGTTGTTGTTGAGGTCTTTTTCAGCATAACCGGTACGGCTTACCTGCCCGACGTTCGGGATAAAAGTCGTCACCTCGTCACCGTAAAAATTGAGCCCGTCGTAATTCTGGTTGATGTCGTGCCCGACTCCGCCCGTAGTCATGCTGCGCTCATCTGCGGCGATCCATTCGGTGGCGCGCAGGTAAGTGAAGTTGATTTTTCCGGCGAAATGTTTCGAGAAAGCGGTAGCGGCGCGGAATCCGAAGTCGTAATAATCGTTCGTTCCTGCGGCGTCCTGATAAGTTTTCCCATATTTGAAATACGTGCTGATGCCTTGGTTGGTAAACGGACTTTTACTGTTCATGAACAAAATCCCGTTGAATGCGTTCGCTCCGTAAAGTGCCGAAGACGCGCCCGGAAGCAATTCGACGCTGGCTACATCGAGCTCGGACAATCCGACGAGGTTACCCAAAACAAAGTTGAGCGCCGGAGACGAGTTGTCCATACCGTCTACAAGTTGTAGAAAACGGGTGTTGGCTACGGTTGCGAATCCACGCGTGTTGATCGATTTGAACGACAAACTGCTCGTGTTGAAATGCACTTCTTTGAGGTTTTCCAATCCGTCGTAGAACGTTGGCGCAGAAGTGTTCTTGACCTGTGCGGCGGTCATGCGTTCGATGGTAACCGGCGACTGCATTACGCGTTCCGGTGTTCTCGAAGCCGAAACCACGATTTCTTCAAGCTTGGTCTCTTCACCGACCAAGCTGACGTTTACCGTCTGGTTGGCCGAGGTTACGTTTACGGTTTGTGCCGTGTAGCTGACCATGCTGATTTCGACGGTAAACGGTGGTTTTTTGGAAACGGTCAGCGAGAATTTCCCGTCGGCGTCTGAAACCGTTGCCGCGGAATCTCCCGTAACTTTGATGTTGGCGCCAGGTACCGGAAGTCCGGTTCCCGATTCGCTAACAGTTCCTGAAATCGTCGTTTGGGCGTAGGTCATTCCACAAAACAACAATGACAAAATGAACAGATAGATTTTCATTTGGTTTGAATTTTCTTGGATTAGTATCACCAATGTACAATAAATCGCGCATTCTCAAAAACAGCCGTTTTATTTTCGCGAATCCTTAAAAAAGGTGTAAGTGTTTTACCTATTCGTTAACTAAATTATTTTTTGTGTTTTCATTAACATTTTGAAAAAAGCACGTAAAAAACATTATGCGTGCATATAAAATTATATTTTCCGTAAAAATGAGGGTTGGCGAAATTTTACAAAAAAAGCAGGCTTTTGGGCCTGCTTCGTATCTATATAAAAGATGTAATTTATTCTACGGTAACCGATTTAGCCAAATTTCGAGGCTGGTCTACGTTGCATCCGCGCATCACGGCAATGTGGTACGACAACAACTGCAACGGAATCGTGGTCAATAGAGGTGAAAGCGCATCCGACGTATCGGGAACTTCGATCACGTAATCGGCGAGTTCGCGAACCTGTACGTCACCTTTGGTCACCACGGCGATGATTTTACCGCTGCGCGACTTGATTTCCTGGATGTTGCTCACCACTTTATCATAATGTCCTTGTTTTGGAGCGATCACAACTACCGGCATCAACTCATCGATCAATGCGATCGGGCCGTGCTTCATTTCGGCAGCCGGATAACCCTCGGCGTGGATGTATGAAATCTCTTTAAGCTTCAAAGCGCCTTCGAGAGCGACCGGGAAGTTGTATCCGCGACCCAAGTAAAGACAGTTCGGTGCATCCTTGAATTTCTCGGCAATGGTTTTGCTGACGTCGTTCGTAGCGAGGGCTTCGGTCACTTTTTCAGGAATGACCTCGAGTTCCTGCAAGTAGCGATGGAAGTCAGAATTGCTCAACGTTCCTTTCGCTTTCGCAAGACGCAACGCGATCATCGTCAAAACGGTGATTTGTGTCGTGAATGCTTTTGTGGAAGCGACCCCGATTTCAGGACCGGCATGCGTATAAGCTCCGGCGTGTGTCTCGCGTGAAATCGACGATCCGACCACGTTGCAGACACCGAAAACAAACGCGCCTTTTTCTTTGGCAAGCTTGATGGCGGCCAACGTATCGGCAGTTTCACCCGATTGCGAGATGGCGATCAGCACATCTCCTTTATTGATGATAGGATTTCTGTATCGGAATTCGGAAGCGTATTCCACTTCGACCGGAATCCTTGTGAATTCTTCGAAAATATATTCGGCTACCAAACCGGCATGCCAAGACGTTCCGCAGGCTACGATAAGGATGCGGTCGGCGTTTAGGAATTTCTCGAGATTGTCTTCTACGCCCGCCATCTGGATGATGCCTTCGTTGGCGTGTAGACGTCCGCGGTACGTGTCCTTGATCACGTTCGGCTGCTCGTAGATTTCCTTGAGCATGAAATGGTCGTATCCGCCTTTCTCGATTTGCTCAAGATTCATCTGAAGTTCCTGGACATAAGGATCGACAAGCGTATCATCTTTGATTTTACGGACTTTCAAAGGTTTGTCTTTGCGAACGATCGCCATTTCCTCATCTTCGAGATAGATCGCGTTTGACGTGTATTCGATGAATGGAGACGCATCCGAAGCTATGAAAAACTCGTCTTTCCCGATACCGATGGCAAGCGGGCTTCCCAAACGCGCCACGACGATTTCGTCTGGACGTTGTTTGTCGAAAACGCAGATCGCATAAGCGCCGACGACTTGGTTAAGCGCGATTTGCACGGCTTTTCCGAGTTTTACGTCTTCGTTCTTTTTGACTTCTTCGATAAGGTTTACCAATACTTCTGTATCGGTATCCGACTTGAATGTATACCCGCGTTTGATGAGCTCTTTTTTCAAAGGCTCGTAGTTTTCTATGATCCCGTTGTGGATGATCGCAAGATTGCCCGAGTTGGAAAGGTGCGGGTGCGAATTCACGTCGTTTGGTACACCGTGAGTGGCCCAACGCGTGTGTCCCATACCGATGTTCCCGCTAAGGGAAATCTCCTTTTCGGCTCTTTCTTCTAGGTCGGAAACTTTTCCTTTCGTTTTGGAAAGTTTTAGTTCTCCCTCGTCAAAAATCATCGCTCCGGCGCTGTCATAGCCTCGGTATTCCAATCTTTTGAGCCCTTTTATGATAATCGGATAGGCTTCCCGATTACCGATATATCCAACAATTCCACACATAATTTGTCTATTTTTTAATGGATTGGAGACCTTTTTAGTTGCCGTCCACTTCGTCTGGTTTGGTGTAATAGATTACAAGTTTAAGCCTTTCTTCGACAACTTCGCTGTTCACGCCGTGCAAAACTACTCCGAACGGATGCATGACCGATGCTCTCGGAAGCTTGTTGTAAGTAGACGTACTGTTGTCTGGCTCTACGATAGAAATCGGATTTTTGAGCCTTGCCATCGAGTTTTCAAGTATGTTTTCTGATACGGAAAGTCCGAGCCTTACATCTGTACTGTCCGGTTCGTTGATAAGTCCGCGGATGTAATTCGTAAGACGTACCTTATAAAAGAACTTGTACTGATTCGTTCCGGCAATTTTGGCCGAGTCAAGAATACCGCCAAAAACGGACTTACTGTATTTGGTGTCGCCGTTTGTAGAACCGTCGAAATTATAATCTACCGTAGATTGCCCATGTGTCATATCGTACAGGTAAATGCGCCTTGGTTTGGTTGCGCCTTGCATGGCCGCTTCATCTACGTGGAAAACCAGGCTCGCTTCATTTACTTTAAGCGAGTCATGTACCATTTGGGCTCTTTCTTCGGCCGTTAGGATGTCGATAGTAGAAAGGAAGCCTTGCCCGCCTTTGACAACCAATCGATTGGATGGAAGTGCGGGTGTGTTCTCGTAATTGAGCAAACTTACCGAATTTCCGGTAAGATTCAATTTGAGTTCGAACCTGCGGGCTACCGTAGTGCTCGTGCCGTTAGCGGTTGTGGTGATGTTGCGTCTGTAGTACAACGTGACGACCCCTTTCGAGAAATTCATCATATTTAAAACGCCTTTTGCCGTACTCGGATTCGACACCTTAAAATAAAGCCCTCGGAAGTAATTCTTAAAAACGTTGTTGTTGGTAAGCATGCCCTCGGGAGCCTCAAGAATTTTGGTTTTGAAGAAAGCCTTATCGAGCGTCATATACATTCCCGGCGTTTGCCTGATCACCGTATGGTCTTCTTCGGTTACGTTGGTGTTGTATTTGTTTTGTTTGATTTCGGTGTTTTTGAAGAAGAACGCGGTGTTGTCTGTCGGATCTGTCGAATTGTTGACTTGGGCCGAACCGGCGTTCGCGCTTTCAATTACCGGACTCATATCGTTGTAATAAATCTGGTCTTCAGGCTCGTTTCCTACCACTTCCTGACTGCGTAGGAAATATTTGTTTTCGTAGATTTTGAGATCGAGAGTTGTATTTCTATTGCCAAAAATCGAATCAAGCGAATAAATCTTGTCTCCGTCCGATTCGGTTTCCTCAAGCTTAGAAAAATAAGGAACGTAAAGGCGTACCGAGTCAATGTCGATAAGATCGTCCAATGTCGGGTTCACCGCTGCCAATTCCACTTGAGTGACGAAATTTGCCGTAGTTCGTCCAAAATGGTCGTCTTCATAAATCCCAAAAGGGACCAAGCTCAAT
The DNA here is from genome assembly GCF_013401995.1 of Flavobacterium agri. GTDB lineage: Bacteria > Bacteroidota > Bacteroidia > Flavobacteriales > Flavobacteriaceae > Flavobacterium > Flavobacterium agri. The sequence continues at coordinate 307,113 of NZ_JACBJI010000002.1, forward strand.
CCGTTGGTCTGGACCGGGCCTGTGGCATAGGAAGCCGCCGAAATCGAATAATCGTCCTTTTTAAGGAAATCATAATGATCATCGCCAATGATATCGGTGCCGATTTCATTGTAGTCCTTGTCGCAGGAAACCAAGGTTAAAGCAGTAGCGAAAAACAGTACAGTCTTAAGGAATTTTGAACTCATAAATACGTGAGAAGGGTTATAAAACCGCCTGCTTATAGAAATTCGTATAGGCTTGGGCAAAGGTTTCTTTCGGCGCGAAAGGTAGAAAAGGTTTACCCGAAGATTCTATAAATTTTGTTAAACTTGGAGACAGGTTTTCAGACCCTATAATCACTGCGTCAGAGTGCATTATAGAAGCCTTGAGGATGTTTTCATAGTCGGGTGTCTCAAGGTAGGAGACCGACTCTTCCGGGATGTCGTCGAACATGACTTTTTTGATCATATCCGGATCCAGAGTGCCTTCGAAACCGGTGGCATACACCGAAGTCACGATCTTGGTGTGGGCAAACAACGCCTCGTCCTTATAATAATGTTTCATGTAAATCGGAAGCATGGCCGCCATCCAACCGTGAACGTGGATGATATCGGGAACCCAATTGAGTTTCTTGACGGTTTCCACGACGCCTTTCGCGAAGAAAATCGAACGCTCATCATTATCGGGATAAAGATTACCATCTTCGTCCGTAAAGGTGGCTTTGCGTTTGAAATACTCGTCGTTGTCGATAAAATAGACCTGGATGCGCTCTTTCGGAATCGATGCTACTTTAATGATAAGCGGCATGTCGAGATCGTTTACCACTAAATTCATCCCCGAAAGCCGTATCACTTCATGCAACTGGTGCCTTCTCTCATTAATATTTCCGTAACGCGGCATGAAGATGCGGATTTGTCCTCCTTGATCGTTGATCATTTTCGGAACGTCATATGACATCAAAGACACTTCATTTTCAGCAAGATACGGAACAACTTCAGATGATACGTATAATATCCTCTTATCCTCCATAGGGTAATCTCTTTTTCTTTAGGCAATAAAAAACAGGCAAAACTACGAAATTTTATGCTATTATTAACAAAAGTGATAATTTTGCGCCGCTTTTAATCTCTCATTCCAATGCTGATTTTCGATAATCAGATGGGTCTTGCGGCTCACTTGAATTCTTTACGGACGCCGAAACCCACTACCGGCTTTGTCCCGACGATGGGCGCTTTGCACGCGGGGCATCTTTCGTTGCTTTCCCAATCGGTTGACGATAACGACATTACGGTGATCAGTATTTTCGTGAATCCGACGCAATTCAACAATCCCGAAGATCTTAAAAAGTATCCGCGTACGCTTGCGGCCGATGTAGAAAAGGTGAAATCTGTCAGTGCCGACATTATAGTTTTCGCGCCGTCCGTATCAGATATTTACGGCGATAATCCGATTTCGCGCCATTTCGATTTCGACGGATTGGAAAACCAGATGGAAGGCAAGTTCCGTCCCGGACATTTTGACGGTGTCGGCACTATCGTCAAACGTCTTTTCGAGATCGTGGAACCGACAAATGCGTATTTCGGAGAGAAGGACTTTCAGCAGTTGCAAATCGTTCGCAAACTCGTTTCCAAATACGAAATCCCCGTAAACATTGTGCTTTGCCCAATTTTCCGCGAATCCAACGGATTGGCGATGAGCTCGCGCAACGAACGCCTTTCACCCGAAACAAGGCAAAAAGCCGCTGTCATATACAAATCGTTACAAGCTGCCAAACAGCACTTTGGCACGAAATCTGTCAGCGAGTTGCGCGACATCGTAAAAGGCGTTTTGTCTGCCGAAAAAGAATTCGAGCTCGAGTATTTCGAGGTCGCCGACGAGAAAACGCTCGTCCCGGTCGAAAAAACGGAAAATAACGAGAAATATCGCGCTTTCATTGCGGTATTCGCAAACGATGTGCGTTTAATAGATACCATTTCATTAAATTAATTACCTTTGCCCCATGCAAGTACAGGTTGTTAAATCGAAGATCCACCGCGTTACCGTAACCGGAGCCGATCTCAATTACATCGGAAGCATCACCATCGACGAGGCGCTTATGGAAGCCGCCAACATCATCGAAGGCGAAAAGGTTTCGATCGTGAACATCAACAATGGCGAGCGACTTGAAACGTACGCCATCAAAGGAAACCGCAACAGCGGCGAAATCACCTTGAACGGACCGGCCGCGCGCAAGGTTCAGAGAGGCGATATCATCATCATCATCTCTTACGGGATTCTCGATTTCGAAGAAGCCAAATCGTTCAAACCGAGCCTCGTTTTCCCTAACGAGAAAGACAATACCCTTACATAATCTTGAAACAAAAGATAAGTAAATTCCTCTCCATCGTGCTTCCTATAGCATTGGGGATTTATCTTATCATTTATATGTATCAGGGTTTTACGCCCGAAGAGATCGATGAAATCCGCTCGTATTTTCGCGACGCCAACTATTCCTATATCGTGCTTGGCGCTTTCATTGCCGTTTTGGGCAACCTTTCGAGAGCGTACAGATGGAAATATCCACTGGAACAGATGGGTTACAAAATCTCCGTCGTGAACAGTTTTCTGGCAATCAACATCTGTTATCTGATGAATCTCGCCGTGCCCAAATCTGGTGAAGTAAGCCGGGCGGTCATTCTCAGAAAATACGATGAAGTGCCGTTTGATAAAGGTTTCGGAACAATCGTAGCCGAACGCTTGCTCGATTTAATCATCCTTTTCGGATTCATGGTTCTGGCTTTTTTCCTGCAGTTCGACATCGTGAAGGCGTTTGTGCTTGACCAGATTCCTCTGAACAATCTTTTGGTTTATGGAGGAATCGCTTTCGGATGTTGCATGGTCGCGCTATGGATTTATCTCTACTCGAGTAACAAGTATATCCTGTTGCTCAAGGAAAAGATTTCGGGACTCAAGGAAGGCCTGTTCAGCATTCTTAAAATGGAGAAGAAATGGCAGTTCATCGGTCATACCGTTTTCATATGGGCGTCGTATCTGCTTACTTTTTATACGACGATGTACGTGTTTCCGCAAACCGCGGTGCTGTCATTCGGGGCGGCGATTTCGGCTTTCGTGGTCGGAAGCATCGCCATCGCGTTCACCAATTCCGGCTTCGGATCTTACCCGTTCCTTATTTCGCAAATCCTTGTGTTTTACGCAATCGACAAACCGATCGGCACCGCTTTCGGATGGATCGTCTGGTCGTCTCAGTTCATCGTCGTTCTCGTTTTCGGTGTCGCGTCGTTTCTGCTTTTGCCAGTGTTGAATCGCAAAAAAGCCTAATTTAGCCGGCACAATCCTCACCGTGTTCCAGGCGTTCAAAAATTACATATCCGACCATATTCAAGTAAGCGACGATGACTTCGATTTCATTGAGTCGTTTGCCGTGTTCAGGAAACTGCGCAAAAAACAATATTTGCTGCAGCAAGGCGATGTGTGCCGATACAACTGTTTTATCGCCAAAGGTTTGATGCGGACGTATTCGGTAGACGACAAAGGAACCGAACACATCATCCGTTTTGCGATGGAGAATTGGTGGATCAGCGATCGCGAGAGTCTTGCGACGGCACAACCGACGAAGTTCAACATAGACGCCATCGAGGATTCCGAACTTATCCTGTTCGAGAAAAATGACTTCGAACAGATCTGCGAAAAAATCCCGGCCTTCAGCAAAATGATTGCCGATATCCTCAATCGCGGCTTTATCGTGAACCAGAATCGCATCCACGAAGCCATCAGCAGCACGGCCGAAGAACGCTATCAAAACTTCGTAAAGCGCTATCCGGGTTTCGCACTGCGCGTGCCCCAAGCCATGATCGCGTCTTATTTGGGCATCAAACCCGAAACGTTAAGCCGGTTGCGCAATCCCAAAACCAAATCGTGACACTTGACATTTGTCAATTTTTTTCTTGATAAACATCATCGTTTTTGCTTGACCGCGTGGCGCAACTTTGCCATGTCGACGGAACGAACCGCGACACTTAAAAAGCAAAGATCATGTCACATAAATTAGAAAACAAAGTAGCCGTGATAACCGGTGCAACCAGCGGAATGGCTTTGGCGACCGCAAAACTTTTCGTAGAGCAAGGCGCTTACGTGTTCATTACCGGAAGACGTCAGGAGCAACTCGACGCCGCCGTCAAGGAAATCGGTAAAAACGTAACCGGAGTACAAGCCGATTCAGGCAATTTAGCCGATTTGGATCGTTTGTACGACATCGTCAAAACACAAAAAGGCCGCATCGACGTGCTTTACGCAAGTGCAGGCGTCGGCGATTTCGGCGTACCGATCGATGCCGTAACCGCAGACGTATACGACAAGACGTTCGACGTAAACGTCAAAGGAACGATCTTTACGGTGCAAAAAGCGCTTCCGTTGCTTTCGGAAGGTGCTTCGATCATCATGACCGGTTCGATAGCGAGCGTCAAAGCCCTTCCCGGAATGAGCGTTTACAGCGCGAGCAAAGCCGCAGTCCGTTCTTTTGCACGCACTTGGACACTTGAATTGCAGCCGCGCAAGATCCGCGTCAACGTGATCAGCCCAGGCTCTATCGACACGGCGACTTTTGACGGCGTACCCGAAGAAGTAAAAGATTCGTTCGTCGAAAGGATCCCGATGGGACGTTTCGGCACTTCCGAAGAAATCGCGAACGCCGCACTGTTTTTGGCGTCTTCAGATTCCACTTACATCACGGGAATCGAATTGTTTGTAGACGGAGGTCTTGCCCAAATCTGAATCCGGACTCATGGAACGAGGAAAAATCAGCATGAGCATCGCGTTCGCTGCGTCTGAAAATCCCGATCCTTTGGCCACACTTTAAAGGCGTTAGGCCTCGGCACCGAAGTTTTTTGTAGTCCGGGGCAAAACGCTTTTGAAGTTTTACCCGGCGTCTTGCTTGAGTTTTATGCCGATTCCTGCGGTATGCCTGACTATTTGAAATCGGGTGTATTGATTACTTTGACGGTCGAAGATTTAGATCAAGCCGTGCAAGTCGCGATTCAAAATGGAGCGAAAGTGTTGTTCTTTTTTTCAAACGATCCAAACGATTACGGTGCATGTCATCTGCGCCTCAAAAACGGTATGGTAATGGGGTTTTTACAAAGACGCAAAACCGCGATGGAGTGAAATAATTTCCTATCTTGGGCGTGCCAAACACAAGAACCATGAGATATTTTTTACCCATCATCGCTTTTCTATTTTGTGCCCCTTTCGCTTCTGCGCAAAACACCGTGATCGATTCGGTTACGTCTAAAAAACTCAATGAAGTGCGCGAAATCAGCATTGCGCTTCCGCCTTCATACAAAAAAGACAAAGACCGCAAATTCCCGCTTCTGATTTTGCTCGATGGCGAATACCTCATGCCTGCGTTTACCGGAGCGCTCGATTACGGCGCATATTGGGAAGATATTCCGGAAATGATCGTGGTCGGCATCAGCCAAAACAAGAACAACGAACGCGACACAGATTGTACATACGATAAGGAAACCGGTCTTCCAGAAGGAAAAGGCAACAACTTTTTCGATTTTATAGGAACCGAATTAGTGCCGTCGATCGAAAAGAAATACCGCGTCGCGCCTTTGAAACTCATCGCCGGTCACGACATTACAGCCGGTTTTGCCCATTATTTTTTATATAAGGATTTCCCGGTTTTCGACGGATACATCATGTTGAGCCCAGATTATCCGACGGGAATGGAAGAACAAATTCCCGAAAGGCTTGAAAAAGTGCAGAAACCGATTTGGTATTACCATTGTACGGCCGATGGCGACGTCAAGAAAATGGCGACCCGCATCCGAAAAGTGGATGAAACGGCCAAAACGATCAAACGCGAAGGATTGAGATACCGTTTCGACGACTTCAAAGGCGCTTCGCATTATTCGCTGGTTTTGTATGCGATCCCGAATGCTTTGTACGAATTCTTCTCGTTCTATCAGCCGATATCGTCTAACGAATTCAACGAAAAGATCGTTAAGCTCGAGCAAGGCTATGCGCAATATCTCGCCGACAAATACGAGATGATCGAGAAATCGATGGGCATGAAAATGAAGATCCGCCTCAACGATTTCAAAGCGATCGAAGCGGCCATTGTCAAAAACAAAGCGTATAACGAATACGACCTATTGGCGCAGCTTGCCGAAAAGAACTACCCGCGCACCATGCTCGCCGATTACGAAATGGCCCAAATGTACGAACGCAAAGGCGACAATGCCAAAGCGATAAAATCGTATATGCGCGCTTATCAGATGGAAGAAATCGGAGATCTTACCAAAGACATGATGATCAATAAAGCCGACGAGCTTAAACGACAGTAAATTTTTTCGGATAGCATCGGAAACCTAAAAGCCAAAAACGAATCAACGCCTAAAATACTCTGATGTGGCAAAAGTAAAAACCGCCTTTTTCTGCCAAAACTGCGGCACGCAATACGCCAAATGGCAAGGCCAGTGCAATTCGTGCAAACAATGGAATACCATTGTAGAGGAAATCATCCACAAGGAAGAAAAGCCCGTATGGCGCGCCTCGAACCACGAAACCAAACGCGCGGCCAAACCGTTGCGTGTGCATGAGATCGAATCCGGTGAGGAATATCGTTTAAACAGTCAGGACAACGAACTCAACCGCGTACTCGGAGGCGGCATCGTTCCCGGATCTTTGATTCTTTTAGGAGGCGAACCCGGAATCGGGAAAAGTACGTTGTTGCTGCAGATTTCACTTAAATTACCGTTTCGCACGCTTTACGTTTCGGGTGAGGAAAGCCAGAAGCAAATCAAGATGCGCGCCGAAAGGATCAATCCGAACAGCGATAATTGCTACATCCTTACCGAGACCAAAACCCAGAACATTTTCCGTCAGATCGACGAGATCGAACCCGATATTCTGATCATCGACTCGATCCAGACGTTGCATACCGATTATATCGAAGCCTCGCCCGGATCGATTTCGCAAATCCGCGAGTGTACGGCCGAACTCATCAAGTTCGCCAAGGAAACCAACATTCCCGTAATCCTTATCGGACATATCACCAAAGACGGTAACATCGCGGGTCCGAAAATCCTCGAACACATGGTCGATACGGTTTTGCAGTTCGAAGGCGACCGGAACCACGTTTACCGGATTCTGCGCTCGCTCAAAAACCGATTCGGTTCGACTGCGGAACTCGGCATTTATGAAATGCTCGGCAGCGGATTGCGCGAAGTGTCGAATCCGTCCGAAATCTTGATTTCACATCGTGAGGAAAACCTTTCGGGAACGGCGATTGCGGCAACTCTCGAAGGCATGCGCCCGCTGATGATCGAAATCCAGGCGCTCGTGTCTACGGCGGTTTACGGTACGCCGCAAAGAAGTACAACGGGTTACAACGCCAAACGCCTCAACATGATTCTGGCGGTTCTCGAAAAGCGAGCCGGTTTCCGATTGGGAACGAAAGACGTGTTTTTGAACGTGACGGGAGGCATTTCAGTAGACGATCCGGCGATAGATTTGGCGGTAGTCGCGGCGATTTTGTCGTCGAACGAAGACATTCCGGTGATGAAAGATTGCTGTTTCGTGGGCGAAGTCGGGTTGTCGGGCGAAATACGTCCGGTAAACCGCATCGACCAACGCATACAGGAAGCCGAAAAACTCGGATTCTCGCAAATTTTCGTATCCAAATACAACAAGATCTCATTGAAGAAAACCGCGATAAAAGTCAGTCTCGTTTCGCGTATCGAAGACGTCGCGACCGAACTTTTCGGTTAACATTTCTTAACATTTAAAACCTATATATTTAGTGTTTATTTGCGTCTGATGAAGAAAAGCACCAAAAAGAAAATCTACATTTCGCTCGGCTCGTTTTTCGGGCTTCTCATTTTGGCGCTCATTGCCGTTTTTATTTTCCGCGACCAATTGCTGCACAAGGCGATAGACAAGGTTTCGGACAAGATCGCCGAAGATTACGACGCCAAATTCAGCATAAAAGAAGCGCGGTTTACGGCTTTCAGCTCGATCGAGATGAAGGACATCCTTTTGGTTCCGAACCATGCCGATACGTTGTTCAGCGTCAAATCGCTCAATACCGAAGTCAATTTCTGGAAGCTTTTTACGGGCGATCTGCAATTGGGCAGACTTGTCGTGAAAGACGGTTTTATTCAATTGGTCAAGAATGCGCAGGGCAAGAATTTCGAATCGTTTTTGCATCCGAAAAAAGACGCCGAAGCCGTAGAGGAAGAAAGCACGAACGAACGCAAGAATTACGCAAAGCTGGGTTATCGCATCCTGAATCGCGCGCTGAACCTGATCCCGACGAACATGCAGCTCGAGAACATCGCGTTGCGCATGGACGACATGGGCCGCAAGGTCACGATGAAAATGGACAAGCTCGATTTGTCTGATAAGAGACTTCAGACCACGATCGACGTTTCTACCAATACGTTTTCGCAGCAATGGAAAATCTCGGGATTCGCCGATCCTCGCGACAAAAAAACCGATCTGCATTTTTATTCGACCGATTCTGCGGGAATCAAAGTGCCGTATGTAGACGAACGCTACAATTTGAAATCGGGGTTCGATTCGATCCGACTCAAGGTCGACGACATCGATTACAGCGGTGGCGAGATGAAAATCGACGGTTACAGTTCGATCGCGAATTTACGCGTGAACCATCCGAAAATCGCTTCGAAAGATGTTGTTATAGAGAACGCACAATTCGATTACCATTTCCTTTTCGGTGCCGATTTTATGCGCGTAGACAGTTCGTCGGTGGCCGTTTTGAACAAGATCAAGTTCAATCCTTATGCCGAATACAACGTCGAAGAAGACACGATCTACAAGCTCAAGGTCGACATCCCGAAAATGCAGGCGCAGGATTTCATCACGTCTTTGCCCAAAGGACTTTTCACGCATTTCGAAGGTATGGAAGCCACGGGCGCTTTCGATTACAAACTCGATTTCGCCTACAACAAGAACAAGCCGAACAAGACGGTTTTCAATAGTACGCTCAACAAGGACAACCTTAAAATCGTCAAATACGGTGAAGCCGATTTGGCTAAACTCAACGGAAGTTTTACCTATCGCGCGATCGAAAACGGCAGGCGATTGCGTCCGATTTTAGTGAATCCGGTAAACATTTACTACACGCCTTTAGATCAGATTTCGCCTTATTTGAAACGGGCGGTCTTGACTACCGAAGACCCGTCGTTTTATCAGCACAGAGGTTTTATTCCAGATGCGTTCCGACAATCCATCGTCCAGAACATCAAGACAAAACGCTTTGCCAGAGGCGCAAGTACGATCTCGATGCAGCTCATCAAGAACGTGTTCCTCACGCGCGAAAAAACGTTGTCGAGAAAACTCGAGGAAATCCTCATGGTGTACATCATGGAGAACAACCACATCGTGAGCAAGAATCGCATGTACGAGGTGTACCTGAACATCATCGAATGGGGACCGAACGTATATGGGATTGGCGAAGCGTCGTTGTTTTACTTCCTCAAACATCCGAGCGAACTCAACCTCAATGAATCGCTTTTCCTGGCGAGTATCATCCCGAAGCCCAAAGGTTTCATGTGGCAATTCGATGGGGAAGCGACGCTCAAACCGTACATCGTAAAACGAAATTCCTATCTCAAGAACACGATGATGCGACGCGGCTGGCTCACTTCGAACGATACGACGGCCCAAACCAAGAAAGTCGTTTTGTACGGAGCGGCGCGCGCTTATGTGAAAAAAGAAGACGAGAAGATCATCAACGTCGATACGCTCAACGTGGACGAGTTCGATTTTTAGTCAGATTTTTCGAGTTCTTTGAGTTTGTCGTACACCAAATTGCTTTCAAAACCCTTGCGCAGCAAATAATCACAGAACTTTTTGCGTTTTGCCTGTGTGATCACACCCGTGATCGACGCCCAATTTTTCTCGGCCGTGTCGTGGAAAGTCGCGTAATATTCGTCGGGCGTAATCTCTTTGAGTGCGGTTGCGATATTGCGTTGTGAGATATTTCGCAATTTCAGCTCATTGGTGATCCGGATTTTGCCCCATTTTTTGATGCGGTGCTTGCCTCGTGCGAACGCTATGGCAAAGCGTTCCTCATTGAGGAAATTGTGTGTGATAAGATGGGTCACGATTAGGTCGACGGCCTCGGGAATCATAGACATGGCGCGCAGTTTAGACAAAACTTCGTCATGGCAGCGTTCCTGATAGGCGCAATAGCCCTCGAGTTTGAGCCGTGCCTCGTCTACGGTGTAGGTTTTGCGCTTGGGCGACCAATTCTCAGCCATATGCAATTGTTAATAATTCTGAAGCCTAAAACGCTTGAAAATAAGTAAATTAGATGTAGATTTGTCGCCCCTTAAAAAGTTTGGGGAACAACAACACGAATATACGCCGTAAAAAGAGTCGAAAACAAAAACAAAAAGCCCTTTTAATGAAGATCAGATTACTCCTTTTAGCCCTCGCGTTTTGCGTAGGAGGAATGTTGAACGCACAGATTTATGTGCATAATTTCGAAGGAACGCCATACTCAACGCCTTATACGGCAGCGCCGAATACTTTGGCGGCAAATTTATCGGCGTCATCGTGGACTACGTCGCCGACGGTTTTCACCAATTTTGGAGGGGCGACAGGACAAGCATTATCCCTCAATAATTCTGGAGGAACGCCAACTTATACTTTGACATTTAACGTTGACGCCGGATATCAGCTGTCTGTCAATTCATTTAGTTTTTGGCGTGTGCGCAGTGGAACTGGCGCGCAAAATTGGAGCATGACCATTAACGGTATTTCCGTAGGTTCAGGAACTGTTCCGACAACTGGCGCGGGAACGGGTACACTCACGGTTTCGAACGCAGTTTCAAATTTGACGGGAACGGTCACTGTTGTATTGTCATTATCTGGGGCAAGTGGAACGGGAACATTCCGTCTTGATGATTTTACGTTGAACGGAAGCGTCAACCTTGCAGGTCCTTACACCATAACCAACGGTGACTGGAACGTCGGGGCTACATGGAATACGGGCATGGTGCCCACAAACACCGATAACGTAACCCTAACCGCTCCTTATGTCGTCTATACGACCGTGCCGCTGCAACGCGATGCCGTGACGATGGTCAACGGGACTTTTGAGCTTCGCGACGGCGGATTTGCCCAAGGCACGAACTTCACTTACGGAAGCGCCGGCGGACTCAATTTCAATACTACAGGCGTGTACAACGTAAACAATACTCATGTCTATTGGCCTGCCGCAAGCGGACCTTTTAACGTATCGGTACTTCAAGGCGGTATGCAGATGAACAGTACGTCGCGTACCGTTGCCGGAACTTTTGTGTCGGGCGGCAATCTTGGCGTTGCGTTTGCAACTCCGTCTGCGTTGACGCTTAACGGTATTTGCCGTATCGATCCTTCTGGCTATTTCTTGAATTCACCGATTTTCGGAAATGCATCCGAACTTATATATAATACCGGAGGAACCTTTGGCCGTGGTTTCGAATGGCTGTTCAACGGCGTAGGCACAATCGGTACTTCTGCGGGATATCCGAACAACGTCACGCTTTCGGCAAGTACGACCCTTAACTACAACAACGGCACGCCTGCAGCCAAAGCGCTCAACGGCAACCTAACGATTGACGCAGGAAGCCATTTCGACATGAACCAAGGAACGTCTTCGGCTCTTCCGTTGACCGTCGCCGGAAACGTGATCAACAACGGCACGATTACGCTTGGCAATGTCAATGCCGCCGACTTGAAGCTTTTTGGCGATTTCACCAATACAGGAATTTTTAACGGCAACGCCCGCGCGGTGTATTTCTCTAAAGCGACAGGTACGCAAACCGTTTCGTCTACTACAGGACTTACTTTTCCGTATGTGGTTTTCGACAGTACGGGCAGCCGCACGGTGCAGCTTAACAATGGGTTGACGATCAGCGCACCAAACGCAGGAAATGCGATCGCTTTCAATTCGGCCGCCGACGTTTTTAGCCTCAACAACCAATCGCTTACGATAGGTACGGTAGGCGTAGCGAATACGATAACAGGGAACGGGATGTTCAATGGTACGACAAGTACGACGACAACATCTTCTATGACCTTGATCGGAACAGGAAGTATAGGAACGCTCAATTTTGTGACGGGATCTCAGAATTTAGCGTCTCTTTCAATAAGCCGTACCACAGGCACAGCTGCAGCGACATTGGGAACTGCTTTGCGCGTCCAATCTGCGCTTACGCTTAACGGAGGCTACTTTGACGTGGGCAACAATGTGTTGACGCTCGGGCCTTCGATCGCCTATTCGGGAAGCGCGTCTAATTATATAATTGCCGATAAATCGAATGCCGCTGCCGAAGTACGCAAGATTTTCTCGGCAGCCGGAAATTTCACTTTCCCGATTGGAGATGCCGTGGCGTCACTCAACGGATCTCAATACTCGCCTTGTGCGATAATACTTGCCGGTGGGAGTTATTCGGCGACATCTTATGTGAGTGTCGGAGTGAACGACATACAGCATCCTAATTTTGAATCTGCCGCAGATTTTATTACACGCTATTGGCAAGTGGGTACTTCGGGCATAACGGCTCCGACGACTTTTACCGCATCCGGGACTTATCTACCGGCAGATGTAAATACTCCCGCAAACGAAGCCACCTATAAACGCCAACGTTGGGACGGAACGGCTTGGACTGCCGGAACAGTAGTTGCTGCATCTGCTACAGGACCGGTCAATTGTGTTGTGGCAAGCACGAACCATATTACGGCAGGGCTTAGGGACGTAGACATCAACGTACGAGGCGTGATTGCGGCCAACCCGACCATTACTTCCGGAGATGTGACGCCATCCGGATTGGACAATACGTTATTTGCCGCCCAGACTTTGGGGAACTCCCTTGCAAAAACGTTCCGAATCGAAAATATTGGCGACGGTAACCTTTCTGTACCGACCATTACGCTAACGGGCGTGAATCCTGGCGACTTCAGCATTACTGCTTCAACGCCATACAGCATTGCGGGACCAACTGGTTTCGTCGATTTTACCGTTACGTTCCAGCCGACAGCCAGCGGCGTACGCACGGCTATCGTGAACATCGCAAACAATGACAGTTCGGGATCAGAGAATCCGTATACGTTCATGGTTCAAGGGACTGGGGATTGCCCAACAAATACGAATACGGTTACACCAGCCTCAGGACCTGCAGGAACTGTGGTGACAATCACGGCGAATACCGGTAACCTGAATGGCGCCTCGGTTACTTTTAACGGCGTAGCTGCCGTGGTGACTCAGATTTCGGCTACTCAAGTTACTGTCGTGGTTCCGGTTGGAGCGGTTTCAGGACCAGTTATCACGACCAATGCCGCTGGATGTTCGGTAAGCACGACATTCGGCATCATAAAACAAGTTACGGGCGGATGCCAAGGAGGGGCTGCTTTGCCTTCAAGTCTTTTTATAAGTCAAGTCACCGATTCGGGAGCCGACGCTATGTCGTATATCGAAATCTATAACGGTACAGGTGCGGCTGTAAACCTGAACGGATGGTCGTTGCAGTTCTTCAATAACGGAAGCGCTACGCAAAATGGAGGTAACGTCGCGTTGAACAATGTCATGCTTCCCAATAACAGTATGTATACGGTAGTTGTTGGTACAAGTAGCCCTGCCTGCTCTGGTTTTACAGGCGGAAATGGCGAACTGGGCAATCAGTCGAGCGGCATTGGCGGAGTCAACTTCAACAACACCAACAACAATAACGGCCATGACCACATCAGGCTTTATAATGGCGCGACTCATGTAGACAGTTGGGGTGTCTATACGGATCAAACTTGGGCCGTATCGCTTAATTTGAACGGAAAAGGCGCGAATTTCGAGCGCAAGAACAACGTCGTGGCACCGAATACGACCTATACGAATGCCGATTGGAACATAACCGATTGGGGCGATACGTGTACCGATCTTGATTATTCAAATGTTGGATCTTTCGACTTTTTGGCCGGAACTCCGCCAACAGTCACCGTTCAACCGGTTTTCACCCCAAGCTGTAAGCAAACGTCGTTCACCGTAACGGCTACCGAAGGTTTTGTCGGAGGCAACGCGTTGGCTTATCAATGGTACGAAGTTGCGCCGGGAGCGACAACATGGACGGCTCTCGCCAATGTAGGCGTTTATTCGGGAGTGAGCACCGCGACGCTGACGATTTCGAATATCGCCGGACTTACCGGTTACCAATATTATGTACAAGTGCGTGAAAATACGGCTACGTGTTATACCGCCTCGAATGCGGTCATGATTACCGGAGTGACTACAGTGACCTGGAACGGAACGGCTTGGACGCCATCGGCACCGACCGCAACGACTCCGGCAGTCATCGACGGCAATTACAACACTGCGGCCAACGGAAGTTTCGAAGCTTGTAGCCTTACTGTAAACGGAACGCGTACATTGGTGATTTCACCGAATACTTACGTTTCTATCGTAAACGATTTGACGGTTGCCGCCGGAGGAACGCTTCAGGTCCAGGACGACGGTTCGCTTGTCATGATCGAGGACAGCGGCGTTGTTACCAATAACGGTACGACCCAAGTGGCCAGGACGACCACGCCTTTCGTGAAATACGATTATACATATTGGTCGTCACCGGTTTTCAATACGACATTGGGAGCGGCCATGCCAGGCTGGAGGTTCGATTATTCATGGACTTTCAACACCGCAAACTATACAGACGTCACCGGCCCGAACGGAACAGGCCCGGCCGATGGTTTCGACGACAACAACGATACGTGGACGCTTGCCGGTTCTGGAGCGACGATGATTCCTGCGAAAGGATATACGGTCATGACGCCTACGAATCTGCCGGCTTACCCGACTACCACGACGGTAACGTTTTCCGGAAGGGTCAACAACGGGATAATCAACATTCCGTTGTCTTTGAGCGCGAATCCGGCCGATACGGGAGACGATTACAATTTGGTCGGAAATCCGTATCCGTCGTCAATTTTTGCCGACGATTTCATCAACCTGAACACGAATACGTCGGGTACTTTGCTTTTCTGGACGCATTCCACGCCCGTGTCGAATACGGCTCCGGGACCTTACCAAAATAATTTCGTCACCTCCGATTATGCCATGTATAACTTGAGTGGAGGCGTCGCGAGTTCTAACGGAGGCGCCCAACCAACGGGTTATGTAGCCAGCGGACAAGGTTTTTTCATAGAGGCAATCACTGGAACGAATCTCGTTTTCAACAATTCGATGCGTGACAAAACGTACGGCAACGCGAATTTCTACAGGAACAGCAATATGGCTGTTCCGGCTCCGCAAAAAGACCGTGTTTGGCTTAATCTGCAACATGCTATCGGATTGTTCAGCCAGCAACTTATCTGTTATTCTGATGCGGCGACGCTCGATATAGACAGAGGTTACGATGCAGTTGTGAGCAATGCCGGAAACTCGGTGAGTTTTTATTCGTTCATCGCAGGCGACAAATACCGCATTCAGGGACGGCCTGCGTTCTGGACGTCCGACATCGTTCCGTTGGGATTGAAAACGGCACTTCCGGGAAGTTATACCATCAGTATCGAACATGCCGAGGGAATCCTGAACGATCCGTCCACGCCGATTTACCTTGAGGACAAACTTTTGAACGTAATCCACGATCTCAAACAAGGACCGTATGTTTTCGATATACCTCTTGGCGCTTCAGACGACCGTTTCCAATTGCGCTACACCGATTCGGCGCTTGGCAACCCGGTTCATGAAAATCCTGAGCAGAATGTGTTGGTGGTTTCTTCGGGCAACGATGTGCTGATAAAATCGGGTGTCGAAAATTTAGCTACGGTAGAAATTTTTGACATGGTCGGAAGATTGGTATACTCTAAAAAAGACATCAACGCCACCGAAATTACGATTCCGGTGTATGTTCAGGAACAAGCGTTGTTGGTGCGCATTGAGCTTACAGATGGAAGTCGTACGGCTAAAAAAATCGTCCATTAACGAACTGATACTATGTAGTTTATCGAAACTGTAATTTACGTTAAAAAACTAATCAGAAAAAACCGATGTAATTCATCGGTTTTTTTTGTTATTCGTCGAGAATGACTTTGTGTTAAATCGCTGTAAATCTTTTATTTGTATGTTTGAAAGTTACAATTCCCAAGCAAACAAATTAGCGTAATCCTACTACCATGAAACTGAGAATCTACTTATCTATTGCCTTTATTTTATTGGCATTCAGCGCGGTGAACGCCCAGGTAATGCTTACCGAGGCGGCTCCGAACGTGACTGTAGATTTCTCTGCATCGATGCAAACGACCGTCGGAACCAACCCAAGTACGGCATATAAGGCTGCAGGTTTCTCTCCGAACCCGACAATTGCAGGTAGGTTGAACTCCAACGCTTGGGACGTTCGCGGATTCGATTTTGGCGTTTTAGGCTTTGGTGGAACACAAACCGTAGATGATTTCGGTCGCGGTCAAATTACCAATCCCGTATTGACTGGCGGGCTTTATGCCTATACCGAATTGCCCGGAACGGTTGCGAATCCGGCTTTTATGGTACAACCGACCGATACCGATTTCAATCCCGGTTCGATTGTCCTCAAACTCAAAAACAACGGCACGACCAACCTGACCCAGCTTACGGTTTCCTATAATTTGTTTATCCGAAATGACGAAGGAAGGGCTTCTTCGTTCAATTTCTCGCATTCTTCGGATGATGTTGTCTATCAGGATGAACCGAGTCTCGATTACATTTCGCCAGAAGCTCCGGATGCTTTCCAATGGACGGCGATCGGCGTTTCTCCGGCGCGTTCCATCATCATTACGGGAATCAATATCGCTCCGGGCGGATTCTATTATTTGAGGTGGACTTCGCAAGACGTAAGTGGAACGGGCGATCGCGATGAATTCGGATTGGACGACATTCAGATTTCGGCCTACTACGGCGCGCCTGCTCCCGAAATAAACGTGAAAGGCGTTTCTGGCGTGACCGTTTTGACGGGAGATACGACTCCGACGGTAGCCGAAGGAACAGATTTCGCCCCAATCGGTTCGCCTCTTTCAACAGTCGGTGCGAGCCTAAATACGACTTTCCAAATCCAAAACCTCGGAGGTGCGCTGCTCAATGTAAGTAACATAACCATTACAGGACCGCAGGCGGCCGACTTTTCCATTTATATTCCCGCATCAAACAACCTGCCGACGGGAGACATATTACCGGCCGGTTCGGGGAGTAACTTCAGGGAACTCACGATTAAATTCGACCCAAGCGACGAAGGGCTGCGAAAAGCGCGCGTGACGATTTACAATACAGACAGTAATGAAGGCGTATATTGGTTCGATATCCAGGGATATGGACTCATCCCTAAGCCCGATATAAACGTAAAAGGAAATACCGGAGGCACGTCAAACATCACCAGTGGGAACATGATTCCGGCTGCGGGCAACAATACGCTTTGGGTAGCCGACCAGATCGTCGGAACAAGTGTTTCTAAAGACTATCGCATACAAAATACCGCCAACATCGCGTCGATCCTTCAATTGACGGGCACTCCGAAAGTACAGATCGGAGGGACGAACCCAGGTGATTTTGTCGTGACGACTCAGCCTACATCTACCAATATCAACGGTGGTTTTGGATCGAATTTCATAATTACCTTCACACCTCAGGCAGCGGGAATACGTACCGCTTTGGTCACGATTCCGAATAATGATGCTATCAATGATCCATTTACCGGATTGACCGAAAGTCCCTATACGTTCTTGATTCAAGGAAAAGGAATCACACCCGAAATCGATATCACGGGAAATTCACAACCCATCGTAAGCGGAAGCACGACTCCAACGCTTATCAACCATACTTTCTTCGATTATCTCAATATCACAGGCGCGACGCTCGACCGAACGTATACGATAAAGAACACGGGAACTGCGGCCATGACCATCGGCGCTTTGACCATAACGGGTGTCAATGCCTCGGAATTCTCAATCATATCTTCTCCGAGTGCAACGTTGGCAATCAATGCCAGCACTACTTTCACGATTCGTTTCGACCCATCGTCTGTAGGGATAAAGAACGCCCAGGTGAATTTGGTAAATAACGATTTTGATGAGAATCCGTACACATTCGCAATTCGCGGCTACGGACTTGACTATGTGCCTTGCGCGTACGGAGCGGTCGAAACCATTAGCATCCAGGATTTCGAAACCTCACCTGCAACGCCTACGTGGACCTATTCGGGAACTGGCTATACCGTTGCGGCGGGAACGGCTTATGGAGTTTCCGGGGATTCGGGTACAAGTAGCCGTTTTATAGGAGGAAGAAGCCTTCAAGTGACCAACGCCACTTCTAATGTGACCTTTGCCGCTACCAATACGCTACTTTACAGCGATATCGAACTGTCTTTCCGTTTGGCTTCGATGTCGACTAATAATACCGAAGGAAGCGATAATACCGATAAAATCATCGTCGCGGTGAGTTCTAACGGAGGCCTTACCTGGTCAAACGAATTGGATCTGATCGGTAACGCGAATGCGAAATGGAGTTTCACTTCGGGAACCGGAATCATCACCGCTACATACGACGGAAACAATGTCGTGACGAGTTACACTACGGCGACTGCAGGTTATATAACCGCCGACGGTATGAGCACGATCCGATTGGCGAACCTGCCTAAGGCGTCAAACCTTATGGTACGCATCACCCTAATCAACAATAGCGCAGCCGAAATTTGGGCCATCGACAACGTAAGCCTTTTCGGACGCAAGGAAGTGACCACAACTTGGAACGGAGCTTGGACGAACGGTGTGCCAACCCAAACCACCAAAGCGATTTTCGATGCCGACTATAACACTTCGCTAGGCAATATTACGGCCTGTAAATGTCAGATAAACGCAGGAAAAACGCTAACGATAGCAAGCGGGCAATACCTGAGCAGTGAAAGCGATATCGAGAATGCAGGTTCCATCATCGTGCAAAGCGGTGGAAGTTTGGTGCAGCGAAACGATTTTGCGACGAATATCGGCAATGTAACAGTACGTAGGAATTCAACCCCGATGAGACTTTACGATTACACCTATTGGTCGAGTCCGGTTGGCGGCCAAACGCTTTATAACCTGTCGCCGAATACGACTCCCGATAAATTCTATTCGTTCAACACCCAAATCAACAATTGGCAATCGGTGCCAAGTTCGTCGATCATGACGCCGGGAATCGGATATATCATCAGGGCGCCTCAAACCTTTACGTCTACGCCTCAGGTGTATGCGGCTAATTTTGTCGGAAGCCCGAATAACGGATTCGTGACACCGGCGGTTTACAACTCTATCGGAACCTGGAATTTGGTCGGAAATCCTTATCCATCGGCAATCAACGCCGACACCTTCCTGCAGCTTCCCGGAAATTCGGCCCTTCTTAGCGGAACAATTTATTTCTGGACACACAATACGCCAATCACGAACCAGAATTATGTGTACAACGATTATGCGGCGTACAACCTTTTGGGCGGAACAGGAACGATGGCCGCACCAAGTGTTGGCGTAAACAATACCATTCCGAACGGTAAAATCGCATCGGGACAGGGATTCTTTGTCGTAAGCCATACGCCAGGAAACGTCACGTTCAACAACAGTATGCGTCTCACAGGCAACAATACGACCTTCTTCAGGCCCGATCTTCAAGGCCATCATAATACAGGAACGGTTTCAGTGCCCGGAGATATAGAAAAACACCGTATTTGGCTTGATATCTTTAACGATTCGGGCTGGTTCAAGCAAACTTTGGTCGGTTATGCCGAAGGTGCGTCGAACGGAATTGATTTGCTGTTTGACGGACCGTTCGCCAACGGAGGCAATTTCCTATCGCTCTATTCGTTTATAGATCAAGGCCAAGATACGTTTGCTATACAAGGCCGCGGGCTTCCGTTCGTAGATTCCGACAAGGTGAAACTCGGTTACAAAACGACCGCTGCGGGTAACTTTTCGATTGGTCTTGAAGGATTCGACGGTTTGTTCGAAAACCAGAACATCTATTTGGAAGATAAGGTGCTCAACATCATCCACGATTTGAAACAAAGCCCGTATGCGTTCACTACTTCGGCGGGAACATTCGATACACGATTCGAATTGCGCTATACGACCGAACAGCTTTCCACTCCCGAATTCGATTTGCAAAACAGCCTGACGATTGCCGTCAACGACAATGCGATCCATCTCAAATCTTTTGGCGAGGATATCGAGTCGATTGCAGTATACGATCTTTTGGGCCGTAACATTTACGAAACCAACGATGTGCATTCGACCGATTTTACGATCCGGAATGTCGTCAGCAATCAGCAATCGTTGATCGTAAAATCAAAGTTGGCTAACGGAGCCGTGATTTCCAAGAAAATCATTTACTGATAAACTTCACTCTCATGATAAACCCCGGCTCGCGTCGGGGTTGTCTTTTATACGCCGATGCCAAGTTGTTTGTGCGTGCGCTCTATGGCTTGCTCATTCTTGTAATCGATCCAGGATTGGCCTTTCCATTTGCGCATCAGGTTGTCGAAATGGCGCATGATGAAAATGTTATATGCGGCCTTGCCAAGGTTTACGATTTCCCTCGGAAGCGCGCGTAAACTCATCGAAAATCCCGGAGTCAGATATTTCATATAATGCCAATAACCTTCAGGCATATACAGCATTTCGCCGTGTTTGAGCGTGGTGACAAGTCCTTTCGCTTTTTTGAGTGCCGGGAATTTCTCGAAATCAGGATTGTCGTAATCGATGTCTTCGCGCGAAATCAACGCATGCGGAACTTTGTACAAATACGGCGTTTGGTCGGGAGCGAACAATACGCAGCGTTTCGTGCCGTGAAAATGGAAATGCAGGATGTTCGAATAATCGATGTCGTAATGGATGAATACCTTCGAGTCGCGTCCGCCGAAAAACAGCATCGGCATTTGCTTGATGAGGCTCAATCCCAAATCGGGCCATTTGAAATCTTCGCGCAATACGGGAACCTGTTTTACCAGATTATACAGGAAAATGCGGTAATTCGTGGGCTTCGATTCGAGCAAATCGATATATTCGGACATCTTCATTTCGGCATGCGCCTGATTGAATTTGTCTTTGTGCGAAACGGGCCGGTCATCATACAAAGGGACGACTTGGTTTCCGGCCACATTTTTCATGTATTCGAAGTTCCATTTGTGGTAAGCCGGCCAGTCTTCGGTCAGTTTTTCGATTACCACGGGCTTCTGTTTCTTTACGTAATTGTTGTAGAAATCTTCTCTCGAGATAGACGCTACACGTTCAATTTCAGTTAGGTCTAAAGGCATGTGTTGTGTTGTTTTTGGACAAAAAAGTAGTGTTTTTGACCGCTTTCCTATCAAAGTTAGCGAGTGTTACGGAATTGTAAACTGCCCTTTCTGCTAATCTTTTGCCAAAAAAAAGCGCTTCCCCGAAGAGAAGCGCCATCCCAATTTAGATAAATAAAAAAACTACTCTTTCACTAATTTTGAGGTAAAAGTCTTGTTGGCAGTTGTGTTGATCCGCACAAAATAAACCCCGTTGCTCAAAGAGGAAACGTTGATATTAGGAGAAGTGGTTTCCATGATTTTCTGTCCGGTCACAGACCAGATTTGAGCCGAAACTAGCTCGCTCGCATCGATTCCGACGTTTACCGTGTCCGAAGCCGGGTTCGGATACAAAGCGATCGGATTCGGGCCTACAGGCTGATGCGTGCCAAGCTGCAAGTCTTCGATCACATATTTCACGACACCCAAATCGGATGTAGCGATGTAGCATTCGATCGTGTCGTCTTCAAAAAGATAGTCGACCCAATAACCTTGCAGGTAATTCAAGGTTTCTTCAGAAACGGTTTCCCAGTTTTGCCCGCCGTCGACAGAATAGTAAATCTGGGCCATACCTTGAGAATTCGCATGTACGGTTCCTACCAAAACACCGTTGTTCAAAGGCGAGTGTTTCACGCGATATACGTTGCCCCACATAAGCGACGTCCAGGTTTCGGCCGAATCGTACGACGTAAAAATCCCTACGCTTGAGCTCAACGTCAATTGTGTCGGATCTAACGGGTTTTGCGTCATGTCCCAAATAAGACCGCTGTTCGAAATCGCTTGGAGACCGTTGCTCTTTTCGATCCAGTTTTCGCCACCGTCGGTAGATTTGAAAACCCTGTCGTATAGTGAAATGTAAATTTCGTTCGAGTTTGCCGGATTGATCACGATTCCCGTCACCACACCGACACCTTCGCCCACATAAGGCGTGAAGATATCCGTAGAGATTACGTTGTTCATATCGGAAATATCAAGCTTGATCATGCTGCCGGCCTCGCCCGAGCGCAATGAAATGTAAATGATATTGTTGTTGTTCGGATCGATGGTAAGTTCCTGAATGTCGTCGGCGAATGCAGGATAGATATCGGTAGCCGTAGCGCCGTAATCGGTGCTCACGTTGATCGCTCCGCCAAAGAAGCCAAGCGAGGCAAACGTGAAAACACGCCCCGGAACGTTCGGGTCGGCATAGATGAAATTGCGCTTCGGATTGAACGAATTCACCAATTCCGTATCATATGCCTGTTGATCGCCCGTATTCATGTTTTTGTGCACGCGTCCGCCTTGTGCGCCGTAGTACAGATGCGTGACGCCGTTGTCTTTTACGACCGCGGTGCTGATGACGTTGTAGAACTTGGCTTTGATTTGGGTCAAGGAAGCACCTCCGTCAACGGTAAATTGCGGATAGAAATCGGTTCCGATAGCAATCTGGTCTTTGTTCGCCGGGTTGAAGGACGCGTTCAAACCATAGTAATATTGCATGCTCTCGCCAACAGGATATACCGTCTGCGTCCAACTTGCGCCTCCGTTAATCGTCGTAAGGATTTCGTTTTCGTCGAGCACGATGATATTGCTCGGATCCTGAGGGCAATATTTGACCGTCGTGATGTTGTTAAGCGTCTGGTCGTTCCAGGTGATTGGAATGACTGACCACGTCGAACCGCCGTCGGTAGACTTATACAGGTTTTCAGGATGCACTCCGGCGCCTATACCCGTACCCAATAGGATTTCCTGCGCATTGGTCGGATGGAAAGCGATCGGATCAAGCGTGATACCTGAAAGTTTTTCGTTAAAAGTAGCTCCCGCATCGGTAGAAATCCACAATCCGCCGTCTATATCGGTATTCCCGTGGCTGCGCATGAGGAAAATCTTATCGGGATTGTTCGGGCTGATGGCCACGTTGTTAATGAACACGTTGTCGTGATCGACGGTGTAGTAAATTTCATTCCAGGTGTTGCCCGAACTCGAAGTGTAGAAGGCTTTTCCGAAACTCGACAAACCGACGCGGAAGTTCGTGTTCACCAAAATCGTCGTGCCTTGTGCGTCGTAAACCGAATACGAAGTTACGGTATGCGCCGCAGCTTCGGGAACGTTGCTTTGAGGAACCGGGAAGAAATGTGTGAGTTGTTGTGAAGCGATGTCGACGAATCCGATGCCGCTTCCTACAGAGAACGAAAGGCCTGCGTTTCCAGGCAACAATTTCAAATCTCTCATGTATTCACCAGACGGGCTCGAAAAGAAAAGATGCCACGAAAGTCCGTTGTCGTCAGACGATACGATGTGGTTGCTTAGCGTAATGGCATAAATGCGATTTGGGATGGTTGCATCGTAAGTAAGGTCGTATAACTTCCCGTACTGTTCCGTTGCTTCAAAAGTGGTTTGCGCCTGGGCCGAAAAAAGCGACCAAAGCAGCAAGGCAAGCGTAATAGGTTTTTTCATTGCGGTTTTTTTGTTTTCCGAAAGTTTCAGAAAAACAAGCCCCAATTCAAAAATAACGGCGTGACAAAACGTGACCGAAAACGCGACAATCCGTGATTCTAAAGGGTTGCGAGGTAGTCGTAAAGGTTAACGTGTTCAGGAATAGACATTTTATCGGATAGTCTTTCCTTGCGTTTCCTGCACGCTTCTACGGTAATGTTGAGCATGGATGCGATCTCCTTATTGCTCAAATTCATATAAATGTAAGACAGGAAACGGATGTCGTTTGCCGTAAGGTTCGCGTGCTTGGTCTTGAGTGCGTTCAAAAACGTGTGGTTGACCTCTTCGAAGTGCGTGATGAAGTCGTCCCATTGGCCATCGGACTTCAAATGTTTCTTGAGCGAATCGATACGTGTCGACAGGACTTTGTCTTCTGAAAGTTGCGGGATTTTCGAAAGTTCCGAAAGTACTTCCTCGATCATCTCGTTACGTCCCGATAAATACAAGGCTTTGGCCGAAAGCTTGCGGTTGCGCGCTTCGAGTTCGTTTTTGAGGCGTTCCTGTTCGAGCAAGGCCGTCGTTTCGTTTTCCTTTGACAGTTTTTCAAGCAACAGATGTTCGTTCTTTTCCTTTTCGAGTTCGAGATACAGGATTTGCTGATTGCGCTCGGCAATGAGTTTCTTTTGCTTGTGTTTGATCGAACGGTTGCGCAACGACCAGATCACCAAAGCCAAAATGACAAGGATGATCGCCGTAATCGAATAGAAAATACGACGTTCGTTCGTGATTTTCGCTTCTTTCAAAACGAGTTCGTTCTGATAATTTTTGATTTCGAACTTCGCCTTGTTGGTCTCGAGCAATTTCCCGTTTTTGATGGCTTCGAGCTGGCTGTTAATCTTGATGATGGAATCCTTGCAAACGAGCGCCTTATCGAAGCGCTTGGCCCTGAAGTGAAGGTCCGAAAGCATATCAAAAAGCGTAATCTTGGTTTCGAGGTTGGGTTTAGAAGCAATGAGAAGGTTCAGGTATTTTTCGGCCTGCGGCAGGTTGTTTTCCTTGAGGAACGATTTTCCGGCGATAATCAACGATGAGGTTTTGGCGTCTTCGAAAGCCGAGTTTTTTATCGAATCGTAAATCTGTAATGCAGAAGTACGTGCTTCACTCCATCGGCCTTGCTGGTACTCGCTTTCTGCCATGCCTACTTTGGCCATGGCAGAAAATTCGGGCTGGTTTTTGAGCAACGGAATCGCCTCGAGAAAATAATCGCGCGCTATTTGAGGTTTGTGGACTTCGTTGGCGACATTGCCCAGATTCATCGCATACAAGCCAATCTTGAGCTTGTCGTTGTTTTCTTTGGCGATGTTATAGGCTTTACCGAAATATTCGTCGGCCTTGTCGAATTTCTTTTCCTTCGAATACAAAATCGCGATATTATTGAGCACGATCATCTCGAATTTGGGTTGAAGCTTTCTGATCGCCAATGTGTAAGCTTCGAGATAATGATCGAGTGCTTCGCCGTATTCCAAAAGGATGTAGTAATTCGCGCCAATATTGTTGATTGCAAGGAATTCCTGCTCTGGCCAGTTCTGCTTGTGCGCGATAGATTTGGCTTCGGCAAGCAATTCCAACGATTTGGCGTGCTGTTGGTTCTGCATCGCCTTGACGCCTTTCACGATCAGCGAATCGCAGTCTTGCCGGGTTTGACCCCAAGCGGCGGTTTGCGCCAAAAGGCACGCAAATACGAATGATAAGACAACACGGATGAAAGGCATTTGTTCGGATGGTTTGCCCAAAGTTACGAAAGCCTGTAAAAAAGAAAGCTCTCCTTTCGGAAAGCCTTCACCTATATGATAAAACGAATTAAACCAATTTTTTGCCGGCGGCCTCTAGATTGCGGTCGATCGTGTGTCCTGGACGCGTCCATCTTGGTTTTTCGCCAAGCGATTCGAATTGTGAATCTTGTGCTTCTACCGTTTGTGGCTGCATTTTTTTGATGAATGGTTTTTGTGCGACCAAACCGAGCATTTCGAACATTTTCATGTCTTCGTTCACGTCCGGGTTCGGTGTCGTAAGCAATTTGTCTCCGGCGAAAATAGAGTTGGCGCCTGCAAAGAAGCACATTGCTTGTCCTTCGCGCGACATATTGGTTCTTCCCGCAGAAAGGCGCACTTGGGTTTCGGGCATCACGATCCTTGTCGTGGCGACCATTCGGATCATTTCCCAGATCTCGACCGGTTTTTCATCTTCCATCGGAGTTCCTTCAACTGCTACAAGCGCATTGATCGGCACCGATTCCGGTTGCGGGTTCAAAGTCGCCAAAGCAACGAGCATTCCGGCGCGGTCTTCGATGCTTTCGCCCATTCCGATGATTCCGCCT
The DNA here is from genome assembly GCF_013401995.1 of Flavobacterium agri. Classification (GTDB taxonomy): domain Bacteria; phylum Bacteroidota; class Bacteroidia; order Flavobacteriales; family Flavobacteriaceae; genus Flavobacterium; species Flavobacterium agri. The sequence continues at coordinate 333,207 of NZ_JACBJI010000002.1, forward strand.
GAACAAACCGTTACGTTCGTTTTACGCACGTTTTCGATCGTTTGCAAACGGTCTTCGAAACCGCGTGTCGAAATGACTTCCTTATAATATTCTTCTGAAGTGTCGAGGTTGTGGTTGTAGGCGTACAAACCGGCTTCGGCCAAACGATGCGCCTGATTTTCGGTAAGCATGCCAAGTGTACAGCAAACTTCCATATCCAATTTGTTGATGGTACGCACCATTTCGAGCACCTGGTCGAATTCAGGGCCGTCTTTCACGTTTCTCCAAGCCGCTCCCATGCAAACGCGTGAAGATCCACTGGCTTTGGCACGCAATGCCTGGGCTTTCACATGGTTTACGGTCATAAGGTCGTTTCCTTCTACATTGGTATGGTAACGGGCTGCCTGCGGACAATAACCGCAATCTTCGGGACATCCTCCGGTTTTGATCGATAAAAGCGTAGAGACTTGCACCACGTTCGGGTCGTGGTTTTGACGGTGAACCGAGGCCGCTTCAAAAAGCAGGTCCATCAAGGGCTTGTTGTACAGGGCGATGATTTCTTCCTTCGTCCAATCGTGTTTGGTTTGGGTCATAAGGCCTGGTTTTGTTTGCTCCAAAAGTAGGGAATTCTTCTTTAAGTAGGGCAGAAGGCCGCTGCAAAACGGGAAAGTATCGGGCATAAAAAAACCTGCAATCGCTACAAGGGGTTGAATTGCAGGTATCTGTATGTTTAAAGATGCTTAATCGACGCGATTGATGACCTCTACCTTGTCTTTCCAATATTGCATCAAACAGAAAGAAACGATCAGCGAGGCCGCTGTGGACTCGAACAAAAGACCGATACAGTATTGTTGGATGGTCAGGTCGCCTCCTCCGAAAATGAAGTTTTCCGCAAGGTTCTTAAGGAAAGGCTCGCCACCTTTGATGTAAATGTACGTGAGCAAACTGGCAATGCTTAAAATCGCCCCAATCATAGACGTGATGATCGCCGATAGCAAGTTCGTGTTGTAGCCGCGGATGCCGTCCTGATAATTGGCCCGAATCGTTCGGTTGACACCGTAAATCACAAAAAGGACGTTCAGAAGCCGCAAGTAGAACACATCCGATAAGCCAAGCAGCTCAAGGATGATGAAGTAAAGTCCGATTCCAAGAAAAATAATGAAACCGTTGGTGAGTTCTCTGGTAAATTTCATGGTTATGGTTTTTTAGTTAGCCCGATATAGGTCGGAAATGTTAGACAAAATCCTATTGATGGTGTCTATCAAATTTAACTAAAAAATTACGGATTTTTCAACGGGAAATCTACTTTAATATAATTTTAGTAGTTGAAATGACTTCGTTCACGGAATCGGCTTCCAGTGCTCGTCGTACAGCAATATCCAGTCGTTGTGGGCGAAAATATCCCATTTTGCGGCGGCCATATCTACTTTCGGATCGACGAGTTCGTGATAACCCGAATCGTTTACGGCTACTTTTCCCGTCACGAAAACGCTCACGTCTTTGCCTTTTTCGGCGTATTCCTTCTTGATGCGTTGCGCCATTTGCCAGATGCCGTCGGGCTTGGTCGTGGCAAAATGCTGTTGTTTGTTCGACAACCTGTAAAGCGGATAGAAACTTTTCGAATGCGTCTTTTTATCGACGACTTCAAACTGTGCGTAGCCGTATCGCTGCCGCAGCATCATGCGCCAACTCAAACGGTGGCCTTCCTCGGTCCAGAGCACGTCGCCTTTGATCGCGAAATGGCGCAGCGGCAATAAAATTTGAATGATGAAATACGGCACGAACACATAAGCCAGAAGCGATTTGTGGCCTTTGATTATGGTATTCGGGTCGGCTACGGGTTTTTTCCTGAAAAACAGTTTTCGAATGCTGTCTGCCGGATAGAAAAAAACGATGAAACTCAACGCGAAAAACGGGAAAATCCCGATTTGCAACACGATCGAATTGAAAATGTGGAAAATGATCGAACAGATAAAAGCGATCGTGCGCGTGCGTTTCCACAAAAACAGCGGAATCACGACGAAATCGAAAACCATGCCCGACCAAGCGATGAACAAATGGAACCAATGCTTCGAAAATAAGTTCATCATGAATGGGAGATGGTCTGTGCCTCCCAAAAGCAATTTGATGAACGTGCCGTCTACCCAATCGGGCGTGAGTTTGGAAACCGTCGCGAAAAAATACACGACGGCCATTTGAACGATCATGACCCACGAATACCATTGCGGCATCGAGAGTTCTTTGATGGCGGGATTTCTTTTGACATCTAACGATGCATATCGGTTCGCGGGCAAAAGCCACATGATCATGCAAACCAGCAACAGCAAGTAATAATGGTTGTTGTATGATTCCTTTTGCATGAAGTAAACGCCCGCCCATAGAATCGTGTAAAGACCTAAAGTGAGCCGGTAGCGATAACCGAGCATGACCAGAAGCCCCAGAATGCCCATCGTCAAAAAGTAAAAATACATGCCGTTTCCGGGCAAAGGCTGCAACCATTCAAGCCCGATATGTGAAAACGTGAACTCGGGTTTTATGAAAATCGATTTGACCCAGCCCGTCAAAATTGCGCCGATAGCTTCGGTAAACAGCAGGAATCCCAAAAAAATCCGGAACGCGATCAAAGGTGCGTTGTCTATCGGCCGGAATAATTTTTGGGTAAAAGTCATCTGTGTTTGAAATATTCGATCGTGGCGATACGGTCTTTGGCCAGTTCTTGTTTGAGGATTTCGATCGAAGCGAACTTTTCTTCGTTTCTCAATCTGTGTAAAATGGAAACTTTGAGCTCTTTTCCGTAAAGATCGCCATCGAAATCGAGGAAATTGACCTCTACCGACAAGTCCTGTCCGCCAACGGTCGGGTTCGTGCCGATGTTCATCATGCCTTTGAAATGCTTTCCGTCGATGATGCTTTCCACTACGTAAACACCTTGTTTCGGGATCAGTTTATACGGTTCGCTTACGTCGAGATTGGCTGTCGGAAATCCGATGGTGCGCCCGAGTTGCTTTCCCTTGACGACGGTTGCGGTCAAAAAGTAATCGTAGCCGAGATACTGATTGGCCAGTGCCATGTTTCCGTTCAAAAGCGCTTCCCTGATTTTCGTGGAACTCACCGACACTTCGTCTATTTCTTCGGCCGAAAGCTGCTCTACACCAAAACCGTAAATATGCCCGTATTCGACAAGGTCGTCTATCGTGGCCGTACGGTTTCTACCAAATCGATGGTCATGCCCGATGATGATTTTGCAGATATTGAACCTGTCCACGAGTACGGTCTTGACGAATTCTTCGGCCGTGAGTCGGGAAAAGGCTTTGTCGAACGGATGGATGACGAGATTTTCAAGCCCGGCCTGCTCAAGAAGCTCAGCCTTTTCGGGCATCGTATTGAGCAATTTTATTTCGGAATCCGACTGCAATACCATTCGCGGATGCGGGAAAAAAGTAAGGATGACGCTTTCGCATTTCTGTTCTTCGGACGTCTGTAAAAGGCGCGCGATTATTTTTCGGTGACCGATGTGCACACCGTCGAATGTGCCCAAAGTCAATATGGTTTTTCCGACAGGAACGAAATCCTCGATGGAATGTACGATTTTCAAAACGTAAAGATTTATTGCAAATGTAGCGGGAGTTTAAACCGCAAACAAAAGGCGATTGTAATTTTCGGAAATAAAATCAATTTTCCTCAATTTTTCGTCGAAATCATTCCCAAAAAGACATGAAAAATAGTGCGTAAACAAAATAAAATGCTATTTTTGTTTACTTACCATAACTATGATAAAATGAAAAAAACACTACTAATTTTAGCTTTGGCGGTGACTGTTGGGCAAGTGAGTGCCCAAAAAAGTTCGTCATGGACCAAGGTCGCGGCAAGCAAAGCCAGCGGTCTTGAACGGATTAGGCAGGTAGCCCCGTCCGAAGAGCAAAACCTGTATCAGGTGAACACGACTTTGCTAAGGCAAACCTTGCAAGGTGTAGAAAACCGTTGGTCTGGAAAACAGGGCGTCGTAATTCAAATCCCGAACATGGACGGCGCGATGGAGCGTTACCAGGTGTGGGAGAATTCGAACTTCGCTCCCGAACTTCAGGCACAATTTCCCGAAATCAGGGCTTACGTGGGTAAAGGATTGACCGATCCTACAGCGGTAATCCACTTCAGCCTTAGTCCGAAAGGTATTCAAACTATGGTAATGCGTGCCGATCGCGGTACCGAATTCATCGAACCTTTCACTACAGACCGCAACGTATATGTGATTTTTGATTCGAAGACGCGTCGCCCGGGACGTTTGCCTTTAGCATGTACTACCGAAGACGTGGCCATCAACGATGAATTGGCACGAAACAACGCAACGGCTTTGGCCAATAACGGAATTTATAAAACAATGAGATTGGCGCTGTCGTGTACAGGTGAATATACCGTATACCACGGCGGACAGGTTTCTGATGCGCTTGATGCAATGAACGCCACTATGACGCGTTGTAACGGAGTTTTTGAGAATGACTTCGCGCTTCACTTGAATATTATCGCCAACAACAGTGCGATTGTCTATACCAATGCGGCGACAGATCCTTATTCGCCGGCGGCGAACATGGGTAACTGGAATGCAGAGCTCCAAACTAACCTGAACACTACAATCGGCGCGGCAAATTACGACATCGGTCACCTTTTCGGAGCAAGTGGCGGCGGCGGTAATGCAGGTTGTATCGGATGCGTATGCGTCAATGCGACAAAAGGAAGAGGAATCACCTCGCCTGCAGATGCGATCCCGGAAGGAGATAATTTCGATATCGATTATGTTGCCCATGAAATGGGTCACCAATTGGGAGCGAACCATACCTTTTCGATGAATATTGAAGGCACTGGAGTGAATGTGGAGCCTGGAAGTGGGTCTACGATTATGGGGTACGCCGGAATTACGGGAGCGACCGATGTTCAGGCACATTCAGATGATTATTTCACTTACAGGAGCATCTTGCAAGTCCAGACGAACCTGGCGACCAAGACTTGTCCGGTTTCAACCCCGATGTCTAATGGTGCTCCGACCGTAAGCGCAGGATCAGATTACACGATTCCAAAAGGAACAGCTTACAAACTGACTGGGTCGGCAACCGATCCGAACGGAGATGCCCTTACGTATGCATGGGAACAAAACGACAGCGCGACCGATGCCGATACAGACGCCAACAGTTTCGCTTCACCGACGAAAGTTACAGGTCCGAACTTCCGCTCTTTGCCTCCGGTATCAGTGCCGGTGCGTTATATGCCGGCTTTCTCGAGCGTTTTGGCAGGAACTCTGAGCACGACATGGGAATCGGTAAACACCGTCGCCCGTACCCTTAACTTTACGCTTACCGCTTGGGACAATGTAGCCGGTGGAGGACAAACCAATACGGACGCCATGGTGGTAACGGTAAACGGAACTGCCGGGCCTTTTATCTTGACTGCGCCAACCTTGAACCAAAGCTGGGTTCAGGGCACATCGGAAACCATTACTTGGAACGTGGCGGGAACGACTGCAGCGCCTGTGAACACGGCTAACGTAAACATTTTGTTCTCTTCGGATGCAGGTGCGACCTGGACTACTTTGGCAGCGAACGTGGCTAACGACGGTTCGGAAACGATCACCGTTCCGAATGTGACCTCTACAAGCTGTTATATCATGGTTGAGGCGGTAGGCAACATCTTCTACGCGGTTTCGAGGTCTTTTGCTGTCGGGTATATCATTACCACAACGTGTAATACGTATACGAACAGTACTTCTTTGGTAATCCCAGACGGAACTGGTGCGAACACACCAGGCGCGACCGTCAGCAATACGATTGTCGTTCCCGCTTTGACGGGTACGATTTCAGATGTGAATGTCGGACTTAACGTGACGCATACATATCCGAACGACCTTGTTTTAGGCGTTACACACCCAGACGCTACCCAATCTTTGGTGTGGAACCGCGCTTGTGCAGGAAACAACAACTTCAATGTGACCTTGAGCGATGGCGGAGCCACATTCACTTGCGTCGCCAACATGACCGGTACTTTTGCGCCGTCTTCACCGCTTTCTGTTTTCAACGGTAAGACCCAGGGAGGAACCTGGACGCTATCTGCGGCAGACTTCTGGAATGAAGACATAGGAAACGTGAACTCATGGTTCCTTGAAATCTGTACACAAACGGCTCAATTGGCCACGCCAAGCTTCGGTTTGACCGATTTCGCGATCTATCCGAACCCGAACAGCGGAAACTTCACGATCCAGTTCACGCCGACAGGAACAAAAGACGTTTCGGTTGCTGTACACGATCTGAGAGGACGTCAGGTATTCGAGAAAAAGTATTCGAATTCGGGCATTTTCGAACAGAACATCCAATTGAACCAGGTACAATCGGGCGTTTATTTGGTGACTGTTCAAGAAGGCGAACATAAAGAGGTTCGAAAAATCGTCATCAACTGATTGATTTTTAAATAATTTGAAGCGGTTCCATTTTTGGGACCGCTTTTTTATTTTACCAAGATCCGGATTAGGACGAAAATGAATTTCGGCGGTGTTAAAACCTATAAAATTTGACAATTCGTTCATCTCGAAGTAACATATTAACAACTTAGCCGTCAAAACCTATTTTAAGTCCAACAAAAAACCAATACATTTGGGAAAAATTAAACTATAATGAAAAAAACCTTACTATGTTTAGCATTGGCCCTTTCTTTCGGAAGCCTTTCGGCTCAAAAAGGATCGCCATGGCAAAAGGTGGGCACGGATAAGCTTTCTGGGCGTCAGGCCATCAGAACAGGCGATATTCCGGAAAACCAACGCCTTTACCAAATCAATCAGGCTCAATTTACCGCCGCTCTTGCTTCGGCAACAGATAAATTTTCTGGACAAGCGGGAGTAGAAATTTCAATTCCGAATTCAGCCGGACAACTCGAGCGTTTCCTCGTTTGGGAAAATTCGAACTTCGATGCAGAACTTCAGGCGCAATACCCGAACATCCGCGCTTATGTCGGAAAAGGAATTACAGATCCTACCGCACAATTGAACTTGAGCGTTTCTCCAAAAGGAGTAAAAACGATGCTTCTTCGTGCCGACAGAAAATCTGAATTCATCGAGCCGTACACTACAGACCGTTCAGTTTATGTGGTAAAAGGAGCTGAGTCAAGAAGCCACGCAAGCCTTCCTTGGGTTTGTAGCACAGACGACGTAGCTCTTAACCAACAGTTGAACACAGAAGTGATGCGTTCGAACAACCAATCGTACAAAACAATGCGTTTGGCCTTGTCATGTAACGCTGAATACACCATCTATCACGGCGGACAGGTTTCTGATGCACTTGATGCGATGAACGCCACGATGACCCGTGTTAACGGTATCATGGAAAAGGATTTGTCGATTCACCTTAACATTATCGCTTCGTCGAGTTCGGTAATCTTTACCAACGCCACAACGGATCCGTATACTCCTTTCGATTCAGGAAACGGTATCGATGACTGGAACCAACAGTTGCAAACGACGTTGACCAACTCTATCGGAAATGCCAATTACGATATCGGACACATGTTCGGTTCGAATGGCGGCGGTGGAAATGCCGGTTGTATCGGGTGCGTTTGCGTTAACCCGACAATTGGTAATCCACTAGGGAAAGGAAGCGGAATCACGTCTCCTGCCGATGGTATACCGGAAGGTGATAACTTCGACGTAGATTACGTTGTTCACGAAATGGGTCACCAAATGGGAGGAAATCACACGTTCTCGTTTTCGACTGAAAACAACGCAGTGAACGTTGAACCAGGAAGTGGTTCGACCATTATGGCCTATGCCGGAATTACAGGTGCTACAGACGTTCAGGCGCATTCAGATCCTTACTTCACTTACAGAAGTATCTTGCAGATCCAAACTAACATGGCGACAAAAACTTGTCCGGTTAGCACGCCAATCGCGAATACGCCTCCAACTATCAACGCTGGTGCCGATTTCACGATTCCTAAAGGAACAGCTTTCATCTTGAAAGGAACTGGTTCCGATGCACAAGGTGACACGATCACTTACTGTTGGGAACAAAACGATGATGCTACGGTTGTAGGAGCTGCTGCTTCATATCCGTCGCCTACAAAAACAGACGGACCTAACTTCCGTTCGGTTAACCCTTCAACATCGCCTAACCGTTATATGCCGGCTTTCTCAAGCGTTTTGGCAGGTAACTTGACTACAATGTGGGAAACCGTTTCTACTGTTGCGCGTACTATGAACTTTACCCTTACGGGAAGAGACAGCAACGGTCCGACGTCTTCACAGACCCAAACAGATGCAATGATCGTTACCGTTAACGCTACTGCAGGACCTTTCCAGGTGACTTATCCGAATATCGCAAACGAAACTTGGCTCCAGAATACGGCCAAAACCGTTACTTGGGATGTTGCAGGGACAACTGGAAACGGAATCAACACATCTAACGTAAACATCTTGTTCTCGTCTGATGCCGGTGCTACTTTCACGACTTTGGTTGCCAATACGCCAAACGACGGATCTGAAGCTATTACCGTTCCGAACGTAGCCGCTCCTTATTGCCGAATCATGATCGAGCCGGTAGGAAACATTTACTATGCGGTTTCTAAATCATTCGCTATCGGATACACCGTTACAGTTACCAATACTTGTAACACATATACAGGAACCGTTACGGCTGCTGCTGTAGCTGGTCCGGATACACAGTATGCCGTTCAGGGAACAGTAGACGTTCCGGATAACGTTACGATTTCAGATGTGAACTTGACCATCAATATCACGCACCCGAAAGTGAATGATTTGTACGTTGGTCTGGTCAAGCCGAACAGCACAGTAGTAGATTGCCAGATTTACACGCAAAGCTGCCCTACGCTGATCACTCAAAACATGGTTTGTACTTGGGATGATGCGGCTCCGACTTTGGCTTGTGCCACTCTTGGTGCAGGAAACTCTTACAAGCCGGCCAACCAGCTTCTTGAAGTGTTCAACGGAGGTCAGTCACAAGGTTTGTGGAGATTGGCAATCGCCGACGTAACTGCTGCCAACAGCGGTACTCTTAATAGCTGGTCTTTGCAGATTTGCTCTACTACGACTACTGTTACTTTGGCTACAGACAATTTCGAACTTACCGATTTCAGTCTTTATCCTAACCCGAACAACGGATCGTTCAACGTGAAATTCACTCCAGACGGAAGCAACGACATTAAAATCAATGTTCACGATATCCAGGGAAGAAGAATTTTGGCTAAAACGTATCCTGCAACAGGTGCATTCGAAGAAAACCTTCAATTGCAATCGGTTCAGTCAGGAGTTTACCTCGTTACCGTACAAAACGGTGCGAACAAGACGGTTAAACGCGTTGTGGTTCAATAATCACAAAACCATCATAGTTATAGAAAAGGGAGGCGAAAGCTTCCCTTTTTTATTTAGGTAATCGGTTGATTCCGAATAAATAAATAACCAAAATGTAACGTTTTTTATTTTTTTTGGTAGTTTTGACCCAACGACATGGCTATGAATAGACTTTTTACTTTAATGCTCGCATTGCTTTCTGTGGCTGTTTCGGCCCAGAAACGCTGTGGCACAAACGAAAGGATAGCCCAGTTGTCTAACGATCCCGAGTTCTTTGCGAGGCATCAGGCCATAACGCGTTATTTGAAGGATGCGCGTATGCACCAACGCAATCTGTCGGCTAACATGCCTAACGTTACAGTAACTATTCCTGTAGTATTTCACGTACTTTATAAGAACAACAACCAAAATATTTCGGAATCGCAGATAGAATCCCAACTCGCGGTCATGAACGCCGACTTCAGGCGACTCAACAGCGATTTTTCAAGCGTCGTCCCCGAACCGTTCCAATGTCATGGAGCCGACATGGAAATCTGTTTCGCAAAGGCCACGATCGCTCCCAACGGACAGCCCACCAACGGCATCACACGCAAACACGTCGACGAAGATTTCAATCTCGAAACCCAATATTATACAGAAGAAGGCCAACCGGCTTGGGATACGTCACACTATCTCAACGTATGGATCGGACGTTTCCCGACTTTCGGCTATCTTGGCTTCGCGACGCCTCCGGCTGCTGCAGGTCAAGCGTATGACGGTCTGTGTATTTCGTATAAATGCGTCGGAAGCATGGGTTCGGCAATTCCTCCGTACAACCAAGGACGCACGATTGTACACGAATTGGGCCATTACTTAGGGCTTTTGCATCCGTGGGGAGAAGATGAGTCGTCTTGTGGCGAAATGACGAACGACGACGGATTGGAAGACACGCCCGCCATCAACGATCCGCATTTCGGATGTCCGAGCTATCCCGAAAACAGCAACATGTGCAATCCCGATGAACACGGCGCGATGTTCATGAACTTTATGGACTATGTTGACGATGCGTGTATGGCTTTCTTTACAGATGACCAAAAATCGGTGGCACAAGCGACTTTGGCAGGACCGCGGTCGTCTTTGTTAGGCGTGCGCGAGATCATCTCCAATAGCGACATTTTGGTGTATCCGAATCCCGCCGATAAATACTTCGTCATCCATTCCGACAAGACGTATGTGGATAAGGTAGAAATCTATAACGCGAACGGCCAACTCAAAAAAGAGGCGACGCTCGATAAGGTCGAAAACGTGATTGGGCTTGAAAACCTGCCTCAAGGCGTATATTTCCTGAGGATTTACGCAAACGGCAAATTCCTTCGATCGGACAAAATCATCAAAAAATAAAAAACCCTCCATAATCGGAGGGTTTTTCTTTGCTAACCTTTATCAGAATTATTTACCGGCTTTTACCGAGTCGGTGAAGGTCTTATTGCTGTAAGTGGTCACGAACGTATAGTTTCCGTAGTTGACGTTGTCAAAGCTGAACATTTTGATCAGGCTTAACTCGGCCGGGAATGTCTGGCGGTACAATTCCGATCCGCTGTCGTCGAAAATCGCGATTTCTACAGGAGTTTTCTCGGTGTTGATGATGCTTAGGCTCACTCGATCGGTTCCTTTTTTGACGACCATAGGTTTTTTCACCTCGGCTTTCGCTTCTGTCGAAATTTTAGCCGAATTCGCGTCTATCGTAATCTCATAACGTGTGATTTTGTGAGCCGATTCCGCTTCGAGCGTATACGTTCCCGAAGGAAAAGCGTTGAGGTCGTATTTTCTGGAGATATGACCATCAGAATCGATGGTTTCCTGGAACAAAAGATCCTCGTTGTCTGCGAATATCGAGAGTTTGATGTTTTTTGCCTCAACAAGTGACAAGCTCACCGTTTTACCGTTAGTGTTCATGACGCGCAGCGAAAAATCTGCCGTGTTGGCAAATGCGGAAAAAGCCATCCCGAACAACATTGCCATAACCAATCCGAATTTCATGAAATTTTTCATAGTGCTTAAATTTTAGGTTGAACATTGATTTCAATGGTGTAAAATTAGAAAGATGACATAGGCGATGTTAGCAGCAAATGTTCAGATTTGTGTGCTGGATTAACATTAAATGACGTTAAATTAAGGTTAAATGGTAATTTAGTTCATATTATGGTTAATTTTGCACAGAAAGTACATTTTCGAACTGTGTAATTTTGTCATATGAAACCCGCATTAGAAGTCATAGAACCATCGTTCGGAAGCTCGTTTTACTATTCGAGGTTCGATGAGAAGGCCAACGTCAAATCGCACGTATGGCATTACCATCCCGAAATCGAGTTGGTTTACGTCAACGGAGGCTCGGGCAAGCGTCAAATCGGCAGCCATGTTTCCTATTATAACGACGGCGATTTGATCCTGATCGGAAGCAATTTGCCGCATTGCGGATTCACCGACGACCAAACGGGAAATACAAACGAGACCGTAATCCAGATGAAACCCGATTTTTTGGGAACGGCTTTTATGGGATTGCCCGAAATCAAAAACATCGGATTGCTTTTCAACGAAGCCAAGGGCGGTATCGCTTTCGGGCGCGAAACCATGGACAAGGTCGGCGCGCGAATCGAAGCCATGGAGCGTTTGCCTCAATTCGAAAGATTGATGGCGATGCTTTCGATCCTCAACGATTTGCATTTGGCAAAAGACATCAAAATCCTCAATGCCGCCGGATTTTCGATGGAAACCCAGGTTCAGGACAACGATCGCATCAATTCGGTGTTCAATCACGTGAAAGACAATTTCCAGAACCCGATCACGCTAGAGGAAATGGCCGATTTGGTCAGTATGACCGTTCCTTCGTTTTGCCGCTATTTCAAAAAAGTCACGAACAAGACCTTTACGCGATTCGTCAACGAATACCGCGTCGTGCACGCTTCGAAACTTTTGGCCGAAAAGCAGATCGGCATAACCGAAATCTGCTTCGAAAGCGGCTTCAACAACTTCAGCTATTTCAATAAGACGTTTAGGGAATTGACCGGAAAGAGCGCTTCGGAATATAGGAAGCAGTACCGTTCGGTAATCAATTAACGACTTTTGCGTATATTTCGGATAACGAAATCTGAACGCGAGTCATGAAAGCATTGGTCATCGGGGCAACGGGTGCAACGGGAAAAGATCTTGTCGAAACCTTGGCAAATGATACTTCGTATACGGAAGTCGTTTTGTTCGTGAGGCGCTTGAGCGGAAATAAGCATCCGAAAATCACCGAAGTGCTAACAGATTTCAATAACCCAGGATCGGTTTCCGATATCGTCCGCGGCGATGTATTGTTCTGCTGTCTCGGCACTACATTGCAAGCGGCGGGATCGAAAGAAAAACAATGGGAAATCGATTATGAAATTCCGGCCCGTTTCGCCGAAATCGCAAGTAAAAATAAGGTCAGTTCTGTCGTTTTGCTGTCGGCTTACGCAGCGAATCCGTCGAGCAATGTATTTTATTCGAGTATGAAAGGCAAGCTTGAAGAGCATTTCAGAAAACTATCGTTCGAACGATTGATTATCTTCAGGCCAGGATTGTTATTGCGCAAAGATACCGACAGATGGGGCGAGAAAGCTTCGGCTGCGGTACTTAAAATCGTGAATGCGGTAGGGCTTTTCAGTAAGTTCCGTCCGATGCCGACAAAAGTGCTCGCTGAAAAAATGGCAAAGGCTCCTAAAACTTTGAGCAGTGGCGAACAAATCGTGAGTTTGCAGCATATCTTCGATTACTAGCAACCTCTTGATCAACGATCACTTCCCGTTAAATCCGGTCATGGTATTTTCAAGTCCGGCAGTTCCGAAAGATTTGATCACTTCGACGGACATTTCGAGCCTTTCGGAAAGTTTCGCTTCCTCTTCTGGAGACCATTCGCCAAGTACGTAATTCACTTGTTGGCCTTTTTTGAATTCGTCCGAAATCCCGAAGCGGAAACGCGTGTAGTTTTGGGTATTCAAAACCAAATTGATATTTTTCAAACCATTGTGCCCGCCGTCGCTGCCTTTTGGCTTAATGCGGATCGTACCGAACGGCAGATTCAAATCGTCTGTAATCACCAAAACGTTCTCGAGCGGAATGTTTTCTTTCTGCATCCAGTATTGGACGGCTTTCCCGCTGAGGTTCATATACGTATTCGGTTTTAGCAGGATGAACTTCCTTCCTTTGAAACTGTATTCGGCTACCGCACCCAACTTTGCCGTTTCGAAAGACAAGCCTTCTTTTCGGGCGAGAAAATCCAGGACTTTGAATCCGATGTTGTGGCGCGTGTTCACATAATCGGCACCGATGTTGCCGAGACCGGCGATAAGGTATTTCTTCATGGGGTCAAAGTCGGCTTTTTGTTTAAAGAAAATATTGGTGAAAAAATTCATGGAGCAAAAATAGGAAGTCGAATGTCGAAAGTCAAATGTTTAAGACGTCGGTATTTGCTTTGGGTTAGATTTCGAGCGCAGTCGAGAAATCTAATCAATGCAAGCGGTTGGTCTTTTGAGAAAGCAAAACGGCTCAACCGGATTGGCTTCAGATAAAAAAGGGTGCAGAAAAATTACCACCACCACCCATCCTCAAGTTAATGCGGGATTTCACAAGCCAAGTACAGAAAAAATGCACAAAATCCTAAAACTCAACCGTCCAATCACCCCAATAAAAAAGCCCCGTCTTTCAACGAGGCTTTCCAATATAACTTCAGAAAAATTACTTTTTCTTTCCTTTTGCAGGAGCTTTTGCAGCTTTTGCAGCCTCTTGAGCAGCTTTCATCGCCGCACGAGAGATACGTACCTGAGCTACAACCGTGTTGTCCGGGTGCATCAATTTGTACTTGTCAGAAACGAGTTTCGTAACGTACAATTTGTTACCCATTTCAAGCTCAGTGATGTCCGCTTCAACGAAGTCAGGAAGGTTTGCCGGCAACGCTTTCACTTTAAGTTTGCGTTGGTTCAAACGAAGAACACCTCCGCCAAGGACACCTTTTGAAGTACCAACCACTTTCACAGGAACTTCCATAGTAATCTCTTTCTTCTCGTTAAGTTCGAAGAAGTCGATGTGAAGGATTTTGTCGCTGATTGGGTGAACCTGGATATCCTGAAGGATAGCGTTGATTTTTTTGGCACCTAGATCGAGCACGACAGTGTGCGCGTTCGGAGTGTAAACCAAGTTTTTGAAAGACTTCTCTTCTGCAGAGAAGTGAACTGGTTTGTCGCCGCCGTATACTACGCACGGAACCATTCCAGCATCACGTAGCGACTTCGTCGATGACTTGCCTACGTTTTCTCTTTCTGATCCTTTAATCGTAATCGATTTCATTGATAAAAAATTATAGTTAATATTAAAAATTACATTACAAATTTGCCGCTGATCGACTTATTCTGTTGCACCATCTGCATGACGTCGGCGAACAGGTCGGCACAGCTCACGACCTTGATTTTATCCGATTGCTTCTTAAGCGGAATCGAGTCGGTCACAATCAGTTCGGTCAATTTCGAGTTCTCGATCTTCTCGTAAGCCGCTCCCGAAAGAATGGCATGTGTACAGATCGCACGAACGCTTAGCGCTCCTTTTTCAATCATGAGGTCGGCTGCTTTGGCGAGCGTTCCTCCGGTATCGATCATGTCGTCTACCAAAATCACGTTGCGGCCTTTCACTTCACCGATGAGTTCCATCGATTCGATCACGTTCGCAGCCTTGCGTTGCTTATAACAGATCACGACATCCGAGTTCAGGAACTTCGAATAGGCGTAAGCTCTTTTAGAACCGCCCATATCCGGAGACGCGATTGTGAGGTTTTCGAGATTCAAGCTTCTCACGTAAGGCAAGAAAATCGTCGAGGCGAACAAATGGTCGACCGGTTTCTCGAAAAATCCCTGGATCTGATCGGCGTGCAAGTCCATCGTCATGATGCGTGTCGCTCCGGCGGCCTCGAGCAATTTGGCTACGAGTTTGGCACCTATCGGAACGCGCGGCTTGTCTTTCCTGTCTTGGCGCGCCCATCCGAAATAAGGGATGACGGCCGTGATATGACGGGCAGAAGCGCGTTTTGCGGCGTCGATCATGAGCAACAACTCCATAAGGTTGTCGGCACTCGGAAATGTCGAGCACACGATAAAAACCCTGATCCCGCGGATCGATTCTTCATAAGACGGCTGAAATTCACCGTCGCTATATTCAGAGAACGTAACTTTTCCTAGCGGAGCACCGTATGCTGCGGCGATCTTCTCTGCGAGGTAAGTGCTTTGCGTACACGCGAAAATCTTGGCTTCCGGCTCGTGATGCGACATTTTAATGTGTTGTTAAGTAGTTAGTTGTGTGACCGTTTTGTAAACGGTGTGCAAATTTAGAAATTAAATCCGATGCGGAAAGAATAAAATCATGTAAATTTTGTTTGCAGATAAAGAAAAAGTTTTACATTTGCAGCCACAAAACGGTTCATACCAAATCAAAAATGCCCGGGTGGCGGAATTGGTAGACGCGCTGGTCTCAAACACCTGTGGGAAACCGTGCCGGTTCGAGCCCGGCCCCGGGTACGAAAACCTCCTTTTTTAGGAGGTTTTTTTATTTGGGGTCGGCTCAAACTATTCAAGTTTGCGGCCCCGGGTACGAAAACCTCCTTTTTAGGAGGTTTTTTTATTTGGGGTCGGCTCAAACTATTTCAAGTTTGCGGCCCCGGGTACTAAAGCTTCTCAGAAATGGGGAGCTTTTTTATTTATATAGTTTTTGGTTTTTGGGCGTTCCGGCGGCCAGACTTTGGAGACGCTTTTGTTTGGAACAAGATATGGGCTCCGAGCGTAGTCGAGGAGCCGCCGTCGGGCTATCCGCTGTATCTTTTGGGGTTCCGAGCGCAGTCGAGGAACCCCAAAAGGATGCCGCTTCTATCCCTAACGCAATTACCCGAACAGATTTTCTTCAAACCAGAAAAAGCTTTTTCGCTTGTTAGTTTCCAAAAATAACCCCAATCCATACGTTTCGTGACCGCCATCGAAACCCATTTTCCAATCAAAGTCTATCCAAACCAAACATTCCGTAATTTAGTACCGCCGATTTTTCCCGCCCCATTTTACCAAACACATTTCCAAAAACAATTGGCATTGCTTTCCATGAAAAAAGCACAAGCGACACAGCCAAAATCAGATGCGCCTTCTGTTCTCGAGAAGGAGCGGCATATTTTGCTCGACCTGGCCAAAGACATCACCAAAGTGCGCGAAAAGAACGACCTGATCGTGCTGTTCACCAAACGCATCCGCAGTTTCTTCGAATTCACGCATACTATCGTCACGCTCATCGACCACAAAGACGAAACCTACACACCTTTCCTTTTAGACAATGAGCGTTCGCCGATTCGCGATCACTCGGCTTACCAAGGCCTTATCAAAGCGCATTTCAACCTTAACGAACCGTTCATTCAGGAGGTCCTCGCTGCCGACGGTCCGATCTCGTTCTATCTCGAAGACGTTATGGACGAACCCAAAAGCCCGTCTTTCCTACGCGTGAATTACGAAAGAGGTGTGCGCGAAATCCTGATGACGACGTTGTGGCACGAGGAAAAACCCATGGGTTTCATCCACATTTATTCCGATAACAAAGAAACGTTCACCCAAGAGTTCCGCAACATCATCAAAGGCATCACGCCCCAACTTTCGGTGGCGGTCTCGAACATCATCAAAAACGAGGAACTCCAGAAAAAGGAGGCCGAAAAGTCCTATCTGCTCGATTTCAGCAACGACATAGCCACGGTGCGCAACAAAGAAGACCTGGCGTTGTCGGTGCGCACGGCACTTGCGAAAATGAATTCGCTCAACGGTTACGTGATTCGCAAAATCAATGAGGACGGGCAAACCATGAGCACGTATATTTACGACACCACGCTTTCCATACAGGACGATTCGCTGCTGCAGGAAGTGTTAAGGTCGAAATTCCCGATTAACGACGGTCTGCAAAACCGCGTGCTCAACAGTTACATTCCGCTGCTGTTCAACGTCGATATCGAAATCAATCGCGGCATCACCTCAAAGTATCTTCAATTGTGGAAACACATCGGCTTCCGCAACCTTGTCGGGATCGCGTTGCGTCATGCAGACGTCAATCTCGGCATCCTTTGGCTCAATACTGATGAAGTCAACATTCCGTTGATTCAAGGCATTTGCGCCCAGATTTCGATTGCGATGGCGAACATCATTTCGAACGAAAGCCTTGTCACCAAGACCACTCAACAAGAGGTTTTGCTGCAATTCAGCAATGAGATTGCGGGCGTGCGCACCAAATCCGATCTCGAGAAAGCCATCGTCAAGGTATTGCGCGAAATGCTCGACACCAAACTTGCGATGCTGCGCGTTTTCGACGAAGACGGCCTACATCTTACGCCTTATATTTTCGACCGCAGTATTTTCGCGAATTTCAACATCGATTTCGACAAGATGGCCTCGGTCAAGATCGAACGCAGCGAAATTTATACGGCCCAAGTCATGAAATCGCGTGAAGCCGTGGTTTTCAATGTGGCCGAAGAACTCAAACGCGAGGACAACAGTTATGCGCTTTTGTGGCAAAAAACAGGCTTCAGGAACATGTACGGCGCGTTGTTAACGGTCGGGAATTCGAACATCGGCACACTTTGGCTGTTGGCCGATCATCTCGATCCGGCGATACTTAAAGGCATTTGTTCCCAAATCGGAATGGCGATCGCGAACATCATGGCCAACGAGAAGCTGCTGGTTTATAAACAACAGCTCGAACAGGAAAACGTGTACCTGAAAGAACAAATCAAGAACATTTACAATTTTTCGGACATTATCGGCTCGGGCGAACAGATGCAGAACGTATACCGTCTCATGTCGCTTGTCGCCGATTCGAATTCGACGGTGCTCGTGCTGGGCGAGACGGGAACCGGAAAAGAACTCATCGCGCGCGCCATCCACAATGCATCGCCGCGAAAAGACCGATTGATGATCAAGGTCAACTGTGCCGCCATGCCAGCAAATCTAATCGAAAGCGAATTGTTCGGACATGAAAAAGGAGCGTTCACAGGCGCGCTTGAACGCCGTATCGGAAAATTCGAATTGGCCAATCACAGTACGCTTTTCCTCGACGAGATAGGCGAGATGCCGCTTGAAGCCCAAGTCAAATTGCTGCGCGTGATCCAGGAACGCGAACTCGAGCGCGTCGGCGGCAAAGAGACGATAAAAGTAGACGTGCGCATCATCGCGGCGACCAATCGCGATTTGGAAGAAGAAGTCAAGGCGGGTCGTTTCCGTTCCGATTTATATTACAGGCTCAACGTTTTCCCGATAGAACTTCCGCCTTTGCGCGATCGCATGGAAGACGTCGAAGCGCTCGCGAACTTTTTCCTTTCGAAATACAGCAAGAATTCAGGCCGCAACATCACGCGCATTTCAGCGAGAGCTTTGCAACAATTGCATAGTTATTTGTGGCCGGGCAACGTACGCGAACTCGAACATCTTATCGAAAGGAGCGTGCTTATGGCCCAAGGCAACACGTTGCAGGAAGTCTATCTGCCCAAGAAAACCGATGCCAATACTGCTGCTGCCGATGCGTTCGACAAAACCCTCGAACAAATGGAACGCGATTTTATCATCTCGACGCTCAAACGCTGCCGCGGAAAGATCTCGGGACCCGGAAGCGCGGCCGAAGTGCTCGACATTCCCGGGAATACGCTGCATTCCAAAATGAAGAAGCTCTCGATTTCCAAGTCGGATTATTTCAAGAATTGATTTTCCGGACAATGAAATTACAGCAACCTGCTTTCGATTCGAGGCAGGTTTTTTTATGCGACGGAATTCCGACAGAAATCCCGAAATAAAAGGATGCAAAAAGTGATTTCACTGAATAAAGTGAAATTCGAAAATGACAATTGTTTTTAAAATGCTGATTTACAATTGATTAAGTGATTGGCACGTCGTTTGGCTATTGCTCTGTCAAATTTGAAAATCAATAACCACCATTTTAAAAGCAAGTATCATGAAAATTCTAGTAATCGGGGCGACGGGCCTTATCGGAAGCAAAACCACCGAAAAGTTGAGGAAACTCGGGCATGAGGTCATAGCCGCTTCACCATCCACAGGAATCAATACCATAACGGGCGAAGGATTGGCCGAAGCCGTAAGCGGAACCGACATAGTCATCGACCTTGCGAATTCCCCATCTTTCGCCGATAGAGACGTCATGGAGTTTTTCGAGACTTCAGGCAAAAACCTGTTGGCCGCCGAAATCAACGCCGGAGTAAAACACCATGTCGCGCTTTCCGTTGTCGGAACCGATCGTTTGCAGGACAGCGGATATTTCCGCGCCAAGCAAGTACAGGAAGACCTGATCCGCAAATCGGGCGTGCCTTTCACGATCATCCATTCGACGCAATTTTTGGAATTCCTCGGAGGAATCGCCGCCTCGGCAGATGCAGGCGCGAACGTTACGTTATCTCCGGCAAAAATCCAACCAATCGCAGCCGAAGACGTCTCGACTTTCGTAACCGAGATTTCGTTGCAGGCGCCGACCAATGGAATTGTCGAAATCGGCGGTCCGGAGCGATTCCCGCTTTCTGACCTCATGCAGAAATATCTCGACAAGACCAATGATTCACGTAAAGTCGTGGCAGACGCGAACGCTTTGTATTTCGGCGCGCGCCTAGACGATTTGACCTTGGTGCCGAATGACGACGCCAAACTCGGGACGCTCACGTTCGAGCAATGGTTCCCGAACCGTCCGCAAAGATAAACGGCTTGTTGTCCGTCGAAACGAAGATGACGGATGCCAGGTTGCCGAGGCGGTTGTAACGGGCATGCACTTTCCATCCGTTCGTGCATTCGGATAGCCCAACGTCGGACGCATTATCCGTGCGAAAATCCGATCAACAACACGGCAACACGGCGGGCAACGCAACGCCAGTCGGGTTTTACATCTGACGCTTAGATATAACAATTGACTAAAATCCAATCCTATGAAACGACTTACACTATCGCCCGTTATCACCACCGATGTAGAAGGTGACCGCAGCTTCTTTGCGAGAAAAGCACGTGCTTTCGATTTTGAGGGACTTATGGATCCGATCATCGGGTTCGACCATTTCGAATTGACACGAGATGTTTTCGGACCGCATCCGCACGCAGGCATGTCGGCCATCAGCTATGTTTTTGAACATTCGGCACCGTATCGCAGCATCGATTCTAGGGCGAACGATATCACGATCACGCCGGGCAGCCTGCTTTGGACGTTTGCCGGAAAAGGCGTTGTGCATACCGAATTCCCGGTGCCCGACGGAGCCGAAGTAGAAGGTTTGCAATTGTTCCTGAACATGCCATTGGCGAAAAAAACCACGGAACCTCAAAGTGTGTTCATCGACAAATCGCAAATGCCCGAAATAATTGAAGACGGCGTGCGCGTGAAAGTGGTTTGCGGCAGTTCGGGTGAAAAAAACAATCCGATCGCCACACCGGATCCGCTTGCGATACTGCATGTTTTCGTCGAACCGCGCAAAAGCTTTACGCATGTATTGCCTGCGAATTGGTCGGGAACGGTGTTGGTCATCGAAGGCCGTTGCGACGTGATGCTGCCCGAAGAGACCGTAGAACTCGACGAAGGCAATGTCGTGTCTTTCGGACGTTCCGAAATAGAGGAAGCGATCACATTCAACGGCATTACCGATTCAGAAGTGATTTTCATATCGGGCGTACCGCTAAACGAGAAAATCTTTTCACAAGGCGCGATGGCAATGGGTTCTCAGGAAACCTTGCTGCAAACGCTGTCCGATTTCAAAAGCGGGAAAATGGGTAACGTAACGATCGAGGACGGCGAGCGCAAAATTATTCCGCCCGTAGAAGTTTAATCATTTACAATCAATCCATACATATCATGAAAACACGACTTAATATTTTCGAAAAAGGAAAAGACGCTTTACGACCGTTGTTCGGAGTGGGCGCCTACATCAACAAATCTACCATCGATGCTTCGCTGCGCCATCTTGTCGAGGTGCGCGTCTCGCAGATCAACGGCTGTGCGTATTGTCTTGACATGCATTACAAGGAAGCGCGTGCCATCGGAGAAACCGAACAACGCCTTTACGGACTCAGCTCGTGGAAAGAAGCGCCGTATTACACCGAACGCGAACGCGCGGCTTTGGCTTGGGCCGAGGCGTTGACGAAAACCAAAGTTTCCGAAAAGACATACGCTTTGGCGAGTGCTCATTTTTCGGAACAGGAACTCATAGACCTCACGATCGTCGTGACCGGAATCAATACGTGGAACCGCATCCAATTGGCGTTTCCTTCGGTGGCCGGATCGTATCAACCCGGACAATTCAATTGACAACCTAAAATCGATCTTATGAAAATTCTACAATTTTTCAGTTTCACGAGCATCACGAGAGCTTTTACGAACGAGTTAGGGCCGGAATACATCGGTCCGACGCACAAA
The DNA here is from genome assembly GCF_013401995.1 of Flavobacterium agri. Classification (GTDB taxonomy): domain Bacteria; phylum Bacteroidota; class Bacteroidia; order Flavobacteriales; family Flavobacteriaceae; genus Flavobacterium; species Flavobacterium agri. Next base: position 354,982 of record NZ_JACBJI010000002.1, read on the forward strand.
TACGATTCGAGTGAAGGATGCGAATACCTCGACGAAAACCTGCACATGCAAGAAGACGCGTTCGACGATACCGAGTTCGAAAACTATTGATCCATCATTATAAATCTAAATAAATCAACCATGCAAGAATTCCTAGTAGTGATCCACAGAGATTTCACGAGCGCCAACCCGACCCCGACTCCCGAACAAATGAAAAACGCCATGCAACCGTACCAGCAATGGATCGGCAGCCTCGCTTCCCAAGACAAACTCGTCGCGCCTCCGAAACGTTGGGATGCAGACGGACGCGTCATCACCAAAAACGGCCTTTCATCCGGGCCGTATGCCGAAGTCAAAGAATCCATCGGCGGACTTTTCCTGGTCAAGGCCAACGATTATGACGAAGCCGTCGAGCTTGCCAAAGGATGTCCTATCATCGAATACGGAGCGACCGTCGAAGTACGTCAGGCCGTTCCTGTAGCATAATCTTTCTTTTTTGGCACGTTCGCGCATCGTCGGGAGCGTGCCTTTTTTTGCAATCAAACCGAATTTTATGAAATGGATTTTGCAGCTTTTCACGAGTTCGCTCGGAAAGAAAATCACGATGGCGCTCACGGGGTTGTTCCTGATCAGTTTCCTGATCGTGCACGCGGCGATCAACGGGCTGATTTTTTATAACGACGGAGGAAAAACGTTCAACATCGGAGCACACTTCATGGGCACGAACCCAATCATCCGAACGCTCGAAATCGTGTTGATTCTCGGATTCCTGATCCATATTTTCCAGGGATTGTACCTGTGGAAACAGAACCGCGACGCGCGTCCGGTGCGATATGCGTATTCGAAACCCGCACCTCGAGTGACTTGGTACAGTCGCAGCATGGCGTTGCTCGGCACATTGATTTTGCTGTTTTTGGTCGTGCACACGTCGAATTTCTGGATTCCGAACCGCCTTAGCCAATTCAGGACGGGCGAAGAATTGCCGTTGTACGAGATGATGCTCGAGAAGTTCAGCAACCCGATAGAAGTCACGATCTATGTTTTGGGCTGCTTTTCGCTGTTTTGGCATTTGCTCCACGGATTTTCGAGCGCGTTCCAAACCCTAGGACTTTCGCATTACAAATACGACGGACTGATATGGTTTTCGGGTGTGTGTTTCTCGATTTTGATCCCGTCGTTTTTGGCAATGATGCCGATTTCGATGTATTTCGGATGGATCACCTAAGTCAGCCTAACCGCATTGATTGAATCCTCACCGCGTTCAGGATTGCGAGCAAAGCTACGCCCACATCGGCAATCACGGCTTCCCAAAGATTGGCGACGCCGCTTGCGCCCAAAGCGAGCACGGCGATTTTTACGGCCATCGCAAGCGCGATATTTTGCCAAACGATGGTTTTGGTGATTTTTCCGGCCCTGATCGCCGAAACGATTTTAGACGGCTGGTCGTTCTGGATCACGATGTCGGCGGTTTCTATCGTCGCGTCGCTTCCAAGCCCGCCCATTGCGATTCCCGCGTCGGCCAAAGCCACGACGGGCGCATCGTTTATGCCGTCGCCTACGAAAGCCAGGCGTCGGTTTTGGTTTTTCAAGTCTTGCACTTTTTCGACTTTTCCCTCGGGAAGCAAATTGCCGTAAGCCGTTTCGATCCCGATTTCTTTGGCCACTTCGGCCGCGACATTTTCCTTGTCTCCCGAAAGCATGACCGTTTTGATGCCAAGCGCGTGAAGTTTCGCGATGGCGTCTTTGGCGTCGGGTTTGATTTGATCCGAAATCACGATATGACCCGCGTATTTCTTGCCGATGGCCACCACGACGGTCGTAAACACGATAGTGTCGATTTCTTTTGGGTAATCGATTCCGAAACTTCGCAGCAATTTGGTGTTTCCGACGAGGATTTCGTCGACGCCGATTTTGCCTTTCAATCCGTGGCCCGCAATTTCTTCTACATCCGAAACCGCAATGTTGTCGGCAACTTCGCCTTTGGCTTTTTCTACAATGGCCAACGCGATCGGATGCGTCGAATGGCTTTCCAAAGCGGCCGTTTTTTGGAGCAATTCTTTTTCCGAAATACCGTCGGATACGATTTCGCGCACTTTGAAAACGCCTTCGGTAAGCGTTCCGGTCTTGTCCATTACCACAGTGTCGATCTGCGTCATCACGTCGAGGAAGTTCGAGCCTTTGAACAAGATGCCGTTTCTCGATGCAAGCCCGATTCCACCGAAATAACCCAACGGAATCGAAACCACCAAAGCGCACGGGCAACTAATCACAAGAAAAACCAAAGCGCGGTAAAACCATTCGCGGAACACGTAATCGGAAACAAAAAAGTAAGGTGCGAAACAAACGAGCAACGCCAACGCGAATACGATAGGCGTGTAGATTTTGGCGAAACGGCTGATGAACAATTGCGTCTGCGATTTACGCGCCGTCGCGTCCTGAACCATTTCGAGGATGCGGCTCAGTTTGGAATCGCTGAATTTGGCCGTGACTTTTATGTCGCAGACCGTGTTGAGGTTGATCATGCCGGCGTATACTTTTTCACCTGCGCTTTTCGAATCGGGTTGGCTTTCACCGGTCAAAGCCGAGGTGTTGAACGTGGCTTTTTCTGAAACCAGTTCACCGTCGAGCGCGACTTTTTCGCCAGGTTTTATGCGGATGATTTCTCCGATTCCGACTTCGGAAGGATGCACTTGCGAAATAGTATCGTCACGTTTCACCGAAACCGATTCGGGCCGGATGTCCAAAAGCGACTTAATGCTGCGTTTGGCTTTGTCTACGGCCGCGTCCTGAAACCATTCGCCTATCGAATAAAACGCCATGACCGCGACGCCTTCGCTGTATTCACCGATCGCGAACGCGCCGATCGTGGCCACGCTCATCAGGAAAAACTCGTTGAAGAAATCGAATCGGATGGCTTTTCTGTAGGCCATATACAACACGTCGTATCCGGCTAAAAGGTAAGCGATGCCGAAAATTATGAGGTCGATCGGGAATTCGGGCACGAACGAAAATCCGTATTCCAAAACTAACATGGCAAACAAAATCACGATCGCGAGCAACAACGGCCAATGGCTTTTCCAGCCCGAACCATCCGAATCGTGGTCGTGGTCGTGCGAATAGCCGTCGGAATCGTGATTTCCGTGATCGTGACTGCAAGATTTGGGTTTGATTTCCATTGGACGTTTAAGGTACGAAAAGCTGGGCTCGAAAACGAGCGTCGCATAAAAAAGCCCCTTCGCAATGAAGAGGCTTTGGTGTCAATCGGTTTTGATGTTGCCGATCTTGAACTTTCCGTTTTCTTTCACGATTACGGGACGGATCAACGCTTTTTCATCTTCAAAATTCATGTCGTACGTCACGCGGAAAACGTTGAACGTCACGGCAGGCTCAACTTTCAACGTTTTGAGCCATTCGACGTCGTAATCCTGTGCACTTACGAAAATGTCGTAATCGAGTTCGCCCGAAGCTTGTTTGGCCTCGATTTCCTTGAGGAATTTGGCCGTGCAGTATTTTTTCCTGATCGAGGCGACCTCTTTTTCGTTGGCAGGTTCTTTGGCGTTGGCCGTGATGTATTCCGTGTAGAACGCCTTTAGCATGTCGATTTTCGCCTTTTGGTCGTTCGCTTTTTGGGCGATGGCCGAAGCCGAAAACGCCAAAAACAGCAACAGCACTTTCAAATGTTTGTTCATAGGTTGTTAGAGTTTTTTCAATCCTTTCGAGTTTTCAGAAGTCGCAGGCACGATCGAAATGGCATAACCGCCACCCGAAGCAACCCATTGCGACAATTTCGATTTGTTCGTCACGAGTACTTTGCGGATGTTGTACGACTGCGGATTCGTCTTGTAATGCGCGTCTTTTCCGTCGGCGTAAATCGTGGCGACGTACGTTTTGCCCTTGTCGAGGAAATTGAAGTTGATGTTCGACGTGCGCGGATCGTTCCCGCCTACGCTTCCGATAAACCAATCTTGTTTTCCTTTGGCTTTGCGCGCCGCGGTGATATATTGTCCGGGTTCGGCCTCGAGGTATTTGCTGTCGTCCCAATCGATCGCGACGTCTTTGATGAACTGGAACGCATCGATGAAACGCTCATAGTTTTTAGGCAAATCGGCGGCCATCTGCAAAGGCGAATACAAGGTCACGTAAAGCGCGAGTTGGTTCGCGATCGTGCTGTTCACATGCGAATGGTTTTCCGGGTTTAGTTTGGACAGGTCCATTTCGAAAATTCCCGGCGTGTAATCCATCGGGCCGCCCAAAAGACGCGTGAACGGAAGCAACGTCACATGGTTGGGTTTCGATCCGCCGAACGATTGGTATTCGGTTCCTCTGGCCGATTCGTTTCCGATCATGTTCGGATACGTGCGGCAAATTCCCGTCGGACGCACCGCTTCGTGCGCATTGACCATGATCTTGTAATCGGCGGCCTTTTCGATCGCATATTGGTAATGGTTGATGATCCATTGGTCGTAATGGTTTTCGCCACGCGGCAAAATGTCGCCCACATAACCGCTTTTCACGGCATCGTAACCGTTGTCTTTCATGAATTGGTAGGCCTTGTCGATGTGGCGCTCGTAATTTCTTACCGATGAAGACGTCTCGTGGTGCATGATGATCTTCACACCTTTCGAATGCGCATATTCGTTGAGCATTTTCACGTCGAAATCGGGATAAGGCGACACGAAATCGAACACATAATCTTTCGAATGCCCGAACCAGTCTTCCCAACCCTGGTTCCAACCTTCGACGAGAACGCCGCCGAAACCGTGCTTGGCCGCGAAGTCGATGTATCTTTTGACGTTGGCGTTGTTGGCGCCGTGTTTTCCGTTCGGTTTCACTTTGGTGTAATCGGTGATGCCGAGTTGTACCGACGGAAGTTCGTCCGTATACGACCAGGTCGATTTGCCTGTGATCATTTCCCACCAAACACCCACGTATTTCACCGGATGGATCCAGGACGTATCGTCAATTTTACACGGCTCGTTGAGGTTCAACGTGATTTTCGAGGCCACGATGTCGCGCGCATCGTCGCTTACCATGACCGTTCTCCAAGGCGAAGTGCACGGCGCTTGCATATAGCCTTTGTCGCCTTTCGCATCGGGCGTGAGCCACGATTGGAACGTGAGCGTTTTGGGGTCGAGGTTCAAGTGCATGCACGCGTAATCGATAAGCGCGGCTTCGTGAAGGTTGATGTACAATCCGTCGGCCGATTTCATCATGAGCGATGTCTGTACGGCGGAATCCGAAAACGACGTCTGCGACAAGTTCGCCGTCACCGATTTCTTCATCAAACCTTGTATTTCCGACAGTTTCGATGTCGTAAAATCGTATTCCTGCGTATCGTAATCGCCCGGAATCCAAAACGCCGTATGGTCGCCGGCCATCGCGAATTGGGTGCGTTCTTCCTTGATTACGAAATACACGAGGTTTTTCTGGGTCGGGAATTCGTACCTGAAACCCAATCCGTCGTCAAACAAACGGAAACGCACGATCATGACGCGATCGGTTTTGTTTTGTTTGAGCGTGACCGCAAGTTCGTTGTACTGGTTGCGGATGCTTGCCACTTCGCCCCAAACCGGTTTCCAGTTTTCGTCGAAAGTTGCGGTTTGGGTATCCGAAACGGTAAAATCGTCAAGCAGCGATTTCTCGTCCTTTTTGAGTTCGAGCCCAAGTTTGCTCGTCTTGATGACCGCTTTTCCTTTGTAATCGAGTTTGTACGTCGGGACGCCGCCCGATTGCAGCGCGAAATCCATGGTCAGGTTACCGTTGGGCGACTTGAGTTGTTGGGCCGAAACCACGCAACTCGCAAGCACGAAAAGGAATCCGAGGAGTGTTTTTTTCATTTGGTTTTTCAATAGAGGTTTGGCTTCAAAGGTAACGAAATCGACAGGTACGAAAAAGCGAAAAGGCCTCGAATGAAGCCTTTTCCCAACCTTTGAACGGATAAGTTATCAACGAAAATCCAACTAAATTTTTTCGAATGTCAATATGTCGGTGCCGCCGTTTCCGCCGCTCACGTCTATGAGTTCGATACGGTTGGCCGTGTAGAGTACGATATCCCAATCGTCTGAAAGGTCGGCGAAGTTGCCCGGAGACGAGAAAAAGATGTTGAAATCGACGTCCGAACTGTCGTCGTCTCCGTGTCGGCTTGAACCGCTCGAATTCGTAACCGACCATGTGCCTTGAACCGAATTGCTGCCATCGGTCGCGACCAATTGGTTGTTGTCGCCGAAAGTGAACGTATAGGAGGCGAATTGGGTCGTTTCTTCAGAATCGGTGTCGAAATAATACGTTACCTTCCAAGTACCCGAATTCACGGCCGAGTTGATCGCCGAAATATTTTGCGAGCTTCCGTGGTGGCTGTCGTCGTCATCGTGCTCCCATTCGCAGGTAGAGGCCGTGTTCATGATGAAAATGGCGGCAAGCGCGAAATACACAGGGAATTTTCCGGTTTTTGACAAGGCTGTTTTCAATGATTGAGTGATCGTTTTCATGGTGATTGTTTTTAGATAATTGATTTTAAACTGAATAGGATTAGGATGATTGCAAGCCAAATGAGCATTTGTACGAGTAAATGCAGTTTGTTTTCGGACGGATCAAAAAGTCGTTTCGGAAATCGCATCGCCATTCGTTTGCCATTTGGTGCTTTTGTATGGAAGACAGAAATTTTCGGATCGACCCTACCTCCGTATTCATTTTTTTTTAATTTCGGTTTCCTGGAGGGATTCCGACGAAGGAGGAATCTCGTCCAGACGGCGTAAGGCTGAGATTTCTCCTTCGTCGAAATCCCAACCTCCAACCAATGGAAAATCCCGATAAAGGCATTTGTTCCGAAAACGTATTCACGCGATTTTTCAATCAGCAAATAAGTGCGCTGCGCAATTTCCTGTATTTCAAATTCGGCAATGAAGATTTGGCAGACGATTTGGCTCAGGACGCGTTCATCAAACTTTGGCAGAATTGTGCCGATGTGCGCCATCCGAAATCGTTCATTTACACCGTCGCCCGAAACGCCGCATTGAACCAGATCGCTTCGCAAAAAGTCGCGCTCAAATTCGAACGCACACATTCCAAAGACACGATTACGATAGAAAATCCCGAATTTTTGATCGAGGAAGAACAATTCCGACAAAAGTTCGACCGAGCGATCAATTCGCTGACCGACGCCCAACGCGAGGCTTTGTTGCTCAATCGCATCGAAGGAAAGAAGTATAAAGAGATTGCCGAAATGCTCGACATCAGTGTCAAGGCCGTCGAAAAAAGGATTCACGGCGCGCTTGTGACTATGCGCGAACAAATCGACAATTTCAGGTAGGGTTTTTCAAATCGACCTTGTCATAACGCAAACAAGACCAAATGGACCAAGATACTTTACTCGCGCGCTGGCTTGCAGGCGAATTGTCCGAAAACGAACTCAAGGAACTCGAGCAAAGTCCCGAATTCCCGACGTTGTCGCGCATAAAGGACAATTTCGAGACGCTTCATAAGCCTCGATTCGACTCGGGAAGCATCCTTACCGAAGTGTTGTCTCACGAGAAAAAACCGACCAAAATAGTGCCGTTGTACGCGCGTCGTTGGTTGCAAATCGCGGCTGCAGTTGTCGTATTCATCGGATTGGCAGTCACATTCTTGATGCCGACGCATGAATCGGCCGATAACGGAAAAACATTGACGTTCCATTTGCCGGATAATTCCGAAGTCGTACTCAATTCCGCATCCAAAGCCGATTTCAGCTCTTGGAATTGGAACAGCAAACGCGAAGTGAACCTCGAAGGCGAAGCGTATTTCAAAGTCGCCAAAGGTAAAAAATTCACCGTCGACACAGATTTAGGGCAAGTGATGGTCATAGGCACGCAGTTCAACGTGAAATCGCGCGGCAACAGGTTCCAGGTCGTGTGTTTCGAAGGAAAGGTGCTCGTGCGTTTCGATGCCGAAGAATGGCTGCTCACGCCCGGACACGGCATGAATTTCGAAAAAGGCAAGCAACCGCAAAAAATGCACATTCCCGATTTGTCGCAACCCGAATGGATGAGTGGCGAAATCGCTTTGTATCTCGAAACCTTGCCCGAAGTCGTGGCCGAAATCGAACGCAAATACGATGTGGAAATCGACCTCAAAGGCGAATCTGAGCAATTGTTCACCGGTTTCCTTCCGGCCGACAATCTCGACGCCGCGCTCAAAGCCGTATGCCTGACGTATCATTTACAGGTCGAGAAATCGGGCAATTCCATCATTCTAAAACCGTGATGCGGCTGCGGCTCGTCATATTCGCGTTTCTGTTGCCGATGTTCGCGTTGGCGCAAAACCAAAGGCTTGCACTGAAAACGCTGCTCGCGCAAATTTCTCAAAAACACGACGTGCGCTTCAGTTATATCGAAGACGAATTGGTGGTTTACATGCTCGCGTCTCCCGATGAAAATCTGACGTTGGCCAAAAAAATCGAATATATCGAAGCCCATACGCAGCTCAAATTCGAAACCGTTTCGGCCAATTATTACGTGGTTTCGAACAACCGCAAGATGGACAAGCCGTTGTGTGCGTATCTCATCGATTCCGAATCGGGAAGAGGAATCGAAAACGCCCAAATCACGATGCAAGGTTTGTCTGTCGAGGTTTTTTCGAACGCGGACGGCTATTTCGAATTGCCGGTTTTGGCGCCGAACACGATCCAGATCAGGCATCTCGGATACGAAAACATCCAGATCGAACCCCAAAGCATTTACGTTTCCGATTGCCCGAAACTGCAGCTCAAACCCGTCATCGAAGAACTCAAACCCGTTCTCGCGCATCGTTATATCGCGACGGGAATCACCAAAAACGACAACGGTACGTTGACCGTCCGTCCCGGCAAATTCGGGATTCTTCCGGGCTTGACCGAACCCGACGTCTTGCAAACCATGCAACAAGTTCCCGGCATCTCGAGTATAGACGAAACCGTTTCGAATATCAATGTGCGCGGCGGTTCGCATGACCAGAATTTGTTTTTGTGGAACGGCATCCGCATGTTCCAGACGGGGCATTTTTTCGGATTGATTTCGGCTTTCAATCCGATGCTCGCCACAAATATTTCGATCTCGAAAAACGGAAGTTCGGCCCGTTATGGAGAAGGCGTTTCGGCTTTGGTCGACGTTTCGAGCCACACCAAAAAGATCGACAGTTGTTATAACGCGGTCTCGGTCGATTTGATCAACGCGAACTTTTTCTCGAAGATAAAATTGTCCGACAAGGCCACGATCCAAGCGGCCGGACGACGCACGTTCACCGATGTGGCGACTACTCCCACATTCAAGATGTACCGCGACCGGATTTTCGACAATACCGAAATTTACGATGTGACAGGTAACCGCAAAATTCCGATCCGAAGCAAAAACGACTTCTATTTTTACGACTTTTCGCTTCAATACCACCAAAAAATCGGGACGAAACACGAGTTCGTACTCGATGGAATCGGTATTCGGAACGAGGTCGATTTTACCCAAAGCCGCGAACTTGACACGATCAAGAATTCGATTTCACAACAGAATTTCGGGGCGAGTTTCCATTGGCGATCGTCTTGGAACGACCTCCATTTTTCGGAATTCCAAGCGTACGGATCCCAATATGGACTCGATTCGCACAGCAGGGATTTTACCGACGGATTCGGCCAATCGAACCGCAATTCGATTTTTGATTTAGGACTTCGGTTGCATCATTCGTACGCCGTTTCAGATCGGTTCGATGCGACTTTCGGATATCAATACGATGCGATCAACGTCGGGAACGATTTGCGCACTTTCGATCCCGATTTTTCGCAATCTTCAGACGAGACCTCGCGTACCCATGCCGTTCTTGCCGAAGGCGATTACGCTTCCGCGGATGCGAAAACCAAGATCCGTGCGGGTTTGCGACTCAACTATTTCGAACGATTCGCTTTGGTTTTGGCCGAACCGCGTCTTGTGTTGATCCGTTCGCTCACCCAAAAACTCAAACTCGAGATTTTGGCCGAGCGCAAAAGCCAGAGCATTTCGCAAATCGCGTCGCACGGACAGGATTTCCTCGGGATAGACAACAACCGATGGGTTTTGGCCAACGAATCGGGCGTTCCGGTGCAGAAAAGCACACAGTTTTCGGCCGGACTTACGTTCGAACACGACGGCTGGTTGGTTGCTGTCGATAATTTCTACAAGCACGTTTCGGGAATCAACGCGTCCGAGCAGGATTTCCGCAACCAGTTCGAAGGCGTTCAGGCAACCGGCAGTTATAGGGTTTTGGGTTCGGAATTTTTCGCCCAGAAGAGTTTCGGCAAGTTCTATTCCTGGATTTCGTACACCTATAACGACAACCGATACGATTTTGACGCGTTCGCACCTTCGCGCTTCGATAACAATTTCGCGATCAAACACGCGATTTCCTGCGCCGCGATTTACGAATGGAACGAGTTGCGTTTTGCCTTGGGCGCGAAATGGCATTCGGGCCGCGTGACGACTTTGCCGACGGGAATCATCATTGATCCGGCCAATCCATCGAATTCTGAGATCACTTTCGGGCAACCCAATTCGCGTACGCTTAAAGAATATGTGCAAGTCAATTTCTCGGCTTCGAAAAACTGGACGTTGGCGCCAAAAACGGTTCTTTCCGCGAGTGCGTCGGTGCTTAATATTCTGGACAGGAAAAATGTGATCAACCAATATTATCGCATAAACGAGGCTTCCGATTCGGCCGAACGCGTCACTTCGTATTCTTTAGGCCTGACGCCGAACGTTGCGTTAAAGCTTATTTTCTGACACGTACTTTATCGATATTTCGTTGATTGTCGTCACTAATAATGTCGACCAAACGATTTATTTACCAAAAATTCTTATTAAAAAAAGCCACTTCGCCGAAGTTTTTAACATTTTTGTCGAATAAAAGCTGTTGGATTTCAGTTTGTTGCCAAAACATATAAATTTGTCATGTCAAACATTACAGAAGTCCCAATCTGCATAAAATGATGAGAACAGTCTGCATTTTCCTATGGCTTTGCGTATGCCTTAGTTCGAGTGCGCAAGTCGGTGTCGGAACGACGAATCCGAACGCCCAGCTTGATATCGTTGCTTCGAACCCGTCGGCTCCAACGAGCAAGGACGGTCTTTTGATTCCCAGAATTTCTGCTTTTCCAGCAATCAATCCGTCGGTTTCCCAAGACGGGATGCTCGTGTATTTGAATACGGTATCGGGCCCTTATCAACCGGGTTTTTATTATTGGAACAACGCGGCCTCGCTCTGGATTTCGATCAGCAGTTTCAAAGGATGGGATACGGTCGGTAATGCGAATGCGGTCAGCGGAACGAATTTCATCGGAACGATCAACGCCCAGGATGTCGATTTTCGCTCGAACAACAGCATCAAAATGCGATTGACCCAACGCGGACAGCTCGAATTCCTCAACAACGGCACTTCCATTTTCATCGGTGAACAAGCGGGCGACAACGACGACGAAACGGCCAACCGCAATTCGTTTATCGGGTATCAGTCGGGATTGGCCAATACGACGGGCAGCAACAATATCGGTTTGGGTTATCAATCGCTTTATTCGAATGTTTCCGGCGATTACAACATCGGCTTCGGAAACGGGACATTGCGCAACAACACAGGAAACAGCAACGTCGCGATCGGCAACAACGCGATGACGCAAAATACGATCGGTGCGAACAATCTCGCCATCGGTGCCAATGCCTTGAGCCAATCGACTACCGCTTCGTGGAATACGGGACTAGGCGGAAACGCTTTGCGCAATAACACCACGGGCGAATCCAATACGGCGACAGGTCCGAATTCGATGATGGCCAACACTACGGGTTCTGGAAACACCGCAAACGGAGCGAATTCCTTAGTAGCGAACATCACCGGAAACTCGAATACCGGCATCGGATTTTCGGTACTTCACGACAATACGGGCGGAAATTCCAACACGGCGATCGGTTCGTCCACGATGTACTACAACAAGACCGGATCGAATAATACAGCCGTAGGAGCGGCGGCTTTGATCAACAACGAAACGGGTAACGGCAACACGGCTTCGGGCCATTATGCGTTGCGTTGGAACGTTTCGGGCGACAACAACACCGCCATCGGGCGTTATGCGTTAAGCAGCAACCTCACCGGATTGACGAACACCGCTTCGGGCGCGAATGCCATGGCGACCAACCAATCGGGAAACAACAATACGGCTTCGGGGAACTCGGCTTTGCGCGAAAACCTCACCGGCGACAACAATACCGCAATCGGTTCTTCATCGCTTTACAATTCGTTAGGCAACAGCAATACGGCTGTCGGGAACGCGGCCTTACTCGCGAACTTGACGGGAAGCAACAACACCGGAATCGGAAACGGAGCGAACGTATCCACTTCGGCTTTGGGCAATGCTACCGCGGTCGGAAACGGCGCAATCGTGAACGCTTCGAACAAAGTGCGTCTCGGAAATGCGGCCGTAACCGTAGTCGAAGGGCAAGTCGCATATTTCAACCCTTCGGATGCGCGCTTCAAATACGATGTGAAGCAAAACGTTCCGGGTCTCGATTTCATTATGCGATTGAAGCCTGTGACGTACCATTTCGATGCGAGAAAATTCCAGTCGCATCTTACGCAAAACCTTCCGGATAGTTTAAAAACCGATATGAATGCCGATTTCGACAAGTCGTCCGCAATCATCCGCACCGGATTTTTAGCTCAGGACATCGAAAAAGCGGCCAACGAAATCGGATATGATTTTGACGGATTGCACAAACCCGACGCGTCGAATCCTTCCGACAATTACAGCGTCGCTTACAGCCAGTTCATCATGCCGCTCGTGAAATCGGTTCAGGAACAACAATCGGAAATCGAGAAGCTCAAAGCCGAAAACGCCGCTCTCAAAACGGTTTCGGCGAACCAGAAACAAACGCTCGAAGCGATCGAGGCAAGACTCTCCAAACTCGAGAAATCCAACGATTAATTGAAGTAAAACAGGATTTTCGTTCCCGACGCATTTCCTTTCAAGTCTTTAAGGTCGACGATCTCAAAGCTGTAATCAGTGCGTTGTTTCTTGTTGAAGTTGGCGATGCGCTCGCTCGCGAAACGAAGCCCGAGCGATTCTTTCCGGAACGATTTTTTGTCGCTGTTCTGTTTGGCTTTCTCACGTCCTATACCGTTATCGGTAATCGAAAGCACGATTTTCACATCTTCTTTTTTGATGTCGATGCCGATGTTTTTCTCGCCTTCGCGCAACATCAAACCATGCCATAAAGCGTTTTCGATAAACGGTTGCAGGATCAATCCGGGCAAGCGGATTGATGCGGGGTTGATATTCGGGTCGACATCGATCGCAAAATTGATTTTCTTGTCGAAACGAATGTTCTCGATATTCATGTACAGCTCGATGATTTCGAGTTCTTCCTCGAGCGAAATGCTGTCGGTACGCGAACTTTCGAGGATTTTGCGGATGAGTTTCGAGAATTTGTTGAGGTAATAAACGGCCTGTTCCTTGTCGTTGTCGATCAGATAGACTTTTATCGAATTGAGCGCGTTGAAAATGAAATGCGGATTCATTTGGCTGCGCAGCGATTCGAGCCGCAACAGCGAAATCTCGTTCTCGAACGAAAGCGTGAGCGATTTGAGTTTTTCGTCTTCCGATTTTTGAAGTACCGATTTGAGCTCGTCGGCCTGTTCGTGCAATTTTGTTTCCAACTCCACCTGGTAATTCTCTTTGAGCCGTTGTATTTCGGCCTGTTCCTGAATGATTTTCTGTTGGGAATTGATTTTCTCCAAATACAGCAACCGGATCTTATATCCCAAACCGAGCATAAAAACCACCGATTCGAAAATGATACCCGTGCAAAAGAAAACCAAAGGAGCCGGCGTTTCGTAAGGCAAAAACAACGTGCGGTAGAAAGCTGTGTACGCCAAAATGTTGTAAGCCGTCACGCCTACGATGATGAAATATCCGAGCCGGTTCGGAATGAAAAACGCCGAATACAACGCATAGATGCTGAATCCCGTAATCACCGGCAAATGGAAGAACATGTAGTACACATGCAGGATTTTCAGGTCGCCGATTGCGATCGAAAGCACGAAAAGTACGCCTCCGACGGCCATCAAAGTATACAGCACTTTGGTCAAAACCGTATGGAATTTAGGCCGATGCTGCTTCAAATCGAGAAATTCCCGATAAAAGAAAAACAACAAGCAATGGAATAAAATCTGGCTGTACAGGCTGTATCCGTAAAAGCGGCTCGTCACATACACGTCGTCGAGATGGAACAAAAACGGCGATTTCGGAAACAGATACGTAAGCGTCACGAAGTTGTAAAGCCCGTAATAGAGGAAACTTTTCACGCGCGATTGCGAATAGATCAACGCGCACAAAGCCGTGAGAATAAACAACATGCTGGCTACGAAACTCCAGATGTACACATATTCCGGCTGGCTGTTTATGACAACCTTGAGGCTAAAGTTTATCAAGGAAAGACGCTTTTTTCTGTCGGGAAACCGGGATTTTCACTTGGTTGGAAAGCACCACATATTCGTCCGATTTATGGTATTCCCGAATTTTATTGAGGTTGACGAGATACGAATTGTGCACGCGGAAAAAATGCGAATCGGATAGCTTTTCCTCCATGAACTTGAGTTTTTGCGTAATCAGGATTTTCTCTTTGTTCTCGAGGAAAATCGTGCAGTAATTGCCGTCGCTTTCACAATACAAGATCGAATCGGGCTCGAGGAAAATGATTTTACCGTCGCAAGGCACGCTGATTTTTTTCGCGCCCGATTGATTTTTCTGCAGCATCGCTTCCAACGTCTGCTCGAGTTTTTCGCTTAGGGCGGGTTTGTTTTTTTGCAATGCGATGTTGTTCACGCAAGCCACCAAATCGTCCGAATCGATAGGTTTGAGCAGGTAATCGATCGCTTTTTCCCGGATCGCTTTTATCGCATATTGATCGTAGGCCGTCGTGATCACCACGCCGAAATTGCGGTTCGGAAAAAATTCAAGGAATTGGAAACCGTCCATTCCGGGCATTTCGATGTCTAAAAACACACAATCCACCACATGCGATTTTAGGTAATCGATCGCAGAAGACGCATTCGAAAACGTCGCGACAATGGAAACGTCCTTGCAAAAATTCTGCAATTCCCATTCAAGGCTGCGAATGGCCATCGGTTCGTCGTCTATGAGGATAACATCGATCATACGATTAAATGTACTGTAATTTTTTGACAGCCAGTCGTTTTGTGTGCCGATGGCAGATTTTTGCCTGTCGATCGCCGCTTTTCGTTTACCGATGGCATTTTTTGAAAACCGATCCGGATTTTCCACACGAAACCGATTACACGCAAACCGACCAATCTACACACCCTATCGTTTCGTGCGCACATTCTTCAGATTCCCTACAGGACATTCCCGATACCTTAGCCTTAACGGATTCGCCCCGATCCGCAAACGAGAAGTACCACCAAAATCTCCGCGTCATGAAAAAGGTTACTCTTTGGGCGTTCCTGCTTTTGTGTTTTCCGATTTATGCCCAAATCGGGATCAATACCATCACGCCAAATGCGATGTTCGAGGTCAATGCTACCGATCAGGGCGTGCTCATTCCGCGGGTGGCCTTGACTTCTGCTTTGGTTTCGGCGCCGGTTGTCAATCCGCAAGGAGGCGCGCTTTCCGTTTCGACTTTGATCTACAATACGGCGACTGCGGGCGTCTCGCCGAATAATGTCGTGCCCGGATTTTATTTTTGGAACGGTACGAAATGGACGGCTCTCAACAGCGACCTCACCGGATGGAGCACGACCGGGAATTTAGGCACGTCGTCTACCGTGAATTTCATAGGCACAAGAGACAACCAGGACGTAATTTTCAAACGAAGCAACCAAAGAGCCGGATTTCTCGGCCAATCGAACACGTCGTTCGGATTAAGAACGCTTCCGACGTCCGGCATCAGCACCAACAACTCGGCTTTCGGGCTCGAGGCATTGTTTTCGAATACGACGGGAGAAGAGAATTCGGCAATCGGCAACAAAGCGCTGTTCTCGAACATTTCGGGCGATTATAACACGGCGATGGGAGTGGAAGCGCTCACGGCCAATTCAACGGGCGACTATAACACCGCAATCGGGCGACGCGCGCTCAGAAGTTCCGTTTCGGGCATCGCCAATACGGCTTTAGGCTATCATGCACTGGATAGCAATACGGGCGATTTCAACACGGCCGTCGGAAGCATTGCATTCGCCAATGGCAGCGGTGACGGAAATACGGCTATCGGACGAAGTGCACTCGAGCAAACCTCGGGCAGCAATAATGTAGCGGTTGGGCACAAGGCCGCAGAACTGCTCAACAGCGGAAGCAATAACATCGCCATCGGTGCCAATACGAGTCTTTCCTCGACCACGGTTTCGAACGAATTGAACATCGGGAACACCGTTTTCGGGAAGATCGGCGCGACGGAAAAAGCCATCGGAATCAACATCAATACGCCAAAAGCGATGCTCGAGGTCAATTCTTCGAACAGCGGCATTTTGATCCCTCGTGTGGCTTTGACCTCGACGACGGTAGCCGCGCCCGTCACCAATCCGCAAACGGGTGCTTTGGCAGAATCCACGATGGTGTACAATACCGCTATGGCCGGGACTTCGCCAGACAACGTAAAACCAGGATTCTACTATTGGAACGGAACAAAATGGGCGCGATTCGATTCAGACGGAGAAAAACAACCACATTTCTACACGGCCGATGCGACCACTTTAGCTCCCGTAGCCACAACGATGCAAGCGATGCCCGACATGACCGTGACTTTTACACCAAAGCAGTCGGTGGTTTTCGTGAATTTCTCGGCTTCGGGCTTTTCGACCACGACAGCATGCGGCAACTTCTCGATTTTTTTCCAGATTCATGTGAACGGGGTCGCGGTCAGGTCTTGGCAAACGCCTACCGAGGACGTGCTCAACGCATCCACGAACAGACCTTCCTGGGATACGACGTTGAGCGTTCCCGTCTCGGTTACCGAAGGCATTCCGCAGACCGTTTCGATTTTATGGGGAACACCGGGCTGTAACGCGGGTCTGAATCCGGTGGGAACATCGGTTATCGCATTTTCGGGATTTACTTATGGAGCTTTGCGCACGTTGACCATAATCGATCCGGCCGGAGGTTCGGGTGTTACGGGAACGCCTCCGGTGACGGCTTCGAGTTGGGCGGTTTCGGGGAATTCGGGACTTACTGCCGCGTCGAATTTCATCGGTACGATCGATAACGCCGACGTGGTTTTCAAACGCAACAACATGAATTCGGGTCGGATCTCCTTGACAAACACCGCTTTCGGGTCTGAAAGTCTGATCACGAACAGCGGAGGCGGCAATTCGGCTTACGGCAGCGAAGCACTCGCCGATAATGTTTCGGGTGGAAGCAACACCGCAATCGGCGCACGCACCATGGTCAGCAATGATTCGGGGAATTTCAACGTCGCCGTCGGAAGGGAAGCGTTATTGACCAATTTTACCGGAAATCGCAATACGGCCGTCGGTTTTTCGGCCATGTCGGCTGCTACGCAAGGCCAGAACAATACGGCTTTGGGCAACGAGGCGGAAACGTCCGGGGTTCTTACCAACGCCACGGCCATCGGGTCGAACGCTTTGGTGAGCACGAGCAATTCGCTTGTGCTTGGCAGCATTAGCGGAACCAATTCGGCCACCGCCGACGTAAACGTAGGAATCGGCACGACCGCACCCGAACGCGCGCTTCATATTTCAAGAGGCGACAGCGGCGGAACTCCGTCCGTAAATACGGTTTTGGCGATGGAAAACGACGGCCCGACGTTTGCGCAGATCATGTCACCGTCCACGTCCGAAAGCGGCTATTTGTTCGGCACGGAAGTCGGTTCGGTTCGAGGCGGCATCGTCTTCAACAGCCCCGGATTGCTTGAAGGCATCGGGTTCCGTTCAGGCGGCAATACGTTTCGTATGGGATTGACCGCAGCCGGCGATTTGGGCATCGGAACGGCAACTCCGGGCGGTCAGTTCGAACTTTCGCTCAACGAAGGTCGGAAACCCTTGAGTTCGGCCTGGACGATTCCGTCGGACGGACGCTTAAAAAACATAGACGGACTTTACGAAAAAGGGCTTGGGGAAATCTCAAGGCTTAAAACCGTGCGTTATCATTACAAAAATGTTCCCGATAAAACGTTTGCCGACGAGGTTTTACGCGAATCCGCGGTTGGGTTCATCGCCCAGGAAGTACGCGAAATTTTCCCCGAAGCCGTTGGTGTCGACCGCGACGGGTACCTGAACTTCAACATGCACCCGATTTTGGTCGCTTCGGTCAACGCGCTTCGGCAACTTGACGAGAAGCAAAAGGCAATCACGTCCGAAATCGAAATCCTCAAAAACGAAAACGCCGACCTCAAAGCCCAAATTGAACTCATGAAATCGGTCATGGCCGAACAGAGCGATATGATCCGAAAAGTATTGGCCGCACAAGCCGAAAACAAATGATAAATGTGAGCGGTCAGTTGGTGGTATGCTGACGCCGCATGTAAATCCTCTTCATCAAGAAGGGGATTTTTTTATGGATATGATCGCTTCAATAACTTGTGATTTAAGTCACAGGTACGCCTTTCGTATCTGACGGAATTTTGCCCGAAAGATTTCATCATGCAAAAAATATTCATCATCAACGGCGCACACGCATTCGCGCATTCTGGCGCCAAATTCAACAAGACGATCCTGGAATGGGACAAAGAATTCTTTACGCAACAGAACGGTTTCGAAGCGAAATTCACCGATATCGGAGAGTCTTACGACCTCGAACAAGAAGTGGCCAAGTTCGTTTGGGCCGACACGATCATCTATCACACACCGGTTTGGTGGTTCTCGTTGCCGCACGAATTCAAGACGTATCTCGACAAGGTTTTCACGGCCGGACATCGCAACGGTTTGTATTACAGCGACGGTCGCAAACAAGAAAATCCGGCGATCAATTACGGAACGGGCGGCTCCATGCACGGACGCGATTATATGCTCACCACGACCTGGAACGCGCCTCAAACCGCATTCACGCTCGAAGGCGAATTCTTCGACCAAAAAAGCGTAGACGAAGGCGTGATGTTCGGATTCCACAAAATGAACAAGTTTACGGGAATGGCCAAACGAGAGAGTTTCCACTTTCACGACGTCGAGAAAAACAATTCCGAAGCGCGCATGGAAACGTTCAGGCAAACGTATCTCTCGCATTTGAAAGAGGTTTTCGAGACTTCCGAAATCCTCGACGGATCATTGGTGAAATAACGCCGATAACAGCATCGCATTTTAATACAAAAAGCATATTCCATGCGTATTTTTACGAAATGGAATATGCTTCTTTTTTGCGCGCCCATATCGAACGCGTGGTACCGTTGACCGACGAGGAATTTGAGCAAGTGCTTCCGCGTTTCCGGCCTCGAACGGTTTCACGAAGAGGTTTGCTGATTAAAAGCGGCGATACCGTAAAGTCT
Organism: Flavobacterium agri; assembly: GCF_013401995.1. GTDB lineage: Bacteria > Bacteroidota > Bacteroidia > Flavobacteriales > Flavobacteriaceae > Flavobacterium > Flavobacterium agri. The sequence continues at coordinate 374,433 of NZ_JACBJI010000002.1, forward strand.
GAATTTTTGGTCATGGACGGCTTGCTCAAATCGTTCATTTACGACGAAAAAGGCAAGGAGCACATCCTTCAGTTCGCGATGGAAAATTGGTGGGTTTCCGATTACGCCGCGTTTATAGCGCAGGACAAAGGCGAGATTTACGTACAGGCGCTAAAGACCAGCGTGGTATTGGAGCTTTCGCTTTCGGATAGGAAGGAACTTTGCGTTCTCGTTCCCAAAATGTACCAATTTCACGGAGAGAAAGCGTTCTTGGGATATGTCGCCCTGCAAAAACGTGTGCTGTCTATGATGAAGAATTCGGCAAAGGAAAAATACGAACTGCTGCTCAAGCAATATCCGCAATTGTTCCAAAAGGTGTCCAAGACCTTGATTGCCCATTATCTTGGCGTGTCAAGGGAAACGTTGAGCAGGTTAGAAAAAAGCCATCGTTCCTGATCAATCCTGAGTGCCTTCCCAACAAATCGTTCCATTTGTCACGTTGCCTAGCGCGATATAATGGTCGTAAGTGGCTTCGTCAACGTGAATCGTCGTGGCCGAAGCTTGGGTTTGCCCGTATGTCGCAAGCCGTACGCAAACGGGAGGTTCTTGAGTGTCGTCGCAGTTTTCGGTAAGACCCCAAAGTTTATTGGTACATACCTGTTCGCCTTCGTTGTCATTATCACATCCGAAAAGCAAGGCGATACACGAAAGGGCGATTATCTTTTTCATAGTGTTTTTTGGTAAAGGTCGCATATCACAAGGAATTGCGCAAGATGAGCGAACATTTGTTTTCGATGCGTTTCTTGCGTCCTTCCGATATGAGTTTAGCCATGAGTTTGCCCATCGCAAGGAAATCGGTAGAAATGGTCGTGATACCGCTTTCGACTAATTTCTTAAGCGGCGTTTCGTTATACGAGATGATGCCGAAATCGATTCCCGCCTGAAACCGTTGGCGTTTGGCTTGTTCGATGACTTTCACGAGGTCGCGGTCGTTAGGAAGGATGTATACTTCGCCCTGTTCGATGTTGCGCGCATCGAATTCCGAAATCACTTCGTGGTCGAGCCCAAAATCTGCACAAAAATTCAAAAAGCCTTGTTTCATGCCTTCGGGTTCGCGGAATCCCGGGAAAATCAAAATCAATTTGCCGTATTGGTCCAATCGGCCTTTACCTTCTTTGAGCGCGTTATAAATGTCGGTCACGAAATTCTGGTACACCGACGGATAATTCGACAGGCTGTCGTGCGTCTGGTCCAAAATAAAAACTTCAGACGGTGGCAACGTCTTCACGCATTCGGCCGCATTGCCCAAATTAGCGGGCATGATCACGTATTTGGTGTAAATCCCGTTGTTGTCCTCGATAAGTTTCGAGAACATCTTCGGATTGAAGTGATGGAACGAAATATCGACCTGCACGTCCTTTCCGATGTTGTCCAAAAACGAATTGTACAAGTCTTCCTTAAACGAATTGAGCTCGTCGAACAACAGGAAAATCTTCTCGCGAATGCTCACTTCGGTACTTTTCACGTAATACCCTTTGGCCGGTATGGCCAGGATGATGCCGCGTTTTTTCAATTCGTCGTAGGCCAGGAGCACGGTGTCGCGCGACAATCCGAACTCGAGGCACACTTTGTTCACAGACGGCAATCGGTCGTTCTTGAGCAACTTGCCGTCCAAGATGGCCTTTTCGAGAGAAGCGATGATCTGGCGGTATTTTGGGATGCCCGAATTGTTCTGTATGGAAATCAGCTTCATGCGTTAAAGTTTGGGCAAATATATAAAAACTGGTAGGTATCGGTATGGAAAATTTAAACGATGGGGTAATTTTGGATTTCATAATCGCCAAAAATTTTATGAAACTGAAGCAGATATCCAATTTTGTCGAACCGATTTTTGAGAAAGTATTCGGTTTTGCCGAACACGAGCAAGCCGGACTGTTCACGTTGCAGAATGCCAAAGGCATGCAGTTGCGCGTTTCCAATTTCGGCGCGACCGTGACTTCGCTTCAAGTGCCGCTCAAATCTGGCGAAATCGTCGATGTCGTGCCCGGATTCGAATCGCTTCAACAATACGTCGATTCGTTTTCTTTGCCGGCCGCGCCATATTTCGGATCGGTTGTCGGGCGTTATGCCGGAAGAATCGCGGGCGGACGTTTCTGTCTCAACTCGAAGCAAATCGTGCTCAACGCGAACCAGGGTTTCAATACGCTTCACGGCGGAAATATCGGCTTCAGCCGGAAAATGTGGGAAGTGAAACGCTTGCTTCCGGGCAACAATCCGTCGATTACGCTTTCGCTCACTAGCCCGGACGGCGATGAGAATTTTCCCGGAAAACTCACCGTCGAATTGAGTTATACGCTTACCGATGACAACGAATTCGTCGTCGAATACAAAGCGATCACGACCGAAGATACCATCGTCAACCTTACGCATCACAGCTATTTCAATCTTGACGGACACGATGCTTCGGTTCTCGGTCAGCAGATGACGGTGAATTCGAGAACGATGCTCGAGGTCGACGCCGAAAATATCCCGACAGGCAAATTCGTCGATTTGACCGCAAGTGATTTCGATTTTTCATCGGCCAAATTCGTTCCCGAAACAATCGACAACACGTTTCTGCTCGAAAGTGCTTACGGATTGGCCGCCACGCTTTTCAGCCCGAAGAACAAACTCAAGATGTCGGTTTATACCAACCAACCCGGCGTGCATATTTACGTGGGCGGCAATTGCTTCGGACGCATCAAAGGCAAAGACAACACCGATTACCACAACACAAGCGGCATCTGTTTCGAGACACAGAACTTTCCGGATGCGCCGAACCACAAGCATTTCCCGAGCGCCGTTTTGAAACCCGATTCCATTTACCACCACAAGACCATTTATAAATTCCAATCGAGTTAAATATGAAAAAATACTTTTTGGCGCTGGGTATTGCCGCGGTTTTCGCCTTGCCTCTAGCGTGTTCAAGCAGCGACGACAGCCCGAACGACGATGACGGCCCAATCACCACAGACGAATTCGTGCGCGCCGCCGACATGTCGTTCCTGCCCGAAATCGAAGGCGAAGGAACTGTGTATTACAACAACGGTGCGGCACAAGATCCGATCACGACTTTGAAAAATGCCGGAGCGAATTACATCAGGATCAGGCTTTGGAAAGATTCCGCGAACGGTCATTCGGGTTTCCAGGAAGTCAAGACGTTCGCGCAACGCGTGCACAATGCGGGCATGAAAGTCTGGCTTACGGTGCATTATTCCGATACGTGGGCCGATCCCGGAAACCAAACGATTCCGGCGGCTTGGTCAGGCATGACGTTCGATCAACTCAAAACGGCTGCCGAGCAATACACGTCGCAAATTCTAACGGAAATCGATCCCGACATCATCCAGATCGGAAACGAGACCAACGATGGATTTTTGTGGCCGATGGGCAAATTGTCTACGAACGAAGCCCAATCGGTACAATTGTTCCAAGCAATCAGCACGGTCATCCGCAACGATGCGCCCGATGCGAAAATCATGTTGCACTATGCCGGTGTCGGTGTTGGGGCGGAGTGGTTTTTCAACGTTACCTCGACGGTAGATTACGATTATATCGGACTTTCCTATTATCCGGTTTGGCACGGCACCAACATTACGGCTTTGGGCAATATGATCAATACGCTGGGTTCGGCTCATAACAAAAAGGTTTTGGTCGCAGAAACGGCTTATCCGTTCACGCTCGGATGGAACGATTGGACGAACAACATCGTAGGCGAAGAAGGCCAGCTCGTGCCGGGTTACGCAGCGTCCGAAATTGGACAGAAGGGTTTTCTTTCTACGATCCGCAATACGGTCGATGCGTCTCAATATGGTCTGGGATTCGCGTATTGGGGTGGCGAATGGGTTGCTTTCCGAGGAACGGAGGCGACGAACGGTTCTACTTTCGAGAATCAGGCGTTGTGGGATTTTGAGATGGAAGCTTTGCCTGTTTTGGATGTTTTCCACGAGTAAAATTTACTGTTCACGAAATAAAAATTTAACCATTAAGATAATTAAGGGAGTTAAGATTGTACCGAAAAGCTGGCTCAGACAGTTTCAAATATGTCGTTTAATTTCCTCAATGGTTCAAAATATACGGTTCACAAATGAAAAAACTACTTTTTTTGATAATGCTTCCAATGTTCGGATTCGGGCAAAAACACACGATTTACCTCGGGGCAGATTTATCGTATGTGAATGAAATCGAAGACTGCGGCGCATACTTCCAAAACAAAGGCAACAAAGTCGATCCGTATCAATTATTTGCCGACAAAGGCTCGAACCTCGTGCGTCTTCGCCTGTGGCACAATCCGAGCATCAATTCGTATTCGGGTTTTTCCGATGTCAAAAAGTCGATCAAACGCGCTAAAGACACAAAAACGGCGGTGCTTCTCGACTTCCATTATTCCGATACTTGGGCCGATCCGGCTCATCAGCAAATACCGAAAGCATGGGCCGAAATCAAAGACCTCAAAATCCTCGGCGACAGTATTTACAATTATACGCTGAATACGCTTCTCAAACTGCACAAGGAAAATCTGCTTCCCGAAATGGTTCAGGTAGGCAACGAAACCAACAGCGAAATCCTACAACCGACAGACAAGGCCAAAGACAAAATCGATTGGAAACGCAATGCTTTCCTGTTCAACAAAGGCATAGCAGCCGTGCGCGAAGCTTCTGAACGGACCAATAAGAAAATAGGCATCCTATTGCATATCGCACAGCCCGAGAATGCGCTCAAATGGTTTGCCGAAGCGAAGAAAAACGGTATTTCCGATTACGATTGGATCGGTATTTCGTACTATCCGCTATGGTCCGAATACAAATTCGACCGCGTGCCGGACGCGATAAAAACCTTGGTAAACACGTACAAGAAGCCGTTGCTCGTCGTCGAGACTTCGTATCCTTACAATATGGTAAACATCGACAAAGCCAATAACATCCTCAACGACAAAGCGCTTATAGACGGTTATCCGGCGACGCCCGAAGGCCAAAAGAAATACATGGTAGATTTGACCAAAATCGTACTCAAAGCCGGCGGAAACGGTGTTATTTATTGGGAACCGGCTTGGGTTACGTCGAACTGCAAAACGCTTTGGGGCGAAGGCTCGCATTGGGAGAACGCTGCGTTCTTCGATTCCCAAAACCACAATGAAGCGCTTCCGGCCTTCGATTTTTACGACATCAAACAGTACACTCAAAAGTGAAAAAGAAAAAACTCATACAAAGCGTCGCCTCGAATTTCCTCGAGGTGTTCAAATCGGAACCCGAACACGTTTTTCTTGCTCCGGGACGCATCAACATCATAGGCGAACACGTAGATTACAACGACGGTTACGTGTTGCCGGCCGCGATCAACAAATACATCTGTTTTGCGGTTTCGGCCAACGATTCGAACGAAATCAATCTGGTCTCGCAGGATTTAAAGGATGCGCATCATTTTCGTTTATCCGACGAGGTAAAACCGATCGACAAGATGTGGGCCAATTACATGCTCGGCGTGTTTTCGCAATTGAAGGAACGCGGATCGAGATTACAGGGTTTCAACGTCGTCTTCGCGAGCAATATCCCGATGGGCGCAGGTTTGTCGTCTTCGGCGGCACTTGAATGCGGATTCGGATACATGCTCAACAAATTGTTCAATCTCGGATTGTCCAAAAAAGAAATTGCGCTGATCGGCCAAAAATCAGAACATACGTTTGCAGGTGTCAATTGCGGCATTATGGATCAATACGCGTCGGTTTTCGGAAAGGAAGACCACGTGTTCAAACTCGATTGCACGACACTCGAACACGATTATCATACGGCGCGCTTCGACGAATATTCCGTATTTTTAATGGACAGCAAAGTCAAGCACACGCATCTCACCTCGGGTTATAACGACCGCCGACGCGAAGCTACGGAAGGGCTCGAAATCCTCAAAACGAAATATCCCGAAGTCAGGACGTTTCGCGACCTCACCGTAGAACAAGTCGAAACCCATAAAGAAGAATTGGGCGATGTGCGGTTTCGCAGATGTCATTTCGTGGTTGGTGAAATCCGACGCGTGCTCGATGCGGTCGACGCTTTGGAAGCTTCCGATTTCAAAAAACTCGGAAAGCTCATGACCGAAACCCACAACGGATTGAGCAAAGAATACGAAGTGAGTTGCGAGGAAATCGATTTTCTCGTCGAAGCCACGCAAAACGAACCCGAAATTTTGGGCTCGCGCATGATGGGCGGCGGTTTCGGCGGCTGTTCGATCAACCTCGTCAAAAAATCGGCAGAAAAGGAAGTGATCAACCGCCTTTCCGAAGCCTATCAAAAAGAATTCGATATCGAACCTGCCGTCTATAAAGTCAAGATTTCAGACGGTTGTAAGGAGTATAAAAAGTTTAAGGGCGTTGCGCCGGCCGGAGAGTGAGTGGCAGAAGGCAGTTGCATTGAGGCCGTCGCCAGGCTGCCCGTTGCAATCTTTGGTTCCTCGACTGCGCTCGCAACCAAAGGATTTCCACTTGCATCCTTAACGCAAACGTGTAAAATTAGGCTCCGAGCGCAGTCGAGGAGCCATCCATAAAAATGAGAGAATTCAACCACAACAACGACCCACATCGTCGCTACAACCCGCTAATCAACGAATGGGTTCTCGTATCACCGCATCGCGCAACGCGTCCGTGGCAAGGTCAAACCGAAGCTGTCAACGAGGAAAAACGTCCAGAATTCGACGCGACTTGTTACTTGTGTCCCGGGAACGTTCGCGCCAACGGTGAGCAAAATCCAAACTACGAGTCTACGTTCGTTTTTGACAACGATTTTGCCGCACTGAAACAAGAAAAAGTCCAGTTCGAACAAAATCCCGACGATATATTCTTCAAAACCCAACCCGAACGCGGCATTTCGCGTGTGGTCTGTTTTTCGCCCCGCCACGATCTGACGTTGCCCGAAATGGATTTGGAAACCATAGAAAACGTGGTCAAGACCTGGCAATTCCAATATGAGGATTTAGGCAAAATCGATTTCATCAACCACGTACAAATCTTCGAGAACAAAGGCGCGATCATGGGTTGTTCGAACCCGCATCCGCACGGACAGATTTGGGCGCAGTCGTCACTTCCGACGTTGGTCCAGAAGACGCAGCACAATCTTTCGGAATACTTTCAAAAGCATGGCAAAACCTTACTCGAGGATTATCTGAAACAGGAATTGCAAAAGAATGAGCGCATCGTCATAGAGAATGAACACTTCGTAGTGCTTGTGCCGTTTTGGGCGATCTGGCCGTTCGAAACCATGATCGTAAGCAAGCGTCCGGTTTCCAGAATAACAGATTTTACGACCGATGAAGTTTCCGATTTCGCCAAAACGCTAAAGAAACTCACGGCCAAATACGACAACGTCTTCAACACATCGTTCCCATATTCGTCGGGAATCCATCAATCGCCAACCGATGGAAAATCACATCCCGAGTGGCATTTCCACATGCATTTCTATCCACCATTGCTGCGATCGGCTTCGGTCAAGAAATTTATGGTCGGATACGAGATGATGGGCGAATCCCAGCGCGACATCACACCCGAAAAAAGCGCCGAATTGCTCAAAAGCCTGAGCGATGTACACTACAAATCCCGCTAAAATCAAAGTTTGCTGATGACGTGCGTCACGATTCCCCAAACGAAAAACGTGTTGCCTTCGGTGATTTTGATCGGAAGATAATGTTCGTTTTCGGGCATCAGCATCAATCCGTCTTTCTCGACGAGCAGCCGCTTTACGGTAAATTCCCCATCGATGAAGCAAACGGCTATGCTCGAATTTTCGGGCGAAAGGCTGCGGTCCACGATGAGCAGGTCGCCGTTTTTGATGCCCGCATTCACCATCGAATTCCCGTTCACCTTTACATAAAATGTAGACAACGGATTTTTGATTAGCAACTTGTTGATGTCGAGCCGCGTTTCCATGAAATCCATGGCCGGAGACGGAAATCCAGCCGAGACGCCCGTATCGGCATGCGGAATCTCCAGAGGGAAGTTGGTGTCTGGAGCGAAGAATTCGAGCTCGTTTTTCTTTTTCATTTGCAATTTACGATCAGGATTTCATCGGGTCTTGTCGTATATCGTGGCGAACGCAGGTTTTGGCGCATGTTCCAGGTTTTCTCGTCTTGTGCCGCGATGCGTATTTTGCGGTCGCCTATCTTATCGTTGAGGCGGTCGATGGTTTTCATCAACGCCAGATGCTTAGGATTCTCGTCCTCGAACAAATCGAACTGTTTTTCGTTTTCAGGAACGAGTTGCGTGACGATTACACCGGCTTTCTGGAACCGCAATCCTTCGTGTCGCGCATACAGCCTTTCGAGCAATTCTATGGCGGCTCCGACAATGGTGATGGTCGAATTCGTACCGAACGCGATAGTGGTGGCTTCCTGGAAGAATTCGCGTTGGCGTGTGGCTTGAGCGTCCATCGTGCCGAGCATCACGATTATGGTATGGCAGCACGAATGTTGCTTGCGCAGTTTTTCGGCACAGACCGATGCGAATGTGGCTACGCGTTCGCGCAACGCATCGAATTCGGTAAGTTTATTCGGAAAGCTTCGCGTAATGGCGATACTTTTTTTGGTAGGTGCTTCTTCGAGCGTTAATACCGATTGTCCGTGCAGTTCCTTGACCAACCGCAATCCGGTTACACCCATGGTGCTTTTGATCCATTCGTTGTGTTTGGGGTCGATAAAGTCGAGGGCGGTATTAACGCCGCGCGCCTGCAGTTTTTTCTTCATGCGATGGCCGATGCCCCAAACGGCGGCTATCGGCGTCCACGCCAAGGCTTTGAGGCGTTTTTCATCGGAGTCGATCACGTATACGCCTTGCGTCCTTTCGGGAAATTTGCGCGCGATCTTATTGGCGATTTTCGAAAGCGCTTTGGTAGGCGCAATCCCCACGCAAACCGGGATTCCGATGCATTTGCCGATACGTTGTTTCATCTGCGTTCCATAATCGAAATAATCGGAAACCGGGACGCCATCGAAATTCAGGAAAGCCTCGTCAATGCTATAGACTTCGATATTTGGCGTAAATTGGCGCAACGTCTCCATCACACGCTGGCTCAAGTCGCCATAAAGCGGATAGTTGGACGAGAATACGGTAACGCCTTTTTCCTTGAGCTCGTTTCGGATCTTGAACTCGGGAGCCGCCATGTCGATGCCAAGGGCTTTCGCTTCGTCGCTGCGCGAAATGATACAGCCGTCATTGTTGGACAGCACCACTACGGGTTTCCCGATCAAATCAGGTCGGAAAACGCGCTCGCAGGACACGTAAAAGTTGTTGCAATCGACTAAAGCGTACATGTTGTAAAGGTAAGCGATACGACCAAAGCAGAATGCCAAAAAACAAAAAAGGCGCCCGAACCAGGACGCCTTTTTTTATGGAGTAAGATAAATTACTTGATGAGGTTGATCACGAAAGACGGATACAATCCGATCGCGATATTGATCAGGATAGAAAGCACTCCGACGGCGTAAAAAACAACCGGAACTTTCGTCGCTTCTTCGGTCGAATCTTTCGTGTACATAGCCAAGATCAGTTTGAAGTAATACCCGACGCTGATGATCGAGTTGATTACCGCTGCGATGACCATGACCAAATAACCCGCTTTGATGGTTTGGGAGAACAACGCGAACTTGGCGAAGAATCCGGCGAAAATCGGGATTCCGGCCATCGAAAGCAATGCGGCCGTAAGCACGGCGGCCAAAACCGGACGTGTTTTTCCGAGTCCGTTGAAGTTGTAGATATCTTCGTTTTCTTTGTCGCGGCACACGTAAAGGATTACGGCGAAAGCGGCGATTCCGGCCAAGGCATAAGCCGAAGCGTAATACAATAGCGTTCCTGCGGACGAAGTGATGTTAAGCAACGTCATCAACATGAATCCGGCGTGCGAAATACCCGAAAACGCGAGCATCCTTTTGGCATTCGTCTGACGCAAGGCCATGATGTTACCGACCGTCATCGATGCGATAGAAACCACCATGATGACCATTTCATATTCGTACGAAATATTGGCGTTCATGCCCGTCAAAAGCTTATAAAATGCTGCCATTGCCACAACTTTTGTAAGCGTGCTCATCACGGCTGTGGTCAATGTAGGTGAACCTTCGTATACGTCCGGAGCCCAAAAATGGAAAGGCACGGCGGCGATTTTGAACAGCATCCCGATCGTCAGCAATACGATTCCGATAAAGAACCATTCGGGCAATTCGGCCGATCCGGTCAATTCTGAAATCTCCTGAATGTCGAACGTTCCCATTGCGCCGTAAATCAAACAGATTCCAAACAAAATGATACCCGAAGCGAACGATCCCATAAGGAAATACTTCATTCCCGCTTCGTTGCTCCTAATGTTCAAACGTTGGCTCGCAGCCAGGATATAGAGTGAAATCGAAAGTACTTCAATCCCGAGGAAAAACATAGACAGGTTGCCGAACGAAACCATAGCGACGGCTCCGGCGAGCAAAAAGATCTTGATCGAAACGAAATCGGAAATCTTGGCTTCGGTCTTGCGATAAAAATCACCGCTCAAAGCGACGAGGAAAATCGTAAGCACGATAAACAAAGCCGAAAACGAAACCGAGAAATTGTTGGTCACGATCATGTTGTTGTAATGGCTGTGCACTGTTCCGTAATCGGAAAGCGTAATGCCCAAAGTGCCCAAAAGTGCGACTACGGTAAACGGAACGATGGCCTTGCGCAGGTTCGCGATCTCAAACAAAAGGCACAAAACACCTATTCCCGTTATTGCCAGTAATGTATTCATGTCTTATTGTCTAATTATAACTTATGGGTGTAACTTAAAATTTGTTCGATGCTTGGCGTGATCATGTCTACGATCGGTTTCGGATACAATCCGAAGAAGAACAGCACGGCGATGATGACGCCCATCGTCAATCCTTCCTGGAACGTGATATCGGCAAACGGTTTCGGATTGGCTTCTCCGAGCATGACGTTCTGGAACATTTTGAGCATGTAGTAAGCGCCGAGGATGATGGTCAAACCTCCCAAAATCGGGAACCAGATGTTGATGCTCGACAATCCGTAAAGCACGGTGAATTCGCCTACGAAGTTGAACGTAGAAGGAAGCGCCACCGACGCAAGTACCAAAATCATGAACATAGACGTGAATTTCGGTGCCTGGACACGGATTCCGCCCATTTCTGAAATTTCACGCGTTTGATAGCGACGGAAAATCACTTCGGCTGCGAAGAACAATCCGACGATTACGAAACCGTGAGAGATCATTTGAAGGACAGCTCCGCGAAGTCCGTCGACGGTCAACGTATACGCACCGGCCGCAATCAACCCGACGTGGGCCAAAGACGAATAGGCGAGGAGTTTCTTGAGGTCTTTTTGACGAAGCGCGACGATCGATCCGTAAATCGTACCCGCTATTCCGAACACGATGAAAATCGTCATGAACGTTTTCGCTGCGTATGGCGCGATCGGCAATTGCCAACGCAAAACGCTATACAATCCCATTTTGAGCATGATACCCGAAAGCAACATGGTTCCTGCGGTCGGCGCTTTTTGGTAAACGGCGGCCTGCCATGTATGGAAAGGAATCAATGGAATCTTGATCGCGTATGCGGCGAAGAATCCGAGGAAAATCCAGAATTGTTCGTCGGCCGAAAGCGATAAGGCCGAAAGGTTTCCGATAAGGAAATTCCCGGCTTTCGTATACAAATAGGCGAATGAAGCCAGCATGAACAACGAACCTGCAAACGTATAGATGAAAAACTTCACTACCGCTTTTTGACGCTCTTTAGCGTCTCCGTTACCCCAATTGAGTGCAATGAAATAAATCGGGATAAGCGCGAGTTCCCAGAAAATATAGTACAGGAATCCGTCGGCGGCGAGGAAAGTCCCGACCATGGCGAATCCCATGAACAAAATCAACGCATAAAACGATGAAGGATTTTTGACCTCACTGCCGAAAGTCGAATACATGATGATCGGCAAAAGCGAAGTCGTGAGCAACACCATCGCAAGCGAAAGGCCGTCTCCGTTGAGCGCAAAGTAGATTTGCGGGTTTTCCATCCAAACGCCCAAACATCCGATGTTTTGATGAGCGTTGAATTTGGTGAGTAGCGCAACGGATGCACCCAAAGCAAGAAGGCCGAACGCCAAAGCGACTTTCCCTGCGGCTTTCCCGGAGAAAAGCGTTACAAGGGTTCCTGCCAAAAGTAAAATCAGAATAATACTTACATCCATTGGTTAAGCGATTTTGTTGTAAAACAAATAAGTGATGATGGCGACCACACCAAGCGTGAAGGCGAAAAGGTAGCGGCCGATACTTCCGTTTTGTACCAAACGACCTTTGTCGCTGATGGCATTGGTCACTTTGCCGAAACCGTAAACCAGACCCGAAAGCGCGGTTTCCAGAGTATCCCTGAAGAATGTAGAAAGCGCGTTGATAGGTTTGACGAATAGGCTTTCGTAAATCTCATCTACGTAATATTTGTTGTATAGAAGTTTGTGGAAGCCCGTCATTTCTGCATCTGCAGGCGGAACTTCGCTTTTCTTGATGTATTTGGCGTACGCTATGCCGATTCCGATCAAACCGCCTACGACCGCGATTGCCATAAGCATATAAGCCGTGTTGTCAAGGTGGTGCTCGCCGTGGCCTTTGTGTGCGATGACAGGCGCGAGGTAATTATTGAGCCAGCTGTTTCCAGGCAAGCTGATGAATCCGCCGACGGTAGCCAAAATCGCAAGCACGATAAGCGGGAAGGTGATCAACGCAGGGCTTTCGTGCAAGTGGTGTTTCTGTTCGTCCGTTCCGCGGAATTCCTTGAAGAACGTCAGGTACAACAAACGGAACATGTAAAATGCCGTCATGATCGATGCCAAAGAAGCGATCGCCCAAAGAACGGTATTCGAATGGAAAGCCGTCATCAAGATTTCATCCTTAGAGAAGAAACCTGAGAATGGCGGGATTCCGGAAATCGCCAAAGACGAAATCAAGAACGTGATATACGTGACCGACATCCATTTTTTGAGCCCGCCCATGTTTCTCATGTCCTGTTCGCCGTGCATCGCGTGGATGACCGAACCCGAACCGAGGAACAAACAAGCTTTGAAGAATGCGTGCGTGATTACGTGGAAAACGGCGACTTCGTAAGCGCCCAAGCCCAAAGCGAGGAACATCAGACCAAGTTGTGAAACCGTAGAGTAGGCGAGTACTTTCTTGATGTCGTTCTGGACTAATCCGATGGTTGCGGCGACCAAAGCGGTCACGGCACCGACAACGGCAATTACAAGATTCACCGTGTGCATGTCGACGTTGTCCAATCCGAAAAGGAAATTGAGACGCGTGATCATGAAAATACCGGAAGTTACCATCGTCGCGGCGTGGATGAGAGCCGAAACCGGAGTCGGGCCTGCCATCGCGTCGGGCAACCAGGTATACAAAGGAATTTGTGCCGATTTACCGCAAGCGCCGATGAACAATGCCAAAGCCGCAGCTGCGATCCAACCTGTATTCGCGGCGTTCGTCCCGCCTTCGATCGTGATTTTCATATCGGCGTAATCGAGCGTCGTGAACAAGTGTCCGAGCAGAAACATCCCGATCAGAAAGCCCAAATCGCCTATGCGGTTCATGATGAACGCTTTCTTGGCCGCGTCGTTGTAATCCTGGTTTTTGTACCAGAATCCGATGAGTAGATACGAACACAATCCTACGCCTTCCCATCCGATGAACATCACCAAAAGGTTGCTGCCCACGACGAGCGTGATCATGAAGAAAACGAAAAGGTTCAGGTAAGCGAAGAATTTGTGTCGGTTCTCGTCATCGTGCATGTACGAAATCGAGTACAGATGGATCAACGATCCGATCCCGGTCACGAACATCAGCCACAACAAAGACAATTGATCGAGCAAAACCCCGAACGAAAGCTTGAACGTGCTGATCTGGATCCAGTCGAAAAGCTTGACCGAAACGGCCTGTCCCGTCTGGTTGATCCTGATGAAATAAAATAAAGTCACAAGGAAAGACACGAATACGGCGAAAGTCGCGATGTATCCGGCGCCGTTGTGTCCGGCCTTCTTTCCAAAGAAAACGTTGAAAAGGAATCCCGCAAAAGGGGCAAGCAATAAAAGTAAAATGTAAGCTGTATCCATGCGCGCTTATCCTTTTAGATTTTTCAAATTATCGATGTCGATCGATCCCAAATTGCGGAAAATCGATACGACGATCGCAAGTCCTACCGCGACTTCGGCCGCAGCCACCGCCATCGAAAAGAACACGAAAACCTGTCCCTGCGCGTCCTGGTGATAGGTTGAAAAGGCCACGAACAAAAGGTTTACGGCGTTTAACATGATTTCGATCGACATGAAAACGATGATCGCGTTGCGTCTGTACAACACGCCAAACACACCTATGCTGAACAAAATCACGCACAGGAAAATGTAGTTTTCAATACCGATCTGGTTTAAGACATTTCCCATCAGTTCTTCTCGGTTTTTTCACGTTTAGACAATAGCACGGCACCGATCATCGCGACCAAAAGCAAGATCGAAGCGAATTCGAAAGGCACCATATATTCGTTGAGCAACACTTGGCCCAAGACTTTGATTGATTGGTAGTCGACGCCCGTATCGTCGTAAGGCCCGACAATCGGTTTGGTCTGGATGAAAATAGCAAGCAGCACCAAAGACGTCAAAATGAAGATAATTCCCGCTGCAAGTCGCGTCACGCGCGGTTTGTGTACTTCGTCTTCCTTGTTCAGGTTCATGAGCATGACCGTAAACAGGAACAAAATCATGATCGCTCCCGAATACACGATGATGTGGACGACGGCCAAGAACTGGGCGTTGAACAACAAGTAATGTCCGGCGACCGAAAAGAAACACAACACGAGGTAAATCGCGCTATGGATCGGTTGTTTCGAAAAAATCGTAAGGAAAGCAGTCGATAGCGTAATGGCCGAAAGAATGCAGAATATGAGTAAAACTGTCGACATTAGTTCTTGTTTTTAGAATTCGCCAACGCCATTTCAAGCGGCATGACCAATTTGTCCTTCCCGAAAATAAAATCTTCGCGTTCGTAGCTCGCCGGCACCAAAACCTTCGATTCTGTCAAATAAATCGCGTCTTTCGGACAGGCTTCTTCGCACAATCCGCAGAAAATGCAACGCAGCATGTTGATTTCGTATACCGAAGCATATTTCTCTTCGCGGTACAAGTGTTTTTCATCTGGTTTGCGCTCGGCGGCCGTCATCGTGATGGCCTCGGCCGGACATGAAAGCGCGCACAATCCGCAGGCTGTACAGTTTTCACGACCTTGCTCATCGCGTTTGAGCATGTGCTGGCCGCGCCAAACGGCTGATCGCGTACGAACTTCTTCGGGATATTTCACCGTGACTTTGCGCGTGAACAAGTGCCCGATCGTAATCCACAAACCTTTTACGATCGCCACCAGATATAGGCTTTCCCAAAAAGACATCTTTTTGTTGGAAACTTCTTTTTTGCGTCCCGATAGGGACATTGTCTGTACTGACATTTTATTATTCTTTATTCGCTGACGCGATTTTTTTACTTTTTTATGGCTCCTCGACTGCGCTCGGAGCTAGGGAATGCTCCGAGCGCAGTCGAGGAGCGGCCTATCAAAACCCTAGCGCTGCCGCAAGTTCATGTCTCACCATAACCAACCCCGTAATCACGATGTTCGCGATTGCCAACGGAATCAAACCTTGCCAGCCCAAACGCATCAATTGGTCGTAACGGAATCTCGGGATTGTCCATCTTACCCACATAAAGAAAAAGATGAACGCACAAATCTTGATGAACAACACGGCGACTCCAATCAAGTTGCCGGCATTCACGCCCCAATGTTCGATCGCCCATCCCATTCCAGGATAATTGTATCCGCCAAAATAAAGCACCGACAAGATCGTAGACGAGATGAACATACTCGCATATTCGGCGAACAAATAGAAGCCCATTCGCATCGATGAATATTCGGTGTGGTAACCTCCGATCAATTCGGCCTCGCATTCCGCCAAGTCAAATGGCGTACGGTTGGTTTCCGCAAACGAACACACAAGGAAAATGATGAATCCGAGCGGTTGGTAGAACACATTCCAGTTCATTCCCGCCTGTTGTTCCGAAATTTCTTTTAAGCTCAACGTTCCGCTCATCATCAGCAAAGCGATCAACGACAAGCCCATCGCGACTTCGTACGAAATCATCTGCGAAGACGCACGCATCGCACTCATCAACGAGAATTTGTTGTTCGATGCCCATCCGCCGATCATGATGCCGTAAACGCCAACAGACAAAACGCCGAAAACGTAAAGAATCGAGACGTCAATGTCCGTCGCCTGTAAAATCACTTCGTGTCCGCCGATGACCAATTTGTCGCCCCAAGGAATTACGGCGCTCGTCATCAAAGCCACGCTCATCGAAATGGCAGGTCCGACTACGAACAGGAATTTATTCGGTGTGTTCGGAAGGAATTCTTCTTTCGAGAACAATTTCATACCGTCGGCAAGCGGCTGCAAAAGCCCAAGCGGCCCGGCGCGGTTCGGTCCGATACGATCCTGAAGCCAAGCGGCGACTTTTCTTTCGGCCCAAGTCGAATACATCGCGGCCAACATCGTGATCGCGAAAATCGTGAAGATGAAAATCGACTTTTCTATGATGATTGCGCTCTCCATTATACGTTTCCTTCTTTAAATACTTCTTGTTCTTCGGGGCGAAGCGGTCGCGACGCCATCGAGATTTTCTTTCTGTCTTCGTCTCGTCCGAGCAAGATTTTCTCTTCGGTTTCGATGACGACAGGAGCGATTTTACGCGTGTAATTGTTCGCGTTGATAACCGAATCTTTCTCGAAACGGCGCGGTCCTTCAATTACCCAATCGTTCGCGTCTTTGTGGTCGAAACGGCATTCGTTGCAGATGAATTCCTCAACTTCGTGGTATTCGTCTTTGCGTCCCGTCACGCGCTGGATTTCGTTTCCGAACATCCAAACGGTGGTCTTTCCGCAACATTTATCGCAATTTCTGTGAGCGTTGAACGGTTTGTTGAACCAAACGCGCGACTTGAATCGGAAGGTTTTATCGGTCAAAGCACCAACCGGACAAACGTCGATCATGTTTCCTGAAAACTCATTGTCGATGGCTTTCGAGATACAAGTCGAGATATTCGAGTGGTCGCCTCTGTCCAAAACGCCGTGAACACGTCCGTCAGTCAATTGGTCGGCGACCATCACGCAACGGTAGCACAAAATGCAACGGTTCATGTGAAGTTGGATGTTCGGGCCGATGTCTTCGGGTTCGAACGTCCTTTTTTCTTCGATATATCTGGTTTCGGACTTTCCGTGCTTGAAGCTCAGATTCTGAAGATCGCACTCACCGGCCTGGTCGCAAACCGGACAGTCAAGCGGATGGTTGATCAAAAGGAATTCGGTCACCGATTTACGCGCGTCGGTTACTCTTTCGGATGCGGTGCTGTTCACTTCCATTCCGTCCATCACGCCCGTCACGCAAGAAGCGACGAGCTTCGGCATCGGACGCGGATCAGCTTCCGAACCTTTGGAAACTTCAACCAAACAACAACGGCATTTTCCGCCGCTGCCTTTGAGTTTTGAGTAATAGCACATGGCCGGAGGAACCGATTCGCCTCCAATCATGCGGGCCGCCTGCAGGATTGTTGTTCCTGGTTCGACGTCTATGCTTTGACCATCTATGGTTACTTTCATAATTGTGATGTCTAGACTGTAGCTTTCGCTATCAGGTGTTTGACTTTTTCGAACGGTTCTTCAACGAAGTGATCACGGTTCTTGATTTTTTCAGGGAAACGCACGTGGTATTCGAATTCATCGCGGAAATGACGGATCGCAGCCGCAACCGGCCAAGCTGCCGCATCTCCAAGCGGGCAAATGGTATTTCCTTCGATTTTGGCTTGGATGCTCCACAAAAGATCGATGTCTTCTTCGCGTCCGTGACCGTTTTCGATTCTATGTAAAACTTTCTCAAGCCAGCCTGTTCCTTCGCGGCAAGGCGAACATTGACCGCAAGATTCATGGTGATAGAAGCGGGAGAAATTCCAGGTATTTCGTACGATACAAGACGTGTCGTTGTAGACGATGAATCCGCCCGAACCAAGCATGGAGCCAGTTGCGAAACCGCCGTCGGACAATGATTCGTATGACATCAAGCGATCTTCACCGTTCGCCGTTTTATAAATCAAATTGGCAGGAAGAATCGGTACCGATGAACCTCCGGGAACGAATGCTTTCAAAGGTCTGTCCGAACTCATTCCGCCAAGGTATTCGTCCGAATTCATGAACTCATAAACCGAAAGACCAAGCTCGATTTCGTAAACACCGGGATTTTTGATGTGGCCCGAAGCTGAAATCAACTTCGTCCCAGTCGAACGTCCGATTCCGATTTTGGCATATTCCGCGCCTGTGTTCATGACGATCCACGGCACGGCAGCAATCGTTTCTACGTTGTTTACAACCGTCGGATTTGCCCAAAGACCGGAAACGGCCGGAAATGGCGGTTTGATTCTCGGGTTTCCGCGTTTGCCTTCGAGCGATTCGATCAGCGCGGTTTCTTCTCCGCAGATGTAAGCACCCGCACCGCAATGCACATAAAGCTCAAGGTCGTAACCTGAACCTTTGATATTTTTTCCGAGCCAGCCGGCCGCTTTTGCCTCAGCGATCGCTTTTTCTAGGATTTTGAACACCCACATGTATTCGCCTCGGATGTAGATGTACGACAAATTCGCGCCCAAAGCATACGAAGACGTGATCATGCCTTCAATTAGCAAGTGCGGAATGTATTCCATGAGGAATCTGTCTTTGAAGGTTCCGGGTTCAGACTCGTCGGCATTGCACACCAAATGTCTCGGCTTGCCCGATTTTTTGTCGATGAAACTCCATTTCATTCCGGCAGGGAAACCCGCGCCACCGCGACCGCGAAGACCAGAGGTTTTGACTTCCTCGACGATTTCATCCGGAGTCATCTTTAAGGCTTTTTCAACAGAAGCGTAACCGCCGTTTTGGCGATAGACTTCGTAACCCTTGATTCCGGGAACGTTTATTTTATCTAGTAATATCTTCTGTGCCATGGTTGGTCATGTTGATTTTGCCTGCGCGGCAATCTTCGATGAGTTGGTCGATTTTGGCCGGAGTAAGGTTTTCATGGTAGAAATCTCCGAGCTGCATCATGGGAGCGTATCCGCAAGCGCCGAGACATTCCACGCCTTTTACGGTGAACATGCCGTCAGCTGTAGTTTTTCCGACTTCGATGCCGAGCTTGTCGCAAGTGTAATCCATAAGGTTTTCTACACCGTTTATCGCGCAGCACGACGTCTGGCAGAATTCGAACATGTACTTCCCGATGGGTTTGAGGTTGTACATGGTATAAAAACTCGCGACTTCGTAAACCTCGATAGGCTTGATTCCGATGATCTCTGCAACTTTGTCCATCAACTCGACCGAAAGCCAGTTGTCGTGCGCATCCTGTACTTCGTGCAAAATCGGAAGCAATGCCGACTTGCGCTTGTCATCCGGATAATGGCTCAACAATTCGTTGATGCGCGCCATCAAAGCGTCGGTGATGTTTATGTCTTGATGTATTCTGATAGAACGATCCATATTTTTCTAATTATAAATTAGGAATGATGAATTATGAATGAAAATGTCCAAAAGGAACAAATCCGGCTTCATAATCGAAAATCAATTCATAATCTGTAATCTTTTTTGCTGAATTTAATTGAAGTGGCGAAAATCGTGTTTCAGGAAAGAGACTTGAATTTTCACAAAACCCCAATTCATAATTTATAATTCATAATTACTAAGCGTCTAGTTCGCCCGCAATCACATTCAAACTCGAAAGCGTCGCGATGGCGTCGGACAACATTTGTCCCTGAACCATATCGTTGAACGCCTGGTAATAAATAAAGCACGGACGGCGGAAGTGCAAACGGTAAGGCGTGCGGCTTCCGTCGGTCGTCAAATAAAAGCCTAGTTCGCCGTTTCCGCCTTCGACCGCGTGATAGACTTCGGTAACCGGAACCGGAACTTCACCCATCACGATTTTGAAGTGATAAATGAGCGCTTCCATGTTGTGGTACACGTCTTCTTTCGGAGGAAGGTAATAATCGGGAACATCAGCATGATACGGACCTTCGGGCATTTTATCGATAGCTTGTCGGATGATTTTGAGCGATTCCCAAACCTCTGCATTCCGCACGCAAAAACGGTCATACGTATCGCCCGATTTTCCGACGGGAATGTCGAATTCGAAATCTTCATAAGAAGAATAAGGCGTCATGACACGAACGTCGTAATCGATTCCCGCAGCGCGCAAGTTCGGGCCCGTGAAGCCGTAAGAGATTGCTTTTTCTGCAGAAATAGGACCTACGTCTATCGTACGATCCATAAAGATTCGGTTGCGCATCAACAGATTTTCGAACTCTTGCCAGATCGGCGGGAATTCTTTGAGCAACGCTTCGATCTTCTCGAAAACGAGAGGCGACCAATCGCGTTCGAAACCGCCGATCCTGCCCATGTTCGTCGTGAGACGCGCACCGCAGATTTCTTCGTAGATCTCGTAAATTTTTTCTCTGTATTGGAAAACGTAAAGGAATCCGGTCAATGCGCCTGTGTCTACACCCAAAACCGAGTTGCAGATGATGTGGTCGGCGATGCGCGCGAGTTCCATTACGATGACGCGCATGTATTGGACGCGTTTCGGGATTTCGATGTTGAGCGCCTTTTCGACCGTCATCCACCAACCGAAATTGTTGATTGGGGACGAACAATAATTCATACGGTCGGTAAGCGGCGTGATTTGGTAGAACGGACGGTTCTCGGCGATTTTTTCAAACGCGCGGTGAATGTAACCGACAGTTCCTTCTCCGTCGAGGATCCTTTCGCCATCCATCAAAAGGATGTTCTGGAAAATCCCGTGGGTTGCAGGGTGTGTCGGCCCGAGGTTCAATATCGAGAGCTCGCTTCCGTCTTCATTCTCGTGTCGTTTGATGACGTCGGCAAAGCGCTGTTCCGGTGGTAGGAGTAAGTCTGACATAATTACGACTTGGTGTAGTTATCGGTTGTACGTCCGAAGAAACGGTCGTCTTTGTCGGTACGTCCGCCGTCTTCCATCGGAAATTCCTTGCGCATCGGGAAGGAGACCATTTCGTCCATATTAAGGATGCGCTTGAGTTGGGGATGCCCTTTGAAGATGATGCCGTAGAAATCGTACGTTTCGCGTTCCTGCCAGTTCGCTCCGAGGAACAAAGGCGTGACGCTGTCGATTTCGGGATTATCGCCGTTCAAATAACATTTGATGCGGATGCGGACGTTGTCGATCCAGTTGTGCATGTGATACACAACTGAGAATTGTCGGCTCTTGTCGGCGTCCGGGAAATGCATGCCGCAAACGTCGGTCAGGAAGTTGAAACGCATCGTGGCGTCGTCCTTCAAAAAGCCCATGACCTCGAGGATGGATTCCGAATCCGCTTCGAAAGTCAATATGTCGTGTATATTGATGAAATCGCTCACAGTACCGCCGAAACGGTCCGAGAGCGATTGTATGATTGCGTTTTGTTCTAAAGCCATCAGATTAAGAGATGTTATAAGAAGCCAAAAGTTCCTGGTATTCAGGCGAGCTGCGTCGGCGTACCGATTCGGTTTTCACCAAATCCTGCAAACGAAGGATGCCGTCGAGGATTTGTTCCGGTCTTGGCGGGCAACCCGGAACGTAAACGTCTACCGGAATTACCTTATCGATTCCCTGAAGTACCGAATACGTATCGAAAATACCACCCGAACAAGCACAAGCACCGACCGAGATAACCCATTTCGGCTCGGCCATCTGTTCGTAAACCTGGCGAAGGATCGGCGCCATTTTCTTGGCGATCGTTCCCATGACGAGCAACATGTCCGCTTGACGCGGAGAAAAACTCATACGTTCCGATCCGAAACGCGCCACGTCGTAATGCGATGCCATCGTGGCCATGAATTCAATTCCGCAACACGAAGTCGCGAACGGCAAAGGCCAAAGCGAATTGGCACGTGCCAGACCCACGACAGAGTCGAGTTTCGTCGCGAAAAAACCTTCTCCCGAATAACCTTCGGGCATCGGTGCGTTGGTATTGATGTTATTTGAATCTGCCATTTTTGATTTTTTTAGTAACGATTTGGAGTTTTCTGCTGCATCATCTCACTTCATTTTCTTCCAGCAGTTAAAATCTTATTCCCATTCAAGGCCTTTCTTGCGGATCACATATACGAACCCGACCACGAGCAACGACATGAAAATGCCCATCTTGATCAAGCCTTCGAGTCCCATCGCCTTGAAATTGGTTGCCCAAGGATACATGAAAATGACTTCGACGTCGAACAAAACGAACAAAATCGCGACAAGGAAGTACTTTACCGAAAACGGGATACGCGCGTTACCGATCGATTCGATACCGCACTCAAAGTTCTTGTCCTTGTTCTGTGATTTGCGTTTAGGGCCGAGGAAAGACGATACGATGATGGTCATGACGACGAATCCGACGGCGAGTCCCATCTGCATCAAAATCGGAAGGTAATCCGTTTGGTTGGTTTCCATAAGAAAAATCGGCTTTTGAATAACTGCAAAGATAACGGCATGTATAGAAAAAAACAACCCTGAGCCGATGTGCTGTCTCGAGCGAGGCTAATTTTTATTCATTATAAATAAGAAACTTAAACATAAAAAAAGCGCCTCCGTTTGGAGACGCCTTAACCCTTGAAAAAATAAGCTATATAGCGATTACTTTAGCAATGTTACCTGAGCTGCAATTTTTCCTTTGCGGCCTTCTTCTTCCTCGAAGTTGACTTTATCGCCTTCCTTAAGGTTTTCGGCTCTTACGCCCGATGCATGAACGAAGATGTCTCTTCCTGTTTCGTCATCTGTAATGAACCCATATCCCTTGGATTCGATGTAAAATTTAATAGTACCTGTACGCATTGTTAATCGGATAAAATGTTAGTGAAACAAATTTAAACTTTAAAGGCAAAAAAAAAAGAACAGCGTTAAAAAAAATACAAAAATTATTGATTAACAGCGTTTTGAAATCGTTTATTACGAATTCGTTATTTTACGTTGAGCTTAATTTGCAATTCGTCCAATTGGGCGGGATTGATATTCGAAGGCGCGTCGATCATCACATCGCGACCCGAATTGTTCTTAGGGAACGCAATGAAATCGCGTATGGTTTCCTGTCCGCCCAAAATCGCCACCAAGCGGTCCAATCCGAACGCCAATCCACCGTGAGGCGGCGCTCCGAACTGGAAAGCGTCCATCAGGAATCCGAATTGGTAACGCGCTTCTTCTTCGGTAAATCCTAAATATTTGAACATCAACGCCTGCGTTTCCTTATCATGTATACGGATCGATCCGCCGCCGATTTCATTTCCGTTCAACACCATATCGTAAGCGTTCGCGCGAACTTTCCCGGGATCGGTTTCAAGCAAGTGCATATCCTCTGGTTTCGGGGACGTGAACGGGTGGTGCATCGCGTGGTAACGTCCCGATTCTTCATCGAATTCCAACAAAGGGAAATCGACCACCCAAAGCGGTGCGAAAACTTCCGGGTTCCTAAGCCCGAGACGCGTCGCGAGTTCCATTCTCAAAGCCGAAAGTTGTGTTCTCGTTTTATTGGCGTTGCCCGACAAGATGAAAATCATGTCGCCGGCTTTTGCTCCGGTGGCTTCGGCCCATTTTTGCAAATCGTCCTGGTCGTAGAATTTATCTACGGATGATTTGAAAGTACCGTCGGTGTTGCATTTCACGTAAACCATTCCGCTTGCGCCGATTTGCGGGCGTTTCACCCATTCGATCAACGCGTCGATTTCCTTGCGCGTCATTTCGCCGCAGTTCGGAGCCGCGATCCCGACAACCAACTCGGCCGAATTGAACACCGAAAAGTCTTTGTTTTGGGCGACGGAATTGAGTTCGCCGAATTCCATCCCGAAACGGATGTCCGGCTTGTCGTTTCCGTACGTTTTCATCGCGTGATCATACGTCATACGTGGGAATTCAGCCACGTCGATTCCTTTGATTTCCTTGAGGAGATGACGCGTCAAGCCTTCGAAAACATTCAAGATATCTTCTTGTTCGACGAATGCCATTTCACAGTCGATCTGAGTGAATTCAGGCTGTCTGTCGGCGCGCAAATCCTCGTCGCGGAAACATTTTACGATCTGGAAATATTTGTCCATTCCGCCGACCATCAAAAGTTGCTTGAACGTCTGCGGCGACTGTGGAAGTGCGTAAAACTGTCCCGGATTCATACGCGAAGGCACGACGAAATCGCGAGCACCTTCGGGAGTCGACTTAATAAGGTATGGCGTTTCGATTTCACAAAATCCTTTTTCGGACAAATAATTGCGGACGCCCATAGAAACTTTATGTCGGAACAACAAACTGTTCTTGACCGGATTGCGTCGGATGTCGATGTAGCGGTATTTCATGCGCAGTTCCTCTCCGCCGTCGGTTTCGTCCTCGATCGTGAAAGGCGGCAAAAGCGCTTCGTTCAAAATGTTCAATTCAGAAACAAGGATTTCGATATCGCCAGTCGCCATATTCGGGTTTTTCGACTCGCGCTCGATGACTTTTCCTTTCACCTGGATCACGAATTCGCGACCCAATGTGCGGGCTTTCTCGAAAACGGTTTTGTCTGTACGCTCCGAATCGAAAATCAATTGCGTAATTCCATAACGGTCGCGCAAATCGACCCACGACATAAAACCCTTGTCGCGCGATTTTTGCACCCAACCGGCAAGCGTAACTTCTGTATTGATATGCGAGGCGTTGAGTTCCCCGCAGTTATGGCTTCTGTACATTTTGAAAAATTTGCTGCAAAAATAGGGATTATTACGCAATCTCGCGGTCGGATTTTGGGTAGCCGGTTTAACAAAAAGTACATTTTTTGTGCACTTGGCGTATTTGGGGAAATCCGAACTTTGCCATTACGGGGAAAGGGCGATGTGGTCCCTACAAAAAACTGCAGATAGCTTGATACAGAAAAAATGTACTTTTTGTTAAAGTATGGGGAGATTTATCGCCTTTTTTGATGAAAACCCCTCGCTGCAGGGTTCAAGATTTTTTAAAGCCTCGTGTTGTCGGATTTCACAAACGATTTCTTTTACAGATGACGTTTATTTTCTATGCGTCTTCCATCTATTATCATGTGAAAATTTTCCCAAACAAATCACCAAATCAAATTATCCCTTACATTTACATCTCTGTTAAAAATCCGACAACACATGAAAAAATTACTTTTAGGGCTATTCCTCGCATCCGCAGGATTGTACGCACAAGACAATAAGGTGAAGTTCACGGCCGAGATCCAGAACCGGAATTCCGATTCCATCGTGATCAAGGGGCGTAATTTCAACAAGGTCATCAAAGGAAAAGACGGAAAATTCTCCGATACTTTCGAAGCGCCTCAAGGTTTCTACCAACTTGGCGACGGAACCGAAGTCACACAGCTTTACCTGACTCCGGGTTCTGACATCACATTGAAAATGGACGCGAAAATGTTCGACGAGACCATCAAGTATTCGGGCAAAGGTTCTGCCGAGAGTAACGTTTTGGCTTATATGGCGATTGAGCAGGAAAAACTCGATCCGCTAATGGAAAAGAACGACCAACAAGGTTTCCTTACCGGATACGACAAACTCACGAAAGACGTTACGGCCAAACTCGGTGAAAAAGACATCAACGATCAGTTCCGCACCCAAATGACGATGAGCCTTCAACAAAGCAAAGGCCAGTTAGAGCAGATGTTCGCGGCCAAAGCGGCCATGGCTAAACTCAACGGAACGGTATCTCCGGACTTCGAATACGAAAACCACAAAGGCGGAAAAACCAAGCTTTCCGCGCTTAAAGGTAAATACGTGTACATCGACACTTGGGCAACCTGGTGTGGGCCTTGCCGTCAGGAAATCCCGCATTTGGCGAAAGTCGAGGAGAAGTACCACGGCAAGAATATCGAGTTCGTAAGCGTTTCGATCGATGCGCAAAAAGACCACGACAAATGGAAGAAATTCGTAGACGACAAGAAATTGGGTGGTGTTCAGGTAATGGCCGACAAAGACTGGAACTCAGACTGGGCTAAGGCTTACGGAATCCAGTCGATTCCGCGCTTCATCTTGATCGGACCTGACGGAAAAATCATCGACTCGGACGCTCCAAGACCATCTGACCCTAATTTGGTCGCGAAATTGGACACTTTGGTCAAATAACAGCAAATAAAAAAATGCGCAATAAAATTGCCATACCCTGAAACCCCGCGTCATTGCGGGGTTTTTTGATTTCCAATGTTAAGTTTTCTTCAATGTTACCAAATTGTTAAGCAAAAGTTTGGTTTGTGTAAAGTGGTTAGCTACATTTGTTTCAGAATGAATGTTTAACCAAAGAATTCCCGTGGTTGTTTCACTATATCTAAAGGAATTCCCAAAAAACCTACTATAATGAAAAAGTACTTTATTGCAGCGGCTATGTTGGTTTCGGCTTTCGTATCGGCCCAGGAGAAAGAGCCAAAACTCGAAGCGGACGGACAATTGGTTAAAGCGACATATTACCACGACAACGGCCAGATCAGCCAGCAAGGCTATTTCAAAGATGGCAAAGCCGATGGCAAATGGATTGCTTACGACATAAACGGAAACAAAAAATCGATGGGAGAATACACCAGCGGCCAAAAAACCGGAAAGTGGTTCTTCTGGAACGACAATACGCTAAGCGAGGTCGACTATTCCAACAGCCGTGTTTCTGCGGTACACAACTGGAATCAGGCCGTAGCCAAAAACTAAATCAGTATTTCCAATATAAAAAGGCTGTCGATTCATCGGCAGCCTTTTTTGTTTTTATGCGTTTTGTGTGTTGCGTATCTTGAAGAATGCGTAAAGCGCGAGCACAGAAAGGACGATCCAAAGCGCGTCGACGAAGAAGATCGAGAACATTCCGTCGGGCAAAGATCGCCATAGCCAATTTCCGGTGACCATTCCGTTTACGATCGGAACCGCGAAACCGACGATACTTCCCAAAAGCAGGCAATATTTATTGATGAAGCCAAGATTTTTCTTGATGAAGAACAACGTGGCCAACACAAGCCATCCGATAAAGTAAAAACCGTAAAGGAACGTCATATCCGAATTCGGGTTGAGTTTTACGGCAATGAACGTCGCGGCCGTAATCGGGAACATCGTCAGTGAAATCGACAAATAGATGCGCACCACGGTTTCGTTGAAACGCTTCTTTTTCGGGTCGATTTTTTTCTTGTCGCGCGCCACAAGCCACAACATCACGCCCGACAGGATCACAAAGCACGTAATCAAACCCAGCATGAAGCTCACGATCTTGAGTCCGTAACCCGCATAATCTCCATAATGGATTTTATACAGCACGTTTTTCGCTCCGTCCAGATAAGTAGTGGCGGCACGCGGATCTTTTTTCGAGACGATGTTTCCGTTAGCATTGAAAACCACGCGCCCGAAACCCGTGAATTTTTCGTCTTTCGGAATCGCACCGTCGGCAATCACCTGCATGTTCGCATCCCCGAAATTCTGCACTTCGATAAATGTCAGGCGGAAATCCCTGAATTGGGTTTCTGCGGTTTTGGCGAGCGCATTCAGGCTGATCGGATTTTCCAGAGGTTTTCCGGTGTATTCGATCGGTTTGTTCGTAAAGCCCAAATCCTGATAGAGTTTCTCCGAATCGTTTCCGAAAAACGTCATCACGCTTGGTGCGACAAGGAAAATATTGATCAGGAAAAACGCGCCCGTCACCGCATACACGAACTGGAACGGCAACCCGATCATGCCTAAAGCCGTGTGGGAATCGGTCCAAAGCGTCTTGAGTTTTTCCTTCGGTCGGAACGTATAGAAATTAGAAACGATCTTTTTCCAATGTACCAGAACGCCCGTGATGATCGCGAACAGGAAGAACAAAGCCGTGAATCCGGCGAGGTAATAGCCATACGGATACGGAATCTGCGCGAGGAAATGCAATCGGTACAAAAACTCCCCAAGCTTGTAATTTTGTTCGTACGTCTCTTTTTTGAACGTCTCGGGATCGACGTACGCATATTGGTGTTCGCGCGCTTTCTTGTCGACAAGCGAATCTTTGGTCGGGTCAAGATGCGCGATAAAAGCCTTCTCGCCATGCGGACGACTTAGTTGAAACGTGCGTCCTTTAAGCACGTAAGCCGTATCCAAAGACGAAATCGCCTTGTCGAAATCGATGTTGAGATATTCATTGGCCTCGGCCGATTCGTTGCGCTGCCAATTGTCGATGTCGTCGCGGAAAAACGAGAACGAGCCCGCAAAGAAAATCACAAACAGCAACACGCTGATCACGATGCCGCTCACGGTGTGCAAATGAAAGAATATGTTGTACTTGCGGTTTTCCATGTCAGGCGTCATAAGAGATTCCGGCGTAAGTCAATCCTGCGAAAATCGCGGTCAGCAGCAAATAAAGCGCCCACATTTTCCAGCCGCTTTTGGCGATGAAGGTCACGATCATGAGCGCCACCCAAACGATAAAGCCCGAATACGCCATCGTAATGAGCATATCCTCGCGATCCAACCAAGAGATAAGCATCTGATGGAACGAAACCGTCACGAGATAACTGCCTAAAATCGCAGCCGTGATCTTCGAGAATCGCGGCCAAAAAGCGGGCGTGAGATATTTAGGATTCGCAGGCATCAGACGAGATTTAGGAGTTCGATCGAAATGGCGATGACGAAAGCGATTCCGGCCGTTTTAAGCGTTACGATTTTCAATGGCGAAAGTAGTACAATCAGGCTTCCGAATACGATCAGCATCACAAAAAACACGAATGTTCCCGCTCCGATGCCTCTGTTCATCACCAACAACAGGAGTGCGGCAATAAGCAATAGCAATCCTGCCGTTTTTGCGTTCGAAGGATTGTTCCTAAGCCAAAGCTCCAATTTGGAATCTCCCGTCAAAACCGCTTTTCTCGAAGAATTGTAACCCGAGAAGAATCCGAAGAAAGCCAATAACGCGCCTATTGTCATCATATCGAAACCGTATTTTACATCAGCCCGAAAACCCCGACGCGAATCGGGGCCTTCCAGCTAACTACTTAATTATTAAAACTTATACGTCAATCCTCCCAAAACGCTTCTCATGTTGCGCGGGTGAACCGTCGACCAACCGTCGTAGGTGTCTTTGTTGGCGATGTTGTCTACCTTCAAAGTCAACGTGAAACGATCTTTCGTATAGAAAAGCGACGAATTCAATACAGTGTAAGACGGAAGCGTGAACGTTCCGGCATAGTTGCGGTTCATGATGCGGTTCTTGTCGGCGTAGTTTCCTCCGAAACCGATACCGAAACCGTCTAGCTTGCCACGGAATTTATAGCTTGCCCAGAAGTTCACAAGGTTACGCGGTCCGGCACTTTCAGGTCGGTTGCCGACGAAATCGGCATCGCCTTGCGTCAATCTCGAATCTACGTAGCTGTAACCGAAAACCAAGTTCAAACCTTCGATCGGGTTCGCCTGCACATCGGCCTCGAAACCGCGGTTTTTCTGCGCGCCGTCCTGGTGGTTGATCAAATCGCCCGGAATGTTGTCGTTCGGATCCGGATCGGCTTCAAGCGTAGAATATACGGCATCGGTAACGCGG
The DNA here is from genome assembly GCF_013401995.1 of Flavobacterium agri. Classification (GTDB taxonomy): domain Bacteria; phylum Bacteroidota; class Bacteroidia; order Flavobacteriales; family Flavobacteriaceae; genus Flavobacterium; species Flavobacterium agri. The sequence goes on from NZ_JACBJI010000002.1 coordinate 404,085, forward strand.
ATGTCGAAATAGCTCAAGCTCGCCGTGATCTTGTCGCCCATCAAATTGACTTTCGTACCGATTTCGAATTGTTTGGCGTGCTCCGGATCGAAAACCACCGGTCTGTTCACGCCGTTGATGCGATCGGAACTTGGAGCCGTATTCGTGAATCCGTCCATGTAATTGGCGAAAACAGAGACTTTGTCAAGGATCGGCTGGTACACCAAACCGAATTTAGGCGAGAACGTCGTTTGCGCCTGCGGGTTGTCCTGATGCGCGTCGATGTAGTTGAAGAAACGGTCGATACGTCCGCTGACCATAGCGGAAAGCGCCGGTGTGATGTTCAATACGTCCGACGCGTAAACGCTGTAAACGTCTTGTTTCGATTTCGAGATGTTGATCGGTGCGCCTTCGAGCAACGCATCCGATCCGGCTTTTGTCAAATCGCCGCTGTCGTCGACGAACTGCGTCGGATCTGTAATACCAAGCATCGCGTTGAACTGATCGAGCGAGTTGCCCACGTAAACGAATCCGTTCTGTACATAACCACTGCTGTTGTCGGTTTGCGTGCGGTTGAAGTAATCCAAACCGGCCACGATGCGGTTGCGCAGTTGACCGATTTTGAAATCTCCGATGAAATTCTGTTGGATATCGGTCGTTTGCCCGGTCGAGTTCTGGTAGTTGAAATAACGGGCGAACGTCACGCCTTCTGTAATCGGAAGGAACTGCGAACCTTCGTACAAATACGAATAATACCCTTGCGATTTTTGCGAGCTTCTGGACAAAACGGTCTGCGAAGTCCATTTGCTGCTAAGCTTGTAGAACATTTGACCTTGCAAATTGTATGAAGGCGTCTCAAGCGTCAATTGGTTGCTCGTGTACGATTTCTTGTTGTCGTAACGGAACTGGTTCATGTCGTGCACGCGCAATGGAGCGTTTCGGTCGAAGAACAACATCGTCGGGTTCGTGCTTTCCCAGTTGAGGATTTCGGCATTGACCAAGAACGAAAGACGGTCGTTGGCCTCGAAAGACAATGAAGGTGCGACGAAGAACGATTTGCGGAAACCAGCATCCTGGAAGCTGTCTTCTTTGTGCAAAGACGAATTCAAACGGAAGTTCATTTTGTGCTCGGAATCAAGCGGAACGTTCACGTCTGCCGTCAATCGGTTCAAACCATAGCTTCCCGAGATGTATGAAATCTCACCTCCGAAATGGTTGTACGGACGCTTTGTATTGATGTTGATCAAACCGCCGTAAGAAATAAGGCTGCTTCCGAAAAGCGTTCCCGACGGGCCTTTGATGACTTCGATGCGCTCGATGTTCTGCGGATCTAATGAGCTGTTTGTAAGTCCCGGAAGACCGTTTACCATCGTAGGCTGAACGGCGAATCCGCGAAGCGAATAGTAACCCGAGCCGTCGCCGCCGCGTCCTGTAGAAACCCAAAGTTGGGAAAGTCCCGGAGCGTTTTTAAGCGCGTCGTCTATATTGGTCACGACCTGTTCTTTGAGCAATTCGCCCGAAATAGTCGTATAAACTTGCGGGTTTTCAAGGTTTTTGAGTGGCATTTTAGAAACCACGACGCTTTCCTTGCGCGCAAATTTGTTGGTTTTTCCGTTTTCGATGGTCACTTCGGCCAATTGTTCGCTTCCTGAAGCCAATTCGAAGTTCTCGACGATTTCAGATCCGGCCTGAAGCGTGATGTTTTTTTCTTTTGAGGAGAATCCGACAAGCGAAACGCGCAATACGTAATTACCCGGTTTCAAATTTTTGATTTCATAATTCCCGTCCGTATCGGTAACCGTGCCGATTTGTGTGTTTTTGATGGTCACGGAAACGTTGTCGGCATTCGTACCCGTAGACAAAGAGATTTTACCTTTTACCGACGCCGTCTGTGCAAGGCCTGTTGCGGCGAAGCACAAAAGTGACAAAGCAAAAAGCAAATGTTTGATGGAGTTAGATTTCATGAAGTTAAATTTTACGGCTGCAAAACTAAAACCCGAAATCCAGTTAAACAAGTTTATTTTTATTTATTCTAAATAAGATAAAATGCACGCAATTTTTTCGGAATCCGATAAATTTTTAACCCATAAATCAAGGGATTCCAAATTGTGTCTTAAAAACACTTGTGATTGTATATGTTTTTTGTGACATCTGATCATTCATCAAGACTCGGATCGGCGTTCGATTGGATTTTTTTTGATTCCGACGAAGGAGGAATCTCTTGGAATTTCAAAAAAAAAACCGCTCCACTTTTTCAAATGGAACGGTTTTGCAACAGAGTGGTATTTGCGTTATGCGGTCGCGATTTCGACCTTTTTGGCCCTGCGGCGTCGCAACCAGTATTTGGTTCTTTTCACAAGGTAGAACATCACCGGCACCATCACGAGCGTCAATACGGTCGCGTAGGTCAAACCGAAGATGATCGTCCAGGCCAATGGTCCCCAGAAAATTACGTTGTCACCTCCTATGAACACGTGTGGGTTCAAATCGGTAATCAACGAGAAGAAATCGAAGTTGAGCCCGATCGCAAGCGGAATCAAACCGAGAACCGCCGTCAAGGCCGTCAACAATACCGGACGAAGCCTTGATTTCCCCGATTCGATGATCACTTCTTTTACGACTTCAAGAGGCAAATCGTCATGTGTTTTCACATCGTACTCGCGCACTTTCTGGTCGAGCAACAATACGAAGAAGTCCATCAGTACGATACCGTTCTTCACGACGACACCCGCGAGCGAGATGATTCCCATCATCGTCATCAGGATCACGAAATCCATTCCTGCGATCACGTATCCGTAGAACACACCCGAGAAACTCAGCAATACCGTGAACATGATGATCAATGTTTTCGATACCGAGTTGAACTGCAAAACGATGATCGTCATGATTCCGAACAATGCCAGCAACAAAGCCGTAAACAGGAACGACTGGTTTTTTGCCTGTTCTTCCTGTTCGCCAGAGAATGAATACGTCACATCTCCCGCAAACTTGTAATCCTTGAGCTGCGTGCCGATTTCCTTCATGATCGCATCGGCGTTATAACCCGTGATCAAGTTCGAGTACACGGTCATGATGCGCTTGTAATCCTTGCGTTTGATCTGGTTGAAGGCGGTCGTTTTTTCCGATGTCGCCACAGCCGAAATCGGCACTTGAATGATTTCGCCGCGGTTGTTCGTGAACGTCACCGGTTGGTTGAACAGTACGCTTTCGTTCTTGCGCTGGTCTTCCTGCAAACGCATCGTGATGTCGTAATCGTCGTCGCCTTCTTTATACGTCGAGATTTCCTGTCCGTAGAGCGCGCGTCGCATCGTATAACCGACGGCGCCTGTCGATGTGCCGAGGCTTCCGGCATTCACGCGGTCGATCTTGACTTCGAGTTCCGGACTTTCTTTGTTGATGTCGACCTGTAGTTTTTCGATACCCGGAATTTTTTTCGAGTTGATGAACGCGATGAGCTTGTCGGCTTCTACGAGCATCTCGTCGTAATCGGTTCCGGTAAGCTGAACCGAAATCGGATAGCCCGAAGCCGGTCCGGCGGCGTCTTTTTCAACCGTGATTTTAGCGCCCGGAACGAGTTTCACCTTATCGCGCACCTCTTCCAGAATATCGGCCGTGTTCACGCCGCGACGGAACTTGAATTCGCGAAAGTTGATCGTCACTTTTCCTTTGTAAGGCGTTTCGGCTTGCGAACCGGCATCCACGTTAGGATTGCTCGCGCCCATACCGACTTGGGAAACGATAGATTCGGCGAGGAAATTCTCTTTCGTCGAAGGATCGACGTATTTCTTCATCACGTCGATCACCTGTCTTTCGATGAATTTCGTGGTCTTATCGGTCTTGTCGATGTCTGTTCCTTGCGGATATTCGAGGTATACGATGGCCTGGTTCGGGATGTTATCCGGGAAGAACAACACCTGACGCGGGAAAATTCCGAGCAGCACGAACGACAGGAACAACAATCCGATGATGCCGAAAAGCGCATAGAACGGACGTTTGCCATGCAATATTTTCGCAAGGAAATTCTGGTAACGCGCTTCCATCCTCGGAAAGAAACTGTGCTGGAAATCCTGCGTCCATTTGAAAATCCTCAATCGGTAAAGCCACATGAACACGATCGCGATCACTGAAAGGTTTCCGATCGCGCGAAGTCCTTTGGAATCGAACACGATGTTGCCCAAAACCAGGAACACGATGGCGATACACGTGAAAAGGATCGTATAGAACTTAAGCGTTTTCTTCGAGATGTTCTTGTCTTCGATGTCCATCGAGCCCGCAGTCATCGACGCGTTGATGATCATCGCCACGAAAAGCGACGCGCCAAGTACGACCGACAGCGTCATCGGGAAGTAGAACATGAATTTTCCCATCGTGCCTGGCCACAAACCAAGCGGGAAGAAGGCCGCAAGCGTCGTCGCCGTAGACGAGATTACCGGCCATGCGATTTCCCCGATACCGATTTTCGACGCGTGGATCCTGTCCATACCTTTTTTCATGTTCGCGAACACGTTGTCGACGACCACGATTCCGTCGTCCACGAGCATACCGAGACCCATGACGAGAGCGAAGAGCACCATCGTGTTGAGCGTGACGCCGAACGCGTTCAAAATTCCGAACGCCATAAGCATCGACAACGGAATCGCCGCACCCACGAAAAGCGAGTTGCGCAATCCCATCGTGAACATCAAAACGATCATGACGAGGATGATACCGAAAATGATGTGGTTCGACAATTCGTCCACCTGATGCTCGACGCGAGACGATTGGTCGTTGGTCATGCTGATTTTCAAATCTTTCGGGAGCACTTTTTCCTGGGCTTCCTTGATGACTTCGCGCGTTTTGTCAATCGCATCGATCATGTTCATGCGCGAGCGTTTCTTCACCGAAAGCATCACGACTTCGTCACCCGATTCACGCGCATACGTCGTTCTTTCTTTCTCTTTGAACTCGATTTTGGCGATGTCCTTGAGCAATACGTTTCCGCCTTGCGATTTTACGATCACGTTCTCGAGTTCGATCGGTTTGTCGATTTCACCGACGATACGGATGTTGTTTCGGAAACCTTGCGTAATCAGATTACCGCCAGAAAGCGTGACGTTTTCGCCTTTTACGGCTCTTTCCACGTCGTCGAAGCTTACTTTGGCCGCGTTCATTTTGAAGACGTCGAGCGCGATTTCCACTTCTCGGTCGTCGACGCCCAAAATGTCGACTTGCTTGATTTCGGGTATGTCCTCGATTTCGTCTTCGAGGTATTCGCCGTATTTCTTGAGCTGTTGGGCCGTGTAATTTCCTTGGAGGTTGATGTTCAAAATCGGCACTTCTTCCGAAATGTTCAAATCGAAAACCGAGGGTTCGACTTTACTTCCGTTGTCCAAATTCGGCCAATCCGAATCGGCTTTCGAAAGATCGACTTTGTCCTTGACGCGCGCCTTGGCTTCCTCGTTCTTGACTTTTTCGTCGAATTCGACTACGATCATGCCGTAATCCTGGAACGAGCTCGAGGTTACTTTGGTCACGCCGCTGATGTTCTTGATTTCGTCCTCAAGCGGCTTGACGACGAGTTTTTCTACGTCTTCCGAAGAGTTTCCGGGGAAAACGCTCGAAACGTAAATCTTGTTCTCGATGATTTCGGGGAAGTCTTCGCGCGGCATCGTGATGTAGGCCATGATGCCCGTCAGGACGATGATGAAGGTGAAGATGTACACCGTCACCCGATTGTCTACAGCCCAACTCGAGATGCTGAATTCTTTATTATCGTGATGTTCGTTGATCATTTGATTGCGTGTTAGGTTTTCTGTATCAGAAATTCAGTTTGGTGCCTTCGGCCACTCCGCTTGCGCCTTCGGTTACGATCACGTCGCCCGATTTGAGGCCCGACAGGATTTCGGTAGAATTACCCGAAGTCTGTCCGGTCTTGACGATGACTTTCTTGGCGATTCCGCTTTTGGCGTTGGCGTTTTCGGCCACATACAGGTATTTCTGGCCTTTGGCGTCTTCGAGCAAAAGATTGGACGGCACCGAAATCGAAGCCTTGTTCGTGTAATCGATAACCTTGAGCTTGGCGACCTGGTTCGGACGCAGCAGATTATCGGTATTCGGAACCGAAACTTCTATGCCGAAACTGCGGTTGGCCGCGTTGATGCTGCTCGCCACCTGACGCACTTTTCCTTTATAGGTTTTGCCCAAAGCCGATAGTTCGACATCGACCAAAGTGCCCACTTTTACTTTGGCCACATAATTTTCGGGAATCGTTGCCGTGACGTACATGTCGCCAAGGCTTACGATGCGCATCAAACCGTTCTGTTGGTCGGCAACCTGGCCTCTTTCGGTGATGATTTCATCGATCGTTCCCGAAAACGGTGCGCGAACCACGGTTTTCGCCAATTGGGCTTTCGCTTGGGAAACCGCTTTCTGCTGGCTTTCCATATTGGTTTTGGCCTGAAGGTATTGGATTTCAGATCCGATTTTTTGGTCCCAAAGGCGTTTTTGTCGATCGAAAGTGGTTTTGCTCAATGCGAGTTGTGTTTCGAGTTGTGCGACTTGTTGACCGAGTCCGCCGTCGTCAATACGCCCAAGGACTTGTCCTTTGGATACTCGTTGTCCGGCCTTGACGTTGAGTTGGGTCAAAACCCCGGCATATTCCGGATAGATGATGATGTTCTGGTCGGTCGTTACATTACCTTGGATTTCTACGTAATGATTGAAGACGGTGTTCTGCACTTTCATCACCGAAACCAACGCTTCTTCGCGTACGGTGTCGATTTTTTCGATGGCCTCGTCGAGTTGGGTCAATTCGGCCTGAACGGCTTCGCGACGCGCCTTCATCTGATCGAGATTGTTCGATTTGATCACGTCGGCGGTGCTGCCTGTCTTTTCGCCTCCGCCTCCGCAAGACGCCGCAAAAAGTGAGAATGCTGATATGATAAGTAGTCGTTTCATGGGAAATTGGTTATGGTTTCGTGATTATTTTTTCTAAAGCCGCGCGTTTGTTGATGACGTCTATCATCGATTGCAGGTATTGCTGCTGGGCGGTGTACAATTGTTGTTGGGCGTCGTTGAAGTCGAAACTCGTAGACAAACCTTCGGTGAATTTGACCTGTTGCTTGTTTTCGATGCGCTCGGCCAGTTTCAGGTTGCTTTTGTAAGTCGCGTATTGCTCGATGCTGAATTCGTATTCGCTTTTTGCCTGTAAGTAGGCGAGTTTGAGTTGTTGTTCGGTATGCGTCAAATCGGTTTTGGCCTGGTCGTAAGCGATTTTGGCTTGTTGGATTTTGGCGTGTCTTCCGAAACTCGTGAAAATCGGCCAGTTCAACGAGGCGCCGACGCTCGAATATGCGAACCACGGCTTGTTGCTTTGGAGAAAATCGAAACGTTCATCCGAAAACGCGTTCGTACCCAAATTCAAATTCGCCGACAAAGACGGAAGCGCTTTGGCCTTTTCAAGTTTGTATTCCAAACGTCTTTGTTCGCTGTAATTCTCTCCGATCTGGTAATCGATATTGTTCTTCACGTCGAATTCCGAAGACGAAAAAGCCAGTTCCAGGTTTTGTTGCGTGAGCGCGTCGAGTTTGTCGGTCAGGATTACTTCCGAACCCAAATCGATACCCAAATTCAGTTTCAAAAGATTGAGTGAAATCTCGCGCAGACGTTGGGAATTGTTGAGGTTGTTGTTCACCGTGGCCAATGTGATCTGCAATTGTTCGACGCTTTCCTCTTCGATAAGCCCTTGTTTGAACGTCTCGTCCGTGTCGTGAAGCGTTTTCTCGAGGATCGATTTGTTTTTTTTGAGGATTTCGATGCTTTCCTCGGTCAAAAGCACGTTGCTGTAAGCATTGACGACCATTTCGCGCACTTCCTGATCGGTTTTGCGCTTGTAGTTCTGATAGTATTTCAGATAGGTTTTCGATGCCTGCAACGCCACGATGTACGAACCGTCGAAAATCAACTGGTTCAATGTCGTGCGCGCCGTCATCGTCTGCTTCGGACTGAATTCCACCGCCCTGAATTCGCCCGGACCGGCGGTACTGTCTACCAATTGCGCCGGAATCGACGTTTTCGGGATCACGATATTATACGTATAATCGACACCCGCGTTGATTTGCGGCAATCCGGTTGCGGTGGTTTCCCACTTCTTGCGTTCGGCTTTCTCGATGTCGCGCTTCGAATTGATAACCGTGTAGTTGTGCTCGAGCGCATGGGCGACGGCTTGCTCGAGGCTCAAGGTGTACCGCTGCTGGGTTTCCTGAGCGAATCCGAGAGCGGACACGGTTAAAAATAATAGCAAAAGAATGTTTCTCATATGGGTTAAGTATTTATTGATAGTTGCTTTTCGAGTTCTTGGATGCCTTTTTCGGTCCCGATGGCACGCGTGTGATAGCAAAGTGCCGCGAGTTCGAGTTTTTTGGCGTCTTTTTCGAGCATCGTCGTTTCGTTGATGTGCATGATCAGCGTCCAGTAAAAGCGCATCGAGTTTTCCAGGTCGAGGTTTTCGCGGTAATACCCTTGCTCGATTCCTCTTTGGATATTGTGGCGCATGTATTGAAAACACTCGTGTTCCTCCTTGTCCATGACGAGTTTGTAGATATCGGGATAGTGTTTTTTCAACTGATAAAGAGGCGAGGCGTCGGCAGATTGGAAAATGCCTTCGAAGATTTTGCGGATCTCGAAATTCTCTTCCACAGGATTGTAATTTTTCTCGACAATCGATGCGATGGTATCGATCACATGCTGATGCACCGTAGAAGTCGATTCTATGACGAGCACTTCCTTATTGATGAAATACTTGTAGATCGTCTTTTTTGAAATGCCCATGTCGTTGGCGATGTCGTCCATCGTGACACTTTTGAAACCGAACTTGAGAAACATTTCGGTGGCTTTGGCAACAATTTTATCTTTCATTATCAGTGCTTCAGATCTGTGCAAATCTAAAGCGGAAACTTTTGACACAAAAAAAGTTTCCTAAGTATTTACATTTTTTTAACACAACCGAATATTGGGTTTTTTGCCAAACGCGGCCAAACCGCTACCTTAGCGCGAAATTCGCATATGCATACCATCGACCAATACCGCGATCTTTTCTCGGATTACCTCTCGAAACAAACGTTGCTCAAAGAACCGCTAGGGCTTTACGAGCCGGTCGATTACATTATCGGCATAGGCGGAAAGCGCATGCGCCCGGTATTGACGTTGATGGGAGCCGAAATCTTCGACGCTTCGTATAAAGAGGCGTTGCCCGCGGCTTTGGCGGTGGAAATGTTCCATAATTTCTCGCTTGTGCACGACGACATCATGGACGATGCTCCTTTGAGACGCGGCAATGAAACCGTACACGAAAAGTGGAATCTGAACACGGGGATTCTTTCGGGAGATGCGATGCTAATTTTGGCATATCGGTATTTCGAGCAATACGAACCCGAGACTTTCCGCGACCTGGCCAAACTCTTCAGCAAGACCGCGCTCGAAGTGTGCGAAGGCCAGCAATGGGATGTCGATTTCGAGACGCGCGACGACGTGACCATTCCCGAATATCTCAAGATGATTGAGTACAAGACGGCGGTTTTGGTAGGCGCTGCGTTGAAAATGGGTGCGATCGTTGCCAAAGCTTCCGAAAATGACCAAAACCTGATTTACGATTTCGGCCGCAACTTGGGCATCGCGTTCCAACTGCAGGACGATTACCTCGACGCTTTCGGCGATCCGGCAACATTCGGTAAACAGGTCGGAGGCGACATCATCGAGAACAAGAAGACCTATCTGTATTTGAAAGCATTGGCATTTGCCGACGAAAAAGAGCAATTGCAGCACTTGTATTCCATAAGTCCGAACGACAATACCGATAAGATCGATTCCGTCAAGCGGATTTTCGATGACAGCGGCGCTTCCGAAGCCACTCGCGAAGCCATACGCGAATACACGTTCAAGGCGTTCGGTACGCTCGCGAAACTCACTATTTCCGAAGACAAGAAATTCATTTTGCGCAACTTCGGCGAAAACCTAATGAACCGCAACGTATGAGTTTCGTCGCGCCTGTTTCTACCGATGCTTTGCTGTCTGAAGCCGAAAAAGAAGACTTGTACATCAAGCTCATCGAGCAACTCAACAAGGATTTCAATTTGGCCAACGATGCGGTCGACTTCCCGAAAAGCACTACTCCCGAAGAACTCAAAGTACAGCTTCACGAGAAAATTTACCGTCTCATACAATATAAGTTCGCCGAATATTTGAACCTGCTTTACATTATCGACGTTCCCGAAAACGAGGTCAAAAAACTCGACGGATCCGACATCGTGGAACTTTCGCAACAAGTCGCTTTCCTGGTTTTGAAACGCGAATGGCAGAAAGTCTGGTTCCGCAACAAATTCTGATTTTTTTCGATTATTTCGACGCGAGGATCGTTTCGGTGCAATCCGATTCGTCGGTTTGGGATTCGCAAATCCATTGATGGTCGAACTGGCGCGGCGTTCCTTCTACGCACGAACAGACGATGAATTCCGGTTTCTTCTCGATATAAAAGTAATTCCGGTCGCGATTGAGTATCGTCGCGGCTTTGGTCGTATTGTCGAGCGATTCGGCGAACAGGTAATAATAGGTTTCATCGGTCGCACCGTCGTAGTTCTTTCGGATCTTGAATGTGGACAATCGCGTTTGGAAACCGTTCTTTTCGAGCATGGCGTTCCATTTTTCGGCGAGTTCGGTTTTGTTGAGAAGCTCAAAATTGCCGGCGTAAACGATTCCCGTTTTTTCAGATTTGGGTGAGCTGCAGCCGAACAGCAGCAATGCTAAAGGCAGATAACAAAATTTCATGGCGTATAGATTGAACCGTGAAATTACTTTGGAAATCGAAAATGGAAGTACAGATTTTCTGTAGCAAATGTTAAATTCGCACCATGATTTTTCTTGCCAATGTTTCGGCCGCCCAAACAGACCAAGTGATAGGATTCGTACTATTCACGATTTTTTTCGGGTTCATCGCTTACAGATCCGCAAAAAAGTTGTTTCAAAAAAAGAAAAACCCAAAAGAATACGAAAGATCGGTCTATAGATTCCGAGGTGTCCAGCGTAGCTATTTTATCCTGGTATATTTTGTAATGATGGTTGTTGCTTCTATTGTGTTGATCATCAAATATGTAAAGCAGTTATAATCACTTCGCGTATTTCCAATACCGGCTTTTCCCTTCCGAAATCCATTCGATCGCTTCGTTCATGCGCTTTTCACGGGTCGCTTCGGTCTTGGCGTCGGCAATCCAACCGATGTATTCTTTTCGGAAAGAATCCGATTTGCTGTCGAAAACCTCTTTCGCTTTGGGGTTCGATTCCAGTCTTTTGATCAGATAATCGGGCGTTTCCAGAACTTTGGGTTTGTCCGATTTCGGCTTGACGACTTTTTCGCCTTTGTCGTTGAGTTGCATCGCTTCGTTGATGAAAGAAATGAATTCTTTGTCCGACGGCAAGTCCGACAGTTTTGAAATCCGGCCTAAAAACCGCGCTTCGGGCTTTTGGCTTTTGCTGTCTTTCAAACGCTCGTCTTTCATGAGTTCCGACTTGACGAACGTGAACGTGCAATAATCCTTGCGGGCCGCGATCACGCCCATGAAATCGTTTTTATAATCGAAATGCGGATAACCCCACTTGATGGTTTCGACGACATCCGGGCAAGCTTCATGCACGAGTTTGCGCCAATGTTCGAGGATCGGTTTTGCGAAATCGGCCGACTTGGAGATGTATTCGTCTACTTGGGAATTGTAATTTGTCATATTGTTGTTTTTGCGATAGAGAAAATTTGGTTTAGGTACTTACATTTGCCGCTCAAAGCTTATGATTATGATGCAAAACACGGCCGTTGAACAGATTTTGATTTTAGTGACGACCGCCGTATTGATTGCGGTATCGGTTTATCAATGGAATACATCGCGGCCAAAATTTCAGGACGCCGACAGTTTTGGCGATCTCCATAGTAATTTTAGGTATAGACTTCGGCGTTTTATGTTGTATTTCATGACGTTTGTAGGTATAATAGCAAGTTCGGCCCTGATTCTGGATTGGATTCTGAAGCTTCAAAAATAAATACGCACGAACGGCATCCACGAATCGGCGTACACGGTCTTGTCGGGATCGTAAAGCAGGTTGTATCGAAGTCCGACCGTTACGTTTTGTGTGCGATAACCCGCACCGACGAACAATCCGGTGTTCCAGAAATCGTCGTGCACCGTGCCGAATTCGGTGGTTTCCAAGCGGGAATTCACACGCAGTTGTTCCAATTCGACCGATAATTGCAATTGTTCGATCGGCATGAAAAGTCCGATGACGCTTCCGCCGTAAATCCAGGAACGATATTCGTCTATGGTAAGGCTGTAATCCTTGTAACGCACATAATTTCCGTTAAGCCCGACGCCGGCCGCAATGTATTTGTTGAAGTTGTAAATGGCGCTCGGAGCGATCGCGATATCGGTGTATCCGCTTCCGAAACCAAGCCCTAAACCGCTACCGACCTGTACATGCGACCAAAATTCGGAACGATACGGATCGGGTCCGTCCCAAGAGCCGTCCTGTGCGTGTGAAGCCGAAGAAAACACCGCCCAAACCGTAAGAATCGACAGTAATCTAAAACGAACGGCAGCAGGTATTTTCATGACTTTTTGGGGTATTTCATTACATCCATAAAAGTATCTAAAAAAGGTGTAGACTTTTTGGCAATTGTCGTACTTTTGCGGAACTATTTTCAAAACGTAGTCACATTTTCCAATAATTATGGATAGGTTTTCATTCCTGAACGCAGCACACACCGAATTCTTCGCCGACCTTTACGACCAATACCTCGAAAATCCCGATAGCATCGAACCAAGCTGGAGAAGTTTCTTCCAAGGCTACGATTTCGGCTCGAGTTCTTACGGTGGTATCTCGCCGGTTTCCGAAATGGCGTCCGCAGCGGTTTCCAATCAGGATTTCTCTCACATTTCAGACAAATTACAAAAGGAATTCAACGTCCTTAAACTCATAGACGGATACCGCACTCGCGGTCACTTGTTTACCAAGACGAACCCGGTTCGCGAGCGTCGCGTTTTTACGCCTTCGCTTGATTTGGTGAATTTCGGGCTGTCCGATGCCGACTTGCAAACCACGTTCGACGCGGCAAAGGTCATGTACCTTGAGCCGACGACGCTCGAGAACATCCTCAAGCACCTGAACCGCATTTATTGCCAGTCGATAGGTGTCGAGTACATGTACATCCGCGATACCGAAGTGCGCACTTGGATCCAGGAACGCATCGGTGTGAATGACAACCGACCGAAATTCTCGGCCGACCAGAAAAAACACATCCTTTCAAAACTCAACGAGGCCGTTTCTTTCGAGAACTTCCTTCACACCAAATACGTCGGGCAAAAACGTTTCTCTCTCGAAGGAGGCGAATCGCTTATTCCCGGAGTCGACGCGCTTATCGAGGCTGCGGCCGAACAAGGTGTCGAGCAATTCGTCATGGGAATGGCGCACCGCGGACGTTTGAACGTTTTGGCGAACATTTTCGGAAAGAATACGCAGGACATTTTCTCGGAATTCGACGGAAAAGATTACGACGACGACGCATTGTTCGACGGTGACGTGAAATACCACCTCGGATTGACTGCCGACCGTCGCACCCAAACCGGAAAATCGATCAACATCAACCTCGCGCCGAACCCGTCTCACCTCGAGACTGTAGGAGCGGTGATCGAAGGCATCACGCGCGCCAAGCAGGATCGTTATTTTCCGAACGACGCTTCTAAAGTGTTGCCGATCGCGGTTCACGGAGACGCGGCCGTCGCCGGACAAGGTATCGTTTACGAAATCGTCCAGATGGCGAAACTCGACGGCTACAAAACCGCGGGCACGATCCACATCGTAATCAACAACCAGGTCGGATTTACGACGAATTACCTGGACGCGCGTTCGTCTACGTATTGTACCGATATCGCGAAAGTCACGCTTTCTCCGGTGTTGCACGTCAATGCCGACGATACCGAAGCGGTCGTCCACGCGATGTTGTTTGCACTCGATTACAGAATGAAATTCGGAGGCGATGTCTTCATCGACCTTCTTGGATATAGAAAATACGGCCACAACGAAGGTGACGAGCCTCGTTTCACCCAGCCGAAATTGTACAAGATCCTCGCAAAACACAGAAATCCTCGCGATATCTATGCCGAGCAATTGTTGGACGACGGTATCATCGACGACAACTTTGTGAAAGGTCTCGAAGACAAGTACAAAGCGGTTCTCGAAGAAAACCTCGAGGCTTCGCGCAAGAAAGATTTGACGATCATCACGCCTTTCATGCAAAACGAATGGCAAGGTTTCCATCAGGCCGACCAAGCCGAAATGCTCGAACATGTCGACACGACTTTCGACAAGAAAGCGTTGACCGAAATCGCGAAACAGATCACGGAACTTCCGCAAGACAAGAAATTCATCAGCAAAATCACCAAACTGATCGCCGACCGCAAAACCATGTGGGACAGCGACAAGCTCGATTGGGCGATGGGCGAATTGCTGGCGTACGGAACGCTTTTGAGCGAAGGTTACGACGTCCGTATTTCCGGACAGGACGTAGAGCGCGGAACGTTCTCCCACCGTCACGCGGTCGTGAAAGTCGAGGATTCCGAAGAGGAAGTGATCCTGCTTCAGGATTTGAAAGAAGGAAAAGGCAAATTCCACATCTATAATTCACTTTTGAGCGAGTACGGCGTCGTTGGTTTCGATTACGGATACGCGCTTGCAAGCCCGAAAACACTCACGATCTGGGAAGCGCAATTCGGGGATTTCTCGAACGGGGCGCAAATCATGATCGACCAATACATTTCGGCCGCCGAAGACAAATGGAACAACCAGAACGGATTGGTCATGCTATTGCCGCACGGTTACGAAGGCCAAGGTGCCGAACACTCGTCTGCGCGTATGGAGCGCTACTTGCAAATGTGCGCCAACGAGAACATGTTCGTAGCCGATGTCACGACGCCGGCGAACTTCTACCATTTGTTGCGCCGTCAGATGAAAACCACGTTCCGCAAGCCTTTGATCGTGTTTACGCCTAAGAGTTTGTTGCGTCATCCGCTTGTGGTTTCGACTCAGGACGAACTTGCGACAGGACATTTCCACG
Organism: Flavobacterium agri; assembly: GCF_013401995.1. GTDB lineage: Bacteria > Bacteroidota > Bacteroidia > Flavobacteriales > Flavobacteriaceae > Flavobacterium > Flavobacterium agri. The sequence continues at coordinate 419,191 of NZ_JACBJI010000002.1, forward strand.
AAACGTTCGACGATACGACGGTGAACAAGAAAGACGTGAAAACGCTGGTATTCTGTACGGGGAAATTCTATTACGATTTGCTTGCCGAAAGAGAAAATCTGGGCCGCAAAGACGTGGCTTTGGTCAGAATCGAGCAATTGTTCCCGCTTCCGATCGAGCAACTCAAGGAAATCATCGCTTCATATCCGAACGCCGACGATTTCGTTTGGGCGCAGGAAGAACCGAGAAACATGGGTGCATACAGCCACATGCTTATGAATTTCGATTTGGTCAAGTTGCGCGTGGCTTCGTTGAAAGCTTACAGTGCGCCGGCCGCCGGAAGTTACGCACGTTCCAAAAAACGTCACGCCGCCGCAATCGCGATGGTATTCGACAAAGATTTGTTTAATTGATACTTGTAAACCTCAAAGGTTTTCAAAACCTTTGAGGTTTCTAATAGAACCATAAGTCACACAACATAAAATTCTATATCGATGATTTTAGAAATGAAAGTTCCTTCGCCGGGCGAATCGATTACCGAAGTGGAAATCGCAACCTGGTTAGTGAAAGACGGCGATTACGTCGAGAAAGACCAAGCCATTGCCGAAGTCGATTCAGACAAAGCAACCCTTGAGCTTCCAGCCGAAGCCGCGGGAATCATCACGCTTAAAGCCGAAGAAGGCGATGCGGTAAAAGTCGGGCAAGTCGTATGCTTGATCGATACGGACGCTGCGAAACCAAGCGGAGCCGCTGCTCCGGCCGAGAAAAAAGAAGAGCCGAAAGCAGAAGCTCCAAAAGTTGAAGAGCCTAAAAAAGAAGAACCTAAAGCCGCTCCGGCCGCAACTTCTTACGCAACAGGTTCGGCTTCTCCGGCTGCGAAGAAAATCCTCGATGAGAAAAATATCGATCCTGCTGCCGTTTCAGGTACAGGAAAAGACGGTCGCATTACAAAAGACGACGCGGTAAACGCTACGCCGTCCATGGGAACTCCAACAGGTGGAAACCGCGGATCACAACGTACGAAACTTTCGATGTTGCGTCGCAAAGTTGCCGAGAGATTGGTAGCTGCCAAAAACGAAACCGCCATGTTGACGACTTTCAACGAAGTCAACATGACGCCGATCAACAAAGTGCGCAACGAGTTCAAAGACGCGTTCAAAGCCAAGCACGGCGGCGTGACTTTGGGTTATATGTCGTTCTTCACGAAAGCCGTGACGCGTGCGCTTCAATTGTTCCCGGATGTGAATTCGATGATTGACGGCGACCAGAAAATCTCGTACGATTTCTGCGACATCTCGGTAGCGGTTTCAGGTCCGAAAGGTTTGATGGTTCCGGTTGTGCGCAATGCAGAGAACTTGACTTTCCGTGGAATAGAGGCCGAAATCAAACGTTTGGCCATCCGCGCACGCGACGGACAAATCACCGTTGACGACATGACCGGCGGAACGTTCACGATTTCTAACGGTGGTGTTTTCGGGTCAATGCTTTCTACGCCGATCATCAACCCGCCACAATCTGGAATCCTTGGGATGCACAACATCATCGAGCGTCCGATTGCCGTGAACGGACAGGTTGAAATCCACCCGATGATGTACGTGGCTTTGTCTTACGACCACAGGATCATCGACGGCCGCGAATCAGTTGGATTCCTGGTTGCGGTTAAAGAAGGATTGGAAAATCCGGTAGAGCTTTTGATGGGCGGAGACGCGAAGAAAGCGCTAGAATTGTAGATTTCTATTTAGTTCATATTTGAAAATCCCGCTGTCTTCTGGAGCGGGATTTTTGTTTTTGGTAAATTCCAAACCTCAAAGGTTTTCAAAACCTTTGAGGTTTATTTTATCGACCCGAAACGAATTCCGTCAACTCATCCGTGCTCGAACTAAACGTAAACACGTCGTTCACTTTATAATAATTGTTCGGGTCGACGCAATACGCATAAGCGAATTTTGCCAGCTCCAAACGGTTGGCTTCGAACGTGAATTCCTGACACATTTTGGCAACCTGGGCCGAACTTAAGCAATTAGCCGAAATCATCTGTTTGGCGGTTTTGATACGCGTGTCCTCGAAAGTCTGTTTACGAAGGCTCGAAAGCATATCGTCCAATTGGCGCGGCGACATGGCGTACCCGTTGCGGCATCCGCGAGACGGTCTCGGACGCTCGTTATCGGAATAAGAAGTAGTCGTAGTGGTTGTAGTCGTTTGGCTCGTCGACATTTCGGGATCCTGGATCGAGATGTTCACGTTCATTCCCGGAACATTCGCGTTCATCTGTACGCCGTTCGGTTGTGCGTTTGTAGTCGTGGTCGTCGTTACGGTCTGGGAAACGCGAGGTTGTCCGTAATGCATCACGTAAAGCGTAGGTGCAGGCGTAAAATCGGGTTCGATTTCGGCCATACTAAAAAAATTCATTTTCATTTTCGACGGATTCTTCTTGTCACGCCGGATTTTGTACGTCACGTCCATAAAGTGATCGTCGACATCGGTAAGCGAAAGATTGTTCGTCGTGATTTCCTTTTTCGTCTTGTCGGCGAAAATGATTTTGGCGTTGTAATACGGTTGCGGCAAATCTTCGACGCGTAGGTTGGTTTGGGCCACATCGTTGATGCGTTCGCCGTTTAGGATCAAAAAGAACTTGTCGCCGTCTTCCGAAAAAATCGTCAAATGACCGCGATTTTGGGCGTTGGATATGATAGCGACAAGAAACAAAAGGACAGAGGTAATTTTCACGTTCATAGTTTGCAAGTTTGGTTATGTTTGGCGGTTTGCAAATCGAGTGCCAAGAAAACGATTTTCGTTCAGATGTTCGCAAAAAAAAATCCCGCCATACTGTTATGACGGGATTTTTTAACATAAATTTTTTTTTATTTGATGATTCGGACAGTTTTCGAACCACTTCCTGATTCAAATTTCACGAAGTAAATTCCTTGAGGATAGCTCGAAAAATCCAAATTCCCAGAAATTGCCCCTATCTTTTTTTCAATAAGCAATTGACCGCTGATACCAAAGATTTGTACCTTATCTATTTCATTTGAATTGTGGAAAATCAAATTTCCTTTGACAGGATTCGGTTCGTAAGACAAATTCACAAGCGAATGTTCGTTCAAACCCAGTGAAAGCGAAACTGTAACGGCAAGCCTTTGTGGACTTTCGATGCCGTTTATGGTTTGAGAGGCGTAATACGTCGCACCGTCTACCAAAACCGTGTTTGCAGGAAGAGGATTGCTCGCCATCAAATCGGCGGCACTCACATACCATAGGATATTTTGTCCGTTAATCTGGATATCTGCCAAGGTCGCGCCAGGAGTGAAATCTTGCGTAATGTCACCTGTAGGTGCAGATGGCGTATTGATCGTGAATTGTGCAGTATCTGTTCCGCAATTGTTCTGAATCATGACCTGATGCGTTCCCAAAGGCAAATCGTAAAAAATAGCGCTAGATACAAACGGACCGCCATCCAAAGAATACATCAGACCGTCGCTTGTCGAATTGATATCGACAACTTGGTCTGTAACTTCTACAGACTGGATTTCGGGAGCAGCATTCAGATGAACCGTAAAACTTCCTACTTCGGCACAAGGCGAGCCAGATGCCAAATTCTCTACCGAATAAAAAATGGTCTGGTTGTCTTGAGCGTTGAAAGAATCCGGGTTTGAAATTGGGTTGGCGACGTCATATGCATCTTGTTGTGTCGTATGATAGTTGATGCTGAAGTTGATCAGGTCTTGACCCCCGAAGATGTATGGTTCGTTTTGTGTCAAGTCTACTATAGATCCGTCACAAATAGAAATATCAGGAGCCGAATTTGCAGCAAAATTCGGAGCTTCGGGCACAATTGCTGTTTGGGTAGTCATACAAAGATTGTAAGTTGCGGTTACAGTATAAATACCCGGTCCATAACCTTGAATGGAATTGGTTGTGTCAGGAAGTGCGATTCCGTTAAGAGTCCACGAATATTCGGCATACTCATTCGTGGAAGTCGCGACCAAATGAGCACCCATCGGGTTGTCCTCGCAAGGAGGCGTTACGTCTAAAGTTACGTTGCACCATTCCGTTGGGCCGCAATCCAATACCGCGGCATTGGTTTGATTGAGTTGGTTTAAGATGAACCAGCCTGATCCATAGCTATAATTCACAAGTGCCAGCATATAGTATTTTCCGGCCTCGAGTGTGGTGTTGATATCGATTGTATATTCGCCTCCAAAATCACAAGAAATGATCATGTCTCCAGTCAAACCGCTGCCGCAAGTCGGCGCATCGAACGGACCGTAAAAGACATAATCCATATCTAAATTGTGGCCGTTACCGTCATGCTCATAACCGTGAACGTTAAAACTACCGCCAGACAAAACCTTCAGCGATACCCATTTTACCGAACCGACGCTGCTCAGGCATCCGTAATTGATGCCAGGCTCAGTGTTGTTGCCGGCATTTCCGGTGCTTGGGAAGCCCGTCATCGGCTCTATGAAACACAATGGCTCAGCGTTGGCGCATTGTGCGAACGAAAGGCCGAAACTTAGGATTGCAAAAAGAGAAAAATAAAGTTTTTTCATGAAGTAGATTTAAGTGTAATTATTTTGAACATTTCCAGAAGTACAGATTTCGCTGTCAGTATGATTTCGCTGCCTGTTTCTGAAGTTCGATGAGTTTCTCGAAAGTTTCGGAAGCCTTACCTTCCAAAGGTGTCAGCGAAATCGAAAACAAGAATGCTTTTCCTTTTTTCTGACGTTTCGCAAAAAGGCGTTTTTTTATTTTGGACGACAATGTCTCGCCCGAAAAAGGTTTAAGCTCGACCATCACGAACGCTTGCTTGCTAAACAAAAAACCGGATTTCATCACCGTCATTTTTTCGACAGATGACCAAGCGATCGATTCGTGGAGGTTCATGCGATCAAAAAGCCCGTTCTCATCGGCAATGAGTTGGGCGCGTCTGTCAAAAAGCTGAAAGAAACCAAGCAAAAAAGCCGAACCGAAAAACACAAGATTCATCCATCCGATCCAATGGCTTTTGTCTTTAGAAGTGATGATGAAAATACCCAATACCACAAAAATGCCCGAAAGCACAAGGAGTTTGAGTGCCTGGAAAATAGATTTTTTAAGGATAATCTGTTGCATGGCGCGAAAGTAATGTATTTCACGTCAAGCAAACGACTTTAACGCGCCGAGCGTTTATTTTTCTTGAGTTTGGAGTAATTTCTCAAATACAAACATTTGTTCTCATAGTCGATAATCGCCTTGCCGTGAATCAACACGTCGGCACCGATTATGCCTTGCACTTTCTTGGCTTTGTGCTGTTCGAGTGCCATATTCACATGCGATAAATCGAAAACGACCAAATTGAAATCGTCATACGTCCAACGCCCGATTTTGAGCAGGTTTTTGTGTGCGGCCTGCGTGAACATGTCGATTGCGCCGGCTCCGGCCGCTTTTGTCCTCGAATTTTCGGTGGTGAGTTTGAAAAGCTCGGCCTCGTCGAAACCCACACAGCTGTTCGAAGCGCCCGTGTCGAGTATGAAATCGCCCTTCACGCCGTTGATATAGGCCGTCAAAAGCAAATGGTTCGTCTTGGAAATCTTGAATTTTATTTTCCGGTAATCTTTGTCTTTAAGGATATGGTCGCGCTTCTCCATGTGAATTGAGTGAACCCAAAAATAAGGCATTCTGTGATAACGACTTGTTTAATATGTCTTAAGGTATTCGGGATTGCGTTAAAATTTCGCATAAAAATTCCATCGGGTAAGAATGGGATTCGTCGATTGTTTAGGAAAAATTGCCGATGCGCCCTAACTTTGCCGCATGATTTTCACCGACACCCATTCCCATATTTACAGCGAAGAGTTTTCCGACGACAGAAACGGCATGATGCAACGTGCTTTCGACGCCGGCGTGACACGGATTTTCGTTCCGTCGATCGATTCGACTTATACCGAAAAGATGTACGCGATGCAGCGACAATATCCCGAAAACGTGTTTTTGATGATGGGTTTGCATCCGGTTTACGTAAAGCCCGAAACTTGGGAAAAGGAACTCGAATTCGTCGCTTCGGAACTTGCAAAACACAAATTCTACGCCGTCGGTGAAATCGGGATCGACCTGTATTGGGACAAAACGACGCTCAAAATCCAACAGCAGGCTTTCCGTGCGCAAATCCGTCTGGCCAAACAATACAAACTGCCTATAAACATTCACGGACGCGAATCTTTCGACGAGATTTTCGAGATACTTGAAAGCGAAAAATCAAGCGACCTTTTCGGGATTTTCCATTGCTTTACGGGAACGAAAGAGCAAGCCCAAACCGCTATTTCTCTCGGGATGAAACTCGGAATAGGTGGAGTCGCCACGTTCAAGAACGGCAAAATCGACCAATTCCTCAGCGAAATCCCGATCGAAAACATCGTGCTCGAAACCGACGCGCCTTACCTTGCGCCCGTTCCGTTCCGCGGCAAGCGCAACGAAAGCGCCTATATCGTGAACATCGCGAACAAGTTGGCCGAAATCTACGATTTGCCAATTTCCGAAATCGCCAAAATCACTACGGAAAATTCAAAAATCGTGTACGGCATTTAAGTAAAACGTAACAGAACTCTCGATTTATTTTCGTTTTTTTGCAAGAACTCATTGCGATTTTTTCGACGAGTTCCAATTAAACAAGCGCCAATGTCAAAATTCGATTCTATCCGGCCGTTTTATGACGCCGAAGTGAATGCCGCCCTGAAATCGGTTTCGAACCATCCGATGATGAAGGCGCTCATGAGTTTTACATTTCCGGATCAGCCCGAAGAAGTGTGGATGTCGCAGTTCGAACATACACATTCGATTCGCGATTTCCAATGCAATTTCGTCTATCATTCGATACAGCAAGTACTCGCGCGCAGTTCCGAAGGCATTACCACAAGCGGTTTTGAAAAACTGGAACAGAACACTTCGTATCTTTTTATTTCGAACCACCGCGATATCATCCTTGACACTTCGTTGCTCAACTGCGCATTGTTCGAACACGGATTGGTGATGACGGCTTCGGCCATTGGCGACAATTTGGTGCAGAAAGCGTTTCTTCACGTACTTTCCAGGCTCAACCGCAATTTTTTGGTGCAGCGAAATCTGCCGCCTCGCGAATTGTTGCAGTCGTCCAAACTGATGTCGGAATACGTGTGTAGATTGTTGCGTCGCGAAAACCGTTCGGTGTGGATCGCCCAACGCGAAGGCCGTACCAAAGACGGCAACGACCAAACCCAGCAAGGTGTGCTTAAAATGCTCGCCATGGGCGCCGACGAGGAAAATCTTATGGATTATTTCAAGAAAGTCAGGATCGTCCCGATTTCGATTTCGTACGAATACGACCCGACCGACGCGTTGAAAATGCCGCGTTTGCTCGCAGAGGCGAACAACGAGAAATACATCAAGGAAAAAAACGAGGATTTCCTCACGTTGCTTTCGGGCATCATGGGACAAAAAAAGCGTATCCACATGCATGTGGGCGACGTGATCTGTTCTGAAATCGACAAGATAAAATCGGAACACGACAATACGCAAAAACAGATACAGGCGCTTGCCCAAGTGATTGACGATGCCGTGATCACCGGATACAAATTGTGGCCGACGAATTTCATCGCCTACGATTTGCTGTACAAAACCGATAAATACGCAGACCGTTATACCGCCAAACAAAAAGAATTGTTCGAACGCCGTCTCGAGATCAAGATAGACGAAGACAATCCGGTGCTTTTCGAAGGATTTTTGGCCATGTATGCCAATCCGGTCGTAAATAAACTCAAATATGCCGATGCCATCTAAACCGAAAATCCTGTTGGTTTACACCGGTGGTACGATTGGCATGGTCAAAGATTTCAGGACCGGCGCGCTCAAGGCGTTCAATTTCTCGAAACTTTTACAGAAAATCCCCGAACTCAAGCAGCTCGATTGTGATATCGAAACGATTTCGTTCGACAAGCCTATCGATTCCTCGAACATGAATCCGGATAAATGGGTTCAGATGGTCGATATCGTCGAACAGCATTACGAGCATTGCGACGGTTTCGTGATTTTGCACGGATCGGATACGATGAGCTACTCGGCTTCGGCGTTGAGTTTCATGCTCGAGCATTTGGACAAACCCGTCGTATTTACGGGTTCTCAACTTCCGATAGGCGATTTGCGTACCGACGCCAAAGAAAACCTGATTACGGCCATACAGATCGCTTCGTTGCGCGACAAGACCAAGCCCGTGATTTCTGAAGTTTGCCTGTATTTTGAATACAAACTCTACCGCGGCAACCGTACGACGAAAATCAATGCGGAACATTTCAATGCGTTCGCTTCGCCGAATTATCAGCCGCTGGCCGAATCGGGTGTACATCTCAAAATAGACAAGGATGCGTTCTTTACCAAAAACGGCAACAAAAAACTCGTCGTGCACCGCGAAATGGACGACAATGTAGTCGTACTCAAAATGTTCCCGGGAATCAGTACCGACGTGCTTACGGCCGTGCTCAATATTCCGAACCTAAAAGGGCTCGTGCTCGAAACCTACGGATCAGGAAATGCGCCTACCGAAAAATGGTTCGTGACCGCATTGCAGAAAGCGATCAAAAAAGGGCTTCACATCGTCAACGTGACCCAATGTTCTGGCGGAAGCGTAAGCATGGGCCAATACGAAACAAGTACGCAACTCAAGAAAATCGGCGTCATTTCGGGTAAAGACCTTACTACAGAAGCCGCAATCACCAAACTCATGTACCTGCTCGGGCAAAAGGTTTCGGGAAGTGTATTCCGAACCGTTTTCGAGACTTCGCTGAGAGGCGAGATGTCCTAAAATCAGCCGCCGACCGGTTGTCCGCCGTTCAAATGCAGCACTTGTCCCGTCATGTAACTGCTGTCTTCGCATGCCAGATACACATAAGCAGGTCCGATTTCCGATGGCTGTCCGGCTCTTCTCATTGGCGTATCGGATCCGAACTTCGCTACTTTTTCGGCATCGAAACTCGCAGGGATAAGCGGTGTCCAGATCGGGCCCGGAGCTACGCCGTTCACACGGATTTCCTTCGACGCGATTTGGGCCGCGAGCGCACGCGTAAACGAAACGATCGCGCCTTTCGTACTCGAATAATCCACGAGTTGCGGACTGCCTTCATAAGCCGTGACCGAAGCCGTATTGATGATTGTGTCCCCTTTTTTCAGATGCGGCAAGGCTTCGCGCGACACGCGGAAATACGGATAAATGTTGGTTTCGAAAGTCACTTGCAATTGCTCGTCCGAAATATCCGTGAAATCTTCTTTCGGGAATTGCATCGCGGCATTGTTCACGACAATATTGAGTTTGCCGAATGACTTGACGGTATCACGTACGATCGACGCGCAAAAATCCGCATCTTTTAAATCGCCTTTGAGCAAAAGACATTGGCTTCCTTCTTTTTCCACAAGCTTTTTGGTTTCGTGCGCATCCGAATCTTCGTTATCGATGAAATAGACGATCGCGACCTTAGCGCCTTCGCGTGCGAAATGAACCGCAATACTACGCCCGATTCCACTATCGCCTCCCGTTATTAGTGCGACTTTTGCGTCGAGTTTGCCACTGCCGTGGTAGTTTTGGCGAATGTATTCTGGCCGAGGCGTCATTTCCGATTCCTTTCCGGGCTGTTGATCCTGATGCTGTTTAGGGAATTGCGTCTTTTCCATGTGATACGATTTTCGCATCCAAGTTAATCGGTAATCAAAGAATGCTTTTTATAGTTTTCGGATGGAATTGTTGCACAAATCGAATCGAAATCATTCACTTGAAATTTCGGCCGCCCTACCAGTTTTTTTTGTGTACTTTTGAAGACCCCAATAAACGATTACCATAACCTATGAGCTACTTCCGGAGGCTATATCAGGATAGTCCGGTTCCGATGTATATATACGACAACGATTCGTATGAATTTCTCGAAGTAAACGATGCCGCACTTAGGCAATACGGTTACTCGAGGGAAAAATTCCTTTCGTTGACCGCATTCGATCTTCGGCCAAAAGAGGAAATCCCTACGTTTCTGGATGCCAACCGCCATGTGCCGCTTTCGTTCAACGATTTCGGGATTTGGAAGCACATAGACCGCTCGGGCAGAATATTCCACGTACACATTTACGCGCATCTCACGATTTTTAATGGCAGAAAAGCCAAATCGGTGCTTGCCGCGAACATAGACGACAAAGTCAAGGCCGATGCCGAAATCTCGCAAAAGACCGCCGAGATAAAGGAAATCCTCGAAAACCTTCGCGCGATCATCAACACCACAAGCGACAAGATTTGGTCGATGGACACCCAAAGACGCATCATCACGGCCAATGAATCGTTTTGGACTTGGCTCGATGCGTGCCCGAAAAGCATTCCGGCAATACCGTGTTCCGAATTTTTGCCGGCCGATTGGAACGACTATTTCGATATGGCCTTTAGCGGCAAAACGTTCAGTGTGATCTGGCAAGATACGCTTTCGCCCAAACCGCTGTTCGCCGAACTCAGTTTCAATCCGATCCGCAACGAAAAGCAAGAGGTTACGGGCATCAGCTGTTTTTCGCGCGACATTACCGAGCGCCAGCTGTATCTCAAGATGATCGAAAAACAAAACGCGAAACTGCGAGAGATTTCGTGGTTCCAATCGCATCAGGTGCGCGGGCCGCTCTCGAACATCATGGGCTTGGTCGATACGTTCAACCACGACGACGCGGCCGATCCGAACAATGCTAAAATCATCGAATACCTCAAACAGGAAGCGCTCAAATTCGACGGCGTCATCAGGAAAATCAGCGAAGAAGCCCAGCCTAATCGCTGACACCGTAACATTTGAACATACAAAATGCTTCCTTATTCGGGAAGCATTTTTGTTGATGGGCGGTTCGTAAATCAAGCTTTGACTTTTACGATCCTGTCGGTAAACCGTTGAACGATCGGTCCGACGAGCAAGATGACGGGAATCACGATTGCGTAAGCCAAAATCCAGGAGCGGAACCATATCGGCACAAAACGTTCAGAGAATCCGATGTTGATCGAAATCAGGCTGAAAGAGATGATGCCTGTGGTGACGATGCCCATAAGCAGGGCAAATACTATTTTCTGTTTCATGATAAGTATCTGACGTTATTTTTTCATCACGACCAAAGGCTTTCCTTTTTCGACCACGTAAGTCGCGAGTTCCACGGCTTTGCCTTTGCCGATGTTTTTGGCCGAATGATTGACTCCGGCGGGCACGAACAATACCTCGCCTGCCTTGAGTATTACGGGTTTGCTGCCTTCGACTTCGTATTCGAACGTGCCCTCGAGCACATAGATGATTTCTTCGCCGTGGTGGAAGTGTTTCCCGAACTCGGTGCCGTGCCCGAATTCGATACTTACCTGAACCGCTTCGATTCCCGGCGTTTCCAGATCGTGGCGTTGAAGTTCGGTGCGTTTTATTTGCTGTGCTTGTCCGATATTCGCGAATGCAAGCAAAAGTGTGGCGTAAAGCAGGTTTTTGAGATTGTTCATGTCTTCAATATTTAGTTTCGGTTGATACATGCTCTTTTGCTAGCCATTTCGTAGCTTTGAGACGCGAGCGCAAATCGTTGAGGTCGGCATCGGAAACGGCCACTTTGAAAGGTCGGATGCTTTCGTCCGTTTTAACTGTGGTTTTCGATTTGCCCTGGGCCGACACGTGTGCGAATTGCAAAAACAACACGACTGTGAACAGGTTTCGGGCTATATGAAGTGATTTCATTTTTAACGTATTCATTATTGTGGAGTTTGGATTTGTGCCGAAGCCTGATCGGCAAAAAAGACGCGTTCGTGAACCTGTGCTGTTTGCGTACGATCGATGTTCAGGCTCAACAATTCGGGACGGCTGTAATGTCCGCGCGCATCCATAAGGCGTTTGCGCGCATCGATTTCGGCAAAGTCGATATCGGCTATGACTTCTCCTTCGCCAGATTTGATCGGTTCACCTATGATTCTTCCGTCAGGCCCGATGATAGCCGTAAAACAGCCTCCAGAAATGGGTCCGATCGGTCCGCCGGTGTCTTGTGCGATCTGGGCTTGTTGGTCGGCATCAAGCCAAGCCGTTGAACAAACCACGAAACAAGCCGATTCCAAAGCGTGTTGGCGTACGTTGATTTCGGTCTGCTCACTGTGCAAAGGCCCTAAAAACGACCCAGGATACATGGCCGAATGGATCTGTTCGCCATCGGCAATCAAAGCATACCGGAACAACGGATTGTAATGCTCCCAGCAAGCCAATTGCCCGATACGGCCGACAGCGCTGTCTGCGGCTTTCAAGCCCGATGCGTCTCCTTGACCCCAAATCATGCGCTCGTGGTACGTCGGGGTGAGTTTACGTCGGCGTTGGATAAGCGTGCCGTCAGCATTGAACAGCAGTTGCGTATTGTAAATCGTGCCTCCGTCGCGTTCGTTCACGCCTATAGAGACGACCATGTTCGCTTCGCGTGCCGCTTCGCCGATCGCATCGGTATCGGCAGAAGGCACGACCACCGATTCCTGCAACAGGCGTTGGTGTTCTTTGCCTATCATATAGGGAGCTTGGATGAACGAGAAGTACGGATAATACGGGATTACCGTTTCAGGAAAAGTGGCGAATTGTACACCTTGTTTCCCGAGTTCCTTTATTTTGTCGACAATCTTGTCGATCGTGCCCTGTTTGCTGTACAAAACAGGGCTGATCTGCACGGCCGCTACCTTGACGATGCCGTTTTCTTGTTGTTGCTGTGTAGCTTTCATGATTGCTTAAAGAATGGTAGTTTCCACTTTAATGTTGCCGTGAAGGGCTTTGGAATACGGGCACAGTGTGTGTGCCGTACGTGCGATGTCCTGAGCCGTTTCGCGGTCCATTCCGGGAAGGCTGATGTTGAGGCGTGCCTGCAAAACGTATCCGGTGTCAGAAAGCACCAAATCGATTTCGGTGTCTACGCTTGTATCGGCAGGAAGTTTTAGGCTCATACCGGCTGCGGCTTTGCCCATCGCTCCGATGAAACAGGCCGACCATCCGGCTGCCAATAATTGTTCGGGATTCGTGCCTTCGCCGATTGCTCCCGGAGAAGTGAGTTTGATGTCGAGACGTCCGTCCGAGCTGCGTGATGCGCCTTCGCGTCCGCCTGTAGTGTGGGTTTTGCCCGTGTATAACACTTTTTGTTGTTGATTTACATTTTCCATGAGTTCTTGTTTTGAAATTGTTGTGGATGACATGTAGAGATCGATATGATTTCTGGGTCAAAGGTATTTTGCGGATACGGCTGGCGAAATCAGGAATTGGGTGAAGTGGACAAATCGGATCCCCAAATAGACATTGCCGATTTCGAAAGGTGAAAAAAGCTATCGTATTGAAATACAGATAAGAGAAAGCGAAAAGAAAGTAGTGTATACTTCGGAAAAAATCAAGGAGTTGGAGTGCTGCAACAACTTATGCGGATTCGTCATAAGCGTCATAAAGCCACGATTCGGGCAAATTCAGCAAAGTGTCGCCCAATGAAGATTCGGGCGAGTAGGTACCATGAAAAGTAGTAAAAAGGTTGGGTTCGAAAAGTGTGTTCTTGGGTCGGTTTGCAAAAATTACGCCCTCATCTGAAACGACCGCCTGAATTCCAAAGGCGACTGGTTTACTTTTTTACGGAACAATTTGCTGAACGATTGCGAATGTTCAAATCCCAATGCATAAGCGATTTCGCCTACAGACAACGTCGTGGTCGACAAGATTTCCTTGGCTTTCTGGATCAATTTCTCGTGAATGTGTTGCTGCGCGCTCTGTCCCGTCGATACGCGCAACATGTCGCTTAGATAACTTGGTGAAAGATTCAATTGTCCCGCAAGGCATTGAACGGTCGGAGTGCCTTTGGTCGCCAATTCGGGATCGTTGAAATGCCTTTCGAGAATGTCTTCGAGCTTTTGCAGCAAATCGGTATTCACGGCGTTTCGCGTGAGGAATTGGCGCTTGTAGAAACGATCGGCATAATTGAGCAGCAACTCGATCTGCGAAAGGATCACGCCTTGGCTAAAATCGTCTATACGGCTGTTGAGTTCGTTTTCGATCATCTTGAAAATAGAAAGGATCGTCTCTTTTTCCTCATCGGACAAGTGCAACGCCTCGTTCGTCGCATACGAGAAGAAACCATACTGCTTGATTTTGCGCGCCAACGGATGATTCCACAAAAAGTCAGGATGAATCAGCAATGTTGCAAGCGCCATAGATTCCGGATTCTCGTCGCCTTCGTGCGGACCTATGAGCTGTCCCGGCGCGGCAAACAACATCCCGCCTCCGTCAAAATCGAAATAGCCTTGGCCGTATTTAAGCTTGCCCGAGAATTTAGGCTTGTACGAGATTTTGTAAAAATACAGCACATGCGTTCCCGACGGCATCCTGATGTTCCCGTGCTGGCAACCGTTTATCAGGCTTACGAGCGGATGTTTGGGCATCGGCAAGCCCATTATGCGATGCGCTTCGGGCAAAGAATCGAACCGGTACGGTTGGTTGGCGTCGTTTTTCATATCCTTTTAAATAAAGGCGACCGATATCGCGAGACATCGGCAGCCATAAAGTTAGTTGAATTTTTGCGGTTTCCTGTTATCCTTGGGCGGCGTTCGAGACATCGGCCCATTGTTCCCATTCCGCGAGACGTTCGGCGTAGTCTTTTTTGATCCACGGCAGGTTTCCGTTGCCTAAAATCAATCGCAACGGCGGATTTTCGGCATCGACCGCAGCGAATACCGCATCGGGCGTCGCATCCGGGTTTCCTTTTTCGAGCTGTTGCAATTGATTGAAGAATTCGGCTTTGAAGTCTTCGTAAATATCCATTCCGGGCGCGAATTTGAGCGAATCCTGGGTTCCGAATTCGGTGGCATATGCGCCAGGTTCGATAATGGTCACTTTGATGTTGAAGTCTTTCACTTCGAGCGCGAGACTTTCGTGGATAGCTTCGAACGCCCATTTCGTGCTGCAATAATATCCGATTACGGGAAGCGTCGTGTGGCCTAGTCCGCTCGAAGTACCCAAAATATGCCCGAAACCCTGCTTGCGCAGCAGCGGAAGTGCGGTTTTGATGACGGTAAGTGGTCCGAAAACATTGGTTTCGTACATGGCTTTGATATCGTCGTTACTGGCTTCCTCAATCGTCCCGACGAGCGAATAACCGGCGTTGTTGAGTACGATGTCGAGACGTCCGAAATGATTGAAGCCTTTTTCGAGCACGGTTTTCACCTGATCGGCATTGGTCACGTCGAGTTCGAGCGTCAACACGTTTTCACCGTATTTTTCTGAAAAGTCGCGGATGCTGTCGAGTTTGCGTGCGGTTGCTACTACTTTATCGCCGCGTTTCAGCGCAGCTTCGGTCCAGACACGGCCAAAACCGCGCGAAGTTCCTGTAATGAACCAAACCTTGTTGTTTGAATTTGTCATGATCGTTGTATTTGATGGGACAAAGTTCGGCCGATTATAGATGACCGATGTGGCCTTTTTGAGGGATTTTGTAGCCTGAATGAGGATGTCCGGGATTCGTATCGGATAGTGTGTCCCGATTTCTACGAACGAACGGGGGAATTGTACGATTGAAGAAGATTTTCGCTGTTTTTTGCCTCCAAGCATCGTTTTACAACGTTTTCGCCAACCTTACATTACCACATCAAAACCGATTTCGGACTACGTCATTCGTTGTTGCATCCCGCATATATGCTGACAAAAACGACACTACCGTTGAATTAAGTAAAAAAATAGCGATTGTATGGTTTTTATCATATCGAATCTTAAAAATGGTAAAAGACGCGGGTTATTTTTATCAGTAATGAAAAACCTGCCAATCGTGCTCTATTATATAGGTGTGAACTTACCGTTAATTGACCGATGATTCAGAGTAGGTTTTGAAGCCAAAAAACCTATTACTTGACCGATGAGTCGAATCAGAACCAAATTTGCCTTTTTTCTTTTGCTGATATCGGTCAGCAATTACGCCCAATTGGGTTTTTGCACCGGAAGTAAAGGAGAACCCATTTTCACCGAAAATTTTGGTAACGGATCAACTTACGGGCCGGCTCTACCTGCCGGGACTACGACTTATCCGTTTGTGACGGGCGCTCCCAACGATGGGCAATACACGTTGTTCTATCATTCGAATCTTTACTCCACTTGGCATTATTCGCTAGACCATACGCCAGATGCGACGAACGGCACCAACGGCAAAATGCTGTTGATGAACGCCAATGCTACCACTTCGGGCGATTTTTACAAGAAAACCGTCTCGGGATTGTGCATCAATACCACGTTTGAATTTTCGGCTTGGCTGATGAATGTGTATAATCCGAATACGAATTACTGCGGCGCCGGCCAAATTCCTATTAATGTTAGGTTTGAGATTTGGAATGCGGCCGAAACCGTGCTCTTGGGTTCCGGAAATACCGGAAACATTATGGGTTCGCCGGCTCCGCTGTGGCAACAGTTCGCTTTGGTGTTTACGACGGTCAATGAGACATCGGTAGTCCTGAAGATGAAAAACAATGGTTTGGGCGGCTGCGGAAACGACTTGGCGATCGACGACATTTCGTTCAGTGCGTGCGCCGATTTGACCACCGTTTCAAGTCCGTCGGTTGCCGGAAGTACTTACACTACATGTAACAATCCGACTTCGCTGGAACTTCATGCGTCCACGGCAGGCGGTTCTCCTTATTTCTACCAATGGCAAACCAGTACGGACAATATCAACTGGACCGATATCCCAACAGCCACGAATCCGACGTATACCACGCCAAACCTGAGTTCGCTGACGTATTTTAGGGTAAGGGCGGCGCAGGACCAAGCCAATTTGAGCAACGTATTTTGTTCTACGTTATCGAATGTGTTTACCATAGATGTCCTGGCGTCCCCAAATCCGGCGACAAGCAATGGTAACCAGACGATTTGCAGCAACGAAGCGATTCCGGCCTTATCGGTAACGCCATCGGCAGGATCTGGTGTCAATTGGTACGATTCGTCAACGGGAGGCATTTTATTGCAATCCAATAGCATATCGTATACGCCAACTACGGCAGGAACGTATTATGCCGAAGCATATAACCTGACCACGAACTGCATCGCAAGTCCTCGAACAGCTGTTACACTTGCTATCGTGCCTTTGCCGAGTGCGACCATTTCGGCGACGGCTTCGGTTTGTAGCGGAAATACGGCCACCGTAAGCTTTAGCGGCACACCCGGTGCAATCGTCACGTATACGGTAAATGGAGGCGCAAACCAGACGGCAACACTGAACGGATCGGGTCTGGCGAATATCACGACGCCTGTTCTGACTTCGGACAGTACCTATACGCTCGTCAGTTGTGCATCGCCTAGTTTGAGCACATGCAGCAATGGTATAAATCAATCGATTACGATAGTCGTCAATGATTCGCCTACCGCTTCGATTTCGGGTAATACGTTGGTTTGTAACGGTACTCCTGCTACCATTAACTTTAACGGAACGCCAAACGCCATCGTTACATATTCGGTAAATGCGGGTGGCAACCAAGCCGTAGCGTTGAATTCGTCGGGAAATGCTTCAGTCGTAATTCCGAGTATAACCACGAGCACCGTGTTTGTCCTTGTAGACGTCGCTCCCGCATCGGGGACAGGTTGCAACCAATCACTTTCCCAGACGCTTACGATATCGCCGGTTTCATTGCCTACAGCATCCATAAGTGCGAGTCCGCTGGCGGTTTGTTCGGGCCAGAACAGCACGATCAGTTTCAGCGGTACGCCAAATGCGATCATTACGTATAAGGTCGATGGCGGAACGAACCAGACCATCACATTGAATGCATCGGGCTCGGCGAATATCACGACATCCGCTTTGACGGCAAACACCACATACACGCTCGTAAGCGCCGCATCGGCTGCATTGAATACATGTACCGCCGTTTTGAACGGTTCGGTGACGATTGCGGTAAACAGTTTGCCGACCGCTTCGATTTCGAGCAATTCGCCCGTTTGCCACGGAAGCTCTGCCGTTGTGACTTTTACGGGAACGCCGAATGCGAGCGTAACGTATTCGGTGGGCGGAGGCGCAAACCAATCCATCGTTTTGAATGCGTCCGGAAATGCTTCGATTACCATTCCGAGCGTGACTTCGGCTATAACTTATGCGCTTGTCGATGTCACTTCGGCAGCAGCGAACGCATGCACCAAAACATTGTCCCAATCGATCAATATATCATCGGTTTCGTTGCCAACAGCGTCAATAAGCGCCAATCCATCAACGGTTTGTTCCGGTCAGACTAGTGCTGTAGATTTTACCGGAACACCGAATGCCATCGTTACATATTCCGTTGATGGAGGCACGAACCAGACAATCACGCTAAATTCTTCCGGGCTCGCTTCTATAACCACGAATCCATTATCGACCAACGTCGCCTACCAACTCGTCGGTGTTGCGCAAGCAGGTACGGGTTGCAGCCAGGCACTTTCGAATTCTGCCGTTGTTTCTATAAATCCGACGCCAGATGTGACATACAACGGTGATTTGACGTATTGTGAAGGCGAATCGATACAAATAAATCTATCGTCGGGCATTGCGGGAACAACTTTCGATTGGACCGTCGCACAAAGTGGAACTTCTGGAGCAACTTCCGGAAACGGCAACCAAATCGCCCAAAACGTAACGCTCACAAGCGCTGCGTCCGGAACCGTTACGTACACCGTGACGCCTTTTTACAATGGTTGTAGCGGAAGTCCTGTAAATATTGTCGTGACCATACATCCGTTACCGGTTCCTACGATTATAGACGGTGTGATCTGTACGACGAGTTCTTCTCCTACGAACCAATTCTATACGCTCGATACGAACCTGAATCCGGCGCAGCACAGTTTCCAATGGTTTTTTGGCGGAAACCCAATCCCGAACGCTTTTGGAAGTACGTACAACGCGACCCAAATCGGAACGTACACCGTAATTGCGACGAATGCTGCAGGTTGCGCTTCAAATCCGGTAGATGCGGTAGTAAGCATGATGCCGCAAGGAGAAAGTTTGGTTGTAGAGCATTCGGCGGCGTTCAGCGACAATCCGACGGTTGCGGTTACGGTGATTGGCGGTGGCGGACCGTTTTTATACCAATTGGACGACGCGGGATTCCAACAATCGAACGCATTCCACGATGTTGCCGAAGGAACGCATACCATAACGGTCATAGACGAAAATTGCACCCATCTTACCTCGACGGTTACGATCATCAATTATCCGAAATATTTTACTCCGAACGGTGACGGCTTTCACGACACTTGGAATATCAAAGGCCTAGAAGCCGTGATTTATATTTTCGACCGATACGGAAAACTGATCAAACAAATCAGTCCCGATGGTTTAGGTTGGGACGGAACTTATAACGGAAGGCCATTACCCTCTACCGATTATTGGTTTACGATAGATTATGCTGAAAACGGAAAAAGCAAAACGTTCAGGGCGCATTTCGCAATGAAAAGATAAAATTGGATTAACAGACAACATCTGACGTTTTTTATGCATCACGTTCTTAAAAAGCTTTTCTGAAAACGTTGTAGTTGGAAAAAGCCGATGCGAAAAAACTATACATTAACCATACAAAATAAAACCTAGGTTATCGTCAAACCTTTATTTTGAGCAATTTATCGGTGAATTCTGCTGATTTTCCAGTTTTAGACTGTATAGTTTGTATATGTTGTAATTGCGGATTGTTTAAACATGTTATTCTTTATTTTAGCTTTTAACAAATTTAATTCTAAAAACGTGTGATATGAGAAAAATTACTTTTCTATTCGTATGGATTGTATTGTTGAGTGGCGCTTCGACGTATGCGCAGCCCACAACTAATGCACCCGTACCGACGAATGCCCAAACAGACGTAATATCCATTTATAGCGACTCTTTTACGAACGTAGCGACCGATTACGATCCGAATTGGGGACAAATGGGTCACGGACAAGTAAACCCAACCTACGATCCGGGAACTGGGAATCTACTGTTGGCATATCCGAACTTCAACTATCAAGGAACGAATATCACCACGCAAAACGCTTCGGGAATGGAGTATTTGCACATCGATATCTGGACCAACAATGCGACCAGCGTAAAAGTTTCTCCTATTAATAACGGAACCGGAGTTTCTGAAATTTTGGTAGATGTGCCGCTCGTGCAAAACGGCTGGAGCAGTGTCAACCTTCCTAAAAGTGCTTTTACGGGAATGACTTGGGACTCGGTTTTCCAAATCAAATTCGACGGACAAGGCGGTGTAGTGCCTTCTACCATATATCTTGACAATGTGTATTTCTGGAAAACGGCTACTCCGGCAGGTTCGGACGCTTCGTTGAGCGCATTGGAAGTTGGCGGTTCCGCACTTCCGGGATTCGTGTCTTCGGTGACATCGTATACCTATGAATTGGTTGTAGGGACGACCACAGCTCCTCAAATCACTTCGGCTACCACGACAGACGCCGGTGCGACGGTAACTTCTATCACCCAAGCTTCCGGTGTTCCGGGAACGGCATCGGTTTTGGTGACTTCCCAAAACGGAAGCGTCACTAAAACGTATACTATCAATTTTGTGGCTACATTCCCGAACCAGTCTCCTACACCGGGAACTCCTAACAACCAAGTGTTGAGCATTTACAGCGACACGGGCGGATTCACAAACGTCTGGACGCCCGATTATAACTTCGGAACGTATTCAGGAAAACCAGACTTGGATCCTTCGGCCGGTGTAAACGAAGCGATCAAGATGAATTTTGCCGTGGCCGGATACGGAGAAGGAACGAATGCGGTAACGGATATATCGGCCTATCAGTGGGTACATTTTGATTATTTCGCCGATTCAAACTCGAACCAGATTCGATTTATCCTGATCGACAACGAAGGCGTAGTTCAAGAATATAATTATGAACTTGCGACTACAGGTGGCAATGCGCAACTTGTACAAGGTTCTTGGCAAAGTGTAAACGTGCAGCTGAGTTTCTTTGAAGGACTTGGTTTCAACAAAGCGAATTTCTTCCAATTCAAGTTGGGAACTATCTCTGATCTGGTTTCGGATATCGTTTACTTCGACAACATTTATTTCTCTGTAAACGAGCCGTTCCTTAAAACCGATAGTTTCGATAAGGTTTCATTCAGTGCTTATCCGAACCCGACGCGCAATGAATGGAATATCAATGCAAACCAAAACATCACTTCCGTTACTTTGTTCGATGTTTCAGGAAAGCAAATCAAATCTGTACAGCCTAACGATTTGACGGTTTCTATCGATGCTTCCGAATTGTCTAACGGAATTTATTTCGCCAATATCTTGACCGATAACGGTAGCAAAACGGTCAAACTCATCAAGAATTAACTTATGGTAATGTAAGCCCGATTGTCTGTGGCGGACGGTCGGGTTTCTTTTTCATCTTCCTCGAAAACGATATAGTTTTTTAGGAAATACCTTTATCAGCTGCTCCGCCCCTTGGCAGTTGTGGGAAATCATTTTTTATAACGAAACCAATCTTCGAGGCCTCCAAGCCACGAGGCTAGGATCAAACAAGCAAAATTTTAACCATTATGAAACAAATCAAGAACCTGATATTCTTGCTGTTCTTCTTGACGGCGAATATCACAGGTGGTTTTGCCCAAAACACAGAGTGTACGGGAACCACCAACGAAGTTTCCCAAGGCGGCGGTTTACCCAATTACAAGTACACCTTTACGACAAGCGGAAGCGATGTTACCGTAGAATTCGAGGTGTTGAGCCCATTGACAGGACTCGTCGCTTACGCCTGGACGTTCAACCCGGGTTTCCAGGAATTACCCATGACCAATGTCAGCGGGCAAAAATTCAGGAGAACCTATAGCGGTTTTGCCACAGGAGCGACATTCACCGTAGCCTGTAAATTTGCGTGGGCAGCCGGCGGATTTGCCGTTACCAAGCAGTTTACCTACACCGTCGGGAACACATGCGGCGGCGGCGGACTTCCGGCCCCGACTTTCGGCACATTTACCGTTCCCGCAAAAACATTAGGCGATGCACCATTCACATTGACCGCGCCGAGCTCTAACAGCGCGGGTGCATTCAGTTACACGAGCAGTAATACAAGTGTCGCTACGATCAGCGGAAATACCGTAACCGTAGTAGGCGCGGGAACATCGACCATAACGGCGAATCAGGCTGCTACCGCAAGTTACGCTGCGGGAAGCACGACAGCATCGTTGGTCGTTTCGGCTCCACCGGCGCCGGCAGCTCCGACACAACCGGCGAGAAACCCATCGGACGTGATCTCGATTTTTGCAAGTGCTTATACCGATATCTCCGGCACCGATTTCAACCCGAATTGGGGACAGGCATCCAACTATCCGAACAACATGACCACACCATTGTACGGTGGCGACCAGGTAAAACAATACCAAAACTCAGCTACTTATCAAGGCACAAGGCTTGGTTTCGATATCGATGTGACCACGATCAACAAACTACATGTTGATATTTATTCTCCGACATTGACTTCCATGCGACTGTTTTTGATCAAGACGACAGGCGGCACATTCGAGACACCGGTCACGATCGCGCTTACTCCGGGTGCTTGGACAAGCGTCAACATCGATGTGAATGCGACCAATTTCCCAGGTTTGGATCTGACCAAAATCCGCGAAATAAAATACGATGAGTTCAAGATAGGAGCGGCTGTTACCGCCAACCAGGTTTTGGCGATCGACAACTTCTATTTTTACAAAGAGACCGCGACACCACCTACTTTGGGAGCGTTTACCGTTCCTGTAAAAGTTCTGGGCGATGCCGATTTCGCGATCACACCACCGACTTCAAACAGCGCCGGAGCCTGGTCGTACTCAAGCAGCAACACGGCTGTGGCGACTATCTCGGGCGGAAGCAACATCCACATTGTCGGAGCCGGGACTTCTACGATTACGGCTACTCAAGCTGCGAACGGAATCTACGCTTCGGCAAGCACCACGGCTACGTTTACGGTAACCGTTCCACCTTTGACGACTCCGGCACCGACTCCGCCAGCGAGAAACGCTTGGGACGTGATTTCGGTTTACAGCAATGCTTATACGCCTGTCGCTTCTACGGCTTGGTCGGCTGATGCAGTGGCGACCGATGAGCAACTCAGCGGGAACGACACCAAAAAAATCAGCAACATGTTGATCGAAAACGTCGAATTCGGCGCACAAAACCTTACGGATATGACGATGATGCACATCGATGTGTATTCTGAAGATTGTACAGGCTTGAATTTCTGGTTGCTCAACAACGGCGACCGCGTCGCACAACGTTCGGTAATGTTGAACCAATGGAACAGTTTCGACATTCCGCTTTCGACTTACACGGGTCTCGGATTGAACCTGAACGGCGTCCACTTGCTTAAATTCGAAAGCTTGAACGGTGGTGGAAAAACCATCTGGGTAGATAATATTTACTTCTACAGACCGGCGACTTCTTTGCCTCCGACTTTGTCGAATTTCACGATTCCTGCGAAGAATTTCGGCGATCCTGATTTTACTCTTACAGCACCGACTTCGAACAGTGCCGGAGCTTTCACATACTCCAGCGGCAACACGAACATCGCCACGATTTCAGGAAATACGGTACACATCGTCGCGCCGGGAACGGTCACGATTACGGCTACACAGGCTGCCGACGGCGTTTACGGTTCAGGAAGCATCACGGCTCAATTGAACATCGCTTTCCCTCCGCCACCGGCTTCTCCGATTCCACCGGCAAGACCGGCAGAGCGCGTCGTTTCGATGTTTACGGGAAGTCCACCGGTTTATGCGAACGCTATTACGGCTGTACAATCGGCTTGGACTGCAGGAACGACTACTACAGAAGTTCCGAATGGCACGAATACGGCTTTGCGTTTGGACAATTTCGGATTCTTGGGTCTTATCGATCAGGCTGAAGTACATTTCGGAGCAACCGGAATGAGCCATTTGCATCTCGATGTGTATCTCAACACACCAGTCTCAAATATGTTGGTGTATTTGCTTGCCAACGGCGATTACCCTTACATGGCGACCAATTTGACCGCCGGATGGAACTCGTTGAGCATTCCGTTGACGAATTATGGAGCTGCCGATTTGGCTCAGGTTTGGGGATTGAAATTGGAGCAACTTTCGGGAAGCCCGATCCAAATGTACCTTGACAACGTTTACTTCAGCAACGAATGTTATACGTATTATGCCGATGCCGATGGCGACGGATACGGAGATCCAGCCAATTCTGCGTTCCTGTGCGAACCGACTGCCGGATATGTTTTGGAAAACACCGATTGTAACGACACCTTGTTCGCCGTCAACCCGGGTCATGCCGAAGTCGCGTACAACGGTGTAGACGACGATTGCGACGGTACGATCGACGAAGGCAGCCAGATTTATTCCCAGGTTCTCGCTTCACAATGCGGAACAACTTTGACTTCGATCAGTTCTTTGATCGGAGCCGTGAGTTTCGGTGCGCCGGTTAACGGATACCGCTTCGAAGTGACCAACACCCAAACCAATGCCGTTCAGGTCATCGACCGTAGCGTGCCGAACTTCGGATTGACGATGCTTTCGAACTACGACTATGCTACGACATACTCGATCCGTGTGATGCTTCGTCGCAACGGAATCTGGCTCAACTATTACGGAAATCCTTGTTTGGTCTCTACTCCTGCGATTCTCGATCCGGGTGGAGCTGCGGCCGTTTCACCTTCTCAATGCGGCATCGTGCTTCCTACGATCAGTACTTTGGTGGCGACTACAAGCTTGCCTGGAGTTACGGCTTACCGTTTCCGTGTGACAAATTTGACTGACGGAACCGAACCGAACGTCCAACAAGTGATCGAACGCAATTACCATTGGTTTGCCTTGACGATGCTTACCCGTTTCAACTACGGAACGGAGTATCAGGTAGAAGTGGCCGTCAAAACCTCTAACGGAACTTGGTCTGGCTACGGGTCGCCTTGTAATGTGACGTCTCCGGCCGTTCCTACTTTGAGTAACTGTGGCGCTACGATCGCGAGTGCCTCTACCTATATCGCTACGACCAGCTTGAACCGCGTTCAGGCCTACCGTTTCGAAGTCACGAACATGACGACTTTCGAGCAAACCATCGTTGACCGTTCCCTAAACTGGTTCACGTTCGCAAGCGTTCCAAGCTTTACGCCGGGTGCGGTTTACTCGGTTCGCGTGGCCTTACAGACTTCTGGTCAGTGGTCGCCATTTGGGGAAGCTTGTGAAATCACGGCTCCCGGAGCTGCCAGAGCGATCGTGAAAGCAGACGAAGCGGAACCGGCAATGGATTTCCGTGCCGTAGTATATCCGAACCCATACACCGAAAGCTTTGCGCTAGACATGGATAACTCAGGTCAGGACAAAGTTCAGGTCAAAGTATACGATATGTTGGGCAAATTGGTCGAGAACCGCGAGTTCGCGATCGATATGATCGAAACGCAACAGTTTGGTGAGCGCTATCCTTCGGGCGTGTACAACGTCGTGTTGACACAAGGCGCGAACGTGAAAACGTTGCGTGTGGTAAAAAGATAGGTTGTGGAATTATTGATTAAAACACCCTTCTTCATTGAGGGGTGTTTTTACTTTTCCTCTAAAAACTAAGACTAATGAAAAATGCGAGACAAAGATTAACGCTGCTGTTTTTTTTATTTTCGGTGGCGGGCGTGGCTCAAGTTGGCGTAGGAACGACCTCTCCTTCGGCCACCCTCGACATCACGGCCGCAAACCTGACCGGAACTACGGTTGACGGTCTGTTGATTCCGAGGGTTTCCAGACTGCGAGCGCAAACCATGACCGGAACGCCTACTTCGACCATACTTTACGTGAACGACATATCGAACGGAACGGCGACGGGAACTACCGTCAACGTCACGACTACGGGTTTTTATTTCTTCAACGGATCGGTTTGGGAAAAACTCGGAACGGGCGCGACAACGGGCTGGTTGACGACGGGAAATTCCGGATTGTCGGGCACGACCAATTTTTTGGGCACGACAGACAACATCGATCTGGCCTTCAGGCGCAATAATACGGCTTCGGGTAAAATCGGGGCGACAAGTACATCGTTGGGCGCAAATGCATTGACCGCCGGAGTCGCTACGAACAACGCCGCATTCGGTACGAACGCTTTGGCTTTGAGTACGGGTGCAGATAACGTCGCCGTCGGAAATGGCACGCTATCTTCGAATACGACAGGCATCCAAAATACAGGTGTCGGAAATGCCGCTTTAACGGTCAATACAGGAAGCGCGTCCACCGCCATCGGATTTCAGGCCTTGACCGCAAATACGACCGGAAGCAATGGAACGGCCGTCGGATTTCAGGCGTTATCCAAGAACACGACGGCGAGTAACAACACTGCCGTCGGTTTTCAGGCGTTAACCAACAACACTACGGGAAGCCAAAACACAGCTTTGGGTTTTCAGGCGTCGACCACGTTTTCTACGGGAAGCCGCAATACGTCGGTCGGATATTCAGCCCTGTCGAGCAACGTGACAGGGAATGAAAACACGGCCATCGGGAATTTCGCTTTAGGCCGAAATTTGGGTTCGGGAAATACGGTAATGGGGCACGAAGCCGAGTTCGGTTCGGCCACCGCATTCAACAATACCACGGCCATCGGATGGCATGCACTTTTCAGCAATTCGGGCAACGGCAACACGGCTTTGGGTTATAATGCACTCCAAGGAAATACAACTTCTACGGGCAACACGGCTGTCGGAGCTTCTGCGTTGAACAACAATACGGGAGCCGGGAATACCGCGGTTGGCGACTCGGCTGGATTTGAACATGCGACCGGTGCCAACAATACGTACATAGGATTCGAAGCCGGACGCTACAACACCGGAGCTACGAACAACAACGCTTTCCTCGGCTATCAGGCGGGTCTTTTTTCGACAGGTTCGTTCAACACGGCCATAGGTTCGAATACGCTTAAGGCGAATGCGGCTACGGCCAACAACGTCGCCATCGGATACAACGCGCTTACCGCGAATACGGGAACCGGAAACGTCGCGATCGGTTACAGCGCGGGTTCTGCCGAAACGGGATCGAACAAATTGTACATCGACAATTCGAATGCCGATGCGAGCAATGCGTTGCTTTACGGCGAATTCGACACGAACATCGCACGCGTGAACGGAACGTTGCAAATCAACAATCCGGCGAATGCCAATGGTTACGCTTTGCCGAATGTTAGAGGTACGAACGGACAAATCCTGCAGACGAACGGCGCGGGTGCGACCAGTTGGGTGACGAATCCGGCGAGCACATTCAGTGCCTTGTCTTTGGTTAGGGCCAATATGTCGGCCAACCAGACCCTGACGACCGCAGGCTGGCAAAAATTGAATTTCGCGACCGAAGTTTTCGATACCGCAGGCGAATTCGCGACAAGCAGATTTACGGCGACCAAAGCGGGCTACTATAGGGTGAACGCGTCTTTGCATACGAATAACCAAAGCAACAACAACATGTATTCGATCGGAATCTACAAAAACGGAACGTTGTATCAGGAAACCTCGAGAGATCACCATGGCATAGGTCAGGTGGAGCGTACTGTAGATTGCCTCGTGCAGCTCAACGTGGGTGAATATGTAGAAGTTTTTGCCGAGAATTTCGTATCGGGAGTAGACGTGGACGGCTATAGCGGCAAAACGGTTTTCGAAGTCCAACAAATCCGATAAAAAGCATATTAAACCTATTTACCAAACAAACATTTACCTTTTGCCTTTGCACGTTCATAATTTCCAGGCTTCGCAAACTCGATTCGACGGTGATTCTCAAAATCTTGGGTTTTCAAACACCGAATAAATTATCTTGCGCTAAAGTCACAATTATTTAACAAGTGCATAAAAACTCATTTGTAAGAATGAAAATCAAATTCGCCCTTATTTGGTGGTTACTCGTTCCTGTTTTCGCATTCGCCCAGGAATTGGCGCCCATCGTAAAATACAGTCCCGCTACCTACAACGCCGGAAACCAGAACTGGATGATATCGCAAGATGCCCAGCGGTTCCTGTTTTTCGCGAACAACGAAGGATTGCTTGAGTTCAACGGTTCGGCCTGGACGCTTTATCCGTCGCCCAACGAAACGATCATCCGTTCGGTAAAAGTGGTAGGCGACAGGGTGTACACGGGTTGTTATATGGAATTCGGCTATTGGACGAGAGATGCCAACAACCATCTGAAATACCATTCGCTGAGCAGCAAGATCAAGGACAAAATCGTAGACGACGAGCAGTTCTGGAACATTTTCTCGTATGAGCAATGGATCATATTCCAGTCGTTGAACCAAATCCATATTTACGACACCAAGACGGGCAAGTTCAGCGTCATATCGCCAAAAAACCTGATTTTAAAGTCGTTCCAGGCCAATAATTCGATTTATTACCAAGTCGCCAACGAAGGTCTGTACGAAATAGAAAACGGCAAGGGCAAGCTCGTTTCGAATCATCCGGTTGCGGTAAACAACAAGATCGTGGCGATTTTTTCGGCCGATGACGGATTGCTGCTCCAAACCCAACACAACGGGCTTTTCACGTTCATCAACGGGAATTTCGCGCCTTTCTTTTCAGATGTGGACGACCAGATCATCACGAGCAGCGTATACAGTTGCCAGCAATTGTCCGACAAGGGATTTGCGATCGGTACGGTTTCCAACGGGGTTTTCATCCTTTCGGCAAACGGGAAACTGCGCTACCACATCACCCAATACAAAGGTTTGAGCAACAATACGGTGTTGTCGATATTCGAGGATGCCGACCAGAATTTGTGGATCGGGCTCGACAACGGCATCAACTGCATCAACCTGCAGTCGCCCATACGAAGCTATTCGGACAATACGGGTTCTTTGGGAACGGTGTATGCGTCGCTTTTGCACAACGAAAAACTATACATCGGCACCAATCAGGGATTGTTCTGCAAAACGTACAATTCGAGCGAACCGTTCCAATTCATCAAAAACACGAAAGGGCAGGTGTGGTCGTTGTTCGAATACCAGGGTACGATCTTTTGCGGACACGATTCGGGTACGTTCATCATAGAAGACGTCAACGCCATCCCGATTTTTTCGGCATCCGGAACTTGGGGATTCGTGAAAATTCCGGGCAAACCCGATTTGTTGCTCCAAGGTAATTATTACGGTATTTCGGTTTTGCAGAAAGCGGGCAACCAATGGAAGTTCCGCAACAAAATCTCGAAGTTCGACTATTCGGCGAAACACTTTGAAATCTCGAATTCACGCGATGTGTACATCAGTCACGAATACAAAGGCGTGTTCCGATTCCATCTCGATGCGAATTTCACCACATGTTCCGAACTGACGATGCTCACGACTCCCAAAAAAGGCAAGAACGCGAGTTTGATCAAATTCGACAAGAACATCTACTATGCCAACAAGCAAGGGATTTATGTGCTCGACGATGCCCAGAAAACGTTCCGAAAAGACAAAACCCTGAGTGCCGTTTTTGAAAAGGACGAATACACGTCGGGCAAGCTCATCGCCGACAGTTCGAACAAATTGTGGTTGTTTTCTAAAAATTACATCCATTATTTCACTGTGAACAAAATCGGTAACGAACTAAAAAAGAACACCATACCGATTCCGTTGTCGCTAACCGGCTCTATGTTGGGATATGAAAACGTGACGCGTCTGTCGAACTCGATTTATCTGATCGGCACGACCGACGGTTATTACACGATCAACCTCAATGACCTGAGATTCAAAAGCAACAGCGTTTCCATCACGAACGTCACGATCAACAAAATCGACGAAAAGCTGATCAGTTGTCCCGTCAAGAGCGGAGGCGAATTCAATTACGACGAGAACAACATCATCCTCAATTACACCGTACCCGAATACAACAAGTACATCTACACCGAATACCAATACATTCTCGAAGGCCTTCAGGAAGAGTGGAGCAACTGGTCGGCCAAGACGACGGCCAATTTCAAGAATTTGCCACCGGGCGATTACACGTTTAAGGTACGCGCGAAAATCGCGAATTCAAATCCGAAAAACCTTGCCGTTTACAGTTTTACGATCTGCAAACCTTGGTACGCGACGAATCTGGCGCTCGTGTTGTACCTGATTTTGTGTGTGTTGTTGGCGCTTTACATCCACAAGGCGTATAAGGAATATTATCGCAAGAAGGAACAAAAGCTCATCGAAGAAAACAACCTGTTGCTCGAAATAAAAGAACTCGAGAACGAACAGCAGCTCATGAAGCTCAAGAACGAACAATTGTCGAGCGATGTGGACAGCAAAAACCGCGAATTGGCCGTCTCGACGATGAGCTTGATGAAGAAGAACGAATTGCTTGCGCTGATCAAAGACGATTTGAACAGAACCGGAACCGACAAAGACGACAAGAGCATAAAATCGGTGATCAACACGATCAACAAAAGCATTTCGGACGACGATTCCTGGACCATTTTCAAAGAAGCGTTCAACAATGCCGACAACGACTTTTTGAAGAAGATAAAACAGTTGCATCCGTCGCTGACACCTAACGATTTAAGGTTGTGCGCTTACCTCAGATTGAATCTTTCGTCTAAAGAAATCGCGCCTTTGCTCAACATTTCGGTGCGAAGTGTAGAGGTCAAAAGATATCGTTTGCGTAAAAAAATGGATTTGCCTCACGAAAAAGGGGTTGTCGAGTACATCCTGTCGATTTAAGCATGTAGGATTTGACATGGTTTTAACTATACATCAACCATACGCGAAGCCAACAAATTACCATACAACACCAACGATTTGAGCCCGTGTTTGCAGCTAAAACGGTGTCAAACGAGGCTCTCGCGAGAAAGGTTGTTAAAAGCCGTTTTTGTATAGTTTCTTTAATCGGTCGATTTGATTTTCGAAATGCAAAAGATGTAGTTTTAGCGTATTGACAATTTTTAAACAGGCTTTTTGCCAAACTCAAAAATAAGACCCTAAATAAATGGCAGATGAGCAAGAATCGCATCGTTAGGCCAAGTTGAAATTTATCATTCCAAAAACCCAACCAAATAGACATTGAAATGAGAAAACTAATTTTACTATTAACCCTTGCCCTTTTTTCGCCTTCGGTTTTTTCCCAGAACGACAAAGTTGTTGTGGTAAACGGCAGTGATGGTTCGAAATTGGTAGTCAACGGAAAAGACTTCATCGTGAACGGGATGAACTGGGACTACTATCCGATAGGCACCAATTTCACGTATAGTTTATGGACCCAATCGGACAGTTTCATACAACAGGCGCTAGACAACGAAATGGCACTGCTCAGGAACATGGGCGTCAACACCATCAGGGTTTATTCGGGCATGCCCAAAAAATGGATCGAATACGTGTATGTCAATTACGGCATCTACACGATGATCAACCATTCGTTCGGCCGCTACGGATTGACCATAAACGGCACTTGGACGCCAAACACCGAATATTCCAATCCTGCAACCCGCGACATGCTTTTGTCGGAAGTCAAACAATTGGCGACGGAATACAAAGACACCAAAGGTTTGTTGCTTTTCCTGCTCGGAAACGAAAACAACTACGGCCTGTTCTGGGACGGAGCCGAAACCGAAAACATCCCGGTTCCGCAACGCGTCTCTACAAAAAGAGCGGTTGCGATGTACAAATTGTTCAACGAGGCCGCGGTTTCGATGAAACAGATCGACACTTCGCATCCGATCGCGTTCTGTAACGGAGACCTGATGTATCTCGACATCATCGCACAGGAATGTAAAGACATGGATATTTTCGCGACCAACGTCTACCGCGGCACATCGTTCGGAGACCTGTTCGAACGCGTGAAAAAAGAATACGGGAAACCGGTTTTGTTCGCAGAATTCGGCGCCGATGCGTTCAATGCGCTGACCAATCAGGAAGACCAGACTTCACAGTCGTATTATTTGCTGAGCCAGTGGAAGGAAATCTACCAGAATGCCGCTGGTGTCGGCAAAGCACAAAATGCGCTCGGCGGATTCACGTTCCAATTCAGCGACGGCTGGTGGAAATATGGTCAAACCGACAACCTAGAGGTACACGACGGCAACGCATCGTGGTCGAACGGAGGTTACATCCGCGATTACGAGCAAGGCCAGAACAACATGAACGAGGAATGGTTCGGGATTTGCGCCAAAGGTCCTACCAACGAGAAAGGTTTTTACGAACTGTATCCGCGCTCGGCGTATTACGTGCTCAAGGAAGTGCACAAGCTGAATCCGTTTTCAGCTTCGTTGACAAGTATCGACAGCCATTTCAACAACATCCAGGTCATGGATGCGACGTTGAGGGCAAGAGGCGACAAAGCGGCTCTCGAAAGCAAGCAAGGCGGATTGATCCGTTTGAGCAAGCTAAGAGCGGAATTCACCACGTTCAACACGGGCGGTTCACTGATCACGACTCCAGACGAGCCGAAACCGAATACCACCGAATATCCGAACAAGCTAGGTTTCGACCATATGCAGTCGTTTTATGTAGGTGTGGAAGCCAATCCGTCGGCCAATATGCGAGCCAATGTCGAGGTCAACATTTTGGGTAACGTGGCCTTGAACCCGATCGACCAGATCTTCTATGAAAACCGCGGACGTCCCGTAACCGTCGAGAACAACAACCAGGACATGCGACTGGATTCGAACAACCGCGTACAGGTGTACAGCGCGAGCTATCAGTGGAACCAAAAATATTTCAACCTTAACGGATTTTACAGAACCGGCCATTACCATTGGGGTTACGAAGGCGATTTCTTCGGATTGTATCCCGAAGCCAACTACGGACCGGCCATGGATATTTACAACGGCATCGCGCCACTCGGTTTCGAAGTAGAAGGCAAAAAAACCTTCAGCGGGTTGAAGCTCGCTTTCGGACCGCAGCTTTGGTGGGGTGCGAACCCGGCGATCTTGCTCAAGTATTCCAAAAACGTCGGTAAGTTCGGCTTTACCGGGATTTTCCACGAAGACCTCGAGCAGCACACCAATACCGAAAGTTCGTTCGCGATCCCGCAACCTAAAACCAGACGTTTCACATTACACGTGAATAGGAAATTCGGGAAATTCGGAATCGATCTGGGCGGAATCTGGGCCGGATCACCGTTGAACGGAAGAGAATACCAATTCGTAAGAGGTTCGGGAGCTGGCGAGCAAGTCTTCCAAAGCGAAATCGAATCGAAAGACAATTGGGGAGGAAAAGCCAAATTCACCTTTACAGGCGGAAAATTCAACTGGTACGGACAAACGGCCGCCATGGGATTGGTCGCAAACGGAGGTGCCGACTACACCCAAACCTTCACCGGATGGAGGCTCAAAGACAGCGGAAGCGGCAACCAATACAATTTCCTGACCGGATTGACCTATACGATCGGCAAACTCCAGATCGCACCAAACTTCCTATACCAAAAGCCGCTTGAAGGACCGATCACTTCAGACGTTCCGGCTCCGGGAAGACCGAGGAACATCCTCGACGATCCGTTCGTGGTCAGAGGAAACAGGGAACAAACCGCAGCAGAAATCCTGTTTACGTTCGACCCGACTCCGGGCACCTGGATGTACAATTGGGACAGCGACCGTACCGAAGATTCGAAATTCGCGGTAAGCGCCGGATTCGTATTCCGTCATTATCCGACCTCGCAGGACGCCGCCATCGGGATCTTGCCCGACGGAAGGACGACTTTCGCATTCGACGGAGCCGCTCCTGCAAAAGACCTTTACGAAGTCAACGCGAGAATCGTATCGAAACTCACGAACGACTTCGGTATCATCGCCAACCTTTACACAGGCGACGCTCAGGCGAACGGCAGCGATGCGAGAACCATCCACCGCTACGGAATGGATTTGCGCATGATCTACAGGAATCTCAAATTCAACTCTTCTGTGAAAGTCAACGATTGGGGTCCATACGATTACCACCGCGATTACAACCTCACGTTCCCGCTCCAATTGATGGGCGACCTTTCTTACGAAATAGGAAAACCGGATTGGTTCTGGATTCCAAGGACAAGAATCGGCGTACGCGGCACATGGAGGTCGCTCGACCAATACTCGCCACGATACAACCCTACCCAAGTGCTCGACGCTTCGGGCCAATGGGTTCCCGATCCGACCGCAATCGGTTTCCCTAACGGAAGCGAGTGGGAAATCAGGACCTATATTCACATCAACATCGGTAATTAAAAAATTGAAATACTATGAAATCAAATTTTAAAACCCTTTTGGCCGCGCCACTGTTGTTGTGCATCATCGCACTGGCGGTTTTCGGCTGCGAAAATGATCCCGACGATTTCGAGCCGGCGTCATATTCCAAAAATCCTGAAGTGTTCATAGATACGTTCAGTTCAGGGCTTATCTATTCGTCTTATGGCGGTGCGGTGGCCGACGCTTTCCAGGTCGATACAGACGTCACGTACAACAATTCTGCGGCTTCGATGCGTTTCGACGTGCCCAACGTGAACGATCCGTCGGGTTCTTACGCCGGAGGTTCTTTCTACACGAGCGTCGGGCGCGATTTGACAAAATACGACGCGTTGACGTTCTGGGCGAAAAGTTCGGTGGCTGCCACAATAGACGTGGTCGGTTTCGGAAATGACTTCGGAGACAACAAATACCAGGCTTCGATAACCGGTTTGCAAATCAGCACGGCCTGGAGAAAATACATCATCCCGATCCCGGACGCCGCGAAACTCACAGCCGAAAAAGGCATGTTCTTTATTTCTGAAGGACCCGAAAACGGCAACGGCTACACGTTTTGGGTAGATGAAGTCAAGTTCGAGAAACTCGGCACGATCACGCCTCAACAACCCCAAATTTTCAACGGACAGGATGTTGTCCAGACGTCTTATGCGGGCGTGACCACTACGATCGACGGATTGGTCTGCGCGTTCAATATGCCAAACGGCATCAACCAAATCGTCAATGTGACGCCGGCTTATTTTACGTTCACGTCTTCAAACCAGTCGGTCGCGACCGTAAACGAGCAAGGCATCGTGACGACGGTCGGTGCGGGAACAGCTGTGATCACGGCTACGGTCGGAGGAGTCGACGTATTGGGCTCACTCACGATCAATTCGGCGGGAACGTATGTGCATGCGCCGACACCTACGCAGAATCCGTCGAACGTGATTTCGATTTTCTCGGATGCGTACCAAAACGTACCGGTAAACTATTACAACGGATTTTGGGAGCCGTACCAAACGACCCAATCGGCCGATTTTGCGGTAAATGGCGATAACGTGCTCAACTACACCAACTTCAATTTCGTCGGTATCGAATTTTCAAGCCCTACGGTAGACGCTACAGGTATGTCGCACATGCATCTTGACCTGTACATTCCTAACGCGCTTCCGCCAGGATCGAATTTCAAGGTCGGACTCGTCGATTTCGGAGCGGATGGCGCTTTTGGCGGAGGCAACGACACCAATTTTACGCTGACGTTCACCGCGCCGACATTGATTTCCCAAAACTGGGTCAGCCTCAACATTCCGCTTGCCAATTTTACCGGATTGGCCAACAGGGCGCATTTGGGACAAATCATCCTTGAAGGCGCGAACATCACCAATTTCTACGCCGACAACATTTATTTCTACAACGACGGAAGCGTGATTCCTCCGGTTCCGACCGCAGCCGCGCCGACGCCTTCATATCCGGCATCCGACGTGATTTCGATATTCAGCGACGCCTATACCAACGTGGCCGGTTCGAACCTGAACCCGAACTGGGGACAATTGACCGTGGTTTCCCAAGTGCCTATCGCAGGCAACAATACGTTGAAATATGCGGGATTGAACTATCAGGGATTGCAGCTCGCGAGCGGATTGGACGTGTCTTCGAAAAACTTTTTACACCTCGATTATTATTCGGCCAATTCATCGGCGCTCAACGTATACCTGATCAGCACCGGACCTGTAGAAAAACTGCAGTCGCTGACGGTTCCAACCACAAGCGGATGGAACAGCATCGATATTCCGCTATCGTCGTTCGCGCCGGTAAACCTTACCGATGTGATTCAATTGAAATTTGACGGAAACGGCGACATCTATCTCGACAACATCTTGTTCAGGAACTGATAATCGCAAGTCTTACACTCTAAAAGATATAAAATGAGATATTTTTCAAAAAATAGTATTTCGAACAGACGTTTGGCGGTTTGCTTACTGGCTGTGATTTCCGTATCGGTCTCCGGATGCAACGAAGACGACAAGCAAAGTGTTTCAGGCCGTAATTGGGATTTGGTCTGGAGCGATGAATTCGACGGTGCGGCAGGCGAGTTACCCGATGCCTCGAAATGGGGTTTCGATTTGGGCAACAACGGAGGTTGGGGCAACCAGGAACTCGAAAACTACACGAACGATCCCGAAAATGTCTCTTTGGATGGCAACGGGAACTTGGTGATCACGGCGATAAAAGCCGGTAATTCGTACACTTCGGCAAGAATCAAGACCCAAACCCTGTTTTCCCAAAAGTACGGCCGATTCGAAGCCCGTCTCAAAACGCCATACGGTCCCGGAATCTGGCCTGCATTCTGGATGCTGGGTGCCAATGTCGGCGAAGTAGGCTGGCCACAATGCGGTGAAATCGACATCATGGAACTCAAAGGACAACAACCGAACATCATCCACGGCACGGTTCACGGCCCGGGATATTCGGCCGGAGGCGCGATTTCGTCGTCCTATGCGTTGCAAAACAGCCGTTTCGATCTGGAGTATCACGTTTTTGCAGTCGAATGGTCTGAAAACAAAATCGATTTCTTCTGCGACGATTTCCTGTACAAGCGCATCACGAAAAGCGATGTGCCGGGTCAATGGGTGTACGACCATGATTTTTATATGATCCTCAACATAGCCGTCGGGGGCAATTACGCAGGGTTTCCTACATCCCAAACACCTTTCCCGCAAAAAATGATAGTAGACTACGTAAAAGTATACCAATAAGCCATTAATTTTTTAAGAATGAACGCTCGAATGCCAAGGTATTTCGGTCTGTCATTAATCGCATCGCAAAATGAAAAAACGAATATCCCTACTATTCCTATTGCTATCCGTTTCGGGAATTTCACAACAAAAAAGCATTGACCAGAAAATAAACGAGTTGTTGGCTAAAATGACTTTGGAAGAAAAGGTCGGCCAGCTCAACCAATACACCGGAGACAATACCGTGACTGGTCCATTGACGATAAATCCGAACAAAAAGGAAGAGATCAAAGCCGGGAAAATTGGCTCGATGCTCAATATTTTAGGTTCGGAATACACGCGTCAATACCAGGAATTGGCGATGCAGTCGCGTTTGAAGATTCCGTTGCTTTTCGGCCTCGACGTGATCCACGGATACAAAACCACGTTCCCGATCCCGTTGGCCGAAGCCGCGAGTTGGGACATGGCGGCCATAGAACTTTCGGCTCGTGTCGCAGCGCGTGAATCGGCGGCAAGCGGCATCCACTGGACGTTTGCGCCAATGGTCGACATTGCGCGCGATCCTCGTTGGGGACGCGTCATGGAAGGAGCAGGCGAGGACACATATCTAGGTTCGAAAATCGCCTACGCACGTGTCAAAGGATTTCAAGGAAACAAACTGGGCGATTTGAATTCGGTGATGGCATGCGCGAAACACTTTTTGGCGTACGGAGCGGCGATCGGCGGACGTGATTACAACTCTACCGACATAAGCGAAAGAGCGTTGTGGGAAACCTATCTGCCTCCGTTCAAAGCGGCACTTGACGCCGGAGCGGCTACGTTCATGAACTCGTTCAACGACATCAACGGCATTCCGGCGACGGGTAACAGACGCATCCAGCGCGATATCCTCAAAGGAAAATGGAACTTCCAAGGTTTCGTGGTTTCCGATTGGGGTTCGATAGGCGAAATGGTCAACCACGGCTATAGTCAAGACAAAAAAGCGGCCGCGTATTCGGCCATCACAGCCGGTAGCGACATGGATATGGAAAGCAATTCCTATCGTTACAACCTCGAGCAATTGGTCAAGGAAGGGAAAGTTTCGGAATCGTTGATCGACGACGCCGTGAAACGCATCCTTCGCAAGAAATTCGAACTCGGCTTGTTCGACGACCCGTACCGTTACAGCGACGCCAAACGTCAGCAAAAAGAACTAAACAATCCAGAAAACACCAAAGCGGCGCGTGAAGTTGCGGCTAAAAGCATCGTATTGCTCAAAAACGAAAAGAACGTTTTGCCACTTTCGAAAGATGCCAAAACCATCGCTTTCATCGGGCCTATGGTCAAACTCAAAAGAGCCAACCACGGTTTTTGGGCCGTAGACCTTAAAGATGTCGATTCTACGTACATCGTTTCCCAATGGGAAGGCATGCAACGCAAAGTCGGCAAGAACACCAGACTGCTTTACGCCAAAGGTTGTGGGATTACCGATACGAGCAAAGCGGGTTTCAAAGAAGCCGTAGATGTCGCCAACCAAGCCGATGTAGTGGTTTTGAGCGTAGGTGAAAGACCCGACATGAGCGGGGAAGCCAAAAGCCGCAGTACGATAAACCTTCCGGGCGTACAGGAAGATTTGATCAAAGAACTCCAAAAAACGGGTAAACCGATCGTAGTCTTGGTCAACGCCGGACGACCGCTCGTCTTCAATTGGACGGCCGACAACATGCCGACGATCGTCTACACCTGGTGGTTGGGTTCCGAAGCG
This sequence comes from Flavobacterium agri, assembly GCF_013401995.1. Taxonomy (GTDB): domain Bacteria; phylum Bacteroidota; class Bacteroidia; order Flavobacteriales; family Flavobacteriaceae; genus Flavobacterium; species Flavobacterium agri. The sequence goes on from NZ_JACBJI010000002.1 coordinate 457,768, forward strand.
GGCAACGCGATCGCAGACGTGCTTTTCGGCGATTACAATCCGTCGGGTAAACTGCCGATGTCGTTCCCGAGGGCAGAAGGCCAGATCCCGATTTATTACAACCACATGAGCACGGGCAGACCGGCCAAGAACGAAGACGACAAAATGTACGTTTCGGCCTACATCGACTTGCAGAATTCGCCTAAATTTCCATTCGGCTACGGCTTGAGCTATACGTCGTTTAAGTATTCCGATATGGTCATGTCGAAAAGCAAGATGTCGAAAAACGAAACGCTCGAAGTCTCGGTTACCGTTGCCAACACCGGAAAAGTTGCCGGCGAAGAAGTCGTGCAGCTTTATTTAAGGGACAAGTTCGCGTCTGTCGTGCGTCCCGTAAAAGAGCTCAAAGGTTTCCAGAAAATAAAACTCGCGCCGGGCGAAAGCAAGACGGTTGCGTTTGTGATCGACAATGAGAAATTGTCGTTTTACCACGAAGACCTCGAATTTAAGTCGGAAGCGGGAGAATTCGATGTGATGATCGGTTCTTCATCCGAAGACATCCGTTGCAAAGGAGGTTTCGAACTTATAGATTGATCCATATTTATACTGACTTAGCTATTGGAAAAGCCGCCTTTTTTTTGGGCGGTTTTTTTATTGCCGATGACGAGATCGAATCTTTATTTCAAACGCAATTCCATTTGGATATTGCATCGCTTATACGGCGTGGCACGACCCACGATTTTCTCAAAACCCAACTTGTAGTAAAGGTTGATCGCCGGCGTGAGAATGGTGTTGCTTTCGAGGTAGATTTTTTTGGCTCCTTGTTTCCGCGCCTCTTCTATCACGGCTTGCCCTAATTTTAATCCGATGCTTTTTCCTTGTGCTTTTGGCGATACGGCCATCTTCGCGAGTTCGAAATCATAGTCGGGATCGTCCATTTTGATCAACGCGCAAACGCCGAGCGGTTCGTTTTCATAAAGCGCCACGAAGATTTCCCCGCCTTTTTCAAGGATTGATTTTTCGGGATTGTCGAGCGCCTTGCTGTCGGTTTCCTCGATTTCGAAATAGTTGGAAATCCATTCCTCGTTGAGCTGTTTGAAAGCGGTTTTGTATTTGGGCTCGTATTCGACGATTTCCACATTGGCGCTTTCACGCAGTTTCTTTTGCTCCTGAACCCGTTTGAAAAGCGATTTCTTTTGGAGCAGGAATTCCCATTCGGCTATGGCTTCCCACAAATTGTTGGTCGATTCGGCCATAAGCCCTTCGACAGCCAATTCTACATCTTTGGTTTGGATGCGCAAGGTTTCGGCGAGTTGCGTCCCTTTTTTGCTCAAGCCGACAACATTGCGGCGCTTATCGTCCGACTTTTGGTTGCCTTTGACAAGTCCTGCGCCAGACATTTCCTTTATGATTTTGGTGACCGAAGGCTGCGAATGCCTGATCTGCTCGGCGATTTCTGTAATGGTTTTCTCTCCATCTTCCGAAAGCACGAAAAACACGGGAAACCATTTGGGCGAGAAATCCACATGATACATTTCATAGATTTTTGATGCGTCTTCGGTGACTTTTGCCGTAAGAAGGCGCAATCTGCTGCCGATGGCCACTTTGCCTGTTTTCTGAAAAATATCCATAATCATTTACATAACTGATTATGCAATATTAGAAAAGATAATTTTTCGTGACAACAACTTTATCTTTTTTTTGAGATTTAAAAAAAGCGGTTTGCGATTGCCTAATTTTATAAGTCATTGACTGTCTTTTGCCTATCGCTTTCCGATAGGCATTCCGATCCCTTCCATCATACCTTGCCAGAATGTGATGTAGGTCACGTAACCACCTTTGGATACCGCCGTTACTTTGTATCAAAGTTTTAAATACAAAGAACATGAAAACACAAACGATATTAGTTACGGGCGCTTCTTCAGGAATCGGGAAAGCCATCGCAAAATACTTCCTCGACAGAGGCGACAACGTGGTCATCAATTCTGCAAGCGCCGAAAAATTAGAGAAAGCCTATTTCGAATTGGGAGCAGGCGCGAATCTTTTGACGGTTGCGGGCGATGTAAGCAAACCTGAAACCGGCAAGAAATTAGTGGCCGCTGCAGTAGAACGGTTCGGTTCGGCCGACGTATTGGTCAACAACGCCGGCATATTTGGCGTACGACCTTTCACAGAGGTGGACGAAGCCTATCTCGACGGTTTTTTGAACACGAATTTCAAAGGCACGTATTTCACGACCCAAGCCGCCATTCCTCAAATGCTTGAGCAGAAAGGAGGCGTCGTGATCAACATCGGAACTCCTCTCGTCAACAAAAGCATAGGCGGAATGCCTGCAACCGCGGCACTTTCAAGCAAAGCCGCGATACACACACTTACGATCCAGCTCGCCGCCGAGTTCGGAAAGAAAAACATCCGCGTCAATACGGTAGCGCCAGGCGTGGTGCGCACACCGATGCACGGCGACACAAGCGATCAAATGGCCGGGCTTCATTTGGTAAATCGCGTAGGAGAGTCGGATGATATTGCCGAAATGGTGTATACCGTTGCCAAGAGCAATTTCATAAATGGCGCCATAATCAATGTAGACGGAGGTTTAGGTGCCGGCTACAATCTTAACTGAACGTTTTTTTCTAAAAATTAAGCACAGAAAAAATGAAAACAAAAGTAAGCAAAGGCCTGATAATCGGTGTACTCATTGCAGCCGCTCCGGTTTCGGCCCAGAAAAAGGCAGATGATAGCATCCGCCCTTATGAGGTACACATCGCCGATGAAAAACTCTCAGACCTCAAACAACGCATTTCGGCCACCAAATGGCCAGACCAAGAACTTGTAAAAGACGAAACGCAAGGAGTACAACTTGCTACGATGAAAGCGCTCGCCGATTATTGGGCCAACCAATACGACTGGCGCAAAATGGAAGCCAAACTAAACGCTTTGCCACAATTCGTCACGACGATTGACGGTGTCGACATCCATTTCATCCACGTACGCTCGAAACACAAAAACGCGCTTCCGGTAATCATTACCCACGGATGGCCGGGGTCGATAATCGAACAAATGAAAATCATCGGGCCGCTCACCGATCCTACGAAATACGGGGGTAAAGCCGAAGATGCGTTCGATGTCGTGATTCCGTCGCTTCCGGGACACGGGTTTTCGGGAAAACCTACCGAATTGGGGTGGAATCCGGTACACGTGGCAAAAGTCTGGATCAAACTCATGGATCGGCTCGGCTATAAAAAATACGTGGCTCAAGGCGGCGATTGGGGCAACGCGGTTTCCGAAAATATGGCCGTGATCGCACCCGCAGGATTGTTGGGAATCCATACGAACATGGCCGCAACGGTTCCCGCCGAAATCTCGAAAGCTTTGGCCGAAGGAAAAATGCCGAACGGGCTTTCGGCCGACGAGCAAAATGCGTACAAACAACTTGATTTCTTCTACAAAAAAGGATTGGGTTACGCGTCCGAAATGAGCCTGCGCCCGCAAACGCTTTACGGCATAGACGATTCGCCCATAGGCCTTGCCGCCTGGATGCTCGACCACGACGATCGCAGCCAAAAACTGATCGCACGCGTTTTCGAAGGCAAACAAGAAGGCTTGACGCGAGACGACATTCTCGACAATATCACATTGTATTGGCTTACGAATACAGGCATCTCTTCGGCTCGTTTTTATTGGGAAGCATCCCAAAATGCTACGGGCGGTTTCTTTGATCCGCGCGGTTTGAAAATCCCGGTTGCCGTAAGTGCTTTCCCCGATGAAATCTATGCCGTGCCGAAAAGCTGGGCAGAACGCGCGTATCCGAAATTGATTTACTACAATGCATTGGACAAAGGCGGACACTTCGCAGCCTGGGAACAACCCAAAGCGTTCACCGAAGAATTGCGGGCGGCGTTCAAACCGTTAAGATCGGGTTTAAATGTCAAATAAGCGAATCCGTAATCAATAAAAAGCACGCAAAATGAAAACTTTAGTATTGACCGCCTTGCTGTTTTTAGGTTATCATGGCGAGGCACAAAAATCGAATACGATGAAAACTCAAAACGAAGATTCCCGCAAAATTTCAGAAATACTCGAAAAGGATTATTTCGAAGGGATTTATACAGGCGACGTGGCGCGTCTTAAAAAAATCTATTATCCCGGCACGCTGCTTTTCGGAGACGTGAAAGGCCAGCCTTACGCCAAAACATTACCCGAATACCTCGACGGCATGGCGCATCGTCAAAGCCCGAAAGATTCCGGAAAACCGTTTAAAGGACAAGTGTTGGACATTAAGGTCACGAATTCGATCGCGATTGCCGAGGTAAAAGTGAAAATGTACGATTTCGATTATCACGAATACCTGTCTTTCCACAAACTCGACGGAAAATGGCTGCTCGTGAACAAAATGATCAGCGATGTAGCCGAAAGCAAAACCAACGTCGTCGCCGAGAAAAAATCGAACCTGATCGCCACGCTCGAAGTATTGCCGGGATTCGAATCCGAAGTCAAAAAAGCCATGAGCAAACTGGCTGCCGAGACGCAAAAAGAAGCCGATAACGAACTGTTTATCGTGAGCACAAGAAACGAATCGCCTCTTACGATAGTCGTTTACGAAATATACAAAAGCGATGCGGCCTTCGAATACCACAAAACGACGCCACATGCCCAAGCGTTTTTCGAATTCGTCAAAGGCAAGATTAAAGACGACAACATCGACCTTGATTTTTTGACCTTGTCGCCACAATAAAGATTCAACCACAGACTAACCCAGTCGGGTTGGAAGTGAGAAAGTGAACCATCGTGCGGCATTCCATGAGAGGACCGTCCAATGGGGGAGTTGTATGGATGTGACCACTGCTTGAAATTCAAGTGGTGGTCATTGGCGTAAGAAATCGGAAGTTGTTCGCGGATTTCTCATTTATTCCGATATTTGGTCGAAACTGCAACCCGATGAATTTCCTATTCCATCTTCGCGGCGCCGACGAACTCAAAGCCGAGCGCGGACACGTTCCTGAGGCGTTCTATGAAGCCGTGCAACAGGTCGATACAGACGATTTTGTCTATGCTTACGACGGTGGTTTCGTACATTCCGTAGAAATGCATGACCGTCTTTACAAACCCGACACGTTCAGCAGTTACGTGATTTTTAGGCTTGTGATCGCCCCGAATTCAGAAATTGGAACAGATTTGCTGCAAGAAGTAGTAGTAAAACTAAAAGAAGCCAATTTCGCGAGGCCGGTCGAGTCACACCATCACTACCAGGTTTTCTCTTTGGAAACGATCGACACTTCTTTCGATGATGATTAGTAACAAAAAAAGAAAGAGGGAACTAACACGATCCCTCTTCTCCAATGTTCAACTAAGCGTAAAAGTTAAAGGCTCGGCAGCAATACCTTGTCGATTACGTGGATGACGCCGTTCGATGCCTGCACATCGGTAACGGTTATATTGCTGACACGGCCGTTAAAGTCGGTAATTTTCGGGCCGCCCGTAAGGCCGATCGTGAATGAATCTCCGGCGAAAGTGTCTACCATCATTCCGTCCGTCAAGGCACTCGAAAGCACGTTGGCATTCGTGACGACGTGATATTTTAGGGTTTTTTCCAAAGTCGCTTGTGGAATGTCATTCAAACCTGCAAGGCTAAGTTCGGTAAGAAGGCTCGCAAAAGCGGTATTGGTCGGTGCGAAAACGGTAAAAGGTGAATTCGCCGATCCGGATAGTATCCCCACAAAATCGGGTTGGTCGTCTCTCGTCAACGCCTGAACCAAAACCGAAAAGTTCGCGTTGGCAACTGCATGGTTCACGACTGTCGGCAATCCGATAACGCCATCGACGATATGGATCACGCCGTTACTCGCCTGAACGTCGGCCGTTGTTACGGTAGCGCCGCCATTTGCCGTTCCGCCGTTAATGACCACACCGCTCGACGTATTGATGTACATACTTAACGTATTGGTGGTCGAGGCGCTTCCTTTCGCTAACGTTTTCACATAACCCGTAGCCAATTGGCTCGAAGTGGTTTCGCCCGAAATGACGTGGTTGAGCAGGATTTCTTTCAAAGCCGCAACAGGAACGGCATCCACATTCGCGTATCCGTTCGCCTGGAGAAATGCATTGAACGCGGCATTCGTAGGAGCGAAAACCGTGTATTGCGTATTGCCGTCTAAAGTTGCCACAAGATCGGCCCTGTCGAGCGCGTCTACAAGAACGCTAAGATTCGCATTTGCCGACGCGATTTCTGCAATCGTCTGTCCCGAATTGTTCGAACCGTCATCATCGCTGCTGCACGACCACGCGCATACGGCCAAGCAAAGCATCGCAATTTTTTTTAATTGTGTTTTCATTTGTGTTATCGTTATTGTTTACCTAAAGTTAACACCGCAATTTATTTTGTTTAACACAATTATAAAAAAGTTAAACAATGTTGATGTGATAATTCGTACGTTTTCTCACCAATTACTCGAAATCGCACTGAGATAGAGGAATAGCAGCGTGTCGACCCAATTAAGATTTATCGTAAAATTGAACAAACGCTCCACAAAAGCTTGTACTGAGAACGATACTTCCGATTTTACTAAAAAAACAAACCCCGAAAAAACGAGTTTCCGGGGTTTGCCAACTATTTTGGGTCAGTTTATTTCTTGACGATCTTGAACGTCTTCGAAGCGTTTTCAGACGAAGCTTTCACAAGGAAAGTGCCCGCAGGAAGTCCCGACATGTCGATTTGCGTTTGGGCCGCATTCACCTGTTTCGCCATGATTTTCTGTCCTAGCAAACTGAAGATTTCCACTTGCGTAAGCTCGCCTTCGTATTCGATGTTAAGCACGTCGCTCACCGGATTCGGGTAAATCCTGAACGCTTTCGGGTCAAGGTCGCGTACGCCCAATTCCGTAACCGGGATACATGCCGACGTCGCCGAGCATTCCCCGACCGTGATCACGGCATAATAATCTCCGATTACCGTCGGTGTGAACGATTGTCCGTTTTCGCCAGCGATCAAAACGTTCGCACAAGTATACCATTCGTATGTCGCACCAGCTTGTGCGGCGGTCAAAATTCCCGAAGTCAAGGTCACTGCCGCGTTTGGAGCAGGAGTGACGCTTATCGTAATTTCGGATGAAGGCAAAGAATCGCAATTTCCGTTATTTACGGAAACCGAATAATTTCCTGAAGCTGAAACCGTGATCGATTGCGTCGTAGCGCCAGTTGACCAAACGTTTCCTGTCGCGGAAGATGAAGTCAAAGTCACTTCACCGCCTTCGCAGAAAGTCGTTGCGCCAGAAGCCGAAATCGTCGGAGTCGCAGGCAATGGATTTACCGTTACCGTTGTCGCCGTCGATGCAGCTGACGAACAAGTTCCGTTATCTACCGTAACCGAATAATTTCCTGAGGCCGAAACCGTGATCGATTGCGTCGTCGCGCCTGTTGACCAGATGTTTCCGGTTGCCGAAGATGAAGTTAGGGTAACGCTTCCACCTTCGCAGAAAGTTGTCGCGCCAGAAGCCGAAATCGTCGGAGTCGTCGGCAATGCGTTTACCGTAACGGTCGTCGCCGTCGATGCAGCCGAATCGCAGTTCCCGTTATTTACCGTTACTGAATAGTTTCCAGAAGCCGAAACCGTGATCGACTGTGTCGTCGCGCCATTTGACCAAACGTTTCCTGTAGCAGAAGAAGAAGTCAAAGTCACTTCCCCACCTTGGCAGAAAGTTGTCACACCTGAAGCCGAAATCGTCGGAGTCGTTGGCAATGGGTTTACCGTTACTGTTGTCGCCGTCGATGCGGCTGACGAACAAGTTCCGTTATCTACCGTAACCGAATAATTTCCTGAGGCCGAAACCGTGATCGATTGTGTCGTCGCGCCTGTTGACCAGATGTTTCCGGTTGCGGATGAAGATGTCAAAGTCACACTTCCACCCTGACAGAAAGTCGTCGCGCCAGAAGCGGAAACCGTTGGCGTCGCTGGCAATGGATTCACAGTGACTGTCGTAGTAGCCGAAGTAGCCGAAGCACAAGAGCCGTTGTCCACGAAAACTGAATACGTTCCCGAAGCTGAAACCGTGATCGATTGTGTCGTCGCGCCGTTCGACCAGTTATTTCCGGTTGCCGAAGATGATGTCAATGTCACGCTTCCACCTTGGCAGAATGTCGTTGTTCCGGAAGCTGAAATCGTCGGTGTTGCAGGCAATGGATTCACTGTAATTGTGGTCGCCGCCGATGTTGCCGATCCGCAACCTGAGCCCGCCACCGAAACCGTGTAGTTCCCTGATGCCGAGACCGTGATGGATTGTGTCGTTGCACCGTTCGACCAAGTATTTCCCGTTGCAGCCGAAGACGTCAAAGTAACGCTTCCGCCCTGGCAGAACGTCGTTGCGCCCGAAGCTGAAATCGTTGGTGCAACCGTTGCCGGATTCACCGTGACCGTCACTTCGTTTGAAACTGCCGAATCACAAGTTCCGTTATCCACATAAACCGAGTATGTTCCCGAAGCAGAAACCGTGATGAATTGCGTTGTCGCGCCGTTCGACCAAACGTTTCCGGTAGCCGATGACGAGATAAGCGTCACGTTTCCGCCTTGACAGAAAGTAGTCGCGCCTGTCGGAGTGATCGTTGGCGTTGCGGGAAGCGGGTTCACCGTAACCGTTGTCGCTGCCGAAGCGTTCGACGTACAGCCGCCGCTCGTCGTCGAAACGGAGTAGTTGCCTGAAGCCGTAACCGTGATCGATTGGGTCGTCGCGCCGTTTGACCACAGGTTTCCGGTGCTGATCGAAGACGTTAAAGTCACACTTCCGCCCTGGCAGAAAGTCGTCGCACCTGAAGCCGTGATCGTCGGAGTTACCGGCAATGGCGTAACCGTCACGTTCGTGTTGGCCGAAACTGCAGACGTACAGCCTGAATTTGTCACCGAAACCGAATAGATTCCGGCTTGTGTTACCGTGATCGATTGTGTCGTCGCGCCTGTTGACCAGAGGTTTCCGGTTGCAGAAGATGAAGTCAGGGTCACGCTTCCGCCTTGGCAGAACGTCGTTGCGCCCGAAGCCGAAATCGTCGGTTGTGCCGGAATCGGGTTTACCGTTACCGTTGTTGCAGCCGATGAAGCCGAAGCACAAGTGCCGTTAGAAACCGAGACCGTATAGTTTCCTGAAGCCGAAACCGTGATGGATTGCGTAGTCGCACCTGTAGACCAAGTGTTTCCGGTTGCTGCAGATGACGTCAAGGTCACGCTTCCTCCTTGGCAGAAAGTCGTTGCGCCAGAAGCCGAAATCGTCGGAGTTGCCGGAGCCGGATTTACCGTCACCGCAGTCACCGCAGACGGAGCCGAAGCACAAGTACCGTTGTTGAACGTAACCGAGTAGTTTCCGGTAGCCGAAACCGTGATCGACTGTGTCGTGGCACCGTTTGACCAGACGTTTCCTGTTGTTGCGGATGATGTCAAGGTCACACTTCCGCCCTGGCAGAACGTCGTCGCGCCAGATGCTGTGATTGTCGGAACAACTGCGGTAAATGTCGCGCTGATTGTGTGGTTAGCCGATACGTTCGAGAACGTGTACGTCGTGATTGCCCCTTGTGAAACGCCATCGACCAAAACGTCGGCAATGAGGTAAGCACAGTTTGGCGTGATCGTGTAGGTTTGGTTCGTACCTGTCGGAACGTTTGTCGTTCCAGCCGGAGTAACCGTTCCGCCCGTTCCTGCCGAAGCCGAGATCGCGAAACCTGCCACGTTGCTTTCGCTCGCGCCCGGAGTCGGGGTCAAAAGATTTCTTGGAAAACAGTCGTAATCTGTCGTGACGCTAGGGATTGGAGTTCCGATGCCATCGATGGTCGGGTTGCTTCCCGCCACGAGGTGCAAGTCGTTCTGTGAAGCGAAAACAGGAAGAACCTGGATGGAGTTCGCGTCTTTGCCCGAAACCGCCTGCCACGCAGCGAGATTGGCGTGAGCTGTTCCCACGGCAGTCGAAAGGCCGCCGGAACGGAATCCGCCTGCCTGGGCACCGCCTATGTAAAATACGTTGTTGTCGGAAACCAAATTGTTGAAAGTGCTGCTCAACGTACCGAAAGCGTAGGTTTTCGTGTTGGCCGTTCCTGATGCGATCTGCGTGGTCGAAATGATGTTGTTTTTCATTTCCACAGAAGGATCGAGACCTGAAATCGCGATGCCGTAGCTTGGTGATTGAATCGATCCAGCACCGCGGTCACCATATAGGTTGATCGTGTTGTGATAAAGTTTCGTGACCGAAGCGACGGCTCCGACCACCCAGATTCCAGCCGTATGGTAATTGCCTTGTGACAAGCCCGCCACGTTGCTGATCATGTTGTTTTGTATCACATTGGGCGCGCCTGTAGAGGTTCCCGAAATCGCGATACCCGCGGCCGAACCTCCAAACGAAGTCGCGTTCGTAGCTCCCGTGACCAAATTGTTCGCCACCAAAGCACCGCTGATTCCGCCGCTTGTGACGCTTGGTGAATACGCTTGCCCTGAGCCGATGGCCAAAGCCACTGTTTCGGAAATACTGTACGCACTCGGAGTTTCAACGAATACTTTGTTGTACGTCACCTGTGGATTGATCTGGTGCGAGATGAAAACCCCGTTCCGACCGACCCTATCAGTGCCAGTACCCGAAACCTCGTTTTGGGTAATGACCAGGTTCATGTCCTGGTTAGAAACGCTCACACCTGCCGAATAGAAGCCAGTAGCGACTTTCTTGGCCGAACAGTTTTCCACGCGGTTGTTTTCGTTGTGTGCCGTAGACGGAACCGCAATCGAGTTAGGGAACATGCGGAACATGACACCATATCCACTCGTAGCCGCATAACCTTTAGTGTTGATGTTCTTGACCGTGTTGTTGTTCGCGCCAGCCGCAGCCGACTGGAACAAGATTACTGCCGAATTCGCACTCGTATTGTTCACGAAAGAAAGTTGGCGCAAAGATGCGTCTCCACCAACGAGGCAACTTGCAGCAGTCGCGCCCGTAAGCGATCCGTTGATAGTCACGTTGTCGGTGCCTTCAAAACGGAACAGGCCGAGGTTGTCGACGCTGTTGCTCAATGTTCCTGTAACGGTTCTTGGCGCTCCGAATGGCTGGATCAGTACTGGTTGGCCGCTCGCGATTTCATTGAGGGCGTGCTTTCCGGTTTCTCCCGTGATGTCAGAGATGATGTTGATCGTAAGCGGTCCAGAAACACCGGCTATGCGCGTGTTGATGGCTTGGAAAATTCCGCCGTCGTTCGTAAGCGATGGGTAATCGCCACCGACTCCGACAGTATAAGTTCCCTGCATCGGAGGCAATACGTCGGTAATGGTCAAGGTAGCTGTCGCGCCGTTTGCAATCGTCGTCCCGTTGGGATTCGAAAGCGTCAGGTTGATCGTTTCCGCATTGTCGAGCACGAAGTCGGCATTGACCGGAATCGTAAAGGTTTTTGGCGTCATGTCACCGTCGGCCCAAGTCAAGGTTCCTGAAACTGCTGTGTAATCGGTTCCGGCGATTGCCGTTCCGTCGCTTGTGGCGTAGTTGATTGAAACTGCGCCCGTTGAGCCGCCGTTTCGGTTGACCGTGATGGTGGCCATCGTATTTTCTGATGCCGTGAACGTCGCGTTGTCAAACGAAACATGCCCCGCTGAACCCGGTGTGGTGTAAAAAATCTGGATGTTGGGACGCCCGCTTTCCGGAACGCCGTAATCGTCTTCGTCAAAAGGCGATGTCCAGGAATACCAATATTGTGAAGAATTGGTTGGTCCTAATGACCATCTGAATTGTTTGGCGTTAATCGATTCACTTATGGAGTTTCCACCATCAGTAGCGACCACAACGCGGATGTTGTTGCCAGTGTAAGTCACAGGTGTCGCAAACGGAATGTTGATCCAGCCGCCCGGCACGAACGCGGCAGAAGGCATTGTTCCGGAATACTGTGCCGCTCCGGAAGGTTCAACATTTGAATAAATCGATGAAAAGAAACTTGTGCCGGTTCCCGCATTGCTCAAATAGACCTTCAAAGGTGTATTCTGCGGCCCGTTGGCGGTCTGCAGGTAATAGCGGATGCCTGTGATCGAAGAACCTGCGGCTATGCCAAGTTCGGCGGCCGTGTAGTAAGAGGCCAATCGCTCGTGGTTATCGTTTACGGAAATCGGCCGATTGTCCAGGAAGCCGTAAGTGTTCCCCGCAGGAATCGTCACTTGGGCCGATAGGGCCTGGCATGCAAAAAAGACCAGGCTCAACATAAGGAAAGACCGCAAGCGTTGCCATCTTTCCGAAATAGGGTAATTCTGTTTCAAGATCAGTTTATTAGAGATTAATGCTAAGTGATTTATTGTAAGGAAAATCCGCCAAACATAATGATTAAATAGTCGGAATTTTCACTATAAAAATTTTTTTATGTAAAAAGAAATGTTACGATTCGGATTACAAATTCGAGTATGATCCCGATTTGATTTCTGAATTCGCGCCAATTCACATGCAAGGATAGTCCAAGAAAAGTTCAAAATTTTGGCGAATGAACGAACGCTTGCATTCGCAGGATTTTCGTCGGGATTTGCCGGAAAAGCGTTTTTCGGTCCATCGAATCGATGACGGTGACGACGTTCGTCGGATAAATGAAGTGACGTCGATAAATTCTTACACAAATGGCCCAGAAAACCCGAATCCGACTACAAAAAAGTTTTTTTCTTCTCTATTTTTGTGAGGCACCAAACCAACTTTTTTCCGCGATGCTAAAATCCCCAAAGTTCAAGGCACTGTTTTTATTGCTGTGTGTGTCAATGGTTTCGAATGCCCAGAACAAGGTACTCGACAGCTTGCAGAACGCGCTCAGGACGTACACCAGGAACGATACCGTACGGGTAAACCTGTTGAACAACGTCGCCTCGAAAATATTCCAGACCGAACCCGACAGGGCGTTGCAATTGCTAAAGGAATCGGAAACGGTTTCGACCCAACTCAACTATCCGCAAGGAAAAGCCAAAAGCTTGTTGTTTATGGCCAACGCGATCTCTGAAAAACAGGGAGACCAATCGCTTTCCGAAAAATACTATCAGCAAGCACTCCAGATCTACGAATCCTTACACGACAAGGTTGGCATTTCTACGTGTTACCACAATTTCGGACGCGTTCATTTCCTGCTCGGGAATTACGACAAATCTGAAAACAACTACAAAAAAGCGATCGAACTGGCCGAAGAAGCCGGCAACCAAAAACGGCTTTCGATCAGCCTGCGTGGCATAGGCGTGCTGTATTCGAAAGTGGGCGACTTCGAAAAAGCCATCGACATCTACAAAAAAGCGGTAGCGATAGACGAAAAGCTCGGCAACAAGAGCGGCATCGCAAACGGATATGTGAACCTCGGCACGGCGTATAAACGACAGGGAAAATTTACGGTAGCGCTCGAATATTACAACAAATCGCTCGAACTCAAGCAAGCCGTAGGCGACCAACGCGGCATTGCGACGGCTCTCGGAAACATCGGCGGGATTTATTCGCTTTTGGAGCGCCACGACGAAGCGGCGAGTTATTTCCGAAAAGCCATAACCCTATTCGAAAAACTCGGCGACAAGTTGGAAACGGCGAGCATGAAAGTCAACCTGGCCGCAGTAGAAGTAGAGAACAAGAATTTCGCCGATGCGCAAGCGGGCTTCGAAACGGCATTGGCCAGCTATCACCAGTTGAATAACAAGGCTGGCATCGCCAACACGGTAGCCAATATCGGTCAGATGGAATTGGAGCAGAGCCATTACGACGCGGCGCTCGTCCAATTCAAAAAAGCGGCCGACATCAATACCGAATTGGGCGCGCAAAGGGAATTGGCTTACTGCTATTTCAAAATGGGCCGTATCTATTACCTGAAAGAAGAATACGACAAAGCGTTGGAATATGCGAAAGAAAGCGAAACCTTGGCCAACAAACTCAACGTGCTTGACTACCGCAAGGATACCGCGCGGCTGCTTTCGGATATTTACTACAAACAACAGCAATACAAACTCGCGTTTGAAAAACAGGCGATACATAAACAATTGACCGACAGTGTCTACAGCATGCAAAACCTCGACAAGGCCGCACAGATCAAATACAGTTACGCGTACAAGAAAAGGGAAAGCAACCTCAAGAATGCCGTAAAAAGCAAGGACGGCGAACTCCAGCAATCGCAGCAACAGAAAATCTGGTGGATCGTCGGATTCCTGTGTCTGGTGATCGTGCTAGGATTCGGGATCGCGATCGTGAAGATGCGCAAGGTCAAAATGGAAAACAAACAGTTGCTCACCGAACAGAAACTGCGCCGTTCGCAAATGAATCCGCATTTCATTTTCAATTCGATACAGAATGTGCGTAGCCTTATCCATAACAAGCAAGAGAACCAGGCCGTCGATTATCTGAACCAATTTTCGAAACTCACGCGCCAGATTCTCGAATCGTCCGACGAAAATTACACCTCGCTCGCAGACGAGATCGAACTCATCCAAAACTACATCTCGATCCAGCAGTTGTTGTACAACAAAGCGTTCGATTTCAAGATCAACGTAGACGAATCCATAGATGCCGAATCGATTTTCCTGCCGCCGATGCTCACCCAACCGTTTATCGAGAACGCGATCAAACACGGGCTCGCAAGCAAAACCGAAGACGGCATGCTCAACATCGATTTCCGTCTCAAAGGCGATAAACTGTACTTCGAGGTTTCGGACAACGGCATCGGTTTCGACGTTGCGAAAAAAGCCGACAACCACAAATCGATGGCGATGGACATCACGCGCGAAAGACTCGTCAACTACACCAAAAACCCGGCTTTCGTGGTGCATGCCAACAATATTTTCGACCAATACAAGAATGTCGTCGGGGCCAAAGTGGCGTTTGAAATTCCCTATTTTTATGAAAACTGACAAACGCATCTTACGGGTCATAGTAATCGACGATATCGAAAGCATCGCATAGAATACATTTTTATGGGTTAAGGACTGTAAAAATACCTTCCAGCCCAAACGATTTTCACCATATTCCCGACGGTAATCTGTCGAAAAGGAACGTTCGTTCATCTGCCGAAATTTTCATTTTCTTTTGGTTTATCCTTGCATCGTCGATCCCGAAATCGACGTGACAATCAAAGTTTTAACATCAAAAAAAACCTAAACAAATGAAAATCGTATCCAGAATTTTCGGCATCATCGCCATCTTTTTCGCCATCCTTTTCTGCTCGATGAGCATTTACCGCGCCGGTATCGACAAAGACAAAGCCGAGGCGGAACTCACCGAAGCCAAACAACAGATCGAACAATTCCGCGAACAGGCCAAAACCATGACCGGTGAAACCAAAGCGTATCTCGACGGCGAAATCGCAAACGCCGAAAAAGTGATCAACGAAGCGCCAAAAGGCTCGACGTATCTGATCGTACAAATTTTCCTTGGCGTTTTGCTCGTGCTTTCGTTGGCATTCGGATATTTCCTGTTCCGTCCGAATCTTAACACCGTAACCAAATTCGTCGCTGCGGCAGTGATCGTCACGCTTATCGTGTATTTCGCTTCACCCGACATCGCCCGTGGCAAATATTCGGGATTGAACAGCCGCACGTTGGCGTTGCTTTCCGGAATTCCGGTAATCGTGGCAGGATTGTTCGCTTTTCTGGCTGCAAAGAAAGCGGTCGTAAAAGTGGCGTAATCCGCCAGAAATCAGCCAAAACAAATTAACTCCGAACAAAAAAACAATGAGGTTAATGAAGGTGGCTTTCCGAACCGGGGCAATACGCTTGGTTGGGTATTGTCCTCGGCTTCGGGAAAAATGAAGCAGAAACCGCGATTTTTTGATCGCGGTTTTTTATTGTAAATCGGTTTTGGAATCGGAATTATCTCAATGCGGTATGAAAATATTGAACGTGCAACCCTTCATCGGGCTTCCGTGAGCCGTAATGATGCCATTGTGGTTTTCGATGATTTTTTTGACGATGGCCAGTCCGATTCCCGTTCCTTCATAAGCCGTTTTTTCATGCAGTTTTTGAAAAACCCCGAAGATTTTCTCGTTGTGGCGCGGCTCGAACCCGATGCCGTTGTCTTGAAATGTGATGCACGAATAAGCACTTTGCGGTTCGAGGCGTTCCATTCCCGTATCGACACCCTTGACGACTTTTTGGCTGATGATGATATGCGGCGCGAGTCCGGGTTTTGAAAATTTGATCGAGTTCGAAATCAGGTTCTGGAACAGTTGCGTGAATTGGAACGGTATCACGTTGATTTCGCCTTCGAGTTGGGTTTCGATGACGAGTTCTTTTCCGTCGAAACTTCCGTCGAGCATGGTGCGCACTTCTTCGATGATGCTTTCTATGGTGACGCGCTCGAAAATCCGTTCCTTGACGCTCATCCTCGAAAACGTGAGCAGGCTTGTGATCAGGTCGCGCATACGGTCGGCGGAGTTCAGGATGCGTCCCAGTTTGGCCTTAGCACCTTCGGGCAGATTGTCGTTCTCTGTATCCAGAATCAGTTTTGTGAACGTCTGGATCTTGCGCAGCGGCTCTTGCAAATCGTGGCTCGACACATAGGCGAAAGCGTCGAGTTCCGCGTTTTTGAGTTTGAGTTCGTTGGCGAATTCCTCGATTTCGACATATTTTTCCTTGAGTTCACGGTTGGCTTCCGATATGATTGTATTGAGCTGTTTAGTCTCCTCTTCCTTGATACGCAATTCGAGATTTTTCCGATGCAGATCGGCAAACACCATCACCTTGGCCTTTAGGATTTCGGGCGAAAGCGGCTTGATCATGTAATCGACCGCGCCGGCCTGGTAGCCTTTGAAAATATAATCGGACGTATCCATATTGGCCGTGAGGAATATGATCGGCACGTGCTTGAGCTTGTCGCTTTGGCGGATCAGTTCCGCCGTTTCGAAACCGTCCATCATCGGCATCTGCACATCCATAAGGATAATGGCGAAATTCTGGTCTTTGAGCAAAATGCGTAGCGCGTCCTTTCCGGAGTGGGCTTCCACGAATTCATATCCTTGGTCCGACAAGATGACCTGAAGCGAAAGCAGGTTCTCTTTCTTATCGTCGACAATCAATATTTTGACCGTATTCTGAATGATTTCTTCCATCAGGTCATCTTACTTTTTAAGCCAAACACGCATCAATGACGACAGCTGGTCTACGTTCACGGGTTTCGTGATATAATCGGATGCGCCCGATTCTATACATTTTTGCCTGTCGCCTTTCATCGCTTTTGCCGTAACGGCGATTATTGTGAGGTCTTTGTGTTTGTCTTCTTTCCGGATGTTTTTCATGGTCTCGTAACCGTCCATTTCGGGCATCATGATGTCCATGAGCACGATGTCGGCGAATGCTTCGTTGAGGAATTCTATCGCTTCCTTGCCGCTTTCCGCACTCGTGACCTCTAGCCCGAAGCGCTCGAGTGCCGTGGTGAGCGCGAACAGGTTTCGGATGTCGTCGTCTACGATCAACACTTTCTTGCCAAGCAATACGTCCTCCTTCATGTAATACGATTCGATACCGGCGCGCATTTCAATCGGAAGTTCCTTGTGTACGCGGTGCATGAACAACGCCGTCTGGTCTACCACCTGATCGAGCGAACCGACTCCTTTGGTGATGCCGGTGTAGGCAAACCTGTTGAGCCTCGCTTTTTGCTTCGGATTCAGATCGCCAGCCGAATGCACGATGATCGCGGTTTCCTGGCCCGAGATGTTGTTTTCGAGTTCGGTCAGAAGATCGAGTCCGTGCGCGTCGGGAAGCATCAGGTCGAGGATGATGCAATCGAACGATTTCTCGCGGATGAACGTCGCGCCTTCCTCGGCCGTCCTTGCCACGGAAATGATGATGTCATCGCCTTTGACGGCATTGATGATCATCTGCAGTTCCATTTCATTGTCGTCTATGATCAGCAGGTTCTTGCTTTTGTTGCTGAACGATTTGATGTCGTTGAACAACGAAGTCAGATCGTCGTTCTTGACCGGTTTCACAAGGAAATTCCGCGCTCCGCGTTTCAGGCCTTTGTTGCGTTCGTCCTCGCCCGAGATGATATACACCGGAATGTGACGTAGGTTGAAGTCGGTTTTGAGCCTGTCGAGTATTTTCCAGCCGCTCGTATCGGGCATGTTGATGTCCATCGTGATGGCATGCGGGTGGAAATGGTCGATAAAGTCGATCACGTCATTGCCTCTTGTGGTCACGATCGCCTTCATGCCGTTGGCGTGCGCCTGATCTACCATGATGCGCGCAAAAGTCAAATTGTCTTCTGCAATCAGGACGATTTTGTCGCCGGGTTGAAGGTCGGTTCTGTCGTCGCCCACTTCATCGACAAAAAACTGCTCGACCTCTCCGTTCGGGAAACTTGGCGCGGGCAGCGATTTCACCATGGTTTTGGTGCTCGCGGCATTGCCTTCTACGGTCTCTACGGTTTCGATCTCGCCTCCCGTAGAAACGAATTTCGAAGGCAGGAACAACGTGAATTTACTGCCGTGGTCGACCTTGCTTTCGAGTTCGATGCTTCCGCCGAGAAGGTCAGAAAGACCGCGGCTGATCGAAAGCCCGAGTCCGGTTCCGCCGTACTTGCGGCTCGTAGAACCTTCGGCTTGCTGGAACGCTTCGAATATGATGTTCTGCTTTTCTTTGGAAATCCCGATTCCCGTATCCGAAATCTCGAACGCGATCACGCTCTCGGCATTCTCGAGGCTTGGCGTCTTGATCTTCCAATTGTTGTTGGCTTTGTAGATTTTGAGTCCGACCTGTCCTTTTTCGGTGAACTTGAACGAGTTCGACAACAGGTTCTTGAGGATTTGGTTGAGCCTTTGCGAATCGGTTTCGATAAGCTCCGGAAGATTGTCGTCCTGTTCGATCGTGAATTTGAGGTGCCTTGCTTCCGAAATCGGATTGAACGTCGATTGTACGAAACGGCTGATTTCCTCGAAGCTGATCGGCTGGTATTCGACCGAAATATAACCCGATTCGATTTTCGACAAGTCGAGGATGTCGTTGATGAGTTGGATAAGGTCGTCACCGCACGAGTTGATCGTTTTCGCGAATTGGATTTGTTTTTCGGACAAATTCCCGTCGCGGTTGGCGATGAGTTCGTTGGCCAAAATCTGGAGCGAGTTGAGAGGCGTACGCAATTCGTGCGACATGTTCGCGAGGAATTCCGATTTGTATTTCGAGGTGAGCGTGAGCTGGTCGGCTTTTTCTTCAAGGGCTTTACGCGCCACTTCGACCTCTTCGTTCTTGAATTCGAGTTCGCCTTTCTGTTGGGCGAGCAGCAACGCTTTCTCCTCGAGTTCCTCGTTCGTGTTCTTGAGTACTTCCTGCTGGCTTTTGAGCTCGCCGGCAAGCGACTGCGATTGTACGAGAAGTTCCTCGGTTCTCGAGTTCGACTGGATCGTGTTGAGTACGATACCGATACTTTCGGTCAAACCTTCAAGGAAATCGAGGTGGATTTGGCTGAACGTATCGAGCGACGCGAGTTCGATTACGGCTTTCAATTGTCCTTCGAACAACACCGGGAGGATGATTACGTCCTGTGGCCTTGCGTCTCCGAGACCCGATCCAATCTTGATGTAGTCTTTCGGGACGTTCGACAACAGCATGCGTTCTTTCTCTAACGCCACCTGACCGATCAAACCTTCGCCCATTCCGTATTGCGTCGGCGCGTTTTTGCGTTTCACATACGCATACGAAGCGATCAGGTTGAGTTTGGAATCGATGAATTTCTCGTCTTCCTGCAAAATGTAGAACAAGCCGTGTTGCGCGGTTACGACGGTCGCGAGTTCCGAAAGGATTTTCTTGGTGACCGAATGCAATTCTTTTTGTCCCTGAAGCATCTGCGTAAACTTGGCAAGGTTCGATTTGAGCCAATCCTGTTCCTGGTTGCGCAGCGTCGTCGCTTTAAGGTTCGCGATCATCTGGTTGATCGTATCTTTTAGCGCTTCCACCTCGCCTTTGGCTTCCACACCTATGGTTCGCGTAAGGTCACCCTGGGTTACCGCCGATGCCACTTCCGAAATCGCACGTACTTGAGTCGTGAGGTTCGCCGCGAGCTGGTTCACGTTTTCGGTGAGGTTTTTCCACGTTCCCGAAGCTCCCGGTACGTGCGCCTGTCCGCCGAGTTTTCCTTCGGCACCTACTTCGCGCGCCACCGTGGTTACCTGATCCGAGAAGGTCGCAAGCGTTTCGATCATCTCGTTGATCGTTTCGGTAAGCTGCGCCACTTCGCCTTTGGCATTGATCGAGAGTTTCTGTTTAAGGTCGCCCATCGCCACCGAGGTCACGACTTTCGCGATTCCACGCACCTGATCGGTCAGGTTCGACGCCATCAGGTTCACCGAATCGGTCAAATCTTTCCACGTTCCCGCAACTCCTTTTACTTCGGATTGCCCGCCGAGTTTTCCTTCGGTACCCACTTCACGCGCCACACGCGTTACTTCGGATGCGAACGAGTTGAGCTGTTCCACCATCGTGTTGATGGTATTCTTGAGCTCGAGGATTTCTCCCTTAACGTCTACCGTAATTTTCTTGGAAAGGTCACCCGTCGCCACCGCTTTGGTCACGTCGGCGATGTTGCGCACTTGTCCGGTAAGGTTCGATGCCATCTGGTTTACCGAGTCGGTCAAATCCTTCCACGTTCCGGCCACACCGGGTACGAACGCCTGTCCGCCGAGCTGGCCTTCGGTTCCTACCTCGCGCGCCACACGCGTTACTTCGGATGCGAATGCGCGAAGCTGATCCACCATCGTGTTTACGGTTTCCTTGAGCTGCAGGATTTCCCCGCGCACGTCGGCCGTAATTTTCTTCGACATGTCGCCGTTGGCCACCGCAATCGTCACCTCGGCGATGTTCCGCACCTGGGTCGTAAGGTTACCCGCCATCTGGTTCACCGAGTCGGTCAAATCTTTCCAGGTTCCGGCGACTCCGGGTACGTTGGCCTGTCCGCCGAGTTTACCTTCTGTACCCACCTCGCGCGCCACACGCGTTACTTCGGATGCGAACTCGCGAAGCTGGTCCACCATCGTATTGAGCGTTTCCTTGAGCTGCAGGATTTCCCCGCGCACGTCTACGGTGATTTTTCGAGACATATCGCCGTTCGCCACCGCAATAGCCACGTCGGCGATGTTCCGCACCTGGGCCGTGAGGTTACCCGCCATTTGGTTTACCGAGTCAGTCAAATCTTTCCAGGTTCCGGCTACACCGGGCACGTTGGCCTGTCCGCCGAGTTTTCCTTCGGTACCCACTTCTCGTGAAACCCTCGTTACCTCGGACGAGAACGAGTTAAGCTGATCCACCATCGTGTTGATGGTATTTTTAAGTTCGAGGATCTCTCCTTTAACGTCTACCGTAATTTTTTTGGAAAGGTCTCCTTTTGCTACCGCGGTCGTCACTTCGGCAATGTTGCGCACCTGTCCTGTAAGGTTCGATGCCATCTGGTTTACCGAGTCGGTCAAATCTTTCCACGTTCCGCCGACGCCTTCTACCTGCGCCTGTCCGCCGAGTTTTCCTTCCGTTCCCACTTCGAGCGCCACACGCGTCACTTCGGAGGCGAACGAGTTGAGCTGGCCCACCATCGTGTTGATGGTATTTTTAAGCTCTAGGATTTCGCCTTTCGTATCTACCGTGATCTGTCGGCTAAGGTCGCCTTTTGCCACGGCGGTCGTTACCTCGGCGATGTTCCGCACTTGCGAAGTTAGGTTCGACGCCATCTGGTTTACCGAATCGGTCAAATCTTTCCATGTTCCGCCGATGCCTTTTACCTGCGCCTGTCCGCCAAGTTTTCCTTCCGTTCCTACTTCGAGTGCCACACGCGTCACTTCGGACGAGAACGAGTTGAGCTGATCCACCATCGTATTGATGGTTTTCTTGAGTTCGAGGATTTCTCCTTCCGCAACAGCGGTAATCTTTTTGGACAAGTCGCCATTCGCCACCGCGGTCGTTACCTCGGCGATGTTCCGCACCTGACCCGTTAGGTTCGATGCCATCTGGTTCACCGAATCGGTCAAATCTTTCCACGTTCCGCCGACGCCTTTTACTTTGGCCTGTCCGCCGAGTTTACCTTCGGAACCTACTTCTCGCGCCACACGCGTTACTTCGGCACCGAACGAGTTCAGCTGATCCACCATCGTATTGATCGTATTCTTGAGCTCGAGGATTTCTCCTTCTACGTTTACCGTAATTTTTTTGGAAAGGTCGCCTTTTGCCACGGCTGTGGTCACTTCGGCAATGTTGCGCACCTGGCCCGTAAGGTTCGAGGCCATCTGGTTTACCGAATCGGTCAAATCTTTCCAAACACCGCCGACACCTCGTACACGCGCCTGTCCGCCGAGTTTGCCTTCGGAACCAACTTCTCTCGCCACACGCGTTACTTCGGAAGAGAACGAGTTGAGCTGATCCACCATCGTGTTGATGGTATTTTTAAGTTCGAGGATTTCCCCTTTAACGTCTACCGTGATTTTTTTGGAAAGATCGCCTTTTGCTACCGCTGTGGTCACATCGGCGATGTTCCGCACCTGACCCGTTAGGTTCGAGGCCATCTGGTTTACCGAATCGGTCAAATCTTTCCACGTACCGCCGACGCCTTTTACCTGTGCCTGTCCGCCGAGTTTTCCTTCCGTTCCTACTTCCCGCGCCACACGCGTTACTTCGGAAGAGAACGAATTGAGCTGATCCACCATCGTGTTGATCGTGTTTTTGAGCTCGAGGATTTCGCCTTTAACGTCTACGGTAATTTTTTTGGAAAGGTCGCCTTTTGCCACCGCGGTCGTCACATCTGCGATATTCCGCACCTGGCCTGTTAAGTTCGAGGCCATTTTGTTTACCGAATCGGTCAAATCTTTCCACACACCGCCCACTCCTCGTACTTTGGCCTGACCGCCGAGTTTACCGTCGGTTCCTACTTCGCGCGCCACACGCGTTACTTCCATAGAGAAAAGGTTGAGCTGTTTTACCATCCCGTTTACCTCTTTGGCGATGCGCAAAAATTCTCCCTGAAGCGGATTGCCTTCGATGGAAAGCGGCATTTCCTGCGACAGGTTTCCTTTTGCCACCGAGGTGATCACGTGCGCGATTTCGATCGTCGGGTGAACCAGATCGGAAATCAAGGTATTGACTGATTCGACGCATGAACTCCACGATCCGCGCGCTCCGTCAAGCGTTACGCGATTGGTGAGCTTTCCTTGCTTACCGATGCTTTTCCCGACTTTCTGGAACTCGAAAACCATACGCTCGTTGAGGTCGATGATTTCATTCAAGGTGTCGTAAATCGATCGCGTGATGCCGTCCTGGTCGGTCGGAAATCGTTGAGAAAAATTCCCGTTTTTGACTTTTTGCAGTATTTTGAGGAATTCCGCATCGGTGAGCAGTGGGCTTTCCTGGCGGTTGCCGGTTCGCTTTGCTTTGGTAGGTTTGCTGCCGGGCCGTTTAGCAGTCTTTTCGGCCGTGGGCGCATCTAGGACCTTTTTCATTTGCAGTAGAACAGATTAGTTGTTGTTGTCAGGTGAATTCGACGCGCTTCGAGTGGTGAAGTGAGGCACACACAATAAGCGTATGATGTGGATTTGGCGGTTTCCCGGAAACTCATCTTACTAAAGTTAAGCATTATCTGCTTACTATTACAGTTTTAACGTTTCTGCGGAAATGAATACCAAAAGCAGCTACGTTCCGTCGTTTACAAGGATTTTGCGCAAGTGGAATTGTACGAACGCGTCCATCGAATCGGGTCTTTTGCTGTTGTCGGTGTAATTGAGCGGCTTGATGATGTACCCCGAAATTCCCAATTCCTCGGCAAGATCGCGGTCGCTGCTTTCGGACGAAGTGGTCATGACGAAGACTTTCAGTTTCTTGAGTGTCTGGTCGGCGCGTAACATCCGCAGGAATTCGATGCCGTTCATTTTGGGCATGTTCAGGTCGAGCAGGATCACGTCGGGTTTCAATCCGCCTTTGAGCGCCGTGAGTGCCTCGATGCCGTTGTAGGCCGTGCGCAGCTCATAATCGGTTTCCAGTTTCTTGAGCGAACGTTCGACGCTGATGATGTCGAGTTCGTCGTCTTCGACGAGTAAGATGGTGTGTTTGTCCATAATTATTTTTTCCAGGTGAATATAAAAGCCGAACCTTGTCCGAGTTGCGATTCCACACGAATGGTTTCGTGCTGTTCGTCTATGATTTTCTTTACGATGGCCAGTCCGACGCCCGTACTTTCCTTTTCATCCTTTTCGCGCAACGTCTGGAAGATTTCGAAGATCTTGGCGTGGTATTCGGGGTCGATGCCGATGCCGTTGTCGATGACCGAAAATTCATATCGGCCTTCGGTTTCGGCGCTCGTTATTTTTATATGGCCTTGCTCCGTCTTGGTATATTTTACGGCATTGCTGATGAGGTTCGCGAACACCTGTTCCAACTTGAGCCGTTCGGTGTGCAACACGGGCAATTTGTCTATTTCGACGGTAAAAGTCCGCGGGATGATCGATTCGGCCAAATCGTGTACGAGACTGTCGAGATCCACTTCCTCTATCGGTGTTTTGAGGTTGATCCTTGCGTAGTCGAGCAAACCGTTTATGAGTGCTTCCATACGACGCGTGCGCTGCGGGATGATCATCAGGTATTTCTTGAGTTCGGGTGAGAGTTCGTGTTGCAAGTCTTCCTCGATCCAGGTAATCACGTTGTGGATTCCTCTTATCGGCGCTTTCAAATCGTGAGAGACGACGTAGGCGAACTTATTCAATTCGGTATTGCGCGTCTCGAGTTCGCGTATGTTCTTGTCGAGCTTGTCGGACATCACGTTCAGCGATTCGGACAAACCTGTAAGTTCGTCATTCTTCGTATCCTGCACATGCGTAAACCGTCCGTTGGATATGTCTTCGGCCATGTCGACCATAGACGCGATCCTTTTGGTGATCACGATGACGATGTAAATGGTGCTGCAAATCCCGATTCCGATGGTAAGCACAAGAAATATCAGCGAAATGGTATGCGTCGTTTCTATAGACGAAAGCAAAACGGCGCTATGGTGTTTCCTCGCGGCATATTCGATTTTGTCGAATCTCGCGAATTGGCGTGCGATCTCGTCGTTGATTTTTTTGCCGACGTGTTTCTTGAGGCGCGATTCGAACAATTGCACGTACGATGAAGGCGTGTTTTGACGCGACTCGATCAACTGGCTCGAATAGGTGATCCAATACGAGTGCATGGCGCTTATCGAATCCAATATCGCCTGCTGCCGCGGATCGTCGCCCACGAGCCGTTTCTGCTCTTTCAAATACCGCGGAACGCTTTGGATACCGTCGTAATAAACGTTCAGGAACGTACGGTCATCGGTCAGCAGATAACCGCGAAACGAACTTTGCATGTCGATGATGACCTTGTGCGCGCGGTTCGAATTGCGGATGATGGCCTCGGAATTGGAAAGGAAATCGGTGTTGCGCTGTACTTTCTTGGACAACAGGTAATTCGTATAGGAATCGGCCGCAGAAAGCACGATGACTACCGAAAAGCCCAAAATGATTTGAGTGGACAGCTTCATTGGCGAAATAATAGTGGCCGTTTTTTGAAAAATTCTGTAATATTTTTTATTTTTAAGGAAATATTAACATCCGAAAGACGGATTTCCTAAATTTACATCAATTTTAAATGCGGGCCTATGGCAATCCAGGTTATTTTGCATATCGACGACGATCCCGAAGACTGCGAACTTTTCCAGGAAGCCTTGAAGGCGGTCTCGGATGCGGAATACCACGCGATCCACGACGCGTTTAAAGCTTTGACTATCTTGAAAAGCGGCTCTATCTTGCCCGAGATCATTTTTTTGGATCTGAACATGCCCCGTATGGACGGGCGCGAATTCCTCGAAGCGATCCAAGATGACGAGAGGCTCAAAAAAATCCCGGTGATCGTGTTGTCTACATCCGACGTACGCGGGATGATGCACCAGACCAAAGGATTGCATGCCAGCGCCTACCTCACGAAGCCCACAGATTACGACATGTTTAAAGAAGTGCTCAAACAAAAGCTTGCGGCCTATGTCGGTGCCGGCAATGCGAGGACTGACGATAGATTTGCCTGAGTCCCGGGTTGAATTTATCCACCAATCCGATTGCATGCTCGCGTTAAGGAAACGGCCTTAACCGCCAATGTGTAAATATCGGGCCTTGATACATCTTATAAAGTAACAACCCGCGACAAATCCAAACAGCCTCGATAGCCAGGTAATCAAAATCTCTACGAACCTCAATGTGCCGGCCTGGGATTTGTAAACGCGTATACACTGTAAGCACAAAGAGCAATCGTCCATCAACCACGCCGAATTGTATAACGCCAACGCATCGATCGGCCCTACTTTTATCCCTAACCTTAAAAGGAAAAAAACATGAAAGATTCAAGAAACGACAGGAGCAAGAAGGCGCCCAGCAGCACGAAAAAAGCCGACGCGAAAACAGCAGCTGTAGAAAAGGCGGCCGATCAAACCGCCGAAAAACCCCATGGCAAAAGTCCTAAAAAGTAATTTTGAAGGATTCGCGTTCACCGGTCCGCACAGCGACAATCCCGATGCGGAGCAAGCCGAAAAGGACCGTGGCAGCAGTGCTGACGATCATGAAACAGAGATCGACCCAGACGAACACATGATAAGGTACAAAGTACAGGAAGGACACTGTTCCCAAAGCGAAGAAGATTTTTGGCGGGGAATTTAAAAAACAAGACCGGTAGAGAATATTCTACCGGTCTTTTTATGTAACCACCTTATATGCCACGGTCTGCAACTCCAGGATCCGATCCAGATACGGCTGGTGCACGATTCGGTTTTTCAAAACGTCCAGGTCCCAAATGCCGCACTGGCAATACCCCGAGAGGTCGTCCCAATCAGGGCGATCGGTCACAGGATAGAGGCAGATGCCGTGAAAGTCTACGCCTTTGGCTACGGCCGCCGTACATTCGGCCATCACCTCATCGAGCCATTCGATGCGGCCTGAACCGAAATGGCCCGTCTCGGAAAGGAAAATCGGTTTGCCGTAACGCGCGTAGGCTTTTTTCAGAAGTCTCGAAAGAGGTGTACGTTCCTGCTGTTGGTCGGGCCACGCCAACGGACCGAAGGATTCGTACCATTGGCAATTCCAGTAATAATTGAATCCGAGGACATCGGCAAGAAGTTCCGAACCGCCCAATTCCGGGCACATCCGGCCCAAAATCATGTCCATCGCCTGGAATTGGTGGCTGTTGATGTCGTAAAGGTGCTCATCGGAGCAAAAATCGCTTTGGTGTATTTTCACCAAAGGCTCGACCAGCACGATGCGGCAATCCGGATCGGCAGCGCGCAACGCCCGTATGCCCAAAATGGCCGCCTTGCACAAATGGTATTTCATGTCCCACCCGCTATTGACGGCAAACGGGACCGTACCTCTCACATCGCCCGAATGCCATGCCAGAAAACTGATTTCGTTGATCGGGACTACGAACAGCCGCTCTGTCGAATGTGCCTTGTGAAAAACCGCGAAAGCTTCGCACAATGCCGTGAACCGGTCACAGAAATGCGGATGCGTAGGATACAACCCGTCCGGATACCCGAAATGGACCAAATCCCAAACTTGTTGTATCCCATATTCGCGTGCGGCCTCGATGCGGTGGAGCACTTCGCCGAAATCGAAGCGTCCGGGTCGGCTTTCCACGGCGCTCCAGCAAATACCTTCGCGTACGGTTTTGATCCCGGCTTCGGCCAACAGTGCGTAATCTTCACGAACGCGTACGTCGTGCTCGGTCTCGCGCAACAGGTTTATGCGCGTTCCCGAGCGGTTGATGTGATCGGCGCATTCGTATCCGCCCATTATGAAGGATCGGAAGAAACTCATGCGGCCGTGGTTTTCGGCAAGACCTGGAGCGAATCGAACAAGTCGAGCGCATTCTTGAAGGCCTGGTCCATGTTGAAATACTTGTAGTTGGCCAGGCGGCCCACGAAATGCACGTCGGGCAGTTTGTCGGCTTCGATCTTGTACTGGGCGTAGATTTCCTGGTTGCGCGGGTTCGGAACCGGATAATACGGCTCGCCCTCGTCTACGGTAAATTCTTTTACCACGGTTGTTTTGCCCGATTTTTGGTTGCCGAAATGCTTGTATTCGATGATGCGCGTGAAATCCACGTCCGTTCCCGGATAATTCACGACGGAGTTTTCCTGGTAGAATTCCACCACATGCGTCTCCGAAACGAAATTGATCGAACGGTACTCGAGCTTTTCTACCAAACTATGCTTGAAATCGAAAAAGCGGTCGACAGGCCCGGTGTAAAAAAGTTTTTCGTATCCCGAAATCGAATCGGCGATGTCGAAATAATCGGTGTCGAGCAGAATTTCTATGTCGGGATGCTGCAGCATGTTCGCGAAAAGCTGGGTGTACCCGCCTTTTGGCAACGCCTGGTGCACATCCGAAAAATAACGGTCGTCCAGGTTATGGCGTACGGGAATGCGGTTCAGCACCGAGGCATCGAGCTCTTCGGGATATTTGTCCCATTGCTTTTTGGTGTAATGACGGAACATTTTCTCGTAAAGCGCCTCACCCACACGGTCCAGTACGGCTTCGCGTCCGTTTTGGGGATCGGCGAACGCGGTCCTGTTGCGTTCGAGCCAGTCCTGCATTTCGGCTTCCGAAGTGATCTTTTCGTCGAACAGCGTGTTCACGGTGGTGATGTTCACCGGGATCGGGACAGTCTTGTCGCCGACCCTGGCGACCACTTTGTGTTCCCAAGCGTACCAATCCGAGAAGCGGTTCACATATTCCCAAACGTCCCGTTCGTTGGTATGGAACAGGTGCGCCCCGTATTTAGAAACCAAAATACCGTTCCCGTCTACATAATCGTAGCAGTTCCCGGCGATGTGCGCGCGTTTTTCGATGACCAGGACTTTCTTTCCTGTCGAGGCGTAACGCTCGGCCAACACGGCACCGGAAATACCGGCGCCTATAATTACGATATCTGCTTTTCTCATGACGCCGGTTGTTTCATTTGTTGCTTCATGGCCGAAACGGTCGCGTCCCAAGAGGTCTTTCGCAGTATTTCAGAATAGTCCGACGGATAACGGTCCGCAAAGGACAATATCCTGCTTATGGCCGATTTGAATCCCGACGCGCTGTCGACCAGTTCCACGCAATTGGAGTAATCGCGCACGACGTCGGAGATACGCGTGGAGATGATCGGTTTCCCCGCGGCCATATATTCCAATGTCTTGGTCGGGCTGATGAATCTCGTGGCGTCGTTGAGCGCGAACGGCATCATGGCGATGTCGAACGCCTTGACGTAATTCGGCAACTCGGAATACGATTTGATCCCGAGATAATGGATGTTCCCGGCACGCGGCAGTTCGTCTTCCCCGATTTTGGCCAAAGGACCTATCATCACGAACGATACCTCTGTGTTTTCAGAGGCCGTTTGCGAGAGCAGCCCCAAATCGATGCGCTCGTCTATGACGCCGAAATAGCCGACGATCGGATGCGGTATCGAAACGATGTCCTCAGGCGTCAGAATCCCGTTCAGGGCCTGCGCGAAATGCGGTTGGTCTACCGAGCTAGGGAAACAATGCACGTTCGGGTGCAGGTCTTTTTTGGATTCGAACAGCGATTTCCCGCCCGTAAAGACGACGTCGGCGCAACCGATCAGGAATTTTTCCTGGCTGATCAGCGATTGGGGCGCGCCCTTGAACAACGTCAGTTCGTCCATGCAGTCGTACACGATGCTGTCGAATCCGATCTGGTCGATCAGCGGCGAGAAAGCGGCCGAATAGAACCATCCGACGGCGATGGAATCGCTCTTCATGTACTCCTTAAGCAGCGGCCCGATAGACTCTATGTCGCTGACGCGCGGCTGGAGCACGTGAAGCGTATCGGAAATATCGATACGTCTTGAGGTATTTTCCTCGTCCGGCGAAAATCCGATCGGTTCCTCGACAAAAAGGACACGGCGATCCCGGGAAAGGCGGCTGATGATATGTTGCGGACGTTGGTAGACGAATTCCCACCGCAAGTGGCAAAAAACGACTACATCATATCCTTGGTTTTCTTGCTCCAGTTCATGCCCGGGCAACTCCGGCGCTGCGGTTTGCAGATTCTTCATATGGTGTGCGTATTGATACAACGAATAAATCCCGATCGATCCGGGAGCGCAGATGTGCTGGAAGTAATGGAGAAAAATGCGCGAAACGCGTAGAAAAGTCCTTCAGGCGTAACAACCTGTCTTGGGCATAAATGGCATTACAAATTTAGGAGGCCGGCAGGCGATCCGGCTTACATGATTAAAGGCCACTGTGGCATCATTCGCGTCAGGCCGTAAAAAAACCCGCTTTGGAGCGGGTCTGTGATTCGGGGGTCGTTTATTCGTCTTCGGACGAAGCATCGGCATTGACCGATCCGTTGGCGACATCGCTAAGAAGCGTGTCGGCTTCTTTTTCTTCCGATAAGGTTTGCGCCAGGATTTCGGCAGCATCGTTTTCGCCCAATGTCCTGGCGAACGACACCAACGTTCCGTAGGTCGCGATCTCGTAGTGTTCGACTTTCTGCGCCGCGGCGATTATACCCGCATCGCGCACCGGCCCGGGCACGGTTTCCTCGAGGATGTTTTCGCCTTCCTTTATGAGGCCGGCCATCGCTTCGCATTTTTTACCCTCAGCCTCTTCGCCGATGATGTCGAATATGTCTTCGAGCCGTTCCACCTGGTTGACCGTAACGGCCAGGTGGTCGTCGATAGCCGAAACCAGCGCAGGCGAGGTCGCGTTGTCGCGCATTTTCGGAAGCGCCTTTACCAATGCGTTCTCGGCCCAGTAAATGTCCTTGAGCGCATCGACAAACAAAAGTCTCAGGTTGGTTGCGGCGTCATTGGCCGGTTCTACTAGTTTTCCTTTTTCAAGGTTATTCTTGTTTTCCATGATTGTGTTATGAATATTCCAGGGCTTCACGCGCCCATATACGGTGCTGCGATACGGCAGCGATAAAATTTTCTGTAAAGGAACCCTTGTCGGAATCACCGAAGACCAGGCCTTCATCCGAACTTTCGGCTTTTTGGGCGAATCGCGTGCCCGACATCAGTTCGATGCCTTCGGCTTCGGCTCCTATGACCTTGCAGTGTTTGTAGGCCTCGTTGACGAAATCGAGTACGTCGTCGTTTTCAGACAGCACATTCAGGCCGAGTCCGCCGGGTACGTAAACCGCGTCGAACAGGACCGATGAAGCGGTCAGGAACGTGAAGTCGACCGGCAATTGACCGCCTTTGTCCGTATCGATAAAACCGAGATGAGGTGCGATGATGCAAGCTTTCGCGCCTTCGGCAAGCAAAGCCGATTTCAGTGTCGCCACTTGTTCTTCTGAAACACCGTCGGCACAGACGAACGCGACCTTTCGCGACGAGATCGTGGGGGCGACGGTCGGATTTTTGATCATGCTCAACGCATCCGACGACTCCACGGCCTGCCGGCGGAATGCCGGCTCGTGTTTCTGGTGGTCGTCGTCTGCAGAAACGCCGTGGTTCATAGGTGTTTCGGGTTTTGCGGGGACTTCCAGGCCAAGTCCTTTGGCTACTTCGGCGGCGAGGTCTCCGTCCACCTGAGACAAAAGCCCGAGCATCCTCACGCGGATCGCGGTGGTTTCGACTTTGCCCAATTCGAACCGCAGGGCACGCACGATATGCAGTTTCTCCACATCGGTCTGGCTGTCGAAAAACAGTTTCGCCTGGCTGAAATGGTCCGAAAAGCTGTCGCTGCGCTCGCGGACTTTGTGCGCGTCGATGCGTTCGTTGAAGCTGGAAAACCCGCCTTCGGCAATCTTGGCCTGGTACGGGCAGCCACCGCCGAGCGAGTTCGGATGATAACTCACGCGCCCGATGTTGATTTCCTGGCGCATGTGCCCGTCGCGCTGGTTGTTGTGCATCGTGCTGATCGTACGGTTGATCGGGATTTCGTGGAAATTAGGGCTCCCCAACCGTGACAGTTGCGTATCGGTATACGAAAAAAGACGACCCTGCAACAGCGGATCGTTCGAAAAATCGATGCCCGGAACGACGTGCCCCGGGTGGAAAGCGATCTGTTCGGTCTCGGCAAAGAAATTATCGGGGTTGCGGTTGAGCACCATTTTTCCGATCACCGTCACCGGGACGATTTCTTCGGGAACGAGCTTGGTCGGATCCAAAAGATCGAAATCGAACTTGTCCTCGTCTTCGGCCGGGATCACCTGCACGCCGAATTCCCATTCGGGGAAATGCCCCATTTCGATGGCTTCCCAGAGATCTTGTCGGTGAAAGTCGGGATTCTTGCCCGATATCTTCTGGGCTTCGTCCCAAACTACGGCATGCGTGCCTAATTTCGGCTTCCAGTGGAACTTCACGAAATGGGATTCGCCCTGTTCGTTGATGAGCCTGAAGGTATGCACGCCGAATCCTTCCATCATGCGGTAGCTTCTCGGGATGGCACGGTCAGACATGGTCCACATGATCATGTGCATCGATTCGGGCATGAGCGAGATGAAGTCCCAAAACGTGTCGTGTGCCGAAGCGGCCTGCGGGATCTCGTTGTGCGGCTCGGGTTTTACGGCATGTACCAGATCCGGGAATTTCGCCGCGTCCTGTATAAAGAATACGGGGATGTTGTTGCCCACGAGGTCGTATATGCCTTCATCGGTGTAGAACTTGACCGAAAATCCCCTTACGTCGCGGGCCAGATCGGTGGATCCTCTTGAACCCGCCACGGTAGAAAATCGGGTGAACACGGGCGTGCGCTTGCCTGCTTGCGACAGGAATCCGGCTTTTGTGAACTGCGGGATCGGGTTGGTCACCTCGAAATACCCGTGCGCGCCAGAACCTCTCGCGTGCACGATCCTTTCGGGGATGCGCTCGTGGTCGAAATGGGTGATCTTCTCGCGCAGGATGAAATCTTCGAGCAAAGACGGCCCGCGCTCGCCTGCTTTCAAGGAGTTGTTGTCGTCGTTGATCCTTACGCCCTGGTCGGTGGTCATGAATTTGTTGGCGGCGTCGGATTTATTCTGGAGCAGGTCTTTCTGTTTGCCTTCCTGCCCTTTTATGGGATGTTCCTGGTTCTTCATAGTGTCGGTTTGTGATGCATCAAAGGGACGCAAAATAAAACCGGCGCGGTTACACAATTCTACGGGAACGATATAGCATTAATGCATTTGGCTCAAAGTGTCAGATCCACCGGTTTATGACCCTGTTGAACGACAATCCCTGGACGACGACCGAAAACACGACGATGAAAAAACTGCCTGAGATAATGAAGGGACGGTAAGGCGAATCGGGCAACGACAATGCAAGGGCGACCGATATGCCTCCGCGCAGCCCGCCCCAGGTCAGGATCTTGATGCTGCTGGCGTGCAGCTTCAACCTGTCGCGCAGTAACCTGATCGGGGCGGCGATACTCAACATGCGCGAAAAAAGCAATATGGCGATCACACCGATCCCGCCCAAAAGCGAAAGGCCGTCCACCGATACCGATACCATCTGGAATCCCAAAAGCAGGAACAGTATGGTGTTGAGCAGGCCGTCGAGCAGTTCCCATATTTTTTCGAGGCTTCCGTGCATCCCGCCTATCTTGCGCTGGTCGAAAGACGAATCGGCGATGAGCAGGCCTGCGCAGACTACAGCCAGCGGTACCGAAAAATGGAACATGCTCCCGCATACCGACAAAACCAGCACCAGGCTCAGGGAGAGCATGACGATGTCTTCGAAGACTTTCATGCGGCGCATCATTTGATTCGAGAGGTAGCCAAAAATAAGGCCCGCCGCCATACCGCCGATGATTTCGCGCAGTACGAGCGTCGTAATTCCTTTTAGCGAAAGGACGTTGTCTGCAGAAACCGTCAGGTCGAGGAAAATGAAGAACAGCACGATGCCTATTCCGTCGTTGAACAGGGATTCACCGTGTATGATGGTCCTCAGGTTGTCGGGCACACGTGAAGTCTTGAGCAAAGCCGAGGCGGCGATCGCATCGGTCGGGGATATCAGGGCACCGAAAAGAAGGCAGTAGATGAACGGCGGGCTGCGGTCGAAAAAAGTCAGCCCCAACCAAAGCAAAGTCGCGAAAGCGAGGGCCGATATCATGACGCTCAACGTACTCAGCCATAGGATGCCCCTGACATTTTTCCTCAATTTCGGGACGTCGGATTGGAGTGCCCCGGCAAACAACATGAAGCCCAGCATCACATCGAGCAATATCTTGGAAAAATCGACAGCACCCGAAAGGCGCGATAAGAAAACCGCAGCCGCAGGAAACAAGCGGCTCGCGAATACGGCAAGTACCGATACCACGATCGACAGTACCATGATGCCTACCACACCGGGCAGTTTCATCCATCGGGCGTTGATGTAGCCGAATAAGGTGCAGAGTACGCAAATCGCGGTGATGATCAGCAGGAAGTCCATGGGTTTCGTGAATGAATCCCTGATCGCGGCAATAGAGAGGAGGGGAGATTTACAAGGCAAAGATACGGGATTAGAGCCGATCGGGCTTCGTTGAACAAACGTTAAGGTTATTTTATAAGCCTTGACAAATTCCTGCGTTTGGCAGTAAATTGAGGTAAAATTCCTGGTTATGATATTTTACGCAGATGATGACTACGAAGATTTGGAAATCTTTCGGGAGATCGCAGATGAATTGAACGTCGAACTCGTTACCTTTAATGACGGATTGTCGCTGATCGAGCGGCTCAAAAATCCGCCGCCTACCCCAAGCCTGATTTTCCTCGACATCAATATGCCGGGACACAACGGGCTCCAGATACTGGAAATGATCCGCTCCAACGACCATTGGAAGGACGTACCGGTGATCAGGTTCACCACCTCGGTGGGTGAGGACGTGATCAGGAGGAGCTTGTTTTTGGGCGCTACCTATTACCTGCCGAAAAACCCCGATTACCAAGGGGTGAAGCAATCGGTCAAGTTCGTCATCGGCCACGAATGGAAAGATTTCCTTCCGGAGGAAAAAACGTTCGTTCATCAAAAATCGTCCATGTTCGACCTGCCCTATGAATTCAAGAATGACCAAACCCATTAAACAGCCGAACCTTGGAAAAAGATCAGATCGCAAAGGAAGTAGAGGAAGTCGCCAAACTTCCGATCGTACAAAAAATCCTCGAATTAATCGCCACGACCACGGGCATGAGGTTCGTCGCGATGGCAAAAGTGACGCCTTCGAAATGGGTAGCGCTTTCCGTCCTGGACAAGCTCGGCTACGGCGTGCAGCCCGGGGATGAACTGGAATTGTTCGATACGCTGTGCAGCGAGGTGCGGGAATTCGAAAAACCCGTGGTCATCGACTATGTAGACCGGGACGAGCACTATAAGGACCATGCCATCCCGAAAACCTTCGGGTTCCAAAGCCACATATCGGTGCCCATCATCCGCGGAGACGAGAATTTCTATGGCACGCTTTGTGCCGTCGATCCCGAGCCGAATGACCTCAAGAACGAAAAGACCCTGTCGCTGTTCGCGTTTTTTGCCGACCTGATATCCGATCACCTGGAAATCGTCGATTTGCTGAAGTCGAGCAACAAGGACCTCAAGAACCAGGTCAAGATTTCCAATACGCTCGAAGGGATCATACATTCAAGGACGTCCGATTTGAAGAAAAACGTGCGCGAGCTGGCAAGGTCCAACCAGGAACTCAAGGAATTCAGCTCGATCGCGAGCCATGACCTGCAGGAACCCTTGCGCAAGATACAGACCTACATCAGCTTCATCGAACAGAACGAAAGCACCGGCCTTACCGAAAAGGCCCAAGCTTATTTTGCCAGGATACAGCACGCCGCCGAGCGCATGAGAAGCCTGATCAACGATCTTTTGGCGTATTCCGTGGCCCAAAACGTGCCTTCGCATTTTGAAACCGTAAACCTCGGGAGCATCATTTCCGACGTCACCGAAACCCTGAGTGAGGAAATCGGCTCCAAGAACGCGACGCTGCGCATCGGAGATTTATGCGACGTTACCGTATTCCCGTACCAGATCCGGCAACTTTTCCAGAACCTTATCGGCAATTCCCTTAAATATTCCAGCCAGGACCGGCCGCCGGTGATCGAGATATACTCGGCCAAAATCCTCGGAAAAGACATCGATCCCGATTTTGACCCCGACAGGATGTATTGCAGGATCACGATCAAGGACAACGGCATCGGCTTCGACCAGCAATACGCGTCCAAGATATTCAAAGTCTTCGAGCGGCTGCACGGCAAGACCGATTATTCGGGAACCGGGATCGGGCTGGCCATCGTGAGGAAGATCGTCGAGAACCACGAAGGCTTCATCAGCGGCAAGGGCGAGTTGGGCGTAGGTGCGGAATTCAACGTGTTTTTGCCGTTGGATTTCAAGGCGTAGGGTTAGGGTAGTTCGGGCTTAAGTCGCTTATATTCGGATTAGGGCAAAGGCAAGTATGGTTTGTTTAACAAGGGCGGTGAACGACTATGAAAAGTGTGCCAAACGGCTTATATTTACTTTTTGGGAAATGGCGTCTGGTAAGCCGGGAAGCGATATTGGTCCCTTAAACTTAAGCAGGATATGAAATATTGGGCCTCTTTCATTGCCGTTTTCTTTGACGCCGATGTAGCCGACAACATTTTGGGTTATGGCAAAGCCAATTGGGGAGATCATCTTTCGGCTTACAAAATCGAAAAAGGTGCGAATCTACATATGACCTTATTTTATCTGGGATGGAGCGACAGCAAAGACCTGGAGACCATAAAAAATATCCTGTTGGGTGCTCCCGCCTTGCCGAAATTGGAAGTTACAGGCAAAATATTGACATTCAATACCAGCGAAGATTGCCGATACGTCACATTGGAAGTTCGCCATACGCCTGAAATAGCCGCTCTTTACAGTTATTTGGAACGGAGCCTGCTACAAGCCGATATTTTTTTCAAAGCCCAGGGATTCGTTCCGCACATAACCATTTTGAAAATGCCTAAAGACCTTATCCTGGATTTCCATGACGCTCCATTCCCGTTGACGGTAACAGGCGACAGGCTTTCCCTCTCATCGACGCAAAGTACTTTTTATGAACCACATTGATTATCGCGAGGTAGCCGATATACTGCCATTTCCCCTAACTTTTGACCACATCCTATTGTTGACGGGGTCGAAAGGTTGGGGTATTGCCGAATCTGCCGACAATCTTTCGGACTATGATTTTTTGATTCTTTGCGACCGGCAAAATTTCGATCAGTTGTATGAACGCGATATGACTATTGTGTCTACTACTTTTCGAAACCGGAAATGTTTTGTCCAGATCAGGTCTTTGCAATGGCTTGACGAGAGGCTTGACAGCGAAAGCCTTGACATACAGGTCTTGTATCAATGGATAGTGATGAATGCCCGACTTATTTCGGGAAATGCTGCGCTGTATGATCAAATCAGGAACTCATCTTTAGAAAAATACAGAAAGAACCATGTTCGATACCTTACCCATTACGCCATTAAATACAAGGTTAGGGAGTACGACATGAGGTCGGCAAAAAAAAGAGGCTTGAAGCTGGAGTATCTCCTGTATGCCGCCCAGTACATGGAAAATGCGATAAAACTGCTCTCCAGCCTGCACGGGATGCCTTTTCCTTATCCAAAGTGGTATTCCAAACACCTGCTGCTTTTAGATTCGGCGAACGATGAATTTCTCGAACTGTTGCATTCCGAGACGTTTGCGTTTAACGGCCCGGTTTATGATCTCAAAGAGATGCAGAAAAAAGTCGAGAATTTTTTGTTGTCAAGAGCCGTCGGTACACCATTGGCCATACACGAGACTTTGCGCAACATATTTGAAAAATGGTGGATATACAATGAAAATTGATTTTGTCAGCTTTACCGAAAGGCATTATGCAAACACGTTAATTTTGACGACGCCCTATGTTTGCTTCGAACTTTTTTCGGACAGGAAGGAAGGCATTGAAAAAATCGGATATTATTTGCCCACCCAAACCGTAAGGTCCGGAACCAGGAAGTTTTCCATATATGAGACAACAGTCCCAAATTTCGATGAGTTGCGGCAATGGTGCGTTTCACAGTCGTCAATATCGGCAAAATACAATTTCTATATCGATTCGTACATGGTCGCGCTCGATATGCCGGGAATTGAAGGACAAATCTTCATGGAAGAAAACAACACCGATTACTTTATATACCGAGCTTTGGATAAAATATGCGTTCTCACTTCAGACAAAGGATACGATCAAAATTTATTGTTGAGGTTCGTGCGCGAGATCTACTACCGCGAAGGAATCGGTCAAGGTGCGCTTTTCTTTCACGCCGGAGGTGTGGCGGTCCAGGATAAGGGCATACTGATCATCGGTCCGTCGGGAACAGGGAAAACCACTTTCCTTACCAAGGCTTGTGAATCGGCCGGCGTAGATTTTATCACCAATGACCGTATTTCGATAGATCGTGCAGGCCACCTCAATTCTTTCCCGATGCAGATCAGGATCGGTATCGGAAATTTCAATAACCTGAAGTTGTATCACATGTACCTGAAGCAGCCGAATCGATTCAAAAGATTAAACAATACCTCATCAGAGATTACGAAAGCCGAGTTCAAGTTCGAAGTGGAACCCTCTCTTTTTTGCGAGCTCAACGGAATCGGACATGTCGCTTCGGCACCTCTCGGGTACATCGTCCTGCCAACGCTAAGGCTTGGGATGGGGAGTTCTTTCGAGATTGAGGTTCTTTCGCAAAAAGAAGCGATCCGGATCATGGAAAATGAATTCACGAACCTGAATGATTATGTTTGGCCGGAACCTTGGCTGATAAGACCCGCGATAGAGGAATCGTATACAGAACAAATGGAAGGGATCTATTTGAAATTCTTATTCTTAAATGTTATATTTGGGTTTGAAGCCGATTTTGAAAAAATAATTAAAAACATTCTTGATCATGGAAAAACAGATTGATTTTACCGATTTCTTGCTTTCGAATATTGCCTTTACAAAAAGGGGGCTTATCATTAACGATAAATATTTTTTCGAAGGTTCGCTCGAATCCTTTCTCGGAGGGCTAATCAAAGACGATTCGGGCTCGCGTTATTTCTTTGAGGAAGCGAACGTCAAGATCATCGACTCCGATGTGCAACCCCATCCCTGAATGACCGAAGCAATACAGTACATTGTTGCCTCCCAGACGTATCGGTTACAAAATAGGGACTCCTTCATCAATTTGATCAAGGATGCAGATGCTTGCAATCTATTTGAAAATACCAGGAAGTTACATCTTGCGGCCTTGGCGGCCCATCGGCTTGCTGAGCTGGGTGACGCCGTATCGCCGGAGATGCTGTCCCGTTTCCATTCTTATGGGCAATACCAGGATGCTGCCCGCGGTATTTTTTTCAAAGAGTTGCAGTTCCTTGACCGATCGTTTCGTTCCCATGCCGTTAAAGCGATCCTGCTCAAAGGCGCTTCGTCTTACGGGAAAACCGAAAATGGCCGCAGTTATCGTAAAATCAACGATATCGACCTGCTTCCGTTCCCCGAAACTGATTGGGATGCCTTTTCGCGTGTATTGAAGCAAGCGGGATACATTTTCATGGAGAACGTCGCGCCAGCCGAAAATTATTGTAAGGGTATAGCCGTCAAAGACATACCCGATTCTTTTGTTCCTCAGGCCGCACAGTTTTCCTCCAAGCTTTATCGAGACGGCAATTTCTCGGTATATTTGGATCTTCATCACTCGCTTTTCCTTACCAACAATGGCCGAAACGTTAGGCCGGAACAATATTGCGAAAAATGTCTCGACGAGGGCGGAGCTTTTTTTCGGTTGGTTCCCGAAGCCGAGCTCTCTTATCTGTGCATAAAAGTTTTCGTAGACATCCAACTCTACCTTCAAGGCACGTCACGATGCGAAAGTGTGATGAAACTGGCATCGGATATCGTAGAAAACCTCGAGGGCATGACCTCTGGTCAAATATCGGATGCCATGAAGATTGCAAAGGATTGGGATGCCCTTTACGAGGTAGCAACGGTCTTGAATTTTTGCAGACCTTTGGTTCCCGAAATCAGCTTCGCCAATGATGTTCGCTTTCCTTTTATAGGCTTTGGCGAATTGCTTAACAAGTTACTACGACATGCAAACCATACTATTTCTTAATGCGAGGAGACGAAACTTTTTGGTTCGGTCTATCCAGGATTATATACGATCGTCAGGATACGACTGCCGTCTTATAGTGTGCGAGAGTGACCCGTACGATCCGGTGCGTACCGTCTCGGAGCATTTCTTCCATATTCCTTTCGATGGGCGGGAGCCGTACTTGAAGTCTTTGGAAAATCTTATCCGGACAGAAAAGGTAAATGCCATCGTGGCTTGGAATGACCGGGACTATGAACTTATTTTTGCCCTTCAGCAATTCCTCGACGAAACCGGGGTGGTTGTCCTCGGCCCTAGCAAGGCCTGTTTTGACGTGGTATATAACAAGAAAACCTGCTCCGATTTTTTGCTTCAAAACCAATTTCTCGTTCCAAGCACTTTTTCGGAAGAAAGCGCGGTATTCCCACTTGTCTTAAAACCAGAGAAAGGGTCGGGTAGTGTTGACGTCTATACGATTCGGGATCGTCAGGAATTGGACGCCTATATCAGAAAAATAAGACACCCATTCCTGCAAGAGTCCATAGACGGTACGCATTATACGGTCGACATGTTCAACACAGCCTATAGGAATCCCGCGGCTGCCATTCCGAGAAAACGACTTAAAGTGCACGGTTCAGAATCTTTAGTGGGACAGATTTGCATGCACGCCGATATAATCGATTTATGTTTAAGGATCGGCCGTATTCTCGACGTCGTCGGCGCTTTCAACATCCAGTTGATAGAAAGGGACGGGTCGTATTACGTCCATGACATCAATCTTCGCGTGTCCGGGAGTTGCGATCTTACCATTGCCGCGGGCGCACCGTTACAGGCATGGTTGGTAGATTATGCGATGGGTAAGCGCAGTTCGTTCGATGTCCGAATCAAAGATAAAATGATCATGTCCAAATATTATGAGCCTTGTTTTTTTTGATTGGCTTTGCATCGTCTTGCTGATACTTTTCTTTAACGAAGCATGCGTTGTGAACCTTTACATCCTGGATGCCATACGTTGGTTGAAGCATAAACCGAAACGGCCTTATTCCGAGGACAAGGCTGTCTTGAGCAATCTTTATATTATCATACCGGTGCTCGACGAGATGGCTCTTGTGGAATCAGCCGTGGATTATTTTGTAGACTTGGCGGACAAGTATCCCGAAAACAAGCCTCGTATTTGCTTCGTGACCACTGCGCGCGAATACCTGATGAACGGTTCTGACCACAATACGGTTACCTTGCTCGAGCAAAAAATAGCAAGCCAGGATTTGCCTGTCCTGCATTTCCATTATCACAGAGATGGCGGATTCATGGCAGACCAGATACGCTTCGCTTTGGAACAGATCAAGAAAAAAGAAAGTGTCGATTTTCTCGTTGGGATCTATAACGTAGACTCAAGGCCGGGCGAACTCGAATTTTCTAAAATTCGCGATCTGCAACAGCCTCACGAGCGATATGTGCTGCAGCAATATGCCTTCTATGAGAATCGTCGACTTTCGGGCCGTTATTCTCTTTTGTCGGAAGCCTGCCTATGGCAAACGCGATGGAGTTTAGGGTTTGAGCTTGGCCGCGTCCGACACAATCAAAGGTTGAAGGGTTTCTTCAAGAATCTTCCTGATACGCTCTTCTTGCGTGGGCTGCGATTTGTCTTGCAAAAGTTCAACTATACCATCGGGCATGGCATTTTCTTCAATTCCCGGATTCTCGAAGATCAGCACCCGTATCCTATACATTTCCAGAATGAAGATGCCTATTGGGGTTATGAGCTGGCATTGCGCCAAATCGAAATACACCCGCTCCAGACTTTGGAAACGGCCCATTTTACGAGTTGCATCCGTACTTATATAAAACAGCAGGCGGTTTGGTTCAATGGGCCGTTGTCGGCGTTCAATTATTATTTTTATTATTTCGGCCGCCATAAAAAGCCGTTGTCCCGATCATTCGTCGGACTGCTGACATCGTTGAAGTTGTTCATGCATGCGGTTTACTGGATTTTTTCACCATACGCAGTGCTTTTTTTGTTGCCGTTCCTATTGTACCACAACCGGTTGGGGATAGTGGCGGTGTGTATCTACATCGTTTCTCTGGTTGCCTATCTCTGGATCCCGAACAAGATAATCGCCTATCATTTCCCCGAAAGGAAGCTTCCTAAATCTTCTTTCTTTCTCGGCCTGGTTTTTTACCTGCTGCATACGTTCGGGCCTTTGGTCTGTTGTTGGAAGCTGGTTTACGTGAAAAAAGAAGACCGAAAAAGCAAAACAAAAAAAATGGCTTATGAGTATTAAAATTGTCGTCATAACCGGCGTAACGGGTGCGTTGGGCAGCCGTCTTGCCGATAAGTACATCGCCGGGAAATACCATGTCATCGGCATTTCGGGCATTTCGGGTAAAAGCAATCCGCACATCGGGACAGCGAACTATTGCGAGATTCCGTTCGATCTGGAACGGCTCGATGAAAAGAACTCAAAAAATCTTGTCGCACTCATCGAGGGGCAAATCCCCGAAAGAGCCTATTCCATTAGCCTTATACATTGTGCCGGTAAATATTTTCATAAGAACGAAGAAAACCCCGATGTTCTCGACCGGAGCTATTCCTTGCATTGCAAATCCCTTTACCTGCTCTCGGAATGCCTATCGCGGTATTGGGGAAATGCCGGCACAACAGGTTGTATCGTGGCAGTAAGTTCGAACCTGACCAAACGTCACAACGACAACATACCTTATATTGTGAGCAAGTCGGCCATGAATGCGCTCATGCAGGGACTTTCTTTCCGCATGGGAAAATTCGGGATACCTTGCTATACGGTACTTCCCGGTATTTTTATGAGTCCGATGTCCCAAAACACAAGCGAACAGAAAATAGAGCAGATACGGTCGCGCAGCATCAACCGACAAATCGTTGACATCGAGGACTTGGCATCGTTCATAACCCAACTTGAAAAAGAAAAAAAAATGTATCTTTCATCACAAGAATTCTGTGTGGACTATGGAAACAGCCTCAGATTTTAATATGGTTTTCCCTCCGATCATAGAAATCCAGACCTATAGCCGATGCAATGCCAATTGTATCATTTGTCCTTACGAAGCAACAGAGGCCAAATACGGCATTACCAAAATGCCCGACAGTTTGCTGCAGCAGATTTTAGATGAAATACGCCTGAATTCGCACCATGTCAAAACGGTCATTCCGTACCTCAATAATGAACCTTCTCTTGACAATAGGCTGATTCCCACTCTCCAGTACCTCAAAAGCCACGGACTGAAAACCGAAGTCTCTTCCAATTTTTCGGGTTTTACCGAAAGCAAGATCGATACCCTCATCGAACAAGAGCTCGTCGATGACTTGCGCATCAGTTTTTTCGGAGGGACAAAGGCATCGTATTCCCAAATCATGCCGGGATTGAATTTTGACCAAACCGTCAAAAAGATAGAGTACTTCATTTCAAAAGCTTCCGGTAAGCAGATTCTCGACAATACCTGTTTGATACTTGTCTTATCGCCGGAATTGGATATCTCCGAGGAAACGGTGGCCTTGAAGAAGATTTTTCCTCATTTGAGAATCCGTTTTTTCGGTTACCTTGACCGGGCCGGGAACAACACGTTGAAAAACGACACGCTTAAAACGTACGACGGATTGCAGCTTAGCGGCTGTTCGCTCAAAAGACCTTTCGAGAGATGCTGCATCGATGCCTCGGGAAACGTCATTTTGTGCTCGCAGGATTGGGATAAGGAAGTTATCGTGGGCAATGTTTCGCAATCGAGCATAACCCAAGTCTGGAACTCCGTTTCGTTTAAAGATGTACGCGACATGATTCTGGGGAAATCGCATTCCGATCCCGATTTCATCTGCTATAACTGTAAGTTGGCAGAATTTCAAACCTCCTCCAGGTCTGGCATCTTGAACTTTAAAGGCGACCGTTATGTCGATCAAAACGACGTGAAGTTGTTGAACCCGGATTCGTTTTGAGCAAGAGACCCGAGTGAACTATGCCACACGTTGCTCCTGTCAGTTCACCGCCACCCCAACCCTGGCGCCACATGCTCCAAAATAGAAGACAACACATGCACGTTGTAATCGACGCCTAACGTATTCGGTATCGTCAACAACAGCGTATCGGCTTCCCGGATCGCTTCGTCCTCGGCCAATTCCTTGATGAGTTTGTCGGGTTCGGCGGCATAGCTGCGTCCGAAAATGGCTTGCTTTCCGGGCTCGATCATGCCAAGCGAATCGCTTTTGCCCGATTGTCCGAAATAAATACGGTCTTGATCATTAACCAACGCAAAAATGGAACGGCTTACCGACACTCTCGGTTCTCGTGTGTGTCCGGCTTTTTTCCAAGCTTCTTTGTAGAGCCTGATTTGTTCGGCTTGTTGTATATGGAACGGTTTTCCGCTTTCGTCGTATTTCAATGTAGAACTTTGCAGGTACATGCCGTTTTCGGCCGCCCAAACAGCCGTAGCATTCGAAGCGGCTCCCCACCAGATGCGTTCGCGCAATCCCGGTGCGTGAGGTTCCAATCGCAGCAATCCCGGAGGATTCGGAAACATCGGATACGGATTCGGCTCGGCAAATCCGACTCCTTTCAATTTGTCGAGGAATTCCAAGGCTTTACGGCGTCCCATATCGGCATCCGATTCTCCTTCGTCGGGTTCGTACCCGAAATAACGCCAGCCGTCGATCACCTGTTCGGGCGAACCTCTGCTGATGCCGAGTTGCAGGCGTCCTTTCGAAATCAAATCGGCAGCGCCGGCGTCTTCTACCATATATAGCGGGTTTTCGTACCGCATGTCGATGACTCCGGTTCCGATTTCGATCGTATTTGTCCTGGCTCCGATGGCGGAAAGCAACGGAAACGGCGAGGCGAGCTGTGCCGCGAAATGATGTACTCGGAAATACGCGCCGTCAAGACCTAATTCTTCGGCGGCTACAGCTAAATCAATAGATTGCAGTAACGTGTCAGCTGCGGTACGCGTGGCGTAGGCGGGATGGTTGGCCCAATGGCCGAA
This sequence comes from Flavobacterium agri, assembly GCF_013401995.1. Lineage (GTDB taxonomy): Bacteria > Bacteroidota > Bacteroidia > Flavobacteriales > Flavobacteriaceae > Flavobacterium > Flavobacterium agri. The sequence goes on from NZ_JACBJI010000002.1 coordinate 502,745, forward strand.
GGAGAGGAAGCCGAGGGATTTCATTTTTTAAAGTTAGAAATTTTTGTTTGAGGAAAGAATATGATTCGTCTTAAAGATTACCATAGGGGTGTGATTAATACGACTTATTTAAACAGAGATCAATAATATCCTCAGGCATTCAGCTGCATTATCTACCGTTTTTTCGTAGCCTTTTTGACGACGATTACCTAAATTTAGTTTGGAGTGAACGACCGTTACATTTCATTGAGAATTAATTCTGCGAGGTTGAGGAAATTTACAATAGAAAATTCAATTACGAGATTATGTTGCACCTTATGCTTAACCCTCTACTATAATCTTAGACACTAATTACCTTAGTATACCAAATTAAACAATCCTCCTGTTTTAGGATGGGTTGTTCCTTTCAAGTATTTTAAAGTTCGTTCTAACTTCACCTATTAATCCTTGCATATCGATTGCAAGATGCCAATGAGCAAGGTGAGGAATATCAATGAATATCGGAGATTTAAGAACAAGCCCACCGATGTATTTATATCGTCTGCCTCTTTTGTACAATTCGAGATTGTTCGCATCCATCAACCGAACGTTTGCGGCACTTCCGGACAATTCAAGTTTGACTGTCTTTCGATTGCCTTTCATGCCTAAGTCGTAGTGTATAAACTGCATAACTGGTAATTGTAGTGTATCATTGTTGGATATAAAAAGCCAAAAGACTGGCTCAATTGGCCAGTCTTTTAGTCATCAGTGCATGTTTTAAATATCGAGGTTATCCAAGTCCAATGCTGGATAATGTTCTTTTGCGTAGACAAGAAATTCGTCCAATGATCCTCTGTACTTTAGAACAAAGTCTATTAAATCGTGTTTCGGTTTACGATAGACACGATAAATCTCTTTGATGACTGCTTTTTTGGAACCGTCTTTTAGAAGTCTCATCGTTTTATCATTGGCATCGTCATCGGTCTTTGATTTCTTCATCAGGTCGACAGCAATATAATTACTCGAAACAAACCAGTTATAATATGTTGAGTACATCCTATGACCAGCAACAATTTCGTTCGGAATAAGGATTATCCTTTTACCTTTATATTCAGGAAGATTATAAGTCGTAGTAGCCCACTGACCTGTATTGTCATTGTAATACTCGATTTGGGTTGGATACGTCTGAATGGAGTGCTTGATACATTGCTCCTCGGTGAATTGAGCAAATACATTTCTGCAAACATTTGAAATTACATCAGACATGATGTCCTGACCGATTCCTTCCACCAATAAAAGCACGTTGTGAGCTTCGTTTGTAATAGAAAGTCCTTGTTGAGCAAATCGGTTTCGTCTTAGAGAGTCAAAAACCGATTTAGAGCGTTCTTTAGCCATTGCCTTACCCTTATTCGAGTCGGAATATCCGAGATGGTATTCATTCGGCTCATGTAAGTGGGAAAGAAATTTCATACCATTGACTTTATCGTTTGTCATGATAAAATTTCGATTCAAGTATTTCAAGAAAGATTCCATCTGACCGTAAATTGTATCAATTCTTGGGTCTTGCCTATTGTTTGCAATCAAAAAAGGGCAAATAAATGCAAGTAAATCCTCGTCCATAGGTATATCAATGAACTCTACGTGACGAGTTCTAATACCGAAATGCTCTCTAAATGTGTTTGTCTGTTTCATTTTTCTTTTCTGTTTTCGTTTTGATTAATGACTGAAATGGCAATACACAATAGTAGGATACCTGCCCCAAAAAGTAGCCCTCCATTTGTTTCGCTGGCCGAGAAACACTTGTCGCCATAGCATAGTTTAAATTCATTTTTCATGGTTAAGTTGAATTTGGATTAATGTTACTTTTCTTTTGTAACGCCTTTAAACGGATCGTTACTTGACGTTTTAACGTCCATGAACCTACCCGTTTCGGTGTCACGTTTAGTCCAAAGTCCCGTCTTTGGATTTTGTACTTGTGAGCGACCAGTTACCGCTCCTTTTCTTGAATTGTCCCCGCTCGGACTGTTTTTAGCCATATTGTTAAAAATTTAGAGTTTATATAAGTCTTAAGTATAAAGTGTGACAAAAGCATATTTCTTTTACATTTGTCACTGATTTGAGTTATAAATGATGAGTATGAGTTTAGAAGAATTGCAAGAGATATTACTTGCTTTTAGCTACAGGGATGAAGATGAAAAGGAAGCGCATCGTTCATTCAATATTTTATATCGGAAATTCAGTAAAACAGTTTGTTCTGTTTGCAAATCGATGCTCAAACAAATGGGCATCTTTGACGAAGAGCTAATGAATACTGCGGTGAACAATACGTTCATAAAGATATATGAAGCACCTAAGTTAGATTTTACCCCTACAGTAGGCGCGTCTGTCGTTTCCTCTTTCGAAGCATATTTAGCCGTAATTTTGAGAAACGAGATTTTTAACCTACTTAAAGGTGTCGATAAAAATATACGCCTAGTTGATAATTATATAGACGATAAATTTGCAGAGGAAACAATTGAGACTGATACGAATGAAAGTGAAAATATGAAATTGTTGTCTCAAATTTTAAATACATTCAATGAAAGAGATAGACAAATTGTTATAGCCTTATATAGTTTTTATGAGGAAGGAAAGAAGAATCCTTCAGAATTTTTGGATATGTTAGCAACGACTTATGGGACAACAAAAGCTAACATTAGAAAAATTAAAGAAAGGAAAGATAAAGAAATCAAGGATTTTTTTGCAAAACATTCACCATTAAAGCCCCTGAAATGAGCAGTAAACATAAAACAATCGGTGAAATTTTTGATGATGCTGGGATGGTATTCCCTACAACTCCTAAAGCAATCGAGGAGTTTAAAAAACACCATAATGTTGAAGATGAATGCCCATTAAATTTTGAGAACCCAATTGATATTATAATGGGTGGAAGAAAAGAGTTAAAATCACATACGCCAATTAATCTTTTCATTCCTAATGATGGTGTGCAAAATTTGGCCATGGCTGCAAGACAAGGAAAATCTATTCCGCTTGATATTAAGGCTAAAATGATTGAAGACAAGAAAAATGCACAACAAAAGTAAAGGCGATTTTCTTACTGATTTTCAAAAGGATAATATAGAATCCTTAGCGGAGTATGTGGCTGATTACTATTGTCCAAAAGGAGCAGTAAATCCAGAAATCATAGCTGAACAATCAAAGATATCTTTTTCCTATGGCAATTATGGTGACTCGTTTGATGGACTTCTTGAGCATGAATATGGCAAATTCCACATTTATATAAATAATGATCGATTAGTTCATCCATATACAGAAAGAGCAAGATTTACTTTTGCTCATGAAATTGGGCATTACTATATAGATCATCATCGCAATGCATTAGCGCAAGGGTTAGCGCCATCTCATCCATCATTTACTGGATTTGTCAGTGATAATTTGGTAGAACGTGAAGCGGATTTTTTTGCATCATGTCTGCTATTACCAAAAAATCGTTTTAAACAAGACTGTTTTAGAAGGAAATTTGAATTTAAGTTAATTCAAGAACTATCTAAAAAATATCAAACTAGTTTAACAGCGACCGCTTTACGTTATGCAACAATTGGTTGTTCACCAATAATGGTTGTTTACAGTGTATCAAATACCATCAAATGGTATTGGTATACCTATGATTTTCCATTTTGGTCATTGAAACATGGCAAGCTAAGAGTCCCTGAGGACACCGCGGCCGGGGAATATTTTTCTAAAGGAAAGGAATATACGTCGAGCGAAATTGTCTTTGCTGATGATTGGTTTAATATAAAGTTTGAATCAGATATGAGTAGACAATTCTTTGAGCATTGTGTATATGGCAAACAACAAAATGTATTGAGTATAATATGGGAAAAATGAAGAAAATATAACCTTTATACATATTCCAAACATTAGAATAATGAAACCATTAGCACAGCACATCATCGAAGGTCTTAAGGAAAAATCAGAACCTGTGATTGAAAACGTAGTTAAGGAGACTACAGAGGAAAAGGAAGAAGATAAGCAAACTCTGAGTTTGTTGGAATTGGCTACTGTGGGTAATGATAAGGAAGGCTAAGTTGATTTGTCAGCATTGAAAAGATAGCGTGTAACATATCTAAAAAACACAAACATATTTACTGTTCCTGATGTAATCAATGCGATTAGAACTTCATCAGACAAGTAAAGTTTGTGTTGACCTGATGCAATGATTACTACCATTAAGAATGCTACCCAAAAGACCGTTAATCGAAAGATGCATTCAGCATAGTGCTTACGTTCCTCCCTATTTTGTTTCTCGTTTTCTAAGTCTGATAAATGTTTTTCATAAAAAGCACGTTCACGTCCTGAAAGTGGTGTTTCAGGCGCGTCCTGTGCAGCTTTAGCCATCGCATCAAGAATGTCTTTGGCTGATTTGTTATTTGCCTTATCCTGCGCCACCAGCAAAATTGTAGTTCTTGAAAGGGCTAAAAAATTCCTCCATCGATTTATTGGAAATGATTTGCTCGTCTTTTTTTCTTGCTTCCGTCCAAGGTGCGCCTTCTTTATGCGTCCAATTTGATAATTGAATGGCAGAAACTCGTTTTGATATCTCTAAAGCAAATTCAATTGCATCTCGACTATCGATATCAAGGTCAATTTCCGGAATATCATTCGAAACAGGAATTTCTTTGTTGCCATAGGTCTTAAATCTATGATAGACTTCACGCACAACAGGGCCATAAGGCCAAACTTCAATCGGATCTTCTATTAGAGGTGTTCCACTTTTGGCTAAATACAATCCATTTGCTATGTACAAAAGTTTCTGGAGCTTCATATTTGAAAGCTCCTGTCCATCTTGTTTAGCTTTTTTGAGAATTTGGTTGGCGATTGTTAGAGCTGAATAAGGCATATAATTAGAATTTCGGGTTGGACAAAGGAATGCTCTGAAATAAGCAATTACGGAATGTAAGTTTAACAAAGCTACGAATTTAAAGAATATGTATAACAATCCTTCCCTAGAATTGTCACACGTCAATCCCGTTTATTAATTTTACCATAATAAAATATTCGTGCTTAATTGCATTATTGCTTAAATCCACTCACCACCCTGAAATCGCAAGATTTCTTGATTTTACAAGCAAATAATGTTATGAGGTACGCCAGTATGGCGTGGCTTGTGTCATTGCTTGTAAGGGATGTGGTGTCCTGGATTTAAGTGTGGTACAATGTCCACGCTTATTTTATTGCAAGCAGTTAAACTTAAATCCATACACCACATGAAAAAGTATCGAATCCTATTCGGTAGAGCATCTCTATTGGCTCTATTTACCTCAATTGGTCTGAATGGCCAGCAATCAACCAAAATCCAAATTACCCCTGAACTTGCCAAGCAAGCCATCGAAAAGCACAATTTGTATCGCACGCAAATTTTTCCTGTGCATCGAAAGGAAATCGAATATCACACTAAGGACACCGCTTATGCTACAAAACGGGACTACAAGTATGCCTTGCAAATGATTGAGAAATACAAGGATTTCGATTCTCCATCCAGTTTCCAATACTGAAATCCCACGACTTATTGCTAATGCAATTAGTCCGCCAGTTGATGTCCCGCAAATCATATCAAAATAGTCTCCGACTTTTTTACCAGTTTTTTCTTCAATTCTAGCAAGAACTGATGCGCTATATAGACCTTTTATTCCACCACCGTCTATCGTGAGGATTTTGAAAACGTTCTTATCGTTTGTTTCCATTGAAATTTTGTTTAAAGCTGTTGTTGATTGTACTTGGGACGAACATAATAGCGCACAACTTGTTTATATGGGCAATAAAACACCAACATATAAATTAGGCAAAACAAATCTAACGCATTTTTCTTCACCCAGTTACGGTTTTCCATAAACCAAAAAAAAGACCGCTTAGCGGTCCTTCAAATTATTCAAAAAAATCAGTTTTTATTTCTTCTCTCCGCTTCCAACAACCTCTCATAAAGCTCCACAATCTTATCAATCGGGTTAAAATTATAAATCGGACCAAAACTTTGTCCGGTAGCATTATCTCCAAACGTATTGAAATAATTAATCACGCCCTCCTCACTAAAATTCTTTATAGCCTCCGGCGTCACCCCCAATGCCTTCGCCACCTCAACCAACTTCTCCTCATCGATCGTCTCGCTGTTCTCCATGAGCGAAATGGCCTGTTGGTTCGTGCCGAGTGCCTGGGCCAGGGCTTCCTGCTTCATGTCGCGCAGTTCGCGGATGCGGCTTATTTTTCTTCCGATGTGGTTTTTGGTAGGTGTCATGGTGCAAAGGTATTAGGGTGAATGAAACTCCTCAAATGTATAAAACATGTACCATACATGAAAAAATGATGGGGTACATATTGGGTTGTGGCGTACTTGCGGGTCTGACAAAAATACACTTTTTCACGCATGTACCACCTAAAACCTTTCGATTATGAACCACTACATTTTGACCCCCGAAGACCATCCCGGCAGCCATCTTATCGAGAAAGCGATCGATGAGACGTTGGGCTTCATCAATGCCGATTGCGTGTACCTGTCCGTAAACAATCAGTGCGGACCCGAAACGATCGTGACTTTTTATATGGATAAAGACAGCACCCAACTGGCCGAACTTGAGGTGTTGGCCGACAAGGTGTTTGCGAAGTATCCCGCTTTCGCGTATCGGCTGTTCTCGTGCGACTATGCCGAGGATGCGTTGCGCAAGGGCAACCTGTTCATGGTGCGCCATGTGGCGCTGGGGTCGGTCGCCTACGCCAACCCCGAGGGCGGGCATCCGTTCTTCCCCGAGGCGGCCATGCCCAACCGATTGATCACGCGGGCAAAGAAACTTTTCAAAAAGAGGCTGCAAAAGTGCGACCGTATCCTGAGCGATTATGTCCGTTGCATAGAGCACGAGAACTTCACAGAAGCGGTATTCGTGCTGCACCGGGCTTTGGAAGTGCTATACAAGACGGGCGCGAATTTTTTGACGGGCAGGCCGCTCGTTTCCAAAAGCATAGCGGTGCAGCAGGAGAACATCAGGACGTTTGCGCCTGCGTTGGGCCATTTGTTCGATCCCGCGGGCGAAGAAGAGTGCTTTTTGCTGGAACAGCTCGACAAAACCTATCCGGCCATGAAACGCCGCCGGTTCCCGGAGCCGAAATTCAAGCGTGAAGACGTTGGGAAGATCCTCGCTAAAGTAGCGTTGGCGAAAAAAGAAGTGGAGCGGCTTTTCGCAGAGGCGGTAGGCGAGTGTTTCAGGAAAACGAAAAGGCATCACCTTATCGGTTTGGAGATAAAGGATGCTGAGAACAAATCCAAAGCCGTAAGACAGAAGCCGTCGGAAACGAACCCGGAACTTATCGTCAGCACTATCACCAAGAACCTCGACACCGCGGCGATTTACTGCTTCGGCAAAAGTACGGCTAACGCCGGGCGGCTGTCCCCACTGGTTTCGGAACGTGAAAACGATGCGTCGCGCGAACATTTTTACATCCTGGCCCTCGTGGAAGCCATGAAGGAAAATGCGGTGGCCGACATCAGCGATGCGATCCGCGTGAAGAGCGACGACAAATGTACGGTCACGCTGCTGCTGCATACGGTCACCTCACTTAGGCACCGCACCGACCACGGCGTGTTTTTCTTTAGCGAAGTATTCAAAAAAGGCGAAGTGCTGTACGAGCACGAGACGGTTCCGCCGGGTTTGAATTTTGTAAGTCGCAAGCGCTCGGCCAAAGTGTCGCGGGCGTATTGGAACAGCCGGATGGCGATTGCCGCAACGTTCCTCGATTCGGAAAACCAGATCGAGCGTTCGGGCGTCGAGGTCGTCAAGCAGTCGATGTTGCATGTGGCGGCCGAACACGTTTGCCTGGGGCTGATCGAGGTGTTTCTGGCGTATCGCCCAAACCATTACGGCCTGGGCTACCTGTTCGACCTGTGCGATTATTTCACGCCCCTGTGCCGCGAGGTTTTCCCGAGGGACACCGAAGAAGGAAAACTGCTGTTCAAATTATTGTGCGGCAACATGAGCAGCCTGAGGCGGGCCGTGCCCGATTATTCCGATTTTACCTATACCGAACTGCTCGAAAAACGGCTGCATCTGTTTGTGGAGCGGGCGAATATTTTGGTGGAAGAAGAATTGAAGCGCACGGAAGAGACAGGCCATGGCCCAACGGGCGTAAGCGGATGATTCCTGCATCCGAAGGCGGCGAAATCGCCCCATCTTACTTTTCCTCTCCCGCAAAACTGTAAGGCAACCCATGCAACAACGCAAAAATTCCATTGCTGACAGGGTTCGGGTCGGCCTCGAACGTATTGCAAAGCAAAAGGATGACGAGGTCTTCGTTCACGACATGGGTCATCACGGAACGGAAACCGTTTATCGCCCCTTGATGGAACACAAAGTGTACTTCGGTTTTCAAATCCGGCACGAACGATTTGATGGTCCCGACACCGTATCCGTAGTTCGACGAGAAAGGGGTGAACATCATTTCGGTGCTTTTTGCGGACAATAGTTTGTTCGAGAACAGCGCTTTATCCCACTTGAGTAAATCCCCTGTCGTGGAATACATCGCTCCGGCTGAGAATATGGTGGAGGAGATGTCGATATACTCGGCGTTCGAATAGCCCGACGGGCCATAATTATACCCTTTCGCCCTGTTTTTGATCAGTCGTTCGGGCGTTTCCATTCCCGTATTTTGCATGTGCAGTACGTCGAGAATCTTTTTTTGCAGCACATTGGCGTACGTGTCGTGCGTGACCTCTTCGATGATGCCGCCCAAAAGATAATAACCTGCGTTCGAGTATTTGTATTGGGTACCGGGTTCATGCAACAGCGTGTCGCTGCAAAACTTTTGTATGAATTCGCGGTGGTCGTATTGCCGTTTGCTTATTTCAGTGAAAAAATCGTCCCTTTCGGTATAGTCCGGCAAACCTGCCGTGTGGGTCAGCAAATGGTGGATGGTTATTTTTTCGGCGAGCTCTTTTTTGTAATACGGCAGGTACCGTGTTATCGGCGCGTGCAAATCCAGTTGCCCCGATTCCGCGAGCTGCAGGATCAACACCGCGGTGAATTGCTTGGTCAGCGACGCGATTCGGAACCGGGTGTCTTGCGTATTCGGGATGTCGAATTCGCGGTCCGCCAGCCCATAGCTTCGCGCAAATACGATATGCCCTTTTCGGGCCACAGCCACATTGCCGTTGAAACGTCCGAGCTTGGCATACGATTGCACCAGGGCATCTATTTTTTCTGTTTGGGTTTGGGCAGTGACGGTAGCGACCCAAAAGCACGCAATCAAAAAGAAGTATTTTAATGGGTTCATAAAGTGTTGTTTTAGATTTCGGACCGGTGCGTCTTTGTACTATAAGCAAACGCTAGTCTGCAAGACACCGTACCGACATTCCCGCGCCCTTGCCGTAATCGGCACTGTACCATCCCACTTCGTCACCCTTCAGCAAATAGTATTGCCAGGCATAGGAAGATTCCAGTTCGGTTTTTGTCCACCAACGCCCGAGGCAACGGTTTTTGTCGAAATAACCGCTGTAGTAGCGCATGCTGCCCGGACGTCCGTCAAAACCGCTTTCGTTCGTGCCGTTCTCCGCACCGGGCCAGCCTTCGGTACTTTTGAGTTTTTTTCCCGCCATTTTCTGTCCGCCAAGGAAATCCACGAGGGTTTCCCAATCGGCTTTCGAGGGCACATGGTAGCCTTTGGGAGCCAGGCCGCGCGGATCGCTTACCGCGAACCAGTTGTAGAGTTTGCCGTATTTCAATTCGTTTTCGGGGTCGTTGCCGTAGTAGCACCACGCTGGTTTATGCTCTTCGTATGCTTTTTTCCATTCCTCGTCCGTTTTGGCGTGCGGTATCGGGTCGCCGTTCCTAAACGTGTCCACGTTGAGGTTTTCGGCCATCCATTGCTGTTGACCGATTTTAACCGTGGCGGGTTTGGTTTGGCCCTGAGCCGCCACGCCGAAGCAGCACATCATGAAAAAGAAAACGCAGGAAATAGCGGGGTTGATCTTTTTTGCCATCGTGTGGGTTTGGTTTAAAACATCCACAATATAATCCTTTTTGGCCTTGTGGGAATGCTGTTTTTTATCATAAAAACTTGATGGGGATGGGGTAAAAGAGTCGCTCAAGCTCGAGATCAGGCAAGAGGTATTGGCGTCCAAAAGTCATTGCTCGAGGGCTCAAAGGAATAAGATGACGTCCTGGGATTGGTCGAGAACCATCATCAATCGGTCAAAGTGCAGAAATCGAGTGCTACTTCCTTCGCCACGTCCTGTTGTACAGGAACCCGCCGACCAAAAAAAACAGCAGATTCAAAACCAACCATACGGTCTTTTTAAACCCGTACCCATACGCTTCCGATATATAAAACGTCAGGCAGGCCGTCACGCAAAAAATCGCGGACAAACACATCATCTGCACATTCCTGCCGGCATCATATTTCCGCAGCAACGGAAAAGCGACGGCCATTGCCATCACCGCGGGGAGAAGGAATAAAAATTCACAAAGCAGGTAAAACAGGAACAACTGGAAAAGCGGCCCGATGGCAAAAGCCGAGGTATCGCCCTCGAATAGGGCGAATGCGATCGGTACGACAACCAAAGTGGTCGTCCAGGCCTTGAAAATGTGGTAATCGTTTTTCACGTATCGGGTTCAATTCGTTTCAGGTTGAAAACATGCGGCTACCACTCCCGCCATTCCTCCGTCACATCCTCATCAACGGCATTATACCCTTTTTTGTTTCCCGCAAGGATGATGATGTCCGCGATCTGTTCCCGTTCGCCGGTTTCGATGAGTTCGCCTTCGCAGTCGTCATTGAGTTCGTTGAGTTGCATAACAGTCGACTCGACGACCGCCATGCCTTTTTCTTTCGAGTTCGTTTTGGCCATTTGCACGAGATATTCCTTGAGTATCAGCACACATTTTTCGACGTCTTTTTTTGAATACGAAGGTTCGGCTTCTTTCCTATACGAAAGCATCGAAGTTTTGAGGTCGTTGATTTTTGATTCCAGTTCGTCTATTTGCGGTTGCGCTGTTTTTTTAGCGGAAGAAAGGAATGGAAACAGCGATAGCAGCGAGGTGAAAAAAGATTTATTCGACATTTGATTTTGGTTGTTGATGAATCTAACGCCAAGATATAAACTAATCCGTTAACGTACATCAACCGGAATACAGGTCGTTGATCGGCTACACGCATTAAGGCGTCGGTCATGGTCTTTCTAAATCTTCGAGCCGGACGTTCCCAAGGTTTCGGACGGATTCTTCAAGCAATTTCTCGATTTGGTTTACTATTCGTGCAAAATCCTTTGAGGTAACCAGGCTTTTGTACCATTGCAAAGGGACCGATGAATAGCCGCCTTCACGCCATGCTACATTTATGAAATTCCAAAGATCGGTGTTTACTCCTGTCGCTTCGAAGTTGGGTTGTATGATTATGGCCTTGCGGATATCATTTTCGACCCAATCGATCCTGCGTTCCTCGAACGTTCGTAATTGTTGCGGATAGCCGGGCCTGTCTTTCGTGAGTCTTGCCCCGAGTTCGGTAGCATAATGTTCAATGATCGGATCTATGTCCCGGAATCGTTTCATTTTATTCGTTGATTTGAAATAATAGATGTCAACACAATTATCGGCTGGAGTTTTGCAGCATCGGATTTAAAATTTCTAGGATAATTCCTGTACCGATTAAAGTCGGGCCTTCGTAAAATTCAAATTCCAGGTTTTCATACAATTGGTTCTTAAAATAGTCCACGCCCAATATTCTTATTTCCGCCTTTACGGTGTCGCCGGGATATACTTTTTCGACATCCGGGAAATATTGTCCGCCCGACGTGAGCATTTCAGAGAACGGAAACTTTATAGCAGGTCGATATCCTGACATTGCCGCGGTTTTTCTTCCGCCTTCTTCGGTCGTGCGATAGGTCAATGAAGCGATGAAGTCGGGTTTTTTCTTTTCGAGCGATTCATTCGAGTTTGATCCGGAAGTTTGTAAAATTTCGGAGTATTTTTTTGCGAATCCTGAAATCGGTTTCTCCTTTTCTTTTTTAAAAATCCTGTTTATCCAATCAAACATGTCTTGTTAGTGGTGGTCAGCCTGCGTTTTCTAGTAGTTCAATTAATTTTTCAATATTGTTTCGTGGCATTTTGACAACGGAAGCAATTTCGGATTCACCATTGGAAATGATCAAAACACCGACATTCTCTTCCTCATATCCGACAGGACAGACCGAGTAAGAAATTTCGTTTCGCCGAATACTTTTCTTTCCATCCCTAAAATAACGATAATCCGCTATATAGCTGATCTCATCGTTACGGAATCGGATAATTTCTTCGCCGCGGTGATTCCATAAAGCCAACCGCAACATATAGAAGCCGAGCAATGAAAATACCCCGATTGCGATGAGTCCGCCAAACTTTATTCCCGCACCGCTTATGACGGAAAGCACGAATCCCGATAGCGGCAAAGCAAAACAAAGTATCGTGATCAAATACAGAATGGAAAGTATTATGATCGGCGATCGCCTTACTTTAAGTTTTAGTTGATTGTCTTGAAAATCGAATTGGGTCACGGGTCTGTTGTAAATGATTAAAAATGTCGGCAGCAGGTCATTTCAGGATTTCCCACCAGCTTTTTCGGTTATTCAATGTTTTAAATTTAAATGTATCCAGGTCCAAGGTAAAATGGGTTTCGGTAAAATTACCGTTCGAATCGAAATCATGTAATGTCCCATGCAATGCGTCCCCGATTATCCGAACGTCGCTGATCCCGTCAAGACACAAATTCGGGAAATGTTGTACTTCCTGCCTTGACCGGACCACGGTAATCGAATATTCGCCCACAAGTATGAACAGATTTTCATGCTCGACCACATTTTTATAATCGAATCCGGGAATTTCGAATGAATGATGGTTTTCCGGATCGATCATGTAGCAAATCCCTCTTGCTATTACCAGGATATTGTCGTCACCGAGCCTGCAGACAAATTCCAGATTTGAATTCCCGGTCTCGAAGTTACCGATCCATCTCTTTCCGTCACGTTTAAGAAATTCGACAACGAAACCTTCGGAATATTCCCTATAACCATTTGGCGGGACAGAGAAATACATGTCTCCATACGGAGGTAGTCCTTTTAGTATTTTAAAATGTTCTTTCAAGGTATTCTTTTTGACTTGCCGTGAACCGACAGCGAGCCGCAAGTGGTGATACTCTTCGGTTCGCAACAAATATAAACCATTCCTATTATGTGTTTCGGTCGCATTTGCGATATTTCGCCTGGGTGAAGGAGCATGCCGACATTTGTGAACCCCTTAACTCAAGCGATTCCGGAAGCCTTTAAATTGTAATTTTGGAAGAAGTCGTGTGCAACCGACTATAAAGCATCATTCAAAAGCCATCGCCCGAAGTTGTTCCCTATACGCTTCGAGTGCATCTGTCTTGGCGATGATGCCGTAATAACGCCCGTCATCGATTACCGCCAGGAAGACCCTTTTGGTTTGCTCGAACTTTTCCATCACGCGGTCCATGCTATCCGAGCGATACACTACCTGTAAGGGCTCGGACATGATACCCCGTGCAAAAACATCCGGATTATTTACCGAGTCGAAGACAATCTCGCGCACATCGTTAAAATAGATCATGCCTTCAAGTTTCCTGTTTTCATCTACCACCGCGAATACGTCCTGGTTGGAATGGATAATGATGTCGGCTAATTTTTGTATCGAATCCCCGGGCAATACGGTTTTGTAATTTTTCCGCACGATATCTTCGGTCTCAAGCGTCCACAAGATGTTCGTGTCTTTGTTGCTGGTGAACGCCTGCCTCTTTTTGGCCAGCCCTTTCACGTCCAGCGAATGTTTTTCGAAACGCTTCGACAAGGCGTAACTTATAGACGCTACGATCATGAGCGGAATCATCAGGTCGTAGCCGCCTGTAATTTCCGCGATGAGGAATATTGCAGTAAGCGGTGCGTGAAAAAGCCCGCTTAAGATGCCCGCCATTCCTACCATGGTAAAATTGCTGACAGGCAAATCAGTCAATCCCGTAAGATTGAGCAGCTTCGAAAAAAAGAAGCCGACGTATGAACCCATGAATAACGACGGCGCGAAATTCCCTCCATTGCCACCGCTGCCAAGTGTGATACCCGTTGCAAAAGCCTTCATCGCGAACGTGGCGCCAACGAACAGCAACAATACCCAATTATTGTTTCGCCAATCGCTGAAAAGTGTGTTGTCCAACAGACGGCCGGGATCTTTCCCCGCCAACTCTTTGATGCTTTCGTAACCTTCGCCGAAAAGCGTCGGGAAAACGAATATAAGTCCTGCCAAAAGTATCGCTCCAAAAAATGCCTTCCGGTAAGCGCCAAAGGCAAGCCCGCCGAAATAATGTTCCGCCCTAAGGAAATTGCGGTAATAAAATACCGCCACCATACCGGTTGAAAGCCCAAGCAGGATATAAAAAGGGATATTGTGGTAATCGAAGGTTTGCTTTTCGCTGAACGTAAGAAGTACATTTTCTTTCAGGACGATGGCCGATACCAGGGCGCCTGTCGCGGCCGCAATCATGATAGGCGTAAAGGCGGCGATACTGACATCCACCAGCAACACTTCAACGGCAAACAGCACGCCTGCAATGGGAGCGTTGAATGCTGCGGCGATTCCTGCGGCCACGCCACAGCCGATAAGAAGCGTCCGCTCTTTGTAACTCAACAGGAACTGTTGCGCAAAGTTAGACCCGTAGGCGGCGCCCGTTACCACGATGGGGCTTTCCAAACCTGCCGACCCGCCAAGGCCAACGGTAAGTGAACTGGTTACTATTTGGGCATACATCTGTTTCCTTGGGATGAGGCTTGATTTTCGCGCAACCGCATACAGGATTTGCGAAGTACCCTTTTCGATGCTTCCGCCCAATAGTTTACGCACGACGAGAACAGTAAGCAAAATCCCAATCACGGGCAGGATGCTGTTGATGAAACTGAGATGCAGGATGCTGTTCAGATACGTCGCAAACGAAAAAACGGCATGGGCGAATGCCTTAAGCACAATCACGGCGAAAGCGACCGTAACCGACACGATGACACTGGCAAGAAATATGAACTGCTTTGCGGAAAGTCGTTTTTTTACGTACAGCAACAAGGCGTTTATTTTCCGTAAATAGGTTTTGAGCATGGCGAAAATGTAAAGGAGGCAAAGGTACGGCCTGAGGCTCGGAATCACCACTGAAGTCGGCAAAATCGTCGCCAGATTAAAATTTAGGGCATTACATGATAAGCCGTACGCCGTGCAGGTCGGCTAATCTATAAGTGAATCTGTTTCCCGGAGAAGAGATGAACATGAAATTTGTAGGGATTTTCCATTTTTCGCACAACTCTTCTATAAGTTCCGGCCCGAAATTTCCTTCTATCTGCACATATTCCAACTTGATTTCCGGATAGGCACGGTCCAGCGCATTGAAATCGTCCATAAATGCCTTCGTGACCTGACGGTTCTCGTTGACCACGGTAACGATTTTCAACTTCTTAGTGATTTCGTTTTCCTGTACATACAGGATGGCCTTGTTGAGCAAGGATATATCGTCCGCCTTCGAAAAATAGACGAAATGCTGCGAATGGAGCTTATGGAGTTTTCTCGTCAGCATGACTTCGCTTATCCGCATCGTGCGCTCGAAACTCTCCAGGAAGCTGCGCACCACGACCAACAGATACTGAAGCACGAATTGTCGGTTGAGCAATAGCAACACGATGACGATAGACGGAATGAAATACTGAAGGAAAACGACAAGATATTCGGGATGCAACCGGACGTTCCCGTATAGGGCCGCCACGATACAGAAAACTGCAAAGGCGACCACGAACGGCCTGGAATATTCCGGTCTGGGGAGTTTGGATCGCTTGATTTTGAGCAGCAGGTTACCGAAGCCGAAATAGGCCATGACCGCAAGGAAGGAAATCGTATATACCCCGGCCAGTGGCCCGAGCTGGCCTTCCGTTATGAGCAACACCGATACGCAAAGCGCGAAAAAAACAAGCAAGATACGCGTCGGTCCGCCGCGCTTGTTCATCTTCGTGAGTCCTTGCGGAAGGATGCGGTCCAAAGACATCCGTTTCATAAGCCCCGAAACGCCTACGAACGAAGTCAATACAGCGCCACTTAATACCAACACGGCGTCAACGGCAATGAGTTTGGCAAGTATCGGGCCGCCCGTGATTTCACCCAGGTACGCGAGCAATACTTCTTCTTTGCCTTCGACTTCAGGTATCGCGATTACACTGATAAGCGCCAACGCCATAAGCGGGTTGATGACCGTGACGGCAATCCACATGTTGCGCAATGTTTTGCGAAATACGCCGCTCTCCTGTTCTTCCACGAAGTTGGAAGAGCTTTCAAAACCTGAAATGCCCAGCATCGCCGTACTGAAGCCTAGAAAAAGTGCGATAGGTATGCTGCCTTTCACGGGTAAATGGAAATTCTCGACAAGCGTTCCGAATCCTTGCCCGAACGCAAACCAAGCCGCGCTTGCGATGAGCAGTAGCATAGACGCGATATGCAGCACGAAAATGAAAATGGCAACCGAAGACGATTCACTGATCCCGAAACTGATCAGGACCACAAAAAAGAACATCAGGCCGATGGTCGCCCAGAAAATCGGAAGCCCATCTACAAGACCTGCTAAATAATGCATCGCCTCGCTGGCCGAAATCACCGCGGTCGCCATGTACGACAAAATGGTGAGGCAGGCAGCCACCGACGCATTGCTCTTGCTGGTGGTATTCAGCAGGATGTTATACGCGCCGCCGTTAAGCGGCAAGGCACCCACCGCCTCGCTGTAGATTTTTCTGAAAAGATACAGCACGCCGGCAACCATCAGCAGCGAAATCCAGGCGTATTGGCCCGCATACAGTATGGCGAGGGCTGAGACATAGAGACAGGATGATGTAATGTCGTTTCCGCAGATTGCCGTCGCGGCAAACTCCTTAAGTTTATGGACTGTCTTCATGCTGTATTTTTAAGGACCGGTACGTCGCTAGCGCAGGGCGTCTATTATTTTTTCTTCTTTGGTGAGCGTCGATAGGTTGATCGCCGTCTCGATCAGTGCAAGATGCGAATAGGCTTGAGGAAAATTCCCCAACAGCCTTTTGGTCTTGAAATCCAGGTCTTCGCTGAAAAGCCCGAGGTGGTTCGAATAAGACAGCAGCTTTTCGAACAGGGCTTCGGCCTCGTCCGTCTCTCCGATCTTGAACAGGCTGTTGATGTACCAAAACGTACAAATGGTGAACGAAGACGACGGCAAGCCGAAATCGTCCCTGTTCTTGTAACGGTAAAGCAGGCCGTCATTGCTCAGGTCGCGTCCGATGGCTTTAACGGTACTCACGTATTGCGGATTCCAGGGTTCTATGAAACCATAATTTTCCATGAGCAATACCGAAGCGTCGAGGTCGGAACTGCCATAGGATTGGGTGAAAGCCTCGATATCGTCGTTCCATGCATTGTCCAGGATATCTTTACGGATAGCGTCGGCCAACGGCTGCCACTTGCGGGCTTTTTCCCGTTTTCCCAAAAGCAGCGCTACTTTTACGGCGCGGTCGATTGCCGTCCAGCACAAGACTTTCGAGAACGTGAAATGCCGCTCTTCGGTCCGGAATTCCCAGATGCCTTTGTCGGGTTCCTGCCAGTGCTGCCCGACAACCCAGACAATGCCTTTGGTAATGTTCCAGATTTCCTCGCCGTTTTCGATATCGTTGGAAAACAGCGTCAGCTGCTGATGGATGACATCCATCAGGATGCCGTAGATGTCGTGCTGTCGTTGCTCATAGGCGGCGTTCCCGATCCGCACGGGGCGTGAGCCTTCATACCCCGAAAGATGCTCAAGGAATTCTTCCGTGAGCTTCTTTTCGCCATGTATGCCATACATGATCTGGAGCTTCTCGTCCTTGTCGGGCAACAAATCGAGCACGAAGCGAAGGTAGTCTTTCGCCTGTTGCCTGTGCCCGATGGACGTCAGCACTTTTACCACCATCGAAGCGTCGCGTATCCAGCAGAAACGGTAATCCCAATTGCGCACTTCGCCTATCGTTTCGGGCAGCGACGTGGTTGCGGCAGCCAGGACCGCGCCCGTCTTTTCATAGCTGAGCAACTTTAACGTGATGGCGCTGCGGTTGATTTCGGCATCGTAATTTTGATAGGAGGGCGTATTGTCCGACCAATTCAACCAATATACTTTGGTCCGTTCAAACTCGAGACGGATCCGTTCGAGCGTCGGCACGAATATCTTTTCGTTATAGCCCATCAGGAAAAAACCGTCTTTGCGCAGTGCGATTTCTTTTCCTGTGGTAATAGCTTCCAAATCAAAGTCGCTGTAAAGGAACAAGCTGTCGAACTTTTTCGTGTTCGTGAGGCTGATGATGAAAGCATCTTTCATATAGGTGAACGTCTCTTCGCTGGCGTATTCCAGTCTCGGATCGTATTTCACGCGAAAGATTGGGCTTCCTCTCAAAAGGCGTATATGCCGAATAATTTCGGGTGGTGTGTAGCTGTCGCCCGATTCGTTGAGGTAACGTGGCATAAAGTCGAGCACCTCGAAGGCATCGCTGCCGTTGTCGAAGCGCGTCGACAAAATACTGGTGTTTTCAATATAGTGTTGTTCAATGCGGTAACTTCGGTCGGTGAGGATTGAAAAATGACCTCCGTTTTCTTCGTCCAGAAGTCTTGCGAAGACCGACGGGGAGTCGAATCGGGGCAGGCAGCACCAGTCGATCGCGCCCTTTTCAGACACGAGCGCAGCACTTCGGCAATTGCCGATAATTCCGTAATTAAGGCTTTTCATGTGATTTTCTTAACAGGCGAACCCGGTTAATATCCTTAAATTTACGAAAACTTCAATAAAATCGACATGTCCAAAACTATTATTGTTTCAAACCGTCTTCCCGTAGAGTTCAAAATTTCCGGCAATCGCATACAATCTACACCTAGTGTCGGAGGATTGGCTACTGGGTTGAAATCCGTTCACGCGACGGGCGAAAGCCTCTGGATCGGGTGGCCGGGGCTTACGTCCGAACAGATAGGCGACTTCGATGTGGCCCTGAACCGTACGGCTTCCGAATCGCGCATGGCCAACGTTTTCCTGAAGCAGGCCGAAGTGCGCGATTTTTATTTCGGCTTCAGCAACAAATCGCTTTGGCCGCTGTTTCATTATTTCCTTGAATATACGCTGTATGACCCCAAGCAATGGGATGCCTATTACAGGGTCAACCAAAAATATGCGGAATGCGTCCTGGCACATGCCGAGGAAGGCGACCGCATCTGGATACACGATTATCAGCTGATGCTCGTGCCAAGCATGATACGCGAGAAGCGCCCTGATGTTTCCATCGGCTTCTTCCTGCACATTCCCTTTCCGGCCTTCGAGATTTTCAGGACGTGCCCGTGGCGGGACGAACTGCTTTCCGGACTGCTGGGTGCAGATCTCATAGGCTTCCATACCTACGATTACGTGCAGCATTTCCTGAACTCAGTCAAGCGCATAAAAGGATTTTCAGTAAAGTTCAACGAAGTGGACGCGAACGGACGAACCGTGAAAGTCGATTCGTTCCCGATGGGTGTGGACTTCAACAAATTCCATTTTTCGGCCGCCAAATACGAAGTGACCGGACAGCAGTTCCAGTCCGATCTGGTGAACCGGCTTCAGGACCATCTCAAGCAATACCCTGACAGCCGCCTGATCCTGTCAATTGACAGGCTTGACTATACCAAAGGCATCCCGAACCGCATCCGCGCATTCCAATATTTTCTTGAGCGCCATCCCGAATATATAGGTAAGGTACGGCTGGTCATGCTCGCGGTCCCGTCGCGCGAAGACGTGCCCCAATACAGGAAGCTAAAGCGGGAAACCGATGAGCTGGTAGGGCGCGTGAACGGAAAATTCGCGACCATCGACTGGACTCCGATCTGGTATTTCTACCGGTCGTTGCCCTATGAGGACCTGGTTGCCCTTTACACCACGTCACATATTGCCATGATCACGCCGCTTCGCGACGGTATGAACCTGGTTGCCAAAGAATACGTGGCCACGCGGATTGAGCGCGACGGGGTATTGATTTTAAGCGAAATGGCAGGAGCGGCAAACGAATTGAGCCAGGCATTGCTGATCAACCCGGAGAACATGAACCAAATTTCCGAGACATTGGACCAAGCTCTTAGGATGCCGCTCGAAGAACAGCGTCACCGCATGGAAGCGATGCAGAAACGCCTGTCGCGATACACAATTGAAAAATGGGCGAATGATTTTGTCACCAGCCTTGAAAAGACGGTTCGCAACACGCCTAACCCTGCTGCCTGCCGGAAGATGACACCATCCATCACGGAAACCTTGCTGACGGAGTACCGCACCGCACACAAAAAGCTCGTGCTGCTCGATTACGACGGCACGCTTGTAGGATTTCGTGACAATCCTGAGGATGCCGTCCCGGACGCAGCGCTGTACCAACTTTTGAACGATATAAATAAGGATGAGGATACCGAAATAGCCATCATCAGCGGGAGAAACCGCGCTTTTCTTGAGCGTTGGTTCAATAACATGCACTACACCTTGATTTCAGACCATGGCGTCTGGATGCGTCGTGCGGGCAAGAAATGGGAAAAGCTCGAAGACCCGAAGACCGACTGGAAAGACAGTATACGCAATGTCATGGAAGATTTTGTAGACCGTACTCCCGGTGCATTTGTCGAAGAAAAAGAATATTCGCTCGCATGGCATTTCCGCAAAGCCGACGACGAACTTGCCTTGATAAGGGAACGCGAACTTCGCATCCTGCTGGCGGGCATGGTAGGCGACAATGGCCTGTCGGTACTAGAGGGCAGCAAGGTAATCGAGGTAAAAAGCAACCTGGTCAACAAAGGGCGGGCCGTGACACGCCTTATCCTTGACGGGTCATTCGACTATGTTTTTGCCGCCGGGGACGACCACACCGACGAATATATGTTCGCCGAACTTCCCGAAATGGCGCATACGGTCAAGGTTGGCAACGCACCGACCGTCGCCAAATACTATACGGGCAATCCGAACGAACTCCGCAAGCTTATGAATCACTTCACCTTAAATTAACTGAAATGGAAAATACAACCGCCACACCACCTAAGAATGGCCATTACGGAAAAATGGGGCTGATGCTCTTCGTGTCGTTCCTGATCATGTATGCCGTTATGTTCCTGAACGTAGATTCCGCAGGCCACATCTATCTCAGCCTGACGCGAACCTATATGTCGCTGCTCATGGTCAGCCCGATGGCTTTGCTCATGTTGTGGCTCATGCCGAGGATGTACCCGCACAGAAAAAAGAACGCGGCGATCGCGACGATGGCACTGGTCGTGTTTTGCCTTTCGCTTCTGGCCTTGCGTTCCCAATCGTTCATTAGTGACAGCCAGTACATGAAAGCGATGATCCCACACCATTCTTCTGCTATCCTGACCAGCAAGCAAGCCAATATAAAAGACCCTCGCGTCAGGGCGCTTTCCGAAAAGATTATCCGCTCACAAGAAGAAGAGATTGCGCAGATGAAACGACTGTTGGACAGCATCGCCTACTGATTTTTCGTTGCCAGACCGGCTGAAACATCGTATTTTTACGAATTCACTTACATGCACAGTCCATTTTGTTCTGTGCAAGACCTTCCCGTTTATGAAAATAACCCGACTCTTCAACGACTTCTTCCACAATGAAAAATCCAGCGGCCTGATCCTGATCTGCTGCACCGTGTTATCGCTCATCCTGTCTAACACGGGAGGCGACGGATGGCTGCACTTCTGGCACACGGATCTCGGTGGCGAAAGTGTCGAATATTGGATCAATGACGGTTTGATGACCATTTTTTTCCTGCTGGTCGGCCTTGAACTGGAACGCGAGGTTTACATAGGTGAACTGTCCGACATTAAAGACGCGACCTTACCTATTTTTGGGGCTTGGGGCGGCATGCTTATTCCGGCGGCAATATTCGTGGCAGTCAACTTTGGCCTTCCGTCACAACGCGGCGCCGGCATTCCCATGGCGACCGATATCGCCTTCGCCCTGGCCATCCTGTCGTTATTAGGCAAACGGGTCCCGACATCGCTCAAAGTGTTCTTGACTGCCTTGGCCGTAATAGACGATCTTGGGGCAATTCTTCTCATCGCTATATTTTACAGCAACGACATATCCTTGGTGAATCTGGGCATCGCTTTGGCTATTTTCGGAGGTTTGTTGGCGCTGAACAGGCTCAAAGTACGCAACCTCATTCCCTACCTGTTGGGCGGCGTCGCGATGTGGTGGTTCATGTTGCATTCGGGGGTACATGCTACGATAACGGGTGTATTGCTTGCGTTTGCCATACCGTTCGGGAATGGGGACGAAAAATCGACTTCGTATATTTTGCAGGACTTCCTGCACAAACCGGTAGCCTTTCTTATTCTGCCGCTTTTCGCATTGGCCAACACTGCGATACCCATTCACGGCAGCTTGTCTGAAACCTTGAGGCAACCCTATAGCATCGGCATTGCATTAGGCCTCGTCGTCGGGAAGCCGCTGGGCATCGGATTGTTCAGTTACATCGCCTGCAAGCTAGGGATATGTAAGCTTCCCGGGGATATCTCCTGGAAGGCCATCATCGGTGTAGGTGCTTTGGGCGGCATCGGTTTTACCATGTCGATTTTCATAACCCTGCTCGCTTTTGACGATGGGGAAACTATCGGTCATGCCAAACTTGTCATTTTACTGTCTTCCTTATTAGCCGCAATTTTGGGATTCTCGATGCTTCGCCTTATCTTGACAAAGGAAGTAGTCGAAACCGACGGATGACATCGTCGTCTTTGCGGCTTCTCTCACGTAAAACGAAAGAAAAATGAGTAGTTTGTTCGATTTGATCAGCCTGAATAAGGGAGAAGAAGACCGACAAAAGGTACTGGAAAACGTATCCTCGAACGTCTCGTTCCGGGGTTCCAACCTTTGGATCCTCGCCTGCGCCATCGTGATTGCCTCTATTGGGCTGAATGTCAACTCCACTGCCGTGATCATCGGCGCGATGCTTATTTCCCCGCTTATGGGCCCGATTGTCGGGGCTGGCTTCGGATTGGGCATCTTCGATTTTGATTTGCTTCGCAAATCGCTCAAGAATCTGGCTACCGCTACTCTGGTTAGCCTTACTGTTGCGACCGTTTACTTTTTCCTCAGTCCGTTTAAAGAAACGCAGTCGGAGCTGTTGGCACGGACCTCCCCCAATATCTACGACATCCTTATCGCGTTTTTCGGCGGTTTGGTCGGGGTGATCGCCCTTACACGCGTCGAAAAAGGAAATCCAATCCCGGGTGTAGCGATCGCAACGGCGCTAATGCCTCCCTTGTGTACCGCAGGTTACGGCCTTGCCGTCGGCAATTTCCGTTTTTTCCTGGGAGCGCTTTATCTATATACAATCAATTGCGTGTTTATATGCATCGCGACTTTCCTGATCGTAAAATACCTCAAGTATCCGATAAAGCAACAGGTAAACGACAGGCATGCCAGGCAGGTGCGTTTTTCGATGACGTTCCTCATTACCGTGATGCTGGTCCCCGGAATTTACTTTGCCTATCAATTGTACCAGGAGCGGAAATTCGACGAAAAGGTGAACCGATTTCTCCAAAATGAATTTTCGGAAAAGGGATACACGCTCATATATCGCAAAACATCCTACAATGCTAATCCTAAGCGCATCGAACTCGCGCTTCTGGCAAAGCGTTTCTCGCACAAGGAGGCAAAGTTGCTGCAAGAGAAGTTAGGGGTATACGGCATCCTTAATACAAGACTTCGCATCCGTCAGGACACCACCGACCTTAAACGCGATATTCTCAACGAGATCGGGGCGGCGAAAGCGAAGGAGAACGAAAAAGATATCATAATCGCCAACCTGCGCAAGCAATTGGACGCAGGAAAGATTGACAACGTCCAAATACTCGATGAGGCAAAGGTGCTGTTCCCGGGTATCCGGAACCTTTCGATAGCGAGGCACGAGTTCAATTCGTCTACCGATAGCGTGTTTTCGATTCCGGTCATACTGTACCGTTCCGAAAAGAGCTTATTGCCTCGGGACAGTGAAAAACTTGGGGCGTGGCTACAGCACAAATTGAGGGCCAGGCAAATCGAGCTTGTCGAGCAAATCGAACCGGCAACCAAGAAAAAGAAATGAAGTTTCCTGAAAAAAAACTATATTGTAGGAAAGGTTAGTTATTGATAAAAAGGCCTTCGGTTCGCCGGAGGTTTTTTTGGTCTGTTTGCACGAGCATAGGCGCCAGCAAGCTACCGGTAGTATTTCGCCTAAGTGGTGAGTACCCCACATTTCATGACCTCCTGACGGAAACGCCCCGCAACCCTCTTTTAAATCGTCTTTTTGCAACGGGAAAAATGACCCATGTAAACCGCATGCACGACTACACTTTCGAACACTTCGGCCAAGCCAAGACGATCACCGACGGATTCATCGACAGGCAAATCAAAATTGCACAAAGCAGCCTGATCCAACATCTAGATATTACTTTGGACGACATCGGCCGAAGAACCCAAACCGCGAACGTCACTTACGATGGGAAGACGGGAACTCGTATCGAATACCTGGTGAGCAAACACGGGGAAAATTTGCAATGGCTTACGATTTTCTATAATACCGAGCGGAGTTTCCTTACGATCACGTCCGAAATCTACCTCGGCATTAAATGACCTTCCAATAATTAAGCGGCATCTTGATGTCCGTTTTTAGAGAATGAACTATCCTTTGTGTTAGCTTTTTTATAATTTATACCGATAGGTATTTATTTTTACTACATTTGTCTCGCAAGAAGCGTCGCAAGCGCTTTTTTTGTGAAAATAAAAATACCTTTCGGTATAATTATCATTTCTAAGCTAAAACCAAAAATCATGAAAGACGTCTATATCGTTTCCGCCAAAAGGACGCCCATCGGAGGCTTCCTTGGCAGCCTGGCCGGATTATCCGCCACCGAATTAGGCAAAATCGCCATTGAAGGCGCGTTGTCAGCCACGAACATCCCTGCAAACCAGATCGATTCGGTCTATATGGGCAATGTGCTCCAGGCCGGACTCGGGCAGTCACCCGCGAGGCAGGCGGCCAAATTTGCAGGCATAGACGACCATACCGACGCCACGACAATCAACAAGGTCTGCGCTTCGGGAATGAAGGCCGTAATGATCGGTGCCCAGCAGATACAATTGGGTATCGACGATGTAGTGGTTGCCGGAGGCATGGAGAGTATGAGCAACGTACCACATTACCTGCAGCAGCGAGTCGGCAACAAAATGGGGCACGCGCTGCTCACCGACGGATTGCTCAAGGACGGACTTACCGACGTGTATAACGATTTCCACATGGGCAACGCCGCAGAAGTCACCGTGCGCCAATACGGCATTACGCGCGAAGAGCAGGATGCCTACGCGCTCACATCTTATGAAAGGGCGGCGAGAGCATTTGCCGACGGAAAATTCGCCGACGAGATCATCCCCATAGAAATAAAGCAGAAAACGGGAAACGTCACGATTAAAAATGACGAAGATGTCTACAAGCTGATTCCCCAAAAAGTGGCCGCTCTAAGGCCTGTATTCGAAGAAGGCGGGACCATTACCGCGGCCAACGCGAGCAATCTCAACGACGGTGCGGCAGCTTTGGTTCTGGTTTCGGCCGAAGCGGTAGAAAAGTATGGCCTACAGCCCATCGCCAAAATAATAGGGTATGCAGATGCCGCCCAGGCTCCCGAGTGGTTCACGACCGCGCCTTCCATAGCCATACCTAAAGCGTTGGCTCAAGCGGGACTGTCCCAAACCGACATCGATTATTTCGAGATCAACGAGGCTTATGCCGCCGTAATCTTGGCCAACACCCGAATACTGGGCATCACACCCGAAAAGATAAACGTATACGGAGGCGGTGTCGCCATGGGGCATCCAATCGGCGCGTCCGGAGCGAGGATACTTGCCACATTGACGTCGGTATTGACGCAAGAAGGCGGACGCTACGGCGTCGCGTCCATATGCAACGGAGGAGGAGGCGCATCGGCCGTGGTGATCGAAAAACTGGCGAACTGATCGTTGCATCACATAAGGCTTCGGTTGTCCCAAACACTATTTAAAATTCCCGATATGAACGATTTACTCTCTTTTACGATCGAAGCCCACGGAGGCCTCGAGAACTGGAACAGGTTCAACAAAATTTCGACCCGGATATATGCCGGCGGCGCGACCTGGGAACGCAAACAGCAGGTCGGTTTGATGCGTGATGTCGAAGTTACCGTCGATACCCGCATGCAGGACACACTTTTCCGACCCAATTACGACCAAGACATACAATTCCGTTTCGATCCGCAACGCGTAACTATTGAAGACGGCAACGGACAAGTCATGGAAGAACTGTTGCAGCCGCGCCTTTCGTTCGACGGGCAGGACCGCACCTCTCCATGGTCGCGACCGCAGGCCGTATATTTTTCAGGTTATGCCATGTGGACGTATCTCAACGCGCCCTTTAATTTTGCCGGTCCGGGCTATGAGGCTTCCGAGATCGAACCATGGCAGGAAAAAGGGGAAACCTGGCGACGCCTCAAGGTGGTATTCCCGGAGCATATCGCCACCCACAACCGCGAGCAGGTCTTTTATATCGACAAGAACGGCCTCATCCGCAGGCACGACTACAACGTGGAAATCTCAGGCAATGCTGGAGGTGCCCATTACCTGTACGACCACCGCGATTTCCAAGGCGTCAAGGTCCCGACCCGCAGAAGCGTGTTCATCAGGAATGCCGATAATACGTCGATGCAGCCGGAACCGGTGTTGATCGATATTCGGTTGGAGGAGGTGAGGTTGTTTTGAGAGTCGCCTTGAAATATGATGATGTCCGTAATCAAGATATGTTAAACCCTTCCGTTTTGGAGGGGTTTTGTTTTGATGTTCATTTGAGGAGCAAGATTTCCGTTTTGGTAGAAAAAGAGTTTTTTGCGGATTCTTCAAAGTGCTTTAGCTATGGCAAAGCGTGGTCAAAGCGTAGTCAAAGGGTAGGATAAAGGCAGTCAAGTGTACAAAAGGGAGGATTAACGAAAAGCGCACTTTTCTGAGAATCTTTCAAAATGAAGGTTTGATGGATAATAAGCAAGGGATTACCTGCGATGATCCCAAAAGGGGAGTCTGTCATTCAAAATGCGCCGCTTTGCAAGCGGCTTCCATTTTTTGTCGCCCTAGTCTTAGGAAAGGATTACCTTCGGTGATCCCGGCGGGGGCGAACTGCCAAACATCATGCGCCGCCTGAAAAAGGCGGCTTCCATTTTTTATTTCCGCCAGCTTACAAAAGGCTGAAAGGCCTTTTGACGCGGTCAGAAACAAAAAATGCGCTCCCGAAAGGGGAGCGCATGATGTTTGCAGAGAGGAAGGGATTCGAACCCTCGATGCAGTTACCCACATACAAACTTTCCAGGCTTGCTCCTTCAACCACTCGGACACCTCTCTAAATTTGCGGTTGCAAAGAAAGCAAAAAAATCCGTTTGGGTAAAATTTAAAATCGGTTTTAAGATTTCAGGGCTTGGATCAGTTCCTGCATCAAATCGGCTGCTTTGTGATGACGCAACGCGACTGTGTTCTGACCCGACCAGAAACTCACCATGTCTTCGCGTCCTTGGGCCAAAGCGGCTACTTTCAATGGAGCGATCAGTTTGGTCTGTAACGGGAAAGGCAGTACTTCGGTCTCGAATTTGATATCGTCCGAAATACGGTTCGAAATCATGCGGCCCATGCGTCCCGTAAGCGATTTGGTGACCGTAGTCGAATTGTGTTGCTGCGAAAACAACATTTTGCGGTGCAAAGGCGTCGCTCCCGATTCTTCGGTGGCCAGCAAAGCCGTTCCCAATTGTACGGCGTCGGCACCGAGTGCGAATGCGGCTTTCATGCCGGTCGCGTCGGTAATTCCGCCAGCCGCGATGATGGGCGTGCTGGTTTTGGCTTTGAGCTGTTGGATCAACGTGAACAATCCGGTAAACGAATCCTGCGCGGGTTTCAGGAACGACGGTCGGTGTCCGCCCGCTTCGAAACCAGCGGCGACGATCGCGTCCACTTTGGCTTCCTCGAGTGCGAGCGCTTCGTCCAATGTCGTGGCCGCGCCGATTGTTTTTATGCCCAAACGTCTGGCTTCGTCTAGGATTTCTTTTGACGGGATTCCGAAAACAAAACTGAACGCAGCGGGTTTTATCCGGAACAAAACCTCGACCTGATCCTCGAATTTAGACGGGATGTTAGCCGATAATTCCGGCAATTCGATCCCAAGCTCATCGAAATACGGTTTGAAAAGCTGCTTGATCTTTTCGATTTTTTGCTGTGGAAAATCTTTGAGCGAATCATCGACATCCTTGACCCAAAGGTTGATGTTGTACGGTTTCGAAGTCACCGATTTTATCTCTTCGGCCGCAGCCAAAATTTCATTCGGTGTAATCGTATAGGCGCCGTAGCTTCCCAGACCGCCTGCATTGCTAACGGCGGCCAGCAAGGCGGCGGTAGAGAAACCGCCACCCATAGGACCTTGCAGTATCGGGTATTCGATGCCCAAAAGCTGCGTTATTTTATTGGAATCCATATCAATCGTTTACGTGAGTCAGTAGTTTATTGACGATAATCCATTTGCCGTCGACCATGGCCAGACTAAGCAGGTCGTAATAGTTATACCCAAAGATAGGCACACGCGCTTTGACAGTTGCGGTTTGGTTGATGATTTCGATCGAAACGATCTCCATCTTGAACGTTTCACCCAGCTCTTTCGGGCTTTTGCGCGATTTCACGCCTTCTATGTATTGCCCGACGGTCTTGAAATATTCGACCCCTTTCACATCTCCGACGACAAGCGCCTGCGGATGGAAAACCCCTTCGAGCTTCTCGATATCCCCGTTGTGGATGCCTTCAAAATATTGCATCACCAAATCGGAAACCGACCCTACGTTTTTATTGAAATGGTCCATGGTTATTAATTAATTGAAACGGTGGCCGGCGACGTGCCCGCCATCGATGTTGATGATTTCTCCCGTAAGGAAGTTACTTTCTGCAAGATAATACGCGAGCTGCGCGACGTCTTCGGTTTCCCCGACGCGGTTCAGCAGGTGCAATCCGGCCAGTACGTCGGCGTTGTCTACACCCGTTTTGGCCTGTAACGGCGTACGGATGATGCCCGGAGCGATCGCATTCACACGAATGTTGTCGCGCCCGAATTCAGCCGCGAGCTGTTTCGTCAAAGCGTGGATGCCGCCTTTGCTCGAGATAGGAGCGGTGGCCGGAAATCCGTCGATGGCGTGGTCTACGAGTACGGTTCCTATGTTGATGATCGAACCGCCATCTTGTTCAAGCATTTGCCTGATCGCGGTCTGGCTTGTGAAGAACGTCCCTTTCAAATTGATGTTGAGGAACTTGTCCAAATCTTTTTCCTCGACCGAAAGAAACGGTTTCGGTTCGAAAACACCGGCGTTGTTCACCAATACGTCTACACTTCCGAAGCGTTGCATCGCACGTTCCACAAGCTTTTTGCCCGTATACGGATTGCCGATGTCGCCGGGCACCATTTCCAGACGGTCGTGATGTCCGAGTTCGTAATACGTCACCTCGAGATTGCCGAGGCTCGCCGAATTGATGACGACGTTGTACCCTTTGTCCAAAAACAATTGGGCGATCGATTTTCCTATTCCGGTAGAAGCACCGGTTACTATGGCTGTCTTTCTCATGATTTCTTGTCGGCGGTTATGCCTTGTTCACGTAAAACCGAAACCTGTTCGCCGCCCACGCCCCAATTGTCGAGTTCGACTTCGTTGATCATGACGTGAGTCAGTTGAGGATCTTTGTTCAAAACGTCGGTGATGAGTTGTGTCACGCCGGCGATAAGCTGCTGCTTTTGTGCTCTTGTAACGCCTTCACGGGTTACATCTATAGTTACGAATGGCATGGCTTCTCGATTAAGAAAGGTTCGCGATTACGTTAACGTCAAGGTCGAATTCGTTGTAAATCAACGTGTCGCCAAGATTGGTGAAGAAATTTCCGGAGCGGAATTTCATGTTGTACTTCGTGCGGTCCACGACGATTTTTCCGGTTGCGGAAAGCGTGTCCCCGTTTACGTCTACGGTCAGTTTGAATTGGATCGGATGCGTGATGTCTTTGATCGTAAGATTGCCGGTCACCACGTAGTCGTCTTCTGTCGCAACGGCCGAAGTGATCTTAAGCGTCGCGGTCTTGAACTTGTCCAAAGAGAAAAAATCATCCGAAGCCAAATGCCCTGCGAATTGAGCATTGGTTGCAGGATCTTTCACGTCGAGGATCACGATCGAAGTCGTATCGATCACGACGTTTCCGCCCGATAGTTTTCCATCGGTAAAAATGAATTCACCGTCTTTGATAGCGATAGTGCCGTCGTGCGCTCCGGTTACTTTTCTACCGATCCAGTTCACGTTGCTTTTAGCGTTTTCGATTTTAAAAATTTTAGTTTCCATGATATTGTACATTAAATCGTTAATAATTACAGTACAAAGGAAAGCAGATATGAAAACGCGGTTACGTGACCTACATCACATTCGGAATTTGCGTTATTTATGTGAAGTGTAAAGCCGACTCAACGTTTCGCGCGAAACGCCAAGATAGGCTGCGATCAAGTGTTTCGGGACCAGATTGTAAAGTTCCGGATATTGCGCAAGCAGTTGTTCGTAACGCACGCGCACGTTGTTGTTCATAAAAGACAACAGCCGTTTTTGGGCTGCGACATAACCTTTATTGGTGCGCCAGCGGAAGAAGTGTTCGGCGGCATGCGATTCTGAACACAGTTTTTCGCGATCGGCATTCGACAGTGAAAGCAGTTCGACATCCGAAATGCAATCGATGCTGATCAACGCTTTGGTATGGTTGTACAATGCGCCGTAATCGGACGTCCACCACGTAGGCATCGCGAATTGCAGGATGTACATCTTGATCTCGTCGTTCACGAAAAACGCTTTGAGACAACCCGAGAGCACGAAGTATTCCTTGTCTACATCATCGCCTTCGCCGATTACGACCTGGCCTTTCTTGAAAGATTCGCGTTTGAAATGCGAAAAGAAATGGTCGGATTCATCGTCGGTAAGCGAGATGGTTTTCGAGATGTGCTGCTTGAGGATTTCTTTCGCGTCCATGGTATAAAGATAGGGAAAAGGTGGTTCCGAGCGCAGTCGAGGAACCGTTCCTCGACTGCGCTCGGAACCAAAAAAAAACACCCGCCAAAGCGAGTGCCAAAATGAAAATAACAATCAAAGCGTCGGCGCGGCCGGAAAATCAACCGGGATTTTCGTTGTCGCGAACACATAATTCGTAAACGTACGTACCGAAACGATACCGATAAGGTCGATCAACGCCTTTTCGTCATAACCGGCTTCGAAGAATTTGTCTTTCGCATCATCCGAAGCGTTTCCTTTGTTTTCGGCAATCGAAATCGCCAATTGCAAAGCGGTTTCGAGTTTTTTGTCGTCGGCGATACCTTTTCGGAAACCGATGATCTGGCTGTCGTCGAAACCTTTCATTTTAGCGAGCATCGTATGGGCAGCCAAACAATAATCACAACTGTTCACTTGCGAAACCACAAGGTTGATCGCTTCTCGTTCTTTAGCATTGAAGCCCGAATGGTTGAAACTTGCCTCGAAATCGAGGAAGCCTTTTAGCGCGTCCGAAGAATATCCGATGGTTGCGAACAGGTTCGGCACTTTTCCGAGTTTTTTAGAAATCGCGTCGAAAATTTCGCCCGACGCCTCGCTCACTTGTTCTCTTGAAGGTACATGAATTGTTTTCATACTATTATTATTGATTATTTTTAATGGAGTTTGTTTTTAAGTAAAGTTTTGCGGAATCGCTCATCAAAAGCAACGACGCCGCAAGCATCACCACGTCTTTGATTACGAGTCGGCCTCTTGCCGAAAGGAACGGGAATCCGAAGTTTTCGCCACCGAGCGACGGCACCCAATTTTCGGGAGTCGTGAGCAGGAAAGACAGCGTCCCCAAGGTCATGACAAAAAGGAGAACGCTGCCTGCCAAGCTCCATAATGGTGCGATTTTGTACAGCAGCATCAGGATTCCGATCGTGATCAGGAAAATCCCGAGTCCGTCAGAAAAGGCATAGGTGTTGTTGGTTTCGTGCCACGCATGATTTTCGGCAACATAAGCACCTTCGGGATTTACGTGTTGTTTGTATTCCGACGGATGCGCATAGAAGAACGACATGAACGGGCTGTTGGCCACGAAAGGCACGATACCTTCGGCTTCATAGTCGAAAAATTTGAGGCTGCCGATCCAAATGAATACGATGGCGATGCTGATCCTGATGGCCGGAATTGAAATCCGGTCGATGTTTGCGATGTGTTGTAAAAGACCTTTCATGACAATAACTTGATTTTGATGATACAAAGTTATCGTGCCCGTCAAGGCCGAAACATGGACAAAAAAAGCTACTTCATGTACAAATCTGCCACAATGGAAATCCCCGTCTTGTCGCGGAAGCTCTGAGGCGATTCGTGCGTGAATTTCTTGAACACGCGGCTAAAGTAGAATTCGTCCTCGAAATGCAGCGCATAGGCGATTTCCTTGATGCTTTTGCGCGTGAGGTGCAATTGCTTCTTGGCTTCGAGCACCAATCGTTCGGTGATAAGCTGCGAAGGCGTTTTCCCGAAATAACGGCGGCATCGCTTAGAAAGATTATTCGGTGTCAGGAACAGCAAGTCAGCATATTCGTTCGGCTTGCGCAAATCAAGGAAGTGGGTTTCGAGAAGCGCCTTGAATTTTTCCATCGTCTCGTCTTTTGGTTTTATCCGTTCTTCGCGAGCCATACTACGGTTCTTGACTTGGCTCGATTTGGCCAGTATCAGTTGCAGGTACGATTGTAGGATGAGGTCCGATGGCGACGGCTTTTCCAATTCCTGTGCGATTTGCGAGAACAATCCCGAAAATTCCGAATGTTCATCAGGCGTGAGCACAATCGCCGGTTCAAGGTAAATGTTGTTGAAAAGCAAACCGTTGCAAGCAATCTCGTGATGATGGTACTCGATGCAGTAAAAATCGCTGTGGAAGCGCAGCATCTCGAAATCGACGTTCTCTTCGCGCTTCAGGTAAACCATTTGTGTGGGCGTCGCGAAAAGCACCGTCGGCCCCGAAAATCCGAAAGTCCCGAAATCCGCATGGAAATTCCCTTGTCCCGAATGTATGAGGATCACGCAATATCCGTCGAATTGCTCGGGCGTTTCCAAGGTTTGTGCGTCCGATTTGCAAAGTCCGAAAAGTGTCGTGCCGTTTTCCGAGGAACGTGTTTTCATAAGTGCCGCATATACGCCAAAAGTAAGAAGGTTTTTTCCGATTGTACGATTCGAAATGCGCTTAGTTGCCGCAATGTCTATTTCGTCCGTGAGTTTGTCCACTTCGGTATCCGCAGCCTTTTCGCAGCCTTGTTGTCGGGATAATTTTGGTCAAC
This sequence comes from Flavobacterium agri, assembly GCF_013401995.1. Taxonomy (GTDB): domain Bacteria; phylum Bacteroidota; class Bacteroidia; order Flavobacteriales; family Flavobacteriaceae; genus Flavobacterium; species Flavobacterium agri. The sequence continues at coordinate 536,196 of NZ_JACBJI010000002.1, forward strand.
AATTTAAACGAATACCAATGAAATCACTTAAAAAACTCAGTCTTTCGCTTTTCGGGACACTCGTCTTGGGAGCGTTCTCTTTATGGTCGAATGCCGTTTCCGCACAAAAACCGGAGGCAAAAACAACCGAAGCCATCCGTCCGTTCCGAGCCGAAATCCCGCAAGCGGCCGTAACAGACCTCAAACAGCGCATCGCCGCGACACGTTGGCCCGCCAAAGAAACCGTAAGCGACCAATCGCAAGGCGTCAAACTCGCGCAATTGCAAAACCTCGTCGAGTATTGGAACACCGATTACGACTGGCGCAAAGCCGAAGCCAAGCTCAACGCATATCCGCAATTTGTGACGAATATCGACGGGCTCGACATCCACTTCATCCACGTAAAATCGAAACATAAAAACGCGCTGCCGATCGTAATTACACACGGATGGCCGGGTTCTGTTTTCGAAATCCTCAAAACCATCGATCCGCTTACGAACCCGACGGCTTACGGTGGCAAAGCCGAAGACGCGTTCGACGTCGTCATACCGTCGATGCCGGGTTACGGATTTTCAGGCCGTCCGACACAAACCGGTTGGGACGCCGATCATATCGCCAAAGCCTGGGATGTTTTGATGAAACGCCTCGGATACAAGAATTATGTTTCGCAAGGAGGCGATTGGGGTTCGGTCGTAGCCGATAAGATGGCGGCCCAGAAACCGCAGGGCTTGCTAGCGATCCACGTGAACATGCCGGCTACCGTTCCTGCCGATGTGGCCAAAGCGTTGCAAAACGGAGAACCTGCGCCTGCAAATCTTACGGCAAAAGAAAAAGCGGCTTACAACTCGTTGAATCACTTGTATACCAAAGGCGGCGGTTATGCGGCCATGATGGTGACGCGTCCGCAGACGTTGGGTTACGGATTGAGCGATTCTCCTGTCGGATTGGCGGCTTTCTTCCTCGATAAATTCAACGAATGGACGTACAGCGGCGGAAATGCCGAGAAGTCGCTTACGAAAGAAGAAATGCTCGACGATATTTCGCTGTACTGGCTCACGAATACCGCGGTTTCATCGGCTCAATTGTATTGGGAAAACAACGCGAACAACTTCAACGCGGTCGATATTTCGATTCCTGCGGCGATTACCGTTTTCCCGGGAGAAATTTACCAAGCGCCTAAAAGTTGGGCCGAGAAAAGCTACCACAACCTGATCTACTTCAACGAAGTCGACAAAGGCGGACATTTCGCCTCATGGGAAGAACCGCAACTTTTCGCGAAAGAATTGCGTGCGGCTTTCAAATCGGTGCGAAAATAAAAGGTCCGTATTTAAAACGCATAAAAAACCCGTTGTCTTTTGGGCAACGGGTTTTCTTGTTTTTACTTGGGTTATTCGGCGTCGCGCAAAGCCTTGACCGCATCGTGATCCGCACGCAGTCGCGCTTTTTGGTCGCGAACCATTTCGAGTTGTTCGAAAGACAGGTCCGAACCGAAATTCTCGATCACGGTCGAATAGGTTTCCTGAGCCTTGTCTTCCCCGAACTCGCACGAACTCAAGATCGCGTGCGTGTCGTTTCCGGTAAGCGCGGCTTTCATGTCCATCCACGCGCGGAAGAATTTTCCGGTGACGCGTGTGCCTTCTTCGGGTTCGCCTCCCAAATTCCTGACTTCGGCACGCAGTTCGTTGAGAATGCTTTGGCTTGTGTTTTTCCAACTCGAGAAATGACCCTTGAGCTCGGTAGAATCGGTTTCCTTGGATGCGGTTTCATAACCTTCTACACGGTCGTTGTTGATTTCGATGAGGTCGTTGAGCGCCTTGAGTGCTTTTTCCGTATCGATTGTTGCTCGTTCCATAATAGTTGAATTTAGTTGTGTTTTACAAAGTTCGGTCAACTGATAAGGAATATCTTACGGAATTAGAATCGGCTGTTGTACAGTTGTGCGTGAAAGGAATGTTTAAGGATTGCTAAATATCAATAGAAAGTAATGAAACAGGCGCGCCATTTATTGTATTCTACCGTGTTGAACATAATCTTGGCGTTGGCGTTGGGCACTTCTATTTCGTAAGTATCGTATCCTTTGTCTTTTATGTACTTCGCATCGACATTCGCTTTGAAGTCGGCGATGAACGCTTGGATTTGTTGCGGTACTTGCTCTTCTTTTCCCGAAAACGGAATAACGCCGTATACGGTAATTTCACCGCTTGACTGGTTTATCGTGACCGCATTCGGACCCAAAGGATAAGGGTTTCCGAAAGTTTTTGTATTCGCATACGTGATGTTGCCGTTGCGGTCGTATTCTTTTTTGTGCCAGAGAAAGGCTGATTCCGGATTATAAGTGCGAAAGCCATCTTCGCTCAAACCTCTTTTGAAGCGGTATTTATCTGCCAACGCATTTACATAATCGATGTTTTTTTGTAAAGCCGTTGCATCCTTATTTTTGCGCTCCATGTTAGTTTGCGCTTGCAAGGCCAAAACCGAGCCAGGGAAATTAAGCCGGAACGCCCGATCGTCGCCTTTTGAAAAAGCGGTGTATTGCTCGCGGGCTTGGGCTTCGGTTATATAGCCCTTATCGATTTTTTTGTTCGCGATAAGTATCCAAACCCGTTCGAACATCTTGTCGAAATAGAACTTCTTGTTTTCGTCGACCTTTCCGTAAAGGCAATAAAATTCAAGATAATCGGGAGATTTTGTAGCGGTTTGCACACCATCGGTAACTACGACGGTTTTGAGATAGCCCGCCGGGAAATACACGCGCACACCTACGACATCCTTGAATTCGTCTCCGACCATCAAACCGACCGCTTTAGAAAAATCGATGCCTTCGTTTATTTCAATCACGTCTTTCGCGGCACTTTTGATCGTCGCTTTGTCGCACAGGCTGTCGTGCGTAAAAATCTGGAAATCGGTTTCGGGGAAAGCGAGGTTGAACATTTTGCCGTCGGCGTCCTTGTAGGTTTTGCCTTCGGTCATTTTTTGAAGCGAGGAAATCGTGGCGGTGAGCTCGTCGTAGAAAATGAAATTTTCGGTTTCGTCTTCTGAATCCTGTGCAAATGCGCCTATATGGACGCAAAATAAGGCAAGGGTAAGTTTGGTAAGAAATTGTCTCATTATTCTGCAGGTTTGTCAAAGTAAGGGTCATACTGAGCGGAGGTGACCGTGTAAGTCTTGATGCTGTTGTCTTTGGCAATCATGACAATGAACAGGTAGGTGTCATTCTTATCAGAAGAGCGATGTATGCGCACGGGCGTAGCGGCTTTCCATCCATCTGTACCTCCGGAGAGTTCATCGAAAAGGAGTTCGAAGCTGCCGTGTTTTCCTTCGGGCTTGAATTCGTTAAACATGTAATATGTATTATAACCCTTGAATTTGTGGTGAAGTCCGTCGTAATCCATGGTATTCAAACTCATGTTTACGCTTCCCTCTATTTTCGGATCCCAGAATTTGCCAGTTGCCCTATTGTAGATCTTGAAAGTCGTGAAATCGGTGCGGAATGACAACGGCCTTTCATAATCCTCGCACTTTTTATAGGTTATGAAGAAGTAATCGCCATAAAGATGGAAAATAGTGTAAACATCCGGATCGTTCAAAAGGGTATTGTACCGATAATCGACGAGGTCAGCGTTAACGTAATTGTAGCCGTTGCAATAGCGCACGGGATTGTTGGCATAGCTTATAATTCCGGTATTCTTAGGGAAGGCGTAACGCGCCGTTTTATCTTCCGTAAATTTTAATGCGCCTCCCGTGGATGCAATCAGGCGATTGTTGCCGTTTTCTGGCCTAGGGATAGGTTTACGGGTATCGGAATCGTAAAATTCGGCGTAATTCCCGCTCATGTATCCCTGACTCTCTGCTGTATTCTGGGTCGGGGCTGCTGCGGTTGGAGTCGAGGGCTGGGCGTTGATCACGACTTCGGTCGAAGTCTGGTTGGCTCGGATGCGGGCCAATTCCTCGCTTGCAGCTTTGTCGCGAGCGGCAGCCTCGGCCTTTCTTCTGGCCAGATTCACATCGCTGACTCTTTTGCGTTCTGCTTGGCGCGCTTTTTCCTCTTTCTGCATTTTTTTAGAGCAAGCAGGACAGATATTGACTTCGGAAATCAAGATTTTGCGCGCCAGTTTACAATTCTTGTAATTGTGCGACTGTGCCTGCAGGCAAAGCGAAACCAATAGCACGAGTAGGGTCAGGGCTTTTTTCATAAGGTTAAGTTTGTGCGAATATACGCATTCGATCCGATTGCAAAATGAGGATTCTTGTGCACGATTACATTGAAAATCGCCAACTTACAGCATCATTAGGGCGGAGTTCTTAAAATTCTTAAAAAATCAACTATAAAAATAGTTTGTAAACTAAATTTTTAGTTATATTTGTTTCAATCATCAACCGAAGCGTTCGAAACGCAGCGGAAATCGTCAATCATCGATCATCAATCAAGAAACGTTCATTATGAAAAGACTGTTGTTATTTATTATGTTGGCCGAAACCTTGCTTTCGTTCACACAGGACAACCTGCCCAAACTGCTCGACCGCTACATGCAGGCGCAGGCCACGCAAAACGATTTTTGCGGAACGGTGCTCGTTGCCAAAAAGGGAAAGGTCATTTACGAGAAATCGTTCGGATTGGCCAACCGTGAGTGGAACATTCCGAACACTTCCGAATCGCGCTATTGGACCTGTTCGCTGACCAAACAATTTACGGCCGCCGCGATTTTGCAGCTCGAAGAACAGGGCAAACTGAGCACGTCCGACAAACTCAGTAAGTACTTCCCCGATTATCCGAAAGGCGACCAGGTGACGCTTCACATGCTGCTCAACCACACTTCGGGAATCCAGGACGTGAGCAACAATCCGAAATGGTTTAACATCAATCACAATCTTCCCGTCGATAAAATGAAGGACACGCTGATCGCGACGTTCAAAAACAAGCCGTACGATTTCGAGCCCGGTACGGGTTGGCGTTATTCCAATTCCGCTTACATCTTGCTTGGTTATATCATCGAAAAGGCATCGGGTCAAACCTATTACGACTACATGCAGAAAAATGTGTTGGCCAAAGCCGATATGGCCAACAGCGGATTTTTGCAGCACGACCGCATCGTCCCCAAACTCGTCAACGGATATTCGCTGTTGCCCGAAGGTTGGAAGCGAGCCGATTCGTTTCCGCTCAACATCGGTTTTAGTGCGGGCAACATTTATGCGACGGCCGAAGATTTGCTCAAATGGCGATTGGCGTTGGCTTCGGGGAAAATCATCGGCCCGCAAGCGCTAAAGAAAATGAACACGCCCAACCAACCTGACCGTGGCGCGGGTTACGGGATTTTCGTCGAGAATTTCCTCGGCCAAAAAGTGCTCGAACACCAAGGCGCACTTTTCGGATTCAATACGTATATGGGCGAATATCCCGAAGCTGACGTGCATATCATCGTACTCACGAACCGTGACACCAATCTCGATTTCGTGCCTAAAGGCCTTGCCGGGATCATGTTCGGGAAAGACGTAACACCGTATTACAAAAAGAAACCGTTCCAGTTTTCGGGCAACGTGAATCGTTTTGCGGGTAATTTCCGCAGCGATGAACTGCCGTTTCCGGTGAACGTCGTCGAGAAAAACAACAAATTGTATTTGCAGCTCGGACGCGAAATCGAGCTCGTTCCCGAATCCCAGACCAAATTCTACATAGACGAGCAAGATGTCGACATCCGCCTCGAATATGTGACCGATGCTTCGGGTCAGGTTTCTCGCGTATATTTCATAGGTTCGGGTATCAAAAACGAACTCAAGAAAGCATAAGTGTTGTCGTAAGCAGGTTTTTGCTAACTTGTTTACATGCAAACTACGAGCGATTTTTTCTATTCAGGACTGACTGCGCACAAGATTCCTTTGCCCGAATTGTTAGGTGACGATAGGCTTTTTTCCGATGTGCCGGCCGATTGGACGGTCATCATCACAGACATCCGGAATTCTACCGAAGCCGTTTTCGGCGGACGCCACCAAACCGTGAACCTACTCGCTACGGGAAGCATCGTCACCGTGCTCAACATCGCGTTCAAACTTAAGCTGTCGGTGCCTTTTTTCTTTGGTGGCGACGGCGCGACGTTTATCGTGCCACCGGCGTTGTGCGAACAGGCTTTGGGCGCGTTGCAGTTGTTCAAACAGAATACGATGGAGAATTTCGGGCTCGACATTCGGGTAGGCAAGGTGGCCGTGGCCGATATTTTCGCAAGCGGACACAAGCTGCGTATATCGAAATACTACAATTCTTCCATTTTCTCGATTCCGATCGTTTTGGGCGACGGATTGATCCATGCCGAAAAAATCATAAAAGGCAACGATTTTCCGATCGAGGATTTTTCGCCTTCAGAACATGCACTCGACCTTAGCGGGATGCAATGTCGTTGGGATCGCATCGCGCCTCCGAAAGACAAGGAGGAAATCGTGACTTTATTGGTTATGGTGACCGAAAACGGCGACCAATCCCAAGTCTTTAAAAGCATACTTTCCAAGATCGACGAACTCTACGGCGCGCCACGCAAACGCCAACCGATATCGGTGGGCAAACTGCGCCAGAAAACCACTTTCGGACGCCTCGGCACCGAAATGCGCGCCCGCATCGGCAAGATAAAAGTGATCGAATTGCTGCGCGAAAAATTGATTTCGCTGTATGCGTACATTTATCTGAGAACGGTAAAAGGCAGGCGCTACCTTGAAAAACTCGTCGACATGTCCGATACGTTGGTGCTCGACGGCAAAATCAACACCGTCATATCGGGCAACCGCAATCAGCGTGAGGCTTTGCAATCGTTTCTCGACGTATTGGAAATCGATTCGCAGATCGTTTACGGCATCCACATCAGCACGGCTTCGATCATGTCGTGTTATGTGCGCGATTTCGAGGATGGCCACATCCATTTCGTAGACGGTTCCGATGGCGGATACACGCAGGCCGCGCGCATGCTCAAGGCGAAATTGGCCAAGTGATCTCTTATTCGAAGAAGTACCGTAAAACCATATCGGCATTTACGTTTTGACCCCGGATTTTGCCGGGTGTCCAACCCTGTTTTTCGATTAAACTGTCCAATTGTCCGATAAAGAATTCTCTAAACCTATCGTTGGATTTTACATCGAACAAGAAATAGTAATGGGAGATTGAGGCGTTTCCTTTCTTGTCGACGTAAAACGTAAATTCGACAAATCCGGTTTCGTCGGGGTTGGATCGCTTTACGTAACCTTTCGGATATCGTATTTTTTGATCGATACGCTTTTGTAAGACCTCGCTGAAATCGTCTTCGGAATTGTCTTTGTCGCGGGGATAGTTCGGCCTCGAATCGCAGTCTGTGTAACGGATCGTGTCGTTTATATGATTTTTAAGATAACGAGCATCGGCTTCTTCGAGCCACGATTCTAAACGTTTTGCACCGAATTTGTCTTCGATCTTTTCCTGCATGAAATCGCAATAACAATGTTCGGTTTGACCTTCGTACACAATGCAGGACGAATGCTCGTTCCTGAAATCGATGCCTTCGGATTGGAGCAGTTCGCGTAACTCTTTTTCAGATCGTAGACGATGCATAATAAGGTTTCCCGTGTAATGGCAATAGGTCAGCTTTCCGTCGTCGAAATCCTTTTCTGCCTCGGCAACGTCTTTTAGGCAAGTAGTGTCTTTTTCGTTTACGGTCTCGAGAAATTTTCCATTGGGCTTTCGGTGGCCGCATGAAAGCAAGAGCATAGGAATGGCCAGCAAAAGCATGTTTTTCATATCCTTCGACTATTGATTAAAGCTTAAACGCGAAACCTTCCTTGACCTTCTTATTGTATTTCACCTCGTCGAACATATAAAGGAACGAACCTTTGCGCGACGATTTCATGTCTTTTTCCTCGGTCTTGAGCAAAATGTCGAGCGCGTTGATCTTGTTGATGAAATTGCGCTTGTCGAGCTTTTCGTCGAGAATCGCTTCGTACAACGTCTGCAATTGTTTCATCGTGAACTTTTTCGGAAGCAATTCGAACCCAATCGGTTTGGTAAGCGCGCGCCTGCGAAGTCTTGCCATCGCATTGTTGACCATCGTGTTGTGGTCGAAAATCAAATTGGGCGCCTCGTGTATGTTGAACCATTTTGCCGAAAAATCTTCGTTGAGTTCGGCCTCGGCTTCATTGGCGTTGATCAGCGCGTAATAGGCGACCGAAATCGTACGCTCCATGGGATCGCGATCTACGGCGCTGTACGAACGCAATTGCTCCATATAGACGTCGTGAAGCCCGGTGAGATGGTTAAGCACGCGATCTGCTGCCTCGTCGAGGTTTTCGTCCTTTTTGAGGAATCCGCCCATAAGCGACCATCGGCCACGTTCGGGCTCAAAATCCCTTTTGATGAGAAGAATTTTAAGGTTTTTCTTATCGAATCCGAAAATGATACAATCTACGGCGAGTAAGATCTTGTCTTGGTCCTGATAATTTTCCATTGTTTTTTTCGTCTGGAATCTGCGGCAAGATAGAGACAATGGCCGAATAAAACAAGGTTTCACACTTATTATTCCCACTGCGGATTTCACAACGGGAAACGATGTAGTATTGACGGGTTCACAATTTATTAGTGTTAAAATTTCACTTCTAAAAAAAATTTTCTTGTTTTTCTTAAAACTTTAACTAAATTTGGAAGTGTAAAAAACACATTTATTTAATCAAACAAATCCTAACTAATTATGATGACATTAACCAGATTGCGGCCCGAAGGTTTTTGCGGGTGAATATGCGGCCCAATCCAAAGCCATCGCGTCTCCCGACAACAAGAACAACTGGGATTGCGCATTGGCCGAAGCCGCGTTCATGACGGGTTTGGAACGAAATGCAGACGTGGTCAACATGACCTCTTACGCTCCGCTTTTCGCCCATGCCGAAGGTTGGCAGTGGACGCCCGATTTGATTTGGTTCAACAATCTCGAATCGTATGCGACGCCGAATTATTACGTGCAGCAATTGTACGGACAAAACCCGGGCACGGTTTTGGTCAAAATTACCGATAACGGCCAGCCCGTCACCGGGAAAAATAATATGTACGCGACTGCGGTTATCGACAGTAATACGAAGGAAGTCATCATAAAAATCGTCAATACGGGCGATAAAGCGCAAAAAACCGACATTACACTGAAAGGTAAAAAAGTAGCTTCTCAAGGAACGATGACGACTTTGGGGAATGAGAACCTGACGTCCGAAAACAACTTCGGCAAAGAAGCGATAACGCCAAAAACCGGCAAATTCGCCACCAAAGGGAGTTCGATAAGCGCAGAAATTCCCGCTTATTCGTTCGTTGTACTAAAAGTGAAATTGCAATAACCAACCAGATATGAAAAATTTGAAGAAAACCGCTTTGTTTCTGATGTTGACTGCTAGCCTCATCGGATGCAAGAAAGAAGAAAAGACAGAGGCCATGCCAGAAACTACCGACGACAAGAAGAGTTCCATCGTAAAATCGGATTACGCGACGATGGCCGACGGCACCAAAATCGATCAATACAAACTGACCAACGCCAACGGAATGGAGATGGACGTAATCACGTATGGCGGCATCATCACCAAACTGACCGCTCCCGACAAAAACGGCAAATTCGAGGATATCGTTTTGAGTTACACGACGCCCGAGGAATATTTCAACGGCAACCCGTATTTCTTCGGCGGCATCATCGGACGTTACGGAAACCGCATCGCCAAAGGGAAATTCACGCTTGACGGAAAAGCATATCAATTAACGGTAAACGACGGCCCGAACTCGCTTCACGGTGGAAAAGGCTTCGACAAACGCGTCTGGACAGCCGAACCGGTCGAAGGCGAATATCCGTCAATAAAGTTCACGTATACAGCCAGGGACGGAGAGGAAGGTTATCCCGGAAATCTCAAAGTTTCGGTGACGTATAAGCTTACGAACGAGAACGCGCTGGAAATCGATTACGAAGCCGAATCGGACAAAAAAACCATCGTCAACCTCACGCAGCATTCCTATTTCAACCTATCCGGAAACGGCAAGACGATTTTGGATCACGATCTGGCTTTGGCCGCCGACAAATTCCTTCCGGTCGACGCGACGTTGATTCCGACAGGCGAACTCAAAGCGGTAAAAGGAACGCCTTTCGACTTCACATCGGCAAAAGCGATCGGAAAAGACATAGAAGTGGCCGACGATCAACTCAAGAAAGGCCAAGGCTACGACCATTGCTGGGTTTTCACCGACGCGGGCAATTCATTGAAAGAGGTCGGAAGTTTGTACCACGCGGCTTCGGGTCGTTTGATGACGATTTCGACAACGGAGCCTGCGATCCAGTTCTACAGCGGAAATTTCCTCGATGGGACGCATGCAGCCAAAACCGGCGGCAAATACGAAAAGCGTTCGGGACTTTGTTTGGAGACGCAGCATTATCCGGATGCACCGAACCAAAGTAAGTTTCCTTCGACGGTGTTGGAACCGGGTAAAAAATATGTGTCGAAAACCGTGTATAGGTTTTCGGTTAAATGATTGTTTTGAGTTAGTTAATGGAAAGCCGGTTCTGGAATAGAACCGGCTTTTGTTTTATGAAAATCTTCGCTTTTGGTATTCCTTGTTTTGTGTCGCCTGCCGGCAGGGCCTTCTTTTGCCTCGCAGCAAAAGAAGCAAAAATGCGGGAGCGCCAAATCGCTCGGCGACCTGACAGCCGCCAGATTCGGAAATGAGATAAACTCGCTGCGCTCAGACAGTATCTCATTTCTTCGAATCGTCGCGGCGTCAGGTGCCCGCCTGTGCGATTAACGGCGCAGGAAAGCGGAAGAGTTTTTTATTTTTAGCTACGCTGAATCTTCGGGCCCGGAAGGTTTCGTAAATATTCGAGCATAGGCTTGGGCCTCGATTTCCG
>NZ_JACBJI010000002.1:547089-558956 GCF_013401995.1 Flavobacterium agri
GTAGTTTTCCTCGATCATGTAGATGCCGGCAGGTGTGATCTTAGTTATACAGAACAAATAATATTTGAGATGGCTATAATAGCTTTTTGCGATCGATGAACTATAACAATAAGGGCAAATTCAGAAGAGCATTTTTTTTTCGAAACGGTTTTCGTACACTTCAGTGGTTAGCCTGATTTTATTAGACTTTACAAGTTTTAACAATTTATAATTCTGTGATTTATAGCTACTTAAGTTTGATAAAAATAGCCTTCCACGTGCTGTTGTTTGTTAAAAACTACGACTGATTGTGGAAAAGTTTGACTTTTTTAAACCGCGTCAAGCCTGTAAATTAGCAACAAATCAAATTACAATTCGCATGGAAGTAAAAAGCAAAAGCTGACGTAGAGCGAATCACTCTCAAATCGGCAGATTATGATGGAAACACATTCCTCATTAACAGAAGTGGCCAACATCATCACTGAGTTGACCACAATCATTACTACGGTATCTCCTTTCCTCAGCAGCCTGAGAAACTATTTAAGGAAGAGGGGACAGAATCTAAGATGTCGATGTCCACATTGCGGGAAAGACAGCTAGAAGTGAGCCCGACGAAAGTTGGGCTTATTTTTTTTACTCGGGTTAAAAACGCAAAAGATGAGCCGTCAGCAGAAGGCGTTTGAAAGGAAGAAATAATATTTGTCTTATGCTCCAACATTCGAAAAACAGCTACGTCTTGTAAACCTAATGTTTGGCACGCCAAATATGGCAGTCCAAACTTGTCTTGTTGAACGATACAAACATCACACAATATGTTTGTAAAGTAATTGCAACAAATATATACCTCCTTGCTAAATCTTTTCGAGCTCGTAATAAAATTTTGTTCACCATCAAAATTCCAAACTGTTGATAAGTCAGTTGGCAAGAAAGGTTTTTTTGTTGATTAGCAATTGGTTACAAAGTTACGAAGTTAGTATTAATGTGGATAAAGCTATTGGCAAAATTTTATTACAGTGTGGGAGATGATAAAAAGGAGGCCTATTTGACTGCAGCAGTAGCATTTGTCCTTCGTCCGTTGTTTTCTGATCCAACATTTAAGCGCAACCGCAGAAAATTATAATTGAATATCTACAAAATATCTGTACTAAATGAGCGTTATATTATTGTGAATATGGATTGGTAGTCGTGTATGCAAGCGTATTCACATATTAACTCACCCAAAAACCGATTTAATCATAATTATAAAGTAAACCAATTAAATCTTTATATTATGAAAATGATTAAATTTCTGCTAACAACAGGTCTTGTTGTTGCTATTTTTGCCTGCTCTTCCGAGTCAGAGGACGTTAGTGTTAAAAATCAAATTCCTATCCAAGAAAACCCCGGCGGAGCGACAGCTAAACTGAATGCTACCGACTTGAGCAATGCGACCACTGCTTGGAATAACATGATTGCTTCTACAGCTTATCAAAACTATCAATCAGCCATGTTAAGCTTTACCGCTAAAATGAACAAAAACACTCCTATTTGGACTGGAAAAACTGATGCGATGACTTGGATTAATACAAACCTTTCCTTAACATTATTCCCATCGGTCGCGGCATTTGAAATTGCCTATGATGATTGTCAAACACGTTGGAGTTCAATTATATCGAACAATTCAACGCTTTTCAGTACATATTTTCCTAACGCAGATGCGAGTGACAGACACACCATTATGGCGGCATCGATTACAAGACTACCAGCCCAATCATCAACATGTTTAGATGGCTGTTTGAATGCTTGGACAGTAGAGGTTGAAGGTTGGGAAAATCTTTGGTGCGATTGGTGTGGTGGAGGAAACCAAACGGCTTGCTGGTTGGGTGAGGTATATTACAATGCACACGTAAGCATGGCCACATATACGTTTAATGATTGTGCAGATAATTGCTAATTTATGAAATATAGCCTCATTTTATTATTGTTTGTTTTCTCCCAAATTCATGCCCAGATTGGGAACGAAAATTTAAGCCAAGGTCTTACTGAACAGGAACTTACAAAAGCCAAAGAAGACTATAAGCAAATGATGAAAACCGAAACTTGGGTAAACAACCACAAACTGACGAAGGATTTTGCCAATAAAACCAATGCGGTGTTATTGAAAAGTCCTACTCCACCGAAGGACAGGGAATCTCTTATTCAATTGCTTGAGCAAAATTTGGGACAGACGCAATTTAAATCCATAAGCGAGGCAAAAGATTACATTGCCAAAATGGATGAAAGCGAAGCTAAAATGAAGGCAGAGAACAAAGAACTCTTTGAGATGATGTCTCGGGCAACGCAAACACAACGGCGTGAAATAGCGAAACCCTTTTTTGAATTATCAATGAAGGAACGTGGACTACGTTAAATATTCAAATTGAAAGAGCCAGCGTCAACTGGCTCTTTGCACTTAATTCGTTCTTAGGCTAGTCTTGGAATTTCCATGCGTAATTCCTTCTTCCTGCGCAAGTCTTACTATCGAGAAATGACTTAGGGGATCGAGAGCTTTATCAGTGAAGTCATCCGGTGCTGCGCTTTGGAAAAAGATAGGCTCCGGAAGAACGTCTTTTTTAGGAGGGAACAGTTTTCTTCGGATTGGGATTTGTTATTTCCAATCGAACTTCAACAACCGGAACGCTTTGTCCTTATAGTTCTCCTCGATCATGTAGATGCCGGCAGGCGTGATCTTGCAGTTGTAGTTGAGGTCTTCGGATGCGGGTGATTTGAGGAACGCCTCGACTTCCGGGTTGAGGAAAGAGGCGAATAGGGTGTTGATGTCCATGTGCTTTTTCGAGTAGGCTTTTACGTAATATCCGGTTGCGAACGTGCCGCCTTTGAAGTTTTCGTAGCGGTTTCCTTCGATGTCGAATGTCGGGCTGGCTTCCTTGAGCAATTTGCCATCGTTGCCGTCTACGCTGAAGAACAACGCGTATTTTTCCATGATGTTCGAAATCCTGAATGCGATGCGCGAACCGGTCTTCACGAAACGCGCCTCGACAGCAAGCGGACGTTGCGTCGCGTTGAATCCTTTTTGGGTGATCGGTTTTTCGAATGTCCAGACCAGATCGCCTTTGGTGTCGTATTTGTTGATGTAGAAACCGTGGTATTTCACTTTGTTCAGGTCGCCTTTTTCTTTTGAAAAGAGACCGTAGATGTAATAAAACCCATCTTCGAAATACACGTTACCCGTCGCGTTCTCATCCATGGCCGATGCGCCGACAATGCCGTAATCGACGGTTTTGTAACCTCCGAAACCGCTGTTCGAAAGTGCGAAGTATTTCCCTTTAAGCTTTACCGGAATACTGATTTTGGTCACGACGTTGCCTTCATAATCGAACCCTGCAATGTTGTATTGGTTTTCGTTGCGTTCCTTGTTGAGTTCTTTGCTGACCATGTAGAATTGGCTGTCGTTGAAGCCTGCATCTTCCCAAGCCTGCGAATTCGAGCCGCTTACTTTTGTCGGGGTTCCTCCGATTTTTGTGTCGAAATCAGGGAATTCGAGCTTGATAGGTTTTTTGGAAAGATCGGCCAATGTCGTCCTGTAAAAATACGGGCCTTCATTACCTTTTTTCTTTTTGCCCAGATGCAGGTCGTATTTGTTCGTGAATATCCTGAAAACGGTCTCGAATCCCGAAATCTCCTCGAATCGGTTGTATTTGCGCGAGGCGCCGTTCGAATCGAAGAGCAGGTCGTCGACATTGCAGATCAAATATTCCCCGTCGCGTGTCCCAAACATGTTATAGGCCACGGGAGCCGCGTTCATGCCGCGCCCGAAAAACGAACCGAGGCCTTTGTATTGGGAGGCGAAGTTTTTGGCGAATTTCTGGTTGAGGTTTTCGTCGAAAAATTGCAGATTGGTTTGCTTGTCTTTCGCATTGTTGCTGGCGACATAGGCTTTTCCGGATTCCGAGAAGTAATAGTCCGTGAAAACGTTCTTCGACGGAAGTTCTACATTGACGGCTTTGTCCTGGGCGTTCGCTAAAAAGGCGGTCAGCAGTAGCGACAGTGTGGTGATTTTGAGATGCATTTTTGTTTGGTTTTAACGTGGCGCAAATAAAGACCATTTTTTGTTACTATTTCGATTTCGTGAGGGTTTGGGGAGTGTTGGTTAGTATGTGTGGGGTTTGGGTGAGGAAATAGGTCGATTCACTTTGCAAGTGGGCAGGAGTTATGAATCGGAATACTGTCGCCTGCCGGCGGGGCTTTCTTTTGCCTCGCAGCAAAAGAAACAAAAATGCGTGGCGCAAAATCGCTCGGCGACCTGACAGCCGCCAGATTCGGAAATGAGATAAACTCGCTGCGCTCAAACAGTATCTCATTTGCTTCGCCCGTTCGCTACGCTCGGGTCTTCGAATCGTAGCGGTGTCAGGTGCCCGCCTACGAGTCCATGGCGCTGAAATAGGAAAAGTTTATATTTTTAGCTACGCTGAATCTTCGGGCCCGGAAGGTTTCGTAAATATTCGAGCATAGGCTTGGGCCTCGATTTCCGCCGCTGCGCTTTGGGAAAAGTCGGTCCGCTTGGGGGAGTCGGGTTTGTGGTGGTTTGGTTTCACGCGGGGAGTTCGGGTTTGGTTGCGGCGAGGGCGTTTTGTGACAAGAAATTTTCGTTTGGGAAAAAGGAAGTCGGCATTTGGTAATTGCGATGAAATTGTCTTTTGTTTCTTGGAAGTA
This sequence comes from Flavobacterium agri, assembly GCF_013401995.1. GTDB lineage: Bacteria > Bacteroidota > Bacteroidia > Flavobacteriales > Flavobacteriaceae > Flavobacterium > Flavobacterium agri. The sequence continues at coordinate 551,761 of NZ_JACBJI010000002.1, forward strand.
GAGTGTAAGGGAAAGTTTATACATTTATCAAGCCGTTATATGCTATCAAATAACCATGACGATGAAAAAACTCATTCTTTTAATTACAATTATATTTTGCGCAAGCTGCAAAAAAGAAAAGTTACAGGAAAAGGATGAAGTAAAAACACCTCCAAAAAGAATCGAACATCATCCAAAGAAAATCGGTGATTATATGTCTGACGACAAAGATTTTCCTTGGATCGCTAAACAAAGTGATACCGCTAGTTATCTTACGAGGATCATTTTTCAGAAAGAATTTTTAGTTTATCAATTTCATGGTCAATGCTATTATTGGTTTTTTACAAATCACTATCGTACAGGCGCAGATAAAATTGAGCTTCTTTGGACATACAAAAATGATTGCTTACTTGATACCAAATTCTTGAACACTTCATACGGCTTACATCATCCAAAAAACGGTGATAGTTTTTGCGAGTATAATTTAATCAATGATAGTGTAATTAAAGTAAAATATAAGTTCCCAGAATGGGTGATGAAAGTGAACGAAACTGAAAGAGATTCTATATTCCCTAGCTACTTGTATTTAGAAAAACATGACAGCATATAACCGCCGCTAACCGCCATGGCAGCGAGATGACTAACGGGAAGAGCTTTGTCCAAAAGCCACAAAACCAAGGTTTTTCCAACAGAAAAAGTTAGAAAAAATCATTGGTTTCGTTACTTTTAGACTCGGCGGAGAAATCTGTCTCCGCGAGGCCGCAACGATCGCGAATAGGCCTCACGTTAGCGGGGATTCTTAACTACGAAACGACAACGAACTATGTTTGGACTATTTCGAAACTCTAAGAGAGAATTTATCTTCGAGAAATTAAGCCCTTCAATTAGAATCGAAAAAATTTTAAGTGAATTCGTTTTTCCTGAACTTGTGGATTTAGGATTCAAATTCAACAAAAAAGATTTGACATTCTCTCGAACACACTATGAGTTTGAAAATTCTATCATTTTTCAAAAAAGTAAATGGAATAATGGAAGTGACATTTGCGCAATAAAACCTTCAATTGCGATTCAATCAAAAGCATTAGCTGATTTTTACAGGAAAAACAAAACTACTAATACTAAACTTATAGGGTTAGCCGGAGGAAATGCCGAAGATATACCAAACTGGAATCAGGAGTGTTTTGATGATGGATATTATGATTTTACGCAATATGACAATTTACAAATCGTCAAAAATTTAAATCACAATTTATCTGGGCCCGTAAATGATTACTTCGACCAATACAAAACTTACTCAGATATAGTAACGCACAAAATCCAAAAAAAGACAGAATACTATTTAGCTCCGCGTTTATATGATTTGTGCGCAATAAACAATGATGCGCTTTTTGGGAAAAAAGTTATAGGATGGTATGATGAATTTAAAAATCGAACTGACAAGGGAATTCCGGAAGAATTAGACAAAGAGATGATGAAGCGAAAACTATAGAACCACAGCTGACCGTGGCTAATTTCGATCGCGGCAAGCTGACAAAGTTTACGAACTGTTCTTTAACTTCGCACTTTTCGGCAGAGATTACTCTCTCCGAAAAACGCCACTTCGGTTAGCGGCCTCACGTTATACGCCATTTTATGAAAGCCAGGAATAACATCGAAACTATTACGGGAATTAAAGAATTTGATCTTGACGCCGATATAATTCCTGAAGTTGGAGCAGGCGGGATTAGTTTTAAAAACACGCTTAAAGATTTCGAGTCTGTTATCACCGCTAATCTCTTTGAAAATCATAATACCAAAATCAAACATGAGGTTGACAGTAAATATATTTTCATTACTCTGAGTTCACAGAAAAAAGAGTTTAAAACAGAAATCGATTTACTGACCGGAAAAATTGTTTCGATGAGTTGCAGCAAAGGTTATTCAGGGAAAATTTTCAAAGAATTTGGTGTTGGCGATAAAATGAGCGATTTCATAAAAGCCAATCCGAATATAGGATTTGATTTAGATCATGATGCTTATGTAAACCATCCATTTGATGGACTTATGATTTATCCGCCAATTCAATTGCGCGACAAAATAATAAATGCGGTTGTCCAAGGAAAAGCTGTTCCGGATTTCATAATCGATTCATACGAGATCATAGATATGGAATTTGCCAGAAAAAATTTTGAAGGCACATTATTCTATTAAATAAACGTCATAGCCACCGCTGATTTCGATTGCGGCAAGTCGGCCAAGGGACGAACTGTTCCTTAACTTCGTGCTTTTCGGCGGAGAGTACTCTTTCCGGTTGGTCGCAACCGGAATCAGCCGCCTAACGTTGGCCGCAAGTTCAAATATCGGTACCAAAAATTACATCTAAAGGCCTAAGTGAATTATTTCTGGAATTCTCTTCACTCCTGTAGTTCCAACCCTATTCTTCGATTCGTAAAACAATGACAAAAATTGCAATCATTACCGTTTTTTGGTAACTTGCTTTAAATTTTGGAAACATGGGAAAGAACACTTCAATATCGTTGGGTAACCATTTCGAGAGCTTTATCGAAAACAGCATCAATAACGGAAGGTTTAATAATGCAAGCGAGGTTGTACGCGCGGGATTGCGACTCCTTGAAGATGAGGAAAACAAAATCATTTCCTTGAGAAAAGCCATCCAGGAAGGTATCGACAGCGGCATTGCGACCGATTTCGAGCCTAAGAAATTCCTTGAATCCTTAAAGGCCGGAAAAAAATAAATGGCAAAATATTATTTTACCAACAAAGCCACAGAGGACTTGATTGACATTTGGGATTATTCGGTTCATGAATGGTCAGAAAACCAAGCCGAGAAATATTATAACCTGATCATGGCTTCTTGCCAGGACTTGGCGAACAATCCGCAATTGGGCAGAACTTACGGAATACTGGCCCTCAATGTCTTGGGATATAAATGTGGACAACATATAATCTTCTACAGGGAAATTTCAAAAAATGAAATCGAAATAGAAAGAGTGCTGCATGGAATGATGGATTTGAAAAATAAACTTTAGCAAACCTTGCATAACCGCGGCGAAAGATCGTAGTTCGGAATGATCTAAACCAACTTTTCTATAACTTCGGACATGCAACGAAGAATACGTCTTCTGCAGCAGCAATCTCTTTCCGCATCACAGTATAGCTATAAAATCAGGATATATGAAACCATTATTGTCATTACTCGTCCTCCTTATTTCTTTCGCCGCCACTACCCAAACCACCGAAATCAACTCAACGGAGTACGGCTTTTCGTTAAGCGTGCCTTCATGGATGACGCTGGCCACGGCCGACAATCCGTGGGAAGTGGATTTTCCGCCGTTGAAAAACACGACGGACAAAATTTCGATAAAGGGTTTCCATAAGAAAGAATTCCAAAAACTTCAGTCGATAAGCGCCCAATTGAAAAAGGGAAACAAGTTCGAAGGGAAAACAATAGTGTCGATCGAAAAACTGGAGGGTTATTTGCCGTTCGGTGAAACGTATAAAGTGGTTTCCAAGGTAAAAGACGAAAGGTTTTTGGATTTGCTGACGTTCGTGGATACCTCGACCGGACATTTGTTGATTGATTTTGCTTCAAGTAATGAAGCATATGAGTTGAATGTCGTGAAGTTCAGGTCGGTAATTTCAGATCTGAAAATTAACTAGCCGGCTTATGACCATGAGCTATGATGGAGCTTTTTAATTCCAATATCCGTTGTCTTATAATTATTTTCCAGCCCTAAAATCGCTCCGACATCCAAGGTTTATGTTTTAGCTTCGGCAATCGCGAACTGACGTCACGTATAATCTTTATAAAACTCTATTTCAATTCATGATATTAACCACTAAAATTAATCGGCAAGACTATATTAAATGGCATTTTAGACAATCGTATGAAGGGTTTTGGATACGTTTGATGACTTTTTTGGGTGTTGTTTGGGCCACTGTTTCCATTTTGTATTATGCCAGTTTGATAAATCTTGACGAACCGCCATTAGTTCAAATTGGCTTGGCGATATCAATGTTGATCATAGTCCCAACACTGACATATCTATCGGCAAAACAGAATTTTCAATCAAACAAAAAAATCCAGGAAACAATCTCTTATGAATTTGACGAACACCTAATTAAAATTGTTGGAGAAACTTTTAAATCAGAATTTGAAACGGATACGATTTATAAAACCAAAGAAATCAAACATTGGATTATGATTTATCAAAGCAATAAAATTGTAAATCTTATCCCCAAGAAAAATATTTCCAAAAACGAAATGAGTGAATTGAAACAAATATTGAAATTAAAATAAAACCGCGTAGAACTGCCTTCGCATCACATGACCGGAATATATAATTTAGAGTGAGCTTTTTTCTTAAATTCGTTCCAAGTTAAGAGAGTACTTTCTTCGTCAGCCACGAATGCGGTCAGCGGGCTAACGTTATCGGACGTGAGATTAAAAATCGTGTTCATCAACGAATGAGAAAACATGTGCAAAACGTATAACACAATCGGATCGTTAACCACCATTCGATCACGGCTCGCGGACAACAATATACATGAATTCAAATCGCTGTTCGATTTGCTGGAATTCATGAGCAAGTATGAATCTGCAAAACAGCAAATTATTTCAAATCATACGAAACTCATTGAAAAAGAGAAAGCCGATTTGGAAATACAAATTGCAGATATGGAAGATTCTTATTCAAAAACCAGGAATGACGTCCAAAACCAAAAAGAAACCCGGATATCCGCACTCAACAAACAAATAAACGACCTTCCCGAGACCAATTCCAAAATCATCCCTACCGTAATCGACTATTACAGGAATTTTATCATTTGGATGAAAATTTGGTCGACGCAACTTTCGTTTCACTCCAAATTAAAATCATTAGACCGCCTTGGTTTGGATATAGCCTCCCAAGAGAAGAGCCGCCTTAATTTTTTGAATCTCAATTTTGACTATGCGGTTGGTGAAAGTTGCTCGACGGAATTGAATGCCTTGTTGCGAAGAAAAAACGTAATCGAAGAGTTGGAGAATTTCATTTACGGGGCTTTCGGTGAATATAAAGTCGTAAAGAATTTAGAGACGTTGTCCGATGAATTTATTCTGGTAAATGACTTCACTTGTCGATTCCAGCCTGCGATTTATAATCGAAAGGAGAACGACTACATTAAATCCGTCCAAGTCGACCACATCCTGATATCACGCGCGGGCGTGTTTATTATCGAAACAAAAAACTGGAGCGAAAAGTCGATTTCAAATCTAAACTTTCACTCTCCTGTAAGACAAATTAAACGAGCCAATTACGCCCTTTTCAAAATGATATCGGACGGAATATCCAACTCGACCGTTCGATTGAACAAGCATCATTGGGGAGACAGAAAAATCCCGGTTCGAAACCTTATAGTCTTGATAAATAAGCGTCCGACAGAAGAGTTCCAATTTGTAAAAATTTTGACTTTACCCGAATTGACATCGTATGTAGAATATTTCCCTCCGATATTTTCAATTGAAGAGACACGATCAATCGCCGATTATTTCATCAAGAGATCAAATACCATAAATCCGGCCAATCAAATCAGCGTACACGATAGTCCTTACCGACAATAACCGCTGCTTGATCCGCCCCAAGATGATTTGTAAGAGCGTTTCTTTGGCTTTGTCGATTCATGACGGAACTGACCCGGCAATCATATAAAAGCCACAGGTCCGCAATCGACTTCATGATTTTGCGTGTCTGCCTTCGTCAGCGAACAAAAATGTTCTGCGAAAAATCGCGCCTCTGACGAATCGGGCTCACAATGATCTTTTATAAACGGCGTGATCGTCGCAGCCGCGTTTACAAACAAAGGGATGATATTAAAGCAAAGTTTCGATTCCGGTAATTTATATAGCTCCGCATATTCCCGGAACTTTGAGGTGCTCAGGTAGTCCGATATAATCGATCGGGTCATGTCCTTTATCTGCGTGTCCTTTTTGGGTAAATCGAAAAGATGTTTCAAATCACCCCACGATACGTGAAGGTCAAACGTATTTGCCCCATCTTCAGGACACGGAAAATCTATAAGGATATAGCTCTCCATAGTTCCTATTTCGGAAGCTTCCTGAAGATAGTGCGAGTATAGCGTCCTGATCCGGTTTGCGTGATTATGGTGACGCGCGTTACGCAAAACCAACATCAATGCCAAAGGGGCAGACTCGTACCAGTTAATCGGAGCCGGCGCCATCTGCTTTTGGATCGCATCATAAAGATTGTGAAATGAATTTAACACACCCGAAAGGCCTGTTTCAATATTGCCGATGGCTTCAGCGCGGTCGACTTTGAGTAATCCGAAACGGTTGGCTCGGATGTGGGCTTCCATCAGGACCCTGAAATTCTGGCACAATTCTTCAAAAGAGTGCTTTATAAATTTACTTGTTGCCATGCGAAGGGTTTATTTGGCAAATTACGATTATTAGAGGGGATCAGTTATCAAATGAAAACCATAGACCTCACTTTGTCCGCATAGAACAGCCACGTGATGTTTATGCTCGACTTTGTAGCAATTTTTTTCACCGCTTACAAATTGCTACAAACGTAGTCTCAAAAAATACCAACCCCGAATTTTGACACAACTTCCAAAACGCTTCTTTTTCCCAAACCGACCACACATTAGTACGATACCACCACAACGCCTTTCCCAAATTCCTTATATTTACGCAAACCAAACACTTTCACCATGGAAACACCTTCTAAAACCCACATCGGACGTAAAATTTCGCGCATTCGTGAGTTGCGCGGCATGAAGCAGGAAGCATTGGCGCAGGCTTTGGGGATTTCGCAGCAGAGTGTTAGTGTTTTGGAGAATAGTGAGGAAATCGACGATAATCGTTTGGCGGGTATTGCTGAAGCGTTAGGTGTGAGTGTTGAGGCGTTGAGGAATTTTAGTGAAGAGAATGTGATAAATTATTTTAATACTTTTCAGAACGACAGCAAAGGAACTTTCAATAACCATTGTACTTTCAATCCTCTTGATAAGTTGATGGAAGTGTTTGCTGAAAAGGAGAAGCTTTATGAGAGGTTGTTGGAAGCGGAGAAAGCTAAGGTTGAATATTTAGAAAGACTTTTGAATAAGTGATAAAAGCCGCGTTTCGCGGCTTTTCTTTTATGGTTTCGCCTGCCGCGGGCCTTCTTTTGCCTCGCAGCAAAAGAAGCAAAAATGCGTGGCGCCAAATCGCTCGGCGA
>NZ_JACBJI010000002.1:558988-686162 GCF_013401995.1 Flavobacterium agri
TTAACGGCGCGGCGGAAGCGGAAAGGTTTTTATTTTTCCGCCGCAAGCTTTGGAAAAAGGGGTGTGGTGTGTGGGGAGGTTTTGGTTAGAGAAGAGGAGTAATTAATTGGCTAGCTTGAATGTATAAACGGAAAGGCCGCCGTAATCAAAATTATAAAACTGCACGAGTTTTTCGAAAAAGATGATTTATAAGTACTTTTTCAAGCGTAATGACAGGAAACCAATATATTGAAAACCAATTGACAAACCCGTTATTCGGAAGTGAATCGGGAATGCCGGAAGCGGTAAAAATAGGCATTTTTATCCTATTGACTTACTATCAAAAGTACTTTCTGGAAAAAGCATTCTCATTACTTCTTAATATGAATGCTGTACCAAAAAGCTTTCGTGTCCTAAGAATATCTTTGTATAATCCTCATCTGACATTTCATGAATGGCTACGACGGCAGGTTTTGAAATCGTTACCCTTTTATCATTGGTTGCCGTAAATGTAATTAGATCTGTTTTTCTCATGGGTTTGTACGTTTGATTTGACTAAATGTAATAAAATTTGTGTCTATGTAAAACTTTCGTTACGTTTGGATTAACTAAAATCTCCATTGACACCCGTAGAGGCGTGTAATGGAGATTTTGTATTTACTAACCAAACCAATATTTATGACAGCAGTAGTTGGAATACTCAACAAGCAAGCTATAGCGATTGCCGCAGATAGTGCGGTGACAGTAACCACCAATACCGGAAAGAAGATATTTAATAAAGCCAACAAAATTTTTACCCTTTCAAAATACCACCCCGTAGGTATCATAATATATAATTCGGCTTCTCTTATGGGAATCCCATGGGAAACAATAATAAAAGTTTACAGGAATAATTTAAAGAAGAAATCGTTCGGAAGTCTTGAGGAATATCAAAAGGATTTTCTGAAATTTTTGAAGACCAAAAATTACTTTTTAAACAACGAAATACAAAAAATACACACGCACCATTTCTTGGTCAACTTTTCTATGGCTATAATACAAAAACCAGAGAAAAAAGAACAACCCGGAACAAGTATAGCCACAAGATTAAAATCTGCAATGTCTATCATCGAACGAATACTTTCTACGGCTGGACAAATTGAGGGGTTGGCGGGGTTTACTTATGAACAATTTGATTCATACACAAAAGACGCTTTTGATGAGATTCGAAAAAGCGTTCTATCAGACCCGTCCATTACTGACGAAATATTTACCCAATATAAGAAGTTCATGTTTATGCTTATAAACAAGCAGGAAGACGGCATAGATCATACGGGATTGATATTTTGTGGATTTGGAGATAACGAGATATTCCCCTCTATGATACCTATGAATATCAGCATGGTTATCGATAATAAACTAAGGTGTTATATAATAGATAAAAAAAGGGCAACAATCGGGCACATGGTAAATGCCGCTATACGGCCATTCGCGCAAACTGACGTTATAGATACCATATTACAAGGTATTGACCCTAATTTGGAAAAGATTTTAGTTTCAAACTTTGAAAAGACATTGCAAAAATATGGAGAAGCAATAGCGACGGCACTAGGAGGGAATACGCCTATGGCAATGATGGTGAGGAACGTTTCAATAGTAAAGCTTGGAGAAGAGTTCAGGAATTTAAATAGTGCAATTAAGCAGAAACATCATGTAACGCCGTTAATAAATGCTGTAGCTAATTTAGCTAAAGAAGACTTGTCCGAAATGGCGGAAAGTTTAATATATTTGACTTATCTCAAACGAAGGATTACTTTTGCCGAAGAAAGCGTAGGAGGTCCGGTAGACGTGGCGATAATTTCAAAAGGCGACGGATTCGTTTGGATGAAACGGAAACATTATTTTGATGCCGAAATAAACCAATCGTTTTTAAAGAAATATTTTGAATAGGTTATGGACAATTTTAGAGTTTATTATTCCAAATTTAGCGAAAGAAAAAACACACCATTCATTGGTCAAGATGACGTGGACGTCGATGAAATTTCGGATTTTGTGTCTGACAAACTGATTGAAATTGTTGAGTCCGAATTGTCAGAAGCACAAAAAAAATGTAAAGAGATAAAGCACTAAAAGTTTTATTTACTTAAGACATATAAGCCGCTTAATAGCGGCTTTTTTATTACCACACCAAGACTCTTTCGAAAGGAAGGGTCTTGGTGTTTTATAATCTTTATGTAATAAAATTTGCGACATTATAAATATATCATATTCGCAGTTTGCTATATTTGGAAACCAAACAGCTTAAAATGGGTAAAGAGGCGAATACGATTGAACAACAGATTGAAAAGTTGCAAAAACGCGGAATGATACTCGACATTCCAGTCGAAAAAGTAAAAGAGATACTTTTAGATATAGGATACTACAGATTAGGTTTCTATTGGCATCCGTTCGAAATAGATAAGGATCACAATTTCAAGCAAGGCACAACCTTCTCAAATGCCGTCGAATTGTATTATTTGGATTGCGATTTGAGACATGTGTTGACCAAGTTCCTGAACCGGATAGAAATAAATTTCAGAACCAAGATCGTATATCATGTTTCGAACGAATACGTCGATTCGCCTACATGGTTTATAAATCCAAAAGTTGTTGAGCAAAGCTTCATAAATACAATAAGCAAGTATTATAACGAGGACTTCAAAAAGAACCATATCCCGATAAGGCTTCATCACCAGAAGTACATCAACGACAAGTATGCGCCTGCGTGGAAAACGATAGAGTTCTTTACTTTCGGTACGACATTGAAAATATTCAAATCTTTAAAGGATGGAGATATAAAAAATAAGATAGCCATGGAGTATGGCATACGGAACATATCTAAATTCACGAACTTTCTTGAGACGATAAAGTTCGTAAGGAACATGTGTTCGCACGGAGGCGTTATTTTCGACATGACACTACCTAAAGGCGTTCCTTTGTTGCCGATGATAGCCTACGATAATGAAAACTACCATTCACTTGGGTCGGCTATAAAGGTCATCGAATATTTTTTAGGTGTCATGTCCGAAAACAGACGATTAGAAATGAACGAGTCTTTGGAGAAGATTTTTAACCGTCAAAAAAATAAACCAGTAATAAGAAAACTTGTTGAAAATCAGATAGGTTACGTTTATAAAAAGCAGTGGTAAAGTTTTGTTATAAAGATTTGGATATTAATTCTGATTGTATACCTTTGTCGATGAAAGTGCCCTACTGAACAAGCATCAGTAATGCACTCTAAAAAATGATGACAAACCCGAACATGCTTCGGGTTTTCTATTTATACTGCTTAGGTACTACTACCACAGGTAAGGCTCTCCTTAACGGGAGGCTCTTTTTGTTTTTATATCCATATTGCGAATATCGTACGACAGCACATATCGTATAATATAAATTTGGATCGAATCATTATCTTAGCCGTCTGAAAATATCGCAAGCGTTAGCTTTGTCGTGGAAACCCGAAACTTGGCCGTTTCCACCCTTGCATATTCCATAAGGCAATTGTCCTATCGCTCATGCCAAGGAGTGAGTGACGGCTTTGTGCTTTGGAATATGGGTAGGCCAAGAAATCCCGGGCTTTGAGCACGCGCTTAGAACCCAGCTGTTTGTTTATAATAACCGCTGTCTTAGGGTTCGGATAGATAAAACCGACCAATTATGAACAAACTAACAATCGCAATTGCCACCGTTCTTTGTCCTTATCAGGATTTTAGGACTAAGCTAGATTATGCAAAAACAATATTATATACAGCAAGGTTATTACTATTGAATTAGATGAAAAGTTTGATAATAAAAATCCATTTCTGCGCTTGGTTGCTGATAAAATGAGTCAAACCTTCTATTACAGCGGTAAAAAATTCTACAGTTTCGGTTTTCCTTTCACTGTTATTGTTGACGAATTGAATGTTCAAGAAATCACTACCTATACTGGAACTGTTATCGATAAAAGAATAATCTCCTCATCACTATCAATTTTTCATCTACGTCATTGAATTTCTCTTCAATGGACATCGTATTTGACTTAGACGATAGCATCGTTCTGGCCTTAGTTTGTTGCAGGAAATTATGATGTTCGAGCCTTCATATATCCGTTATGACTATGATGAAGAAAATGAAAATGGAAAACTTCATCCGGTTAATCATTTAGATGTAAATAATCTTCTTGTTCCACCTACAAAATCGGCTTAAAAAATACGATTGATGACGTTTATTTTGAAGATGTCTTAAATATCAATACTGTCTGTTCATTTTTCGATAAATAATATTCATGAAAACAAGATTTGTAGTGGGCTGCAAAAAGCGGATGTGATTTCCAAATGAGAATTTAAAAAAAGCACAATGAAATAAGAAAATAGGGTCTAATGGACCATACTCAACCTCAAAAAGGGGCAATTACTCCACCACAAATTTCCCCATCTCCATCTCACCACCTTCCGTCACCTTTACGAAATAAACCCCTTTAGCAAGGGTACTTGTATCGATCGTCGTAACAGGATTTTGAGCGGCTCCCGAATAAACCACCTTGCCTGATAAATCCACCACACTAACCAAACCTCCGCCAAAACCTTCCAACTCTACATTCAAAATCCCTTTCACAGGATTAGGGTATAACCTCATACCATCCAACCGTGCCGCATCGTCCACACCTAAAGAATTCGAGATTTTTCGGATTTTGCGGTGCTGGATGTCGACGACGTATTGGGTGCCCTGGGTGTTCACGCAGATGCCTTCGAGGTTGCCGAAGCGGGCTGCGGTGCCTATGCCGTCCTGGTCGCCTCCGGGGCCGCCGGCAAGGGTGGTCACGACGCCGGCCGGGGTGATCTTGCGGATCAGGTAGGTGTTGTCGGTCACGTACAGGTTGCCCGAGGCATCGATGCACAGGCAGTACGGGAAACTGAATTTGGCGTTGGTGCCTGTGCCTTCCTGGTAGCCCATGACGCCGCTTCCGGCGAACGTGCTTATGGCGCCGGTCGGGGTGACTTTGTAGATTTTGTGTGCGTAGCGGTCGGTGACGAACAGCATGCCCGTGGCGTTGTTGATGCAAAGGTCGTGTATCGAGATGAACAAAGATGTGCCGTCGACGAGCGTACTGACGACACCGGCAGGCGTGATCTTGCGTATGCGGTTGTTGCTCGAATCGGCCACATAAATCGTTCCGGCGGCGTCGACGCAGATGCCCATGAGCCCGAAAAACTGTGCGCTGCTGCCCGGGCCGTCGACATAGCCTTGATTTTCCCCGCCTGCAAGCGCGTGGTCACGACGCCTTCGGGTGTTATCTTCCTGACCCTGTAATATTCGGTCACGTACAGCGTGCCTGCGGCATCCACGCAGATGCCCCTGATGTAATCGAATTGCGCGGCCGTCCCGACACCGTCGGCATGGCCTGCGGTGTCGCTGCCCACGAACGTGCTTACTTCGCCCTCGGGCGTGATTTTCCGGATCCGGTGGTTGCCGTTATCCACCACGTAAAGGGTGCCCGCACTGTTCACGCAGATGCCGAAGATGTCCCGGAATTTGGCGGCGGTCCCGGTCGCGTCGAGATAGCCGTTGCTGCCTCCGGCGAACGTGGTGGCCATCTGTGCCTGCGTCGTATGGAGGAAAAACAACAGCAAAAAAGGGAGGGAAAAACGTTTCATCGCATTTTTATTTGCACGCAAAGATAGCAGAAGAATGAAGCGGAGGCATACGATCGACGTAAAAGCGGACAGTGACCGCATAACTTTCTTTTTTCGGTAAATTTCCGATTTCGTTGCCGAATCCTCAATCAACGCCCCAGAGACCAACGCCTATCCAAACCGTAGTCAAAGCCTAGTCAAAGCCTAGTCAAAGGGTAGTCAAAGGGTAGTCAAAGGGCACTCAAAGCGCACTCAAGTGCAAGTATCACGGCAAAACTCCTTTTTGCGGATTCCTCAAAACCGCTACGGCTTTTGCAATCGGGTAGCGTTGTAAGGTATTTTGGGCTTTGGCCAATGAAAACACATCCTCGTCGGCACAAAACCGCTATTCACCCGAAAACCGAAAAAATAATATTGAGGACATTGTCTTGTCGTCTATAAATGGCTAACTTTCAGGGAGTAATAATCTAAATCAAAAGACTATGAGTACACTTAGACTAAAAGACGGCACCGACTTGTATTACAAAGATTGGGGAAGCGGGCAACCGTTGGTTTTTCACCACGGATGGCCTTTATCGGGCGATGATTGGGACGGACAGATGATGTTCTTCCTGCAAAAAGGGTTTCGCGTCATCGCGCACGACAGACGCGGTCACGGCAGGTCTTCCCAGGCTTCGGGAGGGCATGAAATGGATACCTACGCATCGGATGTCGCCGAACTTGCCGAAGCGCTCGATTTGAGGAACGCCGTCCACATCGGACATTCCACAGGCGGAGGCGAAGTGATCCGTTATGTGGCCAAACACGGCAAAGGACGCGTCGCCAAAGCGGTTTTGATCAGCGCCGTTCCGCCGATCATGGCTCAAAACCCGCAAAACCCGGATGGCATCCCGATGTCGGTTTTCGACGAGATCCGCTTGAATACGGCAACCAATCGCGCCCAATATTATTACGATTTCACGATGCCGTTTTTCGGTTATAACCGCCCCGGAGCCAAAATTTCGGAAGCCGTACGACAAAACTGGTGGCGTCAAGGCATGATGGGCGGCATCAACGCGCATTACGAGTGCATCAAGGCCTTTTCGGAAACCGATTTTACCGAAGACCTCAAAAGCGTAGACGTTCCCGTTTTGCTGTTGCATGGCGAAGACGACCAGATCGTGCCTTTCGAATTGACCGCAGTACGTTCGGCCAAGCTTCTCAAAAACGGAAAACTGATTTCCTATCCGGGATTCCCGCACGGTATGCCGACCACCGAAAGAGATACGATCAATCGCGATCTTTTGGAATTTATCCGGTCATAAACCAGATTTACGGATAAACAAAAAGCTGCAGGCGTCCTATCTCTGCAGCTTTTTTTATGGAGTTTGAAATTCCGGATCTAATATTTCATCACGAATCCGCCGTAAGGCTTCATCTTGACGCGGGTTTTCCCTGCTTTGACAGGTGACTTTTCAAACAATGAATCTGCGGCGTCGGTGATCATGAATCCGTTTCGGTCGCCGATGAAAGAAAGATCGACCTCGATTTCCTTAGCCGAATTTTCCCCGTTGATTCCCATCACGAACCAATCGTTGCCACGACGCCTTGCCATGACGACATCTTTTCCGGGAAAGCCCGAAACAAGGCGCGATTCATCCCAAAGCATCGGTAAATCCTTGCAATATTCGATGACGTAATCGGGCATTTTGGCCATGCCGTCAGGAATTTCGGCAATGTGTTGGAAGCCCGAAAGGAACAATGTCGGCAACGCGAGTTCGAAAGCCGAAGTCGTCTTGCGGTTGATATTCGGGATTTTGTCGAGGCACATCGGCGTAAAATCCATAGGATCGAACAAATTGCGCGTGAACGGTATCGTAGCGCAATGTTCGGGTTGCAGGTCTGCGCCTTCCTGGGTGAACGTGACGAACTCGAAACCTTTGATCGCCTCGGCCGTCATGAGGTTCGGATACGTTTTTTCCCAACCTCTCGGAAGCGTCGCACCATGGAAATTCACCATGATCTTGTGTCTTGCCGCGGCTTCGAGAATGTCGATGTAATACTGCATGAACGATTGTCCGTCGCCACCGAAAAAGTCGATTTTCGTACCTGCGATTCCTATTTCTTCGAGTATCTTGAATTCCGATTCGCGACCTTCGGCGGTGAGGAATTTCCCTCTCGGTCCATAAGGCGTCGTGTTCCAGTCGCCTGCCGAGTTGTACCACAAAATCAGTTTGACGTTTTTCTGTTTCCCGAAAGCCACCAATTCCTTGATGCGGTCCATGCCGATCCTGATGTGCCAATCGGCGTCGATCAAAACGTACGGCCAGCGCATTTTCGACGCGTATTCGATAAAGGTCTTCTGCAATTCGTAGTTCGTGCCGTCGTCTTTGTAGATTCCCCAACTCCATGCGGCCGGCCCGGCTTTGATGTACGAAGTGTCCGAAAGACGCGACTTGGGCGACAAATCCGTTCCCAAAGTCGAATTCACGACCGTGGCGAGCGAACCCAAAGCCACCACGCGCCAAGGCGTTTCCCAAGGCAGTTTCGATTGCGGATAAAGCGGCGCATCTTTCGCGAAAACTTCCTCAGGTTGCGGAAAAACGACGCGCATCGCCTTGAGTTTTTCGTCGTAATCGAGATGGCTTGCGCAATAGTTTTTCTCGACGGAAGCTTCGGTGAGCGCAATCCAATTCGGTCCGTCCTTGACCAAAACCGGATAGACAAAACCTTGCCCGATTGGCGATTTTGTATCGATCGCAACATTTTTCAGGTAGTATTCCTCATAAGACGGATGGCAGTGTTCCCAACCCGTTTGCGCCTTCGACATCGGTTGTAGCCATGCCTTCGCGGACGATTTGAAGCTGAAAGTCGAGATTTCTTCCGTGATGTATTTCACATCCGATGAAGTTTCGGGAAACACGTATCGGAACGCGAAACCATCGTCCGAAACATTGAAAACGATGTCCATTTTTTGTCCCGAACCATTTTTAAGGCGAAGTGTTTTCTGGTTTGCGGCGTACGAAACGCTCTTTTGCTTTCCGACGGACATTTGGTAATGCTCCGAAATTTTCGCATCGGCAGAAATCGAAATTACGGTCATGTTTTTCGAGAAATCGCCGTCTTTTCGCACCAATCCCAAACGCGAGGCGCCGATTGCGGTTTTGCCGTTTTTCTGTACCAAATAGTAAGGCTGGCTGTCCGTATTCATACCGAATATCACCGAAATGGAGCCGTCCGGGCTTTTCACGCTTCCGGAGTTTTGGGCCGAAATCGTTACGGCAAACAGGAAACAAAAAAGGGATAGAAACTTTTTCATATTGAGGTTGTTAGATTCAGATTTTGGCGCGTGTCGTAAAGACAATCACGCAAACGGCCATCGCGGCCAGGAACAGGAATGAGATTTTTAGGTTCGAGGCTTCGGCGATAAAACCGATCATCGGCGGACCGATCAGAAATCCGGTAAAACTGATCGTAGAAACGGCTGCGATCGCCGGCCCGGGTTGCATGGTTTCAGATTTTCCTGCTGCCGAATACACCATGGGAACGACGGACGAAATTCCGGCGCCGATCAACAGGAAACCGAGCATCGCGGGAATCAATATCGGAAAGATTACGGCGATCATACATCCGGAAAGACTTAATAAACCGCTGATTTGCAGCGTTCTTTTGAGCCCGAATTTATGAGAGAACCAATCGGCGACGAATCGTCCCGAAGCCATCGCGCACATGCCGGCCGTATAACCCGCGCCGATCCAGCCTTTTTCTGCTCCGACGATTTTTTTGAAGTAAATCGTGCTCCAATCGAACATCGCGCCTTCGATGATCATCGAACAAAAAGCGATAGCGCCAAGCGTAATCAGGAATTTGTCGGGTTTGACGAATGCCGGGCCGCGTTCCGATTTGCCGTTGTCGTCGTGCAGAAACGCCCAGCAGATTCCGACGGCGACCAAAACGATTCCGCCGATAATCAAAAAATGTGTCAACGTAGCGACGTTGTTTCCGATCATGAACGTGCCGATTCCCGCTCCGACGAATCCTGCCAAACTCCACAAACCGTGAAACGACGCCATGATAGGTTTCGGGTACAGATTTTCGGTCGCGACGGCTTGCGTGTTTACCGAAATGTTGACCGCGTTGCTCGCCATCCCGAAGAAAATCAGGCACACTATCAATAGGGTGACGCTGTTGGCCAATCCGAGGCACACGAGCATCAATCCGTATAAGGTAAGCGATGCCGCGAGTACTTTTCGGCTTCCGATTTTGGAAACCGCCCAACCCGAAAGCGGCAACGACAGCATCAATCCGACGGGCAAGGCGAAGAGTACGGCACCCAATCCGGCCTCATTCAAACCTAAGCTCTGTTGGATTGTCGCGATTCTCGAAGCCCAACTCGAAAAGCACAGGCCGGCCATGAAAAACAAGGTCGAAACTGTAATGCGATACGTGCGCGGAGAATAGGTCATGGCTCAAATATACAAATAAGTGTAAATAACACACGTTAATATTGCTTCGATTCAAAGCAATTGCCGAATCGATACGGGAAATCTCGCCTTTCTACAATAATGCCAATAATTTACGCTCAAATTACGCGATTGTTAATTTTTGACCGGCATATTTGTTTATGTGAAAATATTAGTGTTATTTTGACACTTATAGAAATTCATCATGGACAAGAACTATGTCATAGGTGTCGATTACGGTTCCGATTCGGTGCGTTCGGTCATCATCGACGCCGCCAACGGAGCGGAATTGGCGTCATCTGTTTTCAATTATCCGCGCTGGCAACAAGGGCTGTATTGCAATCCGGCCGAGAACCAATTCCGTCAGCATCCGCTCGATTATATCGAAGGTTTGGAAGCGACCATTAAAGATTGCATCCAAATAGCGGGCGGATCTGAAATCGCCAAAAACATCAAAGGTATTTCGGTAGACACCACGGGCTCGACTCCGGTTGCCGTCGACGCAAAAGGGACGCCACTCGCGCTTTTACCTGCGTTTTCCGAAAATCCGCATGCGATGTTCGTGTTGTGGAAAGACCACACGGCAACGGGAGAAGCTGCCGAAATCAACGAACACGCGACCAAATTCGACATCAATTACCTTAAATACGTAGGCGGGATTTATTCCTCGGAATGGTTTTGGGCGAAGTTGCTCAGAACAGTCCGCGTAGACACTGCCGTCAAAAATGCGCTACATTCATGGGTCGAGCATTGCGACTGGATCCCGTTTTTGCTCACTGGCGGAAACGACGTCAAAAAAATCAAACGCTCCAGATGCGCCGCGGGTCACAAAGCCTTATGGGCAGAGGAATTCGAAGGTCTGCCTCCTCAGGAATTCTTTTCGTCACTCGATCCGATCCTGAACGGAATTACAGATAAACTCTTTTCAGAAACCTATACATCCGATGTCGCTGCCGGAAACCTTTCGCAGGAATGGGCGCAAAAACTCGGCTTGTCAACAGACGTCGTCGTCGGTGTCGGCGCGTTCGATGCCCACATGGGTGCGGTCGGCGGACAAATCGAGCCGTATCATTTGTCGAAAGTGATGGGAACCTCCACTTGCGACATTTTGGTATGCCCGAACGAAGACGTCGAAGGCAAACTCGTAAAAGGCATCTGCGGCCAAGTCAACGGTTCGGTAATCCCGGGAATGGCCGGACTTGAAGCCGGACAATCGGCTTTCGGCGACGTGTATGCGTGGTTCAAGAAATTGCTTTTGTGGCCGCTCGACAACCTTTTGGCGAGTTCGGCGATCGTCGACAAGAAAACCGCCGAAGCGCTCAAAGACGAAATCGCCGACAAAATAATCCCTGAACTCTCGCGCCAGGCGGCTTTGCTTCCGATCGAAACACACAACGAACTTGCAATTGACTGGCTGAACGGCAGGCGAACTCCAGACGCGGACCAATTGCTCAAAGGCGCGATTTCTGGGTTGAACCTCGGGTCGGATGCGCCGAAAGTATTCCGCGCGTTGGCCGAATCGACGTGTTTCGGTGCAAAAGCCATCGTCGACAGATTCATCGAAGAAGGCGTTCCCGTGAAAGGCATCATCGGAATCGGCGGCGTCGCCAAAAAGTCGCCATTCGTGATGCAAATGATGGCCGACGTACTCGAAATGCCGATCCGCATCCACCAATTCAAGCACACTTGCGCACTCGGTGCGGCTATGTTCGCTGCGGTCGCCGCCGGAATTTACGATACGGTCGAAGAAGCGATGCAAGCCATGGGGCGCGGTTTCGACGTGACCTACGAACCCAACGAAAAGAACTTCGCGATTTACAGAAAACGATACGAACAATACAAAGCTTTAGGCGGATTCGTCGTCGGACAGACATCCGCGAAAGCGCAAAAAACCGTTTCGGTATGAGCCAATACGATCATATAAAAAAAGCCGCTTACGACGCGAACATGCAGCTTCCGAAACTCGGATTGGTGTTGTTTACGTTCGGAAACGTGAGCGCCGCCGACCACAAACTCGGTGTGTTCGCGATCAAACCGTCGGGCGTTCCGTATGAAGATTTGACCGTCGACAGCATGGTCATCGTCGATTTTGACGGAAACACGGTCGAAGGCAACCTTCGTCCGTCATCGGATACGAAAACCCACGCGGTTTTGTACAAGCACTGGCCAAAAATCGGCGGCATCGTACACACGCATTCGGTTTACGGAACGGCTTGGGCCCAAGCGCAACGCGACATCCCGATTTTCGGAACGACGCACGCCGATCATTTAACCGTCGATATTCCGTGCGCCGCACCGATGGCCGACAAATCGATCCAGGGCAATTACGAATATGAAACGGGGTTCCAGATCATGAATTGTTTCGAGGAACGCAATTTGAGTTACGAAGAAGTCGAGATGATACTCGTCGGAAACCATGCGCCTTTCACTTGGGGAAAAACTCCCGAGAAAGCGGTGTACAATTCGGCGGTTCTCGAAACGGTAGCGAAAATGGCGCTTTTGACCGAACAGATCAATCCGCAAGCGCCTCGTCTCAAAGATTCCCTGATCAAAAAACATTTTGAAAGAAAACACGGCCCCGATTCGTATTACGGCCAATAAATCAAACAGACAACCTCTATTTACAACACTATGACAAATCTCAAAACATTTGAAGTTTGGTTCGTCACCGGAAGCCAGCACCTTTACGGAGAAGAAACGCTTGCCCAAGTGGCCGAACATTCAAAAGCCATAGCCGCGGGGCTCGATGCTTCGGGCAAAATCCCGGTTCGCGTCGTTTTCAAGCCTACGGTGAAGACGACACAGGAAATTTACGACACGCTTCTGGCGGCGAATACGACCGAGAACGTAATCGGCATAATCGCGTGGATGCATACGTTTTCACCTGCGAAGATGTGGATTCGCGGGCTTGCGATCCTAAACAAGCCGATGTTGCACCTTCACACCCAATTCAACCGCGACATTCCGTGGAATTCCATCGATATGGATTTCATGAACCTGAACCAGTCGGCCCACGGCGACCGCGAATTCGGTTTCATGGTGTCGCGCATGCGTAAGAATCGCAAAGTGGTTGTAGGACATTGGCAAGCCGACGACGTTCAGCAGCAAATCGGCGATTGGACGCGTGCCGCCGCCGGTTGGTACGATTGGCAAGGAGCGAAGTTCGCTCGTTTCGGAGACAACATGCGCTTTGTGGCCGTGACCGACGGCGATAAGGTCGAAGCCGAATTGCAGTTCGGGTTCTCTGTAAACTCTTACGGAATCGGCGATTTGGTCGACATCATTTCTAAAATTTCCGAAAACGATATAGAAAAACTGGTAGGGGAATACGAAAAATTATATGACGTTTCCGATAACTTGCGCCGCGGCGGAAGCGAACATTCTTCTGTCTACGAAGCGGCCCGGATTGAACTCGGGTTGCGCAAGTTCCTTGAAGATGGCGGATTCAAAGGTTTCAGCGACACGTTCGAAGACCTTCACGGCATGGTCCAATTGCCTGGTTTGGCGGTGCAACGCTTGCTCGCCGACGGTTACGGATTCGCGGGCGAAGGCGACTGGAAAACGGCAGCACTCGTACGTGCGTTCAAAGTGATGGGTTCCGGGCTTGAAGGCGGAAACGGCTTTATGGAAGATTACACCTACCATTTCGACCCGAACAACGAATTGGTTTTGGGATCGCACATGCTCGAGATCGATGCGTCTTTGGCGGCTACGAAACCGAGTCTCGAAGTGCATCCGCTCGGAATCGGAGGTAAAGCAGATCCGGCCCGTCTCGTTTTCAACGTGGCTGGCGGAGAAGCCTTGAATGCATCGCTTGTCGATATGGGCAACCGATTCCGCATGATCGTCAACGAAGTAAAAGCCGTAGACGTGCAGGACGAATTGCCGCATTTGCCTGTCGCAAGAGTTTTGTGGAAACCGTATCCGGACATGAAAACCGGTTGCGCCGCCTGGATTTACGCCGGAGGAGCGCATCACACGGCCTATAGCCAGAACCTGTCGAGCGAGATCATCCGCGATTTTACCGAAATGGCCGGGATCGAATTCCTGCTCATCGGAAAAGATACCAGGCTCGCCGAGTTCCGCAACGAAATCCGTTGGAACGACGCGGCTTACAAGTGATTTTTTATTTTTTATTGATATTGTTTATTGGCGTAGGTCGAAATCTCGTGCCGGTTTAATAGACAATACATAATAAAAATAGACAATAGTTAATTATTGATATTGTCGGAAACCCTGAACCACCAAGGTTTCCGACATTTTTTAAAGTGAGCCTTTATCGGTATTTCCGATGTGCTCGGGAATAAAAAATGCCAAAAAAATAGAGAATAAACCAACCCAAACGTTATGAGTAAATTCGCAACCATTGACTACGTCATTTTCATCATTTACTTTTTCGTAGTCGCGGGCTACGGCTACTGGATTTACAAGAAGAAAAAAGGCGAAGGCGTTTCAGATTCCAAAGACTTTTTCCTTGCCGAAGGTTCACTTACGTGGTGGGCGATCGGTGCTTCGTTGATCGCATCGAACATCTCTGCAGAACAGTTCATCGGCATGTCGGGGAACGGTTTTTTCGTCGGTGTTGCGGTTGCGGCCTACGAATGGGTCGCGGCCATCGCGCTGATCATCGTGGCGGTTTGGTTCATTCCGGTCTATCTCAAGAACAAGATTTTTACGATGCCGCAGTTCCTCGAGACGCGGTATAACGAAAGCGTGAGTCTGATTATGGCCATTTTCTGGTTGTTTTTGTACGTTTTCGTGAACCTGACTTCGATTCTGTATCTCGGCGCGATCGCGATCGACAACATGGCCGGAGGCGGTAATTTCCACCTGATCATCATCGTCATGGCGATTTTCGCATTGATCATCACGCTTGGCGGAATGAAGGTTATCGGATTCACCGACGTGATCCAGGTCGTCGTGCTCGTCATCGGCGGATTGGCCACGACCTACATCGCGCTTACTTTGGTGAGCGACCATTTTGGGCTTGGCCACGACGCGCTTGCCGGATGGAACAAGATGATGGAAGCCGCGCCCGACCATTTCAAGATGATGATAGACAAGCCGACGGTAAATTCGCCTCAATCGGAAATCAACAAATACCTGATGTTGCCAGGAATCGCGATGTATTTCGCGGGTCAGTGGATCGTGAACCTCAATTATTGGGGTTGTAACCAATACATCACCCAACGTGCGCTTGGAGCCGATCTGAAAACCGCGCGTACCGGGATTTTGTTCGCCGGATTCATGAAACTCGCGATGCCGATCATCGTGATGCTTCCGGGAATCGCGGCTTATGTAATCTACCAGAACGGAGGTTTGCAAGCCGAAATGGCACCGGGCGGACATTTCAACGCCGACAACGCGTATTCTGCAATTCTCGGCTTCCTTCCAACAGGGATGAAAGGGCTTTCATTGGCAGCACTAACCGCTGCGATCGTAGCGTCTTTGGCCGGAAAAGCGAACAGTATCTCAACGATTTATACGCTCGACATCCACAAAAAATACATCGACAAGACCGCGGGTGAGAAAAAACTCGTGAACATCGGGCGTATCGCCATCGTGGCCGCCATGATTTTATCTATCGGATTGACTTGGAACGATTTGCTAGGAATCGGCGGCGAAGGCGGATTTACGTTCATCCAGAAATACACGGGCTTTATCAGTCCGGGTGTGTTCGCGATGTTCTTCCTCGGGATGTTCTGGAAGCGCACGACTGGTGCCGCGGCGATCGCGGGTGTGATCACCGGTTTCGCCTTGTCGGTATTGTTCAACAACTACGCACCCGAATTGTTCGGACACGAAACCTGGTTGTACACGGCGTTCCCGAACGGAAAAGGCGGATGGGAAATCCCGTTCCACATTTGTATGGGCTGGGCGTTCTTCTTTACGATGCTGCTCATGATCGTGATGAGTTTGTTCGGACCGAAAGTGAATCCGAAGGCGTTCGAGCTCGACAAATCGATGTTCAAGGTCGCACCTTCGACGTTGGCGCTCATCGTCGTCACGTTGTTGCTCGTCGTGGCTTTGTACGCGAGATTCTGGTAACCTCTTACTTATATAGTACTAAAAAGCCTTCGGATGTCGAGGGCTTTTTTGTTTGCGGCTGGCGAAAAGGATTTCGTAAAAATGGCTGTAAATCAGAGTTGTAAGAATCGATTTTCATTTCGGAAATTTTTTTCGATGAAGGATAAATTCTGTTAAATCTTCGCAAACCCGCATCAGTCAAGCATTTTTTAAAGTATTTTTCCAATCGATTAAAACGTCTTTTTAAAAATTATTTTAATCAATTGATTAAAAAACTTGTTTCATATTTTAATCCGTCCTAATTTTGCCAAAAAAATCAGTGAACCAGAAAGCGGGAGATAAAGATATTTCTACCGAAGAAAGAATTATGGAAGCAGCACGCGTTGTCTTTACACGAAAGGGCTTTGCCGCGACAAGAACGCGCGACATTGCCGAAGAAGCCGGGATCAACCTTGCGTTGCTCAACTATTACTTCCGCAGCAAGGAAAAGCTTTTCGCACAGATCATGCAGGAAAAAGTGCAGCTCATGTTCGGTTTGGTTTTCCCGATCGTGACCGACGAAAGTCTTTCGATCGAACAAAAAATCGAAAAGATCGCCAACGGTTACATCGATTTGTTATTGCAGAACCCCGATCTGCCCATATTTGTGTTGAGTGAAGTGAGAAACAATCCGGAGCGTTTCGCCCAGTCGCTTAACATAGCCGAAGTCATGGCAAGTTCTTCTTTGGTGAAGCAGCTGCAGGAAAGAAGGCCCGACATCCATCCGTATCAGCTCATGACAAGTATTATGGGAATGCTCGTGTTCCCGTTCGTGTCCAAGCCGATCCTTTTCCCGGGAAATGACGAGCAGACCGACGTGATGTTCGCCATGCTGATGGAAGAAAGAAAGAAGCTCATCCCGCAGTGGATTGACGCGGTGCTGAACTGCTAGCACCTTTTTTTGTCCTATCGTTAATCAAATGATTAAAATGAATTATTAATTAAACTGTTTAAAAATGAAAAAATGGATTTTTCTTTTACTTCTCAACGTTTCGTTACTGGCAACCGCCCAAAACCTTACGTTGGACCAATGCCAAAAGGAAGCCGAGGCGAATTATCCGTTGAGCAAGAAACGCGAACTGATCGCCAAAAGCGAATCGTATACGCTGTCGAACATATCCAAAGCGTATCTGCCTCAGTTCTCGTTCAACAGCCAAACGACGTACCAGTCCGATGTGGTCGAGTTTCCGGGTAGCATTCCGGGAGTCGACATGCCGACCCAGAACAAGGACCAATACAAGGCGTATATCCAGATGGATCAGGTGCTTCTCGACGGCGGCAACATCCGCAACCAAAAAGAGACCGAAAGGGCCAAACGAGACTTGGAACGCAAGACGCTCGAAGTCGAATTGTACACGTTGCGCGAACGCATCAACCAGTTGTATTTCGGGATTTTGGTAGGAGACGAGAAGATTCGCCAGAACGAACTCACGCTCGAAGACATCAAGATCGGCCTCAAAACGGTAAACGCGCAAATCGCCAACGGAACGTCTTTCCGCTCGAATGCCGACGTGTTGAAAGCCGAGGAACTCAAAGTACGTCAGGAGCAAACCAAGCTCAGGAGCAACCGCAAAGCCTATCTGCAAATGCTCGGGCTTTTCGTGAACCGCGAACTTTCGCAGGATGTGATTTTGGAAAAACCGACGACTCCGTTGGCCGCTTTCGAAATCAACCGTCCCGAACTTTCGATGTACGCGTCCCACGACAAATTGCTCGAATTGGGCAAGAAGTCGATCACTACGGAAAACAAACCCAAAGTGAATCTGTTCGTGCAGGCCGGAGCCGGAAACCCTGCGTTGAATTTCCTTGAAGAAGGCTGGAATTCGTATTACTACGGCGGCATCAAGACGATCTGGTCATTCGGCGGGTTGTATACGACCAAAAAGAAAAAGCAGCTCATCGATCTGGACAAGATGACGCTTGAAGCCGATAAGGAAACCTTCCTTTTCAACATCGACCAAACAGTGAAGCAGCAGAATTCCGACATAGAGAAATACCAGCAATTGCTCGTTTCGGACGACGAAATCGTCAAACTGCGCAACAACGTCAAGAAAGCGTCGGCCGCACAGCTCGAAAACGGTGTGATCACATCGAGCGATTACCTCAAGGAAGTCAACAACGAGAACGAATCGCGTCAGGACAAAGCCGTCCACGAAATGGAATTGCTGCTCGCCCAATACAACCAGAAAACGACCACCGGAAACTAATCCGAATCAACATCTCACATTTCACATAAAACAGTTCACAATGAAATCATTCATCAAAAAAATCACGATTTTCCTTTCGCTTGCCGTTATCGGATGCAACAACAACGACAACGAATTTGACGCCACCGGAACATTTGAAGCCGTCGAAACCATCGTCTCGGCCGACGCAAACGGACCGATCAAACAATTCAAAATAGACGAAGGCCAGATTTTGGAAGCCGGACAAACCGTCGGTTACATCGATACGATGCAGCTTTATCTGAAGAAAAAACAGCTTGAAGCCCAAATCAAGACGGTGCTTTCCAAAAAACCGCAAATCGCCGTCGAAGTCGCGTCTTTGCAAGAAGAATTGCTGCAGGCCAAACGCGACAGGAACCGCATCGCGAACTTGGTAAAAGCCGACGCCGCGACTCAGAAACAACTCGACGACGCGACTTCATACATCGAAATCGTACGAAAGAAAATCACGGCCCAACAAACATCTTTAGGCAATACGTCGGCGAGTTTGAGCGACGAAGCACGATCGTTGGTGGTACAGATCGAGCAGATCAACGATCAGTTGTCGCGTTCCAAAATCGTCAACGAGACCAAAGGCAGCGTGATCGTGAAATATGCCGAGGAAAACGAGATCACGTCGGTCGGGAAACCGCTTTATAAAATCGCCGATTTGAGTTACATCACGCTCCGCGCCTACGTTTCGGGCGACCAGTTCGCACAGTTGAAACTTGGGCAGAAAGTCAAGGTTTTCACCGATGTAGACGCGAACGGCTACAAACAGACCGAAGGCGTCGTCGAGTGGATCTCGGACAAAGCCGAATTCACGCCCAAGACCATCCAAACCAAAGACGAGCGCTCGAATCTGGTATACGCGATCAAAGTGAAAGTGAAAAACGACGGACTGTTAAAAATCGGGATGTATGGCGAGCTTAAATTCAACTGAACAGCAACGCGGGATTTCTGTTTCCGTGCAGAATCTCACGAAAACCTATGGCAAGAACAAGGAAGTTTTGGCTGTGGACTCAGTGAGCTTTGAGGTCAAGAAAGGTGAGCTTTTCGGATTGATAGGACCCGATGGGGCAGGCAAGACGAGTATCTTCCGCATGCTCACGACGCTGCTGTTCCCAGATTCGGGCTCGGCAACGGTAGACGGATTCGACATCGTCAAAGACTACCGCCAAATCCGTAATACGGTCGGCTACATGCCCGGACGGTTCTCGCTTTACCAGGACTTGACGATAGCCGAAAACCTGCATTTTTTCGCGACGCTTTTCGGAACGACGGTCGAAGAAAATTATCATTTGATCAAAGACATTTACGTGCAGATCGAAAAGTTCAAGACCAGACGCGCCGGGAAATTATCGGGCGGAATGAAACAGAAACTCGCGTTGTGTTGCGCGCTGATCCACAAACCGACCGTCTTGTTTCTCGATGAACCGACAACAGGAGTCGATCCGGTTTCCCGAAAGGAATTCTGGGAAATGCTCAAACGGTTGAAAGAGCAGGAGATTTCGATCGTCGTTTCTACGCCTTATATGGACGAAGCCACGATGTGCGACCGCATCGCGCTGATCCAAGGCGGAAAAATCCTGTCGCTCGACACGCCAGACAACATCATCGGAGCGTATCCCGACACACTTTTCGCGGTTCGGTCAAACAATATGTACGACTTGCTCAGGACGCTTCCGCAGTACGAAAACATCAAAGCGCATTATGCTTTCGGGGAATTCGCGCACGTGTCGTTCAAGTCCGGAAACGCATCCGACCTTGAGAAATTCCTGAAACAGAAAGGTTTGTCGGGAATCGAGACGAAAACCGTCGTGCCGAACATCGAGGACGCCTTCATCAAAATGCTGCAATCATGAAAGAAATAGTCATACAAACCGAAAAACTGAGCAAGATCTTCGGTGATTTCCATGCGGTGGACGGAATCTCGTTCGAAGTCTACAAAGGCGAGATTTTCGGATTCCTCGGCGCGAACGGGGCAGGCAAGACCACGGCCATGAGAATGCTGTGCGGATTGTCGCACCCGACCTCGGGAAAGGCCATGGTCGCGGGTTTCGACGTGTTCAAACAGACCGAGAAAATTAAGAAGAACATCGGTTACATGAGCCAGAAATTCTCGCTTTACGACGACTTGACGATTTTGGAAAATCTCGAATTGTTCGGCGGAATCTATGGCATGTCGCGCAAGGAAATCCGTGAGAAAAGCCAATCGCTCATCGAAAAATTAGGATTGGAAAACGAGTCGAAAAAGCTCGTCGGTTCGCTTCCGCTAGGATGGAAACAAAAGCTCGCGTTCTCGGTCTCGATTTTCCACGAACCCAAAATCGTGTTTCTCGACGAACCGACCGGAGGCGTCGATCCCGTGACGCGCCGTCAGTTCTGGGATCTGATCTATGACGCGGCCCATCGCGGCATCACGGTTTTCGTAACCACGCATTACATGGACGAAGCCGAATATTGCAACCGCATCTCGATGATGGTCGACGGCCGCATCGAAGCGCTGGGTTCGCCATCGGAACTCAAAGCCCAATTCCACACAGACAACATGGACGAAGTATTCTATCAACTGGCGCGAGCCGCAAAACGTTCGGACTCATGAAACAGTTTTTTGTATTCGTGCGCAAGGAATTCTATCACGTTTTCCGCGACAAGCGTACGTTGTTCATCCTTTTCGGCATGCCCGTCGTACAGGTTTTATTGTTCGGATTCGCATTGACGAACGAAGTCAAGGATTCACCCGTAATCGTCGTCGACAACGCAAAGGACGAGGCTTCGCAGGCTATCATCGGCAAAATGTACGCGAGCCATTATTTCGATATCGAGAAAGCGCCGTTGTCACATAATGAGATTTTGGAGAATTTCCGCGACGGCAAAATCAAGGCCGCGATTATTTTCCCTGCGAATTTCAACGCCGATCTATCACACACGAACAAAGCGCAAATCCAGGTGATTACAGACGCTTCCGACCCGAATACGGCAACGACGGTACTCAACTATGCGACTTCGGTCATCAAATCGTATCAGGAAGAACTCGCGCAAAATACCAGGATTCCGTATCGGATTTCGACCGAAGTGCGCAACATTTTCAATCCGCAATTGAAGAGCGAGCACAATTTCGTGCCTGGCGTCATGGCGATGGTGTTGATGTTGATCTGTGTGATGATGACCGCGATTTCGATCGTTCGTGAAAAGGAATTCGGCACCATGGAAATCCTTTTGGTGTCGCCGTTCAAACCGATTTTGGTGGTTTTTGCGAAGCTGTTTCCGTACTTGACCTTATCTATGGTGAACCTTGTGACGATTTTACTGATGAGTGTTTTCGTACTCGGTCTTCCGATCAAAGGCAGCATTTTGTTGCTTGTGCTTTTGAGCATGTTGTTCATGGTTTGCTGTCTCAGTTTGGGATTGCTGATCTCGAACATCGCCAAATCGCAACAGGTAGCCATGCTGATTTCGTTGGTCGGGATGCTTATGCCGACGATGATTTTCAGCGGATTCATGTTCCCGATCGAAAACATGCCGACGTTGTTGCAGGTGATTTCTAACATCGTGCCGTCCAAATGGTATTACACGATCGTGAAATTCGTGATGATAAAAGGCCTTGGATTCTCCTCGATCTGGAAAGAAGCCTTGATCCTCGCGGGCATGACTTGTGTGCTGTTCTTCGTCGCGCTCAAGAAATTCAAGATCCGTCTCGAGTAATCTGATGATCCGCGAATCTGTAAATCTGTAAACCTGAAATCATCATGAAAACAATACTATTCCTCATACAAAAAGAATTCCGCCAGATTTTCCGCGACAAAGCGATTTTGGTGATCACGTTCGTCGTGCCTACGATACAATTCCTGTTGTTGCCGTTTGCCGCGAACTACGAAGTCAAGAACGTCAATCTTTCGGTAGTCGACCACGATCGTTCGGACATGTCGCAAGAACTGATTTCCAAAGTCACGGGTTCGGGTTATTTCAAGCTCGTGAGCTACGACGAAAGCTACGATCAGGCGTATAAAAACATAGAAAGCGATGCCTCGGATGTTGTGCTTGAAATCCCGAAAGGCTTCGAAAAGAACCTCATAAAAGAAGATCACGAAGAGCTTTTCGTAGCCGTAAACGCGATCAACGGCAGCAAAGCCGGATTGGGTTCGAGTTACCTGTTGCAGATCATTTCGAACTATAACAACGATATCCGTGTGGAAACGGGCTCGTCTTCGGGCAACGTCGCACCTCAGATCGATGTCGCTTCGTCGAATTGGTTCAACATCCACATGAACTACAAGCTGTATTTCGTTCCTGGAATCCTCGCGCTTCTGGTGACGCTCGTCGGCGGATTCCAGACGGCGCTTAACATCGTCAAGGAAAAGGAAATCGGCACGATCGAGCAGATCAACGTGACGCCGATCAAAAAACACCATTTCATCATCGCGAAACTGTTGCCGTTTTGGGTGTTGGCCAACGTGGTCTTTACCGTCGGATTGTTTTTGGCGTGGCTCGTTTACGGGATTACTTCGGAAGGCAATGTGTTCGTGATGTATACGTTCATCGCATTGTACCTTTTCGTGGCGTTAGGCTTCGGATTACTCGTTTCCACATTTTGCGAAACCCAGCAACAAGCAATGCTTATCATGTTCTTTTTCATGCTCATTTTCATTCTTCTCGGAGGATTGTTCACACCGATTGACAGCATGCCGGCCTGGGCGAAAACCGTTTCCCGATTCAACCCGATGCGTTATCTGGTTGAGGTGATGCGGATGGTGATGCTCAAAGGAAGCAGTCTGCATAACATTTTGCCGCATTTTGCAATTGTACTCGGTTTGGGGATTTTCCTTAACGGTTGGGCGGTTCTTAATTATCGTAAGACGAATTAAAACTTTGGTTTTTTTGTTTCTGCGCAAGCTTCGCTTGCTGGAAGGTTTCGCTTGCCAGTGAGGCTTTCTTTTGTCTGGCAACAAAAGAAACAAAAATGCCTTTGGCGCGACCGCGAAGGCGACCTGACAGCCACACGGTTTGGAAGCGAAAAGAACTCGCTGCGCTCAAACAGCTTTTCGCTTTTTCCAAACCATCGTGGCGTCAGATGCCCGCCTGCGCGCTCATGGCGCTGGGATTCGGAAGCGCTTATTGGCATTTTCCATCGCTGCGCTTTGGAAAATGCGTCTCCGAAAGAACGGTTTGTGTTTTTGGAAAGTATTTCCTTTGAAGAACGTTTGATTTCGACGAAGGAGAAATCTGGAAGCACTTCCGTCAAAGACATACAACAGACTTTCTTAGAAGGATTTTTGGCGCAGCTTGCAAGCCGAAAATAAAATAAAAACTTCCTATTAGTCGATTTTGTGCGACGCTCCGCCTTTTTGTTTCTTTTGCGGCGAAGCAAAAGAAAGCCCCACCGGCAGGTGAAGCAAAAAGTGAAAGCGCAGCTTTCACGAAATAAACTCAATGATAAAAATCTAAAAAATAATAACATCATGACAATCATTATATCAATCCTAATCCTCAAAATCATCCATATTTTCAAGAAGAAATACATTAAACCACGCCAGAATTGATACAAAAGGCAAAAAGTTGCGTCTTATGAAGCATCATCAATCATCAATCGACACAATGCAAATCAAAAGACAATCTCATTTCAAAGATGAGAAACAAGACGTGGCCTATTTCGAAGATTGGGTAAAACGCCTCGAGCATGCCAACAAAAGACGATACGGCCGGCATGTCGTGCGTACGACTTTAGGAAAAACACACGTTTGGTCTTGGAGCACTTGCGAAAACCCATCCGAAACGTTGGTCATTTTTCCCGGCGCACGAACCACTTGCTTGTTTTGGGATTTCGACAAAAACCTCGACCATCTCAAAGTCGATCTTAAAATTTATATGGTCGAGACCAACGGCCTTCCGAATCTCAGCGACGGTTTCACACCCGACATCAAGTCGCTCGATTACGGACGTTGGGCCGCCCAGGTTTTGGAAGGTTTAGAAATAGAAAAAGCTTTTGTGGCCGGTGCGTCGTTCGGTGGTTTGGTGTGCATGAACTCGCGATCACGAATCCCGAAAAGGTAAAAGCTGCATTCCTGTTCAATCCGGGTTGTCTGCAGCCGTTTTCGATGTCGGTCAAAAACCTGTTTGCGAATCTGCTTCCCATAGTGAGTCCGACGAGTAAGAATGTGCGACGGTTTCTCGACACGGCCATTTTCTCGAAACCCGATCACGGTTTGTCGCCATTGGCCGAGGAACTTCTCATCGACTACGAAGTCTTTGCGCTCAAACGATACAACGACCGATCCCAGAAGCCGTATTTCATGGCTAATGAACTCGACGATGTGAGCGTTGCAACTTATTTGCTTTTGGGTGATTCCGATTTGCTTTTCCCTGCCGATAAATCGATCCGGAATGCTCGAATCCACTTGAAAAGCCTTTGCGAAACCAAAGTTTTTGCGAATGTCGGCCACGGAATCGAAACCTATGCTGAAGCGATGGTTTATTTGGGTGAGAAAATCCGGTCATTTGATTAGTTTTCCTGAGCTTCAAGCCGTAAATTTATAGCAATCAAACACGCTTGCCATGGACAACCTCGACGCCGCCCGGCTACAGATGGCTTTTACCCTGATGTTTCATATCGTTTTTGCCTGTATCGGAATGGTCATGCCATTTTTTATGGTCGTTTCCCACTTCAAATGGCTCAAGACGCGCAACCCGATTTACCTCACGCTGACCAAAGCCTGGCAGAAAGGCGTCGCGATTTTCTTCGTTACCGGAGCCGTTTCCGGAACAGCGCTTTCATTCGAACTAGGACTTCTTTGGCCCGGATTCATGAAGCACGCCGGACCGATTATAGGGATGCCTTTTTCATTGGAAGGTGCTGCTTTTTTCGTCGAAGCGCTCGCCATCGGATTTTATCTGTACGGATGGAACAAAATCAACGAAAAATTCCATTGGCTTACCGGAGTCATCGTAGGCGTTTCGGGTGTCGCTTCGGGAATTTTGGTCGTGTCGGCCAACAGTTGGATGAACGCACCTTCGGGTTTCGATTATATCAACGGACAATACGTCAATATCGATCCGGTCAAAGCCTTGCTCAACGATGCCTGGTTTTCTCAAGCCTTGCATATGACACTTGCCGCTTTTGCCGCCACGGGTTTTGCCGTCGCGGGAATCCATGCATGGCAGGTATATCGCAAACACAATCCGGCGGTTCACGCCAAAGCGTTTCATATCGCGATCATTTTTGGTGGAATTGCGGCTTTGTTGCAACCTTTAAGCGGTGACATCGCCGCCAAAGACGTGGCCAAACGCCAACCCGTGAAACTCGCCGCGATGGAAGCGCATTATGAAACCGAAAAAGGCGCGCCTCTGTACATTGGTGGTATCGTCGATGAAAAAAACAAGACGGTTTCGCATAAAATCGAAATTACGAAAGGTTTGTCATTCCTGTCTTTTGGCGATTTCGATGCCGAAGTGAAAGGACTAAACGATTTCCCGAAGGACGAACTTCCGCCGGTCGCGATTCCGCATTATGCGTTCCAGGTCATGGTCGGCATGGGCGGAATCATGGCGTTGGCCGCGCTTTTCTATTTTATCAGTGTGAGGAAACGCAAATGGTGGGAAAACTCGAAATTCTGGCTGCTGTTCGCCATTTTGGCCCCGACGGGTTACATCGCACTCGAAGCAGGTTGGGTCGTGACCGAAGTCGGCCGTCAACCGTGGATCATCCATAAAGTGATGCGTACTAAAGACGCCGTCACGCCAATGCCCGGAATGATTTACAGTTTCTGGTTTTATGTACTGCTGTATACGATCCTGACGCTTACCGTGATTTGGCTCATGCGCAGACAGATCAAAGTGTTGAACCAAAAAGTCGATTGATATGCTGTACGTCGTCTTAGTTTTCCTTGTCCTTTCATTTTTCCTTTATGTGTTGCTTGGCGGTGCCGATTTTGGTGCCGGAATCATCGAATTATTCTCTTCCAAAGACAACCAAAAACCGATCAAAAAAACCGTTTACGAAGTCATGGGACCAGTTTGGGAAGCCAACCACATTTGGATCATCATCATGATCGTGATTTTATGGATTGGATTTCCGGCCACGTACAATGTCGTCGTCGTTTATCTGCACATCCCGTTAACACTGGTTTTGCTCGGGATTACGTTGAGAGGCGCGGCTTTTATTTTTCGCCATTACGACGCGATAAAAGGCGGTTCCCAAAAGCTTTACGACCGTCTTTTCAGGATATCGTGCCTGATTACGCCGATTTTCCTCGGCATGACGTTCGGTGCTTTGGTCACGGGCGACATCGTTTTGATCGAAGACAATCCGAATGCTGGTTTTTATGAGGTATATGTGCATCCTTGGTTGCAGGTTTTCCCGATTTTGATAGGTTGTTTTTATGCGACCTTGTGTTCGTTTTTGGCTTCGGTTTTCTTGATCGGAGAAGCTTCGGACGACGAAAAGAGAATGTACATGCGAAAAGCCAGGGTTGCGATCCTTGCCGTAATCGCTTTCGGTTTTTTGGTGTTGATAACGGGCTTTGCCGAAGGGCGCGATTTCGTTACCGATTTCGTTGCGAATCCTTTTGCAGATGCTGCGGTTTTGTTGTCGGCAATCTTGCTTTATCCGCTGTTTCGCGCGATTCGTTTCGGACGCGTCAAAAGATGCCGTTTTTTTGGCGGTTTACAGGTCTCGTTGATTTTGTTCGCGGCCGCCATCACGCATTTTCCGCATGTGATTGAAACGACGTCGGGCAAACTCAATTTTATGGACGGCCTCGCGCCTCAAAGTGTGATGAACGTGCTTGCGATTTCTTTGATAATCGGTGGTTTGTTGATTATTCCGGGTTTTTTGCACTTGCTCAAATCGTTCCACATGATTAAGATGTTGGAAGATAAGGAGTGATGCGATTTTGGGTTTGCAGATTTTCCAGAGAGACCTCAAAGGTTTTCAAAACCTTTGAGGTCTAGCAAATTTAACTTTTTGAAATCCACACCAATTACAGTTTTTCTATGTCATTTGTTAAAACAATATGCCAAACCTCACGTACATAAAAGCGACTCCAAACGACGCCCGAGAATTATCCGAAATTGCGTTCGAATCCAAGCGGAATTGGGGTTATCCGAACGAATGGATGCAACTTTGGAAAACCGAATTGACGCTTACACCTGATTACATTCTTGAAAATCACGTCGTCAAAATCTTCGCGAATAGCAAACTGATCGGTTTTTTCTCGATCATCGAAGGTGAACCGACTGAGCTTGATCATTTGTGGCTCACTCCTCAAAACATGCGCAGAGGTTTCGGGAAGCACATTTTTGATGAGATTCGAAGGACCGTTTCAATAAAAGGCAAAACCACATTCCGATTAGTGGCCGAACCGCGAGCCAAAGGGTTTTACGACAAAATGGGCGGATGCGTCACAAGTAGTTTTGAAAGCAAGATTGCAGGAAGGTTTTTGGAAGTGTACGAATTTTTCACCTTGCCGGATATTTGTGTTCAAAATGCGGTAGAGGCCGATTATCCAGAACTTTTTGCCGTTTGGGAAAATTCCGTAAAGGCGACGCACGACTTCCTTTCGCCCGATGATTTTGAGTTTTTTCGAGAAATGGTCAGAACCGGAGACGTATTCCGTTCGGTTCCGATTTTGAAATCCGTAAGGCAAAACGGTCGCATCATAGCATTTTTGGGCGTGTTCGACGAAAACCTCGAAATGCTTTTCATACACGATGATTTTAGGGGAAAAGGAGTCGGCAAATTTTTGATCGGATTCGCATTAAACCATTTGGGCGTTCGCAAAGTCGAAGTCAACAAAGACAACGTTCGGGCCGTCGGTTTTTACGAGCGTTTCGGGTTCAAGACCTACAAGGAAACCGCAACCGACGGATTGGGAAAACCGTATCCGTTGCTGTACATGGCAATCTAAATTTATCCATGCGGTCCCAAATCGCTGTTGAATAATAATGAAAAACGAACTCAAAGGAAAAATGAAAATAGCATCCTCGTTAATTATCCTGTTAGCTGTTGGTTGCGGTATTGCTTCAAAAAGAAAGAACGATGCCTATGATGTGGAGGTGATAAAATACGTCGAGTCCTCCTCAAGTACACAATCTTTTGATATTTCGGAGAGGAGCTTTTGGAACTGGCCGGATCTGCACGCTAAATTCTCAATGCGCAGTAATCTTGTTCAAGAAGTTCAGGCTTTGCCGATTGATGATAACCCTGGATTGTTTGAATTCAAATACGCATTCATATTTCAAACTGCCAGTCAAAGAGATACGATGTATAGCGATCGATCTCTTAAGCATTGGTTATTTATAAACAAAATGGATAGAGTATACCGAATAGATAAAGAAGGTGAGATAGCTTCATCATTGGGTCATAATTCTTCTTTTTTCTCAACCTGCTGGTAACGCTAGCCAGATTCTGCATTTATTTTCCGCCCGATATTTTCCCAATCCAATAAGGCGAGTCGTTCCATCGGATTTTCTTGAACGCGAAATCTTTTTTCAAATCTTCGGGAAGGCAATTCCAGATGCCTTCGTGCATTTTTTCGAGCAGTAATTTCTTCGAAAAACTATCGGTCACGACCAAACTGATCTCGCGAACAGGTTTCGGATCCTTGAACGGCTTGAACAGTTCGCTGTGATTTTCGTTAGCCGTAGAAAGTTGCGGAATGATCGCAAAGCCGAGCCCGGCACGCACCAAATTCTTGAGCGTTTCGATCGAGCCGATGTCGTACGTGAATTGTTCCTTTATCTTTTTTACGTCCTTAATCCCGCAAATGTCGAGCAGTTGCGCATTGTAACAGAATTCGTCCTGCAGCAGCAAGAGTTCGGGTCTGTCTGTAGGTTGCAATTCATAAGTGCTTTCGGATGCTTTCGGATGCGTTTCGTTGAGATACGCCACGAAAGGTTCAGAAAAGACGCTGTGTTCGATGAGGTTCGCATTTCCCGTCGGCGTTGCCATAAGCGCCACGTCTATCGCGCCCGATTCGAGATCGCGCATCAAATGATACGTCGAGGCTTCCTTGATGATGAAATGCACTTTGGGCGCCAATTCGCGCATCTGTTTAATGAACAGCGGAATCAAATAAGGTGAAAGCGTCGAAATCACGCCGAGCTTGAGTTCGCCTTCGAGCGTGTTCTTTTGGTTGATCACGAAATCGCGGATGTCATCGGCTTCACGCAATATCTTTTTGGCGCGCTGGATGATTTCGGTTCCGGCCAAAGTTGGCGTCAACGGCACTTTGCTTCGGTCGAAAATTTTTATTCCGATTTCTTCTTCGAGATTTTTGAGTTGGATCGTAAGTCCGGGTTGTGTCACCATACATACTTCGGCAGCCCGCGCGAAATGGCGTTCTTCATCCAAAGCGACTATGTATTTAAGCTGTTGCAAAGTCATAATTATAATTTTATTTTATAAAGATAAAAAATTATCAATTTGTTTTATGAAGGTAAGTCGAAATATCTTTGTCTCATCAAAATGAAATAACCATCATTAAAACTTACAATCATGAAAACAACCATCATTACTTCGATCGCTTTGCTAAGCACAATCTTGTCTTTCGGACAAATCGATACTGCCCTTTCAGGAAATTATGCAGTCGAAAACAAAACACGTGAATTCCTTAAAGCCGTACACGGCGACGGAACGGGAAAACAACTTTACGAACTTTCTTATGACGATGCACGAAAAGTACTCATCGGCGCACAAACCGGAAACTACAAATTGCAACCGGCTGACATCACAGAAAAAACCATCACCCAAGATGGCAAAACCGTAAAACTGACCATCGTAAAACCAAAAGGCGCTAAAGGAAACTTGCCGACCGTGATGTACTTCCACGGTGGCGGATGGGTTCTCGGAAACTTCTTCACACACGAAAGATTGGTACGCGAATTAGCCGTCGGAGCGAATGTAGCCGTGGTTTTCGTAAACTACACACCATCGCCTGAAGCTTTGTTCCCGGTTGCGAACGAAGAAGCGTACGCCGCTACGAAATGGATCAAAGCCAACGGTGCTTCACTGGGATTGAACACTACAAAACTTGGAGTTGCCGGTGACAGCGTCGGCGGAAACATGGCGATTGCCGTAACCTTGATGGCCAAAGACCGCAAAGGACCGCACATCGATTTCCAACTGTTGTTCTATCCTGTAACGGACGATAACCTCGACACTGCATCTTACCAACAATTTGCCAACGGACACTTCCTTACCAAAAACGCCATGGATTGGTTCTGGAAAACCTACGCTCCGAAAACCGAAGACCGCAACAGCATTTACGCTTCTCCGCTTCGTGCCGACATCGACCAACTCAAAGGATTGCCTGAAGCTTTGGTGATCGTAGCCGAAAACGACGTATTGCGTGACGAAGGCGAGGCCTATGCCAAAAAACTCAATGCAGCCGGAGTGAAAGTGACCGCAACCCGCTACATCGGAACCATTCACGACTTCGTAATGTTGAATCCAATTACTGGAACGCCAGCCCCGAGAGCCGCTATCGCACAAGCCATCGACTTCTTGAAAGCCGAAACAAAATAAAACGATCCGAAAGTAAACGGAAGCATCCAAAAACAAACGACAACAAACGCTTATAAACATTTACAAACACATAAATTCAGAAATCATGAAATTCACAAGAAAAGCAAACGCAAACTGGAAAGGAACAGGAATGGAAGGAAAAGGAACCATTTCTACACAAAGCACAACCTTGAACAACACACAACTTTCGTTCAAGACAAGATTCGAAGACGGTAGCGTCGGGACAAATCCCGAAGAATTGATCGCCGCCGCGCACTCGGGTTGCTACACCATGCAATTGAGCTTCCTGTTGAACGAAGCCGGATACGTCGCAGAAAATCTCGACACCGAAGCAAGATTGACGTTCGAAGACGGTACGATCACCAAAATCCACCTTGAACTCAACGCTGTCGTCCCGGGATTGGCCGAAGACAAATTCCAGGAATTGGCCGCAAAAGCAAAAGCGATCTGTCCGGTTTCTAAAGTTTTGAACGCCGAGATTACGCTTACAGCAACACTTTCCTAAGTGTGTTTTGATTAAGTTGATTGATGACGGAACAGGCTCCTTTTTGGGGCCTGTTTTTTTTAAATCCAAGCTGAATTGTGCAGGAAGCTTTAAGAAAAACTACAGAAAATCTGTACCGCAGCGTGGAAAAAATCCGCTAACTTCGGTTAGACCTAACAGGTTTCCCGCCGGGTACAGATTTGAAACCTGTTAGGTCTAAACCTCAAAATGCAATTTCGGATACCAAATCGTTCCAACGCATTTCAAAACCGCACGACCATTCCGCAGCCTATGTGTTTTCCGTCATAAAACGGCATCAGGCTTGAATTGCCATCCATTTGTTTGTCTCCAAAAATCGTGCGCGAGATCCACGGTTGTACCCAATACGCCATTTTAGTGCTCAAGATTCCTATTCCGGCTCCCGCGGCCACATCGGTAAGCCAATGCCGGTTGTTATACATGCGGAACAAGCCCGTTCCCGTGGCGACCGCATAACCCGCAACCCCGTACCAAATCGATTTGTCCTTGTATTCCTGATACAAAAATTCGGCACCCATGAAGGCCGTGGCGGTATGGCCCGACGGAAACGAATTGCGCGAGCTGCCATCGGGTCTTTGCTGTTTGGTAATCGATTTCAATCCGAGAATCGTCGAACTCATCATCAGATACGAAGTCGCCAAAATGATGGTGCGGTCTTTGAAATCGTGTTTGCCCTTTATTCCCATGGCATTGAGTGCGTAAACCGAAACGAAAGGCGAGTATTGCGTAAAATCGTCTACGGTGATCTTTTCGTCTATGTCTTCGGTGACTTCCTCACGGATTTGGGAATTGAAGCTTTTGAGTTGGTCGCTTTCGAGCCCGATTACACCATATCCGATAAGAACGGCGGGAACGGCAAATGCCTTGAAATCGAATTTGACCGAATCTTTGGCGACAAAAGTAGAGTCTGTGTTTTGAGAAAACGTCTTGCTTCCGACAAGCAAAAAAAGGAATAAAGCGGTTTTGTTCATGAGGCTTTTTTGGCAAAACGCTATGCCAATCGCAATATTGGTTGGACCCGATCGGTTTAAGTCAATCTTAAGTCGGTTAGCCATCGCGAATTTTTGTATTTTTAACCGATCGTATGCCTATGAGATTTCCAGCCTTCGCCTTGTTCCTGTTACTTGTGTTCCCGGTTTTCGCGCAAAAAACCGATTCGACCGCCATCGCGCCGATGCCCGAAATCCCTGGCTATACCGAACTCGATTCACTGTATCGCGAAGACCAGTTCTACACGAGTTTCACGTACAATATTTTGTCGAATACGCCCGACAAGGTCACGCAAAACAAATTTTCGACCGGTTTTACGATCGGATTTTTGCGCGACATGCCCATCAACAAAGACCGCACGATTTCGGTTGCGGCCGGTTTCGGATATGCGTTACAGAATTTCAACTACAACCTGATCGTGAACGGAAAAGGCGTGATTCCCGAATACGAGCTGATTTCCGATTCGACTTATTACGAAAAGAACAAACTTTCGTTGAATTACATCGATATCCCGATCGAATTCCGTTGGAGAAACTCTACGATGCGAAGCCATAAATTCTGGAGGGTTTACACGGGTGTCAAATTCAGTTACCTTTTTTACAGCCGTTCCAAATTCGTCGGCGATGGCGGAAAGACGCTCATCATCAACAACGACGACCTCAATAAAATGCGCTATAGCGTATATCTCGCGGCGGGTTACAATACCTGGAACGCTTATGTGCAGTACGGTTTGAATCCGATTTTCAAAAGCGGTACGGTTAACGGAAGTACGATCGACATGAGCTCCGTCAACGTCGGGCTGATGTTCTACATCCTCTAGAACTCGTTTAGACTTTTCCTAATCGGCTAAAAAAACATCTTTTTCGCCCAGTTCTCCAATTTTTCTCGTTCCGTAGCGCTGCTATGCAACTCCAAAAAATCGGAGAACTGAACAAAAAATCTAAATTTTTTATCTCGATCGGAAAAGTCTAAACGAGTTCATAACCAACAATACCAAAGCACGATTTGCGGAATGAGTCCGCAGCAAAAGCCGATCGCGAGTTCACTACCCGTATGCGCTTTCATTTCGAGTCGTGAAGTGGCGACGAATCCGTTGAGCGCGACCAATCCGACGACAATCAAAAGCGCGTTCACCTGGTTGTGGAAACTCAATCCGACCACAAAAGCCGTAAGCGCGCTTATGCCGAGCATGTGCAGACTGGCCTTTATCTTGAGAAAACTTAACGCGAATGCCAAAAGCGAGCTGATCGCCGCACCCGCAAAAAAGAAAAACAGTTCGGGAATCGCATCGATCGTAATGCTTTTGGTAATCAAAATGTACAGCAAAAGACATTGGATGAACAACGGAATCTTGCGCTGCGACAATTCCGACAACATGATCGAATCGATTTTTCCCAACGACCGCAACAGGAAGAAAATACAAATCGGAATGAATACCGTAATGATCGAGATTTGAAGTAAAATCAGGTATTTCTGGCTGGTATTATAGGCGTTGAGGTCGAGCAAAAAATACAACAACGTCGCGTATACCGAAACGAAAATCGGGTGGAAGAGATACGAGAAAGCCGGCAGGACTTTTTTCATGTCGTTAACGGTTAAACAGATGAAGCCTATTCGAGACAAAAGATGACAAAGCTTCATAATCGTTTTCCGGGAGGTCTTTTCGATAGATTATGTTCGCAAGCGCAAAACCGTTGTGATCCAAAATGGCAAGGAAATTCTTATGCGGGTAATAATGCGAGTAATAACTCCACTTTGTGAAAATATCGAAATGGTCACACGTTTTTCGGATGCCTTCATCGTCAAACACGACCTCGCTTGGGATGATCTTTTTTGCAAAGTCGTCGGCGCGTTTGATGGAACTTCTGTACGCATGCCAAAATTTCAAAACCTGAACCAAAAGAAACAAGCCCAAAGTGCAGAAAAGAGTCAACACAACGGGATCCGAGCCATTCCCTATTTCGACAGCTGCAAATACCATACAAAAAAGTAAGGTTGTTACAGTAGCCAGAAAACGTTTTTTGTGTATGAGCCAGAATTTGGCCTTTACTTGTGCAAGTGCTTGATTTTTATGAGTGTAATGTATGATGATTTTCATCCCAGGACCTAAATTTTCTTACGCATCCTCGCCACCGGAATGTCGAGTTGTTCGCGGTATTTGGCAATCGTTCGACGCGCGATCGGATAGCCGCGTTCTTTCAGAATATCGGCGAGTTGGTCGTCGGGAAGCGGCTTGTTCTTGTCTTCGTCGGCGATCACATCCTGTAGGATTTTCTTGATTTCGAGCGTGGAAACCTCTTCGCCTTGGTCGTTCATCATCGCTTCCGAGAAAAATTCCTTGATGAGTTTCGTGCCGTAAGGCGTGTCGACGTATTTCGAATTGGCCACACGCGAAACGGTCGAAATGTCGAGTCCGACCAAATCGGCGATGTCTTTGAGAATCATCGGACGCAACTTGGTTTCGTCTCCGTCGAGGAAATATTCCTGCTGGTAATGCATGATCGCGTTCATCGTCACGAAAAGCGTTTCCTGGCGCTGGCGGATCGCATCGATAAACCATTTTGCCGAATCGAGTTTCGATTTGATGAATGTGACGGCATCCTTTTGTTGTTGCGATTTGTCGCGCGAATCCTTGTACGTCTGCAGCATTTCCTGATAATCTTTGGAAACGTGAAGCGTCGGTGCGTTTCGGCCGTTCAAGGTGAGTTCGAGTTCGCCATCGACCACACGGATCGTGAAATCGGGAACGATGTGTTCGATAAGACGTGTGCCGCTCGCAAAAGAACCGCCCGGTTTCGGGTTCAGCTTTTCGATCTCGTCGATCGCTTTTTTGAGCTGCTCGTTCGAAACGCCGTATTTCGCGCGCAGTTTATCGTAGTGTTTTTTGGTGAATGCGTCGAATTGATCTTCGATGATTTGGGTCGCCAATTCTACCGATTCGGTCGGTGTCTTGTGCTTGAGCTGAAGCAGCAGGCATTCCTGCAAATCGCGTGCGCCGACGCCTGACGGTTCGAGTTCGTGCACGATATGGAGCACGCGCTCTACCATTTTTTCGTCGGTGTAAATTCCTTGGGTGAACGCCATGTCGTCTACGATATCGGGAATCGATCGACGGATGTAACCGGCTTCGTCGATGCTTCCGATAAGGAATTCGGCGATTTCGCGTTCCTCATCGTCCAAAATGAAAGTATTGAGCTGGTTGATCAGATCCTGATGGAAACTCACCGAAGCGGCCAACGGCGATTCGCGTTGTTCTTCATCCGAATAATTGTTCGCCGATAATTTGTAGTCGGGCGTGTCGTCGTCACTGAGATATTCGTCTATGTTGATGTCTTCGGCATCTATCGAATCGCTGTCATCGTAATCGTCGTATTCGTCGGTCTCGAAATCGTCCTTTTCATAATCGTCTTCTTCCTGTCCGCCTTCAAGCGCCGGATTTTCGTTCATCTCTTCCTTCAAACGCTGCTCAAAGGCCTGCGTTGGCAGCTGGATCAGCTTCATCAGCTGGATTTGCTGAGGCGATAGCTTTTGTTGGAGTTTGAGGTTTAGGGATTGCTTTAGCATGAATCGGATGGATTGTTACAAAAATCGGCACTGACGACCGCTTGCCAAATTTACGAAAACTCGCCTAAAACCGTTAACAGATTGGGCAATTAACCAAATTTTAAAATTCGTCCCGCAATCTTGATTTTATCAATACGGAATTGAAATCCGTTGACCTGATTTGTCGAGAGCGATCATGCGGTCGTCGCTTTTGTCAACCGTGATTTTGTCTTTCGGACCAATGTGGTAAATCGCGAATTTCTGGCTGATTCCGGCCAATTTGATGCCTTTCTCCTTCGCGTCCATGAGCAGCCAGGCCGGAGCGAAAGTCCAGTCTATCCCAGACTGCGCCGCGAAAGTTTCTGATTCTGTCGTGTCGCCCGACAAATAGATTTTCTTGCCGTGCCAAGTGATCAGATAGGAGTAATGCTTGAACGAAATGCCAAAAACGGTGTGGTCGGTCCTGAACGCCTTGATGTCGAAATCCGGAATCGATTGCCCTAATTTTTCAAGTTCTTCCACATTGAAAGGATCAAATTTCTGACCGCTTAGTTTCTTCAGGATTTTTTCCGAATAATGGTCTGAATGGCGGTGCGTGAAAATGAAAATCCCGTCCGGCTTGATGCTGTCGATTTCGGCCTTGTCGTATTCCATATAATCGTGAGCGCCTGATTTGTAAGGGAAGTCGATGTAGAAATTCGTCTTGTCGTCGGTTAGGTAAAGCCCGCAATTGCCGATGAACTTGATTTTGATTTCGCCGGTTTGCGCGAATCCGGAAAGGGAAAAACAGGCAAAGACTAAAGTTGCGATACTATAAATACTCCTCATGTGTTTGGTTCTGTGTTTGGTGTAATCAGCCTCAAGATACGAAATGGGTTTGGTTTGGCCGATGTACAAACTTTAACAAAAAGTGCATTTTTTCTGTATTAGGTGTATTCGGGAAATCCCGACATTACCTTCAGGGAAGGGGAAGTGTTATCCCTACGAAAGCGAATGGGCATGCGATTACAGAAAAAATGTACATTTTGTTAAAACTTCATACGCAAAGAACTGCCATAAAAAAAGCCCCGAAGATTCGAGGCTCTATTCTTAAAACTCAGCGTTCTGAGGCGTCCTAGGAAAAGGAATCACATCGCGGATATTCGTCATCCCGGTCACGAACAACACCAATCGTTCGAACCCAAGCCCGAAGCCCGAGTGAACAGCAGTTCCAAAACGACGCGTATCGAGGTACCACCAAAGTTCTTCTTCATCGATGCCAAGAACGCGCATTTTCTCGACAAGAACATCATAACGTTCCTCACGCTGCGATCCGCCGACGATTTCTCCGATTCCAGGGAACAAGATGTCCATGGCGCGCACCGTTTTCTGGTCTTCGTTGAGACGCATGTAGAACGCTTTGATGTTGGCCGGATAATCGTACAAAATCACCGGACATTTAAAGTGTTTCTCTACAAGGAAACGCTCGTGTTCGCTTTGAAGATCGGCGCCCCATTCCTCGATGATATATTGGAATTTCTTCTTTTTGTTAGGGGTCGAATCTTTCAAGATGTCGATCGCTTCGGTGTACGAAACGCGTTTGAAATTGTTCTCGAGAACGAACTTCAATTTCTCGATCAATGCCATTTCGCTTCTCTCGGCTTGAGGCTTGTTCTTTTCTTCCTCGATCAGGCGTTGCTCCAAAAACTGCAAGTCTTCGGTGCAATTATCGAGCGCATATTTCACGACGTATTGGATGAAATCCTCCGCCAGATCCATGT
This sequence comes from Flavobacterium agri, assembly GCF_013401995.1. Taxonomy (GTDB): domain Bacteria; phylum Bacteroidota; class Bacteroidia; order Flavobacteriales; family Flavobacteriaceae; genus Flavobacterium; species Flavobacterium agri. Next base: position 596,652 of record NZ_JACBJI010000002.1, read on the forward strand.
TGTCGTCGAGATCGTTGAACGCGACTTCAGGCTCGATCATCCAGAATTCCGCAAGGTGACGCGAAGTGTTTGAATTTTCTGCACGGAAAGTCGGTCCGAACGTATAGATCTGACCCAACGCCATCGCGAAAGTCTCACCTTCAAGCTGGCCTGAAACCGTCAGGTTCGTATGTTTCCCAAAGAAATCCTGTTTGTAATCGATTCCGCCGGTTTCGTTTTTCGGCAGATTGTCCAAAGGCAAAGCCGTCACCTGGAACATTTCACCCGCACCTTCCGCATCAGCGCCCGTAATCACAGGCGTGTTCACGTAAACGAAACCTTTGTCCTGAAAATATTTGTGCACTGCATATGCCAAAACCGAACGCACGCGCATGATTGCCCCGAAAGCGTTCGTACGCACACGCAAATGCGCATTGGCACGCAAGAATTCGAGCGAGTGTTTTTTAGGTTGCATCGGAAACTTCTCTGCATCCGAATCGCCCAGAATCTCGATTTTCTTGACCTGGATTTCGTATTTCTGGCCTTTTCCCTGGCTTTCGACCAAGTCTCCGGTTACGGAAATCGCCGCGCCTGTGGTGATGCGCTTCAAAGTTTCCTCTGGCGTATTCTCGAAATCCACGACGCACTGGATATTATTCAGGCAAGATCCGTCGTTCAATGCGATAAACTGATTGTTTCGGAACGTGCGCACCCAACCTTTGGCCGTAACGTCGGTCAGCGGCTTGGTGCAGCAAAGCAGGTCTTTGATTTTCGTGTGTTTCATCTGTCGATAATATTTTTTCAATAGGTCAGATGGAACACCCTTATTCAACGCTGCGTACAAAAACGGCTATGCGTTGCGGGTGTTTCATTTTTTAAGAATACATTTTAAGGCTGCAAATATAAAGACGAAACGCGAACGACGAAACACGAACGGCCAAAAGTAACAGCAGTTTAAGTGTTTTTTGAAGCTTTTCCGGCTGTCTGCTGCTAGTCCGCGCCAATTACGCCGTTTTTTGAGGCGCGGCCAATGGCTTCCTGCGGTCGCCTTGGCCGCGCCCAAAAATCTGGCGCTATTGTCTTGCGGGCTATCCGCTCCATCCGGGCTAGGTGTTCAACATCCAACATTAGTTGACGACATTGCGGCATAAGTAGGTGCGTTAGTGTGAGGGAAATCCTCGCCCAAAACCACCAATTTAAAATATGCGATAAAGCGAAAAGTCCTACATTGCACCATCCAAATACATACACATGAAAACAAGAATTTTCCGCTGCGCGAGCCTATTTTTATTGATTTTGCTCTCGGCTTGCCAATTCAATTCCACCTATTCCAACCGTGAAGAAGACAAAGCCGAGGCAGAAGCTGTCGTTGAGGATTTTTATGCGGCACTACGCACAAAGGACTATGAGAAAACGGTGCCGTTCCTGAGCGAATCTTTTCTTGAGGTTTCAAACAAGGCCGACCTTTTTCAATTCTACGCCAAGAACGATGAGGTTTTAGGAGAAATCGAAAACTATACGCTTCGCGATTGGAAATCGAATGTAGTCATGGGAACGAATCCACGGTCAGAATATTTGCTGGTGTACGATGTAAAGCGTCCTAATTACGATTCCGAAGAAATATTCACTTTGACTAAAATCGACGACAAAGTACAGATTTTGGGCTATCGGGTGAATTCTCCAGACTATGAGTCTACACGTAGCAGAAGCGCAAAACCGCTGCAGTAAATCCAAAATAGACTTTCTGCAACCCTAACGCATTATTAGGCATTGGATTAACCCAAATCCTTATGACCAGGTAAACTCTCGATCTCGTCATCGGTATGTTCCGCGATGTCGATGATCGCCGGACGCATTTCCTGTTCCGTAATCAACGATTTGTTCAACGTGAGCACCAAAGCCGGCAACAGCATCAAATTCGACAGCATGCCGCAGAACAAAGTCAGCGAAACCAATCCGCCAAGTGCGACCGTACCTCCGAAATCGGACAGCATAAACACCGAAAATCCAAAGAAAAGTACGATCGAAGTATAGAACATACTCAATCCGGCGTCGTTGAAAGTCGCGTACACCGAACGTCGGATGCGCCAATTGTTGCGCTTTAATTCCTCGCGGTATTGGGCAAGGAAACGCAAGGTGTCATCCACCGACAATCCGAACGCGATGCCGAAAACCAAGATCGTGCTCGGCTTGAGCGGAATGTCCAAAAAGCCCATGATGCCCGCCGTAAGAAGCAACGGCAACATATTCGGAATCAACGAGACCAATACCATTTTCACCGAGCGGAACATGAATGCGACGAGCAAAGCGGTCAAAAAGAATGCGAACAACAAAGACGACAGCAAATTGTCGAGCAAATAACCCGTACCTTTTTGGAACACGAGCGATTTTCCGGTCACGGTGACTTCGAAGCGGTCTTTCGGAAACAATTTCGCAGCCTCGGTCTTGATGCGTTTTTCGATTTCGGGAATGCGGTTTCCGTTGTCGTCGCGCATGAATGCCGTGATTCGGGCATATCTTCCCGTAGAATCGACGTAGGCTTTCATCAAATTCTGTTTTCCGCCTTTGGCTGCGTTTTTCGCATACGACAAAATGAACGATTGCTCCTGTGATGTCGGCAATTCGAAATATTCGGGGTTTCCGTTGTAATAGGCCTGTTTCGAATATTTGACGAGACTGACTACAGAAATCGGCTTCGACAATTCGGGAATCTCGTTGATTTCCTTTTCGAATTCTTCCATGCGGTTAAGCGTCGAAAGCTTCAATACGCCTTTCGGGCGCTTGGTGTCGACCATGATTTCCAAAGGCATCACGCCGTCGAATTCCTTCTCGAAAAAGACGATGTCCTTAAAGAATTCGGTCTTTTTGGGCATGTCTTCGATCAGGCTTCCCGAAATGCGCATACGCGACATGCCAAGTAACGCGATCACAAGCAATCCGATGGCCATCAGGTAAATCGAGATGCGTTTGTGTTTGACGGTGTCCAAAATCCAATCCATGAAACCTTTGACCGAACCGCGCTCCAAATGACGCAAATGACGTTCTTTAGGCGATGGGATGTAGCTGTGGAAAATCGGGATGATGATCAACGAAAGGAAGAAAAGCGCGATGATGTTCACGGCCGTCACGTTTCCGAATTCGATCAAAAGCTTGTTGTTCGACGTGATGAATGTGGCAAAACCGATTGCCGTGGTCACGTTCGTCATCAAAGTAGCCGCGCCGATTTTGGTCGTCACGCGCTGCAAAGCCTTGACCTTGTTGCGATGCACGAAGAATTCCTGATGGTATTTGTTCGTGAGGAAAATACAGTTCGGGATGCCGATTACGATGATCAACGCCGGAACCAAAGCCGTCAATACCGTGATTTCGTAATTGAAAAGTCCCAAAAATCCGAACGACCAGATCACGCCTATGATCACGATGAACATCGAAACCAAGGTGGCGCGCACGCTTCGGAAAAAGAAGAAAAACAGCAACGACGTGATCAACAGCGAAGAGACGATGAAAATCCCCATTTCGCTTTTGATCGTTTCGGTGCTCATCGTCCGGATGTACGGCATTCCCGAGACTTTGGGTGCGATTCCGGTTTCTTTTTTGAATTCGTCCAAAGCCGGGACGAGCTTTTCGAGCACGAAATCCTTGCGCGCTTTCGTATTCACGATTTTCTTGTCGAGATACACGGCGGCTCGTACCGTTCCCGAACCTTTGTTGAACAGCAATCCCTCGTAAAACGGAAGGTCTTTGAACAATTGCTTTTTGAGATTTTGGAGGTAAGCCGTGTCGTTGCTTTTAGCCGCGTCGGTGAAATTTGTGAGCTCGAACGTTCTGAGCGAATCGTTCTTCGTGAGTTTCTTGAGGTTGTGGATGTCCACGACCAAATCGACGTTCTTGTCGTTTTCGATGGCCGTCATGAGTTTCGACCACGAACCGTAAACTTTCGGAGTGAAAAGCGCGCTGTCTTTGATCCCGATGACGATCAGGTTGCCTTCTTCACCGAATTTCTGCAGGAAAGCGTTGTACTCGACATTCGTCGGATCATCGGCCGGAAGAAGGTTGGCCTCGGTAAAACTGAAGCGGATGTTTTTCCACTGGTTCACCAAAAGTGCCGTAACGATCGCTACCAAAATCAGCATCAACGTCTTGTTGCGCAAGACGATCCTTGCGACAAGTTCCCAGAAGCCGAGGCTGAACCATTTGACCATGTCGTGTTTTTGAGGCTGCAAAGGTAGGCAATCCCCAAACTTTTCTTGAAATTTCGGATGCTGTTTTGTTCAGAATTTGACGCAATTTTAACATTAGCCGAACACGTAACGCGAATCGCGACCGAACACCGTCCAAAAAGCCGGGTTTCAAGTGCTTGAAAAACAACAACAATGCACCCGAAGCTAAAAATTTAGCCATCCGCGCTTGCCTTTAATTCCTATATTTGGGAGCTTTTCATCCATCCAAACGACATGAGAAACCTCAAGAATTCCATTTTCTACATCACGACCATAGGAGGATTCGGCGCGCTCATGTACTGGATCATCGTTCAAGGCAAACATCTTGAGGACGGACGCCACGTGGTCATGCCTTCGGTGAAAGATCAATGGAACCAGTTCTTGGAATCGATGCAGCACAATTTGTCGCATCCGTTGGCATTGCTGTTGTGTCAGGTGATCACGATCATTTTGGTCGCGAGGATTTTCGGATGGTTTTTCAGAAAGATCGGCCAACCGACCGTAATAGGCGAAATGATTGCCGGAATCGTGCTCGGACCGTCGTTGGTCGGCATGTATTTTCCTGAATATTCGAATTTGCTTTTCCCGAAAGAATCGCTTGGAAACCTGCAGTTCCTAAGCCAGATCGGACTAATTTTCTTTATGTTCGTCGTCGGGATGGAACTCGACCTCAAAGCATTGCGCAACAAAGCGAACGATGCCGTGGTCATTTCGCACGCGAGCATCATCTTTCCGTTTACGCTTGGCGTCGGACTGTCGTATTTCATTTATGAAGCTTACGCACCCGAATCCGTCGAATTCCTTTCGTTTTCACTGTTTTTAGGAATTGCGATGAGCATTACCGCGTTTCCGGTATTGGCGCGCATCGTACAGGAAAGAGGCATACATAAAACCCATTTGGGCGCCATCGTGATCACTTGTGCCGCCGCAGACGACATTACGGCCTGGTGTATTCTTGCTGCCGTAATCGCGATCGTAAAAGCCGGTTCTATCGTGAGTTCGATTTACGTCATAGCACTTGCCATCGGTTACGTTTTCCTGATGCTCAAAGTCGTGCAACCGTTCCTCAAACGCGTAGCCGAGCTTAAGAATTCGCGCAACAGTTTGAGCAAACCTGTCGTGGCGATTTTCCTTTTGACGTTGATCATTTCGTCTTACGCTTCAGAAGTCATCGGCATCCACGCGCTTTTCGGGGCGTTCATGGCGGGTGCGATCATGCCCGACAATACAAGATTCCGCGGAATTATCATCGAGAAAGTAGAAGACGTTTCGGTTATTTTGCTACTGCCGTTGTTCTTCGTTTTGACGGGTTTACGTACCGAAATCGGCTTGCTCAACCATGCGGACCTGTGGGAAATCACGGGCTGGATCATCGTTGTGGCCGTAGTCGGAAAATTTATCGGGAGCGCGGTGGCGGCAAAGTTCGTCGGACAAAGCTGGCAAGACAGTCTTACGATCGGAGCGCTGATGAATACAAGAGGTTTGATGCAGTTGATCGTACTCGACATCGGATACGAACTCGGCGTTTTGTCTGCCGAAATATTCACGATGATGGTCATCATGGCCATCGTGACGACGTTCATGACCGGTCCGGCGCTCGATTTCATCAATTTCGCGTTCAAATCCAAACGCGACATCGTTCCGGAACAGATCAAAATCGACGACCGATACAAAATCCTGATTTCATTCGGTAACGCGCGTCGCGGAAAAATGCTGCTGCGTCTGGCCAACAGCCTGTTGCGCAAAGAAAGCGACCAATGCGCGGTGACGGCTTTGCACATGACCTTGAGTAACGAATTGCACACGTTCGATCTCGAGGAACACGAACGTCGCACGTTCGCTCCCGTGATTTCGGAAGCCGAGAATCTCGACCAGCAAGTACTTACGTTATTCAAAGCTTCGAACGACATCGACAACGACATCGTCGAAATTGCGAACAAAGGCGAATACGATTTACTTTTGGTAGGTTTGGGACGTTCGATTTTCGAAGGTTCGCTGCTCGGAAAACTGCTCGGATTCACGACACGCATCATCAATCCCGACCGTTTGATCGACAAATTCATCGGAAAAGAAGGCCTGTTCGAGAATTCGCCGTTTGGGGAACGCATGCGCCAAATCACGACGCGTGCCAAAATGCCCGTAGGAATTCTGGTCGACAAGAATCTCGACGGCATCCAGAAAATATTCATGCCGTTGTTTAGCGCAGACGACGATTTCCTGTCCGATTTCGCGCGCAAATTCCTGCACAACAACGGTTCCGAAATCAACATCATGGACAACGTGGACGAATCGGGTAAAGTGATCCCGTCTATCGAAGCCGATTTGTTGAGACGCAAATTCCCCGAAAGCGTGCGCACGGTCACCGATCGCACGATGAAAAAGGAATTCCTCGAGGAACACGACATGATGCTCGTAAGTCTCGAAAGCTGGAAAAAGCTCGTCGATTCCCAAAGCGTTTGGCTGTCTAACGTGCCGTCGGTACTAATCATCAAACCATGAGTTGGCTGCTTTTGATCATAGGCGGATTGTTCGAGGTCGGATTCGCGTTCTGCCTCGGGAAAGCCAAAGAAACCACGGGAATCGTTTCGGTGTATTGGCTTGTCGGATTTTTGGTCAGCCTTTCGATAAGCATGCTTTTACTGTACAAAGCGACCCAGGAATTGCCGATCGGTACGGCTTACGCGGTTTGGACCGGAATCGGAGCCGTCGGCACAGTCATCGTCGGAATCCTCGTGTTCAAAGAACCCGCGACGTTTTGGCGATTGTTCTTCATCACCACGCTCATCGCATCGATTATCGGGCTTAAATTCGTGTCTTCACATTGATGGAAAACGGTTATTCCATACTGTATGTCTCAATCGCGGTTCTCGCTTCGGCTGTGGTTTTCCTGAGTTTTCGATTGTATTCCGTGAACCGTTTTCGCAAGATTTCCGAAACGAAATTCGGTCAGTTGGAAAGCAAAGTACACGATCTGCAGCTCGAAAATCTCGAATCGAGGCTCAATCCGCACTTGTTTAAAAATATCCTCAATTCGATACAGTCGCATGCCTACCAAACCTATTTCGCTCTCGACAAACTCGCGGGCGTACTCGATTACATTTTGTACGAAAGCCGCAAGAAATTCGTGTCGCCCAAAGAAGAGATAGGATTTGCGATGAACCTAATAGAAATCAATAAAATCAAGGTAAGCCCGCTTTTCGATTTGCGTATCAAAACCAAAATCGATGAAACCGACCCTTCGTACCAACGCGAAATCCTCGCGCCGATGGTGGTGACCGACCTGATCGAGAACGCGTTCAAACACGCCGACCTGCAAAATCCGGATTCGTTCATTTCGGTAGTTTTCGAGTTTTCGGACGGCACGTTGTCGCTTACGGTCTCGAACAAGATTTCCGAGAAGAAAGCATTGCGGAAAGAACATTCGGGTTTTGGCGTAGACGCGTTGGGCAAACGGCTTTCGATCCTTTACAAAGAACGTTTCAAACTCGAACGTTTTTCCGAGAACCAAGTGTATACGGCCCATCTCAAAATCGATTTGCGTGGATTCAAAACTGAAATGCATACTGCTTGACGACGAGTTGCCCGGACTGGCGTACCTCAAGATGCTGTGCGGCCAGATTTCGGAAATCGAGGTCGTAAAAGCGTTCAACGATCCGCAGAAACTGCTGTCCGAAATACACGATCTCGACTTCGATTTATGCATCACCGATATCGAAATGCCCGGAACGAGCGGTCTGGAACTCGCATCGGCCCTGAAAGGCAAATTGGTCATTTTCATCACGGCTTACAAGGAATACGCGGCGAATGCTTTCGATCTGGAAGCCATCGATTATATCGTAAAACCCGTAAAACACGAACGTCTCGAAAAGGCGATCCACAAGGCGATCCAGCAGTTTTCGGTAAAATCGGAAAAGCCCAATTTCTTCCAGCCGATTACCGATAAAGGCCGAGCCATCGTATATTTCCATCGGATTTCACTGATTGCCACGGCCGAAAACGACAGTCGCGACAAGACCGTTTTTCTCGACGATGGAAGTAAAATCCTGCTCAAGAACATCAACTTCACCAATCTGCTCGCGGTTTTGCCCGAAGCCGATTTTTGCCGCGTCAACAAAAAGGAAATCGTCGCTATGAAAATCGTGAAAGTGTTTTCGAACAACAACATCGAAATCGGATTGGCCGATGATAACGGCAAACCCAAAATCGTTTCCCTGTCCGAAACCTACAGATCCGAATTCCTGTCGAAGTTCAAATCCTGACTTGTTACATAATTTTCCCGACTTATTACAATTGGCGTAAATTGGCCTGAGTCGACTTTTCGCAATCCGATCGGTAGTCGCATCTTTGCCGCGTCAAACAAATATTGTCATGGGAAAAATCAGGAACGCCATTTTTTACGTAGCCACCATAGGCGGTTTCGGCGCATTGATGTATTGGATAATAGGCACGGGCAAATCGCTCGAAGCCGGGCGTACGCTGGCTCAGAAATCGGTGGCCACGGCGCATTGGGACGATTTCGTCGCGTCCATGATCCACAATCTCGAACACCCGCTGGCGATTTTATTGGCCCAGATCATCACGATCATTTTCGTGGCGCGATTTTTCGGATGGGTGAGCCGTAAGATCGGACAACCGTCGGTAGTGGGCGAAATCATTGCCGGTGTCGTGCTAGGACCTTCTTTGGTCGGCATGTATTGGCCCGAAGTGTCGACTCATCTTTTCCCGAAAGAATCGTTGGGCAACTTACAGTTCCTGAGCCAGATCGGTTTGATTTTCTTCATGTTCGTCATCGGGATGGAGCTCGACCTTAAAGTGTTGCGCAACAAAGCGCACGATGCGGTGGTAATTTCGCATGCGAGTATCATTTTCCCGTTCTCGCTAGGTGTCGGATTGGCGTATTTCATTTACGAACGATTCGCGCCCGCAGGTGTCGATTTCCTTTCGTTCGCGTTGTTCTGCGGCGTTTCGATGAGCATCACGGCGTTTCCGGTTCTTGCGAGGATCGTGCAGGAACGCGGCATCCATAAAACCAGACTCGGCGCGATTGCGATAACCTGCGCTGCCGCAGACGACATAACGGCCTGGTGTATTTTGGCGGTCGTGATCGCGATCGTAAAGGCCGGTTCGATCACAAGTGCGTTTTACGTGATCGCAATGGCCATTGTGTACGTGATTTTGATGATTAACGTGGTACGACCGTTCCTCAAGCGAGTCGGGGAATTGAACTCGACTCGCGAAAGTTTGAGCAAACCCGTAGTCGCGATTTTCCTTCTCACGCTTATCATTTCGGCTTATGTGTCTGAAATCATCGGGATCCACGCGCTTTTCGGAGCGTTCATGGCCGGTGTGATCATGCCCGAAAGCGGAAAATTCAGGAATATTTTCATCGAGAAGATCGAAGACGTTTCGGTAATCGTATTGCTTCCGTTGTTCTTCGTCTTTACGGGTTTGAGAACGCAAATCGGGCTTTTGAGCGACGTGTCTTTGCTGTCTACGGCTTGTTGGATCGTGGCGATCGCGGTCATCGGAAAATTCGTCGGAAGTACGATTGCGGCCAAATTCGTCGGCCAGAACTGGAAAGATGCGCTGTCGATCGGCGCTTTGATGAACACACGAGGATTGATGGAACTCGTCGCGCTCAACATCGGATACGACCTCGGAGTACTTACGCCCGAAATCTTTACGATGATGGTACTTATGGCGTTGATCACGACATTCATGACGGGACCGAGCCTCGATCTGATCAACTATTTCTGGCGTCAGCCGAAGTCGATCGTGCCGCAGGAAATCGAAATGAAAGGCAAATACCGCATCCTGATCTCGTTCGCGAATTCGCAAAGCGGAAAAACGTTGTTGCGATTGGCGAGTGCGCTTACCAAAAAGCAAAGCGGAAATACCGGGATTACGGCTTTGCATTTGTCATTGAGTTCCGAAATGCACTCGTTCGACCTTAAAGATTATGAGAAAAAAGTGTTTGCGCCGATTTTGGTCGAATCCGAAATACTCGAACAACCGGTTTCCACCGATTTCAAAGTGTCGAACGACATCAACCACGACATTACGCACCAAGCCAATCACGGCGATTACGATTTGTTGCTCATCGGATTGGGCCAATCGATTTTCGAAGGAACGATTCTCGGGAAAGTGCTCGGATTCACCACGCAAATCATCAACCCGGATCGCCTCATCGACAAATTCATCGGGAAAGAAGGCCTTTTCGAGAATTCGCCTTTCGACGAAAGGACGCGTCACATCGTATTGTCGGCCAAGATGCCCGTCGGGATTTTCCTCGACAAGAAAAACGAGGAATTCAACCGTATTTTCCTGCCGGTATTTTCGCCCGAAGACGCTTTTTTGGTCGAATACGCCCAGAAGTTCATCCATAACAACGGCGCTCAGGTAACGGTTCTCGATGCGACCGGCGATTCGAAAAACACGACCGAGATGCGCGAAACCGTGCGTCACATCGAGCAAATCGCACCCAACCACATCGCGATGCGCAGCGACAAGATCATCAACAAGGAATTCTTGGGAGAACAGGATCTGATGCTGATCAGCCTCGAAAGCTGGAAAAAACTCGTCGATTCACATAGCGTTTGGCTTACGGACACACCTTCGGTACTCATCATCAAACCTTAACCAATGCACATAAAACTACTTTTTGGAGCGGTCCTTTTCGGATTGCTCAGTACTTCTGTTGCTTTTGCGCAGACCGAAACGAAAGAGGAAGACAAAAAGAAAGTCGATATCGGGCTCGACGGGATGCTTGGCGTCTCGGTAGGCGAGAAGACCGTCGGGATCAACGTGGGCGGACCGAGCCTGAAATTCCGCGTGAACAATTTCAAGATCGGGGTTGCCGCAATGCCGTCGTTGTTTATCCGAGACGATAAAGCCGTTCCGAGACTTGCGATCGGTCCGGTCGCCGAATACGAACATTGGATGCTGATCGTGCCGTATTACGGTTACGATGCCGATGACAAGCAAATTTGGACGTTCGGCATCGGGTACAAGTTTTTCTAAAGAATTCCCGTCTCCTTTTTGCCCAATCGCGAATCGAAATTCATTTTTGAAACCTTTATGACCTTGATTTTGCCTGAATCGGCGTGGTTTGGATTGATAAGATAATTGTTTTCCTCGGGCACGATACTGCTCGGGACTTTCAAAACCGCCGAACCTTTTGCATTGACGAAACTATCGCCGATGGCTTGGGTGATTTGTACAGGCGGTTTCGAATCCCAATTTTTGGGCAAATCCTTCAATATGACTTCCTGGATTGTAATCTCGTCGGGAATCTCGATTTCGACATAATGCCGGTCGCTGGGCAGATCTTCGCTCAAATCGAGATGTACCGAAACTTCCAGCGTAGCCAGCGCGCGACTTTCCGCAGTATACACGAGTCGCGTGTTGAAACTGTTCCATCGATAACCTTTGGCCATGGATGCGCCGATTCCCGAGAGTGTGGTCTCGAGGTATTTTTCTCTTTCGATGCGAAAAACTCTCATCAAGCGAAATTGCCGAATTCGATGCGGTTCAAACTAAATCGGACCTCGTTGAGACCGGTTACGGTGTCGAGCATGCTTTCGGGAGCATTTCCGCCCATAGACAAATTGGGTTTTTTGAGCCAACGTTGGAATTTCGCTTCCTCGTTGTTGAACACTTCAAGGCCGTAATCGAGAAGTTCCGAAATCAGCAGGATAAGTTCGCTGTCGCGGCTGTCCAGAAGGGAATGCTCGCTTTTTTTCTTGTTGTAAGTGGTTTGCGGAATGCCGATAAGCGCCAAAACCGACTTGATCGGATTATTGAGCCTTTTGCTGATGACTTCGATCGAATCGTACGAAATACCTTCTCTCACCAAGTCGATTTTTTCTATTTCATTCGTCCACGCGTATTCCTTGCCGACGACTTTCAACGTGGTTTTTTTTTCGACAGCCGTTTCTTTCCCAACTACTTTAAGGCTTTGGGAGACGTCGAAAGGTTTTATTTTTTGGATAGCTTTTGCCATGACGCAACATATTTGTTGTAAAAATACAACATTTTTGCTGTTATTACTGAATTCTGAAGAAAAATCCAGCACGAGGATTCTTTTAAATCCCCAAGTTTAAAGTAAAAGTCAGCTTGACTGCGATGTTGTCTTCGAAATCGGGCATGCTGTATGCGCCGTATCTGTAAAATCCGGCCAAACCGAATCCGCTGTAAATTTGGTTGATTTCCAATCCCGATTCAAAAAATCCCTTATCCAATGTCTTGTAATCGAACCCGATGTGCTGTTCAGGATTTTGCATGCTTCCGAAAGCGCCGCGGCTCACGATCGTAAAAAACGGGCGTACTTTCTTGACGATCGTCAAACGGGGCGACGAATGTTTCACTTGCAACATCGCGTAACGGCTCGAGAAAAATTCGTTGAACAACATCGTCTCGAAACTGTTTTTACCCGCAAAAGTGATGCGTTGCTGTATGTGATCCTTGACCGGGTTGTTCGGCGACATGTTGTACAAATGCGTGAGCGGCACGTTTCCGTAAGCCAAACCGGCCTGGAACAAAGCCGAGAATTTCTGCCCGTCGAGGAACGGTTTCTCAAAGTCGACTCGCGCATCCACCTTGCCGAAACTGAAGTCGTTGTCGGTGAATTTGGGCATGGCCTGAGTGAACTGGAACGTGAATTTCGGGAATCGTTTTTCGGTCTCGATGCGTGCCATCGGCGTCTGCATATAACTGCTGAACGGATTCCATTGGATTGCGACCGAGGCCAGCGTCAAATTGAATTCGTCGTACAATTTCCCGCGATAATTGAACGTATAATCGAATTTCGGTTCGATGTGACTGTAAGTAAGCTGCCAAACACTTTCGGTCTTCGGAATGATGCGCGTCTCGATATAACCGCGCCAGGTCTTGTGGTTGTAAAAGGAACTCACGTTGATCGCACGCGCATCGTAAATCTTGAATGGACGCCTGTCGGTGATGAAACGCGTGCTTGCAATCTCTTGCAAATCGTCCGTAAACGAGCCGCCGATCCAGCTTCCGGTGTAATTGCCGAGTCGGACCGCGCCTCCGAGGCTGTATTTCCAACGGCCGTCCTTCGTACCGTAAGCCGCATAACCTTCAATCCGGTATTTTTTCGAGAATTTGTCGTTGGTCACGCCGCCAAGCCCGAGTCGGAAGCCTTCGTAATTGTTGACCGTAGCCAAATAGCGCAACCCCAAATCGAAAGGGCCGATCGGAATATAACCGTTGAGGAACTTACGCGCCAACCGCAACCGACTTTCTATTTTTTCGGAATGGGAAATACTGTCGAGCGCAGGATAGGTCTCGATATCGCGACTGTCCAAAGGCGACAGTCGGTTCTGTTGCCAAAAGTCGTCGTCGCGTTTTACGGCTGCGTCGGTGATTTCCGATTCGACGGCCACGTGGCGCACTTTGATCGGCACGTTGAATTCGGCTTCGGAAAACCAGGTTTGCGACAACACATAACTGCGGTCCGATGCAAATTTCTGACGCGAACTTTCCTGGTTTTCGGGATCGAATTCCAAAGTTGCACCGAGAATCTTGATATTCGAGTCGTTTTTGCCTTTTGCGATGCGGAACGTGGTCTCGGACGGCATCCACAATTGCTGCGCGGCTTCATATCGGAACTCGTACAACACTTTGAGATCAAGAACGCCCAAATACCGGATTTCGGCTTTTGCCACGGCGTAATTTTCCAAATCGATGTTCAAAGTGCCGAACAAACCGCCGCCTCGGAAGCGCCGTTTGCTTTTAAAAGCGATTTTAGCGGTCTGGCGGTCGTTTACGGTCTGGTTGCCCAAAAAGGCGTATTCGAAATTTTCGAGGGCGTCGTCGGCCAAAGGACTTATGTATTTGGTCGTGAGCAGTTCGTATCGCGGCTCGTAAACCGAAAACGAGTGCAGTTTCACGCCCATGATTTCGTAAACAGGCTGCGAAAATCCGCCCATTTTGGCCCCGAGGATATTCTCTTTTAGGCGTTCTTCGGCAAATTCGTAACGCGACACTTTCTCGCTTTCGAACAAATGGTATTTCGAAATGTATTTTTTGAAATGATAATCGGAAGAATCGACTTTGACGAAAATCGGGCGAGGCGTGTGCTTTCCGATGAACACAGAATCGATGTGGCCCGCAATCGAATCAGGGTTGGCGGTGATCAGTAATTTGTTGTACGCCTTGATGCGGAAAGTCTCGAGTTTTTGTTCGGGATTGTTGCGGGTTTTGGATTCGATCGCCTTTCGAATGATTTCGGATGCGTCCGTTTGGGCGTGCGCCGCGATCGCGTTGAAAATCAGGATTAGTAGAAAAAGGCGTTTCATCAGTGCAAATAAACGCATTTTCTGATTTTTAATTGTTTGATTTTTCGCACTTGACAAATATCGTACGCCTCGACTTTTTGTATAACTTTCGATTGAATTTCAAGGTATGGAAAAACTGGTTTTATTGCTCTTGGTTTTGGTTTCCGGCTTGGGATCGAGCGCGCAATATCCGTTCGAAAAATTCAAGGCGATCCGATATTCGACGTTCGCCGATTGGAAAACCGAAGTAGGCAAAGACTCGCTTCCTGTAAAACGCATGATCGAAATACCGTCTTTCACGAACGGAACGACGTTGAAAATCGAGCAAATACTCAAAATCTCGCTTCCCGACAGCCTCGATTACGCAGAAATGAACCTGTACAGCAATGGCGATCTGGTCAAGACTTTCGAAGTCGGGACGAGGTCGATTTCGGATCCTTTGCCCGTTTACGTTTCCGACATCGACGACAACGGCCGAAAAGACATCAAAATCCTGTTCCCGAATTACGGCTGCGGCGCGTTCAATTATTATTGCCAAACCGTGTTCCTGTTCCAGAAAACCGACGGAAGTTTCGACGATTTCACCTTTTCGGATATTTGCGAGGAATTCGAAAACCGGCCCGAGCGCGACTTCGACAACGACGGGAAATTCGAGATCATCACCCAAACGTTCCAGAATTACGGCAAACACAACTATTGGCTGTTCAATGTTTACGGATATTCCGAAGGGAAACTTGTAAACCTGAACCGTCTTGCCGATTATCCGATCATGATTCCGCTGTTGAGCCATGAAGTTTCAAAGAAGATTCCAAAGAAAAAAATGAAGGAGTTCGCTATCGCGACGCCATTGAAATGACCTAAACTTTTACGATGGGAAGTACAGAAGACCTCAAACTTTTTTGTCTCGAAGCCGTTCGCGACGCTTCAAAAACCAACGACAGCAAGCTTTTTCCGATGCTCGAACACCTAGCATTCGAACACGGCATCACCAACGTCTACCAAACCTGTGACAGCATTACGAGTTTTGAGCAAAGCCTCAATAATTTGCTTTACGAAGACCGTAATTTCATGGATTACGAGCTGATTTATTTAGTTGTGAAAGGCACAGGCGAAGACATCGTCATCGACGGCTATCGCTACTCTTTACAGGAAATCGCCGAATTGTTCGAGGGCAAGCTCAAAGGCAAGATCATCCATTTCGCGAATACCAAAACGCTCGATATCGATTTGGAGACGGCACAATATTTCATTGACATCACCAGAGCGAAAGCCCTTTCGGGATATGTCGAGGAAACGATTTTCGACAGCACTTTTCTCGATTCCAAATTGATTGCCCATTTCTATCAAGACACGGACGATCCTGAAGCACTTGTAAAACTATTGCTTGAAAACCAGAATAAATTGGCGCATGCTTTGGGCTTTAGGTTGTTTTATTGATGCAACCCGAATCCCCTAAAAAGAAAAATCCGATGCGTAAACACCGGATTCTAGTATCTTTCACGAAACCAAATCGGTTAAACCTTCATGATTTCAGCTTCTTTGACAGAAAGCAACTCGTCGATTTTCTTGATGAACGAATTCGTAAGGTTTTGAACCTCTTCTTCTGCACTTTTGCAAATGTCTTCAGAAGTGCCTTCTTTCTCTAGTTTCTTGATTTCCTTGTTGGCTTCCTGACGCGCGTTGCGGATTCCGATTTTTGCGTCTTCAGCTTCCGACTTGGCCTGTTTTACAAGGTCGCGACGACGTTCTTCCGTCAAAGGCGGAACCGAGATGATGATGCTCTCGCCGTTGTTCATCGGGTTGAAACCGATGTTGGCGACCATGATGGCCTTTTCGATAGGCTGCATCATGTTTTTCTCCCAAGGCGTTACGGTAATCGTGCGCGCATCCGGAGTATTGACGTTGGACACTTGCGAAAGCGGCGTCTGTGAACCGTAATAATCCACAAAAATACCGCCAAGCATCGCAGGAGTGGCTTTTCCGGCGCGGATGTTCAAAAATTCCTTTTCAAGGTGACCGATCGAACCCGCCATGGATTCTTCGGTACTTTCTAAAATAAAATCGATTTCTTCAGTCATGTTTTGATGCTTTAGGCTTTAAGCTGTAAGCTATATGCTGTTTTACTGTTTCTAATCAGCCTTGAACGACCGTTCCTATGTTGTCGCCCTGGCAAATCTTGAGCAGGTTGCCCTTTTTGTTCATGTCGAAAACCACGATCGGCAAATCGTTTTCCTGGCTCAACGTAAAAGCCGTGGAATCCATGACGTTGAGGTTTTTCGAGATGACTTCGGCAAACGTAAGCGTGTCGTATTTGGTCGCGTTCGGATCTTTCTCCGGATCGGCCGTGTAAATCCCGTCGACGCGTGTTCCTTTCAAGATCACGTCGGCATGGATTTCGACTCCGCGCAAAACGGCAGCCGTATCGGTCGTGAAATAGGGGTTACCGGTTCCGGCGCCAAAAATCACGATGCGGTTTTTCTCTAAATGACGCACTGCGCGGCGCTTGATGTACGGTTCTGCGATCGCTTCGATCTTCAAAGCCGTCTGCAAACGCGTGAGCATGCCTTTGTCTTCGAGTGCACCCTGCAAAGCCATTCCGTTGATGACGGTCGCGAGCATTCCCATGTAATCGCCCTGGACGCGGTCCATACCGTTGCTGGCTCCGGCTACTCCGCGAAAAATGTTTCCTCCGCCTATCACGATCGCGATTTCTACGCCTTGTTCGTGGATAAGTTTGATGTCTTCGGCGTATTCGGCCAGACGCGCAGGATCGATTCCGTATTGACGGTCGCCCATCAGCGCTTCTCCGCTGAGTTTAAGGAGGATTCTTTTGTACTTCATAATTCGGGTTAAGTTGTGCAAATATAGAGATATTCCGACCAATGGGAAATGCCCGTTCAAAAAATGTTAACAGCCTCAAAAACGGCTTTTCACGTAGGGTTTTATATCGTAATTTTACGTCAAAATCCGGGAAATTATGAAAATGGCGATTGCAGAAGGATTGTTCCGAAGTCATACCTACTTAAAATACCGAAACATCATCACCAAATTGTTCGCAGACGGAAAAGTCACGGGCAACTCCCAAACCGAAGCATTATTGGGTTATACCAAACTCAACGAATCGCGCATGAACCGTCTCGACAAGAAACTGGTCGTGCCCGAAGACCTGATCAAACGATTGCTGGCTCTCAAGCAAAAATACGTGTGGCTCGTGATTTCGGAAGGTTGGTGCGGGGATTCGGCCCAAGTCGTGCCCGTGATGAACAAACTCGCGACGTTGTCTCCGAACATTGAACTTAAACTGGTGTTCAGAGACGAGAACGATGCGTTGATGAACACGTTCCTGACGAACGGTTCGCGCTCAATCCCAAAACTTATCGTACTCGATGCCGAAACCAACGAAGTGAAAGGCACTTGGGGTCCGAGACCGAAAGGCGCGGCCGATTTCATCAAATCGTACAAAAGCCAATACGGCGTGATCGACGAAACCGCCAAAACCGAACTGCATTTGTGGTATACGCACGACAAAGGACTTTCAACCCAAAACGAACTTATCGAGCTCATGGAAGAAATGGAAGTGTCACTTTACGCTAAAAGATAGTCAATCCCAATCCGAAGCTGATCGCGCGGATTTGCCCCGTATTGTCGAGCGAAAATCCGTATTGCGAATATTCGGCGTAGACCGAAGTGCCGTCTACATTCTCGAATCCTACACTCGTTTTCCAATAATATCCCGATTTGTCGCCATGCCAGATTCCGAATGCCCAACCTGCGCCGGGCTGCACGACGATTCTCGTGTATTCGTTGATTTTGGGCGCGATGCGGACGTTGTTGTAAATCGGGATGGCGACCAGTTTTTCGGAAGCGCGCCATTCGGTTCCCGTGTGAAGCCCGGAGGCGAGCCAGCGGTTCAAATGGATGCCGATCCCGAATTTGGTGTTGATGCCGTCTGGCAAAAAGCGTAGATTATCCACTTCTGCGCCTCCGTCCAAATGATGGCGCAACGGAAGCGAAACCCCAAAAAATATATATTTGAAGCCGCGTTCTTCTTTGGGTTGAAGTTCAGGAAAAAACTGGCTGTAACCCGAAAACCCAATAAAAAATAACAATAAAAGATAATTAATCCTGAGTGAGCGCATTCTGGAATTCTTCTGGCGTTTTAGCTAAAGTTACAGAATATTCCCCAATTTTGGTGCGCCTCAAAGCGGTCAAATGCGCGCCCGATTGCAAAACTCTTCCCAAATCGAAAGCGATCGACCGGATGTAAGTGCCTTTGCTGCAAACGATGCGAAAATCGACTTCGGGCAAAGCGATTCGCGTAAGTTCGAATTCGTGGATCGTCGTTTTTCTGGAAGCGATCTCGACTTCTTCTCCGGCGCGCGCATGTTCGTACAATCGCTTGCCGTCTTTTTTTATGGCCGAAAAAATCGGTGGTTTTTGGTCGATTTCGCCTGTGAATCGTTCCGAAACGGTTTTCAGAAGCAAGTCTTCGGATATATGATCGACGGGAAAACGCTCGTTGATTTCGGTTTCCAGATCATATGAAGGCGTAGTCGCGCCGATATGGAATGTTCCCGTGTATTCCTTGACCTGGCCTTGCAATTCGGGAATCCTTTTCGTGAATTTTCCGGTACACAAGATCAAAAGCCCGGTCGCCAACGGATCGAGCGTTCCGGCGTGTCCGATCTTGATTTTCTTGAGCCCTAGTTTCGATTTGAGAAGCCACTTGATTTTGTTCACGGCCTGGAACGAACTCCAATGCAGCGGTTTGTCGATGAGCAGTATTTGTCCTTCGAGGAAATCTTCGGGCGTTTGCATCAATTGTAATTAAAGTAAATCAAAAGGATGATTCCGGCCACGATTCGGTAATAACCCCAAGGCTTGAACCCGTATTTTTTGATCACGCCGATAAAGAATTTGATGGCGATGATCGCGACCACGAACGCAATCAGGTTCCCGATGAGGAACAACGTAAGGTTTTCCGGTCGTTGTAAAAGCAATTCGTATCCTTTGAGTTCGGTCGTGTGGTACGTTTTGACGAAAACCGAATATACGGTCACGGCCAACATCGTCGGAACGGCGAGAAAAAACGAGAATTCGGCGGCCGTTTCACGATTGAGTTTCTGTTGCATGCCGCCCAAAATCGAAGCGGCCGAACGGCTTGTGCCCGGCATCATCGCCAAACACTGCCAAAAACCGATCGTGACGGCTTTTTTGATCGTGATGTCTTCTTCTTTGGCAATCGTCGGATTTTTGAAATATTCGTCCAAAAACAACAACAGGATTCCGCCGATGATGAGCACGCAAGCGATAGGGACGGGTTTTCCGAGAATCGCGTCTATATAATCGTCGAGCAGCAAGCCCAAGCCCAATGCGGGCACGACCGCGCAAGCGAGTTTGATGTAAAATCCGAAGCGTTTGAAGTCGAAGAATTTCCTCCAATATAAAACCACGACGGCCAAAATTGCCCCGAATTGGATCGCGACCTGGAACAATTTCGTAAAATCGTCATCCTGGATTCCGAAATACGAACTCGTGAAAATCATGTGGGCCGTCGAGGAAACCGGCAGGTATTCGGTCAATCCTTCGATGATGGCGATGAGGATGGCTTGGAAGTAGGTCATTTTTGTTGGATTTGCAGATTTACAGATTTCAGATTCGTCTGCCGATTATCTGATGATCTGGAAATCCGAAGATCTTGAAATCTATTTTTTAGGGTTTTTCAAAATGCCGTAAATCGTCACGCCGAATCCGATCAGAACCAAAGTCGGCGCAAGGCGGATTCTCCTGAAATCGAATACCGAATCGTTGAACACTTTCGGGTCGTCGCTTCCGCCGCCGGCCATAAGGATAAAGCCGAGTGCGATTACCGCAATCCCGATCAGCAGGATTTTATAGTTGACCTTTTCAAAAAGAAAGTCTTTGTTGTCTTGATTGTTTTCCATTTCGTATGATTTTATTTCTGAAAAGACATCGGTTTTCAATATTTGTCACAGTCTCAGGTACTCAGGTACTCTAATACAAATCGTCCGTACGCAAATTCAAAAATCGTTGCGTCGCGATGAACGTACTGATCCACGTAATGAGGATTCCCGCCAAAAGAACGCCCAACAACACCGCTCCGGTCATGATTTGGTCGCGCATCACGCCCAATCCCGGATAATTCGTGTCGAGGTAATACAGCAATCCGATGAGTGCGATCACGGCCAAAACCGCGCCGATAATACCCAAACGGATGCTTCTCCAAATGAACGGTCGGCGAATGAACGATTTGGTCGCTCCGACCATTTGCATCGTCTTGATGATGAATCTATTGGAGTGGATCGACAAGCGCATAGACGAATTGATCAGCAATACCGCGATCAACGCCAAAATTCCGCTGATGATAAGCACCCACATACTCACTTTCTCGACGTTGTCGTTGACCATCGTCACGAGCTGTTTGTCGTAATACGCGTCGGCGAGCATCGGGTTTTCGCGCAAATGGCTTTGGATTTTCTCTATGCTGTCGTTCACCACATAAGGCGCGCGCAAATGGATGTCGTAAGAATTCAAAAGCGGGTTGATCCCCAAAAATTCCATGAAATTCTCACCGATTTCCTTTTGATGCAATTCTGCAGCCTGTTCTTTAGAAACGAACGCGAAATCCTTTACCCAAGGCGCTGTGCGCAATTCCTCGCGAAAAGCGGTGTGCGTCGAATCTTGCGCCTCGTCTTTGAAATATACGGTCAAAGGCACGGTTTCCTTGAAGTCGTTCGTAAGGTTTTTGGAATTGATTACGAAAAGCCCGAGGACGCCCAACAAAAACAGCATCAAAAAAATACTCAGGACAACCGAAAAATAGGAGGAAATCAACCTGCGTTTCTGGAACCGGTCAAATTTTGAGATCATAGGCGTTGAAATTGCGGTAAAAATAAAAAAGAAAATCGGGTTACGTGGCAAAAGCTTGATAAACTAACGGACAAAGTTTTAAGATTCGTATGCAAAACGTAACTTTGTGCGGCTTTGCTGTAAAGCTTGAAGTTTGCCACGAATTACACGAATTTCACCAATAGTAATTGTGTCATTCGCGGCTAAAAAAACAAAATCTGCCTTTGTGGCAAAAACTATGAAGTACAATCCGAACGAAATCGAAGCCCGCTGGCAAAAATACTGGGCCGAAAACAACACATTCGCCGCCTCGAACCATTCCGAAAAACCAAAATATTACGTGCTCGACATGTTTCCGTATCCATCGGGAGCAGGCTTGCACGTAGGTCATCCGCTGGGTTACATCGCCAGTGATATTTACGCGAGATACAAGCGTCACCAAGGTTTCAACGTGTTGCATCCGCAAGGTTACGACAGTTTCGGATTGCCGGCTGAACAGTATGCGATCCAAACCGGTCAACATCCGGAAAAGACTACCAAAGAAAACATCGCCCGTTATCGCGAACAGTTAGACAAAATCGGATTTTCGTTCGATTGGGAACGCGAAGTACGCACCTCGAATCCCGATTACTACAAATGGACGCAATGGATTTTCATCCAGCTTTTCAATTCGTGGTACAATTTCGATTCGAACCGTGCGGAATCGATCTGCACGCTTATCGACAAATTCGAAAAAGAAGGAAATGCCAACGTGAATGCGGCTTCCGACGACAATATTGAAATCTTCGACGCTGCTTTCTGGAATTCACTTTCTCCAAAAGCGCAAGACAGGATTCTACTAAAATATCGTTTGACTTATCTCGCCGAAACCGAAGTGAACTGGTGTCCGGGTCTGGGAACGGTTCTCGCCAACGACGAAATCGTGAACGGCGTTTCGGAGCGCGGCGGATTCCCCGTCATCCGCAAGAAAATGACGCAATGGAGCATGCGGATTTCTGCCTACGCGGAACGCTTGCTGCAAGGTTTGAACGACATCGACTGGACGCAATCTTTGAAAGACGCTCAGACGAACTGGATCGGAAAATCGGTCGGCGCTTCGGTCAAATTCCAGGTTGTCGGATACGAAGCCGAAATGGTCGCCGATCCGGACGATCCAATTATTGAAGTATTTACGACTCGTCCTGACACCATTTTCGGGGTCACGTTTTTGACGCTTGCTCCCGAACACGAACTCGTTTCCAAAATCGTCACCGAAGAACAAAAAGCCGAAATCGACGCCTATATCGACGCGACTTCCAAGCGTTCAGAGCGTGAAAGAATGGCCGATGTGAAAACCATTTCGGGAGCTTTTACGGGCGCTTACGCGATTCATCCGTTTACCGGTTTGCCGATTCCGATTTGGATTGGCGATTACGTTTTGGCAGGTTACGGAACCGGCGCCGTGATGGCCGTTCCTGCGGGCGACCAACGCGATTACGACTTCGCGACGCATTTCAAGATTCCGATCGAGAATATTTTCGAAGGCATTGATATTTCGAAAGAAGCATACGCGAGCAAAGACAACGTAAAACTCAAGAATTCCGACTTTTTGAACGGTTTGGATTACAAGTCCGCCACGAAAAAAGTTGTCGAAGAACTTGAGCAAATCAATGCCGGAAAAGGCAAGACGAACTACCGTTTGCGCGACGCCGTTTTCTCACGTCAACGCTATTGGGGTGAGCCGTTCCCGGTGTATTACAAGGAAGGTTTGCCACAGATGATCGATTTGCAGCATTTGCCAATCGTGCTTCCCGAAGTAGAAAAATATTTGCCGACCGAAGACGGTTCACCGCCACTCGGAAACGCTTCCGTTTGGGCTTGGAATACCGAAACCAACCAAGTCGTCTCAAACGATCTGATTGACGAAAAGACCATTTTCCCGCTAGAATTGAACACCATGCCGGGCTGGGCGGGCAGTTCGTGGTATTGGCTGCGTTATATGGACGCGCACAACAACGAGCGTTTCGTCTCTGAGCAAGCCGAGCAGTATTGGCAAAACGTCGACCTGTACATCGGCGGAAGCGAACACGCGACGGGCCATTTGTTGTATTCGCGTTTCTGGAATAAATTCCTGTTTGACCGCGGTTTTATCTCGAAAGACGAGCCGTTTAAGAAGTTGATTAATCAGGGAATGATTTTGGGGATGAGCGCTTTTGCATACAGTGTTATTTTAAGAAATGAAACCGCTGGCTCCGTAACGATATCTAGGCCTGAGAAACCATTATTGGTATCTTATCGATACTACGAAAAAATTCAAAAAAAGCTCGATGAAAGAATTTCTAAAGGTGGATTAAATGCTTACGTTGATCCTGAAGATTTGATTTGGAAAGAAGAACATTATGAAGTCGTCAGAAAGTTGGAAGAAAGAAATCCAAGTGTTTTTGAAGGTCATGAGCCTGACTTCAGTTTGCAAAAACTTCACGTAGATGTATCACTTTTAATTGGTACTTCGGACGAGTTGGACGTTGAGAAATTCAAACTTTGGAGAGATGAATTTGCTGAAGCAGATTTTTTATTTGAAGATGGAAAATATATAACTGGACGCGAAGTCGAAAAAATGTCCAAATCCAAATACAACGTCGTCAACCCCGACGATATCTGCGAAGAATACGGAGCAGACACGTTGCGACTGTACGAAATGTTCCTCGGGCCTCTCGAACAAGCCAAACCGTGGAATACCGCGGGAATCACGGGCGTTTTCGGATTTCTCAAAAAATTGTGGAAACTGTATTTCGACGACAACGGATTGGTCGTGACCTCGAACGAAGCGAGCAAAGACGCTTTGAAGACGTTGCACAAAACCATCAAAAAAGTGCAGGACGACATCGAAGGATTTTCGTTCAACACATCGGTTTCCCAATTTATGATCGCCGTGAACGAACTCACCGCGATGAATTGCCACGAGCGCACGATTCTCGAGCCGCTCGCGATCTTGATTTCGCCTTACGCGCCTCACATCGCCGAGGAATTGTGGCACCAATTGGGTCACCAAACCAGCATTTCGACTGCGCCTTTCCCGACATTTAATCCGGAACATTTGATCGAAAGCAGCAAGGAATATCCGGTTTCGTTCAACGGAAAGACGAAATTTTCGATTGAGCTTGGTTTGGATTTGAATCCGAAACAAATCGAGGAAATCATCTTGAAAGACGAGCGAACGATTACGCAACTCGGCGGAAATGCTCCGAAGAAAGTGATCGTCGTTCCGGGAAGAATCATCAACATCGTACTTTAAAATGAAGAAATACACGGCATCGCTAGACCTGACGGCAAAAATCATCACGGTTTGCGTTGCCGTCGTCCTCATTACAATTGCGGTAAGCGTTTGGGTCGCGCCCGAAGACGGCGAAGGAATCCGCGTCCGGATTTGGGTCACTTGCATGATGACCGCTATTCTAACGCTCGGATTTTCGTTTGCGCCGACGCGTTTTGCGTTAGGCGACGAAGGCATTACGATCCGTCGTTTCTGGACGGACGTTTTCATTCCGTTCGACAAAATAAAGTCTGCTCGAAAGGTCGAGAAAATCCCGAGCAAAGGCCTAATCCGAACCATGGGAAGCGGTGGATTCTTCGGTTATTACGGCTATTTTTCGAACACGGAATTCGGTGCGATGAAATGGTACGTGACGCACAGAAGCAACGTCATCATGATAGAAGTAGGAAGCGAGAAAGTATTGATTTCACCAGATGAGGAAGATGATTTCCTGGCCGTTCTGAGGCAAAAGACGAACTTTGAATGATAAGGAAGATCCTGCACATCGAAATGAGTCCAAATCGCATCTACGGACTTGATATATTACGTGCTTTTGCCATTCTTTTCGTGATGATGCACCATTGCGAAACGATGATCCCAAGCGAGAAATTCAAGTATTTGAGTGCTTTCATATTCGATGGGGTTGGGATATTTTTTGTGCTTAGCGGATTTTTGATCGGCGGAATCCTGATCAAGATCATCCAAAACCGAAAGTTCGGTTT
Organism: Flavobacterium agri; assembly: GCF_013401995.1. Taxonomy (GTDB): domain Bacteria; phylum Bacteroidota; class Bacteroidia; order Flavobacteriales; family Flavobacteriaceae; genus Flavobacterium; species Flavobacterium agri. The sequence goes on from NZ_JACBJI010000002.1 coordinate 622,033, forward strand.
TCGGGAACTGTTTTCGTTTTGGGCCAGGCGTTGGTTCCGGACCTTACCGAATTATATTTTGGTGCTGACGCTTCTTTTGACGCTTTCGGGTATTTTCCGCACAGGCTTCAACCCTTTGAACTATGCTGATTATTACGTTTTTTCGCAGAACTTGTTCGCGTATCACCCGCCTTTTTTTCCTGAAGCCTGGAGTCTGAGCGTCGAGGAATGGTTTTACATCATCGTCCCTTTACTGCTGTTCGGATTGGGTTTTTTTGTGAAAATCCGGCCAAAGCGCGATCTTCCGGTGTTGGCGGTCGTTTTGATCGTGACCGTGACCGCCTTCCGATATTACCGCTTCATCAATTTGGGTCAGACATCGCCCGAAGAATACGGTTTACTCTTCATGCGACAGGTTTCAACACGAATAGACGGAATCATGTTCGGGTTGATTGGTGCTTATTTCGCTTTTTTCCATCAAAGCGTCTGGATGCGTTTTAAATTGCCGATGCTTGTCGCAGGATTATTGCTTTTCGCGTTTGCAAGAATTGTCACATATGGTATTTTGGGCGATATGATGACCTACGTGTTCTCATTTACGTTGACTTCTTTGGCGACTTTGATGTTATTGCCGTTCCTTACAACCGTGAAAAGTGGAACGGGTTTGTTATTCCGTTTTTTCACGTACACGAGCCTTATATCTTATTCTATTTATCTCGTGAACTTCTCACTGGTGAAATTCTGGGTGATAAACAGATTGGATTGGGAAATCCTCGTAGGCAGAAACGGTTATTTGGTTATTGTTGTAAAGATTTGCTGTTTTTGGATTTTTACATACCTCATTTCTACTGTACTTTATAAATATTTTGAGGTTCCGATGATGAACGTGCGCGATCGTTTTTCCAAAAAAGAATGATTCAAGTTTAACAAAACTACAACGTGACATTTTGGCAAATGGTTTCAAATTTGATTGAAGCGAATCAAACCTAAAACTTGAATCAAAATGAATCCAATGTGGATACTGATAATCGGAATCATGATTGCGAGCTGGCTTGTCGGCCAACGTCTGCAATCCAAATTCGACAAATATTCCAAAATACAATTGCGCAACGGCATGAGCGGTGCTGAAATCGCGCAGCAAATGCTCGACGACCACGGAATCCGCGACGTCCGCGTAATATCGACTCCAGGCCGTTTGACCGACCATTACAATCCCGCGGATAAAACCGTAAACCTTTCCGAAGCCGTTTACAACCAACGAAATGCGGCCGCTGCAGCCGTTGCCGCCCATGAAGTCGGGCATGCGGTGCAACATGCAAAGGCGTATGCGATGCTGCAGTTCCGTTCGGCGATTGTTCCGGCGGTGAACGTGGCTTCTAAAGTGATGCCTTTCTTGCTTATCGGTGGGATTTTGCTGCTCAATTCGTTTCCGCAGTTGCTGCTCATCGGGATTTTGTTGTTTGCGACGACGACGGTGTTCTCGTTCGTGACGCTTCCCGTCGAATACGATGCGAGTAATCGCGCTTTGGCCTGGCTCGAAAACAAAAATATGGTGACGCGAGAAGAACACGACGGTGCGAAAGATGCGTTGAAATGGGCCGCGCGAACATATGTCGTAGCCGCGATTTCGTCACTCGCGACATTGCTGTACTATATTTCGATCTACAACAACCGCAGATAATGCAAAAACCGACATAAATGAAAAGTCCGTCCGCAGTGGCGGATTTTTTATGCGGATTGATAAATATGTGTGTAAATGATACGAGGTTACAGCTGGATTTGCCTCTCAATCTGCTGATCCAAAGAAATAAATGTCTCTGTCCTTGAAACGCCCGCGATCGGCTGTATCTTTTTATTGAGCAACTGCATCAGATGCTCGTTATCGCGACAAATGATCTTGATAAGGATTGACCAATTTCCGGTAGTGTAGTGGCATTCGAGTACTTCCGGGATTTTTTTGAGATCGCGTACCGCCTCAGAGTTACTCGATGCTTTTTCGAGATAAATGCCTACGAACGCCATCGTCGAATAACCCAGGACTTTTGTATCGACCACGAATTTCGACCCCGAAATCACACCGGCTTGTTCCAGTTTTCGCAGCCTTTGGTGGATCGCCGCTCCCGAAATCCCGATTTTATTCGCAATTTGCAAAATGGGTTTGCGCGCGTCTTCCATCAAATCGCGCAGAATCTGTTTGTCGATACCGTCGATTTCAATTTGTAACGAGTTTATCTTCATGGCTTTCGGTTTGAAAGCGAAGATAAGGATTTTGGTTTTAAATGGAAATGGTTGGGATTTCGACGTAGGAGAAATCTCAGCCGGACGCGTTGAATCATCAATTCCCCAACAATTTATCGGGATTGTACCCGATGTACGGCATTTCCGTCTCCTTGAAAATCACGCCGAATTCCTCGAGTTCTTCCAAAATCGGTTCGTAGACTTCCTTATTGATCGGAAGCTGGACGCCGGGTGTGGTGATTTTTCCGTTCAAGATCTGCAAAGTTGCCATCGCAACCGGCAATCCGACGGTTTTCGCCATTGCGGTATACGTTTGGTCGTCGCCGATGCACACCATTTTCGAATCGATTTGGTGTTCTTCTCCGTTGAGTTCGTACCCGAATTTGTGGTACATTACGATCATGTCTTTGTCGTCCGGTTTGAGCGACCATTTGTCCGAAAGTATTTTTTCAAGGATTTGTGCCGGAGTCGCATTCGGCAAACCGACGATTTTCTTCGGATTGAACAAATCGAGCTCGAGTAATTTATCCCAAATGATATCGTCCTGTTCGATACCGAGTTGCAGGCGAAGCTTGATCTCTACGGAATCAGTCGGATGATAAGGCAGGAAAAGGTTGATGAATTCGCGATACGAAATCGTGTCGGAATTGTCGATGACATAAGTGTCGTCGGTCATTCCCAACTGCACGAACATATTCCAGGCGCGCGAAAATCCGACGCGACGTATCGTTCCTCTATATAAGGTAAGAACGTCGTCGAGTCCGTAAACGCTGCGGTATTTCAACGAGTCGCGGTTGGCGTAACCCTCAAATTTTCCGTAACCTTCCACTTCGAGGAATTCGGTCCTGCGAAACAATTTATGGTAGGGGATGTATTTGTATTTTCCTTCCTGAATGAATTTCGCCGCTCCGCCTTGTCCGGCCAATACGACATTTCTCGGTGCCCAGGTGAATTTGTAATTCCACAGGTTGTCGTCCGATTCGGGAGCGACCAATCCGCCGCAAAACGATTCGAACAACAGCATTTTTCCGCCTTTTTCACGGATTTCGTCAATGATTTTCATCGCACTCATATGGTCGATTCCGGGGTCAAGCCCGATTTCGTTCATGAAAACGAGGCCGTTTTGCTTTGCGGCATCGTCCAAACTCGCCATCGCTTCACTTATATAGGAAGCCGTGACCATGTGTTTCTTGAGTGCGATACAATCTTTCGCGACTTCGATGTGCATGTGCGCCGGAAGCATCGAAATCACGATATCGGCTTTCCCGATTTCGGCCATCCTTTGTTCCTTGTCACGGATGTCGAGTGCGATCGCCGTAGCGTTTGCGTGGTTCGCGGTTTTTCTCTGTGCGAGTTCAAGCGAAAGGTCGCCTATGGTCAGGTGAAGGTTCTCGATGTCCGATTTATTGAGCAGATATTGGATAAGCGACGAAGCCGAACGGCCGGCTCCTATGATCAGGATGTTTCTCATTTTTGAAAGAATAGTGCGCCAAAGGTAAACGGGCAAATATTAAAATCAAAATTTGGGTCGATTTGCGCTACTTTTGTTGAAAATCATCAAAATGGACAGAAAACTGTTGATCGCGGGTACTTTTTTCGGAATGACAGCAATCGTTTTGGGCGCATTCGGAGCTCACGCGTTGAAACAAATCTTAAATGCAGAACAATTGCAGACGTTCGAAACCGGTGTCAAATACCAAATGTATCACGCGCTTTTCTTGTTGTTCGTAGGCGCGTATTCCGGAATTTCGGCAAAGTCCAAGAACATTATCTTTTGGTTAATTTTTACGGGTGTGATATTCTTTTCGGGCTCGATTTATTTGTTGGCGACGGGCGCGGCCGAAAACTTTAACAAAATTATCGGACCGATAACTCCGATCGGCGGAATGCTGTTAATTATCGGTTGGTTTGTGCTTCTCATCGATTTTTTTCGCCAAAAATCTTAAAATTACGAAATCGTTATAGTTCGTAAATTTTAATTTCTATTTTTGTCACGCAAACAACTACTAGCAACAATTCATGGAGAATTACGCCCAAATTACGAAATCGATTTCGCTTGCCCAATACGGAATCGAGAATGCAGCGGAAATCATTTACAATCCAAGTTACGAGCAACTGTTTGAGGATGAGTTGAATTCCTCTTTGGAAGGTTTTGAAAAAGGCCAGATGTCTGAACTTGGCGCAGTGAATGTGATGACGGGAGAGTTCACAGGACGTTCCCCGAAAGATAAATATATCGTTAAGGACGACGTTACGAAAGATACCATTTGGTGGACATCGGAAAAAGCGGCCAACGACAACAAACCGATTTCGCAAGGTACTTGGAATGCGCTAAAGGAAACGACCCTAAAGCAACTTTCAGGAAAGAAATTATATGTGGTGGATGCTTTTTGCGGCGCCAACCAGGACACGCGCCTGAAAGTGCGTTTCATCATGGAAGTGGCCTGGCAGGCACATTTCGTGAAGAATATGTTCATCCGTCCGACCGAGGAAGAGCTAGACAATTTCGATGAGCCGGACTTCATCGTGATGAACGCTTCCAAAACGCATTTCGAAGATTACAAAGCCCACGGATTGAATTCCGAAGTTTATATCGCGTTCAACCTTACCGAGAAGATGCAGCTTATTGGCGGTACTTGGTACGGTGGCGAGATGAAAAAGGGAATGTTCGCGATGATGAACTATTACCTTCCACTTCAGGGAATCGCGTCGATGCACTGTTCGGCCAACAAAGGAAAAGAGGGCGATGTGGCCGTGTTCTTCGGATTGTCCGGAACCGGAAAAACCACGCTTTCTACCGATCCGAAACGCGAATTGATCGGTGACGACGAGCACGGATGGGATAACGAAGGTGTCTTCAATTTCGAAGGCGGATGCTACGCAAAGACCATCAACCTTAATAAAGAAGCCGAACCGGATATTTTCAATGCGATTCGCAAAGATGCCTTGCTCGAAAACGTAACGGTAGACGCAAACGGAAAGATTGATTTTAACGATGGTTCGGTGACACAGAATACACGTGTTTCGTATCCGATCTATCACATCGATAATATCGTAAAACCGGTTTCTAAGGCCGGTCACGCCTCAAAAGTAATTTTTCTGACTGCCGATGCTTTCGGTGTTATGCCACCGGTTTCGAAGCTTACGCCAGAACAGACACAATATTATTTCCTATCCGGATTTACAGCTAAGCTTGCCGGAACGGAGCGAGGCGTAACCGAACCCCAACCCACGTTTTCAGCCTGTTTCGGCAAAGCTTTCCTAACACTTCACCCGTCTAAATACGGAGCGGAACTCGTGAAGAAAATGGAAGAGCACAACGCGACGGCTTACATGGTAAACACGGGCTGGAACGGAACTGGAAAGCGTATTTCGATCAAAGATACGCGTGCGATCATCGACAGGATTCTTGACGGATCTATCGAGCATGCCGAAATGCAACAGATCCCGGTGTTCAACCTAAGCGTACCGACAGGATTGGAAGGAGTCGATACAAACATTCTCGATCCGAGAAACACGTATCAAAACGCGTCCGAATGGACAGAAAAAGCACATAACCTCGGAAAACTCTTTGTAGAGAATTTCCAACAATATACAGATTCGTCTGAAGCCGCAAACCTGGTGAAAGCCGGGCCGCAATTGTCTTAGTTTTTTTGATTTTTAGAGGTTACGAAAAAGCGCTGTCACACGTTGATGGCGCTTTTTTAATTTGGTGTATGTCGAAGATTATTGCGCCCGAGCGAAGATGACTCTTGCCGCAAAAAACAGCAGTTCCGCGCGATGCTCTGGCGTCGCGCATTTTGCTTCTTTTCTGCGAGGAAAAGAAGAAATAGATTTGGAAGCGAAGCTTTCAAACAAAAAGGCCACTCGAAGAGCGGCTTTTAAACTATAGAGTGGAGTTTATTTCTCTTTATTGACTTTAGCAATATACTTATCCAATGCCATCGTCATCGAAGGAGCTTCCGGAGACGGCGCCATAATATCGACACGCAAACCATGTGCTTCGGCTTCTTTTTGCACGGAGCTTCCAAAAACCGCAATCCTTGTCTCGTTTTGAGCGAAGTCAGGGAAGTTTTTGAACAACGACTTGATTCCGGTCGGGCTAAAGAAAGCCAGCACGTCGTAGTACACGTCGGCCAAGTCTGAAAGGTCGCTCATGACGGTGCGGTAAAACGTCCCGACTGTCCAATCGACTTTAAGGTTATTCAAAGTTTGCGGAGCATCTGGGTTTTGTTGGTCTGAAGCCGGTAAAAGGAATTTCTCGTCCTTGTACTTCTTGATCAACGGCGACATGTCGGCAAAATCTTTCTGTCCGACATAAATCTTGCGCTTGCGGTATACGACATACTTTTGCAGATAAAACGCGATGGCTTCGCTTTGGCAGAAGTATTTCAAGCCTTCAGGTACTTTATAGCGCATTTCGTCGGCCACGCGGAAAAAATGATCGACCGCGTTCTTGCTCGTCAAAATGATGGCTGTATATTGGCTGATGTCGATTTTCTGTTGTCTGATTTCCTTTGCAGGAACGCCTTCGACATGAATGAAAGGCCTAAAATCGATCTTTACTTTATGCTTCTGCGAGAGCTCAAAGTAAGGGGAATTCTCCACCTTAGGTTCCGGTTGGGAAACCAGAATAGTTTTCACTTTGTTTGGCATTTTCTAACTTTTTGTAAACCAATAATACATGAAATAGTAGGGTGCTATTTCGAGTGTGCAAAGATACAAAATAAAATAGAACAACTTGCTCGCCAAGATGTTTTGATAATTTCTTAATGAAACGATATAAGTGAGCGCGTTGATTAGTAAAATCATACCGATTAACACCAAAAATAAGTTTTTTGGCGTGCCCGTGTTGAAGTACAAGATGATGTCTACGGGTAAAAGCAGCAATCCAACGTAAGTGCGATAACTCACCTTCTGTAAATTGAACTGCTCGACGAACTCATCTATGTTGAATGAGGCCGCTATGATTTTCTCGATAAGATATTTGGATAGGATGAAAACGCCCAGCAATCCGAAAATCCTGATGAACAAAAGCCAATCGCCTTTGTCGGCATATCCGAAATTGTACAACGTCAATTGGATGAAGAATGCCAGCGAAATCAAATGCAACCCGAAAAGCAACACGTTGAACCAACTCATGAGGTTGCTGTTGTCGCGGTACACCTTGATGTATTTGTCTGAAATTCCGAGTCTCGTGAACTCTGCGAAGCGCGTCTCAAAAAGCGAGCGCGTCAACGCGATAAGCACGAAGCATAAGACGAACAGCACGATCGCCCAGTCTTTGTTCTCTATCAATCTCGGATTCAGGAAACTCTCATTCATAACGCAGCAAAAGTACTAAAAACAACGCCCTAATTATTATAATTTTCTTGGGATTCATGTGGGTCAAATACCTTATTTTTGCCCCGAAATACGCACTTTATGAGCGACGGGCTGGTCATTATCCCTACGTATAACGAAATTGAGAACGTCGAGAGTATCGTGAGAGCGGTGCTTTCTTTGCATCGACAATTCGATTTGCTTATCGTAGACGATAATTCACCCGACGGAACGGCCAAAAAAGTCATCGAACTCCAATCGGAATTCCCAAATAGGCTGCACCTCGAGCAACGACAATCGAAATCGGGTCTCGGAACGGCTTATGTGCACGGTTTCAAATGGGCACTCGCACGTCATTACGCCTACATTTTCGAAATGGATGCCGATTTCTCGCACAATCCTGCTGATCTCGAAAAACTGTACGAAGCCTGTCATTTCGGTACGGGCGACGTGGCCATCGGATCGCGATACGTGACAGGAGTGAATGTCGTAAACTGGCCGTTAAGCCGCGTATTGATGTCGTACTACGCCTCACGATATGTCGAAATGGTCATGGGAATGGGCGTAAACGACGCAACCGCAGGCTTTATGTGTTATAAAAGACAGGTTTTGGAAAGCATCGGAATCGACAAAATAAAATTTGTCGGCTATGCGTTCCAAATCGAAATGAAATACCGCGCGTTCGCCAAAGGTTTCAATCTGGTCGAAGTGCCGATCATTTTCACCGACCGCACCAAAGGCGAATCCAAAATGAGTTCGGCCATCTTCAAAGAAGCTATGGTTGGTGTTTTGGGATTGCGCTGGAAAAAAATGCTGAATAGACTATAATGAACAGGATACTGATTAAAAACGCCAAAATCGTAAACGAAGGTAAAATCGTAGAAGGCGACGTACTGATCGAAGGCGAAATCATCAAAGAAATAGCCGAATCGATCAGCGCCAAATCGTCTGATACCAAAATCATCGATGCCGAAGGAAACTATCTCATTCCGGGCGCGATCGACGATCAGGTGCATTTCCGCGAGCCGGGATTGACCCACAAAGGCGACATTGCGTCCGAATCGCGTGCTGCTGTTGCCGGAGGCGTCACTTCGTTCATCGAACAGCCGAATACGGTGCCGAATGCCGTGACTCAGGAAATCCTCGAAGAAAAATACCAGGTCGCTTCACAGAAATCGTATGCCAACTATTCGTTCATGATGGGCGCGGCAAACGATAACTTGGAAGAAGTGCTTAAGACGAACCCGAAAAACGTAGCCGGAATCAAGATTTTCCTGGGCTCATCTACCGGAAACATGCTGGTCGACAACGAAGCCGTGCTCGAGCGCATTTTCGCCTCGACGCCTATGTTGATCGCCGTCCATTGCGAAGACGAGCAAACCATAAAAGACAATCTCGAAAAGTTCAAGGCCGAGTATGGCGAAGATGTTCCGGTAACGGCGCATCATTTGATCCGAAGTGCCGAAGCGTGTTATATTTCATCTTCAAAAGCGGTTGCGTTAGCGAAGAAAACTGGGGCGAGGCTACACATTTTCCACTTGTCGACGGCAAAAGAGATGGAGCTTTTCCGCAATGACATCCCGCTTGAGGAAAAGAAGATCACGGCCGAAGTGTGCGTGCATCATTTGTGGTTTACCGATAAGGATTACGCGACCAAAGGCAATTTCATCAAATGGAATCCTGCGGTAAAGACCGAAGAAGACCGCGATGCGTTGTGGGAAGCCTTGCTCGACGGACGAATCGACGTAATCGCCACCGATCACGCGCCTCATACGTTAGAAGAAAAACAACAGTCCTATCTGAAAGCTCCGTCTGGCGGACCGCTTGTGCAACATTCGGTCGTGGCGATGTTCGAAGCGCATTTCCAAGGGAAAATTTCTGTAGAGAAAATCGTCGAGAAAATGGCGCACAATCCGGCAAAATTGTTCAAGATTGAAAAACGCGGATTTATCCGTGAAGGTTATCAGGCCGATTTGGCCATAGTCAACCCAAGTTCACCTTGGACGGTAAGCAAATCGAACATTCTATACAAATGCGGATGGTCACCTTTCGAAGGTTTCAGCTTCAAGTCGCGCATTATGCATACTTTCGTGAACGGCCAACATGTGTATACGGCTGGAAAAGTTAAGGAAATCAAGGCCGGCCAACGACTTTTATTCGACAGATGAGAAAAATTATCGCCATAACGTTCGTGTATTTGCTTTCGGCTTGCGGAAGCTCGGGTGTAGAAAAACCCAACAAGCTAATCGACGAAGATACTATGGTCGATATTTTCTACGATCTGGCGTTGCTCGAAGCGATCAAAGCGCACAATCCAGGTGTGATACAAAACGCGAAAAATCCGAATAAATACATTTACGAGAAATACAAGATCGACAGTTTGCAATTTGCACAAAGCAATCGGTATTACGCTACAGACATCAAGCGCTACAAAGAAATGTACAGTCGGGTTGGCAAAAGGCTGGAACGCAATAGTAAAGAGATGGATTCCTTGTTGAACAAAGACAAGTCGAATCCTGAGGTGAAGCTGCCTGAACAAGGCGTGGTGAAATGACTTGTCGGATCCGCTAATTTTTTTTGGTTTTGCCAGACCTAACAGGTTTTTTGGGCAAATCAGTTGGAAACCTGTTAGGTCTTTATCGAAGTTCGGCTTTTTTTGCGAAATGCCGTTACAGATTTTCTGTAGCAAATCTTAAAATTTCTACTTTTTTCCTTTTTGTATACGCACGGTTTCACGGATGTATTCATGTATCGGCGTGAATTCGAAACCCAAAGCCGTCCTGATTTTATCGTTTGAAAATTTCCTGTGGCGATGGAACGCATCCGAAGTTTCGGCGAACAATTTGCGTTTCTTCCCAAAAAGCGAAGCGAGCCAATCCGCAAAAACCGCAAAAGTCGTCAACCATCTTCCGGCATTGATTTTTGGGCGTTTTACCGATAAAGCGTCGGCAATTTTATACGCCATGTCGCGCAACACGAGGTGTTCTCCTATCAGGATAAATCGTTCTCCCGAAATATCGCTTTCCATTAAAGAAATCATGGCCGAAACTACATCTTTCACCGCTACAAAACCCGTCGAACCCGTCGTGTAGAACGGGAATCCTTTTTCAATGGTCGAGAAAATCGCGCCGCTGCCGTCGTTCCAAAATCCAGGTCCGATGATGATTCCGGGAACTACCGAAACCGTTTCAAGGCCTTCCTGCCAACCGCGCCACACTTCCATTTCGGCTCCATATTTCGAGATGCCGTAATCGGAATGGTGTTTCTCTGGATTCCATTCGGTCTCTTCGGTCAGGATCTTCTCGCCTTCCTTAAGGTCGCCCAAAGCCGCAACCGAACTCACATGACACAGTTTTTTGATGCCGAAGTCGATGCAACAATTCACGACGTTTGCCGTGCCTTCTATATTGACTTTGCGCATTTTTTCTTCGTCTTTCGGATCGAACGAGATAAACGCGGCGCAATGATACACGCGTTCGACGTCGACGAATGCTTTTTCAAATACGGGAATGTCGAGAATGTCGGCCTGAATCCATTCGATTTGAGGAAAAAGCGATTCTTTTCCGTAAAGTTTGAACAGGTTTTCGGTTTTGGATTTCGAAACTTCAGAACGAAAGATACCGCGCACTTTTTCGCCTTTTTCAAGCAAACGTAAAGTGAGATGGGAGCCGACGAGGCCGGTTGTTCCGGTGATGAGGTTCATGGTTTAAAGATAGTCGTTCGCGTCGGAATTGGAAAGCTTTCAGCAGTTTTTCAAAAATTGGATTCTGCACTTTTAGACCTAACAGGTTAAGAGAGGAAGAGGACGTGTAACCTGTTAGGTCTAAGCGAAGTTAGCATGTGAAAATTTAAATCGGTTACAGTTTTTATGCATCAAATGTTAAGGTTTGGACTTTGAGTGGTTGATCAGATTCCTCCTTCGTCGGAATCCTTGAGAATTCCAAGTTCAGCCAATGCGATTAACTTCCATTTCCACCCTTCGACTAATATCCCTATTTTTGCACACTCGAGGCCGAAGGCCGAACTGAACTGTAAGTTAAAATTTTATCAAATGAAAAACCTAGTAGAAGAACTCAAGTGGCGCGGGCTTTACCACGACGCCATGCCCGGAACCGAAGAGCAACTTTTGAAAGAGGCGACTACGGCTTATATTGGGTTCGATCCTACTGCCGATTCACTTCACATCGGGTCGATGGTGCAGATCATTTTGCTGTGCCATTTGCGCCGTTTCGGACACAAGCCGATCGCTTTGGTCGGAGGTGCGACGGGAATGATCGGCGATCCATCCGGAAAATCTGACGAAAGGAATTTGCTTGACGAAGCGACGTTGAACCACAACGTGAACGGTATCAAAAACGTGCTCTCACGCTTTTTGGATTTCGATGCGACAGATGCGAACGCTCCGATCCTCGTCAACAATTACGATTGGATGAAGACGTTTTCTTTCCTCGATTTCGTGCGCGACGTCGGCAAGAGAATCACCGTGAATTATATGATGGCGAAGGATTCGGTCAAGAAACGTCTGTCTGGCGAAGTCGGCGACGGCATGTCGTTTACCGAATTTACGTACCAATTGATACAAGGTTACGATTTCTACCATTTGCACAAAGAATTCAACTGTGTACTCCAGATGGGCGGCTCCGATCAATGGGGAAATATCACGACGGGAACCGAATTGGTGCGTCGTTTGAACAGTCACGAAGCGAAGGCTTTTGCTCTCACGACTCCGCTTGTAACGAAGGCCGACGGTTCTAAATTCGGCAAGTCCGAAGGCGGAAACGTTTGGCTTGACGCCGACAAAACTTCGGTCTATAAATTCTACCAATTCTGGGTAAACGTGTCCGATGAGGATGCCGAAAAATACATCAAGATTTTTACGTTCCTAGATAAAGAAACGATCGACGCGTTGATCGAAGAACACCGTCAGGCGCCGCATTTGCGCGTGTTGCAGAAACGTTTGGCCGAAGAAATCACGACGTTCGTACACTCGAAAGAAGAACTCGAAAAAGCGATCCAGGCGTCAAATATCTTGTTCGGAAACTCAACCGCGGACGACTTGAAATCGCTTGATGAAAAAACGTTTTTGGAGATTTTCGACGGCGTTCCTCAAGCCGAAATTTCAAAATCGGATTTGAAAGAAGGTTTGGATATCGTGACGGTCTTGAATGAAAAATCAGGGTTTATGAAGTCGAACGGCGAGGCGAGACGCGCGTTGCAGGAAAACTCGATTTCGGTGAACCGCGATAAAGTCGCCGACGGTTTTACGCTAACCGAAACCGATCTGATCAACGGAACGTTCGTGTTGTTGCAACGCGGCAAGAAGAATTATTTCGTATTGAGATTCGTCTGATTCCGAAAAATAAACGCTTAATGAACTTCCCGGTAGACGCCGGGATTTTTTATGGAGTAAAGTCGATCAGAATGCGGTTCGACGTGAAAACTCCGGATACGAAATCGGGCATGGTTTCCAACTTTTTGTAATCATCGGCCGTCATTTGGGACTTGAACGGTTCGCGCATCGACAAGACGACCAATTCCAGATAATGCTGTTTTTTTGGGTCGATGTAGAATTCGTTTTCGTCATAACGGAAATACAACTCCTTGTCCCAAAAGAAAACCTGGCTGTACGATTTGGTTTCTCCGGGCTTCAATGTCAAAACTTCCGAAAGCACGTCGCGTTTTTTGTAGGTGATCGTGCTGTCCTGAATTTTTCCGTATCGGATATATTCGTCGATCTGCGTTTCGGTCATCGTAAAATTTTCGCGCAGCATTTTTTTTGCGATTTCGATTTTGTCCGGATCGGATGCGTCGATTTCAACGCGTTTCGACTTGCTGTTTGAATCGTAGCGGTCGAAAGCATCTCCCAAATCGAGCGCCTGATTTTCTTCGTATATCTTGTAATGTACCGAATTCGACATCGAACCATATTGGATAGACGAGAAGTTATTGGGCTTGAGAAGAAACGAAATCGGCTTTTTAGCGGGATTGTGAAGGTGGAAATGCAGTTTGTACTTGCGCTCCCCGTTTTGGATGTCTGTATGCGAAATGCTGTCGATCGCAATTTGCAGCGATGGTTTTTGCGCAGCCGCAATCGTACACCAAAGCAGAAGGAAAAGCGCGTGTTTCATATCGTTATAACACCATCAAATTGCATCCGCGGATGTCGGAATTGTCGAATCGGCCCAAAACCTCGAAACTGCCGTCGGGATATTTTTTGCCCAAATCCTGGGTTGCGATGAATGAACATGAGTTGATGTTCGCCAAATCGATCACGTTCACGCCTCCGGTTTTTCCGAAACCGACATAAGACAAAGCGTCTTCGGTATCCCGCGTGAGGATGTGCATCCAATTCGGGCATTCGAAAATCCCGTCGCCGAGCGAGTACGCCTGAGACAACAATTCGGTCATGCCATATTCCGAATGGATCGACGACACGCCGAAACCACTACATAAAATCTCGTGCAATTCCTCACGGATCATTTCTTTTCGTTTGCCTTTCATACCGCCGGTTTCCATGATAACGGTGTTCTGCAGCTGAAATTGTTGCTTTTCGACCAAGTCAAGAAGCGCGTAGGTGACGCCGATCAAAAGCACGTTTTGCCCTGATTCGTCCAATGTGATTAGTTTTTGGATTAGCTCGTCGTAATTGTGCAGATAAAATCCGCTATCGGGATTATTGCTGCCTTCGATAAGGTCGTTCACCATGTAAATGAGCGACGAACCCTCACGTTCGAGATAACTTGGCAGAAGCGCCAAAACGACGTAATCTTCTATGTTTCCGTAGAATTGCGAAAATGCCTGGCGGAAACTGCGTTCGTACCAAGAAACGTCGGTGACCAAGTGTTTGCTTGTGATGGCGCCCGTTGTTCCCGAACTCGTAAAAGTTTCCTGCACGGAGCCGGCGCCTGTAATCACATCTCGGCTTTTGAAGAACTGTATGGGTAGGAAAGGGATTGCTTCGAGTGATTTCACCTGCTGTTTGTCTGTCCCGAGGAAGTTACAGAATTCGCGATATACGATATTGTTTTCGTGCTGATGCCGGAAAACTTTGAGCGCGATTTTCTCGAACTGTTTCTGGGAAGTGATGTTGAAGATGTCGTCTGGGGAAATCAAGGGAAGCGGTTTTATGACAAAAGTAAAAATAAAAAAGCCCCGTATGGAACGAGGCTTTCATATCGTGTATCGAGAAGATTACTTGATGACCAATTTACGTGTAGCTGTTTTTCCAGCTTCTGTAACTTTCACCATGTAAACGCCTGTTTTCAAGTTAGAAACGTTTACGACCTGCTCTGTAGAAGCTTTAACTACTTGTTTTCCCAGAACGTCGAAAACAGTAACTTCTTTGATTTCGTTGTTGTCTGTAGTAACGTTCAACACACCGTTGGTAACTGGGTTCGGATACAATTTCAAGCCAGCGATTTGATTTTGGTGTGTTCCCAAAGAAGTACCTGTCACTGTGAAGTTGTCGATACGCCAAGCACCGCCTGGACCGTACGTGCTCGCAGCAGCAACCGGCGCGTAGTCAGTTCCCGCAGGATCGAAGATTGAAACGATACGGAATCCGAAACCATCTTTGTTAGCAGCGTCTGCCGGCAAAGTTACGGTTACCATTGGAGTAGTCGTAAACGCGTTTGTCAAGGCTCCGGCATTGTTTCCTACAACTGTCCAGTTGGCACCACCGTCGATAGTGTACTGGTATTGTTGCCATTTAGAAGCAGTGTTCGATCCGCGTGGGTCGAACGATACGGTGATTCCGGTGTAGTTTGCGGTAACTACCATGAATTGGAATCCAGCAGTTCCTGAAGCAGTTCCTGCAGCAGGGAAAGTCTTGATGCTGTAAGCTTTTCCGGTAGAAGGGTTACCAGCCGGCATAACACCACTGGTTAAGTTGTCTTCAACACCGCCGATAGTGGTAAAAGTTCCACCTCCGGTTGTTGGGCTCATGGCTCCTGGAAGATCGGCGTCAAAATTCCATTGCGAGATGGTTACTTGAGCTGTACCCGTGAACGCAGCTGCAACGATAAAAAGTAAAGAGTAAATTTTTCTCATCATTCTAAATTTAGTTCATTTTTGTGCAAAGATAACCCGATTTCCGAGTCGTAAAAAAAATCCTATGTAAAAATTGTATTAAAAAAAAATCCCGAAGCGAATTCGGGACTATTTTAATTACTTGATTATCAATTTCCTTGTAACCGTCGCTTCCCCTTCGCGTATCTTGACGATGTAAACCCCGGGCGACAATGAAGAAATGCTTAATTCCTTGCTTACGGTTTGTTGCAGGACTTGCTTGCCAAGCACGTTGAAAATGGTCACTTCTTTATCCATCGCGGTTTTCGAGGTAATGTAAATCTTGCCCGTACTTACCGGATTCGGATAGAAACCAAGGTCTTTTCCTTCCTGTGCCGAAGCGGTCAGAGAAGTAAAAAGGACGAAAAGAATAATATAAAAGTAGTTCTTTGCCATTGGTGCCATTTGCTAGTGTAAAAGTACAAAACTATTTGCAAACAAAATGCCAAAAATAAACGCCCCTCGATAAAGGGGCGTTTTTTATTGATGATCAGCTCTTTGAGGTTTCCTCGGGCGTGATTATTGGATCAATGAAGCACCGTTTACAGTTGTCCAGTTTCCAGTCGTGATGCTGGCTCCGGTTGCAGAAGCGCTTGTAGTGTAGTTTCCTGAAGGGAAAGATACGCTGATCGCGTCTGTAGCACCTTTTACTTCGTGAGTCGTGTTGCTCAACTTCACGTTAGTAACTTTGATTTTTGAAGCGTTTACTTGGTCAGTGTTCGTAGCGGCATCCTGGATTTTGATACCTACACCTTCGTAAGTTACAGAAGCTTCAGTGTAGTTTCCGTAACCGTCGATCACGACATTGTTGAAGTTTCCGTTTCCTTCTTTCTTGAATTGGATAGCATCGATTTCGATAGCGCCTGCAACTTCCGGAGTCGTACCTGCAGCTCTTTTCAATGTGATGTTAGAGATGGTAGGGAAGAAAGCGTTGTTGTTGTTCGAAGCCTCGATTTCCATACCGAAGTTTCCTTTTACTGTCTGGTAACCGTACCAGTTAGAGTTGTTTGCGCCTTTCCAGCCATCTTGCCAGTCGAAAGCGTCATCGTAGTTTCCGTAAGAAATCAAGTCTGTAGCACTTACAGTACCTCCGAAGAACTCATATCCGTCATCGGCTCCTTTGTAAGCGACCAAGTGATCAAGTACAGTTCCAGAACCTACAGAGTAGAATGTGAAAGCGTTGTTTTCTTTAGTTCCGTCGCCCAGTTTAGCACCTGCGTACTCTACGCGAACGTAGTGAAGAGCTCCACCGTTGTGGGCAGCGTTCGTTCCGCCGTAAGGAAGAGCGTTTCCGTCTTCTGAAGTTGAAGAAGCAACACCTCCGATAGCGTTGATCGGAGCATCACCGTACATGATGATTCCACCCCAAGAACCTGGAACGGCAGAAGCCTCTGTGAATACTACTGGCTCAGAAGCTGTTCCGTTTACGACCAATTTACCGCCGTTAAGAACTACCAAAGCGTTGTCTCCGGTCGTTTTATTACATGTGATTGTAGAACCTTTATCGAAAGTTACCGTTACTCCTGAAGCGATTTTTACGATACCTACCAAC
Source organism: Flavobacterium agri (assembly GCF_013401995.1). Taxonomy (GTDB): domain Bacteria; phylum Bacteroidota; class Bacteroidia; order Flavobacteriales; family Flavobacteriaceae; genus Flavobacterium; species Flavobacterium agri. Next base: position 639,191 of record NZ_JACBJI010000002.1, read on the forward strand.
GTATAGTTGCCATAAGGATAAGTAGTGTCTGTCGTGATGGTACCAGTGATGGTTCCTGTTGCAGGTGGTGTTACCGAAGTATCGTCGTCACTTCCGCATCCTGTAAATACCGACCCGATAATTGCCAATCCCAAAAGAAATTTTTTCATGAGTTTGTTTTTTTTAAAGTTTTAAAATTTGATATGCCAAAAGTAGTTTCGCGATCACAATGAGGCGTTAGCGCAGCATTATTGTATTGTTACCTCAAATTGATTAAAACCTAACCCCAATGTTATGTATGTAAGGTTTGTGTAAACAAAAAAGGCCGCTCGAAAGCGACCCGTTTTGCCTTGTATTTTGATTAGAACGTGTAACCCAAAGTAAGTCCGAAGCCAACGCCTCGCTTGTAGCTGCGCGTGATGGCAGAATCTTCGCTAATCGGAGCGCCGCCATTGCTGCCCATTTCAAACTGTCTTTTCGGGTTCAACAGGTTTTGAGCCGAAAATTTAAGGTCGAAATGCTCAGAAAGCTTGCTTCCCCAAACCAAGTCAAGCTGACTGAAAGGTAGTTCGTAAATGTGATCGAGGTCATTTGTTCCAACTGCGAAAATACGCTTCCCGAATAAAGAATATACCATTGAAACGGTATTTGTCCAGGTTTCGCTAAACTTGAACTCGTATTTCAAGTCAGAGTTGATCAGCCATTTTGAAGCACCTTGAAGATCACGGTGGCGGTGTGTTTCGATTGATTCGGTTGTGCTTCCGTCAGGATTCACCGTTAATTTAGGAACATCGACCGCTGTGTGCATAAGGGATGTGTTGAATCCTAATGATAAATTGTCAAGTGACTTGTTCAGACGGGCAAAGTCAAATATGAACTCTAATTCGGCTCCGAACAATGTAGCCTGGTCCGAGTTCAAATATGTTGTAATAATAGAGGTAGCAGCGTTCGCGACCATGGTACGTTCGATCGGCGTGTCTATTTTCTTGGCGAATACTCCTACGGCAAACATTTCTTTTGAAGTAGGAAAGAATTCATATTTCAAGTCTGCATTATAGTTATCGCTATTTTTCAAGAAAGGGTTTCCTTTCATGGATGTGCCGTCAGCGTTGACATACTCGATTGGATACGCTTCCATGATTACAGGGCGCGTATACGTTTTTCCAGCCGCAAAACGGATGTTGGCCTTTTCGGTAACGCCATATTTTATGTTCAAGGAAGGGAGTAAATAGAAGTTGTCATACTTAATTTTCTCGAACGGTGCGTTGAACGAACCTTGTAGACGGTATTTTGTCTCACGATTAGTACTTTCTGCGCGTACACCGGCATTGATTTCAAGTTTTTCTCCGAATTTGAGCAATAGGTTGGCGTAACCTGCATTCGCGAATTCGTCGAGTTTTGCCTGATACGTAGCGTTCGAGCTTTCGCGGAAATTGAAAGCGCTGCTCGCCAACAATGCATCTAGTTGGGCATCCGGGCTGTTAAGCGGAACGGTGATGCTGTTCGGAGCCGTGTTGTTGATTGGCGTAACGAAACGGTATTTCGAATCCATCATAGACGCATTTCCGTTGTAACCGATCGTCAATTTGTTCTGTTTCTCTTCAGATTTCCCGAACTTCCAGTTGTATTCGGCCATTCCCGAAGCATAGGTGTCGCCGTTGATGTCAAGATACTGGCGGATGAAGTTGTTACCCGCGATAGACGTCACGATGTTTTCACCGTCGCGTGTTCCCGAAAAGAATTTACGGTCAGGTTGTTGGTATTCGGTCTTGGCAAATGAAACTCCGGCGCGTACGCTTTGGTTCTTGTCTGCCGTCAAAGCGTATTCACCCAACAATTGCGAATTGAAATAATCCGATTGGTCGAATTGGTTCGTGCGGATAAGCGTCTTGTTCGTGCTGCTGAACGAATCGGCTACCCCGAACTGGTCCTGGATCAAACTTTCGGTAGTTCTCAGATAAAAGTTGTTCCAGGTCAATTTCAATCGGTCTGTCGAATAATTCAATCCCAACAAAGTCGAACCTTGTGTACGGTATTTATATTCGGTAGTCACGAAATCGTTCTTATAAACGAACCCTGTCGGCGGATTGCTGAAGTTTCTTTCAACGCCTTCGCGGAACAAGTATTCGTTCTCGAAATTGAACGATACCAAATAAGAGAACTTGTTGTTTTCGCCGAACGAAAATTTGTCGCCGACCAAAACACCCAAGCTTGAATTAAGCGGGCTTTTGTTTTCAGATACGTCGAATCCGCTCTTGTCGAAAGCCGAAAGCGATTCCTGGGCCGTAAGCGTGTGTGCTGTCGGATGGCTTCCCAAAACCGACGGAAGCTCGCGGTCTTTGCCGTTGAATCCGAAAAATCCTTTCCCGCTATCGGTATCCTCGCTCATAAGGAACTTGCGGAAATTGTTGTTCGTCGTGTAACCTACGCCCAAAGTGATGCGTGCGATCGGTTTCGTGACTTTAGAAGTGGCGATGTTGAAGGTTCCTCCGGCAAAATCACCATAGATGTTCGGGTTGAACGTCTTGTACACGTCGATTACACCTACGATGTCGGTAGGAAACAAATCGAGCGGGATGATTTTCTTGAACGGATTGTTCGTTGGAGCCGCAAGATCGTTGATAAGAAGATTGTTGTATCGGTCTTCCAATCCACGCACGAAAATACCGCGCGAACCTACTTTAGTGATACCCGTAATTTTGGTAAGGCCTTCTTCCACATCGCTGACGCCTTTGCGCGACATTTCCTGAGCGCCTATACTTTGTTTGATTTCGACCGCTTTTTTCTGTTCGACGAGCAAAGCCGATTCTTTTTCGCGGTTGGCCTGCGCCTGAACCTGTACATCTTTAAGTGTGTAGCTTCCGGCGCCGAGGGTTTTGTCTACGGTTACGGTTTGTCCGGCAACGATGGTCACGGTTTCGGTTTGGGTCTCGTATCCCAAAAAGCTGAACTCGATCGTATACGTACCTGCATCGAGGCTGATGCTGTATTTTCCTTGTTCGTCTGTAGTTACGCCATTTGTCGTACCTTTAACGAGAACGTTCGCAAACGGCAACGCTTCGTTGTTGAGGTCTTTGTCGGTAAGAGTTCCGTTCAGCGTGCCTTTTTGTGCAAAAGCGAATGCCGAAACCAATACCGTAAATACTACTAGGAGGTGTTTTCTCATTTGAGTTTGTCTGTTTTTTATTTTGGCGCAAAGTACGTGCGTGCTTATGAAGGCGATGTTACCAACTCGTTACCTTTCGGTTTGAAAAAGTTTACCGAATTGTTAACAGATTAAATGATTGTTAAGCAGGATTTGGCGGATTTTTTTATCTTTACTTTTACGCCGCAAAACAACTTTTTCGCAACAAATGAAGAAAAAAGAAATCAGGATTTTATTGGTCGACGACGAACCGGATATCCTTGAAATTGTGGGGTACAACCTCTCTCAGGAAGGCTACCAAATATCAACGGCAGAAAATGGCAAGGACGCCATCGCCAAAGCAAAAAAAGAACAGCCGCACCTTATCATCATGGATGTGATGATGCCCGAAATGGACGGCATGGAAGCTACCGAAGCAATCCGCAAGATCCCGGAACTCAATAACGTCATCATAACCTTTTTGACCGCCCGTAGCGAAGATTACTCGCAAGTAGCCGGTTTCGATGCCGGTGCCGACGATTATATCACCAAGCCGATCAAGCCGAAATTGCTCGTCAGCAAAGTGAAAGCGTTGTTGCGTCGTTTGAAGGATGAAGGCAAAAACGCCGAAACCTTGAACGTCGGCGGAATCGAGATCAACCGCGAGGAGTACAAGATTATCAAGGACGACGAGGAAATCATCCTGCCGCGAAAGGAATTCGAATTGTTCTATCTGTTGGCCTCGAAACCAGGAAAAGTGTTCAAACGCGAAGAAATCCTCGACAAGGTTTGGGGTAACGAAGTCATCGTGGGCGGGCGTACGATCGATGTCCACATCCGCAAATTGCGTGAAAAAATCGGTGAGGAACTTTTCAAGACCATCAAAGGCGTCGGCTACAAGATCGAAGTATAAATGGCCGTAAAATTCAAGAAAACATATCGGTTCGCCGTAAAGTCCTCTTTGTATATCACGCTTTTCTCTACCGGATTGATGGGCGCGATACTTTGGCTGACCGATGTGTTCAATTGGATGACTTGTGTATATTTTGCGCTCGCAGTGGGCGCATTTTCTTTTTTCGTGCTGCAGTACCGCGTCGAACGCTTCATTTACAGACGCGTCAAAAAGATTTACGACGACGTTTCGTTCCTCGACGCGAGCACATTCCAAGGCCAGCACGTGACGACCGACATGGCGACCTTAACCCGCGAAGTCAAGAAATTCGCCACAGACAAGAAAGTCGAGATTGAAATGCTACGCATGCGCGAAGATTACCGTCGCGAATTCCTCGGAAACGTCTCACACGAACTCAAAACCCCGCTTTTTACCGTACAAGGCTATCTTTCGACGCTTCTAGACGGCGCGATGTCCGATAAAAACGTTCGTAAAAAATATCTCGAAAGAGCCGAAAAAGGCGTCGAACGACTCATTTATATAGTGAACGACCTCGACATGATCGCCAAACTCGAAATGGGCGACCTGAACCTTGAGATCGCCGAGTTCGATATCGTAAAGCTCGTTCAGAACGTATTTGATTTATTGGAAATCGAATCGGTCAAAAAAGACATCCTGCTTTCGTTCGACCAACGTTACAGCAAACCCATCAAAGTCATGGGCGATGCTGAAAAAATAGAGCAGGTTTTGATCAATCTCGTGATGAATTCCATTAAATACGGCAAGGAAAAAGGCTCGACCGAAGTCTCTATCGAAGAATTGACCGACGACAAGATCATCGTACGTGTCAACGACAACGGCGAAGGCATCGAAAAACAATACATTCCGCGTCTGTTCGAACGTTTCTTCCGCGTCGACAAAAGCGGCTCTCGCGATGCGGGCGGTTCCGGACTTGGCCTATCGATCGTGAAACACTTGATCGAAGCCCACGACGAAAGGATCTACGTCAAAAGTGAATTCGGCGTCGGTTCCGAATTTTCATTCACCCTCAAAAAGGCAAAATAAGTTTTTCCAGTGGATGCTGGTTTCGGTCTTGGGCAAGCCTTGGTATAAATCGGCTTCGAGCAAATTCTCAATCCGGAATTCATCCTGTTTGGCGAATGGCACCAATCCGTCTTTCTTGAGTTTCTTCGCGAGATATTCCTGCTCATATTGCCCCGGAGTCGGGATAAAGAAGCATTTTTTGTGCAATTGCGCCAAATCCATCACGGTCGTATAACCCGAGCGGCACAATACCATTTCGCTTTCGTTTATGGTTTTTTCGAGTTCGGGCGTCGTCATGTAATTGTAGTAGGTGACGTTGGCGCATTGCTCGGTTTTTTGCTCGGCTTCGATTTTGCCTTTGACGAATACGACGCGTTTCCCGAAGAGTTTGACCTCGTTTTTCAGTCTGTTTTCGAGTAAAGTGCGTTGAGGTTCGGGTCCCGAAAGCAACACCATAAGGTCGTATTTTGTCGGAACATCGCGTTTTTCGAGTCGGCTCAACGGCCCGATGTAGCGCAAATCGAAATCGGGTTTCTTCAAATGGCCGAGTTTTCCGGTCAAATTCGGCTTTTCCTCGAAATCGGGCACCCAACATTCACTGTATTTCTTGATGATCTGGCGGTGCAATTTCCCGGTGATCCAACTCGTGTTTCCGGTAAGCACGTTCAATTGGTGCGTGATGAATACCGACGGCACTTTTTTCGAGATCACGCCCAAACGGTTGTCCGAAATCACGCCGTGCAGATTGTGTTCGCGTACCCAGCGCTTGATCTGCTTTTTCTCGTCCATGATCGCTTCGAGCATACGCGGCATGCCTTTGATCATCTTCCATTTGAAATCTTCGCCGTCTTTCGGGTATTCGATTTTGTATGACGGAAGTTCGAGTGTCTTCAGGTCGGGAAATTCCTTTTTGAGGATTTCGAGTGCGACGCCGTCCGAAGCGATGATCGGATTGAAGCCGTTTTCAGATAAAGCCTTGATGATCGGAATGCAACGCGTGGCGTGTCCCAAACCCCAATTCAGGGGCGCGACGAGGATGTTGCGTTTTTTCTTGTCGGGCATGGTCGAAATTTCGCGCAATTTAAGCAGTTTTTAGGGTTGCCGTATTTGGATAGGTTTGTTAAATGGTTAAGGGAGTGTGATGTGGCAGGTTTTATTGGATGATTTCAGATATCGCAAGTCGTTGATGGAACTTAGTCCATGTCCAATTGATCAGATTTCCAAATTCTCTGAAGTGCTACGGACAGAAAAAGTCAAAGTTCGACCCAATGAATAATAAAAAATAAATAATCGAATACATCCAAAACCTTAACAAAAGATACAGATTTTCTGTAATCATGCCCAGCCAATATTTTGTAGGGATGAGCACCGACCCCTTCCCTGAAGGTAAGTTCCGAATTTTGAAAACAGGTTGCGTACAGAAAAAATATACATTTTGTTAAAAATACGCTCATACTGCGTCGTTTCAAACTTTCGGCCCATAAAACATCTGCGATATAGATTTGCCATTCTGTCACTTCCACACAAAATCACTACTTTTGCGCGCCTTAATTCGCAAAAAAAAATGGGAAGCAAGAACAAACTCAAAAGATTCAAGGAAAACGAAACCTTCGCCAACGTCATCCAGCCGGAACGCGATGAAGTGATTTCGGATTCATTCCGCTTAAAAGGAAAATGGAATTCCGATTTCTTCAACAACGACCATCCGATCGTTTTGGAACTCGGTTGCGGCAAAGGCGAATATTCGGTCGCTTTGGGCGAGAAATATCCCGAGAAGAATTTCATAGGTGTCGACATAAAAGGTGCACGATTTTGGAGAGGTGCGAAGACTGCGGTTGAAAAAGGCATTTCGAATGTGGCTTTTCTTCGTACGCAAATCGAGCTCATCGATAAATTGTTTGCAGAAGGTGAAGTTTCCGAAATCTGGATCACGTTCCCCGATCCGCAAATCAAATACAAGCGCACCAAGCACCGCATGACGAACATGGAGTTTTTGGCGCGTTACAAAAAAATCCTCAAGGCCGACGGCATCATGCACCTCAAGACCGATTCCGAATTCATGCACGGATACACTTTAGGTTTGCTTCACGGCCAAGGACACGAAGTCTTGTATGCGAACCACAACATTTACCGCAACGAAGGCGCTCCCGAAGAAGTCACCGGCATCCAGACCTTTTACGAACAATTTTATTTGGAACAGGACAAACCGATTACGTATATTCGGTTCAAAATAAAGTAAGATGCAGTACATACTGTCGATGTTCATGGGGCTTTTCGCCTCGATTGCCGGGATAATGCCACCCGGCTTGCTGAACATGACGGCAGTAAAAATCAATCGAAACGAAGGCCACGGACGCGCATTCGTGTTTGCGCTCGGAGCAGCGCTCATGCTGGCTTTCCACAGCTTTCTTGCCGTGGTTTTCGCCAAATTCCTCGATCGGCATCCCGAAATCATAATCCTGTTGCGAGAAGCCGGATTGGCCGTATTCACAGGTTTGACGCTTTATTTTTTCTTTTTCGCGAAATCGTCCGCACCCAAGAACAAAGAAGTGAAATTCCGTAGCAAGAAAAGCCGCTTTTTTTGGGGATTGTTGCTTTCAGGCCTTAATTTCTTCACGATTCCTTTTTACGTATTCGTAAGCCTTACACTTGCGTCCTACAACCTGTTTTCGTTCGAGATGTCTTTTGTACTCTCTTTCGTTTTTGGGATTTTGGTCGGAACTTTATTCGGATTCTACTGCTTCGTCACGTTTTTCGAAAAAATGCAGAACCGCACGGCTTTCATCGTCAAGCACATGAATTACGTAATCGGTTCCGTCACCGGATTGATCGCTTTGATTACACTGTGCAACGTCATCCAATACTACAATTAGATGAAAGAGGAGAACTTTTTTGAGCGCGTCTACGAAATCGCAAAGCAAATTCCATACGGAAAAGTCACGTCTTACGGTGCCATCGCAAAAGCTATCGGATCGGCGCGTTCGGCAAGAATGGTCGGTTGGGCGATGAACAATTGTCCCGAAGACGTTCCCGCACATCGCGTCGTGAACCGAGTCGGCATGCTTACGGGCAAACACCATTTCGACGGTACGAACCTGATGCAGCAATTGCTCGAAAGCGAAGGGATAAAAGTACGCGACAACCAGATCGTCGATTTTGAAAGGGTTCTTTGGACGCCTGAAGTCCGATAGCTTAAGCGTTAAACAGCCATCGCGTTTTTTTGTATCAGCATCGCGCACTTTTGTATAAGTCGCGTAGCAAACCCCAAACATAACTTTGTACCATCATCTTAAAACTACAAAGTCATGTCTAAAACGATTTTAATAACAGGTGCTTCCAGAGGATTCGGGAAGCTTTGGGCCGAGGCCTTTTTGAAACGAGGCGATAAAGTTGCCGCTACCGCACGCAATCTAGAAGCGCTTGACGATTTGGTCGCCACTTACGGAGACGCCATTTTACCAATCCAACTCGATGTTAACGATCGCGGCCAAAGTTTTGCGGCCGTACAAAAAGCGAAAGCTCATTTCGGTACACTCGATGTTGTGATCAACAACGCCGGTTTCGGTCTTTTCGGATCGATAGAAGAAACGTCCGAAGCCGAGGCGCGCGCCCAGATCGAAACCAACGTATTCGGTTTGCTTTGGGTTACGCAGGCCGTACTTCCGATTTTCCGCGAACAAGGACACGGACACATCATCCAGCTTTCAAGCATCCTCGGAATCACTACATTGCCGTTGCTCGGTGTGTACAACGCATCGAAATTCGCGGTCGAAGGCTTGAGCGAAACCTTGCATCAGGAAGTGAAACAATTCGGCATCAACGTGACCATGATCGAACCGAACGGTTTCGCTACCGATTGGGCCGGAGCCAGCGCTACACATACGCAACACTTGCCAGTTTACGACGGCGTACGTGCCGCGTTCAACGAAGCGACATCCCAAGAAGGTACGTTCGGTGATCCGAATGCCACGTCTGCGGCGGTGTTGAAACTCGTCGATTCCGAAAACCCACCGTTGCGCCTTTTCCTTGGCAAACACGCGTTGCCTTTCGCCAAACAAGCCTACGAGGAGCGCCTTGATACCTGGCAAAAATGGGATGAGGTCGCTGTTGCCGCACATGGCGCATAAACCAGTGAAATTCAGTAATTTTACGGCAGCATTCGGCATACTTCGGATGCTGCCTTTTTGAGTAACATCATGCAACATTTCAAAACCATAATAGAAGCAAGTCGCGCGGCAGGTTTCTCACCACCCGAAAATCCTTTGTTGGGATTGGTGTTCTGCGAGAACGAAGCGGCGTGCAACATTGTAGAAGGTTCGTTCACGGGCGATTTTTACCTGATCGGATTCAAGAAACTCAAAGCCGGCTTCATCAATTACGGACGCACGAAATACGATCACGACAACGGTTCGCTTTCGTTTTTCAAGCCGCGCCAGATCATCGAAATCCGAGACGTCGAGCTTGAGGAAAAAGGATTTTTGATGTTCATCCATCAGGATTACCTTAACGGACATACGCTTCACCACGAAATCAAGAAGTACGGATTTTTTGATTACGAAGCCAACGAGGCCTTGCACCTTTCGCCCCGAGAAGAAGAAATCATCTGGGAACTGTATTACAAGATAGAAGCCGAATACAAAAACAACCAGGACGAATACAGCCGCGAGATCATCCTCACGCACATCGATTCGATCCTCAAGTATTCGCAACGGTTTTACAAACGCCAATTCCTCAATCGTTCGGAGTTGTCGGGCGTGACGGTTTCCAAATTCAACGCGTATCTGCAAGGGTATTTCGAATCGGGCCAATTAAAGCTCAACGGATTGCCCAGCGTAAAATCGATGGCCGAAAAACTCAATACGTCCTCGCGATATTTAACCGATTTGCTGCGCCAGGAAACCGGCAAGACCGCACTCGAACTGATTCATATCTTTCTGGTTGAGGAAGCGAAAAACCTGCTGCAGTCGTCTTCGATTACCGTCGCCGAAACCGCTTACGAGCTTGGGTTCGAGAATCCGCCGTATTTTACGAGATTGTTCAAGAAGGAAACGGGTTTGACTCCGGTCGCGTACCGAAATCAGCTGTTGAATTGAAGTTTTTGTTTGCCACGAACTTCACTAATTAGAACTATCCAATTAGTGACATTCGTGTAATTCGTGGCGACTAACTGATCATCAGACACACCAGAAATTCGGTGCGTCCGTCGCGAGGCGCATAACTCAAATATCCGCCATGCGCTTCGACGATATTTTTCGATAACGTAAGACCGATTCCCGCTCCGTCTTTGCGCGTCGTGAAAAACGGCAGGAAAATCTTGTCGCGGATTTCTTTCTCTATGCCTTTTCCGGTGTCCGAAATGGCAACGAACAATCGATTCGGTTCAGTCCAGGATTCGAGGTAAATCTTCTTTTCGTTTTTGTCCTTGAGCGCGAGGATACTGTTCGTGATCAGGTTGATGAAAACCTGTTCCATCTGTTGCGCATCCAAATCTACAGCCGAAATCACGTTGACGTTGTTTTCTACCGAAATTCCGTCCTGTTTGAGGATGGGCGACATCACCTGCAGGCATTCCTTGAGCAATTGGTTGATGTTGATGGGTTTTTTGATCGGCGTCGGAAGCATCGTGAGCCTGCGGTAATTCTCCACGAAAAATTTGAGGTGATTGCTTCGGTTGAGGATCGTCGACAAACCTTCGCGGATGTCGTCGAGGTCGTCGGCATCTGGCGTTTCGTCTTTTACCAAATCGTTGAGACTTTGCGAAAGCGACTGGATCGGCGTAAGCGAGTTCATGAGTTCGTGCGAAATCACGTTCATCAGGTTCACCCAAGCCTGCTTTTCCTTGCGTTCGATTACTTTTTGGATGGAATCCAGCAAAACCACGTAATACAAGTCTTCGAACGACTGGGTTTTCGAAGTTTGTATCGAAAACGTCTGCAATTCGCCTTCCTCGACACGGATTTCGGCCGACGACTTCATTTCGGCAAAATCGCTTTCCTCCAAAATCTGGGCGAACGACGGGATTTTTTCACGCAAATGTTGCCAGTTGCGAAATTTCGGCGCTCCGAAAAGCCTCGAAAAATAATCGTTCATCAAAAACACCGTCCAATCGCCTTCCGATTTCTTCAAGATCAGGATGGCCGTATCTACGTTGTCCAAAATAGACGTGAACACGAAATCGCGCGAAGAAAGCTCGTGCTGGCGTTTGCGCATGGTCTCGTAAAGCGTATACAGGTTGGCGTAATTGCCCGATTGGTAATTTTCGGGTAGGTTCGAAGAGAAATCCTCGTGCAAGATCGACAGGATTGTCTTGTCGTAAACCAACGTGCGGTTTTTGGTGTAGAAGTACAGTTCGATCAAGCAAAGCGCGCTCACGAAAATCGCGAACAACGCGTTGTACGGCATTTTTCCGAACAAAAGGAAAGCGGCCAGCCCGAGCAAGGCGACCAACAGGAAAATCCTCAAGAATAAAGCCGTGTGGAAGCGCATACGATTATTTTTGACCGATGTTGTATTTCTCTAAACGACGATACAAGGCCGGTCGCGAAAGCCCCAATTCGTCGGCGGTTTTCGAGATGTTGCCCGAATGTTTGGCCAAAGCTTTTTCTATGGCCTGGCGTTCCAAATCGGATAGTGGACTGTCCTCGTCGAATTTCACTTGGGGTTGGTAATCGAAAACATCGAGATCGGAAACCGAAATCTTGCCCGAATCGTTCAAAATCACGGCGCGCTCGATCTTGTTTTCCATCTCGCGAATATTTCCTGGCCACGGATAGCGCTCGAGCCAATCGAGGTTTTCACCGTCGAAAGCCAGATCGCGCAGGTTGTATTTCTCGGCTTTGTCGGCAAGCAGGAATTCGGCAAGCGGCAAAATATCCGATTGTCGTTCGCGCAACGGCGGAAGCGTAATTTCCATGGTGTTGATGCGATAGAACAAATCTTCGCGGAAATGTTTCTTTCTGACTTCTTCCGAAATATTGATGTTCGTGGCCGAAATGATCCTCACGTCGAGCGCACGCGGTTTGCTTTCCCCAAGCCTCACGACCGATTTCGTCTGTAAAACCGAAAGCAGCTTGGCTTGCAAATGAAGCGGTACGTTGCCGATCTCGTCGAGGAAAATCGTGCCGCCTTGAGCGGTTTCGAAACGTCCGGCCGTGTCGGTTTTGGCATCGGTAAACGCGCCTTTGGCATATCCGAACAATTCGCTTTCGAACAGATTGTCGCTCAACGAACCCAAATCGACATGCACGAACGGCTGGTCTTTTCTGTTGGAATGCCGATGGATGTATTCGGCCATCACGTATTTCCCGGTGCCGTTTTCGCCAAGCAGCAAAATGTTCGCATCCGTTCTGGCGACTTTGTCGGCTACGGAATACGCTTGTTTGATTTTTGGCGAAGTGCCGATGAAGAACGATTTATCGCCCGAAAACTCGACGGGTTTTTTCTGCCTGCGTCTGCTTTCGGCTACTGCTTTCTCTACTACATCAAGCAATTTTTCGTTCTCCCAAGGCTTCATCATATAATCGAAAGCCCCGATCTTGATGCCTTCTACGGCGGTTTCGATCTTTCCGAAAGCGGTCATGAGCACGACGGCCGTGTTCGGATATAAGCTTGTGATCTCGCGTAGCCAATGTATGCCTTCGCGCCCGTCTTCGAACCCGATGCGGTAATTCATGTCGAGCATGACCACGTCGGGTTTGTGCTCGGCCAAAAGTTGGTAGAGCGTTCGTGGATTGCTCGTGGTATGGATGGCCTCAAAGTGTTTCTTGAGCGCCATTTTCGCGGCAAAAAGTATTTCTTCCTGATCGTCGACGACTAAAATCGCGGCCTGTTTTTTCCTCATGTCCGTTCGCTGTCCGAATGTGTACGTTCACTGTCCGATATCGGACACCATAAAAAATATGAATGAAAAATAAAAAATTGATTTTCAGTTGTTTATGATTTTATTTTTGATTGGCACGATTATGCCAAATGACTATGTGCAAACAAAATAAATCATGGATACCGTCATCACCCGTAAAAGTAAAAAATTAAAGATAGCAAGCCTTGCCGGCATCGCGATTTTGGCCTTTTCGCTTATGGCGTATTTCTCGTTCACGAAAAAACGTTCGCTCAACGTGACGGCTTCCGAAATCATCATCAAGGCGGCTTCCGATGAACAATTCGAAGATTTCATGACGTTCGAGGCGCGTGTCGAGCCTTTGCATTCGATGTTCGTCAATATCGTCGAAGGCGGATCGGTTCAGGAAATTTTCGCCGAAAACGGAACGCACGTCGAGAAAGGGCAGGCACTCGCCAAGATGTACAACCCGAATTCGGAATTGTCGTATATGACGCAGGAAACGGCCATCATCGAGCAAATGAACAACCTGAATTCGGGGAAACTCAACATCCGCAACCAGGAATTGGGACTCATCAAGGATCTGGCAAGCATCGAACACGATTACAACGACGCGAAAAGACTGTACGAACTCAACAAAAAACTGTTCGAGAAAGACGTGATTTCGCGCAACGACTGGAATTCGTTCCAGGAAAATTTCCGCTACCAAACCGAAAGACGCGACCAGATCAAACAAAGCGTGCAACGTGAAAAAGCATCGAACCGCATCCAGATCGCGCAAATAGACCGTTCGATCGCGACGATGGAGAAAAGCCTCGAGATCTTGCGCGACAACAAAAAGAACTTTTTGATTACGGCCACGCAATCGGGAACGCTGACGTCGTTCGAGCCGATCATCGGAAAAACGTATCAGGTAGGCGAAAGTATCGGAAAGATCGATTTGCAGCAAGGGTATAAATTGGTCGCCGACGTAGACGAATTTTATTTGGAAAAAGTAGCCGTCGGTCAAAAAGGAAACATCGAATTCAAGGGACAAACCGTCGAAGTCACCGTAATCAAAGTGCTTCCCGAGGTAAAAGGCGGCCGTTTCCAGGTCGAGCTCGCATTCCCCGAAGGTTCGAAATTGGCTTTGCAGCAAGGCGTCACGTTCGGAGTCCGGCTTATTTTATCAGGCAAGGAAAAGCAGCTCGTGATTTCGAAAGGGCAATTTTTCCAGGAAACATCGGGCAAATGGATTTTCGTGGTCAACGGAGACAAAGCCGAAAGACGCGCCATCAAGCTCGGACGTGAAAACCCCGACTATTACGAAGTCCTGTCGGGCCTGAAAGCCGGAGAAAGAGTGGTCGTTTCCTCTTATGCGGATTATAAGGACGTGGACGAACTCAATCTCCAATAGAAATAAAGCATAACAATAAACAATCATCAATCAAAAAGTGCCCTAATCAAGCACGACCGCGCAACGGACTTCATCACTCCGTTGCGCTGCACAATCGGGTTTCAATCACGCAATCAATCAAAAAAAATCAATCAGTTCCCACAAATCACCTAATCTGAAAATCAGTTAATCTAAAATCGATCAATCTAAATCAAAATCAATCAGAAAATGAAAAATCCAATCCTCATCGCAATCCTGTTCATCGCATTTTCGATGAATGCACAACTCAAGCACGTAAAGGCTTCGGGCACACATTTCGACAAAGGCGTCGACAGCAAAAACTGGAGCAACAAGACCGACGGCGAATCGACGGCCGCCAAATTCAGTAATTATACAGGCGAATCATTCGTGACATTCGTTTCGGATGTGCCCGTAAAACTTACGCTCGATTATGTGCTCGCACTTACCAAAGGTGAAGGCGAAGTCGTATTTTCGGGAAATGGGAACGCTGAACAAGTAGCTTCGCTCGCACTTGGGGCAAAAGGAACCGGAGTCAATACAGACAAAAGAACGTTTGACCTTGAAGCCGGAAAAGAGTACAGGCTCATTTTTACAGGCAAGGAAGCGAAAGGCGCGTTTACGTGTAGTTGGAGCGAAATGTGAAATGTGAAATGTAAAATGTAAAATGTGGGAAGTGAAATGTGAATAGTAATTAGGAAATAGCGAAATGTGAAAGGGATAATTTGGAATGATTAAATGTCTTTTGATTTGAGATTTCATGTAGCTAAGTCCACAAAGCATTTTGCCAACCACCGTTCACTAATCACCGTTCACCAATCAAAACAACAATTCAATCAACAATCAAAAATATGATCACAATCAATAACCTATCGAAAGTTTTCCGCACCGAAGACGTGCAAACCACGGCGCTCAACGGCATCAGCCTAACCATCAACCAAGGCGATTTCCTGTCGATCATGGGACCTTCAGGTTGTGGCAAATCGACTTTGCTCAACATCGTCGGATTGCTCGACAGCCCAAGCGGTGGAAGTTACATGTTGCTCGACAAGGAAATGGTCGGGCTAAAGGAAAAAGACCGTGCCGAGGTGCGCAAACACAACATCGGCTTCATTTTCCAGAACTTCAACCTGATCGACGAGCTTTCGGTTTTCGACAATATCGAATTGCCGCTGATCTATAACAAAGTCCCGTCTTCGGACAGAAGAAAAAAAGTCGAGGAAATCGCCGAAAAACTAGGAATCGCACACCGTTTGAAACATTTCCCTCAACAATTGTCCGGCGGACAGCAACAACGCGTCGCCGTGGCCCGCGCTTTGGTCACCGATCCTAAAATCATTTTGGCCGATGAGCCGACGGGAAACCTCGATTCCAAAAACGGGAACGAAGTCATGGAACTGTTGACCGATCTGCATGCCAAAGGCGCGACGATCCTGATGGTGACGCACAGCGATTACGACGCTTCGTTTTCGCAACGCACGATCCATATGAAAGACGGCGTGGTGTTCTCTGAAAAGAACAACCAACGAAACATAGACGTATTCATGGACGCCCAAAAACTGTAAGCCATGCAAAAGATAATCTTCAAATTCACGATGGTCGTCACCTCGGCGTTGGCGAGCCATACGGTTGAGACGAAATTGCAGATGCCGCAACTTCCGAAACCCGAAATCCGTGTAGAGAAAGCAAAACCGGCCGATTCGCTTCCGGCAACGAAACTCGAGTGTAACAAGAAAACCGCATTGTCATGATAAAGAATTGGATCAAGGTTTTCATTTACCATTTAAGGCAGAATAAACTGTTTTCGATACTCAATACGCTGGGTTTGGCAATCGGTATAAGCGGAATCATTTTCGCGGTTTTGTATTGGAACGAAGAACACTCGTACGACGCTTGGAATCCTGAAAAAGACCATGTGTTCCAACTGATCAACACCGTGAGCAGCGACATGAGTTGGCCGTATTCGAACGAACCTGCGGGTCGCTATCTCAAGGCCGTAAGTCCTGAGCTAGAGAGCTACTGTTATACGGAAACCGGCTACCACAAAGATGTGGTGCGCTTCCAGGACAAAAAAATACTTATCGAAAAAGTATTCGAAGCCCAACAATTGTTCTTTAACTATTTCCCGTTCCAGTTTTTGGAAGGCAGCGCCGATTCGGCACTCAAGGACGAAAACAGTATGGCGATCGAGGAAAATACCGCCAAGAAACTCTTCGGGAACGAAAAAGCGCTTGGCAAACAAGTGTTCATGTCCAAGAAAGCGTATGTGGTGAGAGGTGTTTATCGCCTTCCTGGCAAATCGTCCATGGCGCCCGATCTGATCACGCGTAAAATCGAACAATACCTACGCGACAATAAAGACCAATGGGGAAATTTCAATTTCAACCTGTTGCTCAAGCTCAAGAATCCCGACGATAAGGAAAAAGTAGAGAAACAACTCGAGCAGGTCTATCTCGTGAACCGCACGGCCAAATATGCCAAAGAAGAAGGCATTCCGCTAGACGAATTCATCAAGAAAAACGGTACGACAAAAGTGTTGCTCGAACCGTTGTCTATGGCCAGACTGCATTCGACCGTAGAAGGTTATCCCGAAGGCAAAGGCAATTACAAGTTTTTACTGATCATGTCGGGATTGTCGGTTTTGATTTTGCTGCTGTCGATCGTGAATTATGTGAATCTCGCCACGGCAAGCGCTATCAAACGCGCGAAAGAAGTAGGCGTGAGGCGTATCATCGGAGCGAGCAAATCCAATATCGTATGGCAATTCCTTACCGAAACAGTAATCACGACCGTATTCTCGATCCTTCTCGCTTTGGCGATCGTAGAACTCGCACTTCCTTTTTACAACGACTTTTTGGGCAAGCAACTGCAGATGAACGGAAGCGAATTCTTCCTCAAGATCGTCGGGATTTTCATAGTTGTCGTAATCGTCGCGGGCATTTTCCCTGCGGTTTACGTGTCGAATTTCGAGACGTTGAAAGTACTCAAAGGCAACTTCGGCCGAAGCAAAAGCGGCGTTTGGCTGCGAAACGGAATGCTCGTACTGCAATTCGCGATCGCTACGTTTTTCGTGATCGGTTCGCATATCGTTTACCAACAGGTGCATTATATGAGCACGAAAGACCTCGGATTCAAGGGCGAACAGGTCGTCGATATCATCTACCGAAACGATTACGATTGGAAGCAACCCGATTACCAGAAAAAACTGCGCAACAGATACAGCATGCTCAAGCAGGAAATACTCAAGGTTCCGGGTGTCCAATCGCTTACCGGAGGCGCGTTCTCGTTCGGGAACGATGCGAATTCCTCGTCGGGATTCACGTACAACGATCATCAGGTGCAAGCCAAGAACATGGCCGCCGATTTTGAGTTCCTCGACATGATGCAGATCAAGATGCTCGAGGGACGCAAGCTTTCGGCAGAATATTCTTCAGATACGATCAGTTCTGTTTTGGTGAACCAGACGGCTTTGCGCCAGATGCAGGAAAAGCAGCCGCTCGGTAAGAAATTCAAATGGAACGGAAAGGAATTCACGATCGTGGGTGTGGTCAACGATTTCCATATCGCAGGTCCGCAACAAGAAATTCCGCCGATGATTTTCTTCCATTACAAAACCGTCGATTGGATGCTCAACAATACCAACCATATTTTTGTGAAGATCGATCCCGAGAAAATGGAACCGGCGCTGGCGTCCATAGAGAAATTCTGGGTAAAGAATATAGACAATGAATATCCGTTTACCTACGATTTCGTCGACAAGAATTTCGCAAGGACGTACAAATCTTTCGTGAACCAACGCAATCTTTTCGAGTTGTTGAACGCCGTCGTGATCCTGATCGCGCTGTTCGGATTGTTCGCACTGGCTTCGTTCTCTATCGAAAGGCGCATGAAAGAAATCGCGATCCGCAAAACGTTGGGAGCCGAAACGAGCTCGCTGCTCAAGGAATTGTCGAAACAATATCTTGCGTTTTGCATCATCGGGTTCGCGATCGCGTTTTTCCCGACGCGCATGTTCCTGTCCAAATGGCTCGAGGATTTCGCATATCAGATAGAAATCACGACGATGCCGTTTATTTTGGGCTTCCTGATTTTGTGTACGCTCACGTTGGTCGTCGTGGTCGCCAAGGCCTACAAAGCCACGCGCGTGGACGTGCTCAAATACCTCAAATACGAATAAGTTTTTAGTTTTTTTTCGATTGAAAGCGGCGGGATTTTCTCGCCGTTTTTTTATAGCCATTTCGTAAATTGGAAACAGATTCCGAAAACATGAAAAAATTATTGTTGTTATCGATGCTCGTCGTGCTTGGTTGTTCCGAAAAAAGGCCGCAATCCGAAGCAAATCCCCAAACCCGATTCGAGAAAGCGCTCAAAGACAATACGTACGGCAAAAACGACAAAGCCGGAAAGTATTACGACATCCGCGGATTCAGGATGTATTGCGAAACCTATGGCGAAGGCGAACCCGTGCTGATGATCCACGGCAACGGAGGCGATATTTCCAATTTCGTGATGCAAATCGGTTACTTTTCCAGGAAATATAAAGTCATCGTGCCCGACAGCCGCGCACAAGGCAAATCGATAGACAAAAAAGATTCGCTGAGTTACGAGATGATGGCCGACGATCTGGCCGAACTCCTGCACCAAATGAAAATAGAAAAAGCAAACGTGATCGGTTGGAGCGACGGCGGAATAGAAGCTTTATTGCTGGCCAAACGCCATCCCGGAAAAGTAAACAAACTCGCTATAACCGGAGCGAACATCTGGCCCGACGCAACCGCGATAGAACCCGGAGAATGGGCGAACATGCAGAAAAGCTTCCACGAGCTCGAAGCCAAAATGAAAACTCGAAAACCACAAACGCCTGCCGATTCGCTTGCGTACAAACTGCAGAAACTCATGGCCGGACAACCCAATCTCAAACCCGAGGATTTGGCTTCGATCACCGCGCCGACTTTGGTCATAGGAGGTGACCACGACATGATCCGTCCCGAACACACGATCGCGATTTTCCGAGCGTTGCCCAATGCGCAATTGTTGATTTTGCCCAATTCGGGTCACGCGACACTCGTGAGTTTCGATACCGAATTCAATGAAAAGATCGATTCGTTTTTCTCAAATCCGTTCGTGAAAAGGAAAGCAAACGAGCGGTTTTTCTAACAGGTTTCAAATAAAAAAGCGGCCATTGCGACCGCTTTTCCTATCATCAATAATTACTGTTTTTTAAACGGATTAATTTTAGAAACGGTATCCGGCCGAAAGCTGGAACACGCTGTTGTACGCTTTGTCGTTGTCGATATCGTTGATGTTCATAAAGCCCTGATACGCTCTTATTCCGAAGAAAACGTGAACCGGAAGCTCGTATTCCGCACCGGCCGTCAAACCGAAATCGATCGATTTTAGGTTGTCCTTCACATCGTCTTCGTGCTCGGTCGTCACGCCTTCTACAGACGTCGTGTATTTCTGCTTCGCGCTCAAAAGGAATCCAACCTGAGGCCCGACGCCTACGCTAAGTCCTTTCACTCCAG
This sequence comes from Flavobacterium agri, assembly GCF_013401995.1. Lineage (GTDB taxonomy): Bacteria > Bacteroidota > Bacteroidia > Flavobacteriales > Flavobacteriaceae > Flavobacterium > Flavobacterium agri. The sequence continues at coordinate 658,985 of NZ_JACBJI010000002.1, forward strand.
AAAAATGGTATTTCACCAAGACAGGAAGATTCAGGTAGTTCAATTTCACCCATTCGCCTTTGTAGTTCTCGCCAAAAACGTTTTCCTCTACGTCGCTGTCTGCACCTTGCATAGAAAATACGAGTTCAGGTTGGATAGAGAATTTGTCGTTGATCATATATTCACCGAATACACCCACATGGGCGCCGATTCGCGCACTTACGTCTTCTTCGTCTCCGGTGATGGTAGTAGATTGGGCTCCGGCCTTAGCGCCGAAATGGAATTTCTTTTCCTGGGCTTGCACACCAAAAGTGCATACGGCAAGTACTGCCGCACAAATGATTTGTTTCATGATGATTGATTTTGATTGATGATGGCGCAAAAGTATCGGGAAGGTTTTTTCTTGCCAAACAGAAGTTCTTAAACATTTCTTAAATGGTACAAAAGGCTCATTTTGAAATTTTTGTGATTTTTTTCGGCGAAATTTTTTATGGCAGCAATTCCGGCCATCCGCTTTTAGTCCTCGTTTTTCGGCGGGTTTTTGCAGCTTTTGCCACGGCTTCCTACGGTCGCCGCGCAAATCCTCAAAAAACCACGCCAAAAAGCCTGTGGGCTAACCGCTGCTGTCCGGGCTGCGGCTTTCATCCCAACGGGAAGTGCCGGTTCTTGAACGGGTTTTCCAAACCAACCGATTCGCATCGCCCGCACGTTTAAACATTAACGATAATTTGTCGGTTTTTGCCCGTTCCGATTGTCGATTATGCATTGCGGTTTGGGTTTTGTCCGTTATCTTTGCAATCTGAAATCAGTCTTAATAAAGGCTGTCCCATTATTATGAAACTCGACAGAAAAGAAATACTCAAAGCGCTCGAAACGATCACCATAGCCGGAGAAGGCCAGAACATGGTAGAAAGCGGAGCCGTCAAAAACGTACTGACCTTCGGCGATGAGGTCGTCGTCGATCTGGTACTTTCCACACCGGCGATGCACATCCGCAAAAGAGCCGAAGACGACATCAAAAAATTGATCCACGAGACGTTCTCTCCAGATGTCACCGTAAAAGTGAATTCGAAAGTAGAAGTGCCCGAAAAAGCCGAAAACCAAATCAAAGGCAAGCAAATTCCGGGAATCTCGAACATCGTGGCCGTAGCTTCCGGAAAAGGAGGCGTCGGGAAATCTACCGTGACCGCGAACCTGGCCGTGACCTTGTCTAAAATGGGCTTTAAGGTTGGCGTGCTCGATGCCGATATTTACGGTCCGTCGATGCCGATCATGTTCGACGTGGAAATGGAAAAACCCGTTTCTGAAGTCGTAGACGGCAAATCGAAAATGAAGCCGATCGAAAGTTATGGCATCAAAATGTTGTCCATCGGATTTTTCACGGCACCGTCTCAAGCCGTTATCTGGCGTGGGCCGATGGCTGCCAAAGCGCTCAATCAAATGATTTTCGACGCCAACTGGGGCGAACTCGACTTTTTGTTGCTCGACTTGCCGCCGGGAACAGGCGACATCCACTTGAGCATCATGCAATCGCTGCCGATCACGGGAGCGGTCGTGGTAAGTACACCTCAAGCCGTGGCTCTTGCCGATGCGAAAAAAGGCGTTTCGATGTTCACTTCGGATGCGATCAACGTACCCGTTCTCGGAATCATCGAAAACATGGCCTATTTCACGCCAGAAGAACTTCCTGACAACAAATATTATATCTTCGGTAAAGAAGGTGCGAAAAACCTCGCCGAAGACCTTGGCGTTCCGTTCCTTGGCGAAGTGCCGCTCGTACAATCGATACGCGAAGCCGGAGATTACGGCCGTCCTGCCGCGATGCAAACGGCGTCTAAAATCGAATCGGTTTTCGAGGAAATCACGCGAAACGTCGTACAGGAAACCGTGAACCGCAACGAAACCCTGCCACCTACCGAAGCTGTCAAGATCACGACAATGGCCGGATGTTCGGCAGTCAAAAAGAATTAAGATAATTTGGAAATTTGGAAATTTGAAAATGCTCATACCTGTAGAAATTCAAATTTTCGTTTCCATTCAAATGTGTAATGTTTGAAATCGGGAATTTGATGGTGCACGCATTTTCAAATTTCCAAATTTTCAAATTTCCAAATTAGAACAATGAACACAACAGAGCTAACGCAAACCATAGAAAAAGCACTCGAGGAAATCCGTCCGTTCCTGAACAGCGACGGAGGCGACATCACGTTGGTTTCGATCGAAGACGACAAGCACGTCACGGTACGCCTTCAAGGCGCTTGCACGAATTGCAGCGTGAACCAAATGACGCTCAAGGCCGGAGTCGAGACGACCATAAAAAAATACGCGCCCCAAATAGAGACCGTTATTAACGTGGCTTGATTTTTTTGGGTTGTGGTTGTTTTTGGCTCCGAGCGCAGTCGAGGAGCCGAAGGACTCAAGTTGCGATGCCTCGGGATCGCATCCTTCTTGCGGTCGTTTCCGTAAAACTTCAAAATCCGTCCGTCGGAAGCCGACCGAAGGCAACAATAAAATACGAAAGTTGAATAGATTGTCCGGATAAGAACCGGACCCTAAAATATGATCAAAACCGACATACTCATCATCGGAGCCGGCCCGACCGGTCTTTTTGCCGTGTTCGAAGCCGGCCTTCTCAAACTCAAATGCCATATCATCGACGCGCTTCCGCAACCCGGCGGCCAGTTGACCGAACTTTACCCAAAAAAACCGATTTTCGATATTCCGGGATTTCCGGAAGTACTCGCAGGCGATTTGATCCACAATCTTATGGAGCAGATCAAGCAGTTCCAACCTGGATTTACGCTTGGCGAACAAGCCCAAACCATCGAGAAACAGGAAGACGGCACGTTCATCGTCACTACAGACAAAGGCACGCAACACCATTGCAATTCCATCGCGATTGCCGGTGGATTGGGTAGCTTCGAACCACGTAAACCGATCATCGAAGACCTGGAGTTTTACGAAGACAAAGGTGTAGAGTATTTCGTGAAAGACCCCGAAAGATACAGAGGCAAGCGTGTTGTCATTGCGGGCGGAGGCGATTCGGCACTCGATTGGAGCATTTTCTTGGCGAATGTGGCTTCCGAAGTCACGTTGATCCACAGAAGAAACGAATTCCGTGGCGCTCTCGATTCGGTAGAGAAAGTACAGGAACTCAAGTATCAAGGTAAAATCAGGCTTATCACACCGGCCGAAGTTGTCGGTCTTAACGGAGCCGAGCGACTCGAATCGATCGACATAGACGAAAACGGTGCGCACCGCAAATTAGAAACTGACTTTTTGATTCCGCTTTTCGGATTGACGCCAAAACTCGGCCCAATCGCGAATTGGGGACTTGAAATCGAGAAGAACGCGATCAAGGTCAACAACGCTCTCGACTATCAAACCAATGTAGAAGGCATTTACGCTATTGGTGACGTCAATACGTATCCAGGCAAATTGAAACTGATTTTGTGTGGATTCCATGAGGCGACGCTTATGTGCCAATCGGTGTACCAACGCATGAATCCTGGGAAAAAATATGTGCTTAAATACACGACGGTTTCGGGTATCGACGGATTTGACGGTACGCGTAAAGAAGCAGAAAAAGCCGTAGTGAAATCAATCGATTGATGCTATAAACCTCAAAGGTTTCCAAAACCTTTGAGGTTTCCTCCCTAAACCCTAATTTTGCTTCGGTTTCCAAGAAGCCTTTCCAAAATGTCCGACATCAAAATCACCATAATCGACCGCGAAGGCGTTTCACACGAGGTAGACGCGCCTACCGACATGAACATGAACATCATGGAACTCGTGCGCGCTTACGAACTTGCGCCCGAAGGCACAATCGGTATCTGCGGCGGAATGGCCATGTGCGCTTCGTGCCAGTGTTATGTCGTGAACGATGTGCCGCTTCCCGAAAAATCCGATGATGAAGAAGCGATGCTGTCGGAAGCTTTCAATGTAAAACCCAACAGCCGTTTGGGTTGTCAAATCAATATCACGCCCGAAATAGAAGGGCTTGAGATAGAATTGGCGCCGGAATAGGCAATCGATATTTTTCGGATTCCTTCAGTCTATTCCGATAAGTCATTTCCATAAATAGAAAAAGGACAGAAATCAATCTGTCCTCTTCCCGAAATTAATCAATGCGTATTTTTATTGCTTGATAAAGCGCAATGTTTTGGTAGCTCCTTCTTTGGTCACTTTTACAAAGTAGACACCGTTTGCGAAAGAGGCAGTCGAAATCGTCAAATCTGAATCGTTCGAAATGTTGCGCACGGCAACCATCTGGCCCAAAGCGTTCACGACTTCGTAAGACTGTGGCAAATCGCCCGAAATTCCAATCGTCACGAAAGAATCGGCCGGGTTCGGATACAAGTTCAATCCTTCGAACTTATCGAAATCCGGAGTAGCCAAAGCCTGACAAGCCGTCGATGCCGGAAGTGTCGAACGTCTCGGCGAATTCTGCAATACGGCCAAAATACGGGCCTTCTGGTTCAACGTGAAAATGTTCATGCACGTATCGTACGTATAATCCATGTAGTTTTCGACCATATCGTTTCCTGGAGACAACGCACACGAATTGTAAACGGCGTCACAATCGTAATTCTCTTCGGCTGCGGCAGGCGTATCAGGACAGAAATCTTTGAAACTGTCGGTAGCGTTTACCGTACAAGACGAGCTGTCGCCCCAGATGTGGCGCAATCCGAAACAATGTCCGATTTCGTGCGTAGCCGTACGGCCTTTGTCGTAACCCGAATAATAATTTCCGGTCGAGTAATCGGAAGATCCGAAACAATGCCAGTCGATGATTACGCCGTCGGTAGTGGCCAATCCGCCGTCTGCGTTCAATCCGCCTAAGCCAGAGTTGCTCGGGAATTGAGCGTAACCCAAAATACCATACATTTCGGCCGAAGGCGATGAGCTGAACTGACATACCCAAATGTTGAAGTATTGCGTCGGATCCCAAATCGTGTTTGGCTTCAGGTTGTTTTCTATACTGGCTTCGGTCGACCATTGTGCCGTATTCAAATTGACGCGGTCGATACCGTTGGTGGCGCTTCCGTCCGGTTTTTTCTGGGCAAGACAAAATTCTACTTCTACATCGGCTCCGACCGCATTGGTGTTGTAACCCGGCGTTCCAAGGATTCTCCTGAAGTCGTTGTTCAATACCGTGATTTGTGAAATTACGCGCGCATCCGAAATGTTCTCGTTCGTACCTACGGCATCACCGTTGTGGATTACGTGTACGACGACCGGGATGTGAACGACCTCGGCTACGCTTTTCGAATTCATGAGGCGTTGCTTCGCGGCTTCGACTTTTGCTGCGATCCAGGTTTCGAAAGCTTCTGTATTGGCGCGGTTAGAATTTTTTTGTTGAAGGGACGCTTCGTATTCATCCGAAACGCAACGGATCTGACCTGTTGCAGGATTCACACTTCTGACAGGACTTCCGAAAACGGTACGTCCCGTTTGAGCCTGGGAAACGGCAAAACTGCACAAGGCCAAGGTGGCAAGAGTAATTTTTTTCATAGTTTTCTAGTTTTTTGGCAAACCTAAATGTTAAACGTATTGCGTCAAACCAAAATAGGCGCAATGCGTGATTCTCGCTACAAGCGCCCGTTTTTTATCGACGGACGGCGAAAATAACACAATTCTCACAATAAAATGCAGTAAATGAGGCTAAATGGAGAATTTTTAAGGTAAATCACGCAAGTTCCGGTTTCATGAGGATTTGTTCCTCGATTGCATTCCATAAACCGATGCGTTTTTCGAGTGCTTCAATCGAAATTTCTTCGGATTCCCGCCATTTGATTTCGTCCTGTCCGCAAAGCTCGTCTATCATTTTCATCGCCATCGGACCGTGCTCGTCGGCATCGAGTTCGATGTGTCTTTCGAAATAGTAGACCAATTCGCTCAAATCGGTTTCGGGAAATTGTCGTTGGAAATTCTTGAGGATTTGCGTGAACATATCCGGAATCAAATCTTCGCGCCCAAAGGTGAAAGCCGCGGCAATCTTGTGCGCCTTTCCTTCCTCAATTACACGGAATGTGAACTCGAGGAACGCCTTCACGTCGGGATGCAGATGGCTATGTCGGATGCCCACGAACACATTTTTCAAAGCGAGTACGTCGTCTATGAAACGTTTGATTGCAGACGTGTCGGCTCCGCAACTTTCCATGGCCGACAGGTACATTTCGTAATGGCTTTTGCGGCTTCCGTCCAAAGCTACGTCCGATTCTTCGGCCAGTACGATTTCATTGATCAAATAGCGTGTCTCGGGATTTTTAGAAGCGAACCAAGGCGTTGTCGTACACGTCAATTTTTGCTGTAAAGCCTTTAGAAGCGACATGAAATCCCATACCGCAAACACGTGGTTTTCGAGGAAAACGTGTAAATCTTCTACGGTCTTGATCTTGTTATAAAGCGAATGTTGGAGCAGGATTTCTTTTTGAGGCTGGATGGCCTGGTTTATTTCTAGGGTCGACATTGAAATAGCGTTGTTTGTTGTGGAATCGCAAATGTAGAAATGATGATGTAAAATCGGATGTGTTTGTGTGGGATTAACATTAATCGATTTCGTTCTTCCCAGCCCATGATTTCTTTTTTGCAGATACGAGGTTTTGGAAACTAGGGTTTTAGCCCTTCCGAAGCTTCGGGACAAGCCGTTTTAAAGAATGCTAGTAGCGGGTCGGCAGGAAAACTTCTTATCGACACATTTAACAAAAATGTACGGTTTTTCTATACCGACATTAATCCTGATTTCCACACAGGGTACGGTGTGTCCCTTCCCCGCAGCGAAGTTCACGATTCCCGGAATAGGGCAGGTGCGGAAAAAATGTACTTTTTGTTAAATCAACCCATAAAAAAATCGGGAAACACGATAGCGCTTCCCGATTCTGATATGCTGTATTTTCTATTATTTGAACGCAGCGAAACCCGTCACGTCCATACCTGTAATCAACAAGTGGATGTCGTGCGTGCCTTCGTAGGTAATAACAGATTCTAAGTTCATCATATGGCGCATGATTGAATATTCGCCCGTGATGCCCATTCCGCCAAGGATTTGACGTGCCTCGCGAGCAATCTCGATTGCCATGTTCACGTTGTTGCGCTTCGCCATGGAAATCTGTGCTGACGTGGCTTTGCCTTCGTTGCGAAGAACGCCCAAACGCCAAGTCAGCAATTGCGCTTTCGTGATTTCGGTGATCATTTCGGCCAGTTTCTTTTGTTGCAATTGGGTCGCACCGATTGGTTTGTCAAACTGGATGCGCTCTTTAGAATAACGCAAAGCCGTGTCGTAACAATCCATTGCCGCTCCGATTGCGCCCCATGCGATGCCGTAACGAGCCGAATCCAAACAGCCTAGCGGTGCGCCAAGTCCAGATTTGTTCGGAAGCAAGTTTTCTTTCGGAACTTTCACGTTGTCGAAAATCAATTCACCTGTAGATGAAGCGCGCAACGACCACTTGTTATGGGTTTCAGGTGTTGTGAAGCCTTCCATTCCGCGTTCTACGATGAGTCCGTGGATGCGTCCCGATTCGTCTTTCGCCCAAACGACGGCGATGTCGGCAAACGGAGCGTTCGAAATCCACATTTTGGCGCCGTTCAAAAGATAGTGGTCGCCTTTGTCTTTGAAGTTGGTGACCATGCCGCCGGGATTCGATCCGAAGTCGGGCTCGGTCAAGCCGAAACAGCCCATGAATTCACCCGAAGCCAATTTCGGAAGGTATTTTTTGCGTTGTTCCTCGTTTCCGTATTTCCAGATCGGATACATAACCAAAGAAGATTGTACCGAAGCCGTTGAACGCACGCCTGAATCACCTCTTTCGATTTCCTGCATGATCAATCCGTACGAAATCTGGTCAAGGCCTGCGCCACCGTATTCTTCGGGGATATAAGGTCCGAACGCACCGATTTCGGCAAGTCCTTTAATCAGGTGCATCGGGAATTTCGCGTCCTGTGCAGCATCTTCTATGATTGGGGAAACTTCGCGCTTTACCCACTCACGAGCCGAATCGCGTACGAGTTTGTGCTCGTCGTTAAGCAATTCGTCGAGAAGATAATAATCAGGCGCTTGGAACAAATCTGGTTTCATTGTTTACGTGATTTTTGCGCGGCAAAAGTAGGGAGATTTTTTGGGTTGGCAAGTTTACGAAACCGATTTCGTTTGCGTTGTTCGAAATTCGATTTTTCCCGGCAGAAATTACCACCACCGCCCACCCACAATTTACCTCGATTCACATCGGCTCCCATACAGAAAAACTACACATATTGTTAAAATCAACATCCCCAATAAATTCCGAACATTAAAATCCAAAACCTCCGCCCAATCCTAAAATCCATCCACTCACCAAATTCCAATCCAGCCCAAACGAATTTTTTTTTAAGTTGCATGCAACGAAATCCCATTTACTTTCGTCTACCAAACAAACACATCGATCAAAATGAAAAATCTACTCTTGCTTTTTATCGCTTTCCTTTTCGGACAGGCCGCTTTTGCACAAATCCGCGGACGTGTCGTAGACGTAAAATCGGGTGAGCCGATTCCGTACGCCAACATCCTCATCAACAATTCAGACAACCAGATTTCGAACGGCGAAGGTTATTTCACGATTCCCGCCTCGAGTTCATCCGAAGAAACCGTTCTGCAGATTACGTGTATGGGTTACGGCGGCATCCAGATTACCGTCGGACAGCTTCAATCAAGGGATTCCGTAATCAAATTGGACGAAGTTTCATACGAGCTCAATAACGTAAACCTCGCCGAACGTCCGACGGCCGAATCCATCATGGCGCAAGTCAAGGCGAATCTTAAAGCGAATTATTCCTTGCATCCGACTTTGGCCAAAGACCAGTTGTTTTTGCGCGAGATCAACCAGTTCAATCCGTCCAAATTCGAAGTCGAAATCACGAAATCGACAGGGTTTACCAAAGGAAACCTCAAAGAAGCGAATTCCGAAATAAAAGGATATATGCAAAGTTTGGTCACGCATCCGCCAAAAGGATTCACCGACGTGCTCGGCAATTATTACACGTCTCCGAAAACCGATCCAGACGCGAAAGACCCCAAAAAAGTGTCGTATTACTCCAAGCTCGACGTTGTCCAGGCCACGAAAATGCAAGACGAAAACCGCTCGTCCTCACTCGACGACATGCAGGAAAAAGCCACGAAACTCATGCTCAAACACCTCGACACGACCAAATATTACCGCATAAAAAGCGGCTGGTTCGGCTCTAAGGACACCGTTTCGCTGCGCAAGGATTACAATAAGAAAAAGAGCGCAAAGAGCAAAGTCAGCAATGTGAGCAACGCCAAGACACGTTTGTCGTCAATCCGTACGAATTCTAATTTCCTGTATTCCCAAAAGCTTGAATTCGTGACCGATCCGAGCATTTATCGCTATACTTACGAAGGAACGGTTTTGCTATCGGACGGTTCCTATGCCTACGTCCTCAAATTCGAACCACGCAAAGGGCGGGCGCTTTATCGCGGTAAAATCTACGTTTCCGATTCCGATTATGCCGTATTGCGCGCCGATTACGATTTGTATCCGGGCCGGAAAGTCGAAGGCTTGAACGTGAAGTTGATTCTGGGCATCAAATACTCTGAAAACGTGAGTTCGGGCACGGTGATTTTCAAGAAAGATCCGGTTGCCGAAGGGTATTACCTGCAATACGCGTCCCAAACTTCGGGTCAATATTTCTACGTGAACCGTCCGCTCAAATTCATCGAATTGACAGACGAAGAGAAAGATGTCGTCGCGTTCGATTTCAAGATAGAAGGCAACATTCTGAGCAAAAGCGAATTCCTGAACATGTCGCGCACGGCAGTTTCGGACGACAGTTTCTCGGGTATCAAAGAAGAAGATTTCGCCTACAAGAAAATCAAGAAATACGATGCTTCGCTTTGGACGAAATACGGCGCGATCGAGCCTCTTGAGGAAATGAAGCGTTATCAGGTGATGGAAGAATCGCCGAATTGATGATCCGGATTGTCGCGTTCCTTTTCCTATTGTTGACTGATTTTGTACACGCTCAAGTTTCGGGTGTGGTCGTCGATGCTGAAACGAAATTGCCGATTCCTTTCGTAAATGTCTGGGAAGAATTCGGCGATTTCGGAACGACGACTACTGAATTGGGAACGTTTGAGCTGCCAACGGTCAAAAACGGTGAAAACGTCATTTTGAGTGCCGTCGGTTACGAGACGGAAAAACTCGAAATCAAGCACAACGACACGGTTTTTCTCGCGATAAAGCCTTTGGAACTGTCTGAAGTCAAAGTCGGGAAGGGTAAGGGTTGCGAGCTCAAACTCGGCAAGCTCAAAGGCCGGAAAGTCTCGTTCCTGCAATATTCGAAAGACGGCAAGAACGGTTCGCCCATGATTATGGCGCGTTATTTTCCGAACACGTGCAACAAGCCGATTTTCCTAAAGAAAGTCAAGATTAAGCCAAGCGCTTCAGAAAATGCGACGTTCAATCTGCGGTTTTATTCTGTAGATGAAGACGGTTCGCCAAAAGATTTTTTGTACGACAAGAACATCATCATTTCTGTCGGTTCTTTGGCGTTGAACAAGACGATAAATCTCGAGAAATTGCGCATTCCGGTTCCTGGAGACGGGATTTTCGTGGCAATCGAATGGCTGATTATAGACGAAAACAAGCGCTCGCCCAAATCGAAATACAATTCGACTTCGTTCACGTTTTGGGAGCCTGGAATCACGGCTTTTGAAAATCCCGACAACACAGAAAGTTGGTCGAATTCTGGCGGTCATTGGTCGCGTCAGCGCAATTATTCGCTTGCGATGGAAGTCGAGTTTGGGGATTGATTACATTTTGAGGTAGAAATCCTGCGTCAGACCGATATATTCTTTGGTGTAGTCGTGACGCGTATTTTCAATCGCGAAAGTGTCGGTTTCAACTTCGGATTTTTGTCTCGAAAAGGCAAGGAGGCTGCGTTTTATTTCGGATTCGGGAGTTCCTTTTACGCGTGTGATTTTTATCGGGAACAGACCTTCGGCTTCGGCCAGATCGATGAATCTCTGTTCTTCTTTGAATGGGATGATGACGCACAGGATTCCTTCGTCGGATAGCAAGACCGCACTCGCTTCGATCAAATCTTCGAACGGTAACGATTGGTTCTGCCGCGCTTTGTCTCTCGCATCATCTCCCGAAGAAACATTTTCCGAATAAAACGGCGGATTGGAGACGATCAGGTCGTATTCTTCGTCTTCCAAATCGTCCATGAAGTCGTCCAAAGACGCGTGGAAGCAGAAAAGGCGGTCGTTCCAAGGTGATTCCTCGAAGTTCTCGACGGCTTGCTCGAACGCGTTTCCGTCGATTTCGAGCGCGTCGATTTGTTCAGCCGATGAACGTTGGGCGAGCATCAAAGCAATCAAACCTGTTCCCGTTCCTATGTCCAAAATCGAATAAGGATTATGGTCGATTTTTGCCCAAGCGCCGAGCAGAACGCCATCCGTGCCGACTTTCATCGCGGTCTGGTCTTGGGAAACGGCAAATTGTTTGAACTGAAACTTCAAAATTCGTTAATCGTTAATCGTTGTTCTGACTTCAAAAAACGGGAATAACGAATGTTGAATAACGAACAACGAATGTTGAACTTTTGATTAGAGATACATCTCGATAAGTCCCTCGGGCAAATCCATCACGATTTTTTTCTGGTCGCGGTTGACCTCGACGATGAATTGGTCAATCATCGGAATCAGGATTTCGGTATAGCCTTTTTTGACTTCAAAAAGCGGTTGAGCCGCGGAATCGTTGATGGAAATAATCGTCCCGACGTTGCCAAGACGTTTGTCCTCGATATGGAATCCGATGACTTCGTGGAAATAGAATTTGTTGCCTTCGAGTTTCGGCAATAAATCGAGTGGAAGGTAAAGCGCTTTTCCGAGAAGTGCCTCGGCGTCTGCTTCAGAATCGACATCCTCGAATTTCACGCGAAGAAAATCGTTCTTGTGCAATCGGGCGTCTTGAATAAAAAATGGAACCAGATTTTTGCCGATTTCGACAAAAACTGATTCCATTTGTTCATACATTTCGGTGTCGTCGCTGTCCAGATAGACCAGAACTTCACCTTTGAAACTGAATTTTTTGGCGACTTTGCCCAAATAGAAACATTCTTCTTTGCGCATTCGCCGAACTATTAAGCTTCTTTTTCTTCGCCTTCGGCAGCAGCTTCTTCAGCAGCAGGAGTCTCTTCGGCAACAGCTTCTGTAGTAGCGTCTACTTCTGCGGCCGGCTCGGCAGCTTCTTCTGTAGCTTCTTCAGTCGCTTCCTCTGCGGTTGCAGCGGCAGCAGCTTCGGCTTCAGCTTGTTTTGCGGCAGCGATACGGCCTTCGTTTACTTTTTTCTCGGCAGCAAGAGCTTCGGCTTTAGCCTTGTCTTTCGCAGACGCAAGATTGTCTTTCTTGGCAGTTACTTTTCCTGCTTTCTCGTCAAGCCATTTTGCCAATTTAGCGTCGGCAGCTTCTTGAGTCAAAGCACCTTTGCGAACGCCTCCGTCAAGGTGGTGTTTCAACAAAGCACCTTTGTAAGAAAGGATAGCACGAGCTGTGTCTGTCGGTTGTGCACCGTTGTGAAGCCATTCGACAGCTTTGTCGAGGTTCAAATCGATGGTTGCAGGATTAGTGTTCGGATTGTAAGTACCGATTTTCTCTAGGTATTTACCATCTCTTTTTGAGCGGGAATCAGCCGCTACAACCCAGTAAAAAGGCTTCCCTTTTTTACCATGTCTTTGTAATCTGATTTTTACTGACATAATCGTATGATTAAATTTGGGTACTCGACCCGGTTAAATAAGGGAGCAAAGATACATTTTTTTTGAAAACAAAGAAGTTAGGTCTCGTTTTTTGCGATGTTAAAAAAATGAGGCCTTTTGTTTTTTTTAATTACTTTGTCCGTCTTTCGACCAAAACGCTATTTTTGTCACACAAAAAACACAACCTACAAGCATGAAAAAGATATTTTTACTCCTGTTCACGGCCGTTGCGCTTAGTTCTTGTACAGAAGATATCCGCGACAACAGTCCGTCCCTCGAAGGTTTGAGAAACGGAAGCCGTTGGCGCGCACCGGGAGTTACCGCAACTTTGGGTTCTGGAGGCGACCTTACGATTTCTGGAGGAAACCAGTTCGAAACGTTGACGTTGAACGTACCGTCGGCCAACGCTGCAACCTATACTTTGGGCACAAGCGAAAACAAAAAAGCGACTTTTGTCGTGATTGGCGACTCGGGAACCAAGACATTTGCGACCGGCACCGGAATCGGAAACGGAGAGATAGAAATCGAAGTGTACGATGAAGTCAAAAGGACCATTACAGGAACGTTCCGTTTCAACGCTATCGATGAAGATGCTGTTGATCCCGAGAATCCTACCGCGGCCGAAACCACGAATTTCATTGAAGGACATTTCTATAAAGTGCCGGTTTATCCCGCTTTGTAAAGCGATTCAAACTATTTGGAAGCCATCTGAAAAGGTGGCTTTTTTTTATGGTCTGGATTTAGTGATAGGGTTGTCGTCGCTACTTTTAACAAGAAGTACGGTTTTTCTGTATTGGCCGTGTCCTTTAAAATCCGATCTTACCTTCAGGGAAGGGGCGAGTGTGTCCCTGCGGAAAAAACCACTTGCCGAAGTACAGAAAAAATGTACATTTTGTTAAATCTTCAAAGTGGAAAAACGTCGCGTTTTGTTGATAATTTTGGCTTTTGACTAAGCTCCAAAAAAACTATTTTTGGGCATTCTGCGTTTTGCAATCCAATCGCCCAAAACTTCCACGTTTACAGCTATGTACTTAATTTTCGATACCGAGACAACCGGTTTGCCGAAGCGTTGGGACGCCCCGATTTCGGACACATCCAATTGGCCGCGCGCCATCCAGATTGCATGGCAGCTGCACGACGAGTTGGGCAACCTTGTCGAACATCAGGATTTTCTGATAAGACCTGACGGATTCAACATTCCGTACGACGCCGAACGCATCCACGGGATTTCGACCGAACTTGCGATCGAAGACGGGATTTCGCTTTCGGACGCTCTCGAGAAATTCAACGAAGCGCTTTCCAAAACCAAATTCATCGTCGGGCAGAACGTGGGTTTCGACGTGAACATCATGGGGTGCGAATTCTACCGTTTGGGCGTCGCGAACAAACTCGCGGAATTGCCGGTTTTGGATACTTGTACCGAAGTGACTGCGGAATTGTTGAAGATTCCCGGAGGTCGTGGCGGAAAATTCAAGCTTCCGACCTTGACCGAATTGCACCAGTATCTTTTCAACACGCCGTTTGCCGAAGCGCACAACGCGACTGCCGACGTTGAAGCCACGACGCGCTGTTTCCTCGAATTGATCCGACGCGAGATTTTCACGAAAGAGGAATTGGGCGTCCAAACCGATTATTACGCAAATTTCAAGACGCAGAATCCATCGGAAATCAAATCGATAGGATTGCGCCACGTCAACCTGAAAGCGGCTTCGGATGCGATCCGTGAAAGATTGCGTCAAAAGCAGGACGAAGCCGATGCCGGTCTCGACGACATTTCGGTTTCGGCCGATTTGACCGATGCCGTTTTCGCGCATCTTCACAATCACACACAATTTTCGGTGCTCCAATCGACGATTTCCGTTCCGAATCTCGTTGCCGCCGCTGCCAAAGCCAAAATGCCTGCCGTCGCGATGACCGACGTCGGGAACATGATGGGCGCGTTCCAGTTCGTGTCTGCGGTCATGAATCACAACAAAGCTGCATCCGCAAAAAATAAGGAAGCCGAAGAAAATGGCGAGCTCCCGACCGAAGTCGAAATGAAACCGATCGTCGGATGCGAGTTCTACATCTGCGAAGACCGACTCGACCGAACCCGAAAAGACAACGGCTACCAAGTCGTACTTCTGGCGAAAAACAAAAAAGGCTACCACAACCTCGCGAAACTCGCTTCGATCGCGTATACCGAAGGATTTTATTACGTGCCTCGTATTGATAAAAAAGCCGTCGAACAATATAAAGAAGATCTTATCGTCTTGTCGGGAAACCTATACGGCGAAATTCCGAGCAAGATTCTCAATATCGGTGAAAACCAAGCCGAAGAAGCGCTATTGTGGTGGAAAGATCAATTCGGTGACGATTTCTACCTCGAAATCATGCGCCATAAGCAGGAAGACGAAAACCGCGTGAACCAGACGCTGTTGTCGTTTTCTAAGAAACACAACGTAAAAGTAGTCGCCACGAACAACGTCTATTACGCGAACCAGACCGACGCGAACGCCCACGACATTTTGCTTTGCGTCAAAGACGGCGAAAAACAATCGACGCCTATCGGTCGCGGACGCGGTTATCGCTACGGTTTGCCGAATCAGGAATACTATTTCAAGTCGTCCGACGAGATGAAAGCTTTGTTCAAGGATGTGCCTCAAGCCATCGCGAACATAGGCGAGATCATCGACAAGATCGAAACGTATTCGTTGTATCGCGACGTTTTGCTTCCCAAATTCGACATTCCGACCGAATTCCAATTTGCCGAAGACGATGCCGACGGCGGAAAACGTGGCGAAAACAAATACCTCACCTATTTAACTTACGAAGGCGCGAAAAAACGCTACGGCGAAGAAGGATTGACTCCCGAAGTACGCGAACGCCTCGACTTCGAGTTGCTTACGATTGAAAAAACGGGCTATCCCGGATACTTCCTGATCGTTCAGGATTTCATCGCTGCGGCTCGCCAAATGGGTGTTTCGGTCGGCCCGGGACGTGGATCGGCGGCAGGTTCGGCTGTTGCGTATTGCCTTGGAATCACGAATATCGACCCGATCAAATACGACTTGCTTTTTGAGCGCTTTTTGAATCCGGATCGTGTGTCGATGCCCGATATCGATATTGACTTTGACGACGAAGGACGCGGATCCGTTATG
This sequence comes from Flavobacterium agri, assembly GCF_013401995.1. Classification (GTDB taxonomy): domain Bacteria; phylum Bacteroidota; class Bacteroidia; order Flavobacteriales; family Flavobacteriaceae; genus Flavobacterium; species Flavobacterium agri. Next base: position 674,863 of record NZ_JACBJI010000002.1, read on the forward strand.
GATTACGTAATCAAGAAATACGGCTCGAACCAGGTCGCGCAGATCATCACGTACGGTAAAATGGCGACCAAATCGGCGATTCGCGATACGGCTCGTGTACTCGATTTGCCGTTGTTCGAAGCCGACAGGATCGCCAAATTGATTCCGGGAATGATGCCGGGAAAATGGAACTTGGCGCGTTTCCTTTCCGAAAATGAGGGTGAAGTCAAGAAAGTTTTGCGTGCCGAAGAATTCGACCGCGTCAAGGAATTGATCGCGATGGCGCAGGAAAAATCGCTTGCCGCGGAAACCATCCAGCAGGCGAAAGTTTTGGAAGGATCGCTTCGGAATACCGGAATCCACGCGTGCGGCGTCATCATCACGCCGGACGACATCACGAATTTCGTTCCTGTAACGACCGCGAAAGATTCGGATCTGTACGTGACCCAATTCGACAACGCCGTCGCGGAATCGGCCGGACTTTTGAAGATGGACTTCCTGGGTCTCAAAACGTTGACCCTGATCAAGGACACCGTCAAGCTCGTAAAATACAGGACCGGAATCGAGCTCGACCCCGAGAATTTCCCGCTTGACGACCTAAAGACCTACGAACTTTTCCAACGTGGCGAAACGGTCGGGATTTTCCAGTACGAATCGCCCGGCATGCAGAAATACATGAAGGAATTGCGTCCGACGGTTTTTGCCGACCTGATCGCGATGAACGCCTTGTACCGTCCGGGTCCGATTGCTTATATTCCGGGATTCATCAAGAGAAAGAATGGCGAAGAAGAAATCACGTACGATCTCGAGGCATGCGAGGAATTCCTCAAAGAAACTTATGGAATTACGGTCTATCAGGAGCAGGTAATGCTTCTGTCGCAAAAACTCGCGAACTTTTCAAAAGGCGATGCCGACGTTCTGCGTAAGGCGATGGGTAAAAAACAAAAGGACGTTCTCGACAAGATGAAACCGAAATTCATCAACCAGGCTTCGGAACAGAACGGCCACGACCCCAAAGTCCTCGAGAAAATCTGGAAAGACTGGGAAGCGTTCGCCGAATACGCATTCAACAAATCGCACTCGACGTGTTACGCTTGGGTCGCGTACCAAACGGCTTACCTGAAGGCAAATTACCCCGCAGAGTATATGGCGGCGGTACTTTCCAACAACATGAACGACATCAAACAAGTCTCGTTCTTCATGGAAGAATGCAAGCGTATGGGCTTGCAGGTTTTGGGTCCTTGCGTGAACGAGTCGTATTATAAATTTACCGTAAACGAGGATTACGCCGTCCGGTTTGGTATGGGTGCGATCAAAGGCGTCGGTGGTGGTGCGGTCGAAACCATCGTCGAATCTAGAAAAGACGGAAAATACAAGTCCATTTTCGATTTGGCGAAAAGAATCGATTTGAGAGCGGCGAACAAGAAAGCGTTCGAAAACCTTGCATTGGCGGGCGGATTCGACACTTTCGAGGACACGCACCGCGCCCAATATTTCCATTCGGACGCGACCGAAAACATCACCTTCCTCGAAAAGGCGATGCGCTACGGATCGAAATTCCAGGAAAACGAGAACTCGTCACAGGTTTCGTTGTTCGGCGAAGCGAGCGAAGTGCAGATTGCCGAACCATCGGTGCCGCCTTGCGAGGAATGGAGTACGATGGAAAAACTGGCGCGCGAGAAAGATGTGGTCGGGATCTATATTTCGGGTCACCCGCTCGACGACTTCCGATTTGAGATGAAGTACTTCTGTTCGGCCAAACTCGAGCATCTCAAGAATCTCGAAGCTCATGTGAACAAGACGCTCACGTTTGCCGGGATCGTCACGAATGTGCAATACCGCACGGCCAAAAACGGCAAAGATTGGGGTATTTTCACGCTCGAAGGTTTCGACGAAAGCTACGAGTTCAAGATGTTCGACGAGGAATTCCTCAAGTTCAGGCATTATCTTTCGCAGAACCAATTCCTGCATTTCAAGGTGAATGTGCGCGAAGGTTGGGTCAATAAGGAAACCGGAAAACGTTCGGAGCCGAGATTGCAGTTTCTCGAAGTCAAAATGCTTCAGGATGTACTTGCGTCTCAAGCGAAAAAGCTCACGGTGAACCTTAATATCAAAGACCTGAGATCGGATCTGATTACGCATTTGAGTCATTTGTTCCAACTCAATTCGGGTGCGAATCCAGTGAGTTTCGATATTGTGGAAACCGAAACCGTGCGCAGGCAAATCATCCAGACTGTGACCGCAGGCGATGAAGAAAACCCAGAAGAAGACGGTACAGTCGAAGCTGAAGTGCAAATCCCGACCGAAGTCGAGGAAACGGTTTTGGTGACCAAACTTTCGATGTCGAGCCGTAAAGTGAAAATCAATATCTGTACGGAATTGCTTGTCGAACTTGAGAAATTGGACGTGCGTTTCAAACTGAATTGACGTTTGGAACCGGTCAACGTCTTAACATTTTCACAAATAATTTCAGACAATTTTAGCATAGCAAATTCCAATCCCAAAAGTTAAAATCCATACCTTTAATTTGCCTACTTTTGCAGGGTAAAAACAACTTTTAGATAAAATATATTATGGCACTAGCAATAACAGACGCTACTTTCGAGGAAGTAGTATTGAAATCAGAAAAGCCTGTAATGGTAGACTTTTGGGCCGCTTGGTGCGGACCGTGTAGAATGGTCGCCCCGATCATCGACCAGATCAGCGAAGAATTCGAAGGCAAAGCCGTTATCGGTAAAGTAGACGTAGACGCCAACCAGGAATTTGCGGCTAAATACGGAGTCCGTAACATCCCGACCGTGTTGACTTTCAAAAATGGTGAGGTCGTGAACCGTCAGGTTGGAGTCGCTCCTAAACAAACGTATGCCGATTCATTGAACGCTGCTTTGTAAGCGAATCAGAATATAACGAAAGCCCGAGGGAAACTTCGGGCTTTTTTATTGGTCATTGTTGAACGAAAGCGTGAAGGTCGTGCCTTTTGAAGGTTCGGAAGCCACCGAAATCGTACAGTCGATAGCTTTTGCCAAATCGCGGATCAGGTGCAATCCCAATCCGGTCTTGATGCCGACGACTTCTTTTTCGTCGTACAGCGCGCGGAATTGTTCCTGACTTGCGCCCGGCCCGTTATCGGTGATCGAAAGCAGGGTTTTGCCGTTTTGTTCGAAGGCTTTCCAGGTAATGGTCGCGTCGGTTTGGTTCTCGAGCGCTTTTACCGCGTTGGCCGTAAGGTTGCGCAAAATGGTTTTGAGATAATCGGGATCGGAAGTGACCGAAAGACCGCAATCTTCGAACTCGAATTTCACGTTTCTCACGTCGCCGAAGTGTTGCCTGATTTCTGAAAATGCTTGTGAAATCGAGACTTTTCGAGGCTTTGGACTAAAATTCTCCATTTGGCCTTTGGTCCACAACAGCATGTCTTCCATAGATTCGAGCAAGTTTTCGGCCGACGTCATCGTTTGGTTTTCGATACGCGTCTTGCTTTCGTCGTCGAGCAGTTCGGGATTGTCTTTCTGTAATTTCAAAAAGCCGATAAGCCGTGCGACCGGAGCGCGCAAATCGTGGTTGAGAATGCTGAAGAAACGTGTCTTGACGCGGTCGGCTTCATACAATTCGGCATTCAGTGTTTGGAGTTTCTGGTTCGTACGGCGCCTGTTGCGGCTTTGGTTGAACAGCAAAAGTCCGATTACGGCAAACAGTAAAATCGCCCCGATTAAATACCACTTCTGTTTTTCTTTGTTGTCGATGGTGAGTTTGCTGATTTGTAATTCTTTGTCGCGAAGTTCGATCGTGCGCTGGTTTTCGAGGTTCTCAAGCGTTTGCTTGTTTTTGAAATTAAACACCGAATCTTTGTAAATCGCGAGTTTTTCATTGGCTTCGAGTGCCTTTGCGTAGTCTTTCGTGAATTTATGGTATTGGGCGATGTACTCGTAATCGCTGATCAAACCTTCGTGGTTGTTGAGTTCCTTGTGCATGTTGAGCGATTCGGTGAGTTTTTCGAAACCCTGTTTGGCCAACATGCCATTGTTCAAACCGATCCCTTTTTTGAGCGTGGCAGCGCCGATATTCTGCACGGTGGACGCCATCAGGTCAAGGTCGCCGATTTGCGAGATCACGGCGTAGGCTTTTTGGGAGCTTTCGATGCTTTCGTCGAATCTGCTGAGTGACAGAAAAGTTTCCCCAATCCAACTGTTCACATATGCCAAAGGCACGTCGGCATGCAAAGGCTGCAATTGCTTGATGGCCTCGCTGTACACTTTCAACGCTTCGTCATACTTCGATTGCTTTTCATAAACGATGCCTTTACTCGCGAGATTCATTGCGGCCGATATTTCCTCATTCGGCACCGATTGCCACTCGCGACGCGCTTTTTCATAGTATTCGAGTGCTTTTTCGAAGCTTTCGGAAGCGTTGTAGATGTTCGCGATATTTTGGTAGCACGAAGCGATGCAGGACGTTTTGGAAGCACCGGATTTACAACTTTCAAGATTTCGGATAGCTTGGAAAGATGCATCCAAAGCTTCGGGAAATTTGCTGAGGTTGCCGTATACGGTTCAGGTTTCCATATACGCCATCCCGACCGAACAAGCGTCTTTCGATGCAAGCGATATTTTGCGCGATTGGTCGAGCGTTGCGAGCGATTTTTCGTAATCGCCTTTTATCATCAAATGCCGGCCTTTTTGAAGCAAGGCGTCCGCTTTGCCTTTTTCGTATCCGATTTTCGAGGCGAGAACGAAGGCTTCATCGGCATACTTGAGTCCGATGACAGGGTCTTTATGGAAATAAAAATCGGAAATCGAATTCAGGGTTCTACATTTTTCGATGCTTTTCTGTTTTTTCAAAGCTACGATCATCGAGTCCAATTGCTGGTCTTGCGCAAACGCGAAAACCGACAAGAGCAAAATCAAAAAAAGTAGCGTTTTCCTCATAAAACAGTGTTCAGGTTGTCGCGATAGCTGCGTCCGACGGGTACAGAAACCTCGTTGTGCAGCACGACTTCGTTAGGCAAAATTTTCTGGATGAACTGTTTCTGTACGGCGAAACTCCTGTGTATCCTGATGAAGGAACTGAATGTCGTTTCTTTGAGCAACGTGCCCAAATTCGAAAGAACACAGTGCTTTTTGGCGTTGGTCACGATTTTCGTGTAATCCTTGAGCGCCTCTAAATACAGGATGTCGTGCAGTTTTATCTTGGTCTGCTCGTAACCTTCCTTGATGTAAATCACGTCTCCGCCAACCGAAGCTTCGAACAACGACGCTTTTTCCTTGAGATCAAGATAATCTTCTATCCTTTGGGCGGTTTGTGCAAATCGGTCGGGTTTTAACGGTTTGACGATAAAATCGAGCGTGTCGAGCGCAAACGTTTCTATCGCGTGTTCCGGATGGGCCGAAATAAAAATGCACACGGGCACTTCTTCGGCCATCTCGCGGAATTCTAGTCCGTTGATACCAGGCATGTCGATGTCGAGAAACAGTATGTCGATTTTTTGCTTGAGAAGTAAATCCAAAGCCGGGCCTGCCTCCGAGAAAACGCCTTTTATTTCAAACTGTGGGAAACGCTTTACGTGCGAAACCACGCTGAGGCGATCCAGCTCGTCGTCGTCGAGTATGAGGCAGCTGTAGGTTTTCATGTTCTTTCAAATTTAAAAAATAATTAACATCCTCAACGTTAGTCTATTTAAAATGTCGTTTGTCTATTTCATCTTTTTTGACGTGAGCCGTAAATAGATATTTGCGCCTGAAAAACAACGACATACGATGAAAAACATTCTACTCATAATCGGAATCTTTTTGGGAGCGGTTTCGATGCAGGCGCAGGTCGGTATCAATACCACGACACCCGGGGCGCAACTCGACATCCGTGCTGTAAATCAGGCAAGTCCAAGCATTACGGACGGTTTGCTGATTCCGCGTGTCGATGCGTTTCCGGCGAGTAATCCCGGAGTCGCCCAAAACGGGATGCTCGTATATCTGACCACGACTCTTGGCCCGAGCCAACCATCGGGATATTACTATTGGGACAATACGGCCACGGCCTGGAAGGGTGTTTTCGGCGATAAAGGATGGGCGCTTACCGGAAATTCGGGCACCGCTGTGGCAACGAATTTTATGGGAACGACCGATAACGTCGACATAATTTTCAGGCGCAACAACATCAAATCGGGAATTCTCGGCACATCTACGACAGCTTTCGGAAACACGTCGATCAGCGATTTGAATACGGGCGCGTGGAACGTCGCTTTCGGATCGTTCACCTTGACCAACAACACGACAGGACTCGAGAACAATGCGATTGGCGATGCGGCTTTGTATGCGAACACTACCGGATTTTACAACGTCGCCAACGGTTCTGATGCGTTGCGTTTCAACACCACCGGAAATTACAATACGGCTATCGGGCGCTTCAGCCTTCGGGCCAATACCACGGCCAATGCGGGAACGGCAGTCGGAAACGGCGCTTTGGCCAGCAATACTACAGGAAACTGGAACGTGGGCCTCGGAGCCAGTGCGCTCGAAGGCAACCAAACCGGAGCCAATAACGTTGCGGTCGGCACGAATGCAATGCGTATCGGGCAAACCGGTTCCAATTCCACTTCGGTCGGCACGAATTCGCTGTACAACAATACCGGTTCGGGAAACGTGGCGGTAGGTGTCAATTCGATGCTACAGAATACAAGCGGGCTGTACAACACTGCCGTCGGAAGTTTCTCGTTGCGCGACAACACGACGGGCGGATACAATTCAGCCATCGGATACAATTCCCAAATCGTGAGCCAGGGATCGAACAATACGAGCGGAGGCGTGAATTCGATGTATACCAACACGACCGGTTCGTACAACACCGCAAATGGCGTCAACGCTTTATTCTCGAATACGACTGGAGGCGAAAATGTCGGTTTGGGCATGAACGCTTTGTATACCAACCAGGCCGGAGTCCAAAATACCGCCGTCGGGAATAACGCGCTGTATCACAATACGGCTTCGGGTATCGTAGGTCTCGGCCAACAAGCGCTTGCGGGCAATACCACAGGTCAATACAACACCGCCGTCGGAACCTATTCGCTTTTGAACAACCAAACGGGTGGCTACAATACCGCGGTAGGATTCAATGCACTCAAAGCCAACACCGCCGATTTCAACACGGGTTCGGGCGTGAATTCGATGTTTACCAATACGACAGGTAATCACAATACAGCTCATGGTTACGGCAGTATGTTTTCTAATACGACAGGGTTCAGGAATGTCGCTTTGGGTTCGACGACTATGTATTTCAATACGACAGGAAGTTATAATGCCGGAATAGGAGTAGGAGCGCTTTGGCAAAATACGACAGGCGGCTCTAACGTGGCTGTTGGAGATAATGCTTTGTCACAGAATACGACCGCAAATTTCAACACGGCCGTCGGTGTGAGCTCTTTGCAGGCTAATACGACTGGTGCGGGCAACTCGGCAGTCGGGCAGCGCGCCGCATTCATGAATACGACGGGCGGTGCGAACGTGGCGTTCGGGCAAAATGCGCTTTACAGCAACACGGTCGGAAATTTCAATACGGCATTAGGGCATCAATCGCTTGCTTCCAATACGGCGTCGGGTCTCACCGGTGTAGGTTTCGGTGCAATGAATGCCAATACGACGGGTACAGACAATACCAGCGTCGGTTATCAATCGGCCTATGTGAATACGACCGGAACGGGCAATACCGCGGTCGGGAGCGAAGCCGTTTTCCAAAGTACGGGTTCCAATCAGACGGGCATAGGTAACCATGCTTTATATTTGAATACTACGGGTACAGACAATACGGCCGTTGGCGGGTTGTCGATGTACAACAACTGGTCAGGAAACCGAAATACCGCTTTAGGATACCAATCTTTACAGGCCAATTCGACAGGATCGAACCTGACCGCTTTGGGTTATCAGGCGATGTATAGCTCGCCATCGACACAATATTCATCGGCTGTCGGCTATCAGGCCATGTATGCGAATACGAACGGTTATTCGAATACCGCTTTGGGTTATCGCGCGCTTTTTTCGGGTACCGATGGCAACTTCAACATCGGGATTGGCCCGAACGCGCTCTATTCGAACACCACAGGCAACGACAATATCGCCGTCGGATCGAATGCGTTGTATGGTTCGGCGATGACGGGATGGGGAAATATCGCAATGGGAAGCAGTTCGATGATGGGCAATACGACCGGAATCGGTAACGTGGCCGCGGGCTACCATTCGCTTCAGGGCAATACGATCGGAAATTATAACGTGGCTTTCGGAATCAATGCGATGCTGAACAACATCAGCGGAAGCGGCAATATCGGCATCGGGTTCGGCGCGTTGCAAACCAGTACCGCCACAGACAACAACATCGCGATCGGACGAGGCGCATTGAGCGACAACACCGTGAACGAGCAAGTCGGGATCGGGTCGGAAGCGTTGGGCGCTAATACGATCGGAACGCGAAATACGGCAATCGGCACGCGGGCGTTGCGATTCAATGCGAACGGCATCAACAATACCAGTATCGGATATGAAGCACTTTCGACTTCGTCAAGCGGACAGAACAACACCGCAATCGGCTCGGAAGCACTCAAAGTCAACACGTCGAATTACAACACCGCCGTCGGTTCTTCGGCTTTGACGAATACCAGTACCGGATCGTTGAATACGGCGACCGGATACGCTTCGATGTTGCTGAACACGATTGGGGCGCGCAACTCGGCTTACGGAACGTATACGCTTTACAAAAACGATCAAGGCACAGACAATTCGGCTTTCGGCCAGCACGTGATGTACGAAAACACGAGCGGTACGGGAAATGCGGCATTCGGTACGAACGCTTTGGAAGATTCCGCAACCGGAAACAACAACGTCGCGATCGGCAACCAAAGCCTCGCAAATTCGAATGGGGTTTCCAACCAGACGGCGGTCGGTGCGCAAGCGTTGTTTACCAATACGTCGGGAACGAACAACACGGCCGTCGGTTATCGTACGCTTTACACGAACAGTACGGGCTCGAGCAACGTGGCCATGGGAACCGAAGCGCTTCAGGCGAACACCAACGCCGCACAGAATTCCGCGGTAGGGTTCAACGCGTTGTACAACAACCAGACGGGTGCGAGCAACACAGCTTTCGGATCGCGCGCCTTGTACAACAATACGACCGGGAATTTCAATACGGCCGTGGGTTACAATGCCTATCCGGTTCCGAATAACGTGAGCAATTATACCGCTTTGGGATATAACGTCGGGACGGCATCCTCGGCTTCGAACATGGTCGAGATAGGCAATATGGCCGTTACCGTGATCCGCGGACAGGTCGGGTGGGGAACGTACAGCGACGCACGCATCAAGAAGAACATCAAAAGCAATGTTCCGGGCTTGAGTTTCATTTCGAAGCTGAATCCGGTCACGTACAATCTCGACATCCACCGCCAGAGCGAACTCACTGGAGCCGACAAGGACAAAACCGATTGGGAAGGCAAATATGATCTTGAAAGCATCGTCCAAACCGGATTTCTCGCACAGGAAGTCGATGCTGCGGCTCAAGCGGTAGGATTCGATTTCAACGGCATCGAAAAACCCAAAAACGCGAACGATCTGTATTCGCTGCGCTATGCCGAATTCGTCGTGCCTTTGGTAAAAGCCGTGCAGGAACAACAAACGATCATCGAAAACGAACAGTCAAAAAATGCCGCACTTGAGCAAAAAGTAAGCGATCTCGAGGCGCGTCTTAAAGCGATAGAGGAAAAATTATCGGAAAAACAGAACTGATTTATTCAGGTTATGGGAGTTAGGTTGCCCTGGCAGATGAGCGTTTCTGCTTGGGCTAAAGGTCGGTTGTGGTAGCCGGCCTTTTACCTTTTTAGGGATGTTCTTTGGTAAAACCTCAAAGGTTTTCAAAACCTTTGAGGTTTCTAAAAAACGACAGTTTCTCCAGCCGCGGCAACGCCCAAAAAAATAATAAATAATAGAAATAAAGAATCCCGAATCTCTATATTTGGAACTATGAAGATCGATTCCCAATTAGAGAAAATCTCAAGTTTCAAGCACCTCGAACTGCTCGCCAACCAAATCGTCGAAGGGTTTATTTCGGGCATGCACAAAAGTCCGTTTCATGGATTTTCTGCCGAGTTTGCCGAACACAAAACGTACAACGCCGGCGAAAGCACCAAGCACATCGACTGGAAATTATTCGCCAAAACCGATCGTTTGTATACCAAGCGTTTCGAGGAAGAGACGAATTTGCGTTGTCATTTGATAATTGACAATTCGAGTTCGATGCATTATCCGAAACTGTCGGACGAGCCGTTTTTTTACAACAAGATCGGGTTTTCGGTATTGGCTTCCGCCGTGTTGATGAACCTGCTCAAAAAGCAGCGCGACGCCGTCGGATTGAGCGTTTTTTCGGATTCGTACGAATATTACTCGCCCGAAAAAGGGAGCGATCGCCATCATCGGATGCTGCTCGACAAACTGGAAGGTCTGCTCGAGAATCCGAAGGTTTCAAAACAGACGGATACGGTTACATATCTGCATCAGATCGCCGAAAAGATGCACCGTCGTTCGATGATCATTTTGTTTACCGACATGTTCCAATCGGGAGACGAGGAAAAACTGTTCAGCGCGTTGCAGCATCTCAAGCACGATAAACACAAGGTAGTCTTGTTCCATGTGATCGACAGCAAGACCGAATTGAGTTTCGATTTCGACAACGCGCCACGTAAATTCATAGACCTCGAGTCGGGTGAAGAGATCAATATTTTTGCCGATAACGTCAAGGATGCCTACGAAAAACAAGCTGCGGCCTATTTCAAGAAGCTTGCGATGACGTGCGCCCAGAACCGGATTAAGTACATTCCGGTAAATGTGGGTCCGGATTTCGAAAAAATTATGACGACATACCTTGTTGAGAAACAAGCTTTTGGTTAAACAAGTAAAAAATAGTTTGGATTTTTTTTTGAAAACACTTGCAGAAATGAAAATCCGTTCTATCTTTGCACTCGCAATTCAGCGCAAGGTTTGGTAGTTCAGTTGGTTAGAATGCCGCCCTGTCACGGCGGAGGTCGCGGGTTCGAGTCCCGTCCAGACCGCGAAAATTGGGAAAGCACTTTGGAAACAAAGTGCTTTTTTGCCCAATTGAGGTTAGGAAATTTAACAGTTTCCGTTTGACGCCTTAAACGCAGTTGTGTTGTTTCGACGCGAAAGCGTCAGGTTTAGTAGTTAGACCAATGAAAAGCTTTCCACTTTTGTGGATAGCTTTTTTGCATTTATGGCCATTCCGATTGTGGTTTAGTAGTTAGTCTCCCGACGCTTCGGGAAAAAGCTTTC
>NZ_JACBJI010000002.1:686195-767866 GCF_013401995.1 Flavobacterium agri
CATTTATAGATAGCTTTTTTGCATTTATGGGCATTCCGATTGTGGTTTGGTAGTTAGTCTCCCGACGCTTCGGGAAAAAGCTTTCCATTTATAGATAGCTTTTTACATTTATAGACCTTTCTTGAACTCCTTCAAGTTTTTTCGGGTTTACATGGATTTCCTTTGTGTGTATAAAACTTCAATACGATGGAATCAAAAACAATGCATATCGCCCAATTATTCTTGAGGATTTCGCTTTCGGTTTCTTTCTTTTCGGCTGTCGCGGATCGTTTCGGTTTGTGGGGAAATCCCGGCGAACCTTTCGTAGCTTGGGGAAACTGGGAAAACTTTTTAGCGTATTCGGCTTCCGTAAACAGTTTCATGCCGTCACAAGTACTCGGGATTTTGGCCGTTTCGGCGACCGCACTCGAAATTGCACTTCCCTTTTTTTTGCTGATCGGATATAAAACCAGGATCGCCGCGGCTACTTCGGGAATTCTGTTGCTCATGTTCGGATTGGCGATGACGTTCGGATTTTCGATCAAAGCACCGTTGGATTATTCCGTATTCACGGCAAGTGCAGGTGCTTTTCTACTTTCGTGTATCAAAGAATACGGGTTAAGCCTCGATAAGATGCGGGCTTCCGAATAAACGATTTCTGTTTATGGATCGCGTCTGAAAAGCTTGTCAGACGTTAAAATTTAAATTTCAAGGTGGGGTTTTTTGCCACAATTGTGTCTAGTTCGTGAAATCGTGCTTAACTTATTATACACTAAAGGCAGCTTATGAAAACACCTCTATTTTTTTTATTGTTCTTTTTATCGGTATTCGGAATCCACGCGCAAGAATGTGAAACGCCGACGGCTTTGCAAATTTCGAACATAACCACAGAATCGGCTTCGTTCGCCTGGACCGCAAACGGTTCCGAAACCCAATGGGAAATCCTCGTGCTTTACGCAGGCGGACCGTTTCCGCTTCCGACGATGGAAGGCGTCATCGTCTCGAACAATCCCGCAACGCTCACCGGGCTTGAATGTCCCGAAAGTTTCGACGTTTACGTGCGTGCGGTTTGCGCCACTTCGAACAGCGATTGGTCGATGCCGGTGACTTTCTCTACGACGGGTTGTCCGGGTTCGGTTGGCGATCCTCAAGATTTGTACGCTTGTGCACAAGACGGTACGGCCTGTTTCGACCTTAGTGCGAACGACGAACTCGTTTTGGGAAGCTCCGAAGCATGGGAAGTCGAAATCACCTATCATACCAGTCAAGCCGATGCCGAAAACGGCGACAATCCGATTCTCGACACGACCCAATATTGCATTGCGGAATCTGTAGGTACGCAAACGCTGTACGTTGCGGTGAACGACTTCTTCGCCGGAACGCAAAACATCTATACGTTCGATATTATCGTTTCTACGGTCAACACAAGCGATTTGCCATTGAGCCCGATTACCCAATGCGATCAGGAAGGAACGGGTACGATCGTTTTCGATTTGACCGTCGCGGCATCCCAACTTGGTTCAGGCACGCTTACCTATTATACCACGCTGCAAAATGCGATAGGAGAACAAAATGCAATAGCTCAGCCAGCCGCGTATGCGGTCAGTTCGGCGAGTGGCAGCAGCACCATCTACATACGCGAAGATTACGGAGTTGGCTGTGATTTTGTGTACACGATGCAAATCAACGCGCTTGCCAATTGCGATAATCCCGCGTTCTGCATCGGCGCCAATTCGCTGTGTGATGCGTTGGGCGTGCCGTTTGCCAATACGACGGGCGTTGACCAAGCCGAATCCGGAAACGATTACGGTTGCATGGATACGACTTACGATCCGACTTGGTTTTACTTTTCGACAAGCGGAGCAGGCAACATCGAACTTTTGATCGAGCAAAGCACCGACATCAATTTTTCCGAAGCCAATCTCGACATCGACTTCATCTGCTACGGACCGTTTGCCAATCCTTCGGACGCCTGCACACAACTTACGACCGACAAAATCGTCGATTGCAGTTATTCGGCCTCGTTGTCAGAAGTCGTATCTATCCCAAATACGCAGCCCGGTCAGTATTATCTGATCATGGCATCGAATTACGACGGTGTTCCCGGTTATATCCGCGTTTCCGAGACGAACAACAGTCAAGGCGAGATCAATTGTACTGGATTGCGTTTGAACGCGTTTTTGGACGCGAACGGAAACGGTACGAAAGAAGCTTCCGAAGCGAATTTCAACCTGGGTCAATTCCACTACGAAAAGAACGGGAACGGAATCGTGCACAACATCACGTCACCGACGGGCATCCATCGCATTTACGACACCAATACGTCGAATGCCTACGATCTGAATTACACCGTGAATTCCGAATATGCATCGTATTACAACCTCACGACGAATTCGTATGCCGATGTCAGTGCGGTCGAAGGCGCCGGATTACAGGATTATCCGTTTCCGGTCACGATCGCACAAGTTTATAACGACGTGGCCGTGACGATTGTTCCGAATGAAGAGCCGCGTCCGGGTTTTACGTACGACAACACGATCCGATACACGAATTCAGGAAATCAACCCGTGGCTTCGGGAACGCTTACATTTACGCATGATGCGGCGGTTTCGATCGTTTCCGTTTCCCAATCGGGTATCGTAAACACGCCCAACGGATTCACATATGTGTTCACAAACTTGCAACCTTTCGAAACGCGTGAAATTACCGTGACGATGCAAATCCCTACGATTCCGACCGTCAATTTGGACGACTTATTGACCAATACGGTCTCGATTGCCGGAGTTTCGGGCGAGGTCACTACAGAAAATAACACGTCCACTTCGGCCCAGATCGTCATCGGTTCCTACGATCCGAACGATAAAATGGAAGCCCGCGGCCCGCAAATCCTGCATTCGTCATTCACGTCTGACGATTATCTGTATTACACGATCCGATTTGAGAACACGGGAACGGCAAGCGCCATAAACATTCACGTAGACGATACGCTCGATGCACAGCTCGACGCCGAAACATTGCGTATGGTGAGCGCGAGCCACAATTATACGTTGGATCGCGTCGGAAGCCAGTTGCGTTGGCGATTCGAAAATATTTTGCTGCAACCGTCTGTAGAAGGTTCTTCGGTAGGACACGGCTACATCACGTTCAAAGTCAAGCCGAATCCCGGTTATGCAGTCGGCGACGTAATTTCGAACACCGCCCATATTTATTTCGATTTCAATCCCGCGATCGTGACCAATACGTTCACCTCGACTTTCGTTTCCCAATTGCAGGTCGATGAGTTCAAACAGCAGACACTCGTCGTCTATCCGAATCCCGTAGACGATTACGTGACGTTTTCGTTCAACGACAATTCCGACATCGAAACGATTATCATTTACGACGTAACGGGCAAACGTCTTTTGCAGACTTCAAACAATACGATCGATTTGTCTTCGGCCGCTCCGGGATTGTATTTCGCCGATGTGCTCACGCGCGACAAAATCAAGTTTACACGCAAACTCGTGGTAAAATAAACCTGTAATCTAATTGTTTACGAATAAAAAAGCCTTCCGTTTTGTGGAAGGCTTTTGTTTTATCATCGCTTTATCACGCGCAAGGTCTTCGAATGGATTCCTTGTAAAACTGAAACCGTGTAAACGCCCGACGGCAGGTTTTTACCCCATTCGAGGTTTTCGATTTCGTCGGCCGCTACGGTTTGGGCCGCGATCAATCGTCCCGTCGTGTCGTATATTTTGACTTCGACGGCTTTCGCTTCCGCGGATTCCAAATCCAAACGGAAGTCGTTGCTATACGGGTTCGGATACGCCAAAACAGAAAATTCCGTTTCAAGCGCAATCGGTTTCTCGTCTGTCGCAATCTGTCGTGCCGCGCCAGGAGCGGTTATCGTGCAACTTTCCCCAAAAGGCGACCAACTTCCGGCAGTATTTACGGCAACTCTCACGGCATATTCGGCCGAAGGCGTAAAATTCGGCACCAAATGGAACGTAAACCAGTTTTGCGTGCGGTCGATCACCGTGGTTTCGAAATTGCCCGAACTCATGTTCGTAACCTCGAAACGATACGAACTTGCATGAGATACGCTCGAGGTCGCGATAAGCGTCCCGGCCGAATTGATCACGGCGTTGCAATCGATCAACATCGGTACGGTCGGGCTTGAGATAGTGCAGGCCGAACCGTAATTCGAGAACGAACCGTTGGTTTTTACCGCGACTTCCACCTGATACGTCGTGCCGTAATTGTATCGCGCGAGCATCGTGAGCGAAAACCAATGTTGGTTGCGATCGAGAACCTGGACGGCATTTGCGCCAACCGGATCGGTGAGATTCGTCACCCGGAAGCGATATTGGGTCACGCCCGCAAGACTCGTCGTCGCGATCAACGTGCTCAACGAAGCCAGGCTTGTGTTGCATTGAGACGGATCGATTGCACCGGATCCGCCCGGATCCAAAATTGCCGGAGTCGAAATCTGGCAACTCGGTCCGTAATAATTAAGCCAGATACCGTTCCTTTTGAGCATGACCGAAATCGTATACGTCGCCGCATAATCGTAATTAGGCAATTGGGTAAGCTGGAAATTCGGCACGTTGCGGTCGATGGTCTGTTCCGAAAGGTCGCTATTGTTTACGACTTTAAAGCGATAACCGTTCACGGGCGAACCATGACTCACCGCTCCTATAAGCGTTCCGATGGACGAAAGCGTCGTGCCGCATTGAGAAGGCAAAACCTGTGAAAAAACCTGGCTGCCGTCGTCTATCGTGCCGTTGCAGTCTTCGTCTATGCCGTTGTACGCGATTTCGGTTGAACCGGGATGAACGCTTGCCGAAGAATCGTCGCAATCGGTATTGTCCAAAACAAAATTTTCTGGCTGTATACACGAGGTGACAGACGAGGTCGCGTCCCCGAAACCGTCGGCATCCGTATCGGCGTAATAAGTGTTTTCCTCGCAACCGACCGTATTGACCCAAAAACCGCCGAACCCCGTCGTTTCAAAAGACACTTCCCATCGGTTCTGTGACGCATTCCATATAATATGGGAATCTTCGGGATTTATCGAGATTTCTGGCTCGACATACGAATTCGGTAGGCCTGTAGTATCAGAAGACTGGCCTTTCCTGTGGCCGATGCGCAGGTTCGAAATGCCTTGCGAATCTGAAGGGTTTTGTGGCAAAAGGCTTGACGGGGTTGGCATCTGTAAATTGAAACTGTCAAAATCGGCTTGAGAAAAATACAAGGTCACTTTACCCGTAGCCGTATCCGGATTCAGGCTTGGCTTGATTTCATGATGCCTTCGAGAAATACCAGCGGGCTCGTCGGATTCGATCCATTGTTTGATCACCACCGTACCCGAAACAGGATTGGCGCCCGTGGCATCGAGGCTCGCCAGTAATTTGTTGAAAAGGTTGCAATGGCAACTTTCCGTACCAGCCTGCGTCTCCACGTTGAAGGTCTGGGAAGTATAAGCTTGTGTCTCGATCGCATTGGTTTTGGCACAATTGCCCAAAGCCCAAAGTTCGGCCGAATAAAAAATGTAAGGCGATGTAGAGAAATAATCCCTTTGGAAAAAGATCTTGCTTCCGGTAGAAACGAAAGGACCTCCTTCGATGTTTTGATCGGAGAGCAGGACGGTGCCGGCTTCGGTTCCATCCGTTTTCCAAAGCGAGCGATTCGTCCCCGCCGGATTCAAAGCCGTAAAATGCAATTCGCCGTTGTGTACGAACAAAGCACCCGCGTTTGAACTACCGGGACCGACTACGATTTCTTTGACTATCGAAGTGATGGTGCCATCTGTTTTGTACAATTCCTGGCCGTTCGTTGGATTGGTTGCCGTAAAATACACATTGCCTCCAAATGTCATGAGACCGGTAGGAGAGCTGCTTCCCGAAGGATTGATGTCGGCGAAAAGGACAGTTCCTGCTGTAGTTCCGTCGGTGCGCCAAAGTTCCTGGTTGTTTGAAGAGGAAGTAGCGTTGAAGTACATGTAGTTGCCCAAAACGGCATACTCATAACCAATACCGCCTGTTGAGCCGGGCCAAATATCTTTCAGTAATATTGTACCTGATGCTGTCCCGTCGCTCTTCCAGAGTTCCATACCGTTGCCGGGATATGAATTCACGAAATAGAGTGCACCGTTGAAAGCCCTGAATTCGCTTGGTTCTGAATATTCGGTAGGCGAGACGAGTTTGATAAAAACCGTTCCGGCGGTCGTGCCGTCGCTTTTCCATAACTCGCTTCTGTAGCTATCGGTGTCCGAATAGACGCTGAAGTACAACGTGTTTCCCACCACCGTCAGGTTTTTTGGGGAAGAACCGGTCCAGCCGGCTTCTATGTCTTTTACAAGGGAAGTTCCGGCAGGAGTTCCGTCGCTTTTCCACAATTCTTCGCCATCGCCTGCAGTTGCCTGAAAATACATCAGGTTGTTGTAAATCGCAAATTCCTGAGGGTTTGAGCTGCCACCGCCGACAGAAATATCCACCGCCATCACGGTCCCAGCTTCGGTTCCGTCGGTTTTCCATAACTCGATGCCGTGCGTGTCGTTAGCGGCAGAGAAATACAGCATGCCGTTGTATGGCACGAATCGGGAAGGGTAGGGAGTCGAACCATACATTCCTGGATAAATGTCTTTCAGCAATACGGTTCCGGCTTCTGTGCCGTCAGATTTCCAGACTTCGAAACCGTGTACACCGTCATCGGCCCAAAAATACGACGCCCCATTGAAGGCAACCATTTCCATAATATTCGATCCCGAGGAATCCTGGTAGATGTCTTTCACTATTTTGGTGCCGACAGCCGTTCCGTCGGTTTTCCAGAGTTCGATGCCTTGGCCGCCGTCGGCCGCAAAAATCATCTGGCCGTTCCAAGCGCTCAGGAAAGCAGGATTTGAAGAAGCTCCTGGGTTGATATCCTTGACAACGACGGTTCCTGCCGTTGTGCCGTCGGAAGTCCACAACTCGCGGTCGTTTGCGCCTCCAAGAGCCGAGAAATACAGTGTCCCGTTTATGATTTTCATATTTTGTGGATCAGAAGAAGGCGCTCCCGAGTAGATGTTGCTCACCATAACGGTTCCGGTCTCCGTGCCGTCCGATTTCCAGAGTTCCCTGCCGTCCGAGGCGTTATCCGCAGAAAAGTAAAGCAAGCCGTTCCTTTCGATAAAATTGCCTGGATTTGACCCTAAAGAGCCGGGCCGTATGTCTTTTACGAGAACGGTTCCCGCTGGCGTTCCGTCGCTTTTCCATAATTCGCCACCGTATATGGGGTGGTTACTGCTTCCCGAAAAATACACTACACCGCCCGCAGCAGCGATATTGGGATACACGGAATTCCCGCTCGTATAAAGGTCGGTGAGCATGACCGTTCCTGCTTCTGTTCCGTCCGATTTCCAGAGCTCGTTTCCGTGGGTCGCGTCGGCAGCGCCAAAAAACAAAGTACTGCCCAGAACCGTAAGAGAGAAAGGGCCTGACCCTGAAGTCCCGGGATTGATGTCCTTGACCAGTAGTGTTCCCGCTGGCGTTCCGTCGGTTTTCCAGAGTTCGTTTCCGTAAGGGCTTTTGGTGCAGGCAAAATATATAATGGAATCGATGATCGTAAACATGGAGAAAGTCGTCCCGTCGAGCAAAAGGGTGGTTCCCGCTTCTGTTCCATCGCTTTTCCACAGCCCGTTCGAGGTCGAGAAAATAAGGTTTCCGCCAAATTCCTTGAAATTGGCCATGTCGCTCGGCATCGATTTTACAAGGACCGTTCCTGCCGTAGTCCCGTCGGTTTTCCAAAGTTCGGTGGTGTTGGCCGAGAAAAATACGGTATTTCCCACTTTAGTGAGGTTCTTCGGATCGGAGGAAGTCGCTCCTGCGGCGATTTCCTTGAGCAAGGTCGTACCCCAAGATGTACCGTTGCTTTTCCAGAGTTCGGTTCCGGAGGTATACGTTTTGGCAGAGAAGTACACGTTTCCGCCCATTTCCGTGATGTACTGCGGATTGCCGGTATAAGAAACGTATGCCGTTGAATTGATGTCCTTGACCATGTAAGGAACTTGCGCGATCGCGGTTACCGATACCAGCATAACCGACCAAAATTGTAGAAGTCGTTTCATAAGTTGTTGTTTTTGTTAGCAATAAGGAATGGACGCTGTTTCCCAAATCGAGAAAAGCAGTGTAAAAGTCTGATGAAAGGAAGCGCCCGAACTCAAAAGCACGAATCAAAGGACATGTCGTGAGGCGCAGGATTAAAAATGCGATGGAAATTGATCGAAATATACTGTTTTTCTGTCAGTTGTCAAAATGAAACTGATTTCTAAAACGTTAATTTACAGATGGGTATCTGTCGGAAGAGGAAGTGAATCAAAACTCGTGCTTGCGGATCGTTCCGACGCGTTTTCCGACGCCGTTTTCAATTCCGCCACCGGTCGCGATGTACAGATAATTGTAGTTTTTGTCGGAAATCATGAGTTTGTAGCCTCTTTTGTTCGATTCGGAAAGGTTGCCGATGAGGTAAAATCCGTCTTGTTCCACATTGATGAGATGGCCTTGGTCTGTGATGTAATAGACGCCGTCATCTGAAGTGAAACTCACGTCGAATGCGATGCGGCGTTCTTCGATCACAGGTTGTTCGACTTCTCTTTTCACGACGACGGGACGCTCGACATTTCGGCGAGAATCGGCGTTTTTCGAAACCGTACCGTCTTGTCCGTTGGCGGTATTCCAGCCCAAGGCGATGGCGCGCAACCTGTCCGATTTTGCCGGATGCGTGTGTGAAGCGCGTTGTGAAGCCGCTACGGCCATCGCAGCCTGTGATTCCTTAAGCGATGCGCCCATTTTGTTGAGTACGAAACCCGAGAATTCGTCGGCTTCGAGTTCGGTGTCGGGACGGCTGCCGTCGCTGTCGAGCGTATGTCCGTTCAAATGGTGTCCGATCTCGTGCGCCAGAATGCTGATTCCGGCCCAATACGTTCCCGAAGCCGTGTTGATGTCGTCCATAAATTCGGCATTGTATAAAATATAGCGTTTGGAATCGAGCACTACGGCGGCCGCATTGGGAACGTTGGCTTCGCGTATTTCGAAATTCGGACGCAATCCGATAACGGAAATAATACCGTTGATGACTTTTTTGGCGTGTTCGCTGGCCGGATACATCTTGATCTCATGCGACACATCCTCTCCGTAATAACTGCAAGGTTCGTAATATGAAGCAGTTTGGTTTTGGGACGAAACGCTGCCGAAAAGCAACAATAAGATCGGCACGAAAAATAGTTGGGAAAGTCTTGTCGGGGCCATGTCCTGCAATTTGGGTTCCTATTAAAACAAAAAACATCCGATTTTAGTATCCGCCTTAAGAAGTTTCCGACAGTCTGTTAAATTGTGCTATATTCGTCACACAAACAACGCCTTATGAAACAAGCATTACTTTCTTTTGTATTTTTTACGATTTCGTTGGCCGTTTCTGCCCAGTGTACGGCACCGACAAATCTTACGGTTGTACAGGTGACCGAAACCTCTGCCACGCTCGTCTGGACTGAAACCGGTAACGCCGTGATGTGGGAAATCGCGATCGGAAGCATGGGATCGCCCGCGCCTTCTGCAAATACTCCCGGAATTCCGGCGACGTCCAATCCGTTTGTCGCCGTTGACTTGGAGTGCGGTTATCCTTATTCCTACTATGTGAGAAGCGTTTGTTCGGATGTGGAAAAAAGCCCGTGGTCCGGTCCGATCCAATTCAATACGGTGTCTTGCGGAAGCTCATGTTTTCCGCCACAGGAAGTCCATATCGTGGAACAGACGAACAATTCTACGACTGTGACGTGCTCTCCGACCGTTTCACCGAGTGTCGAATTTTTGGTGCAGTTGAGTTGGGCGCCGCCACCGACTCCTGCGGTTCCGCCAACGGCTTCATCGGATACGTTTCCGTTTACTATGCCCGTTACCGAATGCGGCAATTTGAGCCTGTGGTATCGCAGCGCTTGCAACGCCTCCGTTATGTGGGAAGGCCCGATTTCATTGCGTACGATCAACATGCAACCAAGTCTTGGAACGATTTACGGCTGCGTGGTAAACGATGCGGGCATATTCCATATGGCTGATATCGTTCCGCTGCTTCCCGAAGGCGATGTACATGTTTTTGTGTCGCTCGATCAAGTGATCAATCCGAATACGCAAACCGAGGTCGACTTGGATACGATGGTCTATGTCCCGACATTCGAGGATGCGCCCACGTATTATGCTGTCGTGAGCCAGGACGGTTGCGACGATGTTTATCCGATACAGTTCGTTTTTGCGGATACTTGCCAAGGCTTCAGGCTCGAAGCTTTCCTCGATGAAAACGTCAACGGTACGAAAGATGTAGGCGAAGGCGATTTTCCGATGGGAAAATTTACGTATGCGGTAAACGACGGTACTCAGCTTAACGGATACACACAAGACGGCACGTACTTTATTTACGAGGCGAACCCGGCAAATACATACGATTTCGGATTCGATGTAAATCCGGCGTATGCATCCTTATATTCGACTTCGACGACGTATTCCAATGTTTCGGCTACAGATCAAATTACGGTTCTGCAATTCCCCGTGACGACTGCAAGCCCTTTTGTAGATGCCGCCGTCACTATCGTTTCGACCCAATCGCCAATGCCCGGTTTTATGGCATCCGAAGTCGTGACGTTTTCGAACCACGGTACGCAAACTATCACATCCGGTACGTTGACATACACCAAAGATGCTGCGATTCCCGTCGTTTCGGCCACTTCACAGGGCACGATTACCCACACCGCTACAGGATTTACGCTCGATTTCACCAATTTGCATGCCTTTGAAACGCGTTCTGTGACCATTACCTATACGGTTCCGACGATTCCGACCGTACAATTGGGACAACAATTGCATTCATCGGTTTCGATCGCCTCGGCTTCAGACATCAATACGAACAACAATATCGCGCAATTGACGCAGAACATTATCGGGTCGATGGATCCGAACGACAAAATGGAGGCTCACGGCCCGCAAATTCTGCACAGTTCGTTTTCTGCCAACGATTATTTGTACTACACGATCCGATTCGAAAACACCGGAACGGCCGCGGCCCACAACATCCGTATCGAAGACGTGCTCGATTCGCAATTGAATGAGGAAACGGTAGAGCTGCTTTCATCTAGCGACCATTGCACTTTGACGCGAAACGGGAATTCGCTCGTGTTCAATTTGCCGAACGTTATGTTGCCGCCGTCTGTAGAAAACACGCAGATCGGTCACGGTTACGTTCAGTTCCGTGTCAAGCCGGATGCGGGTTATCAGGTGAACGATGTCATCCCGAACACGGCTTCGATCTATTTTGACTTCAATCCGGCGATCGTGACCAACGAATGGACGACGACGTTCGTAAACCAGTTGCAGGTAGATGAATTCGACGCACAATCTGTTGCCGTTTATCCGAATCCGACCTCAAATTTCGTGACCGTCGCTTTGAAGAATGGGAACGTGAAATCGGCCAGGGTTTATGATGTTTCGGGCAAAATCGTGGCACAATCTGAATTTTCGGATACGATCGATCTGTCGAAAACGACCTCGGGTATGTACTTCCTCGAAATCCTCACCGATTCGAACCAGAAATTCACAAGGAAACTCCTCAAGAAATAAACAAAGAACCGGTCGATTGGCCGGTTTTTTTATGCGAAGAATGCCGATGCGTTCACAAAGAACACGTAACAAAAGATGCCGAGCAACATCATACAGAACACGAACTTGACGAACGTCGAAGCTAAAAACCCGATGAAAGAACCCGTCGCGGCCTTGAGTGCGCGCTTGTGGTCTTGTGAATTGTAAATCATTTCACCGACAAATGCGCCCACGAACGGCCCGATGATGAATCCGCCTGGAATCGGAACGAAAATCCCGACGATAAGCCCGATGTTCGTGCCCCAAATGCCGTAACTGCTGCCGCCGAACTTTTTCGTGCCCTGACTTGGGATCACGTAATCGAGTATCGAAATGACAATCGTAAAGAATAGCGTGATGCCCAAAACCCAATAATTCATCTCGACGGGTTTCGTCAAATACAGCAGCAACAGGCCGATCCAACTTAGTGGCGGACCAGGTAAGACCGGTAAAAAACTGCCGATGATCCCGGCGATTACCAAACACAGGCCGAGAATGGCGAGCAACAAGTCCATAGAAACTATTTTTTACTATTTTTGGGAACGATTCCCTAAAGATACGCCGTATTTTGAGCCGATTACAAACCCTTACCCTAAAATTGACGCTCGCTTTCGGCTTGCCGCTGCTGATGGTTTCCTGTCAGTATTTCGACAAGCAGGTGCCGTCTAAGGACGAATTGCTCGAAAAGGAATTGAAATCGATCAATTGGCAGGAAGTGGATGAGTTTCCTTCGGTCGCCGATTGCGATTCGGTTACCGATAAAGTGATGCGCCGTCAGTGTTTCCTCGATTTTCTCGTGACCAACATACAGCAAAGGCTCAATGCCGAACCTTTAAAGGTTTTGTATCCCGATTTGGATACGATACAAATGAAAGTCACGATTTTCCCCGATTCCCACGTACAGTTCGAGCCCAAACTCAGCGACAGCCTTATTTACGGGAAAGCGACGGTAGACAGCGTACTTCAGGCGCGTCTTGCCGATTTTCCACCTGTAAAACCTGCACTAAAGCGCGACATTCCTGTAAAGACACAGTTTGTTTTACCGGTGGTTTTGGAAGTGAAGAGGTGATTAAGGATTAGGGATTTCGACGAAGGAGAAATCTCGACCAGACGATTGGAGGAGATTTCTCCTTCGTCGAAATCAACAAAACTAACGCGAAAAACGTCTCCCTTTCCACGAATATTTCCCGAACAACGCCCAAACCGCCACGATCACGACGAAAAACGGATACAATATCGAAGCGAAAACCGGAAACAGGAATTTGCCGTTGTTCAAAAATTTGTTCGCTTTCGCAAGCATGATCCAATCGGGAACCAGTTTTAGCAGGAACATCGCCAGAGGCAAACGCCAATCGAAAAAGTCGGTTGCCGTACAAATCACCGAAATCACTAATGCTAGATTCGCCAAAAACGTCACGAGCGCAAGGTTTTCGGCATATTCGTTTTCGTAAGCGACGGTTTTCGAAGCCCATCTCACGCGTTGGTTGAACAATTCAAACCACGATTTTGTCGGTTGGGTTTTTACGATGGCCGATCCCGATTTGAGGTACGCGACTTTTTCGGGAAACGCCTTAATTGCCTTTTGGAGCAAAAATACGTCGTCTCCGCTGGCGAGATTGTCCACGCCCGAAAACCCACCGATCTCATGAAATAATTTCTCGGTATACGCAAAATTCGCCCCATTGCACATAAATGCTTTCCCCATGCCGAAACTTCCGATCGTCACACCTTGCAGACTCAGGAAATCCAAGCGTTGGAAGTGATGCAGGAAACTGTTTTTTCCTGTGTATACGACAGGCCCGGCGATCATTTCGGCCTCGTTTTGCAAAATGAAATCGTTGAAGGTGTTGAGCCAATCGGGATCGACCGAACAATCAGCATCGGTAGTAATCACGAAATCGCCTTTCACGATCGGAATCGCGCGCGAAATCGCATCTTTTTTAGGAGAACCCGACAATCGGATGTTGTCGATCATCGTCGTAGCGAACGATCCGTGGGCCATCCGCCATTTGTTGACGAGGTTTTCGGAAAAATCTTCGGATGCGTCGTTGATGAAGATCAATTCGAACAAATCTTTAGGATAGTCGAGTTTTTCGAACGATTCGAGCAATATCGGCAGGTTCTTTTCCTCGGTGCGGAACGGCACGATGATCGAAAAAGTAGTTTTCGGTTTAGAATCGGAGCGCTCGAACGTTTTCACTTTTGAAAAACCCGAAACCAAAGCGAAAATGAATCCGACATAAATCAGTACATAAACACCAAGAAGAACTGCTACTGTGACCATTGAGATTTGAATTTCACGACATAATAACTGCCGATCGACACCGGCAAAACTACATTTAAAAACCACATGAGCGTCGAGATGAACACGGTAATCCATTCGTTTACGCCGAGCAATCCGAAGAAATAAACCGCGACGCCTCCTTTTACCGCGAAATCGAGAAACTGGAACGTCGGCAGCGAAGATGCGAGAAAATAGGTGCTTGTGATCGCCGACATCAAGATCGGATACGGCAAATCGACGCCGAACATGCGGAACAACACGAAGTATTGATGCGAGAAAACGAGATAGCGGCAAATCGCCAAAAACGTATTCCTATGATGGATTCGCTTTGGAAGTTGATTGGTTTTATGGATGAGTTTCTCGATTGAAAATCCTCGGATCGTGAACTTCCGGAAGAAAAAAGAAGCGAGAAGCAAGACGCAAACCAATCCGAAAATGACCAAGACGTTTTGCGAAGTGATCACGTCGAAATACACGTTGAAATACAGCAATCCGAAAACCCCGAAAAGCACGCTCAAAAGCATTTGGATGCCGTTGCACACGAGATTCAGGAATACGATTTTCTTGGCCAACGGTTTTTCGAAATACAAGGCTTTCGCTCCGTATTCGCCGATTCCGTTAGGCGTGAAAAGTCCGGCAGTCAAAGCTGCGAGTACTTGTTTCGTGGATTCCGCAACCGAAATCGGACGGATCGTCGAGGCCAAATTCTGCCATTTCAAAATCTCGAGAAAACGATTCGCGAACGACAAAAACAGCACGAGCAAAATCGACGGCCACATCCAGTTTTTGAATGTCGAGAGAAATTGCTGCCAATCGAGCTTGTCGTTATTCGCAAGCGCATTCCAGATGTAATAAAAAGCGCCGACGAGCACCAAAACTTTGGCAAGCGCAACCCAATATTGTTTAGTTTTGTGCGAAGAGGCAACCATGCCGCAAAGAAACGACAAATTGGCAAACGAACGCATCATATTGGGCATCGATCCGGGTACGACCATCATGGGTTTCGGATTGATAAAAGTAGTTGGGAAACAAATGAGTTTTTTGCAGCTCAACGAACTTTTGCTGTCTAAATACGACGATCATTACACCAAGCTCAAGGTGATTTTCGAACGCACGATCGAACTCATAGAAACACACCATCCCGACGAGATCGCGATCGAAGCGCCGTTTTTCGGGAAGAACGTACAGTCGATGCTTAAACTCGGGCGTGCGCAAGGCGTCGCGATGGCTGCCGGTTTGTCGCGCCAAATTCCGATCACCGAATACGAACCCAAGAAAATCAAGATGGCGATCACCGGAAACGGAAACGCGAGCAAAGAGCAGGTCGCTAAAATGCTACAACAACTTCTCGGTTTGAAAGAGCTTCCTAAAAACCTCGATTCTACCGATGGCTTGGCCGCCGCGGTATGTCATTTTTTCAATTCGGGGAAAACCGTCGGCTCGAAAAGTTATTCGGGTTGGGACGCTTTCGTGAAACAGAATTCAGACCGCGTAAAGTAATATTCTGTCGTAACTTTGCGCCATGTCGGGCATTTACATCCACATTCCATTCTGCAAACAGGCTTGTCATTATTGCGACTTCCATTTTTCGACGAACTTCAAGAAGAAAGATGATATGGTCGCGGCTTTGGCCAAGGAGCTTGTGTTGCGCAAGCATGAATTTACAGATCAAAAAGTCGGGACGATTTACTTCGGAGGCGGTACTCCAAGCGTTTTGTCAGCTTCCGAAATCAACTTTTTGATCGAAACGGTTTATCGGCATTTCGATGTTTCGGATAATCCCGAAATTACTTTAGAAGCCAATCCCGACGACCTTTCCGACGAGAAAATCCTCGAGCTGTCCGAATCGAAAGTCAACCGGCTCAGCATCGGGATCCAATCGTTCTACGACGAAGACCTGAAGATGATGAATCGTGCGCACAATTCCGCGGAAGCAGAAAAGTCTTTGGCCGAAGCTGCAAAACACTTCGACAACATCACCATCGACCTGATTTACGGCATTCCCGGGATGGATGACGAACGTTGGAAAACCAATATAAAAACCGCGCTCTCGTTCGGCATTCCGCACGTTTCTGCTTATGCGCTCACGGTCGAACCCAAGACGGCGCTTAAGAAAATGATCGCCGAAGGAAAAGTGAATGCGCCCAAAGATGAGGTTGCCGAAAGACATTTCCGTATCCTCACAGAATCCTTGAACCACAATGGATTCGTGCATTACGAACTTTCCAATTTCGGTAAACCCGGTTATTTCTCGCGTAACAATTCGGCATATTGGCTTGGTAAGAAGTATCTCGGAATCGGCCCGTCGGCTCATAGTTTCGACGGCAAATCGCGCAGTTGGAACGTCGCCAACAACAGCTTGTATTTGAAAGGAATCGCTTCTGGAGAGTTACCGTCGGAAACGGAATTCCTGAGCGAAAAAGACCGCTACAACGAGTACGTCATGACGGGACTGCGCACGATTTGGGGCATTTCACTTGAAAAAGTAGAGCAGGATTTCGGATCGGACTTCAAAGGATATCTGTTGCGTGAAGCCCAAAACTTTTTGTCCGAAGGTTTGTTGTCTCTCGAAAACGATGTGCTCAAAGCCACGCCAAAAGGCAAATTCCTGACCGATGGTATCGCATCGGACTTGTTTTGGGTCTGAAGATCAATTCTTCGAAAACTCCGCCGCAACCTTCTTCAAAAACAAATTCTTATACTCGGGCGCCTTGAATTTCCAATGCAAAATAAAATGTTCGTTGGTAGAGCGCATGTCGAGTTTTCCAAGCATTTTCTTGCCCAAAACGACAACTTTTCCCAAATAATCCTCTTGCGAACGCGCAATTGTAATCGTAGTTTCCATAATCGTATTTATCGGCTGCAAAGTGAAGCAAATAAACGAAGATGTTTCTTACACGATTTTATGTGAAAGTTATTTGATATTTATATTAAAGTCTGTGTTGGCGCGGGTTTTCGGCTATCGGATGAAGAAAGAACGCCCCGAATTTCCATTGAAAATCAGGTTCAAAGCACCTGCAACCAGACCTCCTTTCAAATCGGTGGCGCCATTCGGATTGAACGAATCGACCCTGACGCCTTGGTAAAAATTGTCGAGATAGGTAACCGAAGTAATTTTTGAACCGGAAGCGCTTAGTTGATCGTAATATCCCATCATATTGTTATAGGATACGAAAGCCGTTTGATTGGCGGCCGATCCTGTCGTAAGCGTATACAAAGAGGAATTGAAAATATTCGTTTTTCCGAAAAAGATCGGCGATCCCGAAACAATCGGCTGCATACTCTGAGCCGACGCGGCGACTGTGAAAAACAAAAAAGCGATACAGGTTTTCATAATCAGCGATTTAGAATAGAAAGATAAGAAAATTCGTCCATGCAAAACCATTTCGATTGTAATATCTTTGGAAATCACAAACAATTCCCAATGATTGCCAACATTACCCATAACGCACAAAATTTCAAAGTCGATCTGTCAAAACCGCTCGATATTTCAATTCCATTGTCGTCGGACGAAAAGAACCCGATCGCGTGGTACATCGAAAAACCCGCGATCGAACCCGTACGATTTGGCGATTGGATCGGAAAAGTGTCCGAAGGCAGATCGTCTACGAACTTCAACAACATTTTCTTCAACCCGCACGGACACGGCACGCATACCGAATGTCTCGGCCACATCACACGTGATTTCTATAGTATCAACGAAAACCTCAAGACGTTTTTCTTTTTGGCCGAAGTCGTTTCCGTAAAGCCCGAAAATGAAGGTGAGGATTTTGTGATCCGCAGAGCGCAAATCGAAAGTGCTTTAGGTGGAAAAACGCCCGAAGCCATCGTCATCCGCACGCTTCCGAACGAATCCGGCAAATTATCGAAGAAGTATTCCGAGACGAATTGGCCGTATCTTTTGGAGGAAGCCGCTTTGTATTTGCGCGAAATCGGCGTCAAGCATTTGCTTATCGATTTACCGAGCGTAGACAAGGAACACGACGAAGGGAAATTGCTTGCGCATAAGGCGTTTTGGAATGTTTCGGATGTGAACGATCTCAATCCCGGCGCACGTCTCGATTGCACGATTACCGAAATGGTTTACGTTGCGGATTCGGTGGAAGACGGAAGATATTTGCTCAATTTGCAGATTGCGTCTTTTGAGAATGATGCGAGTCCGTCGAAACCGGTTTTGTATTTGGTGATTCCGAGCGCAGTCGAGGAATCTCAGCCGAAGCAGTAATTCTTTTAATCTTTAAATCCAAAGAATGAACATCCAGCAATTCTACGAATATTGCCTTTCTAAAAAAGCCGTCGAGGAAACTTTTCCGTTCGATGAGGACACGTTGGTTTTCAAAGTGGGCGGCAAAATGTTCGCACTTTCGTCTTTGCGCGAGTGGGAATCGGGAAATCCTGGCGTGAACCTTAAGTGCGATCCCGATAAATCCGCCGAATTGAGGGCCGAATACAACGACATCAACCCGGGTTACCACATGAGCAAAGTGCATTGGAATACGGTGACTTTAGGCGGAGACGTATCGGATAAACTCGTTAGGGAATTAATCGACCACTCATACGATTTGGTGTTCAAAAGCTTAACTAAAAAAATGCAAAAGGAGATTTTGGAATCGACCGATTAGGTTTACTTTTGTCGAGTCGCCGCGAATTTCACGAATGCCACAAATAATTCGTGCCGATTCGTGAAATTCGTGGCAAAATAATTGTGCTTAGCGGCCCAAACTTAGCCTTAAATGAAAGAACAGATAAAAAATTTCCTAAACGAAGAACAAGACCCGAAAGCGGTCGAGAAAATCACGTCCAAACTCAACGATTTGCTCATGCGAAACGAGGAAGTCGGCTACATTGGCGTCCAGAAAAAACCCGTGACGGTTTTCCCGGACAGCATCGTTTTGACGAACAAGCGCATCATCATGTGCAAGCCGAAAAATCTCGGATTGTCTATGGATTTCACCGATTACGCTTGGGAAGATATCGCAGGAACATTCGTAAAAGAGAATATTTTGGGATCGGAATTTTCGTTTTCGACCAAGACCGACATACAGGTTTCGATCGATTATATCCCGAAAGCCCAGGCACGTAAAATCTATACGTTCGCCAAGGAACAACTCGAATTACTCAAGGAAGGCCCAAATCCGCAATCGGCGCAAACATTCGCTCAACCTGAACCGATCGTCGCTCAACCAGAGCCTGTAATCGAAGTCGAAGAACCCGAAGTCGAAGAAGTCGAAACCGAAGAAGTCACGAATTTCGCCGAATTAATTCCGGCCGCACAACAACTCGTCAACGAAGTGCCTCAAATCGAGCAAGCGCCGGCAGCCGCAAAATCGGGGGAGAAACCGTTAAGCGAACTTTCTAAAGACGAACTTTTTGAAAAATTGCAGAATTACAAGCGTTTGCTCGACAACGGACTCATCCTGCAAGGCGAATACGATAATTTGAAAAAGGAGATTTTGCCGTTTTTGTAAAATCCTAAGTAAAAAATAGCATAAGGATAGGCGAGAGTCTGTCCTTTTTTATTTTAGAAAGTCCCGACCAATCCGATGGTTTGCCTTGAGAAATTCAAATTCCACGAAATCTTCTTTTTGGCGAGATACGGGTCGTAATTGCGTTCGCGGTTCAAATATTTATCGATACTTTCAACGGTTATCACACTTATGATGACACCGACGCCGATATCCGAAGACCAATGTGCGCCTTCCCACATACGCGATACGGGTGTAATCAAACCAAGCGCCCACAATCCGGTTTTTACCCACGGATTTTTGAACTGTTTCGAAATCGCATAAGCCGTCGTAAACGATAAGATGGTGTGCCCCGAAGGGAACGAATGGTAGCCTTCTTCTTTCGAGAACGGTTTGAAACTGGCTGAACCGCGACCTGTTCCCGGCCTTGCGCGTCCTACTGCATTTTTGAGCACCGTTTGTATGAGTCCGCCGGCAGTGGCCGAGGAAATCAACAACACCCCCGTTTTCCTGACTTTTTGGTTGCGTGTCAACAACCCGAAAGCGTAAATCCCGCCCGTGATCCCGTAGTTGTATAGCGGTTTGCCAAAGTAGAACGCCCCTTCTTTCAAAAACCCGGGAGCTTGTTTGCCCTGATCGAGAAAGTATTCGCCCACTTCTTCATCTCCAAGCCATAGCATAGTGGTTGAAGCGCCGAGGCACGCGGCCGTTGTCCATTCGTCTTTTCCCCAATGAGCGGGTTCGGAATACGCATGAAGCACACCTTTATAAACGCTGGCGCCGTCATACTTGAGGTCTGCCCAAATCGATGGGCGCGGTTTCAGGCTGTCGACGGCAACCATAGAACTGTCTTGCGCAAAAACGCTTTGGGCAAACAATGCCACAAGCAGGAATGAGAAAATACGGGCCATGAATGTCTGTTTGAGCCTAAAAATAAAAAATTTCTTAAAACGGGAGTTGCTTCCCGTCTTAAGAAATGCTTTGGATTTATTTTGAGCTTAGAGCGTCTGCTTCTGTTTCTCTACAAATCGCTCCGATTGCGCGTCCATCAAGCCTTTCACGCCCATGCGCTGTTTGTTGAAGATTTCGCGGTCGTCGGCAATGTCGGCGTAGACTTTATCGCTGATGCCATTGGTCGTTTTCACCAAGAGTTCACGCTGGTAAACATCTTGCGTGATCGTCGCTTTGAGCGCTGTTTCCAAATCCTGCAACTTGAAATCGTATTCGCCTTTCGGAGACAACAATTTGGCGATGATTGGCGATGTTTCGATAGCCAGAAACAGCAACATGATGAAGAAAGACGGCAGCCAAGGCAGTTTATCCAACGCATTGATACGCGCCATCAAACCGTCGAAGCCGTCGATTACCGGTTGGGTTTCGGTCACTTTCTTGTCTAAATCGGCTTGAAGCGTTTTGTTTTTGGCTTCGAGTTCGACGATTTTAGCATCGTTCGATTTTTTCAACGTCTCGAATTCCGAACGCGCCAAATCGTGTTTGGCGATTTTTTCCTTATAGACCGGGCCTTTCCCGATTTTCATCGTGCCTTTCGTGCCTTCGGCTTCCGAAATATACGTGGCGTAAAGCGCATTCACTTCTTTTTCCTTGCGGCCTGTTTCGGTTTTAAGGCTGTCGATCTGGGCTTTGTTCTTGTCGATGTCCGACTGGAAATAATTCGAGACTTCCTTTTTGTTGGCAAGCGTCATCGCGTTCTTTTCCTTGAGCAATACCGTATCGATCTCTTTTTCGAAAATCTTGATTTCGAGTGGTTTAGAAATGACGATAGCGATGATTACCGCCAATACGATACGAGGTGTCGCCTGCACGAATTCTGCCGAAAAGCTGTCGCGCTTGCGGATCGTCGAAACGATGAAACGGTCGAGGTTGAATATGAGCAATCCCCAAACGAAACCGAAAAACACGGCTGCGTAAAGATTGTCGAAAACGGTGTAAAGCGCATATGAACCGGCGATGAACGCCATGACGGCCGTAAAGAAAACCGTCGCGCCTATGCCTACGAATTTGGTTTGTTCCCCTTCGGAACAGGTTTCGAGCAGCTTTTTGTCGGCTCCCGAACACACGATAAAAAAGTCTTTCAACATACGTTTGATTTTTTGATTGATGATGCTTACAAATGTAACGCCAAAAATTTGAAGATGTTGTTTTTCAAACGGAATTGGGTGCATTTGTGTTGAGAACAAGATTTTACGCCATAAAAAAATCCGCATGATCGCGGATTCTTTACGGGCTTGATTTTTTCAGTTCTTCGCCTTTAGGCTAACGGGCAAAGTGTAAGATGAAACGACTACATTTCCGTCTTTTTTCGCCGGATTCCATTTCGGCGAAGATTCCAGAACGCGTGTCGCTTCTTGCCCGACTCCGTTTTCACCGTCTTTGAGGATTTTGATGTCGGACAAACTGCCATCGGTTTCAACGAGGAATGACACTACCAATTTCAAATCTTTATTAAGGCCTTGTGGCGTTTTGAATTCTTTCGTGAAGAACTCGATGAACTTCGGCATTCCGCCCGGAAATGAAGCGTTTTCGTCTTGAGAAGCCGCTTCTTTCCATTGATTTAACGTAGGTACGCCAATTTTTCCAGAACCGATCTTGCTGTTGCCGTTTTTGTCGAAATGCCATTCGAGGACTTTCGGATATTGGTTCGCATTTTTGAGCTTGTCAAAACCTTTTTCGGTATAAAGCTGTGTTTGATACGGCTGCGGAAACTGTGCCGAACGCGCATTTTTATACACTTTACTGGTTTGCGTGCTTACAAAATCAGAGGCTTTGTAGTTTTTGAGTTCGCTGTTCTTTACGTGTTTCCCGTCAATCCAAACGGCATATCGTTTTGTATCTGAAAAAGCGCGAAACTGCTTTTCGCTGAGGTTGTTTTGCGCAAGGCTCGGCGGAGGCGGAGGCAACATCGCTTTTTCGGAAGCCGTCAAATCTGAATAACGCTTCTTTTCTGTTTTACCGTCGGAGTCCGAAATGTAAAATACCGTTTGCGCATAATACGGGCTTGGCGCCGCAACCGGTTTTGGAGGCGGAGGAGGCGGAGGCGGAACGTTTTGCGCCACAGATTCCACCGCGAAAAATGTCGTCAGTGCGAAAAATGCGATCGCGATACCGAACGTTTTGGCGATTTTGCTCGGCAAAGGTGTACGTGTTGTCATCATGATCATTCGTTTTTTTGTGATTGAAAAATTGAAACTGCTGGCTAAAGAAAAGGCATTCGATATGTGAGCTTTTGAAAGAAGCAATTCTTGGTACGAAATGCTGTCGTGATGGGCGACAACCGCTTCGTCCGCAAGGAATTCGTGATTGAGTCGAATGGTTTTTTTGTAGAGAACAAGCATTGGGTTGAACCAGAAAACCGTCTTTAGAATTTCGGTGAACAAAATGTCGAACGAGTGTTTCTGTCTCACGTGCGTGATTTCATGAGTCAAAAGTTGGGATTCCAGACCGTTTCTGAAATCGTCGGCATTCACGAAAATATAATTGAGGAACGTATGCGGAAGTGTTTCCGATGCAAGCAATACATACGTGACGCCGTCCCGTTCTTCGGTTTTGTTCTTTCGGATGCTTGAAAATATGCGAAACAGGTTTTTGGCGAAGCGATATCCGAAAATGCACAATCCGATAGCATACATCATCCAAAGACAAATCTGTAAATAATCGGTCGGATTCGGATTTTCCGCAGCGATCATTTGAGAAGCCATCGGAAGCATCGGTAAAATTTGGGGTGCGGCTTGTGCGACGGTTTCGGTTTCGACCTGAATTCTGACGAATGGGATTGCAATCGAAAATACCAGCGCGAACAACAGGTAATATCGGCTGAACGTATGCATTTTGGCGTTCTCGAGCAGCAATTTATAAACGGCGAAAAGCGCGATCTGACAACAAATGGAAGTAATCAGGAAATCGGTCATTGCTGTTTCTTTTTGATTTGCTCGTCGATTATTTTGCGGAGTTCCTTGAGTTCGGTTTCCGAAAGGTCGGTTTCGGTCGTAAAGAAGGAAGCGAATTGGGATGCGGAATTGCCAAAGAAATTTTGGATCAACCCGTTGACGTGTCTCGAAAAGTAATCGTTCTTTTTGACGAGTGCGAAATACTGCCGTGAATTCCCGATTTCCTCATAACCGACGAATTTCTTGTCCGCCATGCGTTTGAGCAGCGTCGCGACGGTTGTGGGCGCGGGTTTCGGATCTGGATAGGCATCGAGCAAATCTTTCATGAACGCTTTTTTGAGCTTCCATAAATATTGCATGAGTTGTTCTTCGGCGTTCGTTAAGTTCATTTTTTACTTTTTATTGTTATTTCTTATTGATAGGTAATCGGACTACATTGGGCGAATTTTTCGCTTGCGGCAATCGGGAATTTGTGGGTTTTCAGAAATTCGGACAAAAGCTGCCTGAAGCGGTTTTCGGTTGTTTCAGAAAGCGGATTTTTGCCGAAATCGAACAAAAAGTAATCGACCGTTCCGTCTTTTTGCATGTAAATGCGGTTGAAGCATCGTGTTTTTGATTCCCATTTGAATTGGTTGTCGTTTAAGTATTTTCCGAAATCCGAGAAAAACTGAACGTATGCTTTTTGCAATCGCTGTTGTTCCTCGTCGGTTTTGAAAACGGCCAATTTAGGATCAGTGTGAACCGCACTTTTGTAAATCTTGTCGAGTTCATGAGACGACACACCTTGATTTTCTGCTTCGCTGAACCGCAGTATTTTGGTTTGGGCGTTTGCGGAAAATCCCAACATAAAAACGAAAAGAAGCAACAGTTTATTCATCTTAAATCATTTCTACAAATATAGATTTATTTCTACAAACGTAGAATAAAAAGTTTTATTGTGCGAATTTTAATTCAGCCGTTGCGATTTCCCGATGTATATTCTTTCATAAACGATGCTTTTTATGAAATATGTACAGAAAATCAAATGTATAATTCGATATTGAGTAACTTTATTATCCCCGAATTTGTTGTTTCCCAAATCTTTTGGCGTGGATATTTAATCCGATTTATAAACACAAATTCACCATCATGAAAACAATCAAAACCATCCTTTCGATGCTGTTATTGGCATTGCCGACATGGCCTGCAATTGCGCAGGAATTCAAGGAACAGTTCGTGACTTCTACCAAGATGCACCGCAATGTGACAGGCGAAAACCTTACGCGGGCCGAGTGGCTTTCACTCGAAAAGGAGTACTTCGACAAGGTCATCAGCAAGAACGAGTTCATCGTAGGCCATCGCGTGCTGATGCATTACTTTACCCCAGACAACACCGAATTCCTGGTGCAAAGCACGTACGACTCGTGGGAAGCCATAGAAAAGGCAAACACGCGCACCGACGACCTTGTCAAGAAAGGCTGGCCAGACGAAAAGGCGCGTAAGACGTTCTTTGAAAAACGATGGAAGTATT
Organism: Flavobacterium agri; assembly: GCF_013401995.1. Classification (GTDB taxonomy): domain Bacteria; phylum Bacteroidota; class Bacteroidia; order Flavobacteriales; family Flavobacteriaceae; genus Flavobacterium; species Flavobacterium agri. The sequence continues at coordinate 710,978 of NZ_JACBJI010000002.1, forward strand.
ATCAACCGCAGCATTCCGACGAGATTTATTCGACGATGGCAGGCGGCCGTATGCCAAAAGCGAAATCAGACAAGCCGCAGATCTTCTACATGCGCGTGAATTATTGGGGAACGCCGAAAGACGGCACGCAAAAGGAATTCGACGAACTCAACAAGCAATTTGTCGAAGCGGTGTTCTACAAAAATGACCTGATCAAAGGCTATATGCCGTTGGTTCATGCGTGGGGAGCCGACAACATGCAATATACCGAGATTTTTGTCGTCGATGCGATGTGCGACCTTGAAAAAGCGATAGACAAAAACGACGAGTTGTTCAAGGCCAAGTGGGATACGGAAGCCAAGCGGAAGGAGTTCGAAACCAAGTTCGATAAGTATTTTGACGGAAGGCATGGCGATTTTATTTTCCAGAGCGTTCCGGAGTTGGCGAAATGAAGTTATGATCAAGACGTGCCAGATAGACGGGATTCGCGTTAGGGATGGAAGCGGCATCCTTTTGGCGGCGAGCGCAGTCGAGGCGCCAAAAGATACAGCAGACAGCCCGGCGGCGGCTTATCGGGACATGTTTACCACAGAATTTTCCAGCCGACGCAACGCCCTAAAAATTAAAACCATTAAGGAAATTAAGACAACACCTTAATTCCCTTAATGGTTCAAATAAAAAATCCGCGGTTAAGCGGATTCTATAATTACTTCGACAGTTCTACAAAATATTTGTAAAACAACGGAATCGTCTCAATGCCTTTCAAATAATTGAAAACCCCGAAATGCTCGTTAGGCGAGTGGATCGCATCCGAATCCAAACCGAATCCCATCATGATCGTCTTGCTTTTGAGTTCTTTCTCAAACAAAGCCACAATCGGGATCGAACCGCCCGAGCGCACCGGGATCGGCTTTACGCCAAAACTTTCGTTATATGCTTTTGCCGCAGCTTGATATCCGATAGAATCGGTAGGCGTCACATAACCTTGTCCGCCGTGATGAGGCGTGACTTTTACTTTTACCGATTTCGGAGCGATGCTTTCGAAATGTTTCGTGAACAATTGCGTGATTTCTTCCCAATCCTGGTTCGGAACAAGTCGCATCGAAATTTTGGCGTACGCTTTGCTCGCAATCACGGTTTTTGCGCCTTCGCCTGTGTAGCCGCCCCAAATTCCGTTGACGTCCAATGTCGGACGGATGGAATTGCGTTCGTTGGTCACATATCCGGCTTCTCCGTAAATATCATCTATGTCAAGCGCTTTCTTGTAGTTTTCGAGCGAGAACGGCGCTTTGGCCATTTCGTCTCTTTCTTCGCGCGACAATTCCTCGACTTTGTCGTAAAACCCGGGAATCGTGATGTGGTTGTTCTCGTCGTGCAACGAAGCGATCATTTTAGCGAGGATGTTGATTGGGTTGGCAACAGCTCCGCCATATAATCCTGAATGCAGATCACGGTTCGGACCTGTAACTTCGACTTCTACATAACTCAAGCCTCGCAAACCGGTCGTGATCGACGGTTGTTGGTTCGAGATCATGCCCGTATCCGAAATCAAGATCACGTCGTTCTTGAGTTTCTCCTGATTCCTTTCGACAAACCAGCCCAAGCTTTTCGACCCGACTTCTTCTTCGCCTTCGATCATGAATTTCACGTTACAAGGCAAGGTATTCGTGCGAACCATATACTCGAGCGCTTTCACGTGCATATACATCTGGCCTTTGTCGTCGCACGCGCCACGCGCGAAAATCGCACCTTCAGGATGGATTTCGGTCTTTTTGATTACGGGTTCGAACGGAGGCGACGTCCACAAATCCATAGGATCCGGTGGCTGTACGTCGTAATGACCGTAAACGAGAACGGTCGGGAGTTCAGGATTGATGATTTTTTCGCCGTAAACGATAGGATATCCGGGCGTGTCGCAGATTTCTACTTTGTCGCATCCGGCTTCTTCAAGGCTTTTCTTGACGGCCTCGCTCATATCGATAACGTCTTGAGAGTAAGCGCTGTCGGCAGAAACCGACGGTATTTTCAATAAATCTATAAGTTCGTTGATGAATCGGTCCTTGTGCTGCTGCACGTAGGGTTTTATGTCGTCCATGAAGGAAATGAGTTGGTTTATCATTCAAAAGTAGGAAAAACAATTAAATCAAATTTTCTTGTAAAATGGTTTGGAAATACAATTCTATGTGTATATTTGCACCCACCAAAGCAGCAGTGATGTTGCGCATCAACGCGGGTGTGGTGAAATTGGTAGACACGCCAGACTTAGGATCTGGTGCCTTACGGTGTGTAGGTTCGAGTCCTATCACCCGCACGAAAGCCTCTCTTTATGGGAGGCTTTTTCTATTTTGGGTGTGTAGGTTCTCCCGAAGCGTCGGGACTATCACCCGCACGAAAGCCTCTCTTTATGGGAGGCTTTTTCTATTTTGGGTGTGTGTGTAGGTTCTCCCGAAGCGTCGGGACTATCACCCGCACGAAAAGCCTCTCAAATCAAGAGGCTTTTTTCATTTATGGTCCATTCGCTTTTTGCGAATTCTCGATGAGAATCATAGTTTGCCGTTTTTGGCTAAATATATTTTCGTTTCGAAATGCTTTTTTCCAACAGGATCGGAAGCCCAGTATTCACTACTTTTTTCGACTTTTCTCTATTGTCGTTTTTTGGAATTTATCGATGAACGAAGCATTTTTTTCGAAGCTTTTCGCAGTCGAATTCTCATGCCGTTTATCGAATTCTAATTTTAACAGGCTGACGGACAGCATGCTGGATATTTTTAAATAAATTTGAGAGTATTCCCCAAAATTTATGAGAAAAATTTACGCTTCCGCAATCGCTGCGTGTATTTGCTTTGTTTTTGCGATTTTGTCCTGTTCCAAATCCGATGACGACGGCTATGTTCCCGTCGAACCGGTTTCGCCCGTAACGGTGGATCTTACCCAAGTGCCGTATCCGAAATTATCCGATTATAAATTCTTTGAAGGCGAGATGAAAAACCAAATCCCGTCGCTGAACGTCTTGCCGTATGCGCCTTCGAGTAATTTGTTCGCCGATTATTCGCACAAGAAGCGCTTCGTTTGGATGCCAACCGGAACGAAAGCCACTTTCGCTGGAGACAATGTTTCGTTGGAATTGCCGGTAGGCGCGGCTCTCATCAAAACTTTTTACTACGACAACGTCCAGAGCGCACCAGTTCCCGGGCAAACCAGGATTATCGAGACACGCGTGATGATCCGTCAGGCCTCAGGCTGGATTTTCGCCGATTACGTTTGGAATGCCGATCAGACCGAAGCTTTGCTCGATCTCGCGGGAAGCGTCACACCTATTTCCTGGACCGATGAAAACGGTGTTTCGCGAAATGTCGATTATCGTATCCCGAACGAAGTACAATGCAAGGTGTGTCACAAATGGCAGGATTCCCAAAACGGCGGCACTGCGATTCAGATTCCGATCGGGATCAAACCACAGAACCTCAATTTCAACTACAATTACGGCAACGAATCGAAAAACCAGCTCACCAAATGGATTGAGGCAGGTTATCTCGATCCGAATTTCACGATGCCGTCTGCCGCCAATTCGACTGTCGATTACAGCGATGCGACCAAACCCGTAGAATTGCGCGTAAGGTCGTATTTCGACGCTAATTGCTCGCATTGCCACATGACCAACCGCCATTGCGATTACAGGCCGATGCGTTTTGCATTCAGTGAAACGACCGGCACGAACGGATTGGCGAATATGGGTGTTTGCGTCGATACACAGGACATGCAAGGATTTCCGACGGAATTGGGAAAAATCATCACACCACGCCATCCGGAACAATCGATGCTGTTTTATAGGGTCAACACGATCAACGAAACGTTCAGGATGCCGCTTCACGGAAGGACGCTGATTCACGACGAAGGCGTCGCGTTGATCCAGGAATGGATAAATTCTCTCGAAAACTGCAATTAATCATACAACTAAATAACTACTCAATATGGATTTGAAAACTACTAAACTAAAAAAACGGCCGCGCTGGTTCAATCTGTTTTTGATGGCCGTCGCGGGATTTGCGTTTCAAATGTCGAATGCACAAAATACATGTGCGACGGCACAGCCCATAACGGCGGGCACTTACACGGTTTCCGCAATCAACGGAACGAACATCACCAGTTCGTGTTCGAATGCCTCAATGGCCGAATGGTATGCATACACGCCGACCGAAAACCACAGTGTCACGTTAACGTCAGATTTGCCACAAAACATCTGTAAAGACACCAATTTCAGCGTGTATACGGGAAATTGTTCGGCATTGAGTTGTTATGTATCCGATGACGATTCGGGTGTGATCCAATGCAACTCGGGTAATTCGAATTCTTATCTGTCGAAAAAAACGTTCGATGCGATGGCTGGCGTTACGTATTATATCGCTTGGGACAACCGATGGAATGCGCTCGGATTCGATTTCCAATTGATCGAAGCGCCGTTCGTTCCAAGCCCGTGTTTCGTGGCGACTCCTGTCACAGCGGGCACTTACACGGTTGGGGCGATCGATGGCGGGAACATCTCCACCTCGTGTTCGACCGCGACCCTTGCCAAGTGGTACCGTTATACGCCGACCCAGGATTACCATCTTACCGTAACATCCGATTTGCCCCAAAACTTATGCAAAGACACGAATTTCAGTGTATATACAGGTTCGTGTTCAGGAATCCTGACCTGCGTTTCGAGCGATGACAACTCGGGAGTTTTGGCCTGTAATTCGGGCAATACGAACTCGAATCTTTCCAAGAAAACCTTCGATGTCGTTGGCGGGACTACCTATTACATCGCTTGGGACAACAGATGGAGCGCAGCAGGATTCGATTTCCAGATCATAGAAGAAGTGATCGTCGTGCCCGTAAATTATACGACTCAAGTCATTGGCACATTGTCTATGGGCGATTACAATAATTGCGTGGTAGATATGAACGGAGACGGGAAAGATGACATCGCCAGCGTGAACAATACGAGTTTGAGAGTGAATTATCAAGGTGCGGGTGGCGCATTCGAAGTGGGCTATTTTACGGTTCCCGGGCCCAGCATGATGCCAAGTTGGAGCATAGCGGCCGGTGATTATAACAAAGACGGTTACAACGATTTGCTTCTCGGAAACGGCAGCGGATTGTCTTTCTGGAGGTCGAACGCGGGCGGGACGGCCTATACGAGCATCACACCGGGACAATATATTTTCTGCCAACGCACGAACTTCATCGACATCAATAACGATGGTAATCTCGATGCCTTTTCATGCCACGACGTCGCTCCCAACTGTTATTACATGAACGACGGCTCGGCAAATATGACGTTCTACCAGTCAAGCGGCGCCAATCTTTTCGGATCGGTCGGCGGGAATTACGCATCTATCTGGACCGATTACGACAACGACGGCGACAGCGATCTTTTCATTTCGAAATGTTCCGGTCCTCCGTGCGAGTTGCACCGCAATAACGGCAACGGCACGTTTACCGACGTAGCCTATGTTTCGGGCATCAATTTCACGCCGGTACAATCATGGTCTTCTTCGATCGGCGATTTCGACAACGACGGCGATATGGATATCCTTGTAGGTTCCAACGGAGGCGTGCCGACGCGACTGTACAGAAACGACCTCGACCTGAATGCAGGTCCCGATATGTTCACGAATATCACGATGGGATCCGGATTCGACAGCAATTTATCCTCGAACCGCGATTATGTGGCCTACGATTTCGACAACGACGGATTTTTGGACATCCTTGGAGGCGGTGGAAAAATCATGTTCAACCAAGGCGACAATTCGTTCCTTCCGACGGCTTATGCGGGAATGACCGTGGGTTCAATCGGCGATTTGAACGGCGACGGGTTTTTGGATATCCTTATCGGAACATCGATAAAATATGCGATCCCGAATGGCAACAATTGGTTTGCGGTCAATCTTCACGGCATCCAAAGCAACAGCAACGGAATCGGCGCACGTGTCGAGATTTACGGTTCTTGGGGCAAACAAATCCGCGACATTCGCAGCGGCGAAGGGTTTGAATACATGAGTACGCTCAATGCGCATTTCGGATTGGGATCGGCGACTACGGTCGACCAGGTGATCATTAGATGGCCTTCGGGTGTTGTGGACACGATCCAAAATCCGACAAGCAACCAACTTTTGAGTGTCGTCGAAGGTTCGTCTCTCGCCACACACGATCCTAATGCCGGTGTGTTCAGCGTGTATCCGAATCCGACGAGCGATGTGCTCACGATAAGCCATAGCAATGCGATACCGTCCGTAACTTCTGTTGAGATTTTCGATCTTGGCGGAAGATTGGTCGCTTCTCCGGCTTTGGTCAACGATAGTGTTTCGGTGAAAAACCTAAGTCAGGGAACTTACATTCTGGTACTTCGCGCCGATGGTGGAAAAGCATTCAGCCAAAAATTCATCAAAAAGTAATTAAGCTTAGTTTTAAATGTAAAGCCCGGAATTTCTCTCCGGGCTTTATTGTTAAAGTGAAAATCGTGCAAAGTGAAATTGTTTTTGTGTAAACGGAGTTGGGATGGCGCATTTACATTTGTCAAAAAAGCAACTACAATGAAAGCGCAAAACTTAATCCTCAAATGCTGCAACTGCAAAATGCCGAACGACAAGGAGTTCAACGAGTTTGTGTTTCAACAACTGGACAATCCAAATGTGGATTACTGCGGAACTTCGGTCTTGCATCCGCAAAAAATGGCTAATGAGAATGCTTTGTTTCTCAATTTCCACTTCAAGCATCCGTTCGAGGTCGATGAGGAAACCGCACTCGAAAAAGTGACTTGGGCATTCTACAGGCGGCAGATCGAAAAAGTAAAATCGGATAATGGGGAAATAGATATTTTCCTGTCCTGATGAAAGCCCGCTGAAGATGCGGGCTTTTCTATTCTTCCATAATCATCGCGGTCGCCGTCGGACATTTGACGGTTTCGCCTGGTTTAGCGCAACTTATTTCGGTGCCGCAAATCCAACCGGTGCGTTTTTCCTGAACGTAAAGGTTGGGGTCGCATCCGTTGCCCGATTCGCAAATGCTGTAAAACATATGGAAATTCTCATCAGAAGAAAACGCGAAATCGTTTCCACGCTTTTTCAGCCATCTCGACACCTTTACATTTCGTTTGAGGTCACTCAACATGACAAAATAATACGACTTTGACTGCTCGCCCATTGTCGTTTTTTCGCGTATTTCGATACGGTCAAAATGTAGTTGAGAACCATTGTGCGAAAGGTTTTTGGTCAAATACGTTTTATAAGCCGTCGTATCCGCATCGAAAATAATGTGTCCGTTTTCGATATGAGCAAACCGTTTGCCGTTCAATATATCCGAAACCGAATTGATTTGTCCGATTGCAGCTATACTTGAAAGTAAAAGGAATAAGTAGGTCAGATACGTTTTTGTCATTGGGTAAAATTGCAAGCGTTTTTCTTACTTTTCGGCTAGTTCAGGGGTTTAATCTGAGACATATTTACTTTTTGCTCTCAATCCAAGCGTCGATTTTCCTCTCAAGCAAAGCCAAAGGCATTACGCCGCTTTCTAAAATCTTCGCATGGAATTCGCGGATGTCGAATTTGTTGCCCAATGCGGTTTGTGCTTTTTTCCGAAGTTCGATGATCTTTAATTGACCAATCTTGTAAGATGTCGCCTGACCCGGAAGCGCCATGTAACGCTCGGTTTCCATTACGATTCCGTCGGCTGGTTCGGCTTCGTTTTCCATTTTGTATTGGATGGCTTGTTCTCTTGTCCAACCTTTCCAATGCAAGCCCGTATCGACCACAAGACGCGTGGCGCGCAACATTTCGCTGCCAAGCATCCCGAAATATTGGTAAGGATCGTTGTAAAGACCTAACTCCTTTCCGAGACTTTCGGTGTACAAAGCCCATCCTTCGCCTTCGGCACCGAACCACGCAAACTTCCTGAAGTCGGGCAGTTCCTTGTTTTCCTGTTGTAGCGAAATCTGGAAATGGTGACCCGGAATGGCTTCATGAAGGAACAAATCTTCATCGGCGTAATAATTGTATTTGCTCACATCGGGAATCGGTACGTAGAAAATCCCGGGACGCGAACCGTCGGCCGCACCTTGGATATATTCGGCAGAAGCGCTTTTCTCACGGAATGCCTCGGTTCTCCTGATTTCGAAAGGCGTCTTGGGCTGAAGCGAGAAGAATTTGTCGACGTTGGGTTTGATGATGTTGTGGATGCGTTCGAAATTCGCGATCACTTCCTCTGGTGTCTTGAACGGTTTAAGTTCTTTTTTCTCTCGCACGTAATTGAAGAATTCCTTGATGTCGCCCTTGAATCCGACTTGTTGTTTGACTTTTTCCATCTCGGCCCGAAGACGCGCCACTTCCTTGAGTCCTAATTCGTGGATTTCGTCTGGCGTCATATTGGTCGTCGTCCATTGCTTGACGTAGATTTTATAGACGTCCTTGCCGAAAGCCAGATCGTTGTATCCGCTCGTGGCACGCGAAGCCGGCAAATATTCGTTCTTAAGGAAATCGATCATTTGCCTGAACTTCGGTTCGAGTTTCTCTGTAATCGTTTTGGAATAGGCGTCGGTCAGGTCTTTTTTGATCGCATCAGAAAAATCGGCAGGCATGTTCTTAATCGTCGTGTAGAACAGGTTGTCTTCGACTTTAGAAGTGATCATATCCTCGAATTGCGGAATGACTTTAATCGTAAGCGATTTGGGTAAAACCACTTTTTGCGCAATCCCTTTTTTCATGTATACCATCGCCGAATCGAGCCAAACGCTGTACTTGTCCATTCTTTTAAGGAAGTCGCGGTAGTCTTTTTCGGTCTTGAAGGGTTGTGCCGATTCGCCACCGGCCAATTGTCCGATGGTAAGATGCGTTCCCGCGAATTGTTGGATAGGCAACAGGTTCGTCGGATATTTCAGTAAATCCAAACCTATAGATGTCTCCCATCCGATGATGTCGTAACTGATTTTTTCCTCGGCCGAAAGGACTGTCGTATCTACAGATTTCAATTCCGATTGGTACTTCTCGAAGAATTTTTTCTGTTCCGCGCGGTACGAATCGGTCATCTCGAAAACGAGTTGGTCGTTGTACTGGCTTTGCCCGTTGAGCGTCGCGTCGATCGGATTGAGTTTGTTCTTGTCGTCGAAATAATTTTTGGTGAGCGTCGAGAAGTCCATGTGTTTTTCTTCAGATTTTTTACAACCGACGAACACCGAACAAATCACGGCGGCGATTGTCACTTTATAGATGAACTTTTTCATGTTATCCGTGGTATACGCGCGATGCGATTATTTTTCCGTTTTCGACTTCGAGCACTTCGGCGACGAGCAAATCTTCTTCATTTTCAAGTTCACGGACATATTCCATAAACACTTGGCGATCATTTGCGGTCAGCGAAGTGATTTTATAAAACAACGTCGGAAGTCGGTCAAAAGCATCCTGCCACCATTCGCGCATGGCTGCTTTTCCGGTAACCAAACCATTGGTTTCGGGCTTCCTGATTTTGAGCTTCGGGCTGTAATGTTCGGCATTGTCGTGATAAAGCAACAGAAGCCTTTCAAGGTCTTTCGCGTTGAAGGCGTCCATCCATTCAACGGCTATGTATTCTACGGACATAAAAAATTAATTTGCCTAAAAATACACATTTGTCCGCGTTAGGCCGCGGTTGTTTCGGAATCAAGCCATAAAAGTTCGGAAAGGCATGGATTCGCGCGCATGATCAACCGCCATTTTTGGCTTTCCTTCCACTTTTTTATTTCCGCGACCCGTGATTCGGCAAGAGAAAGTTTACTGAACGTCTCGAAATAGATGAGATGTGTCGCATGGATTTCCTTCGAAAACGAAGAGCACGCGATTAATTTGTGTTCTTCAAGTTTTTGCGTCAAATCGTCGGTCGCACCGATATAGAGATAAGTGCGCGCGACATTGGTGAAGATGTACAGGTAACAAAATTGCATGGCGTATAGATTAGACGATAAAAGTAGCGTGCAAGCTCGAAATCCGGTTACAGATTTTCTGTACATTTTGTGAAAATTGAGGAAAAATGACAGACCTCAAAGGTTTTTAAAAACCTTTGAGGTCTGTTCTATAAGCTCGAAACAGACTATTCTACCCGTTTCTCAAATTGATCACTTCCTGTTCCGTCAAAAACCTCCAGTTTCCTCTCGGCAAGTTCTTTTTGGTCAATCCTGCAAACGAAACGCGGTCGATTTTAAGCACATTGTATTTGAACTGCTCGAAAATCGCACGCACGACTTTTACGTTCGCGGTTCGCAATTTCAGGCCGATTTCTGTTTTCGGCTCGCCTTCCACATAACTGATTTCGTCCACGAACAAACGATGTTCATCGAGCGTCACGCCACCCGAAATCTTCTCGAGATCCTCAAATTTAAGGTTGCGGTCAAGCGACACCTGATATATTTTTGGCGACTTCTGGTTCGGTTTGCCAAATTTCACGACCATATCGTTGTCGTTCGTAAAAAGCAGCAATCCCGTAGTCGTTTTGTCCATACGCCCGACAGGTTTCAAGTTCGGCACACCCGATGAGCGAACCAGATCCAAAACATTGTTCGAACCTTTTTCCTCATCGCCCGACGTACTGAAATTCTTAGGTTTGTTAAGCAGCACATATTCCTTGCGCTCAGGCGTGATAAGGCTTCCGTCGAAATTCACCACATCTCCGGGTTTCACTTTGTAACCCATTTCGGTCACGACGGCGCCATTGACTTTCACATTGCCCGATTGGATATAAATATCCGCATCTCGACGCGAGCAAGCACCCGAATTCGCGATGTATTTATTGAGCCTGATTTCGTCCGAAGCCTTTGCCGCTTTGGCTGGAGCCGCTTCCTTCTTAGGTTTTTGCGTGCGTTTTGGCAAAGCCGGTTTTGCATCCGATTTCGGCTTAAAAAAGTTTGTACGCCCGTCTTTTCCTTTGCTGCGGTCGAAACGCTTGTCGTTGTTAGGCTTGTCCATCCCCATTAAATTTTTGGCAAAGATACGTAAGGTTCAGGGTTTAGGGCGCACAGATGTGGTATTTGTTGTAAGAAGCCAATCCGGCTGTCCGCTGCAAGTCCTCGGCTCCAAGCCAAATTTTTTTGCATTTGGCCGCGAGCTTCCTGAGGTCGCTGCGCCAAAAGCTAAAAATAAAGGCTTGTTTCCTGTGGGCTTTCCGCTGCCATCCGGGCTAGGAGGCAAGTGTCGGACAATAAAAATAAATAATGAGAATAAGGAATATCAAAGTCCCGACATCAACATCTTTTTCCCGTTCCACAAAACGCTGGGTTCGATCAAAACGATGCAGAAAACGCCGGCCACGATCAAAAATTTGAGCATGTTATGTAATGCCAGAAACTGTTTGCGTTTGTCGGCTTGCCATAAAAAAAGTACGAAAAAGAGTAGGAATCCGAGACACACATAGAAGTAGATATCCATATAACCCACGTCGAACATATTGATCAACGCATACACCGGAATTACCGTAAGCACGACCAAAACCGTAATTATTCTTTTCGAAACGTTTTCGCCGTAAACCACGGGAATCGTCTTGTAATCGGTGGCAAAATCACCTCGTAAGTTCTCGAGGTCCTTGGTCATCTCACGAATCAACAAAAGCAAAAACAGGAAAGACGCGTGCGAAATGATGATCTCGAGCTGCATCGGCCGGAACATGCTGTTCGGATCGAGTTTTCCGAAGTACAGCAAAATCCCGAAAAACGGCGCAATAGCAAGCAAACAAGCCGAAACGTTGCCGATAATCGCATATTTTTTAAGCTTGTGCGAATAGAACCAGATCACGAAAATGTACATCGCATAGAACAACGCCACGCGCCAAGATACGAGCCATCCGACGAAAACCGCTAGAAAATTGAGTGAAAAATAAACATACAATTTGGTTTTCTGGCTTACCAATCGGTCGAGCATCGACTTGCGCGGCCGGTTGATCAGGTCTTTTTCCGAATCGTAAAAATTGTTGATGATATAACCCGAAGCGATCGCGATAGAAGACGCCAAGACCAACAAAAAGATATTGATGTCCAAAATCACCTCGAGTGCGCCCATTTCGGGTGGCGACAAAATGAAAATCGCCGAAAGGTACTGCGCCAAAGCGATCACGGGAATGTTATAACCGCGAACCACCGAGAACATGCTTGCGATTTTCTTGAGCAGCAATTTGTTCTTGCGGTTGAGCATCCGGTTGGAATTTGTGATTGTGTCCTTCGGGAAATCCTAGAACTGGTAAACGACTTCGAGTTTGTAGTCTTTGAGTGCTTTTTGCGCTTTCTCCAAATCTTCGGTAAAGCCCAAAATATAACCGCCGCCGCCAGATCCGCAAAGCTTCAGGTAATAATCGTTAGAATCGATGCCGTGTTGCCAGATGCCGTGGAATTGTTCGGGAATCATCGGCTTGAAATTGTTCAAAACGACTTTCGAAAGTTTCTTGGTATTGGCAAAAAGCGACTTCATATCGCCTCCGAGGAAATTCTCGACACAAGCGTCGGTATATTTCACGAACTGGTTTTTGAGCATCGCACGGAAACCTTTGTCCTTGAGGTTTTCCATAAAAATGTTCACCATCGGTGCGGTTTCGCCTACGATTCCGGAATCGAGCAAAAACACGGCTCCGTGACCGGTCGCTTTTTGGGCAGGAATTCCGGTCGCTTCGATATTGTCTTTTGAATTGATCAGAATCGGGATGCTCAAATATGAGTTCAACGGATCGAGACCGGAACTTTTTCCGTGGAAAAACGATTCCATGTGACCGAAAATCGTCTTGAGCGTAAGCAATTTCTCGCGCGTAAGGTTTTCGAGAACCGTGATTTTATTCTTGGCGTATTTGTCGTAAATCGCCGCGACCAAAGCGCCGCTCGATCCGACGCCGTATCCTTGCGGGATAGACGAATCGAAGTACATGCCTTCGGCTACATCGTGATGTAATTGGGCAATGTCGAACTGCACCAAATCTGGATGTTCGGTTTGCAAATTCTCGAGATAGAATACGAAACGGCTTAGGCTCGCGTTCGATTTTTTGGCGTCCTCGTCTGGGTTTTCGGCCACTTTGAGCGCGCCTTTGTAATAATTGTATGGGATAGAAAGTCCTTTAGAATCCTTGATGATTCCGTATTCGCCGAACAGGAGAATTTTTGAATAGAATAACGGTCCTTTCATTTTATTTGGTGTTTAGCGTATAACGCAGGAACGCTCGATTTATTAGTGTAAAGTTACGCAATTTAAAACGCCGAACTTTCAAAAGTTTTGTGCACCTGCGCCGATTCGGTCGCAAATGTACTCTCCATTTTTGCAAAACGCAACTAATTCATCCTTAATAAATTGCAAAACTTCTACTGCAACGTTTTCGGGATAAAGTACGTGTACGTTCGCTCCGGCGTCTAAAGTGAAACAAACGGGCATTGCGGTTTCCCGTCTGAATTTCCAGATTTTATTGATGATTTCGAGCGTGTTCGGTTTCATCAGGATAAAATACGGATTAGACGTCATCATCATCGCATGCAACGTCAATGCCTCGCTTTCGACGATGGAGATGAAACTTTCCAAATCGCCCGATACCAGTGAATTTTTTACTTTCGACAGGTTCTCGTGCGCTTGTTCAAAACGTCTTTCGGCAAACGGATGCCCGATCATCAAGTCGTGACCGACCGTACTCGAAACCTCTTTTTGCCCTTTCTCTACAAGCAAAATCGCATCCTGGTAATTCTTGAAATTCGGATGGATTCCGAACGGGAATTCCACGCCAAATAAATCAGAACTTCCTTCAATTTCGGCATGTTTTCCCCAAACCACGACTTCGCCTTTTACGCTGCGGCACGCACTTCCGGAGCCAAGCCTTGCCAAAAAAGATGCTTTTTTCCAGAAATGATCGTCGGTCATTTGAGGATTGAGCGCTTTTTCCAAACTCATCAAATTGACCGATAAAGCCGCCATTCCCGAAGCCGAAGACGCGATTCCCGATGAATGCGGAAACGTATTGCGCGTATCGATTTTAAAATGATAGTCTTTCAAAAATGGCAAATAGCGTTCTATGCGTTCGAAAAACTTGATGATTTTGGGTTTAAAATCCTCTTTCGGTTGTGCTTCAAAAAGCAAATCGAAAGAGAAGTTCCCGTCGTTTGCGCGTTTTGAAAATTCCAGTTCCGTTACGGTCTTACAAGAATCCAGTGTAAAACTGATCGATGGATTCGCAGGCAATTGCGGTTCTATCTTACCCCAATATTTCACCAAGGCAATGTTGCTCGGCGCGCTCCATTCAAAACGGCCGTTTTCAGGATAAGTAGCGTAAGGTTTCGGGATGAAATCGACGTCTTGCGACATAAGATGAATTTTGGGCAAAGATAGGTTGAAAGTGGTTAAGTGCTTAGGTGCTCAAGTGCGAAAGTTTGCAGTAGGAAAAAAGCCGTCATCAATATGGTGCTCGTTTCGTACTTTCGCCATTGCGCAACGTGTCCAAAGTGAAGCGCCTCTAAAAAATGAACAAGTTCTCCAAAATCCTCATCATGGTCGCCACGTGCATCGGCGTCGGATATATTTCGGGCCAGGTCACCCAATCGAGTGTCGACACTTGGTTCCCGCTTCTTGAAAAACCATCGTTCAATCCGCCGAATTGGTTGTTTCTTCCCGTCTGGAGCACACTTTACGTATTGATGGGAGTCGCCGCCGGATTGGTTTGGGCACGTATCGATTTCGATAAGGACGAGGTTCGCAACGCACTCAAATTTTTCTTTATCCAATTAGGATTGAACGCCGCATGGTCGTTGGTTTTCTTCGGACTCAAGAACCCGTTGCTGGCTCTGATTGAAATCGTTCTGCTTTGGCTGATGATATACGAGACCTGGTTCAAATTCAAAAAACTAAACAAAATTTCGGGATTCCTGTTTGTGCCGTATTTACTTTGGGTCAGTTTCGCGACAATCCTCAACGCATCCATTTGGTATTTGAACCGCTGATTTTTTGGAGTGTCGGAGAATTTTGGGCATCCGTAAAAAAAAATCCCCTTCAGAACGAGCCGAAGAGGATTTTCCCATTAAAACGATATCGTTATTCTATGACCAGTTTGCGAACCAATCGCTTGTCGCTTGCGGTCATTATCTCTACTAAATAAACGCCTTTTGATAATCCGGTCACGTTCACGTTGGCTTGCGATTGTTGCAAGCCATCGGTTTCGGTGACTTTCTTGCCCAGCATGTCATAAACCGAAATCTTAGAAAGCACTTCGCTCGTGTTGGTAAAACTTACCGTGAACACACTGTTCGCAGGATTCGGGAACAAAACGAAACTTGAAGCGTCGAAATCATCATTCTGCAACGCATCGATAAACATCGTATTGAACGTATTGGTCACAACGGCAGGATTGCTGTCGAAATAAATTTGGGCCGTATTCGGGATGATGTCGCCCGCCTGGAAACCAGGTTTTACTTTTATCTTGAAGAACACATAGCCTTTCGAAAGTTGATCGTTCTGCATTTGTCCCGGTAGCATGATGTAGTCAAAAATCCATTTTAAATGGTTCTGCTTGCGCTGTAGCACATAGTTATGGCTCGCATTGAGCATCACGACGGTATTCTCATCCAATTGAGGATCGAGAATGTCGTCAAGGCGAACTTGGATTGCACTTGCCGTTCCCGTGTTTTGGAAATAGATGGTGTAGTACAAGAATTCATTTACGCTGAACGTATTGATATCGATCTGTTCGCCATGCGCTTCGATGATCATGTTCGGATCGTACGAATTCACGACAACCTGCGTATTCGAAAATGTATTGTTCGCTAAATCGATGTCGTTCGCTACAGCCGAAATCGTTACGCCATTCGTGAGCAAATCGTCTTGGTTTACAGTTGGAGGCGCAGGCACGGAAAGCGTCACGATGAACATGCGTGTCTCGTTTGGCTGCAAGTCGGTGAAATTATACGTGAAACCATTCAAATTGGCGACCGTTCCTGGTTGAGAGACATCTGTAATGGTAACCAAGGCATCTTTTGTAAACGTGATCGTTCCCGAAGCCGGGCTCACGCCGTTATTCGTATAAATGACTTTATTTTGGTACGTCATTGCAGGCCGAGGCGCGCTGATAGAGACGATAGAAACCGCAACATCGTTGAACGGTTGGGTCAGCGTAACCGGGAAATACACGATTTGCTCACCGCTGCCAACGGCGATATTCATGTCGTTGTACGAAGCCGATACTGTATAATAAGACGCAAATCCAGACTGGATAACATAACCCAAATCGTAGCTGTTGACCGGATTGGCGTCGTAAAGATCGTAGCTTCCGAAAGGCGAATACACTTGCGAAATATCGCCTGAATCATTCTGCTCTACAGTAAACGATCCATGGTTGAAAGCATCTTCGCTCGCATCTTTTACACCGTTTGCATTTTCGTCAACAAAAGCCACCAATTGCAATTTGTCTGAACATTGAGGCGGACCAGAAGTGAAACTGCCGGCTTCTATAAATACGGCCGAATCGTATAATGAATCGTTTCGGTCAGCTACTACAAGTTTGATGTGGTACGGATGGTTAGGTATCACAACTGACGATGCCGTCATCACGGCCGTTTGTCCTATGAAATTAGTGGCGCCGTCGTAATCGGGAGTGCCGAAATACTGGCCAAAATAGCCTTCATTTGCCGAAGCACAGCTCGTATTGTTCGCACCGTCGCGAATCGTCACTACCGAAACCGGATCCTGTGTTCCCGGAACAACAGCCAAATTGGTGGTGATACCTGTTTCGAGATCGGTCAAAAGAAAAGCGAAAGCGTCGGCGTAATTGCATTGGAAAATCCCGTATTCATCTGAAGCGAAAAGGAAATTAAAGCTCATGAATTCGTTCAAAGCCGTAAAATCGAATTCGAGTTTAGTGGCATTCCTCGAATTCATCGGCGTTCCCAAAGTCGTACTGATGATGGCTTCCAAATCTGCATCTCCAGGCCATTGAGCACCGCCGTCACTAAGTGCCGATGTGTTTGGTCCGGGAATATTCGCAGCATCTCCGGTGCTTAAAACGATTCCCGATGTCAACGGAAAATTCGGATTGTCGTTCTGGAAAAAGCCGATGCCATTGGTAGAGCCGAAAGTCGTTCCGGTACTCGAGCTCACGTTGGTGATTTCCAGGCAAGGATTGTCTATCAAAACGTTGCTGATCAATTCTGAAGGCGTATAAAGTGTCGTATTCACGCTGAGCGGATTGGTTTCGGGAATAGCCGTAACGAACGAAACCGGCGGAGTCGAAACCGTCATCCAGCCTTCTTCGCAAATCGTCTTGATGCTTACGCTATAAGTCGTGTCCGGGGAAAGTCCGGTCAGGACGAATGGATTGCTTGATGTCGTGAAAGGTGAACCCGAAACAGAAGGCGTCACCGTCAATTGCCATTGCGTGGCATCGCCTACGGAAGTCCATCCGATTGTTGCCGAATCGGTCGTTACATTGGTAACGGTGACTCCGTTCGCGACAAAACAATTCGACGGCGGACCGCAATATACCGAAGCGTCCCAACCCGGCATGTTGACACTCGTGTCGCTTTTGAAAACGAAGGTCAGGCAACCGTCGGTGCTCGTCGATTCAAACGGGCCTGGAATGGTAGTTCCCCAAAATGATCCGGGCAATCCGCCGGGCACGTTGCCGCCGAGGTTGCCACTTGAAATCATCGGTGCCGAAGTGGAATTTCCGTTGTACACATATAATCCGTCCCAAGTGGCTTCGGTATTGAAAGAGTTGAACGAAACCGATACGACATCTCCGGGATTTTCAGGACAAATCGTGGTCGTAGCATTACTAAGGTTCGAATAATTTCCGTTCGCACCTCCGTTGTCGTAAAAATGTTCGCCGCATAGGGTTACGGGTTGCACGGTCGTCGCGATAGCTGACTGACTCCAGACGCTCACGCTGTTTTCGCAATGCGCACGCACGTAAAAGCTATAACAAGTACTTGGACTTAATGCGGGAAACATATAAGGATTCGCCGTCACTAGTGTTCCGACTGAAGAAACCGTAGGTGCCGGTGCGCCGCAAGGGATCGCCAAAACCTCCCAAAGAACAGCCGTACCCGTTTCCGTCCAGCTTAGCAACGCAGTTGTAGACATTACATTCGATACCGTAAGTGCAGTAGGAGCGGGACAGTTGAAGTTTTCGCTTCCGCACGTTATCATGGCTTCCCATCCGCCATTTTCTAGAGTTGAATCGCTTTTGAACCAAAAGGTGAGGCAGCCGTCAGGGCTAGTGGAAGTGAACGGTCCGGGAGCGGTAGTGCCCCAAAAAGCACCCGACATCCCACCTGGAACGTTGCCTTGTTGTCCGCTTGAAATTTGAGGCGCATTCGTCGAATTGCCATCAAAAACATAGAGTCCGTCAAATTGTGCTTCGGTTTGGAATGAAGTGAACGTTACCGTTACGGCTTCACCGGGAACATCTGGGCAAATCGTGGTAATCTCATCGGCGTTCGCCGGATAATTGCCTTCCAATCCGCTATCGTAGAAATATCCGCCACACTGCAGCTGGGCAAAGCCAACCGAAGAAAACAGGACGATAAAAAACAAAGAGAGTAGTTGTTTGCTCATTGGCGATGTTTTTTGGTATCCCGTAAATTTATTGATTTACAAATTGTTAAGCAAGTCTTAAGATTTCATAAAAATGAAAAAATCCTCCAAATTTTGGAGGATTCCTTTGTTGATGGGCAATTGCGATTTATTTAATTAACAATTTTTTTGTGAATTCCATGTTGTTTTCTGAAAGTATTTTTATGACATATACCCCTTTCGATAAACCAAGCACGTTAAAAATGGCAGAGGACGTGCCAAAATCCTGTTCCAAAACTTTAGCTCCCAAAATATTGTATACGTTGATCTTTTGGATGATTTGCGCATCCGATAAAGACACAAACACGTTTTGTGAAGCCGGGTTCGGATAAATTCTCGCATCGGTTTTTATAACATCTCCAGAAGATAAAGCGTCTGTAAAAGTCGTCTCAAACACATTGGTTTGGATCGCAGGATTTGAGTCGAAGAAAATATTGGCAGACGCCGGAACCATATCACCTTCCGTAACGCCCGGATCCAATTTGATACGGAACGTCACAAAGCCCTTGCTGGCGGCTTCATTTGCCAAATTCGAAGAAAGCATGATGTAATCGAATTTCCATTGCAGATGTGTGCCGTTGCGCTGTAAGACATAGTCGTGGCTCGATTCCAGGATTGTAATGCTGTTTTCGTCCAATTGCGGATCCAAGTCCATGTCGATCTTTACGTGTATCGCATCGGCCGTGCCCAAATTCTGGAAATTGACGGTGTAATACAGATAGTCGTTTTGAGAAAACGTATCGATCGGGATTTCAGGTCCGTGATGCTCGACGATATTGTTCGGATCAAAAGAATTCACGACGACTTGCGACAAAGACGAGCTGTTGTTCGCCGGATTGATTTCCGTGACCGAAGCCGTAATCGAAGCCGAATGCGTAAGCACATCGCCCAAGTTTACCGTAGGTACGTCGGGAACCGAAATGTTGACCATGAACGAGCGCGTTTCCTGTGGTTGCAACCCGATGTAATTGTAAGTAAGGGTGTTGCTGTTGATGTTAGCTCCCGCCAAGGTGCTCGATGTAATCGTCGTAAGCATATCCGAAGTGAAATCCAATGTTCCCGAAGTCATGGAAACGCCATTATTGTGATAAAAAACCTGACAAGAATGTGTGTATCCCGGTCTCGGAAGTGAGCCAGGCGATACGGTTAGGCTCACATCGCTGTACGGGTTGGTCAACACAATAGGGAAATACAATACTTGCGTGCCGCTTCCCGTTGCGATGGTCTGGTTGGTATAGCCCGAACCCGAAAAAGAATAATAGCCCGAAAACTCATTTTGGATCGCGTAATTCAGGTTGTATGTATTGGTCGGAACGTCGTCATAAAGCGAATATTCGCCGTCGGGAACGTAAACCTGTTGGACAGGTCCGGCGTTTTGCGAAATCGCGAACGAGCCGTAAGTGAAGTTCTGTTCAACTCCGTCCTTGACACCGTTGCCGTTCTCGTCCACAAAGGCTACGAGTTCCAATTTGTCTGAACATTGTGGCGGGCCTTGCGTAAAACTTCCGGCTTCGATGAATACCGCAGAATCCAAAAGAGTATCCTGTTTATCGGCAATGACCAATTTCAAATGATACTGATGATTGACGGCCAACGAAGCCGAAGCCGTCATCACTTCCGTCATGCCGTTGAAGTTGATCGGTGCATTCAACGAGCTGCTGCCATCGCCATAATATTCCCCAAAAAATTGAGGGTTGGCCGAATTGCAACCCGCGTTGTAAGCTCCGTCACGAACGGTCACGACCGAAACCGGTAGTCCGTTGGTGCCGGGAACTACCGCTAAATTCGTTGTGACGCCCGTCTGAAGGTCGGTAAGCAAGAAGGCGAACATGTCTGAAAAGGTACATTGGAACATGCCGTACTCCTCTGAAGCGAATACGAAGTTGAAACTCATCTGAGGCGCAAGGCTCGTAAAATTGAATTCAAGTACAGAAGCGTTCTTGCCAAACATAGGTTCGCCGATGGTAGCCAGAGCCAACGCTTCGAGGTCGGGATCGCCGGGCCAGCCTCCGGCGCTGTATCCAAGCGACGAGGTGTTAGGTCCCGAAATCTGGCTCACCGCTCCCGTAGACAAAACGATTCCCGATTCGAACGGGAATTGCGTGCCCGAGCCGCCATAAAAATACCCGATGCTGGGCAAACCGCCATAATTGGCCGAACCCGAAGAGGTGATGTTGGATATGTTGAGGCAAGGATTATCTATGAGCACCGATTGTACCAATTGGGGAATCGTGTACAACGAAGTATCGCCAACCAACGGAGGATATACGGGAGTCGCGGTATAACCAACAGATTTCCACGAACTGTGCAACCCGTTTCCGCAATTCGAACGCAAATAAATCATGTACGATTCGTTGGCTTGCAAATTGGTGATCAGGTGCGGGTTGTCGAATATTTCGATGCCCGAATCACTATCCGACGGATCGGAGTCGGTTGCCGGTACGACAAGGATTTCCCAAGACGTCGCGCCTCCGATTTCGTTCCAGCTTACATTGGCCGACGTATTTAGCGGTGAGACTCCGGTAACGGTAAGGTTCTGCGGCTGATGGCATGAAAGTACGGGCGAAAAATTATTGATGTCGTCGAGCAAAATACGGTCTCCGGTTTGCGATCCCGAAGTCTGGGTGCAAGTACGCACGAAAGCCACGTAAACGGCCGTTCCGCTTGGGTACGGCAAAGTGACTTCGTATTGCCCGTAAACCGGATTTAACGGCAGGACATCGTCGTTGTATTCGGCAAGCATCGTGGTAAATGAGCTCGCTTGTGTCGGGTCGGCCGTTCCCGGTGCGACCCAAACCTGAAGTTTCGAATTGGAATAACCCGCGATCGCAGAACTCGCCCTGAAATACAATTTCGCGTCGGGAGTCACATAAAAAGACGGCGTCACCAGATAATCTTTCGACAGATTGCCCGAACCGATGTTCTGTCGGTCCATAAAAGCCGCGTGACTGCCCGAAAGAGCCGGATAATTTGAATTCAGCGTCCAATAGTTCGTACCTATGCCATTGTCATAAACGTACCAAGTGCCCGACGGCAATGTCCACGGGCCATTCCCTGCAGGCGGAATCACGGTATTGTCGTCGAAAGTCTCAACGAATTGGGCTTGAGCCAAACTTCCTATCAGCAACAAGAACAGGTAAATCTTTTTCATATCATTCCACGATTAGTTTTTTTGAAAGTGTTCCGCCTTGAAACGAGCGGGCTTTTACGAGATACAATCCAGAAGGCAAAGCCGAAATGTCTAAAGTGGCAGCTCCCGATTCCAATGTATTCTCGCCCACTTTTTTGCCGACAATATCGTAAATCTCCACCTTATTGAAACCTGCTGATGCGTCGAGTCTGATCTGCAGTTTGTCCGTCGCAGGATTCGGCCAGATCAAGAGTTGGTTCGCATCAGATTCGGGCAATTCCAACTGCTCCACGAATTGTGTCTCGAACGTATTGGTCACGATCGCCGGATTCGTATCGAAGTAAATGTTGGCCACGTTTGGTATGACATCGCCGACTTCGAATCCCGGATCGACTTTTATCCTGTACGTGAGCCAACCTTGACTCGATTCATCGTT
Organism: Flavobacterium agri; assembly: GCF_013401995.1. Taxonomy (GTDB): domain Bacteria; phylum Bacteroidota; class Bacteroidia; order Flavobacteriales; family Flavobacteriaceae; genus Flavobacterium; species Flavobacterium agri. The sequence continues at coordinate 733,104 of NZ_JACBJI010000002.1, forward strand.
TTGGGATTGCCATGTAAGGTTGATGCCGTCAAAACGGAAAGTCAAATCGTTTCCTGTACGCGTCATTTGATACGTATGGCTCGCACCTACCATTCGCAACGATTCAGCGTCGAGTTGATCGTCGAGCGTATTTTCGATGCTGATATTGATCGCTTCGGCATTTCCGGTATTCTGGAAACGAACGGTGTAATACAGATAATCGGCGTCCGAAAATTCATCGATGTCTATTTGCGGGCCGTGGCTTTCGGCAATGTCGTTCGGATCGTATGAATTCACGACGTTCATCGTATGCGTGAAGCTTAGAAAATCTGAAGAAAGCGAATTCGTGACGCCCGTTAACGCAGCCGATGTAGTAATCACATCATCCATATTCACTACAGGAACATCGGGAACTTGCATGTCGATATCGATCAGCGAAGTCTGGTTTGGCGCCAGCGTAACCGATTTGGTAAAACCGGTCGGAGTAAGCGTTATCGGCTGATTCGACGAAAGCGTACCCAAAACAGGATCTTTCGTAAAGTCCAATGTAGCGGTCTGGGTCGCCGTGCCGTAATTCGAAACCATCACGTAATTGTTGTATACCATGTTCGGTCTCGGCGCGTTCGAAGCCACAAGTGCCACAGACATATTGGTGAGCGGCTGTACAACTTGTACCGGGAAATAATACGTCTGCAAAGTGTTGTCTACCGTAAGATTGGAATAGCTGGGATTCACAAGAGTTAAGTAAGACGCGTATTCAGACAGCAGTTGATACGTGATATTCACCGTAATTCCGGGAGTCGAAAGCAATACGACACCACTCGAAGACCACATCGTAGAGTCGTTTCCTGAATTCGAAACCAGGAAGTTACCGAAATGCGATATGGATTCACCCGTGTCGAACGTGCCGTTATTGTTGGTATCGACAAAAGGCTTCAAAACGATTGCGCCCGAATTTTCACCGGTCGTAGCCGAAATCGGGCTTGACCAAGAGCTTTGTCCGCCATCTCCGGGAACTCCGCAAAGCGAACGCACGTAAAAGTCGTAGCAGGTGGTTTCTTGTAAATCAGTTATTTCATACGGATGCGTGTCTACCGTAACAGCTCCTGCAACGGGACCAAAACCCGGAGCCGGAGAACCGCAAGGCAATGCGATCACTTCCCAAGAAGTCGCAAAATCGAAAGTTTGCCAATCGAGCAGGACCGATGTGTCGGTGACGATAGGGCTGGAAAGCACAGGATGGATGCAAGATACAGGCGGCCCACACGAAATCTCGGCTTTCCATCCGCCTAAATTGTTCGTGCCATCCGATCGGAAATGGAACGTAAGGCAACCGTCAGGGCTCGAAGATGTGAAAGGACCGGGAATCGTATTTCCCCAATAACCGCCGGGCAAACCGCCCGGAACATTCCCAACGCCGTACATACTCGCGATCATAGGCGCGGCCGTCGAAGGCCCGTCAAACACATAAAGCGCATCGAAACCGACTTCGGTATTGAATTCCTGAAAGTAAGCACTTACCATATCGCCCGGATTCGTTGGGCAGATGGTAAAGGTCGTATTGGCGTTTGGCAAGTAAGTAGACGCAGGTCCGCCATCGTCGTAAAACATCGAACCGCATTCGGGCAAGTGACGATAAAACGGCCCAATCTGAACCCAATTGCTCGCCGAAGATTCGCAAACGCCGCGAACATACACGTAATAAGACGTATTAGGCACTATCGGTTGGGCCGAAGGTTGCGTCGTACCGGTCAAACCAACAGAATTCCCGTTAGCGATGATGGTTGTACCCAGATTCGGATCGAAAGTCGTTCCCGCTTGCACGACATGCACCTCATATTGGCCGGCATAAGTAGCGGGCCATGAAAGTACGGCGCCATTACCCGCAGGTCCGAGCGTAAAAACGTTCGCGTCCGGTGTCCAGCAATCCGATACAAGCGCAATGTCGTCAATGAGGATTTCACCCGGCGTAAAACCAGAGGTTTGGGTATACGATCTTTTAAAAACGATATAACCCGAAGTATTTCCCGTGCCGCCTATGTGCAAGGTGCGGTTGTTGTAAACTCCAGTCGGATAATTCGTAGGGTCGAAAATAGTGATGCCCGAAAAGGTAGCGGGATCGTCAATATTAGCGGTCGCCGGAAGCACGAATACCGACAATCCGGCATCTGCAGTGTGTTTGGCGTTGAAAAGCAACGTGGCATTGTTTGGGAAAGGCGTCAACGGAGAAACCAACACATCCATCGAAGTTTGGCCTTCGGTCAAGGTTTCAGACGGCAGGAAAGCCGCATTGGGTAATGTATTCGACGGATGCGAGGCGTCGTTAAGCGTCCAGCTCGACGTTCCGGCCGTACTCAAGATTTTCCACGTTCCGGTTGGTAAAACCCAATCGTTCGAAGTCGGGGCCGATACGCTCGCGCCATCGAAATTTTCATAAAACTGGGCATTTGCTCCAATTCCACAAAGAGCCGATAAGATTAAAAAAGTAATTTTTTTCATGCAATTCGTTGTTTTTTCAAATATAAACAATTGCACAAAACGCTCAACGTTAGCTGATCGAGCGAGCCAAAATAAACGCGCCTGTCCACGCATTCTGAAAGTTGAAACCGCCCGTAATCGCGTCTATATTGAGGATTTCACCCGAAAAATAAACGTTCGGTAAAACTTTGCTCTCCATCGTCTTGAAATTCACTTCTTTGAGGTCGATGCCGCCCGCAGTCACGAACTCTTCCTTGAACGTGCTTTTGCCGTTGACGTTGAATTTAGATTGGGTAAGTTCCGTCGAAAGTTTTTGGAGCTGGGTTTTCGACAGATCGGCCCATTTTTGTTCGGACGGGATTCCACTAGCCGTCACAAGGCTTTCCCACAACCTATTCGGGAAATCGAAAGGCGATTTCGAGACGACGGCCTTTTTGGGTTGGTTTTGCTTGATGTCGCGCAGGATTTGCTCGGCTTCTTCGGCATCCGATGTATGAAGCCAATTCACGGTTATCCCGAATTGGTAGTTCTTCTGGGCAAGAATCCGCGCGCCCCAAGCCGACAGTTTGAGGATTGCCGGTCCGCTCATTCCCCAATGCGTGATGAGCAAAGGCCCGGCCGATTCGAATTTCGTGCCGTTGACGTTTACCGAAGCCAAAGCCGAAACGCCGGGCAAATTCTTTATTCGGTTGTCTTTGATGTTGAATGTGAAAAGAGACGGAACCGGTTCTACGATAGAGTGTCCGAGGCCTTGCAGCAATTCCCACATTTTCGGATTGCTTCCGGTGGCAAAAACCAATTTCTGACACGAGAATTGTTCTTGGTTCGTGTCGACTTTCCAATGGTTTTCGCCTTGATAGACAGATTGCACGCTTTGTGTGGTGAGCACGTCGATTTTACATTTTTTCGTCGCTTCGAGGAAACACTCGATGATGGTTTGGGACGAATCCGAAACGGGAAACATGCGGCCGTCTTCCTCAATCTTGAGTTCGACGCCGTGTCTTTCGAACCATTCGATCGTATCGCCAGAAGCGAACGTATGAAACGGGCCGCGCAGTTCTTTTTCGCCTCTCGGATAGAATTTCACGAGTTCGTCAGGATCAAAACACGCATGCGTCACATTACAGCGTCCGCCGCCCGAAATGCGCACTTTTGTGAGCACGTCCTTGCCGCGTTCGAGTATCGCGATCTTCAATCTCGGATTGGCTTCGGCCACATTGATGGCAGTGAAGAAACCCGCGGCGCCTCCGCCCAATATCAAAATGTCGTAGGTTTTCATGCGCGGTCGGGGAAATCGGTTATGATGCCGTCTATGCCAAAGTTTTCAATGCGCGAAATATCTTCGGGTTCGTTGACCGTCCAGACGTATAAGCGCAAGTTTTCGGCTTTTATTTTTTTGACTGAAGCTTCGTCGAGCAAATGGAAATACGGATGCAACGTCTCGGCATTTATCGATTTTGCGAACCCGATGGCCAAATCCAGATCGGTTTCTGTAAGTACGCCAAGCGGGATTTTGGGATTCCGGTTGCGGATTTCCTGTAAAGCCGTCCAATCGAACGAAGAAACAAGGAAATGATCGTAATTCCAGCCTTCGGAAACGTATTTTTCGATGAGTTGCGTAACCGGACGCGCCGCAGCCTCGACTTTGAGTTCTATGTTGACGAGGCAGCGCTTGTCTACAAAATCGAGTACTTTCGCAAGCGTCGGAATCTCGTGGTGCAAATCGACTTTGAGTTTTTGTAAATCGTCGCAAGCCATGTCTTTGACCGTTCCCGAAACGCCCGTCAACCGGTCGGTATGCTCGTCGTGGAAGACCATGATTTGTCCATCGGAGGAAAGGTGCACGTCGAGTTCGATGCCGTCCGCGCCCATTTCTAGCGCTTTTCGGAAAGCCGCGATCGTGTTTTCGGAAACATAGCCTTTGGCGCCTCGGTGCGCGATGATCTGCATGGGATTTTTTTGCAAATGTAGCCATCACAATCTTTATCTGGACCATGGTTTTTGTAATCTTTAATGAGACAAATTGTACAAGAAAGGTCGCTTTTGCTGTAAAGTGCCGCCAGCAACGTCTTCTAACTTTGCTCAAAACAATTACAGAATGAAGACGCAACTTACCACACAAGCGCTGAACTTGATGATTTCCGAACGTTTTGCACACAGACTGCAATGCGGCCAATTAATGAAAGAAACCGTAGAAAGCGAATATGGGCTTACACCATTAGCCGAAATTTTCAAAAAGCATTTCTTTTCGCATATCGACAAGTGTGTAGAAAACCCGAACTGCGAAAGCCGACGTGTACTTTTCGCGCTCGCCGATTTCTGGACCGTGTTTTTCAAGACGAAAGAGGTCTGGCCTTTATCGGCGGCTTAATTTTACATATTTGACATCCGATCCAAAGCCTCGTCAACAGATTGGGAAAAATTGATAAGCTGGCCTTTGTTGCTTTCCAAAATAAAATCATGAAGACTTTTGCTGTCGTATTTTTCGAAATCGCCAACAATCGTCAAGCCCATTCGATAGTTCGAGAATTTTTGCAGCATGTCGCCCGCCATACGGGTTTTGAGATCGAAGAAAGCAGGTATGATGTTGGTTTCGTGCACCAAAATCCGATCGAAATCCTGATAGTACATATTCACGAGCAGTTCAAGCCCTTCGCCCGCGTCATTGATCAGGATGACATCCGAAAACACTTCGGCGATTTTCAAATTTCCGATGAGGTGTGTCTTGATTTCCATCGGCTTATCGGTAATGCTCGTAAAACTTGTTGCTGAAAATGCCGTCGGGATCGTATCTTTTCTTGAGTGCGAAAAACGAATCGGCCTGCGGATATACTTTGCGGAACGTGGTTTTGTCGATGTGCAGTCGATACGGCAAATAATACGTGCCGTCGTGATCGATCGCTAGTTTGACGAGTTTTTGGGTAAGCGCTTTCATGGCTTTTTCCTGTTCATCGGTTTTCTTTTGGTTGAACAAGAACACGAATCCGAACACATTTTCGCGCGCATACGCCAAATAGCTGTCGTTGTCTTTGTATACGTTGCGGATCGTGATGTTGAGCAAGTCGATGTCATTGTCGGGGAGTACTTTTTTCAACGCCTGCACGTACTCGTCGAAACGGCGTTCGGGAATGAAATATTCCTGCAGAATATCGGTCGAACCGAAATCTTTGTTTTCGATAAGGCTTACGTCGTCGTTGAGGATTTCGTTGCGCGAGATGTTTGCGTCGGCCGTGAATTCTCCCAAATGCGTTTCCAAATCCCATCGGAGTCGTTTGCCGTATTCGCTGTTGACCGAACTGCGGAACACCAAACGCTTGACTTCGGTCGTTTTTGCCGAATGTTTACGCGGTTTTTTCACGAGCGGCTTACCCGTCGATTTGAATACGTTGAGCGTCGCATTGAGCAGGAATTCCTTATCTGAAATATTGAGCCGGCCAAAAACCAGTTTCACGTCTTTGTCTTCGGACGCGTGTTTTTTAAAGTACGTGAGATAGTCTTTCGCATCGAGTTTATATCGCGTGAAACTCATGTTCTCGTTGTCGACGACTTTCATTTTGACGTCGAGGATGATGCCGAAAAGACCGTATCCGCCAATGACCAAATGAAACAATTCCGCATTTTCAGTGCGGCTGCAAGTCACGATTTCCCCATCCGATTTCAATAAAGTGAACGAAACCACGCTCGAGGAAACCGGTGGCGAGTCTTTTTGCCAGCCGTGTCCGTTCACGCTCATCGAACCGCCAATCGAAAACGAGCTGAACGCCTGCATCACGGCAATCGATTTGTCGAATTTGTCGAGGTAATTGATTGCGTCTTGCCAAAGTGCGCCCGATCCAATCGTCAAAATGTTGTGGATGGAATCAAATTCCATATGGTTGTACGGCCGCATGTTGAGTACGATTCCGTCGGGATACATCGTATGTCCGCCCATAGAATGGCGCGCGCCCGCGATCGAGATCGGTTTGCCCGACGATTTCGAATACGCGATAAGGTCTTTGAGTTGTAAAACGATACTGTCGCGGGTTTTAGCGATATCGACAAGTGAATCGATTTTGGTCAGGCTGAGTTCGCTCGCATCGTTCGTATAGCCTTTAGGCGTCGGCGGTTTGTGTCCGTCTTCGGCAAAAGCGGTCTTGGCGATGAAAAAAATCGGGAACGAAAGGAAAAGCAGCACAATGCCGATTCCCGTCCAAATGATGCGTTTGCGTTTGATTTTCATCGGAAACCCAAGTTATCGCTTTTCCAAAAGCACGATCGAAAACGGCGTGTCGAGTTCCACTTCTCCGAATTTGACCATCACGTCCTTGCCCGAATAGGCATCGCGCAATTTGGTGTAATCCTTGAAAACCGACGCGACTTTGATCGTTTTTGGGCCAACCGGCAAATCGAGGCCGATGACCACGCGATCCTTGATTTCGCCGTTTTCGTAACCACGGCTGAACACATACGGCTTACCCGATATGACTTTATGGACGCCAGCTCCGACGGCCACGTGTCTCTTTCGGAATTTGCCGAGTTTCTGCCAATGTTCGAGCGATTTCTTGGAATTTTCGTTGTTCGCGATCTCATCCCAATTCATGAACGAACGCAACGTCGCGTCGCCTTGAGTGCCTTCTATGACGAGTGATCTTGCGCTTTCGTCACCATAGTATACTTGTGAAATTCCGGGTGAAAGCAACAGTTTCGTGCCAGCTTCTATAGTTCGCGTGCGTTTGCCGTCGAACGGATTGCCGTCGTCGTGCGAAGACAGGTAATTCAGGACCGTGTAGCCTTCGAGCACGTTGTTGAGCTTGTCGGAATATTTCGAGAAGATGAATTCGTTGGTCTTTTCGGCGTCCCATCGGAACTCGAAATTGATCAGGCTGTTGAACCCGTTTTCGAAATAGTTGACTTTCTTATCTCCGAAATTGTAGTCTTTCCCGCTTGAAATGCCGTATCCGTACACTTCGGCTACAGTAAAGAAATCGTTAGAATCCATTGTTTTTTCAGGATTTTTCTCTTTCCATTCGGCAAATGCGATGTTGCATTGCGATTTGAATTCGCCCCAGACTTTTTCGTCGGTATGCTTGACCGTATCGGCGCGATAACCGTCTATGCCGAATTCACGGATGTAGTCCGTGAGCCATTTGATGATGTAAAAACGAGGCGCGCGCGGATACCCCGTTTTCTTGAAGAAATCGTCGAGTTCTTTCACTTCTTGCTCATATCGGCCTTCGGCTTTCCATTTATCGATGAGGTGTTGCGGCAATTGCACTTCCTGATTGCTTTCGGTGAGGACATCGGGTAGATTTTTTACGAGTGTGCACGCCGTGGTCGTATCGAACGTCTTGTAATCGCATTGCGGGCCTGTCCTGACCCAATCCTGAGGCCAAACCGGATCTTGGTCGGTAACCGGGCCGGTGTGGTTGATCACGGCGTCGAGCAAAATCCTGATGCCGTGGCTGTGAGCGACTTCGACGAGTTCGGCGAGGTCTTTCGCCGTTCCGAAATTCGGGTCGATTTGCGTCCAATCCTTTGTCCAATACCCGTGAAAGCCGTAGGTGAGACCTTGACCTTCGTCTGTTCCGCCGTGAATCTGTTCGACGATCGGTGTCATCCAAATGGCATTGATCCCAAGCTTGTCAAAATAGCCTTCCTCGATTTTCTGGGTGATGCCTTTAAGGTCGCCGCCTTCGAATCCGCGCAGTTTTCCGGTGGGTTGGTTGCGTCCGAAATTGACGTCGTTCGAAAGGTTGCCGTTATTGAATCGGTCGACGAGCAAGAAATACAAGTTCGCGCCTTCCCAAACGAAAGGCAATTTTTCTTTTTTGGCAGGAGTTTTCGGTGCGGTTTGCGCCTCGGTATTCATACTCATCATCAATGTCGCGAGGATTGCGGAGAAAAGCGTTTTCTTCATAGGTCGGTTTCCTCGCGTTGACAAGTTAGCGAACGAACAAGGCGAGGCGTTTTTAATTATGGTGAAATTTACGGATTTTCCATGAATAACAAAGCCTCTCGAAGTGAATCGGAGGCTTTGTCGGTAATTGGATTTTTAACGTTCACATTCCCGGAATTTGCTCGACGAGAATTTCATTTCCGTTTTTATCGAAATACGTACAAGTCATTTTTAAGGTCACACGTCCATTTTTCAACTCCCGATTTGGCCGCTTGAGTGCAGAAAGTCAAATAATCGGATTGTCCTTGCTGATGTGCTTTGAGATCGGATTTAAAAACATCGGCATTTGCGTTATGGGAAACGCCAAGCATTTCATATTTCGGATTCGAAACGGCGTTGAAATCGCCTTCGCCAAAATAGTCGGTATGGCCGTTGTTGACGAAAGTCGTATACGATATTACTCCGAGTTTTTTCAAATCCTGGATGTAAGCCGGAAAATCGGCGCCGGATTTCACTTTGGAATGGGCGGAATGGATTTGGTTGATGGTGAACATGAGTAGAGATTTGTTTTTTGATCCTGAAGCCTAGCCCGGATGCAGCGAATTAGCCTTTTGCAGTAAAACCGTACGCTTTGCGCTTTTTGCGGAAGCGACTGGAAGAAGCTCTTCGCAAAGGCTGCAAAACAAGGTTTTTCAAGAAAGCTAATCGCGGAAGCCGGACACGAGCTTCTAAAAAGCGAACTGGCGAAGCAAAAGCTCCTGATTATTTCAGCTCCAAAATATAAGCCGATTTTGGTTCGATTGTGACATCTTGTTCCAAATCGACGGATTTTCCGGAAACGACATCGGTTCCTGTCGTGAAATCCTTGAGGCCTTCGGCGAAACGCGCGGTTTTGAATGTTTGCGCCTTGTCGGAATTGTTGATCACGACCATGACCGATTCTTTTTCGTTGTATCTGAAATAGACATACACATTGTTTTCAGGTAAAAACTGCAGCGTTTTTCCGTTGTGAATCACCGATTTCGACTTTCTCCAATTAAACAGTTTGGACGAGAAATCGAAATAAGCTTTTTCGGTTTCGTTTCTTCCAGAAGACGTGAAGGCGTTGTGCGGATCGCTGTTCCATCCGCCGGGAAAATCGCGTCTGATGTCGCCGTCGCCTTTTCCTTTGTCGCCTTGCATCCCGATTTCGGAACCGTAGTAGATTTGAGGGATTCCGCGCACCGTAGCGATCAGCGTCATCGCCATTTTATACGAATCGAGGTTTTTGTAAATCTGGTTGAAACGCTGCGTATCGTGGTTTTCGGCAAACACGAGAATCGAATTGATGTTCGGATACAAAAAGTCGTTCGTGAAGTTTTCGTACACTTTGATGATGCCGCGGTCCCAATTCGGTTCGTTTTCGTTGAACACGTTTCCGAAGGCATCGTGAAGCGTGAAATCCATCACAGAAGGCAAATACGAATTATAGTTCTGGATCGCCCCGATTTTGGAATCCTTCTGCCAATAGGCCATTTGCGCCTGATCGTGCATCCAGACTTCGCCTACGATGTTGAAGTGCGGATATTCGTCGGTGATCGCTTTCGTCCATTTCGAAATGCCTTCTTTGTCACAATAGCTGTAGGTGTCGACACGGAATCCGTCGAGATCGGCGTATTCGATCCACCAAATCGCGTTTTGCGTGAGGTATTTCAAAACCAACGGATTGGCTTGGTTGAGATCGGGCATCGACTTCACGAACCAGCCGTCTACGCAATATTTTTTGTCGATTTCGGATTTGTTCGGATCGAATTGTGTCGTCATGCGGTAATTGCTTTGGGCGTAACCCGGAAATTGGTGCACCCAATCGTATGTCGGCAAATCTTTGATCATCCAGTGTTCGGCGCCCCAATGGTTGGTCACATAATCCAGGATCAGCTTCATGTCGCGTTTGTGCAATTCCGATGAAAGCTTGAGATAATCGTCGTTCGTGCCGTATCGCGCATCGATTTTATACACGTCCGATTGGGCATATCCGTGGTAAGAGCCGCGGGCGTCGTTGTCTTCGCAAAGCGGCGTGCTCCAAACGGCTGTCGCGCCTAAACTTTTGAGGTAATCGAGATTGTCGATGATGCCGTCGATGTCGCCTCCGTGACGTCCGTGGTCGTTGTTGCGATCGGATTTTTCTTTCGTGTTTGATGTGTTGTCGTTGGACGGATTGCCGTTCGCGAAACGGTCGGGCATGATCAGATAGACCAAATCGGAAGAGTCGAAACCTTGTCGCAGCGCGGAATCTTTGCGTCTTTGTTTGAGTTCGTATTTGTGGGTGAATTTGGTTTTACTTTTTTCGGAAAATGTGAACGTCAATTGAGTCGCCGGGATGTTTTTGGTATCGATCGTGACGAACAGATAGTTGGGGTTTTCGGTTTTGGTGACGCCTGTAATCGGAACGTTGTCGGAAACCGAAACGGTGTATTTGGAAATGTCTTTTCCGTAGAACATCACTTGCAGTTCCGGGTTTTTCATGTTGGAATACCAGAATGGCGGTTCGGTTTTTTGGAGTTGGGCGAGGAGTTGGTTTGGTAGTAGGGTAAATAGTGTTAATGTTGTGATTAGAAACCTCAAAGGTTTTGAAAACCTTTGAGGTTTAGAACCAAAACCAAATTTTGAAAAAAGGTCCAAAGTAAAATTTGCTTTCATAATTGTAGTTGTTTCAATAGAATTCAATCCGAAAGCAAAATGCCTCCAGAAGATTACTCGATTATTTCCTCCCGCTTGAATCGCACCCGAAATAAACTTCCCGTTCGATCGTAACGTTTATTGAACGCTTTCGTGTAGCTGTTGAACAAATTCGAGAAAGGTTGATAAATCTTTGTTTTATATTTTTCGGGAATTTCTTCCACGGGCCGAATCCGAACCTTGATCTCCAATCGATTCAAATGCATTTCACAATCGAGAATTTTCGCGACGGGATGAATGTGTTTCTCCATCAATTCTGTGAAGTATCGGCAATTTTCCTGATCTCGAAAAATCAATTCGTCGTTGTTGCCGACATGAGTGATGATATACGATTGATTGGCTTCGAGTTTTTTGACTTGTTCCATTAGTCAAATAAACCTCAAAGGTTTTCAAAACCTTTGAGGTTTTTCTGTACATTTTGTTAAAACTACACCGTCACCAACCCATTCGGCTCCACAGTAACCGCTTTTCCATTCACAAAAACCGTGAGTTCCTCACCGCCTTCCAAAGCAAAATCCGTCGTTTCCGGATGAACCGAAATCTTGAGAATCTGCCCACGGAAATTGATCTTGAACGAATATCCGTTCCATTCTTTCGGAATCCGCGGCGAAAAATGCAGCTGGTTGTCCTTGACGCGCATTCCGCCAAAACCTTCTACGATGCTCATCCAGGTTCCGGCCATCGACGTGATGTGCAAACCTTCCTCAACTTCCTTGTTGTAATCGTCCAAATCAAGTCGCGATGTGCGCAAATAGAATGTGTACGCCATTTCCATCTTGCCCAAAACCGCAGCCTGGATCGAGTGCACGCAAGGCGAAAGCGAACTTTCATGAACCGTGAAAGGCTCGTAAAAATCAAAGTGTCTTTCCAATTCTTCTTTAGAGAAATGATCCTCGAAGAAATAAAAACCTTGAAGCGTGTCGGCTTGTTTAATATATGGCGAGCGAAGGATGCGATCCCACGACCATTTCTGGTTGATTGGACGTTGCGACTTATCCAAATCGTGCACTTTTACAAGCTCCTTATCCAAAAATCCGTCTTGCTGCAAATACACTTGATGTTCTTCCGAATACGGCAAATACATCTTATCGGCAACGTCTTTCCACTTCGAAACCTCGTTCAAAGTTAGTTTCGTTTTACCGAGGATTCTTTCGTAATCCTGACCAAATTCAGCCGAAACTTTCTCCAATTGCTCAACCGTATAATTGATGCACCATTGTGCCAAGTAATTCGTGTAGAAATTATTGTTGACGTTGTTCTCGTACTCATTCGGACCCGTCACACCCAAAATCACGTATTGGTTTTTCGCAGTCGACCAAGTCGCGCGCTGTTGCCAGAATCTAGCAATCGCGATAAGCACTTCCAATCCTTTTTCAGGAACATAAGAATAATCGCCTGTATATCGAACGTAATTGAAAATCGCGAACGCTATCGCGCCGTTCCTGTGGATTTCCTCAAACGTTATTTCCCATTCGTTGTGGCATTCTTCTCCGTTCATGGTTACCATCGGATACAAAGCCGCACCATTCGTAAACCCAAGTTTCGCCGCATTTTCAATCGCTTTGTCCAATTGATTGTAACGGTAAACCAACAAGTTTTTCGCCACTTGCTGGTCTTTCGTCGCCATGTAAAACGGAATGCAATACGCCTCGGTATCCCAATACGTCGATCCACCGTATTTCTCACCGGTAAAGCCTTTCGGACCGATGTTCAGGCGCGAATCTTTACCAGAATATGTTTGGTTCAACTGGAAAATATTGAATCGGATGCCTTGCTGCGCTTTCACGTCCCCATCGATCGTGATGTCGCTCATTTCCCAGACTTTCGCCCAGGCATCAATCTGGTCTCGCAACAAGGTTTCGTAACCTTTCGCTTTCGCGGATGCGATGACGGAATCGGCAGCCGAAACCGTGTCCTGATGATTCATCGAAGACGTATACCCGCCGATTTTTTCGATGGAAGCGACTTGTCCTTTTCCAGCCGAAACCGTGTATGTAAATTGGATTTTATCGTTGGTTTTCTCGACGTTTTCAGTCGTTCCCAAAACAGTTCCGTCAACCGAAACCGAATTGTGCATAAATGTCGTGGCGGTAAAATGCGTCTTGAATGTACGTGCCGTCACAAACGCGTTTTCGCCTTTTTGATTCACAGAAAGCGGTTCCCAGAATTTCTCTTCCCAGTTCGCGTCTTCGTTGTGAACGCCCGCGTCGATGTAAGGTTTGAACACGATTTTCGCGTCGTTGTTCAAAGGCGTGATATCGTATTTGATGATCCCCGCTTCGTCAAGATCGGCGCACAGAAAACGGCGCACGTTTACCGAAATTTCGGTTCCGTTCTGCAATTTCGCTTCGAACGACCTGTTGTACCAACCTTGTTGCATGTTGAGTTCGCGTTTGAAGTTTTTCACCTGCGCGCAAACGTTCATGTCAAATTCCTCGCCGTTGATTTCGATGTCGATCCCGATCCAGTTCGGTGCGTTCAAAACTTTCGCGAAGTATTCCGGATAGCCGTTTTTCCACCAGCCCACTTTGGTCTTGTCGGGATAATAAACGCCGCCGATATAACTTCCCTGGAAAGTTTCCCCAGAGTATTTTTCTTCAAAATTGGCGCGTTGGCCCATCGCTCCGTTGCCTATGCTGAACAAGCTTTCGGAGGACTTGACGTTGTCGCGCTCAAACCCTTCTTCTATGATCGACCAGTTGTCTGGCTTTATATAATCCTGATGCATTGTCTTTTCGTTTTTGAAGTTTGCCTTTAGAGGTCGGCTCGCTTCGGTTGTTGATTTTTTTGTGATTGATGATTGATGGTTTGCGATGTCAATTGCCTGAAAAGGACTTGTGGCATCGCAAGGTGTTACTGCTTTGTTGTTTTTTGCGGATCATTTCTTGATCAACGTGTCGATAAAACTCAAATCTATCGTCACGAAATCGGGGAAAATGTATTGCGCTTTCTTAAGGATTTTCGCATCTCCGATGCCTACGCTCGTCATCCCGGCGATATTCGCGGCATCGACTCCGGCAAACGAATCCTCGAACACGATAGAATCCTCATTGGAAATCTTGAGCTTCTTGGCCGCACGCACGAAAACCTCGGGATCGGGTTTGGCGTTGGTTACGTCGTTTCCGTCGATAATTACGTCGAAATAGTCAAGAATCCCTACTTTTTCAAGGATGATACGCGCATTTTTGCTGGCCGAACCAAGTGCGATCGGTTGTTGCTTTTCCTTTAGGTATTGCAGTACATGCATCACGCCCGGAAGGATTTCGCTTCTGTCCATGTTTTTGATGTACGACAGGTAATCTTCGTTTTTCTGCTTGAGCCAAACATCCTTGTCGGCCTGCGAAGCCTGCGCATTTCCGAGTTCCAGGATGATTTCGAGCGAACGGACGCGGCTCACGCCTTTTAACGCTTCGTTGTGCTCGGGTGTAAATTCGATGCCAAGAGAATCGGCGATTTTCTGCCAAGCCAAAAAATGGTATTTAGCCGTGTCTACGATAACGCCATCGAGGTCGAATATGAATGCTTTTTTATTCATTAATGTCAATTTTTTTGTTGGTGGAGACGCCTAATGTCAACAAGCCGGCGAGGATCATGGAACAACCTCCCACGATTAGAGCATAAACTGGTTCGCTGTTGAAGAATTCTTTTACAAGAAAACCCAGTATCGTTCCGGCAACGATTTGCGGAATAACTACGAAGAAGTTAAAAACCCCCATATAATAGCCCATTTTTGCAGATGGAAGTGAACCCGAAAGCATCGCATACGGGATAGATAAAATGCTAGCCCAGGCAATACCGACACCAACCATGGCGAGCAAGAGTCCGACTTTGTCCGATAAGAAATAAATGGAAATCAATCCAAAACCACCTGCCACCAAAGCCAACATATGTGTGAATTTGTTGCTGGTACGTTTGGCTAAAACAGGCAATAAAAATGCAACTGCAGCCGCGACGCCATTGTACAATGCAAACATTACGGTTACCCAATCTGCGGCATCGTTGTAAAGTTTAGATTTTGGGTCTGTTGCACCGAACACATGCCCAGTAACCGAATTTGTTGTGTAAATCCACATTGCAAACAGCGCGAACCATGAGAAAAATTGTACCCAAGCAAGTTGCTTCATGGTTTTTGGCATATTCAAAAGATCGGTAACGATCACGGTAAAACCATTTCGCGTACCTTTTTTTCGCAATTGAGAAACCAATGAAAACAAGAACCCAACAACAACCAGTCCGATAGAAAGGATGTAAAGCTCCTTATGCTGATTCGCTTCTCCGTTTTCATTTACTTTTGAATTGATGTGATGGACATAAACCGAAAACAATCCACCGATAATCAGTAAAACGATACCAATGCCAAATTGTCTCGGGATTGTGACTCCATGGTTAACATCGTTTTGATTTGATTTTGTTTCTTCGTGCTTTTCTTCAAAGGCTTGAAGTTCTTCAGGGGAATACTCTTTAGAATTGAAAACGGTCCACAATACGGCAAGTAGAAAACAGACGCCTCCAATGTAGAAAGACCATTTCACCGACTCGGGAATAACTCCCTCTGGAGCTGTATTGCTGATTCCGAACCAATTCGTGAACACGTATGGCAATGCGGAACCTACCACGGCTCCAAGCCCGATAAAGAAACTTTGCATGGCAAAACCAAGCGTTCGCTGTTTTTCGGGAAGGTTATCGCCCACAAACGCGCGAAAAGGCTCCATCGAGATGTTGATTGAAGAATCCATGATCCACAATGTCCCGATCGCGACCCAAAGCGTAGGCGAATTGGGCATAACGAGCAGTGCAAGCGAAGAAAGGATGGCGCCGACAAGGAAATAGGGTCTCCTTCGACCTAGTTTTGTCCATGTCCTGTCAGAAAAATAACCCACAATAGGCTGGATGATCAAACCGGTCAAAGGTGCGGCAAGCCAATACAAGCCGATCTTATCGACTTCGGCTCCGAGAGTATCGAAAATCCTTGAAGTGTTCGCATTCTGTAATGCGAATCCAAATTGAATCCCCAAGAACCCGAAACTCATGTTCCAGATTTCCCAGAAACTTAATCTACGCTTTTCCATTTATCGTAAAATAAGGTTACGATAAGCGCAATGCTTATCAAACTTGTTAGTTTCGAAGTGGTGTACAAGCCTGATAATCTCGTCAAATATAAGGTTTAATTTTTTCGGAAATCGGAAAATGGCGTTCGAAGGCTTACGTTAACGTTTTCGTGTTGATAACTTTGGATCGAATTTTCAGATGTACAGATTTTCAGATTTTCAGAAATTCGATAAGATGCAGAAGGAATTGGCATTGGAATCCATGCGGGTTTCCCATCTGAAAATCCGTGAATCTGACGATCTGAAAATCTGTCAATCCCTAAAAACTTCCCCTTTTTAAAGCCCGTGTCGATTCGCGTTCCACAAGATGGGTTTCGATGACTTCGGTACGGTAATGTTCTTCTTCTTCCTCGTCTTCGGATTCTAGCCTTTGTATAAGCATTTTGGCCGCTTTCCCGCCCATTTCGATGCCGTCCTGGCTAACCGTCGTGATGCTTGGCGAGGAATATTTCGAGATGATGCCGTCGGTGAATCCGATCACCGAAATGTCTTCGGGTACGTTCAAGCCGATTTTCTTGGCACCTTTTATCGCGGTTACGGCAAACAGTTCGTTCACGGCGAAAACGGCGTCGGGTTTGTTCGCGGCGATGAATTTCTCGATCGGAACCGCGCAGTTGTCGATGTCTTCTATGCGAAGGATGAGGTTTTCGTCTACGTTCACGTCGTTTGTCCGAAGCGCGCGCAGGTAGCCTTCCGTACGCAATTTACCGACGCTCACATAATCGACGGTCGTGATCAGCGCAATCTTCTTAAAGCCGTTATCGATAAGGTTCTGGATCGCATCGAAAGCAGCGCGGTTGTCATCTATGATGACCTTGTCGCACAAGATATCGTTGGTCACGCGGTCGAACATGACCACGGGCATTCCTTGGTTGATGACCTCGATGATATGGTGGAAATCGGCCTTGTTCTGAGTTTCTTTCGACAGCGACATGATAAACCCGTCGATGCTTCCGTTGGCGAGCATTTCCATGTTGATGACTTCCTTGTCGAACGATTCGTCCGAAAGGCAGATGATAACGTTGTAGCCGCTTTCGTTCGCGACCTGTTCGATTCCGCTGATTACCGTGGCGAAAAAGTGGTGTACGATTTCGGGAATGATGATCGCAATCGTCTTGGTCTTCCTGTTCTTAAGGCTTAACGCGATGTTGTTGGGCTTGTAGTTATAGAGTTTCGCAAACGCCTGGACCTTGAGTCGAGTGTCCTCGCTTATTTCGGGACTGTCCCGAAGCGACTTGGAAACCGTCGAGATCGAGACGTCTAATTCTTTTGCGATTTGTTTAAGGGTTATCTTCCTCTTCATGTTAAGAAATTAAGAATTTTAGTTTTCGTGAATTAGTGTGTCCGGCATTGGAAAATTGGCAATAACGACCTGTGAATGCTGCAATTATGGGAAAGTTTTCAACACGAAAACGTTTGCGCGACCCTTTCTGGTAGGGTGTTACGAAATCGTATGAGATTTTACTTAATTTTAACATTCGAAGTAGTGTACAAGCTAAACAAAACAGATTTTTTAACCTAAACAAAATGTATGAAAACAATTTACAAAAAGTTGTTCATTTTCCTACTGCTTTTGCCTTTTGGCGCTCTGGCACAGGGCGTTCTTAAGGGAACGGTGACCGAAAAAGCTACCGGTCAGCCGTTGCCCGGGGTGAACGTAGTCGTTCAAGGTACCACAAACGGTACTTCTACCGATTTCGACGGTAATTATACCTTAAATAATGTAAAGAGAGGCGATAAAATCGTTTTTTCTTACATCGGATTTAAGGACATCGTCGTCGAATATTCAGGTCAGGCGACCCTTTCGCAAGGTATGGAAGAGGATGCGAACCAATTGCAGGAAGTCGTCGTCCAGGTAGGTTACGGAACCGTCAAGAAAAAAGACGCGACCGGATCGGTTACAACCGTCACTACCAAAGACTTCAACAAAGGGGCGAACGTCACTACAGAGAACTTGCTTCAAGGCCGTGTCGCCGGTGTTACCATCAATACGAGTGGTGCGCCTGGTTCGGGTTCGGAAATCAGGATTCGCGGTGGAGCTTCTCTTTTTGCGAGCAACGACCCGCTTATCGTGGTAGACGGATTGCCGATCGACAATGCCACCAACACGGGATCTACTTCGTTTTTGGCTTCCCTTAACCCGAACACTATCGAATCGGTTACTGTTTTGAAAGATGCTTCGGCTACTGCGATCTACGGTTCGCGCGCTTCTAACGGTGTAATCATCATCGTTACAAAAAGCGGTAGCAAGAATCTTTCGGTCGATTATAATTTTCAGTACGGAACAGGTCGTCTGATGAATAAAGTAGACGTGTTCAACGCCAATGACTACCGCGCCATGATACAGCAATATCGTCCTCAAGATGCGGCTTTGCTGGGAAATGCGAATACAGACTGGCAGGATGAAATCTACAGACGCACAGATTTCGTAGATAACAATTTGCAATTGAGAGGCAACCTTTTCGGAAGGATTCCGGCTCGTTTATCTATCGGGAACACGTATACGGAAGGTCTTCGTCTGACCAACGATTTCAACCGCAGCACAGTGAGCGCATCGATCAATCCGACTTTCTTCAACGACCACTTGAAAATGAGAGTGAACGCGAACTATTCTAACGAGAAAAACCGTTTTGCGGATGGAGTAGAAGGAACGGCTATCCGTTTTGATCCAACCCAACCGGTGCGTCAGGCAGGTTCTCCTTGGCAAGGATATTTCGAATATTATACAGGTCCTAACAGCGCCGGAGATTATCCGTTGTCACTTGCTCCTCGTAACCCGGTCGCACAATTGATGCAGACTTACGACAGAGGTGAAAATAACAGGATTCTCGGAAACGTAGAATTCGATTACAAACTTCACTTCTTCCCTGAATTGAGAGCTGTAGTGAACCTTGGTTTCGACGAAGCCAACGGTACGAGAAGAAGAGACGTTGCCCGCGATGTGGTGGCTTCGGGACCTTCTAACGGAGACGACAACTACGGAACCCACGAATACACCGAAGAGGTGAGAAGAAACAAGCTTTTGGATGCTTATCTTGTTTATAACAAAAAAGTCGGGGAACTCGATATTGAAGCGACAGCGGGTTATTCCTACCAAAAGTTCGAACGCCAACTTTACTATACAAGGAACACGCTTCAACCAAACTACGGAACTCCGGGTTCGGGATTGTTTCCTGAGACAGACACCGATATCGATCGTTTCCTGATCGGTTTCTTCGGAAGGACGAACCTCAATTTCAAGGACAAATATCTCTTGACGTTAGCTTACAGAAGAGACGGTTCATCGAAATTCAAAGAAGGCGACCAGTTCGGAAATTTCCCGGCAGCTTCCTTTGCCTGGAGAGTAAGCCAGGAATTCTTTAAGGATAACCAAACGGTTTCCGATTTGAAATTGCGCGTCGGTTATGGTATCACCGGACAGCAAAACGTGATAGATGGCCAATTCCTTCAAACCATCACGACAGGTGACGGGCAATCGCAAATCGTATTCGGGAACAACCAGTATAACGTGGCAATACCAAACCGCATCAGCCCGAAAATCCAGTGGGAAGAAACCACTACGTTCAACGCTGGTTTGGATTACGGCTTCCTCAACAACAGGATTACAGGTGCGATTGATGTGTTCTACAAAAAATCAGACAAGCTTTTGGTTGATGCCGCTGTTGCGGACGGATCGAACAACTCGAACCGCGCGTATCAAAACATCGGGGCTTTCACGACAAAAGGTATCGAATTCAACATCAATGCCGAGGTTTCGAGAGCCGAAAACTTCAAGTGGAACGTCAACTTCAACGCTACGACTTACAGAAGAGAAATCGACGAATTGATTTACGGAGCCGATATTTTCGTCGGTGAAAACGTTGGCGGAACCGGAACTCCGGGTCAAATCTTCAGCGAAGGATATTCCCCTTGGTCTTTCTATGTTTACAAACAATTGTATAATAACGACGGAACACCTATCGAAGGTGCTTATGCCGATTTGAACGGAGACGGAACTTTCAACGCCGAAGACAAATACATCTACAAAAACCCGGATCCAGACTTGACTATGGGCTTTTCGTCTAACATGGTGCTTTGGAAAAACATCGATTTCTATTTCAACCTGAGAGCAAGCCTTGGCAACCACATCTATAACGGTGTGAACGCGAGCCAGGCTCAATTGAACTTGCTCAAGACCGATACGGCTTTGAACAACACGCCTAGAAACGTCTTGACTACAGGATTTACGACCACTTCGGATGTGCTTCTTTCCGACATTTACATAGAGGATGCATCTTTCTTGAAAGTGGATAACATCACCCTGGGTTACACCTTCCCTAAGTTCGTGAACGAAACGTCTTCGATCAGACTTTTCACAGGTGTACAGAACGCCTTCGTATTCACTAAGTACACAGGTTTGGACCCAGAGATTACGAACAATGGTTTGGACAAGACCATTTACCCTAGACAACGTACGTTCTTGTTTGGTGTAAATGTGAAATTTTAAAAAAATTGAATTATGAAAAAACTCAGATTTAGTATTCTTTTCATCGCCGCCATGTTCAGCATGACTTCGTGCGTCGATGACCTGAACGTAACACCTGAAGACGACGATACGTTCCTTTCGGAAGAATTCTTCGCTTCTTCGCCAAACTCATACAAGCAAGCTTTGGCCGGTGTTTACGGAAACCTTTCCCTAACGGGAGCTACAGGTTCCGGATCTTCGAACCTTCAAGGTATCGATGCCGGTACGAGCCAATACGGACGTTGCCTTTGGTACTTGCAGGATTTGACGACAGACGAAGTGATCTGGAGTTACGAGAACGATGCCGGAACACGTGAATTGCAGCGCAACATCTGGACTGCCGACAACCCGATTCTTTTGGGTATGTTCAGCCGTACCATGTTGAGCGTGTCTTTTTCTAATGAGTACTTGCGTCAAACTACAGACGAAAAACTCCAAGCAAGAGGCGTAACCGACACGCAGCTTTTGGCCGACATCGCCACCTACCGCAATGAAGTGCGTGCATTAAGGGCATATGCGTATTATGTTTTGATGGATTTGTTCGGAAAAGCGCCTATGGTTACAGAGAACGATCCGATCAACTTCCGCGCGCCTCAAGCAGAGCGTCAGGAATTGTTCTCGTTCATCGAAACCGAACTCAACGAAGTGCTTCCGAACCTCAAACCGGCTCACTCGAACGAGTACGGACGTTTGGATCAAGCTTTTGCTCACATGGTTTTGGCCAAAATGTATTTGAATGCAGAGGTTTACATCGGTGCAAACCGTTACAACGACTGTATTACGGAATGCAACGCCATTATCGGAGCCAATGCCTATACGTTGGAATCGAACTATCTGGACAACTTCAATGCAGACAACCACACGTCTTCAGAGATGATCTTCACACTTCAATCGGACGGAATCGTTACGCAAAACTACGGCGCTACGACGGTCATGGTCAACGGAGAAGTTGGTTCTATTGAACAAAACGGTGCTTCTTTGGGAGTTTCTACCGGCGGATGGGGCGGCGCTCTTCGCTTAAGAAAGCAGTTCGTACAGAAATTCGACGGAGGTGCTTTCGATTTCGATACGCGCAAAACCATCATTTCGGGTGATCGTCCTATTGATATCACGAGCATTGCGAATCAAGGGCAAGGTTTTGTCATCACCAAGTTCTCGAATAAGACTTCGGCTGGAGTGAACGGTTCTAACCAGACTTTCGTGGATACAGATTTCCCGTTGTTCCGATATGCAGATGTTCTTTTGATGTATGCGGAAGCGACGCTAAGAGGCGGAAACGGTTCGGCAACCACAGCTTTGGATTATGTGAACCAATTGCGCGAGCGTGCTAACGGAGGTACTTCGGGCAATATCAGCTCAGGTGAATTAACGCTCGATTTCCTACTTGACGAAAGAGCGCGCGAGCTTCATTGGGAAGCGCACAGAAGACAGGATTTGATCCGTTTCGGCAAATATACCGGTGGCACTTATAACTGGGCATGGAAAGGAAATTCCCTAAATGGAGTGGCGATTCCGTCACATCTTAGCGTGTTTCCGCTTCCTAACCAATCCATTGCCGCTAACCCGAACCTAATACAAAACTCAGGTTATTAATATTGTTCAATCGCAAAACTTTATAAAATGAAAAAGATTTCTAAAATATTACTTTCTGCTTTCATTGTGGCTGCTGTTGCGTCATGTGAAACTGATGATAACTTGATGTTTGTTACTCAGCCTGCAGAATTCTCCATTCTTACACCAGATAACGGAACCTCGATAGAGTTGGTCGAAGCGACCCCTCAAACCAACCCGGCTGTCACCTTTACTTGGGAAGATGTCGATTACGGTACACCTACAGAAGTGACATACGAGGTGCAATTTGCCAAAAACGGGACCGATTTTGCTGAACCGAGTGTGATGCAATCTTCTACCGCAAGGTCGTATACTATAACTGTTGGCGCGTTAAATACGATTGCAAGAAATTATTTTGACGACGGCGATCCTGCAACAGAAGATACGGGTACGATAGATGTCCGTATCAAATCTACGGTAGGTACTACGGGTGCCGAGCCTAAATATTCCAACGTGGTTTCTATTGTTGTGACCCCGTTCATTCCGGTTCCGACCGTAGCTCCGAAAATGTACGTTGTTGGAGGCTTCCAATCTGCGGGCAACTACGGCAACGATTGGACACCTGCTACAGGAGCACCTCTCGAGGCAGCTTCTCCGACAAGCCAAAACTTCGAGGGATACGTTTATTTTGCCAACGGAAGTGCTAATTATAAATTCTTGCCTACCAATACAGGTTGGGACGGTGACTATGGAGATACAGGACCTTCAAACGGATCGTATTCGGGAACGCTTGAGCAAACCGATGAGGTAGATTGTGGATTGCCAGGAGCGACTGCCGGTTTCTACCGTGTAAAAGTCAATCTTGGTGCAACACCTTCGCCAACATATGAATTGACGGCAGAGAACTGGGCTATCACGGGTTCTGCTACGCCTCTAGGATGGCCAAGTGCAGATAACGTAACAATTCCGGATACTGACATGACATACGATCCTGCGTTGAAAGTTTGGACTATCGATATCAACCTCACTGCCGGTGGTGCAATCAAGTTCCGCGCTAATGATGCTTGGACTGTCAACCTAGGCGGTGCCGATGGTGTAATGACTTACGGTGGTGCCGACATTCCAATCACTACTTCGGGGAACTATACTGTTCATCTCGACTTGAGCGTTCCTAGACAATATACCTACACGCTCGAGCTAAATTAATTTGAATTTCAAATCAAAAGGGCTATTGGAAAATAGCCCTTTTCTCTTCTTATTGCCATGAAAAAAATTTACACATTACTTCTTGGTATCTGTTGCTGTTTGGGATTAGACGCCCAGGTGACGACCACGCCGGCTACGTTCGAAGCGAACCAATCGGTTACGATCAACTTCAATAAAGCAGGCACGAACCTGTCGGCCTATACAGGGACGATTTATGCCCACATCGGCGTAACGGTCAATGGAACGCCTTGGCAAAACGTAAAAGGCTCTTGGGGAAACAATACGACCCAACCGGCTTTGACATTCGTTTCGGGCACGACTTACAAGCTTGATATCACGCCAGATTTGTATACATACTTCGGCGTGGCCACGAGCAACACGATTACCCAAATTTGCGTCGTATTCCGCAATGCCGCGGGAACGGCCCAAACCAGTCCCGATATTTTCATTCCGGTAGGATCTTTCCAATTGACGTTGAATGCACCTGCCGTGAACAGCACGACAATCGTGAACTCTGGCGGAAGTCTTGCCGTATCTGCCTCAAATACGGGCGGATCGGCCAATTACAACCTGCTTGCAAACGGCGTAAGCATCAATACCTTTTCAGGAAGCGCGTATTCGTTTACGGACACGAACATAACAACGAACAAGAACTACGAGCTTCAAGTGACACAAGGCGCTACCACGCACACACGCAAATTCGCGGTTCTCGTAAATCCGGGAACGATAAATGAGACATTGCCTACGGGTATGGAAGACGGGATCAACTACAACGCATCGGACGCCACCAAAGCCACATTGGTGCTCACCGCTCCGGGCAAAGATTTCGTTTACGTCGCCGGAAGTTTCAACAACTGGCAACCTACAGCGGCTTATGCGATGAAAAAAGACGCATCCGCGAACAAATTCTGGCTTGAACTCACCGGACTTACATCGGGAACCAATTATTCCTATCAATATTGGGTAGTCGACCAAACGCCTTCTTCGGGTTCGCCTTCACTCGTAAAAACGGCCGATCCATATTCGACTTTGGTGTTATCGCCATTCGACGACCCTTATATTCCGGCGGCGAGTTATCCGTCGATTCCCACTTATCCGACAGGACAGGAACGCGAAGTCACGGTTTTGAAAACTGGGCAAACGGCCTACAACTGGCAAGTAGCCAATTTCACCAAGCCCGAAAAGGACAATCTCGTGGTTTACGAAGTATTGATCCGCGATTTCGATGCGGCGCGCAACTTCCAATCGATCATCGATCGCATCCAGTATTTCAAGGATTTGAAAGTGAATGCCATCGAATTGATGCCCGTGATGGAATTCGAAGGAAACGAAAGCTGGGGCTACAACACTTCGTTCCACATGGCGCTCGACAAATATTACGGCACGGCCGACAAACTCAGGGAACTTATCGATTTGTGTCACCAGAACGGGATTGCCGTGATTCTCGACGTCGCGCTTAACCACGCTTTCGGACGCAACCCTATGGTTCGCATGTGGATGAAAGACAGCGACGGAGACGGATGGGGCGATGCAGCTGCCGACAACCCGTATTTCAACGAATTCGCCACACACAGTTACAGTGTCGGAAACGACTTCAACCATTCTTCAGCTTACACGAAATATTACGTGAAACGTGTGATTAAGCAATGGATACAGGAATTCCATATCGACGGTTTCCGTTGGGATTTGACCAAAGGATTTACGCAGAATTGCTCCGGAAGCGAGTCGTGCACCAACAGTTACCAGCAGGATCGCGTAGACGTGCTCAAAGAATACACCGATTATTCGTGGAGCCTCGACCCGACGCATTACACGATTTTCGAGCATTTGGGTGCCGATAACGAAGAACAGCAATGGGCGAACTACCGCGTCAACGAAACGCCGAGCAAAGGCGTCATGATGTGGGGCAACATGAACAACGCCTATGGCCAACTTTCGATGGGCTTCAACTCAAGCAACGACATTACGCGAATGGGTGCTTCGTCTCACGGATTTACGAACAACCGCGTAATCGGATATGCCGAAAGCCACGACGAGGAGCGTTTGATGTACAAAAACCTGCAATTCGGAAACAGCACGAATGCGGCACACAACGTCAAGACCTTGAGCGTTGCGCTTTCGAGAATGTCTGCTATCGGAGCGGTTTCGCTATTGGTTCCGGGGCCTAAAATGATTTGGCATTTTGGCGAATTAGGTTGGGATTTGTCGATTTATACCTGTACCGACGGCACGGTCAACACAGCTTCCGACGCTATTGCAGGCGACTGCAAACTCGCCACCAAACCGCAACCGCAATGGACTGGCAACTGGCCAGGCGTCGCAGGTCGTGCGCAAATTTTCAACGATTGGACCAAAATGATCCAGCTCAAGACGACGCAACCGGTTTTCAAAGCTTCGTATTCGATCAATTCGGGAACGACATTGACGCCGCGTTTGTATGTTTACGACAACGCGCTTCCGTCTACCCAATTGAAAAACGTCGTCGTCCTTACGAATTTCAACGTGACGAGCCAAAGTGTCGTAGCCGATTTTCCTTACGGCGGAACCTGGTACAACCTCATGGACAATTCATCGGTCAACGTGACCAATACGGCCATGACGCTTACGATCGCACCGGGACAATTCAGGATCTACGGCAACCAATTGCCGAATCTTGCGACCGATCCTATCGATACGATGGACGGCGTGACCGTTTATCCGAATCCTTCAAAAGGAGCATTCAGCATCAACGCGAATATCGAAAAAGTCGAAATCTGGTCGATGACCGGACAACTCGTAAAGCGTTTCGAAGGCCATTTCGGCGAAGAATCGATTTACGACATCAACGATTTGAACAGCGGTATTTATTTCGTGAAAGCCACAGACGAATACCATCGCGAAAAAACCATGAAATTGGTAAAAGAATAGATTTCGAGTTAGTTTAAGTTAAGTTTTCCAAAAGGCCTTTTCATTCCGAAAGGGCCTTTTTTCTTAAAGCCGCGCCAAAATGGACTTTCGTATTTTAACATTTGGCTATATTTGATTCATGAATTCGCGCCTCAAGACCATAACTTTAAAGACATTGAAGTGGATCGGCATTTCCGTCGCATCGATCCTATTGTTGCTGTTTTTGATCCCGATACTGTTTCCGGGCACGCTCGCCGAACAGGTAAAAGCGTTTGCGAACAAAAAACTGCAAGGAGAACTCAATTTCTCAGAAGCGAATCTGTCGTTTTTCAACCACTTTCCGTCGCTTACGGTCACGCTCGACGATTTCTCGTTGAAAGGCTCGAAACCGTTCCAGAACGACACGTTGATTGCGGCAAAGGAAGTCGCGTTCGGCATCAACCTCAAGCGGCTTATTTTCGATAATCAAATCAGTATAGACGAGATTTACATCGACAATTCGATCGTCAACGTCATGGTCAACGAAAAAGGCGAGGCGAATTACAATGTCTATGTTTCCGAGGAAAAGGAACAAGAAAAAGACACGGTTTCCAATACGTCATTGCGTCTGGATCGCATCGATATTTCGCATTGCAGGCTCAAATACGACGACAAATCGGCCAAGATGCTCATTTCGGCCGAAGATTTCAATTACCTCGGGAAAGGCAACCTCGACCAATCGGTTTTCGATCTCAAGACCGATGCCGAAATCAAGAACTTCGATTTCATCTATAACGGCGAACCGTATCTTCAAAAGAAAAACGTGAGCGCCGAACTCATCACACGCATCAATACCAACGCGCTGACGTTCGCTTTTCAAAGGAACGACCTCAAGATCAACGAGCTTCCTATTAATTTCAAAGGCGAGTTCAACATCCTCAAAAGCGGTTATTACATAGACGTTCAGGTTTCAAGTATGGGCAGCAACCTCAAGGATTTGTTTACCGCGCTTCCGCCCGAATACGTGACCTGGCTCGAAAGTTCCAAAGTCAAGGGCGACATCGATCTGCTTTTCATGTTCAAAGGCCGATACGACGCGGCGACGAAACGCAATCCTTCGATATCGTTCGATACGCGCATCGCCGACGGTTACATCGAGTACAAAGACGCGCCTTTCCCGACTTCGGACATCAACCTCAATTTCAAGGCGGTACTTCCGGAACTCAATACCGACAGTTTGATCGTAAAACTCGATTCGCTCAAATTTCGCGTAGGCAAAGAATTTTTCAAGGCATATGTAGAGACGAAAGGGCTCGACAACATGTCGGTCAAAGCCAATATAAAAGGCAATCTCGATTTGGAAAACCTCGATAAAGCGCTTGGTTTGAACAATCTTGACATGAAAGGTAAATTGTCGGTCAATGTAGAATCGAACGGGATTTACAACGCAGATAAACGCCTGTTTCCGAAAACCAAGGGACGCGTTTTGCTAAAGAATGCGTTTCTCAAAACGGAATATTATCCGAATCCGATTTCAGACATCAACCTCGACATCAACGCGCTAAACGACAACGGGAACTTCAACGACACGCGCATTTCGATCAAGCCGGCCGGATTTACGTTCGAAGGCAATCCGTTCAAGATCGACGCCGTTTTCAAGAATCTCGACGATGTCGATTACGACGTTCGTGCGAAAGGCGTGGTCGACGTCGGCAAAATCTATAAAGTCTTCAAGCAGAAAGATATCGATCTTACGGGTTACATCAAGTCCGACCTGCGTCTCAAAGGGCGACAAAGCTATGCGACGACGGGTCAATACTCGAAACTCGACAACAGCGGTACGTTGCAGATACGCGACATTAAAGCGACGATGGCAAGTTTCCCGAAGTCGTTTTTCATCAGCGAAGGCAGTTTTGTGTTCGACCGCGAAAAGATGAATTTCAACAAATTCCTTGCGACGTACGGCCAATCGGATTTTGCGCTCAACGGAAAACTCATCAACGCGATCAACTATCTTTTCGAGAAGCGAGGCACGTTGCACGGCGATTTCAGGCTTGATTCGAAATACGTGAACGTGAATGAGTTCATGGCGCTCGAATCGGGCAATAACGACAAACAGCAACCCGAAATCGAAGCCGAGAAGAAAACCGGAACGCAAGAGTCGGGCGTGGTCGTGGTGCCGACGAATCTCGATGTGTTCCTGACGACAAACATCAACAAAGTCACGTACGACAAATTCAATCTCGAAAACGTCAAAGGAACGGTCGGCGTGAGCAAAGGCCAAGTACTTTTCAAAGGCACACAACTCGAAATAATCGGGGCTACGTTGAATCTCGACGGCATGTATGACGACGCTTCGGCTAAAAAAGCCGGATTCGACCTGCGTTTCCGAGCCAAGAATTTCGACGTGAAGCGCGCGTTCAACGAAATCGAGATGTTCAAGGAACTTGCGACTTCGGCCGGAAAAGCGGAAGGCATCATTTCGGTCGATTACAAACTCAACGGCGAACTCGACGGCAACATGAACCCGATTTATCCGTCGCTCGAAGGCGGAGGCGTGGTCTCGCTCAACAAAATCAAGATAAAAGGGCTTAAGATGTTCGGAAGCATCAGCGACAAAACGGGCTCAGACGGATTGAACGATCCCGACCTGTCGCGCGTCGACATCAAATCGACGATCAAAAACAACGTGATCAAGATCGAAAAGACGCGCATGAACGTGTCGGTTTTCAAACTAAGATTCGAAGGAAAAACCAGTTTCGACGGCCAGCTCGGTTTGAGGATGCGACTCGGATTGCCGCCATTCGGGCTTATCGGGATTCCGATCGCGATTACGGGAACGCACGAAAACCCCAAAGTCAAGGTTTTCAGCAAAACCACCGAGGCGATTCCCGAAACCCAATACGGCGATAAAGTGATCGACGACGCGAAAGGAAACACGACGCCGGCAAAGACGTTGATCGAGAAAAAAGAAAAATCCGAAGAGGAAAAAACCGACGGCAACAAAGACGCCAAAAAAGAAGACGGGAAAACGGCTGCCGAAAAGAAACCCGACGAAAAGAAAAACTGATCAGTGTTTTGAATTAGGTCGAAAGATGGGTGTCATTCGTGAAATTCGTGGCTTAACCTAGACCAAAACCTTCTTCAAGCCTTCCGCAATCGACTTCCAAAACATATTGAAGAACGATTTGTCCTTTAATCGCTCGACCTCGATTTCGGTTTTCCTGACCTTCTCATCCGAATCCTTTTTGACGAAAATACGCGCGACCGCAGTAAGGAACTTGTTCTTTTTCTTGCGGTCGTTCTTTTTGTAAACGGTGAATTTCAAATCGTCGTAATTGATGCCGAACGTGCCTTTTGAGCCGTTGTCGTTGCCATGGAAATCGAAATACACTTCGTCGAGAATCCCTTTTCCCGTGAAATTCATATACGGTTTGCTGAATTCGGTAATGCGCTCGACGGGGAAATGTTTGATGCTTCCTTTGATATGGAAACCGTCGGTTTTGTCGAGCACGTTCAATGTCCAATCGGCCTTGAGTGGCGCGACATCCATGAATCTGGCGTCGATGAGGATGCGCACGTCGGGAAGCTTTGTCTTTTCGAATCCGCTGTAAACGTGCAAGGCCGTCAGGTTGAACGGATTCCAGCGCAGTTTTCCGGGCGCGACATCATTGACTTGTTCTTCATATTCCAAAATCGAATTTCGCACGGCCAACGTATCGACGCGCAAATCGAAATCAAGATTGCGCAGCAACGCATTGTACAGTTTTTTCTTTTTGAGGTCGTCGGTTTTGCGCTTGTCGCGGAAAATGTTGGCGTTCACGCGATCGAGACGCACGGTTTTGGAATGCACGAAAAGTGTGTCGTCTTGCCTAAAGCCCCAATCGAGGTTCTCAAGACTGAGTTTGTCGACCTTGATGTTGTACATGTCGCGTTCGGTCGCCACCGATTTTACGAACGTCTTGCGATCCATGTCGCACAGATATTCGAGTTTGTGAAGCGTGAACCCGTCGTTTTTGGTCTCGATTTTCCCGGTTCGGATGTGGTAGTAAATGTTCGGTTTGAAGAAAACGCTGTCGCAACTGAAGCTGTAATTCTTGTACGCGAACGGGATTTTGCGTTTGAGTAGGTTGTCGGTGATCGCGATTCCGTCTAGTTTTGCCGAAATGTTGCTCGCGCGAAGCATCGGTTTGCCGTTTTTAGGATACAAGATCGCGACGTCTGCGTGGTTGAGCTCGACTTCGTTTACGCTGATGACTTTTTCGAAAGGCGCGACCACGTCCGAACGGATGCTTTTGGAATAATCGATCGCGTTCTCGTTTTTCTTGTACAGCGTGACTTTGGGTTTGTTGACGATGATACTTGAGGCCTTTATCCGATCGCTGAAAAATAGGCTCCAAATGCTGAAATGCCGCACCTCGACCGATTCCACTGTCGCATAAATGCCCGCTTTGCGGATGCTGTCTTTTAAGGCGGCTTTGGGCACGAGCACGATGTCTGACGCTTTTATGGTCGAGGAAAACAGCGAAACATCGAGATTTTTATACGTGATGAAATAGGGCGATTTGTTCTTTTCGTTGATGATTTTCGGAAGTTCCTCATCGATCCAATAATAGTTCAGAAATAAGCAGAATCCCGCCAATAGCAGCAGCAAGCCCACAAAAACAACGAGGATTTTCTTGGCGAATTTGTTCATCTTATTAAAAATAAGGATTATTCGCGTGGCAAGTTGGTCATTGTGAAATATTTACCAATGTCTTTTTGTAGTGTAGTTGCTACAGAAAGTGTCGTTCGTCGAGAGTTTTTAAAAAAAATAGAGAATGACCGAAAGTCTTATCATTACAGGAGTTCGCAAGGTGCGAACGCTTTAAACTGTAAACATTTGTTGGTTTTTGATAAGTAGATGTCCGTTCGCAATGCATAACTTGCGGTAAATCCCAAACGAAATGAACACGCATACCTTGATTTTGAAATGTACGGGTTTGCCTGCTCGCGAAGTTTCCAACCTCGAATCTTTCCTTGAATCCAGACTCAGGAAAGGACGCATGGAATACTTCGGCAGGAACGGACTGCGGCTGTATTCAGACCCGGATGCGATCATGGAAAGCCTCAAAGGCAAATTCTTCATCCAGTTCTCATTCGGTCATTTGTTGCAGCTCGACAGCGTACATGCTTTGGCGGTCATCCGCGCCGCGTTGAAATCGGGCATGGTGAAAATGGTGAAACGCGCCTCCGACGGATTCGACGTGATATTGCCTTAAACTGCTTTCCTTTATTTTTTCGATTCTTCTTTTCTCGAATGTTGCAGGAACGATTCCGGAATACGATCGAAGCGTACGTTTTGTCCATCGTAATAAATGGATGTTCCTTCGTTTTGGGACTCGCTCGCCATCACGTTTTTCATTTTGTCGTCGAATTCACGCGCCAATACGGTTTTGGATATCGACATGCCGTCCTCGAAACCTTTCTGTGTTCCGACGGCGACCCAATTGAATGAAGCGTTGCTCGTTCCCGAACCGTTTTCGGTCACATAAAAACCTTCTTCGGTAACGCGATTCACGAAAACGCCTTTGGTTTCCGCGGTAGGCGTAATGGTCACGTTAATGGTTTCGGCCGAAGCGACCGATTCTGCAAATGCACTTTTGAATGCGATGAAAGCCGTGCCGTTCTGTAACTGGCCTTTTCCTCGGGTCATGATGTCGATTTCGGTAGAAGTGGGAACGAACGTCGCGCTGCGTTCCGAACCTCCGTTGTCGGTGAGCTTTACGATGGGCTCGTTTACGATGGTTTTTCCTTGAACGTACGCGCCGAATTCGCTGCCGTGGGAAACCAATCCGAATTGGTTGCCGGCTACATAGCCACCCATAAAACCGCCGGTAATTCCAAGCCCAATGCGGTTGTTGGGTTTTGTACGATCTACCATTCGATTGCCGGTGTTGATAGCAAGGATGCTGCTTCCCGAGCCGCCTCCGTAAACGCTGTACGTGATGCCGCTAAGTCCTCGATAGCCTAACATTCCGAAGTTTCCGGAACCTCCGAAACCCAGTACGCCGCCCGTTCCGTCGGCAATCGTTCCCGAACCCAAGGTAAGGATGTCGCCCACAACCCCGAACATATACGAATTGCTCGAGGCGCTCGTTACCCGCGACCCGATGTTGCCGTAAACGCCACTCAAAGCACCCAAATTGCCTTGATTGTAGGAGCCGCCTTGAAATCCGAGACCTTGCGTGATGTTGTTGTTTTCGCCCAAAACACCTGTTGCTTTCCAGTTTCCGGTTGCCGTTTCGTCGATCACACCGTGGCTGCCGATCGGGATAATGCCTGTCGTAGCGCCGTCTGCCTGGCCAACAAGTCCTTCTCCTGTCCTGATAAACGAAGAAAGCGATCCGGTTTTGGTCAATCCGACCACGCCGTAACCTGTGTTGTTCGAATATCCGAGAACCCCGATTCCGCCCGCATCGGCATAAGCGGCAAGCGCTCTTTTGGATGTGGCGTTCGGATAACCCGTAAGGTTGCCATAAGAAGTGGCCGAAGTGTGAGCGGATAAAACATCGCGGCTGTCTTCTCCGTTGGCCTTGCCAATCACGGTCGAACCTTGCACGCGTAATCCGTTGGTGGGTGCGGCATCGACTGAAGCGTATGTCGTTCCGATGGTGACATTTCCCGTATTTCGAAGCCGGAAACCTTCCACGCCGTTTGTCGTCAACGACAAATTATCCGCGGCAGCGCTAAAAATACCGGTGTTCGTATCGGTTTGGAAAGAATAGATCGGAAGTGCCGCCGTACCTAATGAATACGGTTGAAGCTGGCCGTTATTGGCGTTGCTGATGTTCCATCGGTCGGTATTGTTGGTTTTGATGCGGAGGTCGATCGCATCTGAAGTTCCGATAAAATTGGTGCCTGCCACAGTGCCCGAATTGCCCGTGATCGTCCAGTCGTTGTTGTTGCCGATCGCGAGTTTGGTCCATTGCGCACCATCCCAATAATAAAAAGCGGGCGTCACATTATTGGGCGCTGTTCCTGCAGTAGCCGTGTTATATACCAATTCGGATGTCGTAGGCGTAGTCAATGGCAAAGCCGAATTCGTGGCCGTGAGCGCAACTCTTGGAATCAATAAACCGTCATTTGTGCTGGTTACGTCGAGCATCGCATTAGCGGTAGTAGCTCCGATCACGATTTTCCCGTTGGCATCCACGCGAATTCTTTCCGTTCCATTGGTAGCAACAGAAAGTGCATCGGCCGAAGGGCTGAAAATCCCGGTGTTCGCATCGGCAGAAAACGAATAGAATGGGAGTGCGGCCGTACCCAATGCGAGCGCATGCACCTGGTCGGCATTCGGGATTCGCAGACGAGCACCCGCACCTGTACTGAAATCCAAAGCATCTGGGCCGGAACTGAAAATGCCTGTGTTCGGATCGCTCGTAAATGAAAAAGTAGGCGCAACGGATGTTCCGATGGAAAACGACTGAAGTTGGCCGTTGTTGGCATTGCTGATGTTCCATCGGTCGGTGTTATTGGTGCGGATCCGTAAATCGACAGCGTCTGTAGTACCTAAGAAATTAGTGCCTGCGGCTGTTCCTGAATTCCCCGTGAGCGCCCAATATGAACTCGTTCCCGTAGCCAAACGCACCCAAATTGAGCCGTTCCAATAATAATAACCAGGTGTGACCTGATTGGCTCCGGCTGCGGAAGTATTAGTATTGTACACGAGTTCCGACACGGTGGGCGTGACCACAGTGGCTACGTTGGTTGCTGTTAGTGAAATTCTCGGGATCAAGAGTCCGTCAGTAGTTGAAACCACATCGAGAGCTCCCGAGGGTGTAACCGTTCCTATGCCGACTTGCGCGCGACTCAGGAAGCTGGAAAAAAGAAACAGAAGGTAGGCGCTTCTGGCGATAATCCTTTTCATAAGCGGTAGAATTAGGGGTAAATAATAAGTTACCACAACCCGTTAATTCTCTGTTGATGAAAAATCGTTATGTGGTGGTTGAAAAATAATTGTTAGACATCTGTAGAAGACTTGGGTTGTGCATCTCTAATTTAAGCCTTATAATTTTAAATAATTGTTAAAAATGCGCAAATTGTGAATTGTTGAAGATTGAAAACAAACAAATTATGTCAGATTGAATGATTTTGCATTAAGTGTCTTTTATCGAAAGTTTCAACACATTTTGCGGATAAAACAAAAAAGCCCGAACAAGATGTTCAGGCTTTACATGGTACCTCCAGTCCCGAAGCATCGGGAGAACCAGGACATATGGATTTTATAAGGGCAAATCGGGGATGATGTGCGGATTTTCGACAATCTTAACGATGAACTTTCGTGATTTTATCTTTTTCACGAAGAATTCAATGGCTTGAACTTTTTCTCTGTTGCTGCATTCAAAAGATACTGCGTATTCCCAATCGGAAGCTTTTCGGGTAAATGCGTGTGAATACACGTGAGAGTTGTGCTTCTGCAATCGTTCAACGAGATTCT
>NZ_JACBJI010000020.1 GCF_013401995.1 Flavobacterium agri
CAGGTGAACGGCGGAACCAACGAGCGCATCTTCCTGAACGCCTACGACGACCTGGGCCAGCTCGTCGAAAAGCAGGTGGGCCAGATCGGCACGGGCGCGCTGCAGCACGTCGACTACAAATACAACATCCGCGGCTGGCTCACCGACATCAACGACGTCGACCCGGGCCATGCCTCGGGCGACCTGTTCTCGTTCCGCATCAACTACGACACCGTCCAGGACGACCTCGACGACGAGGTCAGCGCGCTGTACAACGGCAACATCTCCGAGACGTTTTGGAGAAGTTCGTCGGACGGTTTCCAACGCAAATACGGCTATAAGTACGACGGGCTGAACCGCCTGCTGCACGCCTACTACCAAAGGCCGTACGAGAACGTTCCGCGCAGCAGGTCCTACGACGAGTGGATGGCCTACGACAGGAACGGCAACATCACCTCTTTGGGCCGCAACGGCGACTACGAAGACCTCACGGCCGTACAGCCCATAGACGACCTGGTCTATACCTACGCTCCCCAATCCAACACGCTGCTTGCCGTAGAAGACCAGGAAGCCCACGCCTCGGGCTTCAACGACGGCAACGTAGGCGAGGACGATTACGCCTACGACACCTACGGCAACATGACCACCGACAAGAACAAGGACATCGACGCGATCACCTACAACCATTTGAACCTGCCGCTCAAGATCCTGTACCACGACGGCAGCTTCATCACCTACCAGTACAACGCGACGGGCACCAAAGTCCGCAAACTCGTAAGCAAACAGGTCGGCAGCAACCAGGAACAGACCACCACGGTCTACCAGCAGGGCTTCCAGTACGAGAACAACACCCTGCAGTTCATCGCCCACCCCGAAGGCTACATCAAGGCCACGAAAATCAACGACGCCTACCAGTTCAACTACGTCTACCAGTACAAGGACCACCTGGGCAACATCCGCATGAACTACGCCCTCGATCCATCAGACAACCAGGTCAAGATCCTCAACGAGGACCACTACTACCCGTTCGGACTCAAGCACACCAACTACAATTCGAACGTGAAGAACTTCCAGGAAGACCCGGGTTTTTCGACATTGAGGATCATTCAGGTGCCGTCGGAGGGGAATACGTATCGGTATAAATACAATGGGAAGGAGTGGCAGGATGAGTTGGGGCTTAACTTCTACGATTATGGAGCAAGAAATTATGACCCTGCGATTGGGAGGTGGATGAATATTGACCCGTTGGCGGACGAAAGGGATTGGTTAACACCTTACAACTATGTCCAAAACAACCCAGTCGTTAGGATAGACCCACTCGGCCTAACCGATTTCACTTTTGACAAAAAAACAGGAGACGTCAAGCAGATTGGAGAAAAAAATGATTCGCCAGATAGAATCCTTCAAACTGATAAAAATGGAAACATAAAGAAAAAAGGGGAAGGGTTTTTAGGGTTTTTAGTAAGGAAATCTGAACGCGGGAAGGAGAAAATTGATATTGATAACATTGAATCTGGTATTCTAAAAGATGGCATGAACCTTAAAAATGACAATGTATTTGAAGTAGGTGGAGAAAACCAACCATCAGTTGAGGGGATGGAAAACTTCATTTTGAAACTCGCAGATAACATTGACAAAGAGTTAGGTGGTTATCAACTATCAGGAAAGGGTGACGAAAAAATAACTCATTTTTATCTGGGAGGTTATGGAAGTAACCAATTTGATAAAGGAGGAACGGCGTTTAATTTGCACCGAATGGATTACAACCTATATACGACTACGACAGTTCGAACTCACTTTCATACCCACCTGACAAGGGCAGATGATGAAAGAAGATTAAAACCTTCAGAAAAAGACATGTGGTTCAAAAGAAACACTCATAATACAAACCCGAATATCAATTTTAGAATTCTTACTTTTCCTAAATCTTTTAACTATTAAAATGAAAAAAATATTCTTACTGTCTTTTCTCGTTTCTGTCTATTCTTGTTCTCAATTAAGGCAGATTGGGTATGATATATCCACTAATGACGATGCAATAAAATTTGCCATATCTGATTTTATTCAAAATAAAGAGTTCAAAAAGTCAGAGAAGGTGTTTTCATTAAATTCTCGAGTTTTTGACAATGTTATTGGTATAAGTATTCTTGCGAATCAAGAGAAGCTATTAATTTCTCCAAGCAATAAAATTGGTTACGTATCACTCTACTTTCCATCAAGATTCATTGAAAGAGATGGCCGCCTTTTTTATTGGTCAGATTCAACTTCTGTATTAACAGAGGATATGGTGAAGATTTTATCAAAATACAAGGTAATCGATTCGTCTAATATAAATGATGTCAATGTTTTGCCGATGATGAATTTAAAGTCTCATGATTCAGAAGCGATGCATTATTACATTTGTGCTAAGAGTGGAAATTATACGAAAAAGCGTTCTTCAACGGCATTAGATTATGAAGATAACCCAAATTTGTCCTGTCGATAAGAATATTCTGCTAATCAATCGCTATTAGGCATTAAACCACACCTCACCGTGTGGTTTTCGGTAATGTTCCAGAATTAGTGATGGCGCGTAAGTGATATTATAACATTTTGTAAATCAAATTACTTCAACAAAAACAAACAAAAAAGGAGTGTACAACGCACTCCTTTTTACATTTTAACAAGCCTTAAAACGATCGCTAACGATAAAAAGTAACACCTCATGTTCCAGAATTAATGACGGCTTTGTGTCAACTTTTCAACCGATGAATTTTTTTGACACAATTCTGTGGCAAAAAAATTGTCACAAAAAAAATTGCCTCAACCCGTCGCTTAACAAAAAAAAATCATTCCGGCACCAACACATTGTAAAATACAAACCCTGCCGTTTCCCAAATTTCCTATATTTACGCAACAAACATCTTCACCATGGAAACCCCTTCAAAATCCCACATCGGACGAAAAATCTCCCGCATCCGCGAACTGCGCGGCATGAAACAGGAAGCGCTGGCCCAGGCTCTGGGCGTCAGCCAACAGACCGTAAGCAACATGGAGAACAGCGAGGACATCGACGACGTAAGATTGAAGGACGTCGCACAGGCGCTCGGCGTTAGTGTGGAAGGACTGAGAAATTTTAGCGAGGAAGCGGTGTTCAATATCATTTCCAACACGTTCAACAGCAACGACAATTCCACGTTGAATGCCGTCAACCTACAGCCCAATTTCAATCCGTTGGACAAAGTCGTCGAACTGTACGAACGCTTGGTACAGGCCGAGAAAGACAAGGTGGCCTATCTCGAAAAGCTTCTTGGCAAATAAGACGCGGCGTGCGTTTTCGATCTTTAGATTTCCGAAAGACAATTAGTTTCCCGAACGATATTTGATCCGGGAGACGCGAATTGTATTTTTCCCTTTCAAAAATTGACGCCGTCCGCGACCACCAAAACCTTCGACCAAAACTTCGACCGATACTAAGCAAACGCCATGAAAAGACTCTTCCCATTACTTTTTGCCTTGCCGTTTGCACTGACGGCCCAGACCAAAACCGAGAACTACACGGTGGTGCGCCAATACAAGGACGCCACCACGACGGCACTGCCCGACAACTCGCCCGACCTGATCACCGACGTCACCTACTACGACGGCCTGGGCAGGCCCAAACAGCAACTGGCCAACAAGCAGTCGGCCCAGGGCGAGAACATCGTCACCCATATCGAATACGATGCCTTCGGCAGGCAAAAAAAAGAGTACCTGCCGTACCCGAACGCGGTACAGGACCTCGAAGTCGACCCATCCGCGCTTTCCGGCACACAAGGCTTCTACACGACCTACAACGGCGGGACGGCCTACCCGTACGGCGAGAAGTTCTTCGAAGCCTCGCCTTTGAACCGCGTGCTCAAGCAAAGCGCCCCGGGCGATCCGTGGGCGGGCGACCCGAACTCGGACGACGACCATACCATCCGTTTCGAGTACGAGGCCAACAAGGAAGAGGACTAC
>NZ_JACBJI010000021.1:0-2237 GCF_013401995.1 Flavobacterium agri
TTCCATAACTTCGTTCGCGTTCAGCGGAGAATACAATCTCCGGTTTCCGCACCGGCGGTTACAGGCCTAACGTTACCAGAAAATGTAGAAGCAATCTCGTTAGAATGAAACATATTTTTCTATTAATCAATCTCGTTTACGGTTGCTGTTTCTCGCAACATTTATTTGGAAAATTATGACATACAAAAAGTTGATAATGCGATTTGTGGTGTTTTTCAGTTTGTTGATGCCAGTTCTAGTGCTTCAAGAGCAACTTTGCCAATCATTACAACTAAAGAAAATTTGTCAGAATTAATGAGAACGTTGCCTAAGTTGCGTGGAAAGAAAAAAGAATATTCCGATTATTGGGTTTTAGGAATTATGGGTTTTGATTCAAAAAATTTGACAGATTTCGATAAGAAAAATATCGAAGTATTTTATAGCAAAATCCAAAAATACAGAGCCGATAATAATTTATCTGCATATTCTGCGGAGCAACTTTCGAACCTAACTTTAATAACATCGGAGAAATCAGAAATATGCAAACGTGTTAATTGTACATCTTCTGGTAACCGCCGCTAATTTCGATTGCGGCAAGCGGACTAAGTTTACGAGTCATTCTTTAATTTCGTACTTTTCGGCGGAGAGTACTCTCTCCGAAACGGCCGCAACCGAAATTAGCGGCCTCACGTTACCAGTTATGCCAAATACTACTAAAAATGAAGTATATATTCGTATCTATCCTTTTAATCTCACTGAACATTTCTTTTTCTCAAAATCAAGACGACAATAAAATCATCATAGATAATTTGCTTAAAGACGGCAGTTACGGAGATGGTGAATTAAGGATAATTCCAAAACTTGAAAAAAAAATAGTGGAATTTGAACTTGAAAATTTGAAAAACAATAAAGAATTCTTTAGTCCTATTGACAAGTCAGACCGCATTTCTATTACAAAAGAAGAACAGAAAAAGATAATCCAAGAAATACAGATGCAATATGGTAAAACTTTGGACACAAAACTATTTAGCTCAAATAAATGGATAAGTATTGACTACATCAAATCTTATCTTGAAGAAAAAACCGAATACAATAATAGCAACCGAGTTATGATGATCTCCAAACCTGTTTATATCAGAAATAACACAATTTGTGTTGTATATTTTATGCATTTATGTTGCGGTTCCGGAGGTCAAACAAGCTTGTGGTTCTACAAAAAAGAAAATGGAAATTGGGATAAATGGATTCCTATAAGTCAAGGTCTGTTTTGAAGGCACAACTGGTAACAGCGGCTCTTCGCTACCGCTGGTTCACGTTAGCGGGAACGAACTTTTTCTTAACTTCGTTTCCATTCGGTGGAGAGTACTCTCTCCAATAGGCCGCGGCAGCAAAGAAGCCGCCGAACGTTACTGTCCAGCCATCGAGTAACCGCATAATTGTTGGAACGAAAAGCAAACTTAAGCAGGACGTGCTACTGTTGTAGAATATCTTTGTGTTTGTGGCCGAGACAGTAACAGCAGCTCTTTGCCATCGCTGTTTCTGTGGTTAGGGAAACTCTTTTTCACTAACTTCGTTTTCGGCTTCGGAGAGTGCTCTCTCCGAAAGCTGCGACGGCAAAGAAGCTGCCGAACGTTGGCTGCAATACTAAAATAGAGGAATAGAATATGATATGTCTTAAAAACATAATTTTTGCAATTTGTGCCACTATAAGTTTAACGTGTTGGGGACAAAAAAATAAACAATTTGATCTTTCGACATCGAAGAAATCATTTGAAACACTTAGTTTACTTCTAAGTATAAGAGATACTATCAACTTGAAAAGTATTGTAACAGAATCTGCTTATGAAGGCTTTCATTTTGGAAATATTGACGAACTTGAAAATCTAGGAAAAAGTTGGTTGACGAAAGACATCCACGTTATTAAATCCTCTATTGATATGGAAATCATTAAAGTCGATGACTATGCTGTTCCAATCTGTTTTATAAAAGAACTTAATTCAAATGAATGGAAATTTTCAAAATTTGTATTTATACCTGAATAAGAAAAGTACTGCAGCCAACCGCCGCTAATTTCGATTGCGGCAAGTGGACTAAGTTTACGAGCCGATATTAATTTCGTACTTTTCGGCGGAGAGGACTCTCTCTGAAACGCCGCAATCGAAATTAGCGGCCTAACGTTACTGTCCATTTGCAACGTATTATTTCTTTTTCGCTTGCAGCGAAAGGCTTCGCCAAACATTTCCTTACTAAATTTCCGT
>NZ_JACBJI010000021.1:2330-2976 GCF_013401995.1 Flavobacterium agri
CCCCTCCGAAAGGTCGCGGCGACAAAGAAGCCGCCGAACGTTAGCGGTAATTGTTCGAAACCTTGTTAATAAACAAATACTATCGTTTTTAAATTTATTTATCGAAAAATCTATTTTAGTAAAACTTTTAGCTCATTTAAAATGGAACCGAGAAAAGATTTAATAGTAGATATAGAGAAATACTTGGAGAATGCAATTAACGTTTACAACGAAAAAGGAATTGTGGAAAAGCCAAAATATAGAAGTCTTCGAAACCGAATCACTAGCTTAATAGAAACAGATTTTGAAAGCATAGAAAAGCATGAATATTTTCTTGATTATTTTAACCAACCGGAAAGAAGAATAAGGAGAGTATTATTGGAAAAATCGTTGGAAGATGATTACCTAGAGAGTGGTGCTTTCCTATTTCTTTTAAATGATCTGCGCGGAATAGCAAATTGGTTAAATTGAAATTACAACTACCGCTAACCGCCGCTAATTTTGATCGCGGCAAAATGACTAAGTTCACGAGCTGTTCTTTAATTTCGTACTTTTCAGCGGAGAGTACTCTCTCCGATTGGCCGCGACCAAAATTAGCGGCCTAACGTTACTGTCCATTTGCAACGTATTATTTCTTTTTCGCTTGCAGCGAAAGGCTTCGCCAAAC
>NZ_JACBJI010000021.1:3039-3855 GCF_013401995.1 Flavobacterium agri
TGGAGAGTACTCTCTCCGAAAGGTCGCGGCGCCAAAGAAGCCGCCGAACGTTGGCTGCTATGCCAAAACACACCGTATAAATAAAAATCTAAAAATGAAAAGCCCTAAAAATTTCTACCTAACAATCCTTCTATT
Source organism: Flavobacterium agri (assembly GCF_013401995.1). Taxonomy (GTDB): domain Bacteria; phylum Bacteroidota; class Bacteroidia; order Flavobacteriales; family Flavobacteriaceae; genus Flavobacterium; species Flavobacterium agri. The sequence continues at coordinate 3,175 of NZ_JACBJI010000021.1, forward strand.
CGTTTTTGCGATTAGTTTTTCGCAAGTTAAAGAGGAAATCATAGATAGCGATGGAAAAAAAATTGAAACGAATAAATCGAATGATTACTTGTTGAAGAAAAGTGCTCATGAAATCGCAGATTTGTTTTACCTAAACCAAAACGATGTCAATAAAATTGATCCACTAATTAGCATCTATTTCTACAAAAAAACACCTTACTATAAACTAAAAGAAATTTTGATCGAAAAAAACAAATCATTCGGTAAGTTCAAAAGTAAAAAGCTAATTGAAACATTTAAAAAAGATGATTTAAAAGCTATTAAATTTACTTTTGAAGTAACATACGAAAAACTAAAAACTACAGAGGAATTAATATTGGTCAAAGAGCATTCAAATAATCCATATCAAGTTTTTGAATATAATATCAAGAAGGGTTGACGAAGGCACATCAGCCAACCGCCAATTCACGCAATCGCTGGTTTAGAGTTGCTTCACCTCTATTCTCCGGCACAACAAAACCGAGATTTTTTCAGCTGAAAAAGCTGGAAAAAATCCTCGGTTTTGTTACTTTAGTGTTTGCGGAGAGTACAATCTCCGGAAGGCCGCGACTGCGCGAATCGGCCTAACGTTATGCGATATTGAATCAACCAGCTCTACATGAAAGTTAACTTGATAATTTTGTTACTATCATTTTCTACAAT
>NZ_JACBJI010000022.1:0-977 GCF_013401995.1 Flavobacterium agri
GGCACTTTCGGCTACGTGCTTACGGGCGTCTCCGAATCGGGTGCGACCACGTGCTCCCAGGCCCAGACGGGCTCGGTCACGGTGACGGTCAACCCGCTGCCTACGGCGCAGCTGACCGTGAGCGATACGGCGGTATGCCTTGACGATACCAACCTTCCGGTGGTGACCCTTACGGGCTCCGGCGGTACGGCCCCATACACGTTCACCGTGACGGTGGACGGCACCTCGCAGACGCTGGTCTCCAACGCGGCCGGCGTATCGACCTTCACCCTTGCCACGGGCACGGCCATGGACCACATGGTGACGCTGGACTCGGTGAGCGACTCGGCCACGCCTTCGTGCGGCCAGGCCGTGGGCCAGACGGCCACGGTATCGGTCATCGCGCCCCCTGCGGTGCCGGTGCTTACCGACATCCGCCTGTGCGATGACAACAACGACGGCTTCACCTGCTTCAACCTGCAGGCGGCCGCCGACCAGGCAACGGGCGGCGACCCTGACCTTGCCGTGGCGTTCTTTTTGACGGCGCCCGACGCCGCGCTCGGATCGCCGCTGAACGACATAGACAACATCGCCAACTTCTGCAACAACGTACCGGTACACCAGACGCTCTACGTGCGCCTGTGGAACGTGAACGCTCCGGACTGCGCCTCTGTGGGTACCCTTGAGCTTTACGTGGACCCCCGTCCGGTGGCCCTTTCGCCTATAGCCGACTACGAGCTCTGCGACAACGACCGCAACGGTACGGAGTCCTTCGACCTTACGGGATATGCGGGCAACATCGTGGCCAACCCTGCGGGCCTCACCATCACCTTCTACCTTAGCCAGGCCGACGCCCAGTCGGGCACGAGCCCGATAGCGAGCCCTTACGTGAGCGCCGGGGAGACCATCTGGGTGAACCTCGCCAATACGTACTGCCAGACGGTGACCTCCTTCAATTTGGTGGTCAACCCGCTTCCGCAGCTCACCGAGCCGCTGCA
>NZ_JACBJI010000022.1:991-3664 GCF_013401995.1 Flavobacterium agri
GTCGATGACCAGCTGCATCGGGGCCGACGGCCTTGCCGACTTCGACCTTGCCGGGCACATCCCGGTGATCACCCAGGAACCGGGCGTCACCGTAGGCTTCTACGCGAGCCAGGCCGACGCTGCCGTACCCCAGTCCCCGCTACCTAGCCCTTACCACAGTGCGGGCGGCACGATCTGGGTACGCCTTGAGAACGCGGACTGCTTCGCCCTTGCGCCACTCGAGCTCATCGGGGCCACGGGCCCTGCCATAGACACCACGCCGGACGCGCTCTCGGTGTGCGACGACAACAACGACTGCTTCGGGGTCTTCGATTTGACCCAGGCCGCGGCCGACATCTGGGACTCGGCCAGCATCCCTGCCGGGGTGGAGTTCCATTATTACCTGACGCCTGAGGATGCCGAACAGCAGACCCAGAACTTCATAGCCGTCCCGACGGCCTACCCGAACAACGTGCCGTGCAACCAGACGATCTACGTGAGCGTGACGGCTCCGGGCAGTACCTGCCCGAGCGTGGCCCCGCTGCAGCTCATCGTGGTGCCGCGCCCGGTTGCCAACGACGACGTGCAGCCTGTGGAGCAGTGTGACGGGGAGGACAACGACGGCCTTGCGTATTTCAACCTAGCCGACCAGGCCCTTCTGGACGAGATCCTGGGCGGGCTTGACGGTACTACGCATACGGTGACGTACTACGCCACGGCTGCCGACGTGCCGGCCAACCCTATCCCGTTCAACGGGTGGGCGGCCTACCAGAGCGCCACGGCGGACATCATCGCGGTGGTGACCCATACGGCCAGCGGCTGCCGCGACCAGGTGACCGTACCGCTTGTGGTACTGGCCCTGCCGGGCGTTGCCGACATCCCGCCTTACCGCCTTTGCGATGACGACTTCGACCAGTTCATGTCCTTCGATATCGCGGGCTATGTCTCGGGCTTCCTCGTGGCGGGCCAGACGGCCGCCTTCTATGCGAGCGAGTCGGACGCGCTCTCGGGCAACGCCCCGCTTGGCAGCCCTTACACCAACACGGTGCCGGGCTCCCAATACATCTGGATCGTGGTGAGCCAGGGCGGCTGCAGCCACCTCACGGGCATGGACATCGTGGTGGACCCGAAACCGGTGCCGCACCTTCTTGCCCCGGATGACGCGCTGCTGTTCTCGTGCGACGACAACAACGACGGGTTCGCCCCGTTCAATCTTGAAGACATAGCCGATGCGATGCAGATGGGGGTTCCGGCCACCCAGATGGTGATCAACTTCTACCTGACCGAGCAGGACGCCGTCGCGGGCAACCTGCCTATCGACCAGACTATACCTTACGTGAACGTGACCCAATGGGCCCAGACGCTCTACGTGGGTGCGAACAACCCCGAGACGCCGGGCAACTGCCGCAGCGTGTGGCCGGTGACCCTTACGGTGATCCCGGGCGCGATCGCCGCGGAGCTTTCCGACCTTGTGGAGTGCGACGATGACCAGGACGGCTTTACGCAGTTCAACCTCACCGAACAGGAGGCGGCCATCATAGCCCTGCAGACGGGTCCGGCCCCTTACCAGATACGCTATTTCGAGAGCGCCTCGGACGCGGCCCAGGGCATCAGCCCTATAGGCAACATCACCAATTACACCAACCAGACGGCCTTCACCCAGCAGATCTGGTACCGCGTGGACGTGACCGGCGGCTGCCACGATGAGGACTCGTTCTTCATCAAGGTCAACGTGCCGTTCAATTTGCCGGCCACCCTCGGGTTGTTCACGCAGTGCGCGGACGCCGACGGCAACCAGCTCATCGAGTGGGACCTTCCGGTGGAGGTTCCGGTGCCGGGCATCACCTCGGGCTACCAGGTGCATTACTACCACAGCTATGCCGATGCCCTTACGGACACCGACGAGATCATGGACCCTGCCCATTATACCAACCAGGGCCCCGTGGATGACCTCGGGGTGATGGTGGAGGATCTTGCCACGGGCTGTAAGTCGTACACGATGGCCACCATCCGCGTGCTTCCGCTGCCTCATCCGCAGCAGCTGCAGGATGACGTGCTGGTCATGTGCGAGGAGAACGGATCGGATACGGCTACCTTCGATTTGACGCAGTTCGAGGACGAGCTTGCCAACGGTGACATGGGCATGGCCTTCACCTACCATACCAGCCTTGCCGACGCCGAGTCGGGCACGGCGGCGATCCCTGCCTCTGACGTGGCGGCCTACGTCTCGTCGGGCGGCACGATCTACATCCGCGTGGAGCAGCATACGCTTCCTGACGATACGGGCGCCTACTGCCATACGGTGGTGGCCATCACCCTGCAGGTGGACCAGCAGCCTGACCTTGCCCCGGGCAAGTTCCTTACGGGCTGTGAGGTGCCGGCGGGCACGGGCCAGATGTCCTTCGACCTGAACGACATCATCGCCGAGATGATGCCGGGCCAGGACACCTCGGGCTTCACTTTCGTATTCTCTGATGCGGGCGGCCCGATATCGGCCGCTGACGCCCTTGACTATACCAACCAGACCAACCCGCAGACCATCACGGTGGACGTTACCAATACGGCCACGGGCTGTACGGCCAGCCAGACCTTCGATCTCATCGTCAAGCCGGGCGCGACCGCGGCGGCCTATGCCTTCGCGGCCCAGTGCGACGACTTCGGTGACCTTACCGACGGCATCGCCGAGTTCGACCT
>NZ_JACBJI010000023.1 GCF_013401995.1 Flavobacterium agri
TTCTTTAATTTCGTACTTTTCAGCGGAGAGTACTCGCTCCGAAACGCCGCGACCAAAATTAGCGGCCTAACGTTACTGTCCATTTGCAACGTATTATTTCTTTTTCGCTTTTAGCGAAAGGCTTCGCCAAAAATTTCCTTACTAAATTCCGTAATGCCTTCGGCGGACAATTTTACCACTGCTGAGAATTCTCTTTCCATTCTTTCGTGAGCACAAACGGCCAGTAACAGCGGCTCTTCGCCACCGCTCCTTTTGTGGTTTGGGAAAATCTTTTTCATTAACTTCGTTTCCAATAGCGGAGAGTACTCTCTCCGAAAGGTCGCGGCGACAAAGAAGCCGCCAAACGTTAGCAGCAATAACATCGACAAATCGACTAAACAACATGAGAACAAATTTAAACGCAAAACCCATTTCGGAAATAAATGACTTGAATACTCTTGGAAAAGTAAATCTAACGCCAAACTATCAACGCCGGCCAGTTTGGAGTTATAAAAATAAAGTTTATCTAATAGATACAATTTTACAAGGATTGCCTATTCCTAAATTTTTCATTCAAATTAAAGTCGACTCTAAAACGGGAAAGACTATCTACGATGTTGTTGATGGACAACAACGATTAACGGCAATTTTTGATTTTATCAATGGTAAAATGGAAGATGGAAAAGAATTCATTTTAACAAAAAAGCAACATCCAAAACCTGAATCATTTCCAGAGAGATTTGAAGGCTTATCCTTTAAAACTTTACCTGGAAACCTTTTGGACGAATTTTGGCGATATAAGCTATCTTTTGAAGAACTCGAAGATGCAAATGATAAAGAAATCAATGATATGTTCATTCGCTTAAACTTAAGTGGAGCAAAACTAAATAATCAAGAGTTAAGAAATGCCGCTTACAATGGTGACTTTAAAGGAATGGTATTTACAGTTGCCGAAGAACAAGACGATTACTTAGTAGAAAATAAAATTTTATCTGCTACCGATGTGAAGAGAATGCTTGACGCCGAATTTATTTCAGAACTTTTTGCCGCGATGATTAAAGGTCTTCAGGATAAAAAGAAAACTCTTGATAAGATATATGCAGAATTTGATTCAATGGATGAGGACGAAGTTATTGCATGGAAAAAGGCTTTTAGGAGTACATTATCTTTATTAGATAAGATCTTGGATGAAGATATTAAAACTACAAGATTTCATAATAAAAATGATTTCTATTCTCTGTTTTATGTTTTGTATGATTTAACGAAAAACAAAAATTACAAAATCTCCCCAGAAATATATCCGGAAATTAGACAAGCATTAATTGAACTAAGTAAAAATGCATTTCTTGGCAGTACAAATCCGGATATGCTAAAATATTTCGAGGGAACAATTAATGCTGGGGATATTATCGCAAATAGAAAGTTCCGCCACACTATATTGACAAATCTGTTAGAACCATTTTGCATTCCTCGTGATAGTAAAAGGCATTTTACTGATTTTGAAAAACAATTTTTGTGGCATAGTGCAAAAGAAAAAATATGCGGAATTTGTACCACAGAAATAGCTGGTTATGATGATTACCAAATTGATCATGTAAAACCATGGGATAAAGGTGGTTTTACAAACTTAGGAAATGCTCAACTGGCGCATGAAACGTGCAATAAATCTAAAGGAAATAGGTAGTTACTGCTGCTAACCGCCGCCAGCCAAAATTGCGGGTTTTCGGTAGCCGGAAGTTGTTCGTTCACGAAGAAAGTTCTATCTTGGCAGAGACAACTCAGTTCGCTTGGCCGCAACTTCGGCTGGCGGCCTAACGTTAGTTGCTACCTTCGTCAGAATCGACAGTGCCCAAGTCAGATATTATGAAGATACTTTTTGAAGTATCAAATAAAATTTCAAAACTAGTGGAGATCGTCGAAAATAAAATGGAAAGCGCGCTTATACAAGCAAATTTATTATCAGAACAAGTTTCAAAATATTTAACCGTTAGCATCATTACAAAACCTAAAATGAAACATACCCAAAGTTTATATTGAGAGAATTTCATTTCCTTAAAAATAATTTTAAATGGTTTTGCCTCTAATTTTAATGCATGTTTTATCTCAATAAGCTTAGGTATCGTTAAACTATAAATTGCAAAACAAAGTCCAACAACTGCAAAACTGAAAGTAAAGTAATTTTCTACCAAAATATTGGAAAACCAGGACCATTCGTTCTGAACAATAAAATAACTTATCCACAAACAAATCAGCTCGTGGATGAGAAAATTCCTAATATCTTTCAGTCTGTACTTGTGCATCACTTAAATTTTGCCATCCAGTCTCCGAAAGGTAATTCGCTTCCTTTTAAGCTTGCTTCGGGAACGACTAAAGTTTTCGACAAATCGGATGACTTGATTAATTTTCTTTGGTCATTAACCCTTAATACTACATTTCCACCACCTTCGCTAGTATATTCAACGAGCGAGTTCAGCTGCTCATTTTTTGGAGTAATTTTGTCCAACGTTTCTCCTTTATCCGCTTCAAGCGAAATCTTCGTTGTTTGACTATTCGTTTTTTCAATCAATGGCTTCAAATAATCCTTAATAGAACTTGATATTGAAGACATATTCGGCTTAATAATCTCAAATCTCAGCATTTTGATTTTTCCAGAGTATTGTTTCAAAAGACTCCAAAATTCCTTTTTATCATATATTTTTTCAAAACTTATTTTTAAGCCATAGCTTTTTAGATATTTATTGAAAACTCTGAGCAAAACATTTATTGCTGCCGATTCGCTTGTAAATGCCTCAACATTCCTACTTACTCCTACTTTTTGCGATTCAGGATTCGTATTAATAATTACATATACAAAAGGTTCGGAGTTTATTGAGTGTTTTTGAAAGTTTTGATAATATTGAAGCTTCTTTTTATTAGCGACTCCAAAAATTAATGTCTCATCATTCTTATTGAATTGAATAATTGGAAAGTCGGTAACATTTTCATATAGATTTTCTAAAATTCCATACAGTATCGCATTTTTGTTTTCCAGTAACTCATCTTTCGTATACTGATTTGGAAACAATACTATTTGATCACTTTCAATTAAGTGAAGATGGAATCGGTAAAGATCAAATACAATTTGTTTATCACTCATAGCTTGTTTGTTGGTTTTTAATATTTTATAAATATAGAAAACCATTTTAAAAAGGCAGCAACTAACCGCCTATCTTGATCCATCGCTGGTTTTCGGTGACGGGAAGTGTCATTTCCAAAGCCGCAAAACATTGGATTTTTCAAACTTTCCAAGTTAGAAAAATCCAAAAGTTTTGCTACCTTTCGTCCAAGCGGAGAGTACTTTCTCCGCAAGCCGCGACGGCCAAGATAGGCCTAACGTTACCTGCAACTATGAAAAAATCCACAATGAAGACCTTTTTGTTTATCCTACTCTATGTTGCAGCAAA
>NZ_JACBJI010000024.1 GCF_013401995.1 Flavobacterium agri
CAGGTGAACGGCGGAACCAACGAGCGCATCTTCCTGAACGCCTACGACGACCTGGGCCAGCTCGTCGAAAAGCAGGTAGGCCAGATCGGCACAGGCGCGCTGCAGCACGTCGACTACAAATACAACATCCGCGGCTGGCTCACCGACATCAACGACGTCGACCCGGGCCACGCCTCAGGCGACCTGTTCTCGTTCCGCATCAACTACGACACTGTCGGGGACGACCTCGACGACGAGGTCAGCCCGCTCTACAACGGCAACATCTCCGAGACGTTCTGGAGAAGTTCCTCGGACGGTTTCCAACGCAAATACGGCTATAAGTACGACGGGCTGAACCGCCTGCTGCACGCCTATTACCAAAGACCTTACGAGAACGTTCCGCGCAGCAGGTCCTACGACGAGTGGATGGCCTACGACAGGAACGGCAACATCACCTCTTTGGGCCGCAACGGCGACTACGAAGACCTCACGGCCGTACAGCCCATAGACGACCTGGTCTATACCTACGAGCCCCACACCAACAAACTGGTCGATGTGGATGACCTCGAAGCCCACGCCTCGGGCTTCAACGACGGCAATACGGGCGATGATTACGGCTACGACACCTACGGCAACATGACCGCCGACAAGAACAAGGACATCGGCACGATCACCTACAACCACCTGAACCTTCCATTGAAGATTCTATACTTTGACGGCAGCTTCATCACCTACCAATACAACGCCTCCGGCACCAAAGTCCGCAAGCTCGTGAGCAAGCAGGTCGGCAGCAACCAGGAACAGACCACGACGGTCTACCAGCAGGGCTTCCAGTACGAGAACAACACCCTGCAGTTCATCGCGCATCCCGAAGGCTACATCAAGGCTACGAAGGTCGGCAACGCCTACCAGTTCAACTACGTCTACCAGTACAAGGACCACCTGGGCAACATCCGCATGAACTACGCGCTTGACCCGAGCGACAACGAAGTCAAGATCCTCAACGAAGACCATTACTACCCGTTCGGGCTCAAGCACACCAACTACAACTCGGACGTGAAGAACTTCCAGGAAGACCCGGGTTTTTCGACATTACGAATAATTCAGGTATCTTCGGAGGGGAATACGTATCGGTATAAGTACAATGGAAAGGAGTGGCAGGATGAGCTGGGGCTTAACTTCTACGACTATGGAGCAAGGAATTATGACCCAGCGATTGGGAGGTGGATGAATATTGACCCGCTGGCGGAGACTTCAAGGAGATGGTCTCCCTACGATTACGCTTACAATAACCCAATTGTTTTTGTTGACCCTGATGGAATGCAGGCCAAATGGATTCCTGGGGTAGATGGTAAGGCGATTACCTATACAACTGATAAAAATGGAAATCTGACGGTAAGTCAAAACGCAACAGAAGATACTAAAACTATAGTTGCTGGCATTAACGAGTCTAAGAGTGAGAAAGCTAAAAGTCAGTTTAAGGGCATTGCTGATAGCGAAGGAAAGGTTAATTTAGTGATTGATAAGGAAAATACTGGCGCTAATGGCAGCAAATTATATGGTCTTCATCAACCTCACGATGCTTCGGGAAAAGCGCTAAATTGGAACAAAGACACTCAATCTTTTGATGGAACACCAGAAACAATCGTAGATTCAAAAGGAAATACAATTTATAAAGAAGCGACAATCACAATTTTTGATAAAAATTTCGATGACTTGTCTAATAATAAGTTTGCGGTATTGGGAAAAACAGGAATTTGGGATTCAGGGCTGACAAAATCAGACGCTATGACAGGAACGGTATCTCACGAGATTGACCATAATCTTAATCCGTATTCAATTGAGGCAATTATTGATAGAGCTAATGGTCGTACAAATAACTATGAAGTCGAACCTCCTGCTTATCAGGTTCAAAAAAAGGTTCACGAAGAAATTAAAGCAGCAAGACAATAAATTATGAAACAAATTCTTCTTATCATCAGTATAGTAATAATTCTTGGTTGTAGCTCAGTAAAGACGGGAGTTCTATCTAATAATGAAACGTTGCGAAAGATAGAGACCTTCCTGAACGACAACATCCCGCAATATAAGACCATTGTTGAAAATGGATTTTCCCATACAGAAGATGGAACATTAATTGGATATAGCATTTATGATTTAACTGACACTACGAATGTCAATAAAAAAGTACCAGATGATGGTCTGCCAAAAATTAAATTCGTAAAAGGCCATTTCTATCATGTCTCGCCTGTTATTTCCTCTATTTCTTACAGTAGCATATTTTATTTTGATGGCAACGATTTTCGAGTTTTTAAATTTGTCAATTGTCCAAATCTTGGAATTAAAATTGACGAAGTATTGGAGTTTGCAGACAAGGAACTTGGAGGTAATCCAAGAAAGGTTCAAATTCTAACTAATATCGAGAATTACAGGAAATTTGGATATTATATTGAGGAGGATAATTATTCGCAACTGAACTGTAATTAAATCATTTAAAACAAATTTTGATGATTTGCTTTCGGTTTGAAATTCCAAAAGTTAAAAAGCCACACTTCACCGTGTTTCATTCAATCCCATAATCAAATACTTCAACCCGCCCTTGCAATAATCCAATTCCCAAGCATCCCTATTGTCAACCAACGTTTGGGTAATGTTCCAGAATTAGTGATGGTGTCTACACGACATCATAACATTTTGGGTAATGTATCAGAATTAGTGATGGCATCTATATAGTATCATAACGTTTTGTAAATCAATTATTAATTCAATAATAACAAACAAAAAGGAGTGCTTTATGCACTCCTTTTTACATTAGAAAAAACCTTAAAACAATCAATATTGATGGAAAGCGACACCTCGTGTATCAAAATTAGTGATGGAAACCCCATGTTCATCCGTGTCAACTTTTGAAGCGATAAATTTTTTGACACATTTCTGTAGCAAATAAAAATGTGAAATATTTTTTGCTACAAGAATACAGTCACAACTCCAGTCCCCAAACCTCAGACCGGTGTTTCGTTCCCCAAGTTTTCCCGAATCTTCCCGCGGACACTCATTTTGCGCAGCGCGCAAGCAAAATGTCAATAAACACTTCCGTCTTCCTGCGCCATGATCGCACAGGCGGGTACCTGACGCCGCAAAGGCTTGGAAAAAAGCGAAAAACTGTC
>NZ_JACBJI010000025.1:0-999 GCF_013401995.1 Flavobacterium agri
AGGAACTCGCTTCGCCTGTTCTGGGCGTGCTGCTCCTCGCTGCACGGCTCGCACTGCACCTTAGGCTCGCTCTCCCCGAAGCCCTTGCCCGAGATGCGGTCGCGCTTGATGCCCTTCGAGAGCACGTACTGCACCGTCGATCTGGCGCGTCTCTCCGACAGGGCCATGTTGTAGGCGTCCGTGCCGCGGTTGTCGGTGTGCGCCTTGACCATGATCACCATCTCCGGATGGAGGTTCATCGCCTGTACCAGCTTGTCGAGCTCGAAGGCGCCCTCGCGGGTGATGTTGCTCTTGTCGTACTCGAAGTAGATCTCGTTCAGGGTCACCGCCTCAGGCTGGATGATCGTCTCTATAGGCTGCAAATCCGCGCTGACCGCGATAGGCTCGCCGGCCGTCTTCGAGACAGGGAAGGTCCCCGACTCGTACCCGTCGCGCGTGGCCTGGATCGTGAAGGTGCGGTTGCAGTCGGTCGTGTAGGACACCTTGCCCTCGGCACCCGAGGTCCTGGTCTCCACGATGTTCCTCTTCTCGTCAAGTATCGAGACCTTGGCATCAGACAATGCCTGGCCCGTCTTGGCGTCGCGCACCGTCACGGCGATCTCCGTGGCGCAGATAGGCGCCGCCTGGTAGATGTTGTCGTTGCCGTCGCGGTTGCTCGAGAAGAATCCCGTCTTTTTCGTATCGTTGAAGCTGAAGGCGAAGTCGTCCTTGGCCGTGTTCACCGGGGCGCCCACGTTCCTGGCCTCGCCGCCTTTATTGAGGTCCACGTAGAACACGTCAAGACCCCCGAAGCCCTGGCGCGAGTCCGAGGCGAAGTACAGCCTGCCCGAGTCCGTGACGCTCGGGAAGCCCTCGTTGCCCTCGGTGTTGATGCCCGTGCCCATGTTCTCAGGCGTGCCGAAGCTGCCGTCGCCGTTCACGGCCACCTTCCAGATGTCGTAGCCGCCCGTTCCCCCCGGCATGTTCGAGGAGAAGTAGAGCGTCCTGCCGTCCTTGCTG
>NZ_JACBJI010000025.1:1009-2970 GCF_013401995.1 Flavobacterium agri
CGGCGTGCCGAAGCTGCCGTCGCCGTTCACGGCCACCTTCCAGATGTCGTAGCCTCCGGTCCCACCCGGCATGTTCGAGGAGAAGTAGAGCGTCCTGCCGTCCTTGCTGATGCTCGGGTTGGAGCACGAGTAGTCCTTGCCGTTGAACGGGAGCTCCTTCACGTTGCCCCACGACTCTCCGTCCTTGCCCGCCTTGTAGAGGTAGACCTGGCCCATCTTGAGCTTGTTCTTCCTGTCCTTCTCGAACTCGCCCTCCTTGAAGCTCTCGCTGGAGAAGTACATCGTGTTGCCGTCCGAGGTGATCGAGGCCGGACCCTCGTGGAAGCGCGTGTTCACGCCGCTAACCGGGGTAGGCTCGGCGAAGCTGCCGTCGGCGTTCATCACCGCCACGTACAGATCCAGGAACGGTTCCTCGTTCCAGCCGTAGGTCTTGCGCGCCTTGTTCCTTGCCGAGGCGAAGTACAGGTGGCTGTCGTCGGTAAGGACCGCGCCGAAGTCGCTCTTCTCGCTGTTGATGGCGAGCGGCTTGTCGTCGAACATCCTGGCCTGGGCACGGAGCTTCGGCAAATAGTTCGGGTCGGACTTGAACTCCTGGGCACGCTTGTCCTGGGGGGCCAGCTGCGCGAATTTGGACATCTGCTTGTTGGCTTCCTCGTACTTGCCCTCGGCCTTGAGCATCTGGGCGTAGTGGAAGTAGGTCTCGGCCTCCTGCTGCGACTCGGCGGCCTTGGCGTACCAGCGCACGGCCTCCTTGCTGTTGAAGACGTTGTAGTAGCTCTCGGCAAGCTGGCGGTACACGTAGCCGTCACCCTTGCCCTTGTCGACGAGCTTCAGGTAGGCCTCGGCGGCATCGACGTACTCCAGGCGGTTGTATAACTTGTCGGCATCGGCCGTGTCCTTGTTCTGGGCCGTCAGGGATGCACCCGTAAGCGCCAGAGACAACAATAAAATATGATGTAGTCGTTTCATTTCTTTTCTGTTCGCTTTTAGGTTAGAAATAACGTGGTGAACGGGATACCTTCTTGGCGTAAGGGATGTCGAAGAGCAGGATGATCTCGTGCGAGGCCGGCGTCGACACCTTCAGGTCCGAGACGATGTGGTCGTAGGCGTAGCCGATGCGGAGCACGTTGGGGATCACCCCAACGTTGGCCATCACGCCCCACGAGTCCTCGATGCGGTAGGTCGCCCCGAGCTCGAAGCGCTCCAGGTAAAGCCCGTTCAGGGATACGTCGTAGGAGGTCGGCGCGTCGAAGCTCGACTTGATCATAGCCGAGGGCTTGAGCTTGAAGTCCTGGCCCAGCTGGAACACGTAACCTCCCGTGAGGAAGTAGTGCAGCGCCTCAGAGCCGTAGCTCGTGCCGTTGAAGTCAAGGTATTTCCCTTTGAGCATGTTCGGGACCGAGAAGGCCACGTAGTACTTGTCGGTGTAGTAGAAAAGCCCCGCCCCCACGTTGAGCATCGTCTCGCTCGGGTTGGACGTGGCGAACACCCCGTCGCCCACGTCGGGAAGCGTCGGGTAGATCGTGGCGAAGTCCACCTTGTGGAAGGTAGCCCCTCCCTTGATACCGAAGGCGAGCCTGTGCTCACCCCCGAGCTGCAGCGTATAGGAGAAGTCCGCGTAGACGTTGGTCTCCTCGACCGGACCGATCTTGTCGTTCACCGCCGAGAGCCCGAGGCCCACGTTCTTCCCAACCGGGGAATGGATGAAGAACGTGCCCGTGGTAGGCGCGTCCTCGATGTCCACCCACTGCTTGCGGTACAGAAGACCGCCCGAGAGGCTCTCCTTGCTGCCCGCGTAGGCAGGGTTCATCACGTTCATGTTGTACATGTACTGCGTATAGTGCGGGTCCTGCTGCGCGCGGGAGGCCAGGGCCGTCAGCGCCAGGAAGGCCGTAATATATATTTTCTTCATTGTCGGTATGTTTTGTTCGCGGGGGAGGCGGCCGCCCCTCCTGAGGCGG
>NZ_JACBJI010000026.1 GCF_013401995.1 Flavobacterium agri
ACGGAGTCCTTCGACCTTACGGGATATGCGGGCAACATCGTGGCCAACCCTGCGGGCCTCACCATCACCTTCTACCTGAGCCAGGCCGACGCCCAGTCGGGCACGAGCCCGATCGCGAGCCCTTACGTGAGCGCCGGGGAGACCATCTGGGTGAACCTTGCCAATACGTACTGCCAGACGGTGACCTCCTTCAATTTGGTGGTCAACCCGCTTCCGCAGCTCACCGAGCCGCTGCAGTCGATGACCAGCTGCATCGGGGCCGACGGCCTTGCCGACTTCGACCTTGCCGGGCACATCCCGGTGATCACCCAGGAACCGGGCGTCACCGTAGGCTTCTACGCGAGCCAGGCCGACGCTGCCGTACCCCAGTCCCCGCTACCTAGCCCTTACCACAGTGCGGGCGGCACGATCTGGGTACGCCTTGAGAACGCGGACTGCTTCGCCCTTGCGCCACTCGAGCTCATCGGGGCCACGGGCCCTGCCATAGACACCACGCCGGACGCGCTCTCGGTGTGCGACGACAACAACGACTGCTTCGGGGTCTTCGATTTGACCCAGGCCGCGGCCGACATCTGGGACTCGGCCAGCATCCCTGCCGGGGTGGAGTTCCATTATTACCTGACGCCTGAGGATGCCGAACAGCAGACCCAGAACTTCATAGCCGTCCCGACGGCCTACCCGAACAACGTGCCGTGCAACCAGACGATCTACGTGAGCGTGACGGCTCCGGGCAGTACCTGCCCGAGCGTGGCCCCGCTGCAGCTCATCGTGGTGCCGCGCCCGGTTGCCAACGACGACGTGCAGCCTGTGGAGCAGTGTGACGGGGAGGACAACGACGGCCTTGCGTATTTCAACCTAGCCGACCAGGCCCTTCTGGACGAGATCCTGGGCGGGCTTGACGGTACTACGCATACGGTGACGTACTACGCCACGGCTGCCGACGTGCCGGCCAACCCTATCCCGTTCAACGGGTGGGCGGCCTACCAGAGCGCCACGGCGGACATCATCGCGGTGGTGACCCATACGGCCAGCGGCTGCCGCGACCAGGTGACCGTACCGCTTGTGGTACTGGCCCTGCCGGGCGTTGCCGACATCCCGCCTTACCGCCTTTGCGATGACGACTTCGACCAGTTCATGTCCTTCGATATCGCGGGCTATGTCTCGGGCTTCCTCGTGGCGGGCCAGACGGCCGCCTTCTATGCGAGCGAGTCGGACGCGCTCTCGGGCAACGCCCCGCTTGGCAGCCCTTACACCAACACGGTGCCGGGCTCCCAATACATCTGGATCGTGGTGAGCCAGGGCGGCTGCAGCCACCTCACGGGCATGGACATCGTGGTGGACCCGAAACCGGTGCCGCACCTTCTTGCCCCGGATGACGCGCTGCTGTTCTCGTGCGACGACAACAACGACGGGTTCGCCCCGTTCAATCTTGAAGACATAGCCGATGCGATGCAGATGGGGGTTCCGGCCACCCAGATGGTGATCAACTTCTACCTGACCGAGCAGGACGCCGTCGCGGGCAACCTGCCTATCGACCAGACTATACCTTACGTGAACGTGACCCAATGGGCCCAGACGCTCTACGTGGGTGCGAACAACCCCGAGACGCCGGGCAACTGCCGCAGCGTGTGGCCGGTGACCCTTACGGTGATCCCGGGCGCGATCGCCGCGGAGCTTTCCGACCTTGTGGAGTGCGACGATGACCAGGACGGCTTTACGCAGTTCAACCTCACCGAACAGGAGGCGGCCATCATAGCCCTGCAGACGGGTCCGGCCCCTTACCAGATACGCTATTTCGAGAGCGCCTCGGACGCGGCCCAGGGCATCAGCCCTATAGGCAACATCACCAATTACACCAACCAGACGGCCTTCACCCAGCAGATCTGGTACCGCGTGGACGTGACCGGCGGCTGCCACGATGAGGACTCGTTCTTCATCAAGGTCAACGTGCCGTTCAATTTGCCGGCCACCCTCGGGTTGTTCACGCAGTGCGCGGACGCCGACGGCAACCAGCTCATCGAGTGGGACCTTCCGGTGGAGGTTCCGGTGCCGGGCATCACCTCGGGCTACCAGGTGCATTACTACCACAGCTATGCCGATGCCCTTACGGACACCGACGAGATCATGGACCCTGCCCATTATACCAACCAGGGCCCCGTGGATGACCTCGGGGTGATGGTGGAGGATCTTGCCACGGGCTGTAAGTCGTACACGATGGCCACCATCCGCGTGCTTCCGCTGCCTCATCCGCAGCAGCTGCAGGATGACGTGCTGGTCATGTGCGAGGAGAACGGATCGGATACGGCTACCTTCGATTTGACGCAGTTCGAGGACGAGCTTGCCAACGGTGACATGGGCATGGCCTTCACCTACCATACCAGCCTTGCCGACGCCGAGTCGGGCACGGCGGCGATCCCTGCCTCTGACGTGGCGGCCTACGTCTCGTCGGGCGGCACGATCTACATCCGCGTGGAGCAGCATACGCTTCCTGACGATACGGGCGCCTACTGCCATACGGTGGTGGCCATCACCCTGCAGGTGGACCAGCAGCCTGACCTTGCCCCGGGCAAGTTCCTTACGGGCTGTGAGGTGCCGGCGGGCACGGGCCAGATGTCCTTCGACCTGAACGACATCATCGCCGAGATGATGCCGGGCCAGGACACCTCGGGCTTCACTTTCGTATTCTCTGATGCGGGCGGCCCGATATCGGCCGCTGACGCCCTTGACTATACCAACCAGACCAACCCGCAGACCATCACGGTGGACGTTACCAATACGGCCACGGGCTGTACGGCCAGCCAGACCTTCGATCTCATCGTCAAGCCGGGCGCGACCGCGGCGGCCTATGCCTTCGCGGCCCAGTGCGACGACTTCGGTGACCTTACCGACGGCATCGCCGAGTTCGACCT
>NZ_JACBJI010000027.1 GCF_013401995.1 Flavobacterium agri
GGATCGTACATAAGCTTACGGGTTATTAGTACTACTCGACTATGACATTACTGCCTTTACATCTGTAGCCTATCGACGTGGTCATCTTCCACGACCCTTAAAAGAAATCTCATCTTGCGGTGGGTTTCGCGCTTATATGCTTTCAGCGCTTATCCCTTCCGAACGTGGCTACTCTGCGGTGCCCCTGGCGGGACAACAGATACACCAGCGGTTCGTCCGATTCGGTCCTCTCGTACTAGAATCAGATCCGCTCAAATTTCTAACGCCCGCAGTAGATAGAGACCGAACTGTCTCACGACGTTCTGAACCCAGCTCGCGTGCCACTTTAATGGGCGAACAGCCCAACCCTTGGGACCTTCTCCAGCCCCAGGATGTGACGAGCCGACATCGAGGTGCCAAACCCCCCCGTCGATATGAGCTCTTGGGGGAGATCAGCCTGTTATCCCCGGCGTACCTTTTATCCTTTGAGCGATGGCCCTTCCATGCGGAACCACCGGATCACTATGCTCTACTTTCGTACCTGATCGACCTGTATGTCTTTCAGTCAAGCTCCCTTATGCCATTGCACTCTACGCACGGTTACCAAGCGTGCTGAGGGAACCTTTAGAAGCCTCCGTTACTCTTTTGGAGGCGACCACCCCAGTCAAACTACCCACCACGCAATGTCCTCTGCGACGCAGAGTTAGGCCTCAGATAAGCAAAGGGTGGTATTTCAACGATGACTCACCGAATCCTGGCGAACCCGGGTCGAAGTCTCCCACCTATCCTACACATCACTTATCCAAGGTCAATACGAAGCTATAGTAAAGGTGCACAGGGTCTTTTCGTCCCACTGCGGGTAAGCGGCATCTTCACCGCTACTACAATTTCACCGAGCTCATGGCTGAGACAGCGTCCAGATCGTTACACCATTCGTGCAGGTCGGAACTTACCCGACAAGGAATTTCGCTACCTTAGGACCGTTATAGTTACGGCCGCCGTTTACTGGGGCTTCAATTCAATGCTTCTCCGAAGATAACATCTCCTCTTAACCTTCCAGCACCGGGCAGGTGTCAGGCCCTATACCTCATCTTACGATTTTGCAGAGCCCTGTGTTTTTGATAAACAGTCGCCTGGACCTCTTCACTGCGGCCAGCATTGCTGCTGGCGACCTTTCTCCCGAAGTTACAGGTCTATTTTGCCTAATTCCTTAGCCATGAATCTCTCGAGCACCTTAGGATTCTCTCCTCGACCACCTGTGTCGGTTTACGGTACGGGTTGTATAAATCTAAGTTTAGAAGTTTTTCTTGGCAGCCCTTAGGTACACTATCACTTTGCCCGAAGGCTCCGTGTACTATCGCATTTCCCCATCCTCTACGCATTTGACTATAAAGGATATAGGTAGGTGCTTCAACGAACTATTCCGTCAGTTCGCGGTACTTTCATCACTGCGTCGCTCCATCACAACTTATACAAGTACGGGAATATTAACCCGTTGGCCATCGACTGTCCCTTTCGGGTTCGCCTTAGGTCCCGACTAACCCTCAGCTGATTAGCATAGCTGAGGAAACCTTAGTCTTTCGGTGTGCGGGTTTCTCGCCCGCATTATCGTTACTTATGCCTACATTTTCTTTTCTGACCGGTCCAGCATGGCTCACGCCACACCTTCAGCCCTGTCAGAATGCTCCCCTACCACTTGACTTACGTCAAATCCATAGCTTCGGTAGTATGCTTATGCCCGATTATTATCCATGCTCGTCCGCTCGACTAGTGAGCTGTTACGCACTCTTTAAATGAATGGCTGCTTCCAAGCCAACATCCTAGCTGTCTGGGCAGACAAACCTCGTTCTTTCAACTTAGCATACATTTGGGGACCTTAGCTGATGGTCTGGGTTCTTTCCCTCTCGGACTTGGACCTTAGCACCCAAGCCCTCACTGCTGAGGAACATTTACTAGCATTCGGAGTTTGTCAGGAATTGGTAGGCGGTGAAGCCCCCGCATCCAATCAGTAGCTCTACCTCTAGTAAACTTATACTCAGCGCTGCACCTAAATGCATTTCGGGGAGTACGAGCTATTTCCGAGTTTGATTGGCCTTTCACCCCTACCCACAGGTCATCCGAAGACTTTTCAACGTCAACCGGTTCGGACCTCCACTGTGTGTTACCACAGCTTCATCCTGCCCATGGGTAGATCACACGGTTTCGCGTCTAACATTACCGACTATGGCGCCCTATTCAGACTCGCTTTCGCTACGGATCCACGGCTTAACCGCTTATCCTTGCCGGCAACGTTAACTCGTAGGCTCATTATGCAAAAGGCACGCCGTCACCCCACGAAAGGGCTCCGACCGCTTGTAGGCGTATGGTTTCAGGATCTGTTTCACTCCGTTATTCACGGTTCTTTTCACCTTTCCCTCACGGTACTGGTTCACTATCGGTCTCCTGCGAGTATTTAGCCTTACCGGATGGTCCCGGCAGATTCAGACAGGGTTTCACGTGCCCCGCCCTACTCAGGGTACCGCTATGTATCATGTTCCTTACCCATACGGGGCTATCACCCTCTATGGCCCGACTTTCCAGACGGTTCCGGTTCGGTTCACATACAATCTCGCGGCCCTACAACCCCACCAATGCCGTAACATTGCTGGTTTGGGCTAATCCGCTTTCGCTCGCCACTACTCACGGAATCACTTTTGTTTTCTTCTCCTGCGCCTACTTAGATGTTTCAGTTCAGCGCGTTCGCCCCCATAACTGGGTAACATATCTTCAATATGCTGGGTTGCCCCATTCGGAAATCTCCGGATCGATTCGTGTGTGCCGATCCCCGGAGCTTATCGCAGCTTATCACGTCCTTCCTCGCCTGCAGGAGCCTAGGCATCCCCCATACGCCCTTATTTTGCTTATTGTACTTTAGTT
>NZ_JACBJI010000028.1 GCF_013401995.1 Flavobacterium agri
GACAGTTTTTCGCTTTTTTCCAAGCCTTTGCGGCGTCAGGTACCCGCCTGTGCGATCATGGCGCAGGAAGACGGAAGCGTTTATTGACATTTTGCTTGCGCGCTGCGCAAAATGCGTGTCCGCGGGAAGTTTTCGGAAAGAAGGAAATACAGGGATACGATAAAAAAAACCGCCAGTGGCGGTCGATCTTATTTATTCAGTAGTTTTTCGAGATAGGCCACCTTGTCTTTTTCGGCCTGCACCAACCGTTCGTACAGTTCGACCACTTTGTCTAACGGATTGAAATTGCATTGGTGGTTATGTGCAAACGCACCGTGGCTATTGCTGAAGTCTGTATCGTTGAATGTATTGAAGTAATTGATTACATTTTCTTCGCTAAAACTTTTAATCGCTTCCAGGCTAACGCCGAGCGCCTGTGCGACGTCCTTCAATCTTACGTCGTCGATGTCTTCGCTGTTCTCCATGTTGCTGACGGTCTGCTGGCTGACGCCCAAGGCTTGGGCCAGCGCTTCCTGTTTCATGCCGCGCAGTTCGCGGATGCGGGAGATTTTTCGTCCTATGTGGGATTTAGAAGGAGTTTCCATGGTGAAGATGTTTGTTGCGTAAATATAGGAAATTTGGGAAACGGCGCGGTTTGTATTTTACAAACTGACGCTTGAAATATTTTTTTGACCAAACACCACCGTGACAATCTTTTTGTGTCAAAAAAAATTGTCACAGATTTCTTTAACACAAACCCATCACTAACTCTGGAACATGAGGTGTCGCCTTTCATCATCATAGATCGTTTTAAGGCATTTTTAAATGTAAAAAGGAGTGCGAAACACACTCCTTTTTGTTTGTTATTACTGAACTAATAATTGACTTATAATATATTATGATACGATATTTGAGCCATCACTAATTCTGAAACATTACCACATTACCACATTACCCCTACCCTCTCTAAATCACATAAAAGGCTTATATGTATTGGAATACAATACATATATTATAGCATTGGATTTTGAAATATACAGATATTTGTATTTCTTAATATTTTTTTTGTTATAATTAAAAACAACTCCCAGACCAGAAAAATCTATTTTCATATTTCCCGTATTATTGAAAACATGATAACCAGCCAGTCCTACACGATCGATGGTGGAAAGGTTTTTTACGATCTTATTTTGACTCCCTTCATAAAGAACAACAGATTGTTCAAAAAAACCTCCTGTAAAATAAATAACACTATCATCTTTCTTATCTGCCTTAATGGTTTTCAGTAAATAATTCTTTCTAACAACTGAATCGAAATCATCGTTATCGTCATATGCAACCTCAAGCGAATAAGACGTTTGAGTAAGCTTATGATCTGATTTCTGAGCACCTTTACAAAAACAGATTGTGCAAATTACAATTAACAATAAAAAATATTTAAGGCTTGACATTTGATTGCTGTGAATTTATTTGGTTTATAATATCAGTTCGTTGTTGTGGTGTTACGTTAGAGCCTTCAGCTTGTCTATTAAACAAATTATCAGGATCGCATAATTGAATCTGTGCTTTTTCTTGACTAAGTAAAGCATCATCTTGATGACGCTGTCCCAAATTGTGCCCGTCTTCATGGTTTCCGGTACGAGCAGTTTCATTCCTAACTGTTTTATTCCACATCCTGAAGATACCTTTTTCTGACATTCCATCAGGAATACCGTTCAGATTTATCTGCGTGCGATTCTTTTGAGTATTGCCAATATCATCCGTCCACCCAGCAGCGGTTGATGCCACTACTTGTAATTGTTCAAGAGTTTCATTTGGTCCTAAAACAGTTTTACTAACATCCAGCGCCGTATTATACTCCCAAATTAAAGTCGCTTTTGGATCAAATTCAACTTTCATAACGATCTGTCTGCCCGATAGGTCTTTTCCTCCCACCGTCGAATTTAGGTTTGCAGCCCTATCCTCAGCAAGCATCCTCATTTCCTTATTACTAATTATACCATTACTCTTGTTCACTAACGATACTTTAGCAGTCACGGTTACAGTCTTGCCATCACTTGAAGTGCTAGTCGAATATTCTAACCCCTCAATTTCTCTACCGGAAACTACCTTATTCTCACAAAAAGCATACGGTGAATTATAAACGTAATCTTGTGCTAATTTATCAATATTAAAAAATCTGCCTATTGACGGATCATAATTCCTCCACTTAAAACTATACCAATTAAGCCCCAACTCGTCTTGCCACTCCTGTTCTTGGTATTTATACCTATATGTATTCCCCTCCGACGGCACCTGAATGATCCGTAACGTCGAAAACCCCGGGTCTTCCTGGAAGTTTTTCACGTTCGAGTTGTAGTTGGTGTGCTTGAGGCCGAACGGGTAGTAATGGTCTTCGTTGAGGATCTTGACCTGGTTGTCGGTGGGGTCGAGGGCGTAATTCATACGGATGTTGCCTTCGCTGCCGCGGGCCTTCTTTTGTCTTGCAACAAAAGAAGCAAAAATGCAAAAGCGCGACCGCACAGGCGACCTGACAGCCGCAA
>NZ_JACBJI010000029.1:0-1637 GCF_013401995.1 Flavobacterium agri
CCCAACTTCCAGAATTTCCTTCAGAAATGCAAGCCTAGTAGTCCCGGGCAGACTCGAACTGCCGACCCCTACATTATCAGTGTAGTACTCTAACCAGCTGAGCTACGAGACTCTGTCTTAATCACTTGCGTTTTCCGTATTTTTTGAATGGACAGCGAGAGTAAGGAAACCCCGTTTCCCTATGATGTGTAACTTTTTTTGCCTTGTCGTCACTTTCTCTAGAAAGGAGGTGTTCCAGCCGCACCTTCCGGTACGGCTACCTTGTTACGACTTAGCCCTAGTTACCAGTTTTACCCTAGGCAGCTCCTTGCGGTCACCGACTTCAGGCACCCCCGGCTTCCATGGCTTGACGGGCGGTGTGTACAAGGCCCGGGAACGTATTCACCGGATCATGGCTGATATCCGATTACTAGCGATTCCAGCTTCACGGAGTCGGGTTGCAGACTCCGATCCGAACTGAGAACGGTTTTGTAGATTCGCTCCCCCTCGCGGGGTGGCTGCTCACTGTACCGTCCATTGTAGCACGTGTGTAGCCCAAGGCGTAAGGGCCGTGATGATTTGACGTCATCCCCACCTTCCTCACGGTTTGCACCGGCAGTCTTGCTAGAGTTCCCGACATGACTCGCTGGCAACTAACAACAGGGGTTGCGCTCGTTATAGGACTTAACCTGACACCTCACGGCACGAGCTGACGACAACCATGCAGCACCTTGAAAAACGTCCGAAGAAGGACCTGTTTCCAGATCTGTCGTTTCCCATTTAAGCCTTGGTAAGGTTCCTCGCGTATCATCGAATTAAACCACATGCTCCACCGCTTGTGCGGGCCCCCGTCAATTCCTTTGAGTTTCAAACTTGCGTTCGTACTCCCCAGGTGGGATACTTATCACTTTCGCTTAGCCACTCAGTCTTGCGACCGAACAGCTAGTATCCATCGTTTACGGCGTGGACTACCAGGGTATCTAATCCTGTTCGCTCCCCACGCTTTCGTCCATCAGCGTCAATCCACCGGTAGTGACCTGCCTTCGCAATCGGTATTCCATGTAATCTCTAAGCATTTCACCGCTACACTACATATTCTAGTCACTTCCCGATAATTCAAGCCCTGCAGTATCAATGGCAATTTTCCGGTTGAGCCGAAAGATTTCACCACTGACTTACAGGGCCGCCTACGGACCCTTTAAACCCAATGATTCCGGATAACGCTTGGATCCTCCGTATTACCGCGGCTGCTGGCACGGAGTTAGCCGATCCTTATTCTTACGGTACCGTCAAGCTCCTTCACGAAGGAGTGTTTCTTCCCGTACAAAAGCAGTTTACAACCCATAGGGCCGTCGTCCTGCACGCGGCATGGCTGGTTCAGGCTTGCGCCCATTGACCAATATTCCTCACTGCTGCCTCCCGTAGGAGTCTGGTCCGTGTCTCAGTACCAGTGTGGGGGATCTCCCTCTCAGGACCCCTACCCATCATCGTCTTGGTAAGCCGTTACCTTACCAACTAACTAATGGGACGCATGCTCATCTCTCACCGATAAATCTTTAATAAAAGGACGATGCCGACCTTAAATACCATGGGGTATTAATCCGGATTTCTCCGGGCTATCCCCCAGTGAGAGGCAGATTGCATACGCGTTACGCACC
>NZ_JACBJI010000029.1:1647-2194 GCF_013401995.1 Flavobacterium agri
CGTGCGCCGGTCTCGAAGGAGCAAGCCCCTTCTACCCCTCGACTTGCATGTGTTAAGCCTGCCGCTAGCGTTCATCCTGAGCCAGGATCAAACTCTTCATCGTATATTTTAATAACTTACGACTCCAAAGCCTTACTCAGTATAATTCAAAGAAAACTTTCCGTTTTCCCTTACTCTCTGCTTACTTCAACTCTTGTTGAAGTGCTGTCTATCCAATATGTCTATGAACTTGTCTACTCTTTCAATCTTCGCTTGTGTTTCAAAGCGGGTGCAAAAGTACGAGTCTTTTTCATACTTCCAAGCTTTTTTTGAAAAAAATTTTCATCTTTTTCGCCCGAGCCTGGTTTTCAGTAAAAAAGGAACTTTCTGGCGCCCCGTCCCTCCGGAACGGACGGCAAAGATAGAAACTCTTTCCCGCTCACGCAAAACTTTTTTTGCCCTTTTTTACCCCATTATGCCGTATGAACTTCTCGCTGATTGCGGGTGCAAAAGTAGCCACTTTTTCCGCTCCCGCAAGTTTTTGAGGCAAGTTTTTTTGAGGTTTTTT